>NZ_JALJRA010000018.1:0-39371 GCF_022968135.1 Pseudorhizobium tarimense
CCATGGCGGCGAGCGGTAGAAGATACCGTCTCGCCAGGTTCGAAACTCTGCTCAATGATTGTCAGCTTCTGCTCGGTGGTCCACCGCCTGCGGCGGACATCACCCGTCAGCAATTCAATGTGTCGGTACTCGTTAGACATAAGCCTATACCCAAGCCTGTGCTTGAGCCTTTCTGCTTATGCCGACTGTCCGGTCGAAACGGGGGGCAGTTCAACTCGTAACGCACGACCGGCTCGATGGGAGCGAGGTCCTTCATGCGCGACAGGCCAGCGCGTCTGAGAACACGGCTGACGGTGGCAGGCGAAACACCCGTCTCCATGGCAATGTGCTTCCCGGTCAAGCGTTGTCTGCGAAGACCGGCAATGCGCTCGACCAGAGCGCCGTCCGTCCGCCGGGGACTGGCTCGGGGCCGCGATGAATGGTCCGTCATGCCGTCGCGCCCGGCCGTTTCGAACCGTGTGACCCAGCGCGACACGATCTTCGGCGAGACGCCATAGACCCGAGCGGCTTGGCTTCGAGACAACTGCCCGCCGGTCACCGCCAAAGCCATTTCTTCTCGACGCAAAGGCGTCAGTCGGGCATTCTTGTGAATGTTCATTCGGAGCGATCCTGGAAAACTGAGGTGTGGTAACTCCAGTCTCCTAAATCCGCTCCGGATGGACAACCTCCTGAAAGCTCACATCTAGCCCCCGTGACATCGGGACAATCCCGCCGCAAGCTCATTCGGTTGATCTGACCTTCCACGGGCATAGGCATCGTCGAGATATGCGTTGCGGCTTCGATCGTCAGCTTCGCACCGACAGAATGCGCCACTACATCAAGGCCGCCGGATATGATCGGGATTGAACAGGATCTGCTCTAGCGCCGCAGGATCGTGCTTCTCAACGCCCGCATGGTGTATGACGACGGCATCCGAACCGGCTGTTCATCTCGCCATCGACGATATCACCGAGCCGGCTAAGCAAGATTGATCGAAATCGCGACCTTCTGGCTGCCGAAATGGCGCACCGGATCAAGAACACCCTGCAGATCATCTCCTCCTTCGTCTCCCACAAAATACGACGCGCCGCAGAGCCGTGCGCGCAAGGCTACGAGCGGTGCAGGCACGCATCCAGCCTGTCGGGAGCTCTACGATGCCAGGTACGGGTGAGCGGCTGTCGTTGTTGCAGACGCTTGCTTTCGGCCAGCAGGGCTGTTTCGGCGCGCCCTGCCCACTTTGCTGCCCCTCTTTCGGGCAACTGACAGGCAGGAACGCCGCCTCCGCGATTCACGAACGCGCTCTTCTTTATGCGTTATCCCGTGGTTGGGTGCGTGCCTTTCTTCGTCACAAGAGGCACTACGATTTCCATCAGTCCCACGAGCACATGCGGCCACCAGATAGTTTGCGAGAAACCAAACAGCCAAGGTGATGCTGCAAGAAGAACGCCACCGGCAATATCCACAGCGAGGTGCACCTTCAAGGGAATCAACTTTGCGACGCTGAGCTCGTAGTTCGTCAGCAAGCTCATGACCAAGATCATTGCCCCTAGGAGCTGCGGGAGCCATTGCTCGATCCCTCCATTGGCAAAGCCAAAGAGATACGGTGCAATCAGGAGGAGCACCCCCGTCAAGTAGTCGATGATGCCGTGCGTTTTCGTGTCGATCATAATAGAGGCCTCCGCTTCTCAGAATCGATGAAGTCAACAAGGAGTTTCCGCAAATGTTCCTGAACAAGTGGGTGCGGCTTTCGATAACAACTGTACCCATAGAATCCGTGGCTCATTTGCCGCTACGAGGGGATCGCCGTGACAATCGCTCATGAATTAATCGTCCCAAATCAGCAATGGCGTCTGGCAGCGTGTTGCGTGCCAGATTAGGGATCAGCTGGCCGTAAGTAAATGCCGCGCACTCTCAAGAGCCGCCCGGATATCTGCACGGTCCGCATCTGTCTGAGCTTGAGAGGCTCCGTGTTCCGCCATCGCTTGCGTATGGCTCCAGAGAAACTCGACGACTTCCCTCTCGCTTTCGCTGGAGCATGGCAAGCGCGCCATTAACTTGATCATGTGGATGATCACAGCGGGATATGGAGCCGCTGTCTGTCGAAATGCCTTCATCGGGCCATCCATGAACTGAGTCACCTTCTCGGTCGGCAACTCGAGCCGTGGCATCGCGTTCTTGTCGGTGAGCCACTGGGGAGTGTGAGAGACATTCAAGGCCACCGCGAACATGCTAGCCAGCCTGTCGCAACAGGCGAGAGCTGTGTAGAAATCGTTTACCGCAGGCGATAGCGCGCGGCTCGCGATTTCCACCAGCAAATTAGCTTCGAAGACCGGCCCGCGCGTGTCGTTGCGATAGGATGCGGCTATGATGTGTGGCGTCACCCAATCCGAACTGGCATAACCCATCACCGTGCCAATTTCCTCCCCTTCCATCATGAAGTCGCCAGTCCCGCGGAGAAGACGTACAGCGGCGCCCCGTGCGCAGGCTTCGTCCAAGATCTTGTCGCACTTGATCTCGTCAATGTAGCCGGTCTCAGCCGCACGGATCGGGATGCTGCCCTGTAGATCCAAGTTGGGCGGCTCGGCGTGCCGATTGCGGCTAAGGCTCCGGGCCGCGTTGCGGCCCAGCTGAGCGATGGAGGTGTCGATGTGAACTGTGCGTCCAAGATGATTCAGAGCCCTTGTCATCCAAGCCAGAGCCAAGATTGTCGCAACAGTGAGTACTGCCAGAGTGAGCCGCGGAACACGCTCCGGTGGGCCCTCAGAATCGACCGAAGACAGCACAATTAGTGCGCTAGAAAGCAGCGCTAGCAGGAGCCCAAGCGTGAAACGTATCTTCCGGTCCCCGATCCAGCGGTCGATCAACCGCACGCCGAGATTGCTCGAAGCCAGCGTTAGAACCAATAGAGTGATGGAAAAATAGAGGGTGGCGAATGCCGTATGTACCGTAACAAGGCCGCTCGCCAGCTCCAGCGCGGTCTTACCTGGTATGGACAACGGCCAGCCCCACTCCCCAACCCAAGCCGACGCCCCTTGGCCATCAAGGATCAGCAATCCCACGGTGAAAAGGACCGTGCCCAAAATCATCAACGAGGGCAGCGCCCAGAAGTTAGACCATAATGCGTGACGCGCCGAGCCTGCCATCTACAACTTGCCTCCCTATTTCTGTTTCTTACTCGGGCCGTTGATACCGGCACCGACGATCCGCCGAGGCCGCATGATGTCGCAGGAGTGTCGCCCAGCATGTCTTGATGCAGACGCCGCTGCTCTGTCAATCGTGGGTGCCATTTAAGGGAGAGCTTCCCATCGCCAACTCAAATACTCTCGCTGCTGTTGCTGGCCGGATGTCCTGCGATCCGGCGGCGCCATGTAAGGGGAAGCTCGTCATTGATGCACCGAATTCAAAGTAGACGAGTTAGGCACAGCGCGCGGTATTTGGCACCAGAAAAAAATGCCAAGAGTATAGTGACGGTCTTGCCTGCTGTAGTTTCCTCCTCGGCCTCAACTCCGGCACAAGCATTTCGCCTGCCGGATCCGCTCGGCGATCAGGTCGCGGACGCCCTCAATCGCGATAGGTCGGGCTGCCGCGATATCAGGAACCTCTGCTCCGTCAGGGTGTTTTTCTCGCCTTGATGGGATCAGAACCAACAGTCCTGCTAATACAGGTTCCTTCCGATTCTATTTCCATAAACGAACCAAGACATTGGCTTGTCTGAAAGACTGAGGGACGGACAACAGCTAGCTTCTGCTCCGAATTTATATAGATGAGCTGCGGCTTCTTGGAGCGGATTCCAAAGAATCAGTCATCGTAGCATCACCGGACTGCGCCTGGAGGAGTGTAACACTCGAACAGCTCCTGGTCCGGGACCTGTAGGGGGCCAGCCACAGGATCTGCTGTTGCGCCTCCGTGCTCTGACTACTTGCCGGCACAGCGCTGGTTTCGTGAGAAACTTTCTAAGGGCCACAACATTGCCAGCTCCCGTCAATCGAACGGCTGGCGCCATCAGCCCGCTGGTAGGTCAGGGTAGCAGGCAGAGCCGGAGACTCACCACCACCCATTGCTGCACCCGTTATCGCAATATCTATCGTTTTACCTCGCCCGGTGAACGAGGCTCCCTTGATCATCCCGTTAAACCCACCGGGCGCGCCAACAGGCTCGACCTCTCCAGAAACCTTTACAACCCCTTGGGCGGGCTCGCTCGATCCCACAATTCCCATCGCGTAGAGGATGGTCGAATTGTCCTCCGTCTGAAAGCTGCAACCGAGTTCACCGGTCAAAGCCACACTCTTCAGATCAGGCTCCGTTAGGTCGTCCAACCCAATTTCTGACCCGTCGCCGCCGACTGTGGCACCTTGTGAGTTCGCAGGAGGAGTTGCGGTGTCTTCGCCAGCCGAGCATCCGCTCAGCATGAGACCAGCAACAAAGCGACAGCAATGCCTCGGGTAACGGGATTAGAATGGGCTAAACGGTTGAGAGCGTGCGACATTGGCATCATTTTCTCCGGTTACGACAGGCTTTCGATCTAGAGGAGCGGCCGCTAGGCACACTGCGAGGTAGGCAGGGTCGATTCTTTGGCCTCGGTAGGGTGCGTTCCTTGGGAGGCACTTGGCCATTCCATCAGCCACTTGTGGTGCCCGGCTGCCTCCTGCAGCTCCGACGACGTCCTGTTCCCTTCGCGAAAGAGATTGATAAATACTTCTGCCGCGATAGCTGCTTCAGGAGATAGCCTGTCGACCAGACGCTCGCGGCACCATTGAGCCAACGCGGCCTCTAGTATCTCCAGTTCAGCAGGACCAAACGCTGTTTCGAAGAATCCCATCAAGTCATCCCTCCCAAATCCGGGGCAGCAGGTATAAACCGCCGTTTGGCGTTTCAAGGCATGGGCCGCGTGCTGGCCTCTCTCTATGGCAGCATCTCGGTGTGGCGCCTCATCGCAGGCAGAACAAGGAACCAGGCGGCGTATCGATGATCGGTCTCATCATACTCGCAGCAGCGGACCCTGCTCACCCTGTGGGAAATCTTCCCAACTCCGTACGAGCAATCTTGCATCGTGAATGCCTTCTCCCTACGGGAGAAAAGCATCTGGAGTTGTAGCAATGGCATTAGAAGTCGAGCGTAAGTTTCTGGTCGTGGACCAGTCATGGCGGGCCTTGACTGCGACCGGTCGCCATATACTTGATCACCTGATAGCGCGGTTTGATCTGGGCAAGGCTCGCATCAGGGTCTGTGACAACACAACGACGCTCGCGATCAAGAGTGCTCGCCGCGGGTTTTCTCGAAGCGAGTACCATATCGAGCTAACAGAGGGCGACGGACAGGCAATGATAGCGGACTTCGCGAGGGGTCCCGGTTTGGAAAAGATCCGTTACGAAATTCGGGTCAACGATGTTGTCTGGCAGGTCGACGAGTACCTAGGGCCGTTACTGGGCCTGGTCACGGCCGATGTCGAACTGCCCTCCGAAGATCATCACTTTGACAAGCCGGATTGGGTGGGCGAGGAAATCACCGGCGACTCTCGCTATAGCTCAAGCACGCTCTCCGCCGCAGTTGAAGCGGTCCGTTTAATGCCGGACCCTGAGCTAGAGGCATCTGGTGGAATCGAGCGGCGGTGAGGGCGGTGAGGCTCCCAAGGTCCGCTTGCGGATAGAATTCCACGAGATCGAACCCAGCTATTCTCGCACGGTTCCCCACCCCGGCGATGATATCGATTACTTGGGTGTAGGTGAGCCCGCCCGGTGAAGGCCCTATCACGCTAGGCATACTGCTTGGGTCCAGGCCGTCGCAGTCCAGGGTGATGACGACGTTTGCACCTTCGGGGATATGTCGAAGAGCGGCTTCAACACATTGCGAATGAACTTCTCTTGCAGTCACAATTCGACTGCCATAAACGGCCGCTGCTTCAAGTTCTGCGAGACGAGCACTTTCCACCCCGCGCATCCCGACCTGAACAATTGCCGCAACGTGCGGCATCTCGCTTGCCCGGCGTATCGGGCTGGAATAGCCGTAACGTTCATCGCCTAGTTCGTCACGCCAGTCGATATGAGCATCGATCTGCAGTACCCCAGTTCGGCCCATGATCAGCGAAGCCAGCTAGGAAAGGTATCGGAGTGGAATTGTCTCCGCCGAGAAGAATGGGTACAGCAGGTAGCGCCAAGATCTCGCGCGTCTTCCACTCGATCTGCGCGCGGTTCCCCTCATTGTCTTCCATAGTCGTGGCGAGGTTTCCGAGGTCGATGCATGAGTTAGGATATCCGTTGAAGAGCGGATCTCCTAAATCGAAATCCCAATGCTCAACCAGTTCGCATGTGACCAAATCATTCCGGCAGTCTGACCACCAGCTTGCCTGTGTTGTGTCCTTCGAACAGCCCGACGAAGGCGGCGGGTGCCTGATCCAGCCCGTCCACAATGGTTTCGTGCGCGCGGAGATGGCCGGCATCGAGCCAGCCCCGCATTTGCCGCTCAAAATCTGAAAAGCAATCGAGGTGTTCGGCGTTCATAAAACCTTGAAGGCGGATCCGTTTGACGATCAGCGACATGAGCAAGGCGTGGATCCCACCCGTTCCCTCTGTGATGCCATTGTAGCCCGACACCAGCCCGCATAGGGGCACGCGTGCGTCATTGTTGAGAAACGGCCAGACGGCCTCGCGGACGGCGCCGCCGACATTCTCAAAGTAGATATCTATCCCATCGGGTGCGGCCTCGCGTAGTCGAACGGGAAGGTCGGGCGCGCGATAGTCGAGGCATGCGTCGAAGCTCATTTCCTCCACAACCTGACGGCATTTATCGGCTCCGCCCGCGATGCCAACGACGCGGCAGCCAAGCAGACGGCCAATCTGTCCTACCACGGAGCCCACAGCGCCCGCCGCCGCCGACACGACCAGCGTTTCACCCGCCCTCGGCCGTCCGATCGCCGTCAGGCCCCACCAAGCCGTGAAGCCAGTCATGCCCAGGACGCCCAGGGCCTGAGAAGGCTGCTCCATGTCGTTCGGAAGGCGGCGCAGACCGATACCATCCGATATCGCGAAGGTCTGCCAGCCAGCGTCGGGCGTGACCACCAAGTCACCTTCGGCGAAGCTGTCGAGGCGCGATCGCACCACCCGCGCGACCGTCCCGCCTCCAAGCGGTGCGTCGAGTGCATAGGGTGGCGCGTAGGAGTCACGACTGTCGTTCATCCGGCCACGCATGTAAGGGTCGAGCGACAGGTAGAGATTGCGCAGGAGCATCTGTCCCTCGCTTGGCGCCGGCACACGGCCGTCCACGATGCGGAAGTCGCCGGGCACCGGCGCGCCCTGCGGTCTCCTGACTAGTTGTACCTGCCGGTTGAGGGTCTTGGTCATTGATGGCTTCCGTGCGGTGGGATGAAGCGCCGGCCCCGCGGGGCCGGCGCGCTGCAGATCAACGGGCGAACTGTTGGCGCAGGAAGTCCAACACATCCGCGTTGGCCCGGCGGATGATGCTGAAGTGGTCTGCGCCATCGTAGACCTTGTAGGTAAGCCGCGCGCCGCTGGCCTTAAGCCTGTCCGCGAAGCGAGTTTGAAGCGCCTCAAGAACAAATGGGTCAGCATTGCCTTGGACGATCAGGAGGGGCTGGTGCAACGTATAGTCTGGCATGACGGCGGGATCGTTGGCGGCCAGGAAGGCGTGCATCTGCGGCTGACTACCCCAGTCGGCGTTCAACCCCTCGAAGGCTCTCCCTTTCGCCTTGACCGCCGCGTCGATCGTCCCGATTGCCGCTACTGAGCATAACGAGCGGAAGCGCGGAAGCGTCTCAGCCAAGTCCGGTCCCATGATCGACGCTTCATCGAAGGATGGCTGTGTAACCTTCAGGCCAGTTGCCATCAGTGCGCCCTGGAACTGCTGCATCATCAGGCCCTGATGCGCCGCCGCTTCGTCCGAAGCCGTCTTGGCATCCGCTTCGAAACGGGCAGCGTGAGCTTCGATCGCGACGTAGGGCGCCGAGGCGACCGTGCCGGCGAAGGCAAGACCGGTCGCTTCCTTCGCGAGCGCCTCGACGCCCAGGACTCCGTGACCGCCATCCGAATGGCCGACGACCGCCCAGCGCTCTGATAGGCTCGGCTCCGCCGCGCGCGCCGCCACGACGCCTGCGACCAGCGAGCGGGCGAGGCTCGACAGGCTGTAATAGGGGTAAGGCGTGGTCGCATCGGGGCCAAGCCCTTCGAGGTCAGGCGCGACCACGGCATAGCCCGCATCGATGAACTGACTGATCTGCCAAGAATAATCGCTCTTGAAGCCGTCACGGGTCAGGCCGCCGTCCAATTCTGGGGTCTGGCTCGGCGCGCACGTCCGCTGTCCAGGCGTGGTCGTGCCGTGTTCCCAGCCGACGATCGGCCAGCCACCCGCCGGGGGTGCGCCCTTCGGCGTCAGCAGCAGCGTGGTGGCCGGCACCGGCCGGCCACTGACCCCGAGCATGGTGTGGTGCAGGAGTTGGATATCAGCGTTGACGCCAGGCACCGCCGGCTGTGCCGTCGCTGACCGCAATGCGATCGGCGAAGGGCCCGCATCGGCCGCCGCGACCGGCGAAAGGTTGGTGACCTCGAGCGCCAGGGCGAGGAAGGCGGCGGCCAGAGGCCGAGCCGCCCGTGAGAGGAAACGAGTCATGTTGCACCATTCTCTTTTGGTTGGGAGGATCATACCTGCGCCATGCCACCATCGACCGGCAGCTCGGCGCCCGTAATGAAGCCCGCCTCCTCGCTGGCGAGAAAAAGCGCGGCGGAGGCCACTTCGTCGGCCCGCCCCATTCGGGCGAGCGGGATCAGCATTGTCAGGGTGTCGCGCACCTCGTCGGACGCCGCCGCGAACATTGCGGTGTCGGTCGGACCCGGCGCCACGACATTAACGCGGATGTTGCGGGGGGCAAGCTCGTTGGCCCAGGTGCGCGCAAACGAGCGCACCGCCGCCTTCGTCGCACCGTAGACGCCGTAGCCCTTGGTGCCGATCTGATCCGCGATCGATCCCACCAGCACCACCGAACCGCCATCCGGCATGATTGCTGTCGCGGCCTTGGTGGCGAACAGGAGCGAACGAACATTAAGTGCGAACGTGCGGTCGAAGTGATCTTCTTCGATTGTATCGAGGGTTGCGAACTCGGAGATGCCGGCGCTGACGGCAAGCACGTCCACCCGTCCGGCCTCGCTGCGCACCGCCTCAAAGAAGGCGGCGAGCGCCGTCACGTCGGAAGCGTCGACGCGGCGCGTGCGCAGCGTGCCGACACCGTGGCCTACGTCGCCTTCTTCGGCACGGCGGCTGGTCGCATAGACGGTGGCGCCCTCTGCTGCGAAGCGTTGTGCGATGGCGCCGCCGATGCCGTCGTGGCCGCCGACGACGACCGAAATCTTTTTGGAAAGTCTGCTCATATGTCCTCACAGGTAGGGTGATGGACAAATAGGTATCATTTCTGTATCTAGGCACAAGAACGCACTTAGAAGTGCCTTGATATAGAGGCGTATACCCATGGCCAATGATGCGCTCGAACTGCCGCTCGACGTGGCCGCGACACGGCCCATCCTCGAACAGATCGCCAACAAGTGGGCGGTGCTGATCCTCAGCGTCCTGTGCACGCAGCCGGCGCGATTCAACGACCTGAAACGGCGCCTCGATGGTATTACCCACAAGGCGCTGTCAGATGCACTGAAGCGGTTGGAGCGAAACGGTCTCATCAGCCGCAAGGTGCTCCCGACGCAGCCGGTCGGCGTCGAGTACACAATCACGGCTCTTGGCGCGTCGCTTCGCGAGCCCTTCGCTGCTCTCTACAACTGGTCACTCGCCAACGGAACGGAGCTGACAGGGGCGCAACTTGCCTATGATGGAATGAGGCGGAACGGAGCTTTCAAGGAAGAGGTTTAGCAACAAAGACACATGCTCCCAGATTGAAGACTGCAGCCGATGTCCGCCAGCTGGTCGATGACCTGATTGCCGCTAGTCATCCATTACAGAATGGCTTGATCATGACGGAGTTGTTGGGAAGGCGTGCGCTTGTAACCGGCGCCTCGCGTGGCATCGGCGCAGCGATTGCTATTGCCCTCGCAGAGAAAGGGGCGGACGTCGCAATCACCTATGAACGTTCGACCGATCGAGCGGCTGAGGTGGTCGAGGCCATCCAAGCTAAGGGGCGGCGTGGGCTTGCCATTCAGGCCAACAGTGCCAATCCAGCGGATGTAAAGCGCTCCGTGGACGAGGCTGCCGCGGCGCATGGCGGGCTTGATATCCTTGTCAATAACGCAGCGATCGCGCTGTATTCCACGATCGCTGACTTCAGCGTTGCCGATATCGATGCGCTGTTGGGCGTGAATGTGCGCGCGCCCATCCTCGCGGCCCAGGCGGCCATCCCGCATCTTCACGCCGGGGGTCGCATTCTGACCATCGGCTCTGCCGGGGCAGAACGCATCGTCGGTGACACTGGCACAGTATATTTCATGACGAAGTCCGCGCTCAGTCGTTTACGCGGGGCCTAGCACGCGAACTGGGACCCAAGGACATTACCGTCAATCTGGTTCAGCCTGAATCGACGGATACCGACATGAATCCCGCCAGCGGCGAATCGGCTGATTTTCAGCGCAGCCTCAGCCCCCTTGGTCGCTACGGTGCACCCGAGGACATCGCGGCCGTCGTGGCCTTCCTGGCAAGCCCCGGGGCCCGACACGTCACCGGCGCAATCCTTACCGTCGTTGGTGGCCAGTCGACTTGATGTGGCTGCAGGTTTTACGCTGAGCCGACGCGACGAGCCGGCCGGGATGTCGTCGCCGTCAATAATTCGCCTGTTGAGAGGAGGCGCTAAGGCGCCGACCTTCTTCGGCCGGAAAGACGCGTGACAGTCGTGGGCGGCCCTCCGGTTCGACAGAAGAAACACCGGGTCAGCTGCTTGGCTTTCGTCATTCTGACTAGGACGCACTGGGCAGCCGCTGGGCTAACGCGGGTGAAACTTTGATAGGCTTGCCGACAATTTTTCCCATGTGATGAGTTGAAATGGGGACTTGAGACGGTCGCCTGGGGAGCCAAACCACAAAAGGCGTAGATATCAATTTCCACTTGGTTTCTAGTAAGCCCCCGGTGAGGGCCGCCTTGCGATGATGGGCTGCTGACTGCCAGTCCTAGTGGTAGCACTAGGAGTAGTCATATGACGAAGCATCCGATTGAAGTGATCACGTCTGTCGAGCGCCGTCGCCGCTGGTCTCGCGAGGAGAAGGAGCGGCTCGTTGCTGCCTGCTTTGAACCTGACGCTGTGATCTCGGAGGTAGCCCGCGCCGCCGGTATCCATGTCAGTCAGCTCTTTCGTTGGCGCAAAGAACTGTGCCGGATTGAGGAGCCGTCGATGCAGGTATCGAGCACGTTGGTGCCCGTGATCGTGTCGGAGACCGCGCCGGCAGCCCAATTCGCTGCCCCGGATACGCCTATTCCGCCACAACCCCGCCGAAAGCGCAGCGATGTAACTATTGAGCTGGGCCGTGGTCGTCGTGTCCGCGTGGACAGCGACATCGACACGCAGGCGCTCGGTCGCATTCTCGACTGTGTGCTGGGTCGGCGATGATTCCTGTTCCTGCTGGCGTGAAGGTCTGGTTGGCAACCGGCCATACGGACATGCGCAAGGGCTTTCCCGGCCTGTCGCTGATGGTGCAAGAGACCCTGAAGCGCGATCCGATGTGTGGCCATCTATTCGTGTTCCGAGGGCGTGGCGGCGGCCTGATCAAGGTCATCTGGCACGATGGCCAGGGAGCTTGCTTGTTCACGAAGAAGCTGGAGCGGGGACGCTTCATCTGGCCATCAGCGGCCGATGGCACGGTGGTGATTACGCCGGGGCAGCTTGGCTATCTGCTGGAGGGTATTGACTGGCGGATGCCGCAAAAGACCTGGCGACCAACTTCGGCCGGATGAGCAAAAACGCTGGAATGGCGCAGTCGAATATGATTCCATCTCACCATGAACAACCCCGCCGAACAGCTCCCGGATGACCTTGCCAATGCGCTCGCACTGCTGGCTGAAGAGCGTGCGCGGCGTGTTGCTGCCGAGGTAGAAGCGGCGGCTGCCAAGGCGGAGGCCGCCAGCGCAAAAGCGCTCGTGTCGCATTCCGAGGCGCTGATCGCGCGGTTGAAGCTGGAGATCGAGAAAGTCCGCCGGGAGCTTTATGGCAGTCGCTCCGAGCGCAAAGCGCGGCTTCTCGAACAGATGGAACTGCAGCTCGAAGAACTCGAAGCTGATGCTGGCGAAGATGAGCTCGCGGCAGAGATGCTTGCCAAGGCATCGAGTGTCAGGGCTTTCGAGCGCAAGCGGCCATCCCGCAAGCCGTTTCCTGAACATCTGCCGCGCGAGCGCCTCGTTATCGCCGCCCCATCCAGTTGCCCCTGCTGCGGCTCGGCCAAGCTGTCGAAGCTCGGCGAGGATATCACCGAGACCCTGGAGGTCATCCCGCGTCAGTGGAAGGTCATCCAGACGGTGCGGGAGAAGTTCTCCTGCCGCGAGTGCGAGAAGATCACCCAGCCGCCAGCACCCTTCCATGTGACACCCCGCGGCTTTGCCGGACCAAACTTGCTGGCTATGATCCTGTTCGAGAAGTTCGCCCAGCATCAGCCGCTCAATCGCCAAAGCGAACGCTATGCCCGCGAGGGCATCGACCTCAGCCTGCCGACACTGGCCGATCAGGTCGGCGCGTGTACCGCAGCCCTCAAGCCAATCCATTCGCTGATCGAGGCTCATGTCCTGGCCGCCGAGCGGCTGCATGGCGACGACACGACCGTGCCGATCCCGGCGAAGGGAAAGACCGATACGGGCCGCATCTGGACCTACGTTAGGGACGATCGACCGTTCGGCGGACAGGCACCGCCCGCCGCCCTCTACTATGCCTCACGAGATCGGCGGCAGGAGCATCCCGAACGCCACCTGAAGACCTTCACCGGCATTCTGCAGGCGGATGCCTATGGCGGCTATAATCCGCTGTTCAAGGTAGATCGCGATCCTACGCCTCTGCGCCAAGCACTCTGCTGGGCACATTCGCGCCGCAAGTTCTTCGTGCTGGCCGACATCGCCGCGAACGCCAAACGTGGCAGCAAAGCTGCGCCGATCTCGCCAATGGCATTGGAGGCCGTCAAACGGATCGATGCCCTGTTCGACGTCGGACGGGCGATCAACGGTCTTGCCGCCGAGCAGCGACTGGAGCACCGCCGTAAGAACAGCCTGCCGCTCGTTGAGGAACTGCACGACTGGCTGCAAAGCGAGCGGGCAAAGCTGTCGCGTAGCGCTCCCGTTGCCGAGGCAATCGACTATATGCTGAAGCGCTGGGATGGCTTTACGTCATTCCTCGACGATGGCCGGGTTTGCCTCACGAACAACGCCGCCCAGCGTGCGCTCAGAGGCTTCGCACTAGGCAGAAAGTCATGGCTGTTGCCGGATCAGATCGTGGTGCTGATCGAGCCGTGTTCATGGCGACACTCATCATGAGCGCCAAGCTCAACGACGTCGATCCGCAGGCTTGGCTTGCCGACGTCCTCGCTCGTATCGCTGACACTCCTGTCAGTAGGCTGGAGCAACTGCTTCCGTGGAACTGGACACGGGCAGAAGCACCCATGGCATTGGCATCATGACCTCCAACGAACGGATCGCCCGACTTCTCGTCAAGCTCGATCATATCGAGCCAGCCATCTGGCGCAGGGTCGAGGTCCCGATCACCACCAGCCTGAAGGGGCTGCACGACGTCATCCAGACCGTCATGCTGTTCCAGGATTATCACCTCTTCGAGTTCAATGCCGGCGGCAAGCGCTATGCAGTTCCCGATCCTGAATGGGACTTCGGCCGCGAGACCTATGCCGCCCGCAATGTTCGGATCGGCGCTCTGGTGGATCGCGGCATCACCACCATCAGCTATACCTATGACTTCGGCGACGACTGGCGGCATTCAATCACTGTCGAGGCCGTCACGGACGCCGATCCGGCAGTTGAATATCCACGCTTCATCGAAGGCGACCGGCGCGCGCCGCCGGAAGATGTCGGCGGCTTGCCCGGCTTCGAGGAATTCCTCAACGCAATGGCAAAGCCTCGACATGCGCAACACCGCGAAGTTGTGGACTGGTACGGAGGTCGCTTCGCGCCGGACGATATTGGTGTCGATACGATCAATGATCGGATAGCTAAACTCGCGCGCCGCCGAACCCTTGGAAAAGCTGGTTACGCAAAAAGCCAGAACAACCGCCACTGACCGGAAGCCGGCCCATCCGCGGCCTACGCCGAATGCTTACCATGTATGGCCGAGTGGGTCCAGAGCTTCTCAGAGCACGGATGATGCCGATCAAATCGGCCGATCTACACACAAAGTGAGGCAGACCCCGGATAAGTGCCAACGACAAGATGCCTTTCATCCCCAAAAACCGGGCCGATCGAGAACGAATTGGATTTAGATGCACGCAAACCCGAAACTCAGTCCGCGCCAGTCAATATTAATATTGAGGCCGTGGCCAGTTCTTCGGCTCGACTATATCAACAAGCTTTACTTGGCAGGTCGGACAAAGTTCGTAGGTCTTCTTCAGACGTGGAGACCCACTTAAAGCAGATACCGACACGCAAAGAAATCGAAAATCGTCGATCTTCCTTGTAGGAAATTGACTATCGCACCCTGCGCAAATCCAGGTTGCTTGTGCCATTTCCGTTGCCTCCCGCGCGAACCCATCAAGCTATATTTCACAAATGCAAGCGCGACGCGAGGGCTACTTAGGGATCACTTAAGTTCCGCGGGGCTGTTGACGGAGCGTCAAAGCGAATATCTCCCCAGGAACGGGGGCATAATAATCAGCTGAGCGGGAGGTCTGCCCGGGAGCGGCTGCTAACGATATTGCCTTGGAGTTCTCTGGCGATGGGTGCGCAATGTGCTAGTTAAATGGCTTTGACTGGAGAAGCCGCTTAAAAAAGCGATTTCTGCAAGGGCCTTGTCGGAGTTAGTCAACAATTGTTCGGCGAAACTCATGCGAAGTTCCAGTACATACTGGTGAGGAGATGTTCCGAATGTTACGGTAAAGGCGTCGGCAAAATGTCCCGGAGACAGGTCGCAGATGCCGGCGAGTTCTGCGACAGTGAGCTTGCGCCTGAAGTTCTCCCGCAGATACTCTTCAATCCTTTTGGTCGCGCGTTCGGAAAGCCCGCGTCCGCCGGTCGCTCTCGGCTTTGCAGCATCCGAATAGTTTCGAATGGCATGGATACCAAGCAAGGTGATCAATGAATCGAGACAGAGATCATTTGCCTTCTGATGTCTGCCGAGTTCGGTTCTGATCAGCTTGGCGAACTGAAGCGCCGTCCTGTCCAGGGTGACGTGGGTTGGCAACAAGTTGACGTCAGATCGGCCCAATTCATGTCCGGCGAGTTCTGCGAAGCTGTCCGGAGAGATGGACACAATGATATTTTCCATCGGTGAGGTCCATTCCACCCTGCTCTGAAGCCCGGCAGGAATCACGGCCAACGCACCTGGTACCACATGTTTTGGTTTGAGCGGCTCATCGGCGAACGAGACCCTTAACCCAGGTGAGGCGGCTAACGCTACTACTAGCCAATGCCCCGTCGACAAAAATTCCTGAGCACCTGGTGTCCGGCTACTGTGTGCCACCCCACCTCGGAACGTAAACTTTCGCGGCCCGACGTCATGAGGCACAGGGTCTAGTAGGGTAGCGTCCGTGAACGGTTTGTTCGTTTGAAACATTCATCCGGCCTATCGTACGCGCACCGTTGCAGGAGACCATAGCGGTCGCGGCGAGGCAGAACCATTACTAAAAATCGTTATCTAAAAACACTTTGTTACCGATATGACGAGCGCTCGCCTCAGTATTGTAACAGATCGGGATCGTGTCGCGCCAGAAGTCGCGCTTGGCAGGATGCGCACAGTTGTAGCATCTCTATTTGGCATAGCTGCTCGCCAACGAACTCTTCATCGCACCTGACCCAGCGATGGGAGTCAATCTTGCGAAGCTCGTGCTCCCGGCCACAACCGTCACATTTCCATGTATGGTCATCTTGCATCGTTGTAACGCCGTGCGAATCCTTTGGTAAGCCTGCTCTCCGCGACCGCGGAGAGCTATGACCGTTAGAACTTCCCGACCGCGTTGAGGAAGATACCCTCGTCGTCAAGCGTCAGGTCGCGCAGATCGTCGGAAAAGTTGCCGAAATTGTAGCCGACGCCAACCTTGAAGTTGTTACCGACGTGGCGATAAACGGCGACCAAGGCGCCCAAGTCGGTCGTTTCCGCCTCCGGCATGTGCATGACGCGTCCCTCAAGAAGAACGTCCCAATTGTTGACGACATGCAGGTCTGCCCGCAGAATTCCAAGATGCGCAGATGACGACTGCCAGTCGTCCTCGAAGTCACTCCCGGCTCCGCCTTCTGTGCGGTAACGGACCTCGCCGAAGCGATAGCCATATTTGCCACCTACGGACAACCAGGGGAACAGGTCGTAGATGAGGTCCGCCGACAGAATTTGGCTACGCTGGGCGGGAGCGAGTACGTCTCCGGTCGACCCGCTGACGAGTTGGTTGTTGCCGGGCATGTCATACAGCCAGGTGTATTTGAATAGGATATTCAGCCGGTCGTTATCGATCGGTCGATAGGCATAACCGAGCGATGCCTCAACATAGTCGGTGTCCTGGAACGAGGTGACGGTCGAAACGGCATCCGAAACGACAGCATCGATGTTGGCGAGAAGACGCCAGTCCTCGCTTGTCTTCCAGGAGACACCCGCCGCCATCAGGTAGGTGTTCTGGTCGCGGGTACCGTCGTCGGAATCCTCGATGCGGACTTCTCCACGCAGGCGTGCGGCAATCCCGGCTTCCTCATCTTTGTAGCCGATCGACAGTGATGGTGCGTAGCGATCGAAGTCAGACCGCTGGATCCCGGCTCTGTCGATTGTTTCGTCACGGACGCGCCCGGCCTCAAAGCCACCATCTATCGTCCAGATGTCGTCTGGCGTGTAGACGATGCCATAGGTCTGGGTGAGCGAGTTGCGCTGACCGAACATGTCATAGCTGCTCTCGGCATAGGCAGACGCGACATCGTCCATCTTTCTTTTGGCGCCAGCGACGATCGCACCCTTGTCTGTTCCGACCAAATCATAGGTCCGATCGAGATCGAAGGCGCGATCGGGATCTAGCTTGTAGCCAATATAATAGTGATCATCGGCATTCGGGTCATAGGTCAGCGCGGCAAGCCCACCGACTCCATGGGTACCATAGGAGATCTCGGCGTTGGCGCCGATCTTGTCGGTCAACTGCATTTCCGTCCCGACGCCGACGCGATCGTTGCGGCTGATGTCACCCGACCGGTCGACTGTGCCCTGCCCGAAGGCATATAAGAGAAGGTCCTCATCCCAGCGATAGTCGACCCTTACGCCGGCATCCAGGCGCGAGCCGTCATAGCCGCTTTTCCCAGCGGCGATCGCGAGCGGCGACATCAACTCGGTATAGGTGACGCCGAAGGAGATCTTCCAGTACTGGTCCCACTGATAGCTAAGGCTTGAGGAACCTTCCCGCTTGATCTGCCCCGCATCATCGTGGAAGTCGTCATAGGTCAGCTTCGCTTCGACCTTGTCCGTCAAATCCACGTCCGCATGGGCACCCCAGATCCGCTTGTCGACATAAAGCTGATCGTAGAGCGTGGAGAAGCCCGCCTCCTTGTTCTCGTAATAGCCGCCGACAATGCCCTTCATGCCGCCGTCGCTCAGATCGGCAAGATCGAACTGGCCCTTGACACGCCAGGCAGACGCCGATTGGCCTGGACTTCCGGCAATAGCCGTATCGCTGTTGGTCAGACCGCCATCGGTCGACCGCGACATGCCGAATCCAGGCCCTTTGGAATGGGCCACTTCGGCTTCGACGAAGGTGGTTTCGGAGTGCCGGATCTTGACGTCGGCGCCGAGCGCCTGCTGATCGGCAAGGCCGGTACTCTCTTCCATGCCGGTCACGCCGACACGCACCTTGTCGTTCACCCAATGCTGGGCACGGCCGCCATAGGCGTAACCGTCCACGTCGCTGGCGACCGGCGTGTACTCGTACTGGGCGTTGAGATAGACCTTGTTGCCGCCAAGCGCTCCGTCCCGAACGGGACCGGACGTGCCCGCCGTCGAGGAGAGCGGCCGCCTGAGGATCAGCACGCCCTGGATATAGTCGAAGCTATAATCCTCGCCGTATTGCAGAACACGACGCTCGATCACACGACCGGTGATCTCGTCGCGGATTTCCACCGTCACGGTCTCCGACCCCTCGACGATATCCTGCCGCTTCATGAAGTAGGCTGAGCCGCCGGTGGCGAGGAACTCCTCGCGATGAGGCAACGTATCGGGTTGAGCGGCATAGACAGTGACCTCTGTCTGCCTTTCGCCGAAGGAAGTGCTGGCTTCCGACCGGTAGGCAGCATGAGCCCCGTAAAGCCCCCTCTCCTGCCGAAGGAACTCCGTCCCGGTGACGCTCGTCTTGTAATTGCCCCACATCACATGGCTGTCGCCACGCTCGAGGCGGATGTAGAACTTCCCCTTGGTCGGAGCATCCTCTACAAATGTCGAGTCGTCGCCATAGACCGGATAATAGTCATCGGGATCGAGCCGCCGCAGGAGCTGACGTGGATCTTTTTCGTCCAGGTTACGGAACAGGTCCTCCAGGTCGTCTTCCCCAGAATCGGCGGCTGCCGTCAGGAGATATTCTCCCTTGATCTTTCCTTTGAGGTAGAAGGCAAGCCGGCCCTTCGAATAGACCTCGTCATACTCACCGGGGCGGACGGTTTCGATATTATCGTCGCCTGTCTTTTTGCCGATGGTCAGATCGGCAAGGCCGACATAGAACCAGTCATCGTCTGGGATGTTGATCTGCCGGTTGAAGTTCAGACCCCCCGATTTCGAGACGCCGTTCAACCCGATGTCAACATCGTGGTCGCCGGGCGGTAGGATACGCTGGACGACGAAGCCCTGATTTTTGTCAACCGGTATTGTTTCGCCCATGGCCTCGACCTCGAAGCCCGGCGGGACATGGTTGCCATAGATGGTGACCGCACCACCACGTATTGGAATATTGCGAATGGCAGTGCGGTCTTCACCCATACCGGGTGCGAACGCTTCGGGCTTCTTCTCCGGCTTCAGTTCCCTTTCGCTACGGGCAAGCGTCAGCGGCTCGGTTTCATCAAAGCGCCCCTGCGCGTCATACACGCGGAGCACATAGCTGAACTCATGCATTTCCTCCGAAGAGGACATTGGCCACGCCGCCTCGCCGTTGATGGAGACCGGCAAAACCGCAACAGGGTTCCTCGTGGCCTTGGTGCCATCCATCTCATAGATCCGGATTTCGGAGCGCTCGATGAAGCCAGGATAATTGGATGTGGCGAGGAACCGGACCGGCTCCCCGGCGCGGTAGGTACGGCGCATCGGCGTGGTAGACACGTTCAGCATCGGATTGGCCTGAAGGCCATCATATTTGATGTTGATGTCGACCCGGTGCAAAGCCAGGTCGGTCTGGCGTTGCTGGTCGACCGGCTTTACCGCCTTACCTCCCGACTCCTGCGCAACGGCGGGCCTCGCTCCCTTCACCGCAGGTGTTTCGCTCTTGTCGACAGTCTCGCCGTCCACGCTGATTGCGAAAGGAATCTCACCCACATCGCTCATGCTCTCCCGTTCGGTGTTTGCTCCAATCGGAAGTTCTCGAACCGCGGCGGCGCCAAGCTTCTTGCCATTTAACTGTTCCTGCGCCACAGCCGCCGTGGTCACCAGGGTTATTCCGGCGAGTGCGGTGCTGGCAAGGAGAGTAGTGAAGCGAGGCGCGGAAGTGGCGGATTTTGCAGGAAACCTGATCGTGCTCATTGTCCCACCTCCACGCGCGTCTCAATGTCCAGTTCGTAGCGCGCCCCGTCGCGCCTCCATCGCTCGGCAATCAGTTTTTGAAGATCCTTCACACGCTCCTTTGCGAGTTGCCGATCTGCCACGGCGTCGATGTAGCTGAGCCGTAGAACGGATCGCTCCGATCGCAACGTTTCGATCAATCGATCGACACCGGCAGCCCAACGCTCCCTTAGTTCGATGCTGCCCGGCTTGAAGGCCTCGTCCTTGATGTCGAGACGCACGACACGACCGATCGATGCTCCGAAGTTGAGCTTGGTCATCTTGCCGGCGGTGAGACGAACCACGCGCGGGTTCTCGGTGGTCACCCGATAGCCGGTGGGCAGCGTGCGGGTGTCGAGCTTCATGATGAAGTTGGAGCCGATGCGCTGATCCGGAAGATCGGCGCAAGCGACATGGAATCGCCCATGCTTGTCGGTTGTGATGAGCCAGCCCTTGACGGTGGCAATGCGGACACCGGGCAATCCGGGCTCGCCTTCGTCTTGATAGCCATTGCCATTGGTATCGTCGAACACCTTGCCGATGATCTCGCCGCAGTCGAAGATTGGCTCGGCGAGGATTTCGATGACGGCCGAGGCTTCCGGCGCCACTGGTGAGCCGCTCGGGTCGGTCGCATTCGCCCGGTTGGTGTGACGGCCCGGTCCTGCAGTACTCAAAGCAAGCGTCTGAAGGCGGATTTCCACTTCGGCATTCGGACCGAGCGAAATATTTTCAAACCGCACCCGCAGCCCATTGACCACTGGCGTCACTTCGACGCCGTCGACCGTGGCAGAACCTTCCACGTATCGGAAGCCGGACGGCATTGTATCCGTGACCGTAATATTTCCGACATTGCGGTCGGTGTTGTTGGTCACGCGGATGACGTAAGGCGCTCGCTCGCCCCGCCGGATGTAACGGAGCTGCGCCTGCTTGATGATCGTTATGTCCGACGGCATGGCCGCCGGCGGTGTAATCGTGCTGGTCGACGTGTTGGAAGGAACGCTGCCCCCGCCTGACTGCCCCTGAGCGCTGGCTAAGTTCTGAATGCTGTCGTTGAGGCCGGCGGAATTGTCGATGTCACTTTGCGACAGAGTGTAGGTTGCGGTGAAGACTTGTGCTTCGCCAGGCGCGAGCGTGACGGGTGCCGGTTGGAAGCTTGACAGAATGCCTCCTGCCGGCTGACCGTTGAAGGTCGGGCCAGGATCGTTCGGGGTTACACCTGTCACCACGGCACCACCCGTATTGGAAATGGTGATCGTATAGGTAAGCGTGTCCCCGACGCTGGAATAACTGTCGCCATTCGCATCGTTGAAAGTGCCCGTCTTCTCTGTCCGAAGACTCGGCGGATTCGGCGGCACGATGACGGTGTCGGGCGGACTATCGATCGGCGGACCGGATGGCGGAGTGCCGGTACCGGTCGCGGTGTTGGTGACCGAACCTGCATCTATGTCGGCTTGCGTCGGGGTGTAGGCCGCGGTGAAGGTGAAGGTGGCGCCTGGCGCCAGTGTCTGCGGTCCCTGGTCAAGCGAAACACCCGCATTGGCAAGAAGCGGGTCGTTGACCGTCACGCCGGTCAGCGTCACCGCCCCGGTGTTCTCCACCAGGAACGAGTAGGAGATCGTTTCACCCAGGTCGATGAGGTTGTTGCCGTTGAGGTCGTTTAGCGTGCCGGTCTTCTGGATGGTCATGTCCGGCGTGGTTGCCGGCGGCACGATGACGGTGTCGGGCGGACTATCGATCGGCGGACCGGATGGTGGGGTGCCGGTACCGGTCGCGGTGTTGGTGACCGAACCTGCATCTATGTCGGCTTGCGTCGGCGTGTAGGTCGCGGTGAAGGTGAAGGTGGCAGCTGGCGCCAGTGTCTGCGGGCCCTGGTCAAGCGCAACACCTGCATTGGCAAGAAGTGGGTCGTTGACCGTCACGCCGGTCAGCGTCACCGCCCCGGTGTTCTCCACCAGGAACGAGTAGGAGATCGTTTCACCCAGGTCGATGAGGTTGTTGCCGTTGAGGTCGTTGAGCGTGCCCGTTTTCTGGATGGTCATGTCCGGCGTGGTTGCCGGCGGCACGATGACGGTATCCGGCGGACTATCGATGGGCGGACCGGATGGCGGGGTGCCGGTACCGGTCGCGGTGTTGGTGACCGAACCTGCATCTATGTCGGCCTGTGTCGGCGTGTAGGTCGCGGTGAAGATATAACTTCCACCGGGCGCCAGCGTTTGCGGGCCTTGATCGACAGCCACTAGGGCGTCATCGACGCTGACATTAGTCAGTGTCACGCTACCAGTGTTGATGACCAGGAATTCATAGGAGATCGTTTCACCGAGGTCGATGAGGTCATTGCCATTGAGGTCGTTGAGCGTGCCCGTTTTCTGGATGGTCATGTCCGGCGTGGTCGCTGGCGGCACGACGACGGTATCCGGCGGACTATCGATCGGCGGACCGGATGGCGGGGTGCCGGTACCGGTCGCGGTGTTGGTGACCGAACCTGCATCTATGTCGGCTTGCGTCGGCGTGTAGGCCGCGGTGAAGGTGAAGGCGGTACCTGGCGCCAGTGTCTGCGGGCCCTGGTCGAGCGCAACACCTGCATTGGCAAGAAGTGGGTCGTTGACCGTCACGCCGGTCAGCGTCACCGCCCCGGTGTTCTCCACCAGGAACGAGTAGGAGATTGTCTCGCCGAGATCGATGAGATCATTGCCGTTGAGGTCGTTCAGCGTGCCGGTCTTTTCGATTGTCATGCCAGGTGTGGTGGCTGGCGGCACGATGACGGTGTCTGGCGGACTATCGATCGGCGGACCGGATGGCGGGGTGCCGGTACCGGTCGCGGTGTTGGTGACCGATCCTGCATCTATGTCGGCCTGCGTCGGCGTATAGGTCGCGGTGAAGGTGAAGGTGGCACCTGGCGCCAGTGTCTGCGGGCCCTGGTCGAGCGCAACACCCGCATTCGCAAGCAGCGGGTCGTTGACCGTGACATCGGTCAGCGGAGCAGTCCCAGTGTTTTCCACCAAGAACGAGTAGGAGATCGTTTCACCCAGGTCGATGAGGTCATTGCCGTTGAGGTCGCTGAGCGTGCCGGTTTTCTCGATGGAAAGGCCCGTGCATAAACCCGACGATGTGACCTGTCCAAGAAAGCCAATGGCTCCGGGTGCTGACTTAACGTGAACAATGACTGTGTTCAGGCCAATCTGCCAATCAGAATCCAGCGAGGCGCTAAACTGTCCGCCAGATGTGAATCCAGGATGATAATAGGGATCACCTGTGTAAGGAGAGCGAATGTTTTGGCCTTGGCCGTTTACCCATGTTTCCCATACCGTGTTGTCGGTATAGATATCCAGGTTCAGCCTAAATGTGCTTGGATCCACCTCAGGTGCAAGGTTAAACTGGTATCGAAAAAAGGCATCTAAGTTTGTGGCTTGTCCGCCAGTTGCATTATGGGAGATCCAATTTGCATTTCCGAACGGCGAGACTATCCAAAGTGGTGTAGGGTTGGCGACAACAGACGCGTCGGCATAACTCAGCCCGCCTGGGGGAGTACCTATGACGTTCGTCGCGGTCGTTGCGACATCCCACCTTGGGTCCAGACCTGAAGTAAGCGGGGGGCCGCTATCGCCATTGTAAGCGGTATTGAAGATCGCACCGTTGGTTGTACAAGCAATTGTCGGAACGGCTTGAGCATGGGCTTCGGAGTGCGCGTCCATAAAAGCGCAACCTGCAAGGAACACGAATCCGACTAGAGCATGACGCCGCCGGAAGCGGAACTGCGCCTTCAAGTCTTCCAAGGTGCAATCATAAGACGGAGCCGAAGCGGCGTTATCGCCCATAGATCTGACTGGAGCTGCTCCTTCCTGCGGAATAGGAGCAGGCGTGATTAGTGACCACCGGGAAGAAATGGTTCTTCTGGAAATACGACGCGCAGTATCGCGCAGCGAAATCGGCTTTCGCATGCGAAGTCCCCTCAACAGTCTTCGGCCAATCTGTCGCAGCTGAGGTTCAAATCACTCACGCGGCGCAGCAGGCACGAACCCAACCGCCCGCATGAGACGCACAGCACGAAAAACCTGTCTTTCAGAATGCTCTGCTGTTTTTCAGGAAACTCGGGTTAGGTGCGATTTGGTGGGATACTGTCGGTCTTCGGCATAGGTTCCGTATCTTGTGTTGCACACCTGCAACGCCGAGGAGGCCCACTTGCCAGCGGTCCGAGCGAGCATCCGGTGTCTGTGGAAGGCGCTCGCAAACAAGCTCCGATCTGAGAAAAGGCGTGGCGGGCAATCCTAGCAGGAAGTGGTTACGGCCGCTTCGGCGCGATGATCGCTGTGTCTACCTTGGTGATGTTCGGACTGATGTACCTGAACACCTACGCGTTTGAGCACGTCTTCTACAGCCATACCCGAATCTGGATGGACCCTCGTCATGGGAGCAGCGATGGCCTTCATCATGCTCCTGTTCATGCTGGGTATGTACAAGAACAAGATAGCGAACGGCGCTATAGTCGTTGCGAGCGTCGTCCTCTTTGCGGGTAGTCTCTGGCTCGCTCGTAGCCAGCAAACAGTGGGCGACGTTAGCTACATGAAGGCAATGATCCCACACCATTCGATCGCGCTCATGACGAGTGAGCGGGCACACATCAAAAATCCGCTCGTTCGCAAACTGGCTGATCAGACTATCGAGGCGCAGGTTGGGGAGATAGCGGAAATGAAGACCCTGATCTTCGATCTGGAGCGAAATCCGCCTGCTCCTGACGCCCACGACCTCCGGGCGCCCGTGGGGCACCCGGCGCCGACTGATGCGACACATTAGACCGGCGGCGGGTGATCCTATGGGCAGGAGGTAACGCCACCGATCAAACCTCCAGCTCCTGCCTTTCTCCCGCAGGTTGAAGCTCGAAGTATCGCAAGTTAAGGCGACCATTTGGTGCGGATAAACTTGCCCGCGTCTTACCACAGCGGACGCCACGCACACTCCTCAAGGGGTTGGCTCCTGATACGGCTGAAATAGTGCTTGATAACCGGTCTTGGCGCACAGACGATGTGACGCCACTGCCCAAGACGATCTCCGCTTCAGGCAGAAGCGACGACGGTCTCTATTTCCGATGTCGAGGCGCAAAGCTGCCGTAGCGATACGCGCCTTCGCCTTGAACCGATCCGACCGGTGACCCTGTGATTGCGAGAGCTATCGGTCTGAAATAACTCATAAGCGAATATCCGACTTGCTCGCACTGAGTGACCGGTATGGAGCCGCTTCCTGACCATGCGGATCGGCCAGAGGCCGCCGGATGAGCTAGGATGCTGGAGCCGCATAAGGAGGGCACATGAAAATCGCCAAGATCGAGATCTTCAAGTTCGAGTTGCCAGTGAAGGGAGGACCTTTCCGGGGAGGTTAACGTCAGCCAGACGCAGCCGCAGGTTCAGGTCGAGCAGGGCCAGCCTCAGGTCCGCGTCAGCGAGAGCCAGCCGCAGGTTCGAATGCAGGAAGACCAGGAGCAGGCCAACGTGCAGGTGCAGCGATCGGGTGAACCGGTAGTGCGGATGCAGCAGTCCGAGCAGGAACCGAATATCCGCTACACAGCCGAAGAGGCACAAGTGCGGGTGAATCGCGCCGAAGGTGAACCGGAGATCCGTTTCGAACAGAATAAGCAGCAGGCCGAGAACCGGAACAAGCAGGCTGAGAACCGTCAGGCACAGAACGAGTCCGAGGAGGTGGATCGCCAGAATACAGCAGCGATTCCTCAGGGCGGGTCGCGTGACGACGCCAACACAGCCGTTGCTGCCGGTTCATCCAGTGAAGTCTCACTGACTGTCGCCGACATCAGGGACTATGACATCGTTGGTGCCGACGGCAATGACCTTGGCGACATTGAGGAGGTCGTCAACGTCAACAACCGGCTCTATGCAGTGGTAACATCTGGCGGGTTCTTGGGCCTCGGCGAAAATCGCGCTGCTGTCCCGCTGTCAGCCCTTCACGTAACCGATCAGGAAACGCTTCAGGCACCAAACGTCACCGAGCGCAAGATTGATGGTATGGCAAACTTCGACAGCGATCGCTACGAGGCGCTCCCCGATGAGCATCCGATCACCCTCGGAGCACGTTAAGCATACGCTAGCCGCATCTGCGAAAGGCGGCTTCCATGCCGCCTTTCCTCGGCTCCAGGCTCTAGAACGTTTTGACGCTGCTGCTCCCGTAGGAGCAGAGGTCTGAGGAAGCAGACTGCCTCGACCATTGCTTTGCGCACTGCGGCTTGCCAATTGTCAGACTCGTGGTCTCATGCGATGACCGCTATGCGAGGATCGTCAAAAGCAACCAGCGAGGATGGCATGGCAACTGGTACTGTAAAGTTTTTCGCTCAGGATAAGGGCTTCGGCTTCATCACGCCGGACAATGGCGGCCCCGATGTATTCGTCCATATATCGGCAGTTGCATACGGGGACTCGCTTCAGGACGGCCAGAAGGTCAGCTATGATGTCGGTCAAGACCGTAAGACCGGCAAGTCCAAGGCAGAGAACGTTACCGTTCTCTAGCAGCTGGGTTGTCTCTGAAGACGCGCTGGAGCTGATTTCAGAACTACTGGCTCCTGCCGGCCTCTTCGTTGCACGCGCGGCCGCTTGCTTTCCAATTGCCGCACTGCCTGATCATCGGGCCCAGCCTTAGTTTGCACAGGATCATAGGCATCTGGCGTTCGTGGCGCACCGCAACCATCTGGGTCCTGCAGACTCTTCATTACCTACCAAAGCGGATTCACCTGTATGTTGATCGCCTACGAGTTCCTAGATGGTCGCCTCCACAAGATCAGCCAGCCGTCAGGTGCCGTAGGAAAACGTATCTGGCTGGATTTGCTTTCCCCAACTCCGGCGGAAGACCAGGAGGTGGAGAAGCTTCTTGGCATCAGCATCCCGACGCGCGAGGAAATGGATGAAATTGAATTGTCGGCGCGGCTCTATCAGGAGGATAGGGCTCGGTTCATGACGATCATCGCCCTTACGGCACTGGGTGATGACAAGCCCAACAAGACACCGATAACCTTCATCTTGAAGGACGAGGTCCTCGTTACCGTTAGATACGAGGACCCGACGCCATTCCAACTCTTCGTGAGCCGATCCCAAAAACCGACGGCAGCGTCCATCGGAGGAACGGGTGAACTCGTCATGCTCGGATTACTGGAGGCGCTGACTGACAGGCTGGCGGATGCGCTCGAGAGGGTCGGTGACGAGATTGAGACCTTCTCAAGCCAAGTCTTTAGAAACAAGTCCTCCAACGCCAAGAAGAACGCCCGCAACCTCGAAGGCCTCATTGAGCAGATTGGTCGGAAAAATGACTATCTCTCACTCGTGCAAGAAAGCTTGGTCAGTATATCGCGACTGGTGGCCTACCACGCGGCCGCCGAAGGAACGAACGGACGCGCAAGGAACGAGTCACGCCAGAGGGTGAAACTGATTCAGCGGGACGTGACCTCCCTAGGAGAACACTCGAAGTTTCTCGCGGGGAAAATCAACTTCCTGCTGGACGCGATTCTCGGCCTGATCAACCTTGAGCAGAACCAAATTATAAAGATATTCTCTGTTGCGGCCGTCGTTTTCCTGCCGCCGACACTGGTCGCGTCAATCTATGGGATGAACTTTGAACATATGCCTGAGCTGGGTTGGCGATTTGGCTACCCGTGGGCGATTGGGCTGATGATCTTTTCAGCAATCATGCCGTTTCTCTACTTCAAGCGCCGCGGCTGGCTGTAGGCTGGTGATTGCACCGTTCAGGATACTGGCGTACCTGGGACGCGTTTGGAAAGGGCTGGAACGATAGTTGGCGTTACCGCATTTGGGGAGATGCCTAGACGTTCACCGAGGATCATCTTCAACAAAGCCAACAGAGCTTTTGGCTTGGCTCTCCTGTGCTCCCATTTGAGCATGACTACCCTGAGCGCACAAGAACCTCCTCCTGCGAGCGGCAACGGTGGATCGGATCGGCCTGCAGGCAGCAGCACCGTGCCAATCGATGCGGCCGTACCAGATCAAGCTCTTGCGAACCGCCTTTCCGCCATCCTGACCGCAACTGGCTGGTATGAAACCGTACAGGTAAATGTGGAGCAAGGAGTCGTGTCGATAGACGGCGTTAGCGACACTGCTGAACACAGAAGCTGGGCGACGGAGGTCGCCGAGAAGATGCAGGGGAGCATCGCGGTCGTCAACCGGCTCGAGCTCAGCGCCGATTTTGCGACAACGTTTGATCGAGCCGCAATTGAAATCGAGCGGCTTTCACGTCGGGTGGGCCAGACGCTGCCGCTTGTAGTTCTGGCAATCGCCATACTCGCGGCCACGTGGGGCGCAGCTGCAATGGTCGCTGCAGCGGCTAGACGGCTGTTGGAGCGGCGCATACCATCTCCGCTACTGCGCAGCGTCGTCGTGCGAGCGATTTCGATACCTGTTCTCCTTCTTGGCATCTACTTCGTGCTCCAGGTGGCGGGGCTGACGCGGCTGGCGGTGACGGTACTTGGGGGCACCGGCCTCGCGGGCATCATTGTTGGTTTCGCGTTCCGCGACATCGCCGAGAACTTTCTGGCAAGTCTGCTGCTCAGCGTTCGCAACCCGTTCAGCATGGGAGACCTCATCGAGGTGGCGGGGGAGACCGGCATTGTCCAGAACCTCAACACCCGCAGCACGGTCCTCCTCACGCTGGATGGCAATCATGTGCAGATTCCCAACGCCACAGTTTTCAAGAGCACGATCAGAAACTATTCCAGCACGCCGACCAGGCGCGCCCAATACACCGTGGGCATCGGCTATGATTCTTCGGTAGCCCAGGCCCAGTCACTGATTTCTGAGATACTGAAACAACACCCGGCTGTGCTGGATCAGCCGGAGCCATTGGTGCTGGTGGACGAGCTCGGAGCGGCGGCGGTCAACTTGCGCGTCAGCTATTGGTTCAATAGCCGCACCTATTCCCCTGCAAAGACGAATTCGGCACTGCTGCGGTTGACGAAGAACGCTTTGCTGGATGCGGGGATTGAGCTGCCCGACCCAGCCCGCGAGGTGGTCTTCCCTAAGGGTGTCCCCGTTGTCCACATGGCGGAAGCGCCGCAGCCCCCTCAGATTCAAAATCTGCCAGACGAGAGCGCTGCGGTGAACGAAACCTCGGACGCCACTGCTGGGGAGGGCGAACTGATAAACGAGACCGACCAAGTCCGAGGACATTCACAAGGTGAGGTGCTCGAGGCGTCAGAAAACCTCCTAAAATCTTGAGATCTACTAGATGCCCGTCATACCAGGCTCAGGCGCACAGGTCGCCACCACAGTTCCTGGACCAGCAGATGCTGAAAGCAACCCAAGCGACTTGACGATGATTGATGGGCAAACGGGGCTTCATGCGCCCGCGTCCTTCCCGAGCATCGCTGTCGTCAACGTGAATAGCAACTTTCAACCAAAGGATATCGGCGCAGCTATGACTGGTCATCCTGCGACCACAGCTGGCGGGGCGACAAGCTTGCCCGACACTTACGGCACACGACACTGCTCACCTCAGCAGGGCGAAGCCTTGCCTGCTGATGCGACGGGAACAAGTTGCCTCTGAGGCCATTTGCTGTTCATGAAGAACATTATCCTGACAGCGGCTTCCCTTGCCGCGACCCTACTAGCCGGTGGCGCCCATGCGGCCGAGATCCAGTCGGACGCCGTTACAGGTGCCTCGCTCTCATCAATCCCTCAAACGCGTCCCGATGAGACGGCGGTAGAACCGGACCCGGCCATTGTTCATCTCCAGATCCTTCTCGATCGTGCCGGCGCGTCGCCCGGCGTCATAGATGGGTTCTACGGCGAGAATGTCAGCAAGGCGGTCTTCGGGTTCGAGACACTGCAGGGCCTTGATGCCGACGGCGATCTGGATGCCGAGGTCCTGAACCGGCTGAAGAGCGATGTCCCTGTCTTGCGCGACTACAAGATCACGCCGGAGGACGGCCAAGGTCTGGCCGACAGCATTCCCGAGGACTATGCCAAAATGGTCGAGATGGGAAAACTTGGCTACACAAGCACAGCCGAACGCCTGGCGGAGCGGTTCCACATGGACGAAGACCTTCTGAGCGCTCTCAATCCAGGTTCCGATTTTGCTGTTGGCGAGACCGTGTCGGTCGCTGATCCGGGCGATCCGGTGGAAGGCAAGGTGGCCCGCATCGAGGTTGGCCGGAAGGCCGCGCAGGTTCGCGCCTTTTCCGGGGACGACACGCTACTCGCGGTCTATCCTGCCACGATCGGCAGCGAGGAGAATCCCGCCCCCTCCGGTACCCATGAGGTCAAAGGTGTCGCGCCGATGCCGACTTATACCTACAATCCGGACCTTAACTTCCAGCAGGATGACAACACCGAGGTGCTGGAAATCGCCGGCGGCCCCAACAATCCCGTCGGCTCCGTCTGGATCGATCTGTCGGAGCCGACCTATGGTATCCACGGCACGCCGGAGCCGGCGCTGATCGACAAGGTGGGCTCACATGGCTGCGTACGCCTGACCAACTGGGATGCAGAAGAACTGGGAGCCATGGTTGATCCCGGCGTCACCGTCGAGTTCATCAACTAAAGGTCTGTGATGCGGCTGCAGGCGGTCTCGCGTCCAAGACTGCGACTGCCACCAGTGATGCCTCACCGCAAGCGGGGATTACCATGCTGCTGATCATCCTTGGCCTGAGCTTGCTTATCCTCGTTCAGGCCGATTCGTGGGTAAGCGGTTAGCTGATGGCGTCAGGCGTGAAGTTCCATGGCATCAGCGCTTCGAGCTCGGAGACGGGCCACCTTCTGCGATGCGTTTCAAGGTTTGGTAGAGCCAGTCCAATGGGTCGACGCCGACACAGAGCGTCCATTTCGCCCATAAGGATAAGGCCGGCGAGCTAGAAATCGACTACGGTCGATGGTGGCTCGTGCCGTTCTTTGCCAAGGAGCTTCCGAAGGCGGCAATGTTCAATGCCAGGATCGAAACCGTCGACACGTCAGGAGCATTCCGGGAGTCGTTCAAGTCCAAGCGCTGCCTGATCCCGGCCGACGGCTACTTTGAATGGACGACCAGCGCCGAGGACGGCAAGAAGGACCCATGGCTGTTGCAGCTTCCGGAGGGCAAGCCGTTCTCCTTTGCCGGTCTGTGGGTGCACAACGACAAGCTAGGCATCACCAGCTGCACGATCATCACCGGGCCGGCTGTTGAACATATTGCTCACATCCACACGAGAATGCCCATCATGCTGGATCCGGCCGCCTATGAGGCTTGGCTGGATCCGTCCGTTCAGGGGGCGGACGCTAAGGCGTTTCTGATCGAGAATGAGATCGATAGTCAGCTTGAATTTCACCGGGTCGGCCGGGAGGTGAATTCGTCTCGGTATGACGGGACCGACACGAAAAAGCCTATTCTCAACTCCCTATAGGCGACCATTCCTGAAGGAGACTTTCGATGTTCAAAGGAAGCAAGCTCATTTCCATCCTTCTTGCTGGATGCGGTTCAGTCATCCTGGCCTCGTGCAGCGCCGAAACTGTCTCGACAGCGCCGGCCATTGGACCATGCAACGCTGAGGCCGCCCAAAGCCTGGTAGGCAAGGCAAAGCCGACGGACGCGGAGGCGATGCAACTGACGAACTCGAGGACCGTTCGTCAGATCGAGCCGGGACAGCCGGTGACGCAAGACTTCAGAGAAGATCGGGTGACGATCGAGACGGATCCAGTGTCCGGCCGGGTTGTATCGGCCAGGTGCGGCTAAGGCTGCCGAACGCTCTCATGCCGGTCGTATTAATTCTCGATTCACCAAACACGCGCCTGCCCCCATGATCTTCGGGAGGTTTTGCCCTACTTCCCGGCTGCCAACGGAGCGACCCATGGGACGATTGGGGCGGAAGCGCATCATGCCGATCATCGGCGATCTGCTTCACGAGAATCCTGGGCTGAAGATCGACCTCGATCTCAATGATTCGATAGTCGATATCGTTGCCTCAGGGGTCGATCTTGCTATCAGAATCGCGCCGCTGAAAGATTCTGGGCTGATCGCACGGCGGCTCGTGGACAATCCCAAGCTGATCTATGCCGCGCCATCTTATCTCGAAAGAAATGGAACACCCGAGACCATCGACGATCTCGAACATCATGAATGCCTGACGTTCACGAACTTCACCCATTGGCAGTTCCTTTTGAACGGGAAAGAGCGCTCGATTCGTGTGGGCAGCCGATTCTCTTCGAGCGGTGTCGATGGTTTTCTGTCGGCCTGCGTATCGGGCTTGGGGCTTGCCCAACTTTCGGCTTGGGACGTTAAGGAGGAGCTTGCCAACGGCAGTCTTGTACCAGTCCACATCCACGGTGTCTCACCACGCGATCTGGCGATTTGGGCCGTATTCCCGTCGCGGCGACAGGTCCTGCCCAAGCTTCGGGTATTTCTCGACAGATTTCAGAGAAGTCTAGTCTGAGCCGCAGTGAAGCCATCCAATGGCTCATGATGCAGATGAGCACTGTCGGACCAATGACGGGCCAACTCATTACTTCGCGCGTTTTGCGCCGCCCGGTGACGACTATGCGCTTGCGCGATACGAATCGCAGGTTCACCGCTTCCTGGATGTACTTGAGCGTCGGGTTCAGCTTAGCGAGTGGATTGGTGGGCCAAACTACAGCATTGTCGACATCGCCAATTTTCCATGGATCCGCCCGATGAAGCTTTTTCTAGGGGATCAGATCGAAGCTGATTATCCGCATCTGACGACATGGGTGTCGCGTATCGCAGGAAGGTCGGCAGTTGCACGTGCGGACGAAGCGAAGGCAAAATTGGCAAGAGTTCTTACTCCACCAGACAAATCCGACCCCGACAAAGTTGATCTAATGCTCGGCCGTGGGGCGTATGGCCGCCCTTAGGCCGAGAAGCGGACGACAATGGCGCCGATTGGTACGGCAGCACTGGCTTGGGCTTCATCGCGTCTTCACACCTCAAGGGGCCGCCAAACCCTCGCTACACCAGTCGATTTCTTTCACGCCTCGCAATGGTCGGGGCGTTGAGCGCCCGGGAAGCCATCTGAGAACCGAGGTGCCCAAAATAGCGTGGCGACGAACTATGCGCTTAGCTGCTCCCGCAGCATCTGGATCAGCACGGCTTCCTGACGCTGTGGCACCGGGCGGTAGTCGCGGGACCAGATCCCAAGGTTACAAAACAGCTCGATAATTGCGCCACCGAACTCGCCGCCAGCCGTTTCCCCGCGCAACGGCGTGGTGATGACTTGGGTCCTCGACATCCGCACGTATCGGCAGGAATAGCGGCGACGGATATCTTCCCTGCTGATCAGCAGCCGGGATAGGATCCTAGGATGGACATTTCCGCTGCCTCGGTATGGCTGCCGCAATGATGCCCTACCGTCAACCACCACGGATTGCCCTGAGCGAGTCCCAGACCAGCCCGTATCCAGACATCCTGTCTCCGCTCGCAGACCTGATCGGCGCCGCTGCTGCCTTAAGCCAGACCTGGATCGTCACCCACCCACAAAAGCCCGCAGCAGAGGTCGAGCAAGAAAGGTAAAATACGAGCGAAGCAATTGATCCATGGAAACAGTGCGACCTGGAGAGTTGGAATCGCCTCTCAGGCAAGATTGCCATGAATTGAGCCGTAGCTTTTGGATCGGGGGCGGAAGAGAGTGCTGCAGTGTCCACTACCCAACACATATCCCCTCCACCTCAACCTTACGGAACGGATGAGGGCTAGCCGTAGTGCTCTCGGATAGGCTGCGAGTTGGGCCTTGAACTCGGGGTTGCTGAACGCAACGCGGAAATGGGCGACCGACTGCCAGACTGCGTAATTGAGAAAGACGCCGCTACCAGCAATTCCCTTGTGAACCGCGTAGAGATAGAGCCTGGCTGGCGCTTCATAACTGCGGCGTCGTTCGCCCAGGATTCAAGGAACGTGTCGGCATCCTCTGGCGGAACCGTTAACGTGTTTATCAGGATCACCGCCCTGCCAGCCTCGTCAGCCATCTGTGCGGCAAATGTGACGGTAGGGTCCATCTCTACGAACTTGGGCATTACCAAGCTCCTTTTTCTAGACATCACATGACCGATGCCGAGACCTGCCAAGCAGATCGCTGTACGGCGCCAATAAACCAGATGGCCCGACGGCTTCTCCCGGAAAAGGTTCCAGGCCCCCCCGCAAGGCGCATCCAGAGAAGCCGTTATTCTTCCATCGGCACAACCTTTTGGCCCTGCTGTTCAGCATCATTCTCCGCCTCAAGTCTTTGTCGCAGTTCAACCATCAGCCGGTGGGCGGCTCTGAGGTCCGATTCTGGGAAACCCTCAGCCAAAGCATCCGCTTTCGGATAGTAGGCTTCAACAGCCGCCTCGTACGCCTTCTGTCCCTCCACCGTAAGGACGACAAGCTTCGCTCGCCGGTGGTGGGGATTTTGCTCAAAGCCCACCAGCCCTTCATTGTGCAGGTCGTTTACGATGCGCTGCACATTCTGCCGGTTCGCTCCTAGATCACGCGCTAACCACGATACAGGCTGTGGCCTTTCCGCCTGAGCAATAGCCCCAAGCACCTGCCATCTGGCGCTGGTCAAACCGAAAGGTGCAACCAGCCTGTCTCCCCAAACGAGGGTGAGGTTGTTTACCCGAAACAGCGTCAGGATTAGGTCGGTCAGGGCCTCGGCGCCCGCAGTTCCGCTCTTTGCCATCATGCCAGACGAGTGTCACATTGACACCTTGGTGTCAATGTTCTACTGATCGCCCCCAGATTGTCACCATGATGTCATTGTGGAAAGAGCCAACATGATCAAGATCCTTCATGCCAGCGCTGGCGCGGCCGCACTCGTCACAATCATCGTTTTTTGGATGTCCACGGTGCTTTCGGAGCTGTTCGCCTCGCAATCGATCGTCATTGCGGTCAAGACCGCCATTCCGTGGGGCCTCTTCCTCCTCATCCCGGCATTGGCAGCGGCAGGCGGATCGGGCTTTGCACTCGCGAAGGGGCGGCGAGCCGGCCTTGTCGGTGTCAAGGCCAAACGCATGCCCTTCATCGCGGCGAATGGTGTTCTGATCCTGATTCCCGCAGCGCTCTTCCTTTCATACAAGGCTGGCCAGTCGGAGTTCGATAGCGTCTTCTATGTTGTCCAAGGTCTAGAATTGCTCGCAGGCGCGGTGAACATCGCACTTCTTGCGTTGAATCTGCGTGATGGCCTGAAGATGAGGAGAGGTAGGCTCTCGACTGCCTGAGCGGCAGCTGTAATCATGGATCAAGCTGGTGTCATTTTGGCCAACGCCCGGGGATCTGAAAGAGCCCGCTTGTGCGAAGCACGACGTGGCCGCCGTGGCGGCGCGCCTGCTGCTCGATCCATCCTGGAGCGGCGTCGACAGCATACCCATGATAGGTCCGGAGGACATCTCCTTCGATGAGACGACGGCAATCATCTCGGACGTGATTGGAAAACCTGTGCAGTATCACCTCATGAGCATGGACGATCTGAAGGCGATGATGATCAAGCAAGGTGCCTCGGAAGGCATGGCACAAGCCATGGTCAATATGATGACCGCCAAGAACGAGGGGTGGATCATCTGGTGGAGAGAACGGCATCTGCGTCCTCTCCGATACGCCGACCACCTTCCGCCAGTGGTGCGAGGACATCCTCAAGCCCACCGTCTTGCCGAACCGTGCTTAACGCCAGTTCCCCGTCCTGCATTCGGGCCCTCCAAGCGACGTCCGTGCTGGCGAGGCTCGGCGCAGCGTCGCCGTGACCAACACCTGCAGTTGAACAGAACAGAGACGTGTACCCGCCGCCTTAGATCTCTTAAGCGACTCGGTTATAGAAAGGTTCGCTGCAGAGCCGCGGAGGCAGAGGAGACCACTGGTGCTTCGAGACATGAGCGACACTCTGGCGTTCGTTGAGGTTGTTCAGCGAGGAAGCTTCACCGCTGCGGCGAAGAGCCTGAGGACGTCCAAGGCGAGGGTCAGCAAGAAGGTCCAGGATCTCGAGCAGAGGCTGGGGGTCAAGCTCCTCCACCGAACCACGCGAAACATTCGATTGACGGAGGCGGGTTCCATCTATTTCGAACGGTGCCGCGATCTCGGCCGGCTTATCGGCGACGCCGAAAGTGCAGTCGAACAGGTGCATGGCAAGCCGTCCGGTTGGCTAAGAGTGACAGCGCCGCATTGGCTGGTCAGCAGGGCTATCGCTCCTCTTCTGGTTGGGTTTCGCGATGCCTATCCGGAGGTAAACCTCCAGTTGCTGCTTGATCACGACGTCAAAGACATCGTGCGCGAGGACATCGACGTGGCTTGCCGCCTCTGGAACGGCCCAATGCCTGATTCCAACCTCGCCGCTCGTCGGTCGGCTGATATTCCAACAGGCCTTTACGCCTCTAGGACATACCTTGAACAGCACGGCGTTTCAGAACATCCAGCGCAGTTGAGGGACCATGCCTGTCTCGTGACACAGTTGTTCTACGGCCGACCGCCCGCTCTTGAAAGAGGAGCTTATCTCCTTCAGGTTACCCGCTGATAGCCTTCCGGCGCCGAGGGACCTGGTCTAGCGAAAGGACGATGCTCAAGTGTAGTTCACAAGAAACTAGCCGCAATAGCCTTTCTCGCCCAGCGATCATCAGGTTGATTCTGGACCAGAGCAACACTACCCGAATCGTTCGTTGTGTTTATTGACTTGCAGTAAACAGGAATTGAATCATTGTATTGGGACAGCAGTATTATACCGTCACGGGGGCGTCGGTCCCCGGATTTGCTCAAGCAGATTCCGCAACACGCGGGGCCGCGACTTCTGACTGGGAAGGGTGGTGTGGTCCACTCGGTGCGCCATCCTGGTGCTATGAACTTCGAGTCGCCGGGTGACTTCTTCGCTATTTTGTTTGCACCTGTACCAAATGCTGAGCTCCGCCTCGCAAGCGACAAGTCAAATATTTTCGATGCTCCCACTGGCGCGTTGATCGTCATTCCTCGAAATGTAGATAGTAGCAGTCGATGGTCATCTCTGCGCATGAACCTCACAGTGGGATTTGAGCCGGGCCAACTTGACGTTTTGGCGGAGCAGGAGTTTGGTGCAGCCGAGCTCGATTTGCAGCCACCGGCTTTCGGTCATGTTGATCAGCGAGCACTTCAGATTGCGCAACTGGTCAAGCAGGAACTGTCCGGCGGACCAGCGAGCGAAATTTATGTCGACTCGCTGATGACCGCGCTTGGTATACATATCATCAGAAACTATTCGGGTGCCGGGAAAGCTACCACAGGCGCCAAGGCTCACGGTGGATTGTCGCCGAGAATTGCGCGACAGGTGGAGGAATACTTGAGAGAAAGACTTTCAAGCACGGTGTCCGTTGCCGAACTTGCTGCGCTTTGTGATCTTTCACCTGGAGCCTTCATCCGCGCATTCACCAAAACCTTCGGTGCCCCTCCGCACCGCTACCTCATAAATCTTCGTCTCTCCTTCTCCGCAGAATTGCTTGCGCAAACAGAGCTACCGATTTCGGAAATCGCCCATTCGAGTGGATTCTCAAGCCAGAGCCATCTTACATCGACCATGCGCAAGTATCGACACACCACACCAGCGCAGATCAGGGGTGGCCGTACTAGGGTTCAGACTCAATCATAGCCAGAACGCGAGGAGAGTAGCCAAGGCGACTGCGGAGAGGAAGTTTCTGGCGAGCTTGTCGTAACGCGTTGCGGCGCGTCGGAAGTCTTTCAGTCGGCAGAAGGCGTTCTCGATGAGGTGGCGGCTCTTGTAGCGTTCGGCGTCGTATCGGATTGGCCTTGTGCGATTTGAACGGCCAGGTATCACGGGGACGATTGCGGACTGGCGCAGTCGCTTTCGCAGACTGTTGGCGTCATATCCCTTGTCCGCGAGGAGATATCGCGCACCCTTCAGACCAGCCAGCAAGTGTGGCGCGACCGGGCTGTCTACCGCATTGCCACCGGTCAGCAAGAATGCGAAAGGGCGACCGATCACGTCGGTGAGGACGTGGATTTTGGTGGTTTGCCCGCCGCGCGAAGGTCCGATAGCCTGATTTTTCGCCCCCCTTTGCCGCCATGGGCCGAGCGGTGCGCCTTGACGTAGGTGCTGTCGATGGAGGTGCTTTTGGTGACCGCGCCAGACGTCGCGAGCGCCTCGACCAATTCAGTCCAGAACCGTTTGCGAGACCAAGGGTTGAAGCGGTTGTAGACCGTGGTCGAAGGGCCATAGTCGCGCGGACAATCGCACCACCGGCAGCCGACCTTGAGAACGTGGATGATGCCGGAGATCACCCGACGATCATCGACCCGGCGAGCCCCGCCCTTGTTCCCCGGCAACAGAGGCTCAATGACCGCCCATTGCTCATCCGACAGCCAAAACAAGCGACCCATCCAAGCCGCCAATCCGCTAACTGGAAACCTTCAATCTGATTTGCTGGGCCAAATCAACATGATCAATGGGTTTGGGCCCTAGTGGCCGATAGAGAGGTAGATTTCGCTGTGTTCCGTTAACCACAATGCCCCAGCTTCTACGGCTTGGGCGGCATTTTCCTGATATCCTGACATTTTCTGAAATACGCTTCCTCGAAATTATGCCCTTGTCGCTTGCGCTGGAGTTCTTTCGGCTTTGGGAGTCGCTTGTCCGTTATGATGCGGTGCACGGTTTCAGGCGTGATGTTCGGCGTGGCGAGCACAACTGCGGAAAGGCGGCTCCTCGCCGATATGTTTTTTTCGAGAGGCCGCTATGCACAAGCCATTTTCGTTGCGCAACGCTGCGTACCGCGTTGGAGATTCAGTTGCGCATGCAACGAAGCTAGTAGCTCATATTCATAATTGGAATGACTCCAGCAGCGGCGGATGCCGAGGTTCAGGTGTGGTTCGCCATTCCTGGGCGCGTATGTCAGCCGCAGGAATGTTGGTTTCGTTAGTCGTGCTTTTAGGGGCCGGTGCCGCTCAAGCACAGGAGTCGGGGACGCCGACCGCGACCGAGACTACGCCGCCGGATTTCGCGCCTGCACCAAATGAGCCGCTTTCCGGCGGTGGGGGAGCGCTTTGGTCGGGAGGCACGCTGCTGTTTCCAGGAGATCCCGACGCTTCGGCCGGCGATGGAGCCCAGCTATACAGAGGCGTTGCCGCGACCCTCCAAGCGCCCCGACCAGTGTGCGATAGCGGAACGGCTTCGGTCACGGTCTCGGCTCGAGTGACAAACGAGGGCCCCAACCCCGGATCGGGCTATAGTGGCCGGTTAGCCTTGTTCACCGGTGGCAGCGACACGATCCTGGTCGAAGATGCCACGGGTAACACGCCAATCGACTCGCCGCAGATCCTTTCAATCACTCAGGATGTTTCGGCCGCCGACTTGGCGGCAGGCGACGTCGTGGTGGGTCTGTGGCTCGAGACTTTTCATGCCGGGACAAAATCCTGGACTGCCGACCAATTTCAGGCCGACTACGAATACGACACTACCGGCTGCACGCCCGACCTCACCATTGAGAAGACGGGTACGCTGAACGATCTCGACGGTGATGGGCTTATCGATCTCGGCGAGACGATCAGCTATTCTTTCCTGGTGGAGAACACCGGAGCGGTGACGCTGACCGGCGTGACGGTCAACGATCCGCTGCTCACCGGC
>NZ_JALJRA010000018.1:39471-51289 GCF_022968135.1 Pseudorhizobium tarimense
GCCGGGGTTGCGCTCGACCAGGGCCCGCAGACGCTGGCGCCGGGTGCGACGTTCACCTTCACTGCGACCTATACGCCCGACCAGGACGACATCGACGCCGGCTCGGTCACCAACACGGCGACCGGCACCGGCACGCCGCCTACAGGGCCCTCGATTACGAGTCCGCCCGATGAGGTGACCGTTCCGCCTGATACCACGTCCGGACTTACCATCGAAAAGACGGGGACGCTGAACGATCTCGACGGTGATGGACTTATCGATCTCGGCGAGACGATCAGCTATTCTTTCCTGGTGGAGAACACCGGAGCGGTGACGCTGACGGGCGTGACGGTCAACGATCCGCTGCTCACCGGCGCCGGGGTTGCGCTCGACCAGGGCCCGCAGACGCTGGCGCCGGGTGCGACGTTCACCTTCACTGCGACCTATACGCCGACGCAAGGTGACCTAGATGCGGGGCGGGTAGCGAATACCGCGACTGCCACCGGCACGAATCCCGACGGCGATCCGATCGGTAGCCCTCCGGATACGGTCGTGACCTTACCGCAGCCGCCCAGCCTTCGGCTTCAAAAGACCGGTATGTTTACCGACACCGACGGAAATGGGTACGCTAGTGTCGGCGACACGATGACCTACACCTTCGCCGTCACCAATGACGGCGGCCAGACGGTCACGAATGTTTGGCCTGTTGATGCCGGACCAACCTTCAACAAGAGACCTGCTGCAGGTTTCTTATCTCGGTTTACGCCGGAGCCGGTCACTTTGGCTCCGAACCAGGTCCAGGAGTTCAACGCGACTTACACTCTGACGCAGCAGGATATCGAGAATGCAGCGGGTGTCTCCGACGGTGTTGCCAACACGGCGACGGCAACCGGTTTAAGCGGTAGCGGCCAGGTCACCTCCGATGACTCAACCTCGGCCATTACCTTGCCGGCGGCGGAACCTAGCGATATCACGGTGACGAAGGTCGCTAATCTGCGGTTTATCCGTCGTGGCGAGCAGGCGCCCTTCACCATCCGGGTAACCAACAACTACGGCGCGCGGGCGACCGGGATTACGGTCGTTGACACGATGCCATCCGGCTTCCGCTTCGTAGAGGGCTCCGCGATGATCGGCGAGGTCAAGGTGACGCCGCAGATCGTCGGCCGGCAGATCCGCTTCCCCGATATCACGGTTGACGGCCGCTCCGAGGTCGAGATCCGGCTGAGGCTGCTTGCGCTCAGCACGGCCGGACCTGGCGAGCATGTGAACCTCGCGCATGCTGAGGATCAATCCGGCCGGCGGATCACCGGCCAGGCGCGCGCTGTGGTCGAGATCATCGTTGAGCCGGTCTTCGACTGCGGCGACATCGTCGGCAAGGTCTTCGACGACAAGAACCGGAACGGTTACCAGGACAAGGGTGAGCCGGGGCTGCCGGGTGTGCGGGTCGCCACCGTTAAGGGATGGCTGATTACCACCGACAAGTATGGGCGCTTCCACGTGGCCTGCGCCGATCTGCCGGATGCCAGGGTCGGGACGAACTTCATCATGAAGCTCGACACCCGCACCCTGCCGACGGGCTATCGCCTGACGACGGAAAACCCGCGGGTCGTGCGGCTCACCGCAGGCAAGATGACGGAGCTGAACTTCGGCGCCTCAATCGGCCGTGTGGTTCGGCTCGGCCTTGCCGATGAAGCCTTCGTGCCGGGCGAAGTGGAGCTCGCTGAGCGCTGGGCTGAAGGCCTCGACCAACTGATCGAGGTGCTGGCCCAGGAGCAGTCGGTTCTGAGGCTCACCTATCTCGACATGGGCGGCGATCCGGAGCTGGTCGAGGCGCGTGTAAAAGGCATCAAGGAACTGATCGCTGAGAGGTGGCGGCAACGCAAACGATCCTACCCCCTGGAGATTGAGACGCGTGTGGAGGCGGGACGATGAAGAGCGTTGTAACGAGCACCGAGCGTGGCCGGGAATCTAACCTGCGTATGATACTGCTTGCGAGTACGGCGTTCATGGGCCTTGCGGCAGCACTGCCGGCGACAGCCCAGGAGGCGGGTCAGCAAGCAGCAGGCAAGGGCGGCAGGATTGCCACCGATAGCGCCGTTCGCTCCCTGCCGATCGGCGCCAATACCGAAGCGGAGACACCGGCCGACCAGCCGGCCATCCCCTTCATGATCAGCGTGGATGGGGAGACGGTCGACAAGAGCGCCGAACTGGAGGAGGGCTATAGTTCGGCTACCAAGGCTGGCCAGCCGGCGCTCAAGGCTGACCGGGTGGGCGAGGCAAAGTTGGCGATCCGTCCGGTCGACCAGCAGCGTCAGACGGATATCGATCTGTCGGCCGTCGACATCCAGGTAAAGTTCGACGGGCTGGAAGCCAGCACGCTGCTCAATGTCTCGACCGTTCCGGTCAAGCGCACCTTCAAGGCAGGCGAGGAGGTCCGTTTCCTGGCCACCTCCAACTATCCTGCCTTCATCGAGCGCTCCGAGATCCGGATCTACGACCGCAGGCGCCGCGACGACAACAAGCCGGTCGCGGTGGTGCCGGTCGCCATCAATGGCGAAGCAGGCTGGGTCATGCCGGCGGCCGAAGATGCCGATTTTGCCTATGTGCTGCGCGTCTATGACCCCGAAGGTCGTTTTGACGAGACACTGCCTTTGACGATCGCCCGCACCAGCCGCGACCTGAAGCCCGATCAGCAAGGGGACAAGGCCGTGGCGCCTGGCATGGGCGAGGATCGCACGGCAATCAAGAATATCCCGGTTAGCGGCGGGGCGGTGACCGTCTATGGCCGCAACGTGCCGCCCGGCCACAATGTCCAGGTGTTCGGGGAAGCCATTCCGACCGACCCCAACCAGGCCTTCGTGGTGCAGCGCATCTTGCCGCCCGGCGACCATGCGGTCGACGTGGCGGTCAAGGGTGAACCGAAGACCGGCGGGCTTTCCTTCAGCCGTGACGTCAACATCCCCGACAATGACTGGTTCTACGTGGCGCTTGCCGACCTGACCATCGGCAAGCGCAGGGGTGATGCCCGCATCGAAGAGGTACGCCCCGGGGAATATGACGATGTCTATACTAAGGGACGGCTCGCCTTCTACCTCAAGGGCAAGATCAAGGGCAAATATCTGCTGACGGCGGCCGGCGACACCGGCGAGGACGACATTAACGAGCTCTTCCGCAACCTCGACGGCCAGGATCCGCGCCAGATCCTGCGCCGGCTCGATCCCGACGACTACTATCCCGTCTATGGGGACGATTCCACCTTCGTGGAGGATGCGCCCACCAAGGGCAAGTTCTATGTGCGCCTGGAGCGCGGCGACAGCCATGTGATGTGGGGCAATTACAAGACCCAGATCACCGGCACGGATTTCCTGCCGTCAGACCGCGCGCTTTACGGCGCATCCGGTGTCTATCGCTCGCAGGATACGACCTCGTTCGGCGAACGCCGCACCGAGGTGACGGCCTATGCAGCCCAGCCCGATACCCTTCCCCAGCGCGAGGAATTCCTCGGCACGGGCGGCTCCGCCTACTTCCTGAAGCGGCAAGACATTGTCGAAGGATCCGAGACGGTGCGGGTCGAAATCCGCGATCCTGTAACCGGCCGTGTGATCGAGCGGCGGGTCCTAACTTACGGTGAAGACTACTCCTTCGATTACATGCAAGGGGTCATCATCCTGCGCCGGCCAGTGTCTTCGATGACTGGGACGAGCGATCCCGTACGCAACAGCGCGCTCGGCGGCGGCAGGTTTTACCTGACGGTGCAGTACGAGTTCGAGCCGGTGGCAAGCGACGTGGACGGCTATGTCTATGGCGGTCGTGCCCAGCACTGGATCAATGACAAGGTCCGCGTCGGGGTCACCGGCATGGACGACTCGACGGAAATGGCAGAACAGAAGGCCTATGGTGCGGACATAACGGTCCGGCATTCCGAGAATACCTGGCTCAAGGCGGAGGTCGCTCATTCAAAAGGGAGGGGCTTTGATCTCTCCCAATCCTCCGACGGGGGGCTGACCTGGGGCCCCAACGAGCCGAGGTACTATGGCGATCCAAACGATGACCGGGGTGCTGCCTGGCGCGTCGAAGGCCAGGCCGATCTGGAAGATATCGGAACAACCCTGAAAGGCAAAGTGGGCGGCTACTACGAGGAAAAGCAGGCGGGCTTCTCGACGCTTTTCGATGACGTGACCGTCGACCAGCGCATCTGGGGTGCGCATGCCGATGTCGACCTGACCGGCAAGAGCGGCCTGAAGCTCACCTATGACGACTTCAGCGACGATCGCGGTCAAATCCGCCGCGATGGGTCCGGCAGCATCACCCATCAGTTCGACGAATACTGGAAGCTGTCTTTCGGTGCCACGTATACCGAATTGATGTCGCCGCTCGCCATCAACGCCGGAAAGTCCGGCTATGACGGCTCGCGTATGGATGCCGGCATAAGATTGGACTACCGCATAGACGATGACAGCTCAGTCTATGCCTTTGGTCAGGGGACGCTCTCGCGTTCCGGCGATATCCACCGCAACGACAGGGCAGGGGTGGGCGCCAAACACCAGCTCACCGATACGATCGGGCTGGAGGGGGAGATCTCCTACGGTACCCATGGCGTCGGTGGACTGGCCGGCCTCACCTATGATCCTAACGCCAACAGCCAATATTATCTCGGATACAAGCTCGATCCCGACCGCGCCTTCGATCTGCACGACACCCGCGACCTCTTCGGCGACGATAAGGGCACCGTCGTGCTCGGCATGCGCCGCAAGATGAGCGAATTGCTCTCGGCCTATAGCGAGAGCAATTACGACATGTTCGGGACGCGCAACTCGCTGACCCAGACCTATGGTTTGGTCTATACCCCGGACGACCTGTGGACGCTCGATGGCGGTCTGGAAGTCGGACAGGTGCGTGACGATACTATTAATCCGGGAACCGACACGCAGTATGAGGACTTCGACCGTTACGCCCCGTCGCTAGCCCTCGGTTACAAGGACGAGGAGCGGGGCATCAACGCCCGGCTGCGTAGCGAGGTCCGCATCGAGCGCTCCGACAACCACACGCGCGACCAGAACACCTACCTTTTGACGGGCGGTGTCGCCTGGAAAACCGATCCGGACTGGCGGTTCATCACCCACTTCGATGCGGTGCTCTCCGACAGCCGGGGCAAGGAGACGTATTTTGCCAACACCGATTATGTGGAAGCTTCCGTCGGCTATGCCTACAGGCCGGTGGACAACGATCGTCTGAACGCCCTGTTCAAATACACCTGGCTCTATGATCTGCCGGGCAACAACCAGACCATTAGCGGGGCGACAGGTGATCAATTCGCGCCCGCTCAGCGCAGCCATATCCTGTCAATCGATGCAAACTACGACCTGACGCCATGGCTGACGATCGGCGGCAAGTACGGCGTGCGCCTCGGCGAGGTGCGCTATCGCACAAATGATGGCGCCGGCAAGAGCTTCGAGGACGATTGGCAGAAATCCACCGCCCATCTCGGCATCATCCGCGCCGACCTGCATATCATCAAAAGCTGGGACTTCCTTCTCGAAGGGCGTGTTATGCATATGCCCGAGGCAGAAACGACCGATTATGGGGCACTTGCCGCCATCTACCGCCATGTCGGCAACAACTTCAAAGTCGGCCTCGGCTACAACTTCGGTCGCTTCTCCGACGATTTGCGGGACCTCACCCTCGACGACGAGGGCGTATTCCTCAACGTCGTCGGGAAGTTCTGACCACGAATGTGAGGCACCATGCCCGATTGCTTTGCACCTTGATGCTCCAGCCGCCTACGATGATGGGCAGAGCAACTAACGTTTCGGTGCCCAGCAGTGGTCCGTATCAGCAGGCGTTGCCTTACAGGCTTGGTGGCGGCCCTTTCGCACCATAGCGGCGGACGCCCTAACAGCGATGCGACAATGTTCGATTTGCGCAAAGCTGCCGAAGCATCCGCCTTGAAGGGATCTGAACCTTCGGCCGGTTACAGCTATCTGCTTGGGCAAATATTTAGCTTCTCAAAGTGCTTAGCATGTTTCCGTTGTCAAACGACATCGGGAAGTGGGCCGGGGGCGACACGTAAAACCGGGCCCCCTTTCATAGTGCAGCGTTAGCGGTATCAAGCGGCGGAGTGGCCTTCTGCAGAAGGCCACTCCGCCGCTTGATACCGCTAACGCTGCACTATGAAAGGGGGCCCGGTTTTACGTGTCGCCCCCGGCCCACTTCCCGATGTCGTTTGACAACGGAAACATGCTAAGCACTTTGAGAAGCTAAATATTTGCCCAAGCAGATAGCTGTAACCGGCCGAAGGTTCAGATCCCTTCAAGGCGGATGCTTCGGCAGCTTTGCGCAAATCGAACATTGTCGCATCGCTGTTAGGGCGTCCGCCGCTATGGTGCGAAAGGGCCGCCACCAAGCCTGTAAGGCAACGCCTGCTGATACGGACCACTGCTGGGCACCGAAACGTTAGTTGCTCTGCCCATCATCGTAGGCGGCTGGAGCATCAAGGTGCAAAGCAATCGGGCATGGTGCCTCACATTCGTGGTCAGAACTTCCCGACGACGTTGAGGAATACGCCCTCGTCGTCGAGGGTGAGGTCCCGCAAATCGTCGGAGAAGCGACCGAAGTTGTAGCCGAGGCCGACTTTGAAGTTGTTGCCGACATGGCGGTAGATGGCGGCAAGTGCCCCATAATCGGTCGTTTCTGCCTCGGGCATATGCATAACACGCCCTTCGAGAAGGAAGTCCCAGCTTTTGATGATATGCAGGTCGGCGCGGATGATGCCGAGATGGGCGGTGGATTTCTGCCAATCGTCCTCGAAGCTCTTGCCGGCGCCATCATTTGTGCGATAGCGCACCTCGCCGAGGCGCACGCCGTACTTGCCGCCGATCGTCAGCCATGGCGTCAGGTCGTAGTTTGCATCGATTGACAGGATATGGCTGCGCTGAGCGGGCGCGAATTGATCACCTGTCGCCCCGCTAATGGTCTGGTTGTTGCCCGGCAGATCATAGAGCCAGGTGTATTTGAACAGGGCGTTCAGACGATCGTTGTCCACCGGCCTGTAGGCATAGCCGACGGAAGCTTCCACATAATCGGTGTTGGCAAAATACGTCTCCTTGCCCCGGCTGTCGGAGAGCACCGCATCGAAGTGGGTGATGAACCGCCAGTCCGGATCGGTTTTCCAGGCGACACCGCCCGTCAAAAGGTAGGTGTTCTGGTCGCGCGTGTGGTTGTCGGAGCGCTCGATGCGGACCTCGCTACGCAGCCGGGCGTTGATGCCCCGCTCCTCGTCCTTGTAACCGAGGGCTAGCGACGGGGCGTAACGGTCGAAGTCCTCATACTGCGTGTCGGTTCCCGGATTAATAGTATCGTCACGCACCTGTCCGACTTCCAGACCGCCATCGAGCGTCCACAGGTCGTCCGGGGTATAGACCAAACCATAGGTCTGGGTCAGCGAGTTGCGCGTCCCGAACATGTCGTAATTGCTCTCGCTATAGGCCGAGAGCAATTCGCTCATCTTGCGGCGCATGCCGAGCACGACGGTGCCCTTATCGTCGCCGAAGAGGTCGCGGGTGTCGTGCAGATCGAAGGCGCGGTCGGGATCGAGCTTGTATCCGAGATAATATTGGCTGTTGGCGTTAGGATCATAGGTGAGGCCGGCCAGTCCACCGACGCCATGGGTACCGTAGGAGATCTCCCCCTCCAGCCCGATCGTATCGGTGAGCTGGTGTTTGGCGCCCACCCCTGCCCTGTCGTTGCGGTGGATATCGCCGGAACGCGAGAGCGTCCCCTGACCAAAGGCATAGACTGAGCTGTCATCGTCTATGCGGTAGTCCAATCTTATGCCGGCATCCATACGCGAGCCGTCATAGCCGGACTTTCCGGCGTTGATGGCGAGCGGCGACATCAATTCGGTATACGTGGCACCGAAAGACAGCTTCCAGTATTCGTCGAACTGATGGGTGATGCTGCCGGACCCATCGCGGCGGATTTGACCGCGATCGTCGCTGAAGTCGTCATAGGTGAGCTTCAGGCCGCTCTTGCCGGTCAGGTCGACATCGGCATGCGCACCCCAGATGCGCTGGTCGACGGTCACGTCATCGAAAAGCGTCGAGAAGCCCGCCTGCTTTTCCTCGTAGTAGCCGCCCACTTTGCCTTTCAGGGTTGTTCCGATATCTTCCAGATCGGCCTGGCCTTCGACGCGCCAGGCAGCACCCCGGTCATCGTTTGGATCGCCATAGTACCTCGGCTCGTTGGGGCCCCAGGTCAGCCCCCCGTCGGAGGATTGGGAGAGATCAAAGCCCCTCCCTTTTGAATGAGCGACCTCCGCCTTGAGCCAGGTATTCTCGGAATGCCGGACCGTTATGTCCGCACCATAGGCCTTCTGTTCTGCCATTTCCGTCGAGTCGTCCATGCCGGTGACCCCGACGCGGACCTTGTCATTGATCCAGTGCTGGGCACGACCGCCATAGACATAGCCGTCCACGTCGCTTGCCACCGGCTCGAACTCGTACTGCACCGTCAGGTAAAACCTGCCGCCGCCGAGCGCGCTGTTGCGTACGGGATCGCTCGTCCCAGTCATCGAAGACACTGGCCGGCGCAGGATGATGACCCCTTGCATGTAATCGAAGGAGTAGTCTTCACCGTAAGTTAGGACCCGCCGCTCGATCACACGGCCGGTTACAGGATCGCGGATTTCGACCCGCACCGTCTCGGATCCTTCGACAATGTCTTGCCGCTTCAGGAAGTAGGCGGAGCCGCCCGTGCCGAGGAATTCCTCGCGCTGGGGAAGGGTATCGGGCTGGGCTGCATAGGCCGTCACCTCGGTGCGGCGTTCGCCGAACGAGGTCGTATCCTGCGAGCGATAGACACCGGATGCGCCGTAAAGCGCGCGGTCTGACGGCAGGAAATCCGTGCCGGTGATCTGGGTCTTGTAATTGCCCCACATCACATGGCTGTCGCCGCGCTCCAGGCGCACATAGAACTTGCCCTTGGTGGGCGCATCCTCCACGAAGGTGGAATCGTCCCCATAGACGGGATAGTAGTCGTCGGGATCGAGCCGGCGCAGGATCTGGCGCGGATCCTGGCCGTCGAGGTTGCGGAAGAGCTCGTTAATGTCGTCCTCGCCGGTGTCGCCGGCCGCCGTCAGCAGATATTTGCCCTTGATCTTGCCCTTGAGGTAGAAGGCGAGCCGTCCCTTAGTATAGACATCGTCATATTCCCCGGGGCGTACCTCTTCGATGCGGGCATCACCCCTGCGCTTGCCGATGGTCAGGTCGGCAAGCGCCACGTAGAACCAGTCATTGTCGGGGATGTTGACGTCACGGCTGAAGGAAAGCCCGCCGGTCTTCGGTTCACCCTTGACCGCCACGTCGACCGCATGGTCGCCGGGCGGCAAGATGCGCTGCACCACGAAGGCCTGGTTGGGGTCGGTCGGAATGGCTTCCCCGAACACCTGGACATTGTGGCCGGGCGGCACGTTGCGGCCATAGACGGTCACCGCCCCGCCGCTAACCGGGATATTCTTGATTGCCGTGCGATCCTCGCCCATGCCAGGCGCCACGGCCTTGTCCCCTTGCTGATCGGGCTTCAGGTCGCGGCTGGTGCGGGCGATCGTCAAAGGCAGTGTCTCGTCAAAACGACCTTCGGGGTCATAGACGCGCAGCACATAGGCAAAATCGGCATCTTCGGCCGCCGGCATGACCCAGCCTGCTTCGCCATTGATGGCGACCGGCACCACCGCGACCGGCTTGTTGTCGTCGCGGCGCCTGCGGTCGTAGATCCGGATCTCGGAGCGCTCGATGAAGGCAGGATAGTTGGAGGTGGCCAGGAAACGGACCTCCTCGCCTGCCTTGAAGGTGCGCTTGACCGGAACGGTCGAGACATTGAGCAGCGTGCTGGCTTCCAGCCCGTCGAACTTTACCTGGATGTCGACGGCCGACAGATCGATATCCGTCTGACGCTGCTGGTCGACCGGACGGATCGCCAACTTTGCCTCGCCCACCCGGTCAGCCTTGAGCGCCGGCTGGCCAGCCTTGGTAGCCGAACTATAGCCCTCCTCCAGTTCGGCGCTCTTGTCGACCGTCTCCCCATCCACGCTGATCATGAAGGGGATGGCCGGCTGGTCGGCCGGTGTCTCCGCTTCGGTATTGGCGCCGATCGGCAGGGAGCGAACGGCGCTATCGGTGGCAATCCTGCCGCCCTTGCCTGCTGCTTGCTGACCCGCCTCCTGGGCTGTCGCCGGCAGTGCTGCCGCAAGGCCCATGAACGCCGTACTCGCAAGCAGTATCATACGCAGGTTAGATTCCCGGCCACGCTCGGTGCTCGTTACAACGCTCTTCATCGTCCCGCCTCCACACGCGTCTCAATCTCCAGGGGGTAGGATCGTTTGCGTTGCCGCCACCTCTCAGCGATCAGTTCCTTGATGCCTTTTACACGCGCCTCGACCAGCTCCGGATCGCCGCCCATGTCGAGATAGGTGAGCCTCAGAACCGACTGCTCCTGGGCCAGCACCTCGATCAGTTGGTCGAGGCCTTCAGCCCAGCGCTCAGCGAGCTCCACTTCGCCCGGCACGAAGGCTTCATCGGCAAGGCCGAGCCGAACCACACGGCCGATTGAGGCGCCGAAGTTCAGCTCCGTCATCTTGCCTGCGGTGAGCCGCACGACCCGCGGGTTTTCCGTCGTCAGGCGATAGCCCGTCGGCAGGGTGCGGGTGTCGAGCTTCATGATGAAGTTCGTCCCGACCCTGGCATCCGGCAGATCGGCGCAGGCCACGTGGAAGCGCCCATACTTGTCGGTGGTAATCAGCCATCCCTTAACGGTGGCGACCCGCACACCCGGCAGCCCCGGCTCACCCTTGTCCTGGTAACCGTTCCGGTTCTTGTCGTCGAAGACCTTGCCGACGATGTCGCCGCAGTCGAAGACCGGCTCAACGATGATCTCGACCACAGCGCGCGCCTGGCCGGTGATCCGCCGGCCGGATTGATCCTCAGCATGCGCGAGGTTCACATGCTCGCCAGGTCCGGCCGTGCTGAGCGCAAGCAGCCTCAGCCGGATCTCGACCTCGGAGCGGCCGTCAACCGTGATATCGGGGAAGCGGATCTGCCGGCCGACGATCTGCGGCGTCACCTTGACCTCGCCGATCATCGCGGAGCCCTCTACGAAGCGGAAGCCGGATGGCATCGTGTCAACGACCGTAATCCCGGTCGCCCGCGCGCCGTAGTTGTTGGTTACCCGGATGGTGAAGGGCGCCTGCTCGCCACGACGGATAAACCGCAGATTAGCGACCTTCGTCACCGTGATATCGCTAGGTTCCGCCGCCGGCAAGGTAATGGCCGAGGTTGAGTCATCGGAGGTGACCTGGCCGCTACCGCTTAAACCGGTTGCCGTCGCCGTGTTGGCAACACCGTCGGAGACACCCGCTGCATTCTCGATATCCTGCTGCGTCAGAGTGTAAGTCGCGTTGAACTCCTGGACCTGGTTCGGAGCCAAAGTGACCGGCTCCGGCGTAAACCGAGATAAGAAACCTGCAGCAGGTCTCTTGTTGAAGGTTGGTCCGGCATCAACAGGCCAAACATTCGTGACCGTCTGGCCGCCGTCATTGGTGACGGCGAAGGTGTAGGTCATCGTGTCGCCGACACTAGCGTACCCATTTCCGTCGGTGTCGGTAAACATACCGGTCTTTTGAAGCCGAAGGCTGGGCGGCTGCGGTAAGGTCACGACCGTATCCGGAGGGCTACCGATCGGATCGCCGTCGGGATTCGTGCCGGTGGCAGTCGCGGTATTCGCTACCCGCCCCGCATCTAGGTCACCTTGCGTCGGCGTATAGGTCGCAGTGAAGGTGAACGTCGCA
>NZ_JALJRA010000018.1:51386-91158 GCF_022968135.1 Pseudorhizobium tarimense
GCACCCGGCGCCAGCGTCTGCGGGCCCTGGTCGAGCGCAACCCCGGCGCCGGTGAGCAGCGGATCGTTGACCGTCACGCCCGTCAGCGTCACCGCTCCGGTGTTCTCCACCAGGAAAGAATAGCTGATCGTCTCGCCGAGATCGATAAGTCCATCACCGTCGAGATCGTTCAGCGTCCCCGTCTTTTCGATGGTAAGTCCGGACGTGGTATCAGGCGGAACGGTCACCTCATCGGGCGGACTCGTAATCGAGGGCCCTGTAGGCGGCGTGCCGGTGCCGGTCGCCGTGTTGGTGACCGAGCCGGCGTCGATGTCGTCCTGGTCGGGCGTATAGGTCGCAGTGAAGGTGAACGTCGCACCCGGCGCCAGCGTCTGCGGGCCCTGGTCGAGCGCAACCCCGGCGCCGGTGAGCAGCGGATCGTTGACCGTCACGCCCGTCAGCGTCACCGCTCCGGTGTTCTCCACCAGGAAAGAATAGCTGATCGTCTCGCCGAGATCGATAAGTCCATCACCGTCGAGATCGTTCAGCGTCCCCGTCTTCTCAATGGTGAGGTCGGGCGTGCAGCCGGTAGTGTCGTATTCGTAGTCGGCCTGAAATTGGTCGGCAGTCCAGGATTTTGTCCCGGCATGAAAAGTCTCGAGCCACAGACCCACCACGACGTCGCCTGCCGCCAAGTCGGCGGCCGAAACATCCTGAGTGATTGAAAGGATCTGCGGCGAGTCGATTGGCGTGTTACCCGTGGCATCTTCGACCAGGATCGTGTCGCTGCCACCGGTGAACAAGGCTAACCGGCCACTATAGCCCGATCCGGGGTTGGGGCCCTCGTTTGTCACTCGAGCCGAGACCGTGACCGAAGCCGTTCCGCTATCGCACACTGGTCGGGGCGCTTGGAGGGTCGCGGCAACGCCTCTGTATAGCTGGGCTCCATCGCCGGCCGAAGCGTCGGGATCTCCTGGAAACAGCAGCGTGCCTCCCGACCAAAGCGCTCCCCCACCGCCGGAAAGCGGCTCATTTGGTGCAGGCGCGAAATCCGGCGGCGTAGTCTCGGTCGCGGTCGGCGTCCCCGACTCCTGTGCTTGAGCGGCACCGGCCCCTAAAAGCACGACTAACGAAACCAACATTCCTGCGGCTGACATACGCGCCCAGGAATGGCGAACCACACCTGAACCTCGGCATCCGCCGCTGCTGGAGTCATTCCAATTATGAATATGAGCTACTAGCTTCGTTGCATGCGCAACTGAATCTCCAACGCGGTACGCAGCGTTGCGCAACGAAAATGGCTTGTGCATAGCGGCCTCTCGAAAAAAACATATCGGCGAGGAGCCGCCTTTCCGCAGTTGTGCTCGCCACGCCGAACATCACGCCTGAAACCGTGCACCGCATCATAACGGACAAGCGACTCCCAAAGCCGAAAGAACTCCAGCGCAAGCGACAAGGGCATAATTTCGAGGAAGCGTATTTCAGAAAATGTCAGGATATCAGGAAAATGCCGCCCAAGCCGTAGAAGCTGGGGCATTGTGGTTAACGGAACACAGCGAAATCTACCTCTCTATCGGCCACTAGGGCCCAAACCCATTGATCATGTTGATTTGGCCCAGCAAATCAGATTGAAGGTTTCCAGTTAGCGGATTGGCGGCTTGGATGGGTCGCTTGTTTTGGCTGTCGGATGAGCAATGGGCGGTCATTGAGCCTCTGTTGCCGGGGAACAAGGGCGGGGCTCGCCGGGTCGATGATCGTCGGGTGATCTCCGGCATCATCCACGTTCTCAAGGTCGGCTGCCGGTGGTGCGATTGTCCGCGCGACTATGGCCCTTCGACCACGGTCTACAACCGCTTCAACCCTTGGTCTCGCAAACGGTTCTGGACTGAATTGGTCGAGGCGCTCGCGACGTCTGGCGCGGTCACCAAAAGCACCTCCATCGACAGCACCTACGTCAAGGCGCACCGCTCGGCCCATGGCGGCAAAGGGGGGCGAAAAATCAGGCTATCGGACCTTCGCGCGGCGGGCAAACCACCAAAATCCACGTCCTCACCGACGTGATCGGTCGCCCTTTCGCATTCTTGCTGACCGGTGGCAATGCGGTAGACAGCCCGGTCGCGCCACACTTGCTGGCTGGTCTGAAGGGTGCGCGATATCTCCTCGCGGACAAGGGATATGACGCCAACAGTCTGCGAAAGCGACTGCGCCAGTCCGCAATCGTCCCCGTGATACCTGGCCGTTCAAATCGCACAAGGCCAATCCGATACGACGCCGAACGCTACAAGAGCCGCCACCTCATCGAGAACGCCTTCTGCCGACTGAAAGACTTCCGACGCGCCGCAACGCGTTACGACAAGCTCGCCAGAAACTTCCTCTCCGCAGTCGCCTTGGCTACTCTCCTCGCGTTCTGGCTATGATTGAGTCTGAACCCTAGTACGGCCACCCCTGATCTGCGCTGGTGTGGTGTGTCGATACTTGCGCATGGTCGATGTAAGATGGCTCTGGCTTGAGAATCCACTCGAATGGGCGATTTCCGAAATCGGTAGCTCTGTTTGCGCAAGCAATTCTGCGGAGAAGGAGAGACGAAGATTTATGAGGTAGCGGTGCGGAGGGGCACCGAAGGTTTTGGTGAATGCGCGGATGAAGGCTCCAGGTGAAAGATCACAAAGCGCAGCAAGTTCGGCAACGGACACCGTGCTTGAAAGTCTTTCTCTCAAGTATTCCTCCACCTGTCGCGCAATTCTCGGCGACAATCCACCGTGAGCCTTGGCGCCTGTGGTAGCTTTCCCGGCACCCGAATAGTTTCTGATGATATGTATACCAAGCGCGGTCATCAGCGAGTCGACATAAATTTCGCTCGCTGGTCCGCCGGACAGTTCCTGCTTGACCAGTTGCGCAATCTGAAGTGCTCGCTGATCAACATGACCGAAAGCCGGTGGCTGCAAATCGAGCTCGGCTGCACCAAACTCCTGCTCCGCCAAAACGTCAAGTTGGCCCGGCTCAAATCCCACTGTGAGGTTCATGCGCAGAGATGACCATCGACTGCTACTATCTACATTTCGAGGAATGACGATCAACGCGCCAGTGGGAGCATCGAAAATATTTGACTTGTCGCTTGCGAGGCGGAGCTCAGCATTTGGTACAGGTGCAAACAAAATAGCGAAGAAGTCACCCGGCGACTCGAAGTTCATAGCACCAGGATGGCGCACCGAGTGGACCACACCACCCTTCCCAGTCAGAAGTCGCGGCCCCGCGTGTTGCGGAATCTGCTTGAGCAAATCCGGGGACCGACGCCCCCGTGACGGTATAATACTGCTGTCCCAATACAATGATTCAATTCCTGTTTACTGCAAGTCAATAAACACAACGAACGATTCGGGTAGTGTTGCTCTGGTCCAGAATCAACCTGATGATCGCTGGGCGAGAAAGGCTATTGCGGCTAGTTTCTTGTGAACTACACTTGAGCATCGTCCTTTCGCTAGACCAGGTCCCTCGGCGCCGGAAGGCTATCAGCGGGTAACCTGAAGGAGATAAGCTCCTCTTTCAAGAGCGGGCGGTCGGCCGTAGAACAACTGTGTCACGAGACAGGCATGGTCCCTCAACTGCGCTGGATGTTCTGAAACGCCGTGCTGTTCAAGGTATGTCCTAGAGGCGTAAAGGCCTGTTGGAATATCAGCCGACCGACGAGCGGCGAGGTTGGAATCAGGCATTGGGCCGTTCCAGAGGCGGCAAGCCACGTCGATGTCCTCGCGCACGATGTCTTTGACGTCGTGATCAAGCAGCAACTGGAGGTTTACCTCCGGATAGGCATCGCGAAACCCAACCAGAAGAGGAGCGATAGCCCTGCTGACCAGCCAATGCGGCGCTGTCACTCTTAGCCAACCGGACGGCTTGCCATGCACCTGTTCGACTGCACTTTCGGCGTCGCCGATAAGCCGGCCGAGATCGCGGCACCGTTCGAAATAGATGGAACCCGCCTCCGTCAATCGAATGTTTCGCGTGGTTCGGTGGAGGAGCTTGACCCCCAGCCTCTGCTCGAGATCCTGGACCTTCTTGCTGACCCTCGCCTTGGACGTCCTCAGGCTCTTCGCCGCAGCGGTGAAGCTTCCTCGCTGAACAACCTCAACGAACGCCAGAGTGTCGCTCATGTCTCGAAGCACCAGTGGTCTCCTCTGCCTCCGCGGCTCTGCAGCGAACCTTTCTATAACCGAGTCGCTTAAGAGATCTAAGGCGGCGGGTACACGTCTCTGTTCTGTTCAACTGCAGGTGTTGGTCACGGCGACGCTGCGCCGAGCCTCGCCAGCACGGACGTCGCTTGGAGGGCCCGAATGCAGGACGGGGAACTGGCGTTAAGCACGGTTCGGCAAGACGGTGGGCTTGAGGATGTCCTCGCACCACTGGCGGAAGGTGGTCGGCGTATCGGAGAGGACGCAGATGCCGTTCTCTCCACCAGATGATCCACCCCTCGTTCTTGGCGGTCATCATATTGACCATGGCTTGTGCCATGCCTTCCGAGGCACCTTGCTTGATCATCATCGCCTTCAGATCGTCCATGCTCATGAGGTGATACTGCACAGGTTTTCCAATCACGTCCGAGATGATTGCCGTCGTCTCATCGAAGGAGATGTCCTCCGGACCTATCATGGGTATGCTGTCGACGCCGCTCCAGGATGGATCGAGCAGCAGGCGCGCCGCCACGGCGGCCACGTCGTGCTTCGCACAAGCGGGCTCTTTCAGATCCCCGGGCGTTGGCCAAAATGACACCAGCTTGATCCATGATTACAGCTGCCGCTCAGGCAGTCGAGAGCCTACCTCTCCTCATCTTCAGGCCATCACGCAGATTCAACGCAAGAAGTGCGATGTTCACCGCGCCTGCGAGCAATTCTAGACCTTGGACAACATAGAAGACGCTATCGAACTCCGACTGGCCAGCCTTGTATGAAAGGAAGAGCGCTGCGGGAATCAGGATCAGAACACCATTCGCCGCGATGAAGGGCATGCGTTTGGCCTTGACACCGACAAGGCCGGCTCGCCGCCCCTTCGCGAGTGCAAAGCCCGATCCGCCTGCCGCTGCCAATGCCGGGATGAGGAGGAAGAGGCCCCACGGAATGGCGGTCTTGACCGCAATGACGATCGATTGCGAGGCGAACAGCTCCGAAAGCACCGTGGACATCCAAAAAACGATGATTGTGACGAGTGCGGCCGCGCCAGCGCTGGCATGAAGGATCTTGATCATGTTGGCTCTTTCCACAATGACATCATGGTGACAATCTGGGGGCGATCAGTAGAACATTGACACCAAGGTGTCAATGTGACACTCGTCTGGCATGATGGCAAAGAGCGGAACTGCGGGCGCCGAGGCCCTGACCGACCTAATCCTGACGCTGTTTCGGGTAAACAACCTCACCCTCGTTTGGGGAGACAGGCTGGTTGCACCTTTCGGTTTGACCAGCGCCAGATGGCAGGTGCTTGGGGCTATTGCTCAGGCGGAAAGGCCACAGCCTGTATCGTGGTTAGCGCGTGATCTAGGAGCGAACCGGCAGAATGTGCAGCGCATCGTAAACGACCTGCACAATGAAGGGCTGGTGGGCTTTGAGCAAAATCCCCACCACCGGCGAGCGAAGCTTGTCGTCCTTACGGTGGAGGGACAGAAGGCGTACGAGGCGGCTGTTGAAGCCTACTATCCGAAAGCGGATGCTTTGGCTGAGGGTTTCCCAGAATCGGACCTCAGAGCCGCCCACCGGCTGATGGTTGAACTGCGACAAAGACTTGAGGCGGAGAATGATGCTGAACAGCAGGGCCAAAAGGTTGTGCCGATGGAAGAATAACGGCTTCTCTGGATGCGCCTTGCGGGGGGGCCTGGAACCTTTTCCGGGAGAAGCCGTCGGGCCATCTGGTTTATTGGCGCCGTACAGCGATCTGCTTGGCAGGTCTCGGCATCGGTCATGTGATGTCTAGAAAAAGGAGCTTGGTAATGCCCAAGTTCGTAGAGATGGACCCTACCGTCACATTTGCCGCACAGATGGCTGACGAGGCTGGCAGGGCGGTGATCCTGATAAACACGTTAACGGTTCCGCCAGAGGATGCCGACACGTTCCTTGAATCCTGGGCGAACGACGCCGCAGTTATGAAGCGCCAGCCAGGCTCTATCTCTACGCGGTTCACAAGGGAATTGCTGGTAGCGGCGTCTTTCTCAATTACGCAGTCTGGCAGTCGGTCGCCCATTTCCGCGTTGCGTTCAGCAACCCCGAGTTCAAGGCCCAACTCGCAGCCTATCCGAGAGCACTACGGCTAGCCCTCATCCGTTCCGTAAGGTTGAGGTGGAGGGGATATGTGTTGGGTAGTGGACACTGCAGCACTCTCTTCCGCCCCCGATCCAAAAGCTACGGCTCAATTCATGGCAATCTTGCCTGAGAGGCGATTCCAACTCTCCAGGTCGCACTGTTTCCATGGATCAATTGCTTCGCTCGTATTTTACCTTTCTTGCTCGACCTCTGCTGCGGGCTTTTGTGGGTGGGTGACGATCCAGGTCTGGCTTAAGGCAGCAGCGGCGCCGATCAGGTCTGCGAGCGGAGACAGGATGTCTGGATACGGGCTGGTCTGGGACTCGCTCAGGGCAATCCGTGGTGGTTGACGGTAGGGCATCATTGCGGCAGCCATACCGAGGCAGCGGAAATGTCCATCCTAGGATCCTATCCCGGCTGCTGATCAGCAGGGAAGATATCCGTCGCCGCTATTCCTGCCGATACGTGCGGATGTCGAGGACCCAAGTCATCACCACGCCGTTGCGCGGGGAAACGGCTGGCGGCGAGTTCGGTGGCGCAATTATCGAGCTGTTTTGTAACCTTGGGATCTGGTCCCGCGACTACCGCCCGGTGCCACAGCGTCAGGAAGCCGTGCTGATCCAGATGCTGCGGGAGCAGCTAAGCGCATAGTTCGTCGCCACGCTATTTTGGGCACCTCGGTTCTCAGATGGCTTCCCGGGCGCTCAACGCCCCGACCATTGCGAGGCGTGAAAGAAATCGACTGGTGTAGCGAGGGTTTGGCGGCCCCTTGAGGTGTGAAGACGCGATGAAGCCCAAGCCAGTGCTGCCGTACCAATCGGCGCCATTGTCGTCCGCTTCTCGGCCTAAGGGCGGCCATACGCCCCACGGCCGAGCATTAGATCAACTTTGTCGGGGTCGGATTTGTCTGGTGGAGTAAGAACTCTTGCCAATTTTGCCTTCGCTTCGTCCGCACGTGCAACTGCCGACCTTCCTGCGATACGCGACACCCATGTCGTCAGATGCGGATAATCAGCTTCGATCTGATCCCCTAGAAAAAGCTTCATCGGGCGGATCCATGGAAAATTGGCGATGTCGACAATGCTGTAGTTTGGCCCACCAATCCACTCGCTAAGCTGAACCCGACGCTCAAGTACATCCAGGAAGCGGTGAACCTGCGATTCGTATCGCGCAAGCGCATAGTCGTCACCGGGCGGCGCAAAACGCGCGAAGTAATGAGTTGGCCCGTCATTGGTCCGACAGTGCTCATCTGCATCATGAGCCATTGGATGGCTTCACTGCGGCTCAGACTAGACTTCTCTGAAATCTGTCGAGAAATACCCGAAGCTTGGGCAGGACCTGTCGCCGCGACGGGAATACGGCCCAAATCGCCAGATCGCGTGGTGAGACACCGTGGATGTGGACTGGTACAAGACTGCCGTTGGCAAGCTCCTCCTTAACGTCCCAAGCCGAAAGTTGGGCAAGCCCCAAGCCCGATACGCAGGCCGACAGAAAACCATCGACACCGCTCGAAGAGAATCGGCTGCCCACACGAATCGAGCGCTCTTTCCCGTTCAAAAGGAACTGCCAATGGGTGAAGTTCGTGAACGTCAGGCATTCATGATGTTCGAGATCGTCGATGGTCTCGGGTGTTCCATTTCTTTCGAGATAAGATGGCGCGGCATAGATCAGCTTGGGATTGTCCACGAGCCGCCGTGCGATCAGCCCAGAATCTTTCAGCGGCGCGATTCTGATAGCAAGATCGACCCCTGAGGCAACGATATCGACTATCGAATCATTGAGATCGAGGTCGATCTTCAGCCCAGGATTCTCGTGAAGCAGATCGCCGATGATCGGCATGATGCGCTTCCGCCCCAATCGTCCCATGGGTCGCTCCGTTGGCAGCCGGGAAGTAGGGCAAAACCTCCCGAAGATCATGGGGGCAGGCGCGTGTTTGGTGAATCGAGAATTAATACGACCGGCATGAGAGCGTTCGGCAGCCTTAGCCGCACCTGGCCGATACAACCCGGCCGGACACTGGATCCGTCTCGATCGTCACCCGATCTTCTCTGAAGTCTTGCGTCACCGGCTGTCCCGGCTCGATCTGACGAACGGTCCTCGAGTTCGTCAGTTGCATCGCCTCCGCGTCCGTCGGCTTTGCCTTGCCTACCAGGCTTTGGGCGGCCTCAGCGTTGCATGGTCCAATGGCCGGCGCTGTCGAGACAGTTTCGGCGCTGCACGAGGCCAGGATGACTGAACCGCATCCAGCAAGAAGGATGGAAATGAGCTTGCTTCCTTTGAACATCGAAAGTCTCCTTCAGGAATGGTCGCCTATAGGGAGTTGAGAATAGGCTTTTTCGTGTCGGTCCCGTCATACCGAGACGAATTCACCTCCCGGCCGACCCGGTGAAATTCAAGCTGACTATCGATCTCATTCTCGATCAGAAACGCCTTAGCGTCCGCCCCCTGAACGGACGGATCCAGCCAAGCCTCATAGGCGGCCGGATCCAGCATGATGGGCATTCTCGTGTGGATGTGAGCAATATGTTCAACAGCCGGCCCGGTGATGATCGTGCAGCTGGTGATGCCTAGCTTGTCGTTGTGCACCCACAGACCGGCAAAGGAGAACGGCTTGCCCTCCGGAAGCTGCAACAGCCATGGGTCCTTCTTGCCGTCCTCGGCGCTGGTCGTCCATTCAAAGTAGCCGTCGGCCGGGATCAGGCAGCGCTTGGACTTGAACGACTCCCGGAATGCTCCTGACGTGTCGACGGTTTCGATCCTGGCATTGAACATTGCCGCCTTCGGAAGCTCCTTGGCAAAGAACGGCACGAGCCACCATCGACCGTAGTCGATTTCTAGCTCGCCGGCCTTATCCTTATGGGCGAAATGGACGCTCTGTGTCGGCGTCGACCCATTGGACTGGCTCTACCAAACCTTGAAACGCATCGCAGAAGGTGGCCCGTCTCCGAGCTCGAAGCGCTGATGCCATGGAACTTCACGCCTGACGCCATCAGCTAACCGCTTACCCACGAATCGGCCTGAACGAGGATAAGCAAGCTCAGGCCAAGGATGATCAGCAGCATGGTAATCCCCGCTTGCGGTGAGGCATCACTGGTGGCAGTCGCAGTCTTGGACGCGAGACCGCCTGCAGCCGCATCACAGACCTTTAGTTGATGAACTCGACGGTGACGCCGGGATCAACCATGGCTCCCAGTTCTTCTGCATCCCAGTTGGTCAGGCGTACGCAGCCATGTGAGCCCACCTTGTCGATCAGCGCCGGCTCCGGCGTGCCGTGGATACCATAGGTCGGCTCCGACAGATCGATCCAGACGGAGCCGACGGGATTGTTGGGGCCGCCGGCGATTTCCAGCACCTCGGTGTTGTCATCCTGCTGGAAGTTAAGGTCCGGATTGTAGGTATAAGTCGGCATCGGCGCGACACCTTTGACCTCATGGGTACCGGAGGGGGCGGGATTCTCCTCGCTGCCGATCGTGGCAGGATAGACCGCGAGTAGCGTGTCGTCCCCGGAAAAGGCGCGAACCTGCGCGGCCTTCCGGCCAACCTCGATGCGGGCCACCTTGCCTTCCACCGGATCGCCCGGATCAGCGACCGACACGGTCTCGCCAACAGCAAAATCGGAACCTGGATTGAGAGCGCTCAGAAGGTCTTCGTCCATGTGGAACCGCTCCGCCAGGCGTTCGGCTGTGCTTGTGTAGCCAAGTTTTCCCATCTCGACCATTTTGGCATAGTCCTCGGGAATGCTGTCGGCCAGACCTTGGCCGTCCTCCGGCGTGATCTTGTAGTCGCGCAAGACAGGGACATCGCTCTTCAGCCGGTTCAGGACCTCGGCATCCAGATCGCCGTCGGCATCAAGGCCCTGCAGTGTCTCGAACCCGAAGACCGCCTTGCTGACATTCTCGCCGTAGAACCCATCTATGACGCCGGGCGACGCGCCGGCACGATCGAGAAGGATCTGGAGATGAACAATGGCCGGGTCCGGTTCTACCGCCGTCTCATCGGGACGCGTTTGAGGGATTGATGAGAGCGAGGCACCTGTAACGGCGTCCGACTGGATCTCGGCCGCATGGGCGCCACCGGCTAGTAGGGTCGCGGCAAGGGAAGCCGCTGTCAGGATAATGTTCTTCATGAACAGCAAATGGCCTCAGAGGCAACTTGTTCCCGTCGCATCAGCAGGCAAGGCTTCGCCCTGCTGAGGTGAGCAGTGTCGTGTGCCGTAAGTGTCGGGCAAGCTTGTCGCCCCGCCAGCTGTGGTCGCAGGATGACCAGTCATAGCTGCGCCGATATCCTTTGGTTGAAAGTTGCTATTCACGTTGACGACAGCGATGCTCGGGAAGGACGCGGGCGCATGAAGCCCCGTTTGCCCATCAATCATCGTCAAGTCGCTTGGGTTGCTTTCAGCATCTGCTGGTCCAGGAACTGTGGTGGCGACCTGTGCGCCTGAGCCTGGTATGACGGGCATCTAGTAGATCTCAAGATTTTAGGAGGTTTTCTGACGCCTCGAGCACCTCACCTTGTGAATGTCCTCGGACTTGGTCGGTCTCGTTTATCAGTTCGCCCTCCCCAGCAGTGGCGTCCGAGGTTTCGTTCACCGCAGCGCTCTCGTCTGGCAGATTTTGAATCTGAGGGGGCTGCGGCGCTTCCGCCATGTGGACAACGGGGACACCCTTAGGGAAGACCACCTCGCGGGCTGGGTCGGGCAGCTCAATCCCCGCATCCAGCAAAGCGTTCTTCGTCAACCGCAGCAGTGCCGAATTCGTCTTTGCAGGGGAATAGGTGCGGCTATTGAACCAATAGCTGACGCGCAAGTTGACCGCCGCCGCTCCGAGCTCGTCCACCAGCACCAATGGCTCCGGCTGATCCAGCACAGCCGGGTGTTGTTTCAGTATCTCAGAAATCAGTGACTGGGCCTGGGCTACCGAAGAATCATAGCCGATGCCCACGGTGTATTGGGCGCGCCTGGTCGGCGTGCTGGAATAGTTTCTGATCGTGCTCTTGAAAACTGTGGCGTTGGGAATCTGCACATGATTGCCATCCAGCGTGAGGAGGACCGTGCTGCGGGTGTTGAGGTTCTGGACAATGCCGGTCTCCCCCGCCACCTCGATGAGGTCTCCCATGCTGAACGGGTTGCGAACGCTGAGCAGCAGACTTGCCAGAAAGTTCTCGGCGATGTCGCGGAACGCGAAACCAACAATGATGCCCGCGAGGCCGGTGCCCCCAAGTACCGTCACCGCCAGCCGCGTCAGCCCCGCCACCTGGAGCACGAAGTAGATGCCAAGAAGGAGAACAGGTATCGAAATCGCTCGCACGACGACGCTGCGCAGTAGCGGAGATGGTATGCGCCGCTCCAACAGCCGTCTAGCCGCTGCAGCGACCATTGCAGCTGCGCCCCACGTGGCCGCGAGTATGGCGATTGCCAGAACTACAAGCGGCAGCGTCTGGCCCACCCGACGTGAAAGCCGCTCGATTTCAATTGCGGCTCGATCAAACGTTGTCGCAAAATCGGCGCTGAGCTCGAGCCGGTTGACGACCGCGATGCTCCCCTGCATCTTCTCGGCGACCTCCGTCGCCCAGCTTCTGTGTTCAGCAGTGTCGCTAACGCCGTCTATCGACACGACTCCTTGCTCCACATTTACCTGTACGGTTTCATACCAGCCAGTTGCGGTCAGGATGGCGGAAAGGCGGTTCGCAAGAGCTTGATCTGGTACGGCCGCATCGATTGGCACGGTGCTGCTGCCTGCAGGCCGATCCGATCCACCGTTGCCGCTCGCAGGAGGAGGTTCTTGTGCGCTCAGGGTAGTCATGCTCAAATGGGAGCACAGGAGAGCCAAGCCAAAAGCTCTGTTGGCTTTGTTGAAGATGATCCTCGGTGAACGTCTAGGCATCTCCCCAAATGCGGTAACGCCAACTATCGTTCCAGCCCTTTCCAAACGCGTCCCAGGTACGCCAGTATCCTGAACGGTGCAATCACCAGCCTACAGCCAGCCGCGGCGCTTGAAGTAGAGAAACGGCATGATTGCTGAAAAGATCATCAGCCCAATCGCCCACGGGTAGCCAAATCGCCAACCCAGCTCAGGCATATGTTCAAAGTTCATCCCATAGATTGACGCGACCAGTGTCGGCGGCAGGAAAACGACGGCCGCAACAGAGAATATCTTTATAATTTGGTTCTGCTCAAGGTTGATCAGGCCGAGAATCGCGTCCAGCAGGAAGTTGATTTTCCCCGCGAGAAACTTCGAGTGTTCTCCTAGGGAGGTCACGTCCCGCTGAATCAGTTTCACCCTCTGGCGTGACTCGTTCCTTGCGCGTCCGTTCGTTCCTTCGGCGGCCGCGTGGTAGGCCACCAGTCGCGATATACTGACCAAGCTTTCTTGCACGAGTGAGAGATAGTCATTTTTCCGACCAATCTGCTCAATGAGGCCTTCGAGGTTGCGGGCGTTCTTCTTGGCGTTGGAGGACTTGTTTCTAAAGACTTGGCTTGAGAAGGTCTCAATCTCGTCACCGACCCTCTCGAGCGCATCCGCCAGCCTGTCAGTCAGCGCCTCCAGTAATCCGAGCATGACGAGTTCACCCGTTCCTCCGATGGACGCTGCCGTCGGTTTTTGGGATCGGCTCACGAAGAGTTGGAATGGCGTCGGGTCCTCGTATCTAACGGTAACGAGGACCTCGTCCTTCAAGATGAAGGTTATCGGTGTCTTGTTGGGCTTGTCATCACCCAGTGCCGTAAGGGCGATGATCGTCATGAACCGAGCCCTATCCTCCTGATAGAGCCGCGCCGACAATTCAATTTCATCCATTTCCTCGCGCGTCGGGATGCTGATGCCAAGAAGCTTCTCCACCTCCTGGTCTTCCGCCGGAGTTGGGGAAAGCAAATCCAGCCAGATACGTTTTCCTACGGCACCTGACGGCTGGCTGATCTTGTGGAGGCGACCATCTAGGAACTCGTAGGCGATCAACATACAGGTGAATCCGCTTTGGTAGGTAATGAAGAGTCTGCAGGACCCAGATGGTTGCGGTGCGCCACGAACGCCAGATGCCTATGATCCTGTGCAAACTAAGGCTGGGCCCGATGATCAGGCAGTGCGGCAATTGGAAAGCAAGCGGCCGCGCGTGCAACGAAGAGGCCGGCAGGAGCCAGTAGTTCTGAAATCAGCTCCAGCGCGTCTTCAGAGACAACCCAGCTGCTAGAGAACGGTAACGTTCTCTGCCTTGGACTTGCCGGTCTTACGGTCTTGACCGACATCATAGCTGACCTTCTGGCCGTCCTGAAGCGAGTCCCCGTATGCAACTGCCGATATATGGACGAATACATCGGGGCCGCCATTGTCCGGCGTGATGAAGCCGAAGCCCTTATCCTGAGCGAAAAACTTTACAGTACCAGTTGCCATGCCATCCTCGCTGGTTGCTTTTGACGATCCTCGCATAGCGGTCATCGCATGAGACCACGAGTCTGACAATTGGCAAGCCGCAGTGCGCAAAGCAATGGTCGAGGCAGTCTGCTTCCTCAGACCTCTGCTCCTACGGGAGCAGCAGCGTCAAAACGTTCTAGAGCCTGGAGCCGAGGAAAGGCGGCATGGAAGCCGCCTTTCGCAGATGCGGCTAGCGTATGCTTAACGTGCTCCGAGGGTGATCGGATGCTCATCGGGGAGCGCCTCGTAGCGATCGCTGTCGAAGTTTGCCATACCATCAATCTTGCGCTCGGTGACGTTTGGTGCCTGAAGCGTTTCCTGATCGGTTACGTGAAGGGCTGACAGCGGGACAGCAGCGCGATTTTCGCCGAGGCCCAAGAACCCGCCAGATGTTACCACTGCATAGAGCCGGTTGTTGACGTTGACGACCTCCTCAATGTCGCCAAGGTCATTGCCGTCGGCACCAACGATGTCATAGTCCCTGATGTCGGCGACAGTCAGTGAGACTTCACTGGATGAACCGGCAGCAACGGCTGTGTTGGCGTCGTCACGCGACCCGCCCTGAGGAATCGCTGCTGTATTCTGGCGATCCACCTCCTCGGACTCGTTCTGTGCCTGACGGTTCTCAGCCTGCTTGTTCCGGTTCTCGGCCTGCTGCTTATTCTGTTCGAAACGGATCTCCGGTTCACCTTCGGCGCGATTCACCCGCACTTGTGCCTCTTCGGCTGTGTAGCGGATATTCGGTTCCTGCTCGGACTGCTGCATCCGCACTACCGGTTCACCCGATCGCTGCACCTGCACGTTGGCCTGCTCCTGGTCTTCCTGCATTCGAACCTGCGGCTGGCTCTCGCTGACGCGGACCTGAGGCTGGCCCTGCTCGACCTGAACCTGCGGCTGCGTCTGGCTGACGTTAACCTCCCCGGAAAGGTCCTCCCTTCACTGGCAACTCGAACTTGAAGATCTCGATCTTGGCGATTTTCATGTGCCCTCCTTATGCGGCTCCAGCATCCTAGCTCATCCGGCGGCCTCTGGCCGATCCGCATGGTCAGGAAGCGGCTCCATACCGGTCACTCAGTGCGAGCAAGTCGGATATTCGCTTATGAGTTATTTCAGACCGATAGCTCTCGCAATCACAGGGTCACCGGTCGGATCGGTTCAAGGCGAAGGCGCGTATCGCTACGGCAGCTTTGCGCCTCGACATCGGAAATAGAGACCGTCGTCGCTTCTGCCTGAAGCGGAGATCGTCTTGGGCAGTGGCGTCACATCGTCTGTGCGCCAAGACCGGTTATCAAGCACTATTTCAGCCGTATCAGGAGCCAACCCCTTGAGGAGTGTGCGTGGCGTCCGCTGTGGTAAGACGCGGGCAAGTTTATCCGCACCAAATGGTCGCCTTAACTTGCGATACTTCGAGCTTCAACCTGCGGGAGAAAGGCAGGAGCTGGAGGTTTGATCGGTGGCGTTACCTCCTGCCCATAGGATCACCCGCCGCCGGTCTAATGTGTCGCATCAGTCGGCGCCGGGTGCCCCACGGGCGCCCGGAGGTCGTGGGCGTCAGGAGCAGGCGGATTTCGCTCCAGATCGAAGATCAGGGTCTTCATTTCCGCTATCTCCCCAACCTGCGCCTCGATAGTCTGATCAGCCAGTTTGCGAACGAGCGGATTTTTGATGTGTGCCCGCTCACTCGTCATGAGCGCGATCGAATGGTGTGGGATCATTGCCTTCATGTAGCTAACGTCGCCCACTGTTTGCTGGCTACGAGCGAGCCAGAGACTACCCGCAAAGAGGACGACGCTCGCAACGACTATAGCGCCGTTCGCTATCTTGTTCTTGTACATACCCAGCATGAACAGGAGCATGATGAAGGCCATCGCTGCTCCCATGACGAGGGTCCATCCAGATTCGGGTATGGCTGTAGAAGACGTGCTCAAACGCGTAGGTGTTCAGGTACATCAGTCCGAACATCACCAAGGTAGACACAGCGATCATCGCGCCGAAGCGGCCGTAACCACTTCCTGCTAGGATTGCCCGCCACGCCTTTTCTCAGATCGGAGCTTGTTTGCGAGCGCCTTCCACAGACACCGGATGCTCGCTCGGACCGCTGGCAAGTGGGCCTCCTCGGCGTTGCAGGTGTGCAACACAAGATACGGAACCTATGCCGAAGACCGACAGTATCCCACCAAATCGCACCTAACCCGAGTTTCCTGAAAAACAGCAGAGCATTCTGAAAGACAGGTTTTTCGTGCTGTGCGTCTCATGCGGGCGGTTGGGTTCGTGCCTGCTGCGCCGCGTGAGTGATTTGAACCTCAGCTGCGACAGATTGGCCGAAGACTGTTGAGGGGACTTCGCATGCGAAAGCCGATTTCGCTGCGCGATACTGCGCGTCGTATTTCCAGAAGAACCATTTCTTCCCGGTGGTCACTAATCACGCCTGCTCCTATTCCGCAGGAAGGAGCAGCTCCAGTCAGATCTATGGGCGATAACGCCGCTTCGGCTCCGTCTTATGATTGCACCTTGGAAGACTTGAAGGCGCAGTTCCGCTTCCGGCGGCGTCATGCTCTAGTCGGATTCGTGTTCCTTGCAGGTTGCGCTTTTATGGACGCGCACTCCGAAGCCCATGCTCAAGCCGTTCCGACAATTGCTTGTACAACCAACGGTGCGATCTTCAATACCGCTTACAATGGCGATAGCGGCCCCCCGCTTACTTCAGGTCTGGACCCAAGGTGGGATGTCGCAACGACCGCGACGAACGTCATAGGTACTCCCCCAGGCGGGCTGAGTTATGCCGACGCGTCTGTTGTCGCCAACCCTACACCACTTTGGATAGTCTCGCCGTTCGGAAATGCAAATTGGATCTCCCATAATGCAACTGGCGGACAAGCCACAAACTTAGATGCCTTTTTTCGATACCAGTTTAACCTTGCACCTGAGGTGGATCCAAGCACATTTAGGCTGAACCTGGATATCTATACCGACAACACGGTATGGGAAACATGGGTAAACGGCCAAGGCCAAAACATTCGCTCTCCTTACACAGGTGATCCCTATTATCATCCTGGATTCACATCTGGCGGACAGTTTAGCGCCTCGCTGGATTCTGATTGGCAGATTGGCCTGAACACAGTCATTGTTCACGTTAAGTCAGCACCCGGAGCCATTGGCTTTCTTGGACAGGTCACATCGTCGGGTTTATGCACGGGCCTTTCCATCGAGAAAACCGGCACGCTCAGCGACCTCAACGGCAATGACCTCATCGACCTGGGTGAAACGATCTCCTACTCGTTCTTGGTGGAAAACACTGGGACTGCTCCGCTGACCGATGTCACGGTCAACGACCCGCTGCTTGCGAATGCGGGTGTTGCGCTCGACCAGGGCCCGCAGACACTGGCGCCAGGTGCCACCTTCACCTTCACCGCGACCTATACGCCGACGCAGGCCGACATAGATGCAGGATCGGTCACCAACACCGCGACCGGTACCGGCACCCCGCCATCCGGTCCGCCGATCGATAGTCCGCCAGACACCGTCATCGTGCCGCCAGCCACCACACCTGGCATGACAATCGAAAAGACCGGCACGCTGAACGACCTCAACGGCAATGATCTCATCGATCTCGGCGAGACAATCTCCTACTCGTTCCTGGTGGAGAACACCGGGGCGGTGACGCTGACCGGCGTGACGGTCAACGACCCACTTCTTGCCAATGCAGGTGTTGCGCTCGACCAGGGCCCGCAGACACTGGCGCCAGGTACCGCCTTCACCTTCACCGCGGCCTACACGCCGACGCAAGCCGACATAGATGCAGGTTCGGTCACCAACACCGCGACCGGTACCGGCACCCCGCCATCCGGTCCGCCGATCGATAGTCCGCCGGATACCGTCGTCGTGCCGCCAGCGACCACGCCGGACATGACCATCCAGAAAACGGGCACGCTCAACGACCTCAATGGCAATGACCTCATCGACCTCGGTGAAACGATCTCCTATGAATTCCTGGTCATCAACACTGGTAGCGTGACACTGACTAATGTCAGCGTCGATGACGCCCTAGTGGCTGTCGATCAAGGCCCGCAAACGCTGGCGCCCGGTGGAAGTTATATCTTCACCGCGACCTACACGCCGACACAGGCCGACATAGATGCAGGTTCGGTCACCAACACCGCGACCGGTACCGGCACCCCGCCATCCGGTCCGCCCATCGATAGTCCGCCGGATACCGTCATCGTGCCGCCGGCAACCACGCCGGACATGACCATCCAGAAAACGGGCACGCTCAACGACCTCAACGGCAACAACCTCATCGACCTGGGTGAAACGATCTCCTACTCGTTCCTGGTGGAGAACACCGGGGCGGTGACGCTGACCGGCGTGACGGTCAACGACCCACTTCTTGCCAATGCAGGTGTTGCGCTTGACCAGGGCCCGCAGACACTGGCGCCAGCTGCCACCTTCACCTTCACCGCGACCTACACGCCGACGCAAGCCGACATAGATGCAGGTTCGGTCACCAACACCGCGACCGGTACCGGCACCCCACCATCCGGTCCGCCGATCGATAGTCCGCCCGACACCGTCATCGTGCCGCCGGCAACCACGCCGGACATGACCATCCAGAAGACCGGCACGCTAAACGACCTCAACGGCAACAACCTCATCGACCTGGGTGAAACGATCTCCTACTCGTTCCTGGTGGAGAACACCGGGGCGGTGACGCTGACCGGCGTGACGGTCAACGACCCGCTTCTTGCCAATGCGGGTGTTTCGCTTGACCAGGGACCGCAGACACTGGCGCCAGGCGCCACCTTCACCTTCACCGCGGCCTACACCCCGACGCAAGCCGACATAGATGCAGGTTCGGTCACCAACACCGCGACCGGTACCGGCACTCCGCCATCCGGTCCGCCGATCGATAGTCCGCCCGACACCGTCATCGTGCCGCCGAATCCGCCGAGTCTTCGGACAGAGAAGACGGGCACTTTCAACGATGCGAATGGCGACAGTTATTCCAGCGTCGGGGACACGCTTACCTATACGATCACCATTTCCAATACGGGTGGTGCCGTGGTGACAGGTGTAACCCCGAACGATCCTGGCCCGACCTTCAACGGTCAGCCGGCAGGAGGCATTCTGTCAAGCTTCCAACCGGCACCCGTCACGCTCGCGCCTGGCGAAGCACAAGTCTTCACCGCAACCTACACTCTGTCGCAAAGTGACATCGACAATTCCGCCGGCCTCAACGACAGCATTCAGAACTTAGCCAGCGCTCAGGGGCAGTCAGGCGGGGGCAGCGTTCCTTCCAACACGTCGACCAGCACGATTACACCGCCGGCGGCCATGCCGTCGGACATAACGATCATCAAGCAGGCGCAGCTCCGTTACATCCGGCGGGGCGAGCGAGCGCCTTACGTCATCCGCGTGACCAACAACACCGACCGCAATGTCGGAAATATTACGGTCACGGATACAATGCCGTCCGGCTTCCGATACGTGGAAGGTTCTGCCACGGTCGACGGCGTCGAAGTGACGCCAGTGGTCAATGGGCTGCGGGTGCGGTTTGAAAATATTTCGCTCGGTCCGAATGCCGAAGTGGAAATCCGCCTTCAGACGCTTGCTTTGAGTACTGCAGGACCGGGCCGTCACACCAACCGGGCGAATGCGACCGACCCGAGCGGCTCACCAGTGGCGCCGGAAGCCTCGGCCGTCATCGAAATCCTCGCCGAGCCAATCTTCGACTGCGGCGAGATCATCGGCAAGGTGTTCGACGATACCAATGGCAATGGCTATCAAGACGAAGGCGAGCCCGGATTGCCCGGTGTCCGCATTGCCACCGTCAAGGGCTGGCTCATCACAACCGACAAGCATGGGCGATTCCATGTCGCTTGCGCCGATCTTCCGGATCAGCGCATCGGCTCCAACTTCATCATGAAGCTCGACACCCGCACGCTGCCCACCGGCTATCGGGTGACCACCGAGAACCCGCGCGTGGTTCGTCTCACCGCCGGCAAGATGACCAAGCTCAACTTCGGAGCATCGATCGGTCGTGTCGTGCGTCTCGACATCAAGGACGAGGCCTTCAAGCCGGGCAGCATCGAACTAAGGGAGCGTTGGGCTGCCGGTGTCGATCGATTGATCGAAACGTTGCGATCGGAGCGATCCGTTCTACGGCTCAGCTACATCGACGCCGTGGCAGATCGGCAACTCGCAAAGGAGCGTGTGAAGGATCTTCAAAAACTGATTGCCGAGCGATGGAGGCGCGACGGGGCGCGCTACGAACTGGACATTGAGACGCGCGTGGAGGTGGGACAATGAGCACGATCAGGTTTCCTGCAAAATCCGCCACTTCCGCGCCTCGCTTCACTACTCTCCTTGCCAGCACCGCACTCGCCGGAATAACCCTGGTGACCACGGCGGCTGTGGCGCAGGAACAGTTAAATGGCAAGAAGCTTGGCGCCGCCGCGGTTCGAGAACTTCCGATTGGAGCAAACACCGAACGGGAGAGCATGAGCGATGTGGGTGAGATTCCTTTCGCAATCAGCGTGGACGGCGAGACTGTCGACAAGAGCGAAACACCTGCGGTGAAGGGAGCGAGGCCCGCCGTTGCGCAGGAGTCGGGAGGTAAGGCGGTAAAGCCGGTCGACCAGCAACGCCAGACCGACCTGGCTTTGCACCGGGTCGACATCAACATCAAATATGATGGCCTTCAGGCCAATCCGATGCTGAACGTGTCTACCACGCCGATGCGCCGTACCTACCGCGCCGGGGAGCCGGTCCGGTTCCTCGCCACATCCAATTATCCTGGCTTCATCGAGCGCTCCGAAATCCGGATCTATGAGATGGATGGCACCAAGGCCACGAGGAACCCTGTTGCGGTTTTGCCGGTCTCCATCAACGGCGAGGCGGCGTGGCCAATGTCCTCTTCGGAGGAAATGCATGAGTTCAGCTATGTGCTCCGCGTGTATGACGCGCAGGGGCGCTTTGATGAAACCGAGCCGCTGACGCTTGCCCGTAGCGAAAGGGAACTGAAGCCGGAGAAGAAGCCCGAAGCGTTCGCACCCGGTATGGGTGAAGACCGCACTGCCATTCGCAATATTCCAATACGTGGTGGTGCGGTCACCATCTATGGCAACCATGTCCCGCCGGGCTTCGAGGTCGAGGCCATGGGCGAAACAATACCGGTTGACAAAAATCAGGGCTTCGTCGTCCAGCGTATCCTACCGCCCGGCGACCACGATGTTGACATCGGGTTGAACGGCGTCTCGAAATCGGGGGGTCTGAACTTCAACCGGCAGATCAACATCCCAGACGATGACTGGTTCTATGTCGGCCTTGCCGATCTGACCATCGGCAAAAAGACAGGCGACGATAATATCGAAACCGTCCGCCCCGGTGAGTATGACGAGGTCTATTCGAAGGGCCGGCTTGCCTTCTACCTCAAAGGAAAGATCAAGGGAGAATATCTCCTGACGGCAGCCGCCGATTCTGGGGAAGACGACCTGGAGGACCTGTTCCGTAACCTGGACGAAAAAGATCCACGTCAGCTCCTGCGGCGGCTCGATCCCGATGACTATTATCCGGTCTATGGCGACGACTCGACATTTGTAGAGGATGCTCCGACCAAGGGGAAGTTCTACATCCGCCTCGAGCGTGGCGACAGCCATGTGATGTGGGGCAATTACAAGACGAGCGTCACCGGGACGGAGTTCCTTCGGCAGGAGAGGGGGCTTTACGGGGCTCATGCTGCCTACCGGTCGGAAGCCAGCACTTCCTTCGGCGAAAGGCAGACAGAGGTCACTGTCTATGCCGCTCAACCCGATACGTTGCCTCATCGCGAGGAGTTCCTCGCCACCGGCGGCTCAGCCTACTTCATGAAGCGGCAGGATATCGTCGAGGGGTCGGAGACCGTGACGGTGGAAATCCGCGACGAGATCACCGGTCGTGTGATCGAGCGTCGTGTTCTGCAATACGGCGAGGATTATAGCTTCGACTATATCCAGGGCGTGCTGATCCTCAGGCGGCCGCTCTCCTCGACGGCGGGCACGTCCGGTCCCGTTCGGGACGGAGCGCTTGGCGGCAACAAGGTCTATCTCAACGCCCAGTACGAGTACACGCCGGTCGCCAGCGACGTGGACGGTTACGCCTATGGCGGCCGTGCCCAGCATTGGGTGAACGACAAGGTGCGTGTCGGCGTGACCGGCATGGAAGAGAGTACCGGCCTTGCCGATCAGCAGGCGCTCGGCGCCGACGTCAAGATCCGGCACTCCGAAACCACCTTCGTCGAAGCCGAAGTGGCCCATTCCAAAGGGCCTGGATTCGGCATGTCGCGGTCGACCGATGGCGGTCTGACCAACAGCGATACGGCTATTGCCGGAAGTCCAGGCCAATCGGCGTCTGCCTGGCGTGTCAAGGGCCAGTTCGATCTTGCCGATCTGAGCGACGGCGGCATGAAGGGCATTGTCGGCGGCTATTACGAGAACAAGGAGGCGGGCTTCTCCACGCTCTACGATCAGCTTTATGTCGACAAGCGGATCTGGGGTGCCCATGCGGACGTGGATTTGACGGACAAGGTCGAAGCGAAGCTGACCTATGACGACTTCCACGATGATGCGGGGCAGATCAAGCGGGAAGGTTCCTCAAGCCTTAGCTATCAGTGGGACCAGTACTGGAAGATCTCCTTCGGCGTCACCTATACCGAGTTGATGTCGCCGCTCGCGATCGCCGCTGGGAAAAGCGGCTATGACGGCTCGCGCCTGGATGCCGGCGTAAGGGTCGACTATCGCTGGGATGAGGACCTTCTCTTATATGCCTTCGGGCAGGGCACAGTCGACCGGTCGGGTGACATCAGCCGCAACGATCGCGTCGGCGTCGGGACGGAAATGCAGTTGACCGACAAGATCGGCGCCAACGCCGAGATCTCCTATGGTACCCATGGAGTCGGTGGGCTTGCCGCGCTGACCTATGACCCGAATGCCGATGATCACTATTATATTGGCTACAAGCTAGATCCCGATCGCGCCTTCGATCTCGATCGGACCTATGATTTGGTCGGAACAGACAAGGGTGCGATCGTCGCTGGCGCCAAAAGAAAGATGGACGATGTCGCGTCTGCCTATGCCGAGAGCAGCTATGACATGTTCGGTCAGCGCAACTCGCTCACCCAGACCTATGGCATCGTCTACACGCCAGACGACATCTGGACGATAGATGGTGGCTTTGAGGCCGGGCGCGTCCGTGACGAAACAATCGACAGAGCCGGGATCCAGCGGTCTGACTTCGATCGCTACGCACCATCACTGTCGATCGGCTACAAAGATGAGGAAGCCGGGATTGCCGCACGCCTGCGTGGAGAAGTCCGCATCGAGGATTCCGACGACGGTACCCGCGACCAGAACACCTACCTGATGGCGGCGGGTGTCTCCTGGAAGACAAGCGAGGACTGGCGTCTTCTCGCCAACATCGATGCTGTCGTTTCGGATGCCGTTTCGACCGTCACCTCGTTCCAGGACACCGACTATGTTGAGGCATCGCTCGGTTATGCCTATCGACCGATCGATAACGACCGGCTGAATATCCTATTCAAATACACCTGGCTGTATGACATGCCCGGCAACAACCAACTCGTCAGCGGGTCGACCGGAGACGTACTCGCTCCCGCCCAGCGTAGCCAAATTCTGTCGGCGGACCTCATCTACGACCTGTTCCCCTGGTTGTCCGTAGGTGGCAAATATGGCTATCGCTTCGGCGAGGTCCGTTACCGCACAGAAGGCGGAGCCGGGAGTGACTTCGAGGACGACTGGCAGTCGTCATCTGCGCATCTTGGAATTCTGCGGGCAGACCTGCATGTCGTCAACAATTGGGACGTTCTTCTTGAGGGACGCGTCATGCACATGCCGGAGGCGGAAACGACCGACTTGGGCGCCTTGGTCGCCGTTTATCGCCACGTCGGTAACAACTTCAAGGTTGGCGTCGGCTACAATTTCGGCAACTTTTCCGACGATCTGCGCGACCTGACGCTTGACGACGAGGGTATCTTCCTCAACGCGGTCGGGAAGTTCTAACGGTCATAGCTCTCCGCGGTCGCGGAGAGCAGGCTTACCAAAGGATTCGCACGGCGTTACAACGATGCAAGATGACCATACATGGAAATGTGACGGTTGTGGCCGGGAGCACGAGCTTCGCAAGATTGACTCCCATCGCTGGGTCAGGTGCGATGAAGAGTTCGTTGGCGAGCAGCTATGCCAAATAGAGATGCTACAACTGTGCGCATCCTGCCAAGCGCGACTTCTGGCGCGACACGATCCCGATCTGTTACAATACTGAGGCGAGCGCTCGTCATATCGGTAACAAAGTGTTTTTAGATAACGATTTTTAGTAATGGTTCTGCCTCGCCGCGACCGCTATGGTCTCCTGCAACGGTGCGCGTACGATAGGCCGGATGAATGTTTCAAACGAACAAACCGTTCACGGACGCTACCCTACTAGACCCTGTGCCTCATGACGTCGGGCCGCGAAAGTTTACGTTCCGAGGTGGGGTGGCACACAGTAGCCGGACACCAGGTGCTCAGGAATTTTTGTCGACGGGGCATTGGCTAGTAGTAGCGTTAGCCGCCTCACCTGGGTTAAGGGTCTCGTTCGCCGATGAGCCGCTCAAACCAAAACATGTGGTACCAGGTGCGTTGGCCGTGATTCCTGCCGGGCTTCAGAGCAGGGTGGAATGGACCTCACCGATGGAAAATATCATTGTGTCCATCTCTCCGGACAGCTTCGCAGAACTCGCCGGACATGAATTGGGCCGATCTGACGTCAACTTGTTGCCAACCCACGTCACCCTGGACAGGACGGCGCTTCAGTTCGCCAAGCTGATCAGAACCGAACTCGGCAGACATCAGAAGGCAAATGATCTCTGTCTCGATTCATTGATCACCTTGCTTGGTATCCATGCCATTCGAAACTATTCGGATGCTGCAAAGCCGAGAGCGACCGGCGGACGCGGGCTTTCCGAACGCGCGACCAAAAGGATTGAAGAGTATCTGCGGGAGAACTTCAGGCGCAAGCTCACTGTCGCAGAACTCGCCGGCATCTGCGACCTGTCTCCGGGACATTTTGCCGACGCCTTTACCGTAACATTCGGAACATCTCCTCACCAGTATGTACTGGAACTTCGCATGAGTTTCGCCGAACAATTGTTGACTAACTCCGACAAGGCCCTTGCAGAAATCGCTTTTTTAAGCGGCTTCTCCAGTCAAAGCCATTTAACTAGCACATTGCGCACCCATCGCCAGAGAACTCCAAGGCAATATCGTTAGCAGCCGCTCCCGGGCAGACCTCCCGCTCAGCTGATTATTATGCCCCCGTTCCTGGGGAGATATTCGCTTTGACGCTCCGTCAACAGCCCCGCGGAACTTAAGTGATCCCTAAGTAGCCCTCGCGTCGCGCTTGCATTTGTGAAATATAGCTTGATGGGTTCGCGCGGGAGGCAACGGAAATGGCACAAGCAACCTGGATTTGCGCAGGGTGCGATAGTCAATTTCCTACAAGGAAGATCGACGATTTTCGATTTCTTTGCGTGTCGGTATCTGCTTTAAGTGGGTCTCCACGTCTGAAGAAGACCTACGAACTTTGTCCGACCTGCCAAGTAAAGCTTGTTGATATAGTCGAGCCGAAGAACTGGCCACGGCCTCAATATTAATATTGACTGGCGCGGACTGAGTTTCGGGTTTGCGTGCATCTAAATCCAATTCGTTCTCGATCGGCCCGGTTTTTGGGGATGAAAGGCATCTTGTCGTTGGCACTTATCCGGGGTCTGCCTCACTTTGTGTGTAGATCGGCCGATTTGATCGGCATCATCCGTGCTCTGAGAAGCTCTGGACCCACTCGGCCATACATGGTAAGCATTCGGCGTAGGCCGCGGATGGGCCGGCTTCCGGTCAGTGGCGGTTGTTCTGGCTTTTTGCGTAACCAGCTTTTCCAAGGGTTCGGCGGCGCGCGAGTTTAGCTATCCGATCATTGATCGTATCGACACCAATATCGTCCGGCGCGAAGCGACCTCCGTACCAGTCCACAACTTCGCGGTGTTGCGCATGTCGAGGCTTTGCCATTGCGTTGAGGAATTCCTCGAAGCCGGGCAAGCCGCCGACATCTTCCGGCGGCGCGCGCCGGTCGCCTTCGATGAAGCGTGGATATTCAACTGCCGGATCGGCGTCCGTGACGGCCTCGACAGTGATTGAATGCCGCCAGTCGTCGCCGAAGTCATAGGTATAGCTGATGGTGGTGATGCCGCGATCCACCAGAGCGCCGATCCGAACATTGCGGGCGGCATAGGTCTCGCGGCCGAAGTCCCATTCAGGATCGGGAACTGCATAGCGCTTGCCGCCGGCATTGAACTCGAAGAGGTGATAATCCTGGAACAGCATGACGGTCTGGATGACGTCGTGCAGCCCCTTCAGGCTGGTGGTGATCGGGACCTCGACCCTGCGCCAGATGGCTGGCTCGATATGATCGAGCTTGACGAGAAGTCGGGCGATCCGTTCGTTGGAGGTCATGATGCCAATGCCATGGGTGCTTCTGCCCGTGTCCAGTTCCACGGAAGCAGTTGCTCCAGCCTACTGACAGGAGTGTCAGCGATACGAGCGAGGACGTCGGCAAGCCAAGCCTGCGGATCGACGTCGTTGAGCTTGGCGCTCATGATGAGTGTCGCCATGAACACGGCTCGATCAGCACCACGATCTGATCCGGCAACAGCCATGACTTTCTGCCTAGTGCGAAGCCTCTGAGCGCACGCTGGGCGGCGTTGTTCGTGAGGCAAACCCGGCCATCGTCGAGGAATGACGTAAAGCCATCCCAGCGCTTCAGCATATAGTCGATTGCCTCGGCAACGGGAGCGCTACGCGACAGCTTTGCCCGCTCGCTTTGCAGCCAGTCGTGCAGTTCCTCAACGAGCGGCAGGCTGTTCTTACGGCGGTGCTCCAGTCGCTGCTCGGCGGCAAGACCGTTGATCGCCCGTCCGACGTCGAACAGGGCATCGATCCGTTTGACGGCCTCCAATGCCATTGGCGAGATCGGCGCAGCTTTGCTGCCACGTTTGGCGTTCGCGGCGATGTCGGCCAGCACGAAGAACTTGCGGCGCGAATGTGCCCAGCAGAGTGCTTGGCGCAGAGGCGTAGGATCGCGATCTACCTTGAACAGCGGATTATAGCCGCCATAGGCATCCGCCTGCAGAATGCCGGTGAAGGTCTTCAGGTGGCGTTCGGGATGCTCCTGCCGCCGATCTCGTGAGGCATAGTAGAGGGCGGCGGGCGGTGCCTGTCCGCCGAACGGTCGATCGTCCCTAACGTAGGTCCAGATGCGGCCCGTATCGGTCTTTCCCTTCGCCGGGATCGGCACGGTCGTGTCGTCGCCATGCAGCCGCTCGGCGGCCAGGACATGAGCCTCGATCAGCGAATGGATTGGCTTGAGGGCTGCGGTACACGCGCCGACCTGATCGGCCAGTGTCGGCAGGCTGAGGTCGATGCCCTCGCGGGCATAGCGTTCGCTTTGGCGATTGAGCGGCTGATGCTGGGCGAACTTCTCGAACAGGATCATAGCCAGCAAGTTTGGTCCGGCAAAGCCGCGGGGTGTCACATGGAAGGGTGCTGGCGGCTGGGTGATCTTCTCGCACTCGCGGCAGGAGAACTTCTCCCGCACCGTCTGGATGACCTTCCACTGACGCGGGATGACCTCCAGGGTCTCGGTGATATCCTCGCCGAGCTTCGACAGCTTGGCCGAGCCGCAGCAGGGGCAACTGGATGGGGCGGCGATAACGAGGCGCTCGCGCGGCAGATGTTCAGGAAACGGCTTGCGGGATGGCCGCTTGCGCTCGAAAGCCCTGACACTCGATGCCTTGGCAAGCATCTCTGCCGCGAGCTCATCTTCGCCAGCATCAGCTTCGAGTTCTTCGAGCTGCAGTTCCATCTGTTCGAGAAGCCGCGCTTTGCGCTCGGAGCGACTGCCATAAAGCTCCCGGCGGACTTTCTCGATCTCCAGCTTCAACCGCGCGATCAGCGCCTCGGAATGCGACACGAGCGCTTTTGCGCTGGCGGCCTCCGCCTTGGCAGCCGCCGCTTCTACCTCGGCAGCAACACGCCGCGCACGCTCTTCAGCCAGCAGTGCGAGCGCATTGGCAAGGTCATCCGGGAGCTGTTCGGCGGGGTTGTTCATGGTGAGATGGAATCATATTCGACTGCGCCATTCCAGCGTTTTTGCTCATCCGGCCGAAGTTGGTCGCCAGGTCTTTTGCGGCATCCGCCAGTCAATACCCTCCAGCAGATAGCCAAGCTGCCCCGGCGTAATCACCACCGTGCCATCGGCCGCTGATGGCCAGATGAAGCGTCCCCGCTCCAGCTTCTTCGTGAACAAGCAAGCTCCCTGGCCATCGTGCCAGATGACCTTGATCAGGCCGCCGCCACGCCCTCGGAACACGAATAGATGGCCACACATCGGATCGCGCTTCAGGGTCTCTTGCACCATCAGCGACAGGCCGGGAAAGCCCTTGCGCATGTCCGTATGGCCGGTTGCCAACCAGACCTTCACGCCAGCAGGAACAGGAATCATCGCCGACCCAGCACACAGTCGAGAATGCGACCGAGCGCCTGCGTGTCGATGTCGCTGTCCACGCGGACACGACGACCACGGCCCAGCTCAATAGTTACATCGCTGCGCTTTCGGCGGGGTTGTGGCGGAATAGGCGTATCCGGGGCAGCGAATTGGGCTGCCGGCGCGGTCTCCGACACGATCACGGGCACCAACGTGCTCGATACCTGCATCGACGGCTCCTCAATCCGGCACAGTTCTTTGCGCCAACGAAAGAGCTGACTGACATGGATACCGGCGGCGCGGGCTACCTCCGAGATCACAGCGTCAGGTTCAAAGCAGGCAGCAACGAGCCGCTCCTTCTCCTCGCGAGACCAGCGGCGACGGCGCTCGACAGACGTGATCACTTCAATCGGATGCTTCGTCATATGACTACTCCTAGTGCTACCACTAGGACTGGCAGTCAGCAGCCCATCATCGCAAGGCGGCCCTCACCGGGGGCTTACTAGAAACCAAGTGGAAATTGATATCTACGCCTTTTGTGGTTTGGCTCCCCAGGCGACCGTCTCAAGTCCCCATTTCAACTCATCACATGGGAAAAATTGTCGGCAAGCCTATCAAAGTTTCACCCGCGTTAGCCCAGCGGCTGCCCAGTGCGTCCTAGTCAGAATGACGAAAGCCAAGCAGCTGACCCGGTGTTTCTTCTGTCGAACCGGAGGGCCGCCCACGACTGTCACGCGTCTTTCCGGCCGAAGAAGGTCGGCGCCTTAGCGCCTCCTCTCAACAGGCGAATTATTGACGGCGACGACATCCCGGCCGGCTCGTCGCGTCGGCTCAGCGTAAAACCTGCAGCCACATCAAGTCGACTGGCCACCAACGACGGTAAGGATTGCGCCGGTGACGTGTCGGGCCCCGGGGCTTGCCAGGAAGGCCACGACGGCCGCGATGTCCTCGGGTGCACCGTAGCGACCAAGGGGGCTGAGGCTGCGCTGAAAATCAGCCGATTCGCCGCTGGCGGGATTCATGTCGGTATCCGTCGATTCAGGCTGAACCAGATTGACGGTAATGTCCTTGGGTCCCAGTTCGCGTGCTAGGCCCCGCGTAAACGACTGAGCGCGGACTTCGTCATGAAATATACTGTGCCAGTGTCACCGACGATGCGTTCTGCCCCGGCAGAGCCGATGGTCAGAATGCGACCCCCGGCGTGAAGATGCGGGATGGCCGCCTGGGCCGCGAGGATGGGCGCGCGCACATTCACGCCCAACAGCGCATCGATATCGGCAACGCTGAAGTCAGCGATCGTGGAATACAGCGCGATCGCTGCGTTATTGACAAGGATATCAAGCCCGCCATGCGCCGCGGCAGCCTCGTCCACGGAGCGCTTTACATCCGCTGGATTGGCACTGTTGGCCTGAATGGCAAGCCCACGCCGCCCCTTAGCTTGGATGGCCTCGACCACCTCAGCCGCTCGATCGGTCGAACGTTCATAGGTGATTGCGACGTCCGCCCCTTTCTCTGCGAGGGCAATAGCAATCGCTGCGCCGATGCCACGCGAGGCGCCGGTTACAAGCGCACGCCTTCCCAACAACTCCGTCATGATCAAGCCATTCTGTAATGGATGACTAGCGGCAATCAGGTCATCGACCAGCTGGCGGACATCGGCTGCAGTCTTCAATCTGGGAGCATGTGTCTTTGTTGCTAAACCTCTTCCTTGAAAGCTCCGTTCCGCCTCATTCCATCATAGGCAAGTTGCGCCCCTGTCAGCTCCGTTCCGTTGGCGAGTGACCAGTTGTAGAGAGCAGCGAAGGGCTCGCGAAGCGACGCGCCAAGAGCCGTGATTGTGTACTCGACGCCGACCGGCTGCGTCGGGAGCACCTTGCGGCTGATGAGACCGTTTCGCTCCAACCGCTTCAGTGCATCTGACAGCGCCTTGTGGGTAATACCATCGAGGCGCCGTTTCAGGTCGTTGAATCGCGCCGGCTGCGTGCACAGGACGCTGAGGATCAGCACCGCCCACTTGTTGGCGATCTGTTCGAGGATGGGCCGTGTCGCGGCCACGTCGAGCGGCAGTTCGAGCGCATCATTGGCCATGGGTATACGCCTCTATATCAAGGCACTTCTAAGTGCGTTCTTGTGCCTAGATACAGAAATGATACCTATTTGTCCATCACCCTACCTGTGAGGACATATGAGCAGACTTTCCAAAAAGATTTCGGTCGTCGTCGGCGGCCACGACGGCATCGGCGGCGCCATCGCACAACGCTTCGCAGCAGAGGGCGCCACCGTCTATGCGACCAGCCGCCGTGCCGAAGAAGGCGACGTAGGCCACGGTGTCGGCACGCTGCGCACGCGCCGCGTCGACGCTTCCGACGTGACGGCGCTCGCCGCCTTCTTTGAGGCGGTGCGCAGCGAGGCCGGACGGGTGGACGTGCTTGCCGTCAGCGCCGGCATCTCCGAGTTCGCAACCCTCGATACAATCGAAGAAGATCACTTCGACCGCACGTTCGCACTTAATGTTCGTTCGCTCCTGTTCGCCACCAAGGCCGCGACAGCAATCATGCCGGATGGCGGTTCGGTGGTGCTGGTGGGATCGATCGCGGATCAGATCGGCACCAAGGGCTACGGCGTCTACGGTGCGACGAAGGCGGCGGTGCGCTCGTTTGCGCGCACCTGGGCCAACGAGCTTGCCCCCCGCAACATCCGCGTTAATGTCGTGGCGCCGGGTCCGACCGACACCGCAATGTTCGCGGCGGCGTCCGACGAGGTGCGCGACACCCTGACAATGCTGATCCCGCTCGCCCGAATGGGGCGGGCCGACGAAGTGGCCTCCGCCGCGCTTTTTCTCGCCAGCGAGGAGGCGGGCTTCATTACGGGCGCCGAGCTGCCGGTCGATGGTGGCATGGCGCAGGTATGATCCTCCCAACCAAAAGAGAATGGTGCAACATGACTCGTTTCCTCTCACGGGCGGCTCGGCCTCTGGCCGCCGCCTTCCTCGCCCTGGCGCTCGAGGTCACCAACCTTTCGCCGGTCGCGGCGGCCGATGCGGGCCCTTCGCCGATCGCATTGCGGTCAGCGACGGCACAGCCGGCGGTGCCTGGCGTCAACGCTGATATCCAACTCCTGCACCACACCATGCTCGGGGTCAGTGGCCGGCCGGTGCCGGCCACCACGCTGCTGCTGACGCCGAAGGGCGCACCCCCGGCGGGTGGCTGGCCGATCGTCGGCTGGGAACACGGCACGACCACGCCTGGACAGCGGACGTGCGCGCCGAGCCAGACCCCAGAATTGGACGGCGGCCTGACCCGTGACGGCTTCAAGAGCGATTATTCTTGGCAGATCAGTCAGTTCATCGATGCGGGCTATGCCGTGGTCGCGCCTGACCTCGAAGGGCTTGGCCCCGATGCGACCACGCCTTACCCCTATTACAGCCTGTCGAGCCTCGCCCGCTCGCTGGTCGCAGGCGTCGTGGCGGCGCGCGCGGCGGAGCCGAGCCTATCAGAGCGCTGGGCGGTCGTCGGCCATTCGGATGGCGGTCACGGAGTCCTGGGCGTCGAGGCGCTCGCGAAGGAAGCGACCGGTCTTGCCTTCGCCGGCACGGTCGCCTCGGCGCCCTACGTCGCGATCGAAGCTCACGCTGCCCGTTTCGAAGCGGATGCCAAGACGGCTTCGGACGAAGCGGCGGCGCATCAGGGCCTGATGATGCAGCAGTTCCAGGGCGCACTGATGGCAACTGGCCTGAAGGTTACACAGCCATCCTTCGATGAAGCGTCGATCATGGGACCGGACTTGGCTGAGACGCTTCCGCGCTTCCGCTCGTTATGCTCAGTAGCGGCAATCGGGACGATCGACGCGGCGGTCAAGGCGAAAGGGAGAGCCTTCGAGGGGTTGAACGCCGACTGGGGTAGTCAGCCGCAGATGCACGCCTTCCTGGCCGCCAACGATCCCGCCGTCATGCCAGACTATACGTTGCACCAGCCCCTCCTGATCGTCCAAGGCAATGCTGACCCATTTGTTCTTGAGGCGCTTCAAACTCGCTTCGCGGACAGGCTTAAGGCCAGCGGCGCGCGGCTTACCTACAAGGTCTACGATGGCGCAGACCACTTCAGCATCATCCGCCGGGCCAACGCGGATGTGTTGGACTTCCTGCGCCAACAGTTCGCCCGTTGATCTGCAGCGCGCCGGCCCCGCGGGGCCGGCGCTTCATCCCACCGCACGGAAGCCATCAATGACCAAGACCCTCAACCGGCAGGTACAACTAGTCAGGAGACCGCAGGGCGCGCCGGTGCCCGGCGACTTCCGCATCGTGGACGGCCGTGTGCCGGCGCCAAGCGAGGGACAGATGCTCCTGCGCAATCTCTACCTGTCGCTCGACCCTTACATGCGTGGCCGGATGAACGACAGTCGTGACTCCTACGCGCCACCCTATGCACTCGACGCACCGCTTGGAGGCGGGACGGTCGCGCGGGTGGTGCGATCGCGCCTCGACAGCTTCGCCGAAGGTGACTTGGTGGTCACGCCCGACGCTGGCTGGCAGACCTTCGCGATATCGGATGGTATCGGTCTGCGCCGCCTTCCGAACGACATGGAGCAGCCTTCTCAGGCCCTGGGCGTCCTGGGCATGACTGGCTTCACGGCTTGGTGGGGCCTGACGGCGATCGGACGGCCGAGGGCGGGTGAAACGCTGGTCGTGTCGGCGGCGGCGGGCGCTGTGGGCTCCGTGGTAGGACAGATTGGCCGTCTGCTTGGCTGCCGCGTCGTTGGCATCGCGGGCGGAGCCGATAAATGCCGTCAGGTTGTGGAGGAAATGAGCTTCGACGCATGCCTCGACTATCGCGCGCCCGACCTTCCCGTTCGACTACGCGAGGCCGCACCCGATGGGATAGATATCTACTTTGAGAATGTCGGCGGCGCCGTCCGCGAGGCCGTCTGGCCGTTTCTCAACAATGACGCACGCGTGCCCCTATGCGGGCTGGTGTCGGGCTACAATGGCATCACAGAGGGAACGGGTGGGATCCACGCCTTGCTCATGTCGCTGATCGTCAAACGGATCCGCCTTCAAGGTTTTATGAACGCCGAACACCTCGATTGCTTTTCAGATTTTGAGCGGCAAATGCGGGGCTGGCTCGATGCCGGCCATCTCCGCGCGCACGAAACCATTGTGGACGGGCTGGATCAGGCACCCGCCGCCTTCGTCGGGCTGTTCGAAGGACACAACACAGGCAAGCTGGTGGTCAGACTGCCGGAATGATTTGGTCACATGCGAACTGGTTGAGCATTGGGATTTCGATTTAGGAGATCCGCTCTTCAACGGATATCCTAACTCATGCATCGACCTCGGAAACCTCGCCACGACTATGGAAGACAATGAGGGGAACCGCGCGCAGATCGAGTGGAAGACGCGCGAGATCTTGGCGCTACCTGCTGTACCCATTCTTCTCGGCGGAGACAATTCCACTCCGATACCTTTCCTAGCTGGCTTCGCTGATCATGGGCCGAACTGGGGTACTGCAGATCGATGCTCATATCGACTGGCGTGACGAACTAGGCGATGAACGTTACGGCTATTCCAGCCCGATACGCCGGGCAAGCGAGATGCCGCACGTTGCGGCAATTGTTCAGGTCGGGATGCGCGGGGTGGAAAGTGCTCGTCTCGCAGAACTTGAAGCAGCGGCCGTTTATGGCAGTCGAATTGTGACTGCAAGAGAAGTTCATTCGCAATGTGTTGAAGCCGCTCTTCGACATATCCCCGAAGGTGCAAACGTCGTCATCACCCTGGACTGCGACGGCCTGGACCCAAGCAGTATGCCTAGCGTGATAGGGCCTTCACCGGGCGGGCTCACCTACACCCAAGTAATCGATATCATCGCCGGGGTGGGGAACCGTGCGAGAATAGCTGGGTTCGATCTCGTGGAATTCTATCCGCAAGCGGACCTTGGGAGCCTCACCGCCCTCACCGCCGCTCGATTCCACCAGATGCCTCTAGCTCAGGGTCCGGCATTAAACGGACCGCTTCAACTGCGGCGGAGAGCGTGCTTGAGCTATAGCGAGAGTCGCCGGTGATTTCCTCGCCCACCCAATCCGGCTTGTCAAAGTGATGATCTTCGGAGGGCAGTTCGACATCGGCCGTGACCAGGCCCAGTAACGGCCCTAGGTACTCGTCGACCTGCCAGACAACATCGTTGACCCGAATTTCGTAACGGATCTTTTCCAAACCGGGACCCCTCGCGAAGTCCGCTATCATTGCCTGTCCGTCGCCCTCTGTTAGCTCGATATGGTACTCGCTTCGAGAAAACCCGCGGCGAGCACTCTTGATCGCGAGCGTCGTTGTGTTGTCACAGACCCTGATGCGAGCCTTGCCCAGATCAAACCGCGCTATCAGGTGATCAAGTATATGGCGACCGGTCGCAGTCAAGGCCCGCCATGACTGGTCCACGACCAGAAACTTACGCTCGACTTCTAATGCCATTGCTACAACTCCAGATGCTTTTCTCCCGTAGGGAGAAGGCATTCACGATGCAAGATTGCTCGTACGGAGTTGGGAAGATTTCCCACAGGGTGAGCAGGGTCCGCTGCTGCGAGTATGATGAGACCGATCATCGATACGCCGCCTGGTTCCTTGTTCTGCCTGCGATGAGGCGCCACACCGAGATGCTGCCATAGAGAGAGGCCAGCACGCGGCCCATGCCTTGAAACGCCAAACGGCGGTTTATACCTGCTGCCCCGGATTTGGGAGGGATGACTTGATGGGATTCTTCGAAACAGCGTTTGGTCCTGCTGAACTGGAGATACTAGAGGCCGCGTTGGCTCAATGGTGCCGCGAGCGTCTGGTCGACAGGCTATCTCCTGAAGCAGCTATCGCGGCAGAAGTATTTATCAATCTCTTTCGCGAAGGGAACAGGACGTCGTCGGAGCTGCAGGAGGCAGCCGGGCACCACAAGTGGCTGATGGAATGGCCAAGTGCCTCCCAAGGAACGCACCCTACCGAGGCCAAAGAATCGACCCTGCCTACCTCGCAGTGTGCCTAGCGGCCGCTCCTCTAGATCGAAAGCCTGTCGTAACCGGAGAAAATGATGCCAATGTCGCACGCTCTCAACCGTTTAGCCCATTCTAATCCCGTTACCCGAGGCATTGCTGTCGCTTTGTTGCTGGTCTCATGCTGAGCGGATGCTCGGCTGGCGAAGACACCGCAACTCCTCCTGCGAACTCACAAGGTGCCACAGTCGGCGGCGACGGGTCAGAAATTGGGTTGGACGACCTAACGGAGCCTGATCTGAAGAGTGTGGCTTTGACCGGTGAACTCGGTTGCAGCTTTCAGACGGAGGACAATTCGACCATCCTCTACGCGATGGGAATTGTGGGATCGAGCGAGCCCGCCCAAGGGGTTGTAAAGGTTTCTGGAGAGGTCGAGCCTGTTGGCGCGCCCGGTGGGTTTAACGGGATGATCAAGGGAGCCTCGTTCACCGGGCGAGGTAAAACGATAGATATTGCGATAACGGGTGCAGCAATGGGTGGTGGTGAGTCTCCGGCTCTGCCTGCTACCCTGACCTACCAGCGGGCTGATGGCGCCAGCCGTTCGATTGACGGGAGCTGGCAATGTTGTGGCCCTTAGAAAGTTTCTCACGAAACCAGCGCTGTGCCGGCAAGTAGTCAGAGCACGGAGGCGCAACAGCAGATCCTGTGGCTGGCCCCCTACAGGTCCCGGACCAGGAGCTGTTCGAGTGTTACACTCCTCCAGGCGCAGTCCGGTGATGCTACGATGACTGATTCTTTGGAATCCGCTCCAAGAAGCCGCAGCTCATCTATATAAATTCGGAGCAGAAGCTAGCTGTTGTCCGTCCCTCAGTCTTTCAGACAAGCCAATGTCTTGGTTCGTTTATGGAAATAGAATCGGAAGGAACCTGTATTAGCAGGACTGTTGGTTCTGATCCCATCAAGGCGAGAAAAACACCCTGACGGAGCAGAGGTTCCTGATATCGCGGCAGCCCGACCTATCGCGATTGAGGGCGTCCGCGACCTGATCGCCGAGCGGATCCGGCAGGCGAAATGCTTGTGCCGGAGTTGAGGCCGAGGAGGAAACTACAGCAGGCAAGACCGTCACTATACTCTTGGCATTTTTTTCTGGTGCCAAATACCGCGCGCTGTGCCTAACTCGTCTACTTTGAATTCGGTGCATCAATGACGAGCTTCCCCTTACATGGCGCCGCCGGATCGCAGGACATCCGGCCAGCAACAGCAGCGAGAGTATTTGAGTTGGCGATGGGAAGCTCTCCCTTAAATGGCACCCACGATTGACAGAGCAGCGGCGTCTGCATCAAGACATGCTGGGCGACACTCCTGCGACATCATGCGGCCTCGGCGGATCGTCGGTGCCGGTATCAACGGCCCGAGTAAGAAACAGAAATAGGGAGGCAAGTTGTAGATGGCAGGCTCGGCGCGTCACGCATTATGGTCTAACTTCTGGGCGCTGCCCTCGTTGATGATTTTGGGCACGGTCCTTTTCACCGTGGGATTGCTGATCCTTGATGGCCAAGGGGCGTCGGCTTGGGTTGGGGAGTGGGGCTGGCCGTTGTCCATACCAGGTAAGACCGCGCTGGAGCTGGCGAGCGGCCTTGTTACGGTACATACGGCATTCGCCACCCTCTATTTTTCCATCACTCTATTGGTTCTAACGCTGGCTTCGAGCAATCTCGGCGTGCGGTTGATCGACCGCTGGATCGGGGACCGGAAGATACGTTTCACGCTTGGGCTCCTGCTAGCGCTGCTTTCTAGCGCACTAATTGTGCTGTCTTCGGTCGATTCTGAGGGCCCACCGGAGCGTGTTCCGCGGCTCACTCTGGCAGTACTCACTGTTGCGACAATCTTGGCTCTGGCTTGGATGACAAGGGCTCTGAATCATCTTGGACGCACAGTTCACATCGACACCTCCATCGCTCAGCTGGGCCGCAACGCGGCCCGGAGCCTTAGCCGCAATCGGCACGCCGAGCCGCCCAACTTGGATCTACAGGGCAGCATCCCGATCCGTGCGGCTGAGACCGGCTACATTGACGAGATCAAGTGCGACAAGATCTTGGACGAAGCCTGCGCACGGGGCGCCGCTGTACGTCTTCTCCGCGGGACTGGCGACTTCATGATGGAAGGGGAGGAAATTGGCACGGTGATGGGTTATGCCAGTTCGGATTGGGTGACGCCACACATCATAGCCGCATCCTATCGCAACGACACGCGCGGGCCGGTCTTCGAAGCTAATTTGCTGGTGGAAATCGCGAGCCGCGCGCTATCGCCTGCGGTAAACGATTTCTACACAGCTCTCGCCTGTTGCGACAGGCTGGCTAGCATGTTCGCGGTGGCCTTGAATGTCTCTCACACTCCCCAGTGGCTCACCGACAAGAACGCGATGCCACGGCTCGAGTTGCCGACCGAGAAGGTGACTCAGTTCATGGATGGCCCGATGAAGGCATTTCGACAGACAGCGGCTCCATATCCCGCTGTGATCATCCACATGATCAAGTTAATGGCGCGCTTGCCATGCTCCAGCGAAAGCGAGAGGGAAGTCGTCGAGTTTCTCTGGAGCCATACGCAAGCGATGGCGGAACACGGAGCCTCTCAAGCTCAGACAGATGCGGACCGTGCAGATATCCGGGCGGCTCTTGAGAGTGCGCGGCATTTACTTACGGCCAGCTGATCCCTAATCTGGCACGCAACACGCTGCCAGACGCCATTGCTGATTTGGGACGATTAATTCATGAGCGATTGTCACGGCGATCCCCTCGTAGCGGCAAATGAGCCACGGATTCTATGGGTACAGTTGTTATCGAAAGCCGCACCCACTTGTTCAGGAACATTTGCGGAAACTCCTTGTTGACTTCATCGATTCTGAGAAGCGGAGGCCTCTATTATGATCGACACGAAAACGCACGGCATCATCGACTACTTGACGGGGGTGCTCCTCCTGATTGCACCGTATCTCTTTGGCTTTGCCAATGGAGGGATCGAGCAATGGCTCCCGCAGCTCCTAGGGGCAATGATCTTGGTCATGAGCTTGCTGACGAACTACGAGCTCAGCGTCGCAAAGTTGATTCCCTTGAAGGTGCACCTCGCTGTGGATATTGCCGGTGGCGTTCTTCTTGCAGCATCACCTTGGCTGTTTGGTTTCTCGCAAACTATCTGGTGGCCGCATGTGCTCGTGGGACTGATGGAAATCGTAGTGCCTCTTGTGACGAAGAAAGGCACGCACCCAACCACGGGATAACGCATAAAGAAGAGCGCGTTCGTGAATCGCGGAGGCGGCGTTCCTGCCTGTCAGTTGCCCGAAAGAGGGGCAGCAAAGTGGGCAGGGCGCGCCGAAACAGCCCTGCTGGCCGAAAGCAAGCGTCTGCAACAACGACAGCCGCTCACCCGTACCTGGCATCGTAGAGCTCCCGACAGGCTGGATGCGTGCCTGCACCGCTCGTAGCCTTGCGCGCACGGCTCTGCGGCGCGTCGTATTTTGTGGGAGACGAAGGAGGAGATGATCTGCAGGGTGTTCTTGATCCGGTGCGCCATTTCGGCAGCCAGAAGGTCGCGATTTCGATCAATCTTGCTTAGCCGGCTCGGTGATATCGTCGATGGCGAGATGAACAGCCGGTTCGGATGCCGTCGTCATACACCATGCGGGCGTTGAGAAGCACGATCCTGCGGCGCTAGAGCAGATCCTGTTCAATCCCGATCATATCCGGCGGCCTTGATGTAGTGGCGCATTCTGTCGGTGCGAAGCTGACGATCGAAGCCGCAACGCATATCTCGACGATGCCTATGCCCGTGGAAGGTCAGATCAACCGAATGAGCTTGCGGCGGGATTGTCCCGATGTCACGGGGGCTAGATGTGAGCTTTCAGGAGGTTGTCCATCCGGAGCGGATTTAGGAGACTGGAGTTACCACACCTCAGTTTTCCAGGATCGCTCCGAATGAACATTCACAAGAATGCCCGACTGACGCCTTTGCGTCGAGAAGAAATGGCTTTGGCGGTGACCGGCGGGCAGTTGTCTCGAAGCCAAGCCGCTCGGGTCTATGGCGTCTCGCCGAAGATCGTGTCGCGCTGGGTCACACGGTTCGAAACGGCCGGGCGCGACGGCATGACGGACCATTCATCGCGGCCCCGAGCCAGTCCCCGGCGGACGGACGGCGCTCTGGTCGAGCGCATTGCCGGTCTTCGCAGACAACGCTTGACCGGGAAGCACATTGCCATGGAGACGGGTGTTTCGCCTGCCACCGTCAGCCGTGTTCTCAGACGCGCTGGCCTGTCGCGCATGAAGGACCTCGCTCCCATCGAGCCGGTCGTGCGTTACGAGTTGAACTGCCCCCCGTTTCGACCGGACAGTCGGCATAAGCAGAAAGGCTCAAGCACAGGCTTGGGTATAGGCTTATGTCTAACGAGTACCGACACATTGAATTGCTGACGGGTGATGTCCGCCGCAGGCGGTGGACCACCGAGCAGAAGCTGACAATCATTGAGCAGAGTTTCGAACCTGGCGAGACGGTATCTTCTACCGCTCGCCGCCATGG
>NZ_JALJRA010000019.1 GCF_022968135.1 Pseudorhizobium tarimense
TTCCGACAGCCTGAAGCGAACCTGCCAACGCTATTCAAACCAAAACCGCCCCTCCTGCATGCCGCTTAACCCCAGTATAATTACCGCTCTCACAGTGATCGGCATCGGATTTCACTACCGCGCGTCCAGTCATCTAAGAGCGGGGCTCGGCTTACCTACGGATTATTACCCCGTCGTTATCTGTTCTTCCGGAGCCCGGCCAGTTAGATCCGCTGTAGTCTCTGTCAATACGATTTGGACGGTTATCTATGTGGGGGCGGACTTGGTGACGGTCACGGTCTCTCCCTCTGTCGCGCCTCCAGTCGTGGTGGCGGTCTCGATCCCGGTCGGCGCTGCGCCTGTAAGCTGGCCGGTCATAGCGATCATAACGGTCGTAACGGTCATAATCCCGATATCCGCTGTAGTATGTGCCGCTTTCGCTGACGCAACTAGTGAGGGCAAGGCAAGCGAATCCGATTGCAGCGGCAACGCTGAAAGGTCTTAGTTTCATTGGATCCTCCTGGTGCCTTAAGATAAGCCGTAACCCTGAGACCGTGGGAAAGTTCCGCATGACCACCCTCTCGGAACGTGAAGCCGCACGTGGTGCGTTGCTCACGAGCCGCGAGCTTCCCGAAGATCGGGAATGATCCTCCCCCACCGTGCCCCGCCGGTTGGCGTGGTAGGCGGTAATGACATCGGAGTGATTGCGTCTTCGACGCTTCCGTCCGCCGAGCCGTTCCTGTTCTTTATGCCCGGTGGCCCATAAGCTGTTGGACCAGATCGTTAGGAGAAAAGCAGCTACATCTTGAGCGCCTTCGACCGATAGGCTGAGATTCATTCGGCACTTTAACCGCGAGGATGCGGTCGCTTCGGTCCAGCTTGGCATTAACGGGTCTTCCTCGCTTTATGTGGTTAGCCTCGTCAGACCGCATTTTCGATTTGTCGGTTGGCACTTAACCGGGGTCTGCCTCACTTTGTGTGGTTAACAGATCGTTAGCAGGCACTTCGCTATTGGCGGGCATGAGAACAAAATCAAAATGGTCGCCCGGTCCGGGCATTAAGGTGAAAAGCGTTGTCTCCAACGGTGATGGTGATTGGGTCGTGTCTGCTTGCGGACCATCCTCGGGTATTTGCCCGAATTGCAGGAAACAGAGCGGAGTCGGCACGGCTGGTCGTACCGCAGTCTTCAGGACCTGCCAATCTAAGGCAAGGAAGTCACAGTATGGCTTCGGTTGAGCCGCTGGCGTTGCATATATCGGCAGTGCAACGACGAACATTCTCGGACCCGATCCCGAATATTGCCTCGCCCTACGCCCGCAGGACAGCGAGGGTCACAAAGATAGTGGCCCTGCTGGTCACGGCACAGGCGGACGTCCGGGAGAGCGCTTGATGAACCAGCTCGGGATGCCGGTCAGCGACGACACCATCCTTCGGCACTTGAAGCAGAGTGCTTCATGGGCCGACGACGAACCGCCTGCACGGATCATTGGCATTGATGACTGGAGTTGGAGGAAATCGTGGCGCTACGGCACGATCATCGTTGATCTTGAGCGCCGAAAGGTCTTGGACATTCTCGAGGACCGGAGCGTGGCGAGCGTTGCACAATGGTTGAAGCGGCATCCCGCCATTGAGGTGGTCAGTCGAGATCGATGCGGGCTGTACGCGCAGGCTGCTCGCGAAGGTGCCCCTCAAGCATCTCAGGTGGCGGACCGCTTCCATCTCTTCCAGAATCTGCGTCTTGCTATCGAGGAACAGATGAGCCTCTCTGGACGAGCTACAGGCAGGGCACTGCTGCCAGACGACGTCATTGAAATTGATCATTACGATCGAGCTTCGCATGAGCAGGCGCCTGAAACTCCTTGGCGCAATCAGCTTCGACGGACACATAGGCAGTCCCGGAAGGAGGTGTTCGAGACGGTGCACGCCTTGAGCAAAGAAGGCCTGACCTGCTCGGAGATTGCGCGTCGCACGGGATACGGCCGTCGCAGCATCGCGAAGTGGCTGACGTTTGAAACGCCACCCGACCGACGCAGGGGAGCGTTGCAGCCGACATCTCCCCTGTACTTCGAAGCCTTTCTCACCCAATGCTGGAAGGACGGCAACCGCCGTGGGCGGCACCTTTTCATGACATCAAGTACCGCGGGTACACCGGCAGCTTTTCCAATCTTGAACGTCTTCTGGCAACCTGGCGCCGCGCCGAGAGGCCGGAAGCGGATACGGATAACAATGATGCGGCGCCGGCTCGGATTGGCCTCGCCGACAGCAAGTATCACGACGCGCCTGTGCGTGATCCGCACACTGGTCACTTCATCTCACCGGTTGTCGCCGCTGCTCTTTGTATCAAGCCGCGCGGGACGCTGACCGTCAATCAAGAGCGGAAAGTGGACGCCCTTAAACAGGGCTCCCAGACGTTCGCCACCTTGCGCAGCTTCTCCATGCGGTTTAGCGGAATATTTCATAGCCGAAAGTCGGCAAGGCTCGAAGAATGGATTGATGATGCCATTCGTTCTGGCCTAGTTTCCCTGGCCCGTTTTGCCCGCGTCCTTCGCCGCGATGTCGACGCCGTCTGTAAACGCATCGACATGCCCTGGAGCAATGGCCAGGCGGAAGGTCAGATCAACCGACTAAAGACGATCAAACGCTCAATGTACGGTCGAGCGGGTGCAGAGCTTCTCTGAGCACGGATGATGCCGATCAAAATCGGCTGATCTCCAGACAAAGTGAGGCAGACCCCGGTTAACTGCAAAGCGACATAGGGTGCGATCAAGCTTGGTCGCCGGTTCGTATCCGCTCAAGAGCGAGGTAAAGAGAAAGCTTTGCGGATGCGTGCATTGATGAAAGCTTGCTCCTCTTGTGAGTCGTTCTGAAATCCGGTCCACAGGTTTATGAAGTCGCTCTAAATCACGTATAGTTGGAATACAGGGCATTTGCACGCGAGAGGTGACGTTGCATGGCAGCTCCCGCTGCCTCGGCATCATTGTTGCGAATAGCATCCAGAATGAGCTTGTGCTCCTCGATAGTTACTTGTTCCGCGCCTTTTACAACCACCATGTCCTGCTTGAATCGAGTCAGCCAGACAAGCATGCCCGACACCGCGGCGGCTATAAGGGAATTGCTGCTGATGCCGGCGAGGATCTCGTGGAAGCGCATATCGGCTGCCACGAAAGCTGCAGAATCACCCTGCCGGGCTTGCATGTCTTTTATGCACTCATCAAGGAAACGAATGTCGTTGGCTGTTGCGCTCGCTGCGGCCATTCGCGCAAGTCCCACCTCGATCATGATCCGGGCCGACTTGAGATCTTCAAGGCCTTTTGGGTTGTCGGCCAGGAGCATGATCATGGCGGCAGAGATCTGATCGATGATCGCCTCGGGTGTTGGCTTTACGACGCGAGCACGCTCACCGTGCGAAATGCGGATCAACCCCATCTGCTGTAACGTGAGCATGGCCTCGCGGATGGAAGGACGTCCCACGCCGATCATCGCCATCAACTCCCGCTCGGAGGGGAGCTGTGATCCCGGCGGGAATTCCTTCGAGGCAATCGTCTCAATGAGGCGATCCAGTACGGACTGATACAGTTTCTTTTTCTGAATGGGTTCCATTACGGCTCCGGGCGGCGGATCAGCGGCATGATCGGGTCATCATCACCAGTGACCCAGAGGGTCTGTAACTATCAAATTGCAAGGCTGTGCGTCGACGGCTTATCTCAGCATGCCGTCCACGCCACCGCCGGTCCTCACCCAGCTGAAGAAATCGACTGTACCCATCTGCCCGCCTTTGAGAGCGAGCTGCAGTCCGTCAATTTGCGGATCCTCGGAGCGGGCTACGGTGATGGAGGCGCCGGGCACGGTCGGCGCGAGTGCTTCAAGCGCCGTCACCCCCAGTTCCCGTGCTGCATGCCCAGACGTATCGCCGCCCGAGATCACTGCTCTTCGTAAGCCGCTCCGAGTCACAACACTGTGGAGGATCCGGCCCAGAGCCTGGCCAATGTTGCGATTTGCGTCGGCTGCAGCCGTGGCGCTGTCAGCGAGCCAAGTGCGGAACCGATCTACGGCCGGATCGTCAGGTCCCCGCGCCGTCGCAAGCAGCACATCCTGCCCGCGCGAAAGCGCTTCCAGCATCTCGGTCACTACCGCCTCTTCCGCAGCGGATGCATGACTGCTCGCAAGATGACGTGGGTCGCCCTCGATCAAATGGAACCCCCTTGCGGCTGCATCGGCGATCTGCTGCGCCGTCACTGGCGACACGGAAGCGGAAACCACCGCAATGGGACCCACATCTCCGGCCGACGGCCGCGGAGCAATCGGCGGTATCAAGCCTTCAGCGCGCCAATGGGCAACGAGCGCATATTCGATCCCCTGCGAGCCAAAGCACATCATGTCGGTGTTGCGTCGCTGCCAAAGGATGCGCCCGATTTCACGTTGGTCGGCTTCAGAAACGCTGTCCATAGCAATACAAGCTCGACCCCTGCGTTCGGCTGCGGCGAGAACCGCATCTGCCTGTCCCTGGTGCAGTTGATCAAGCCTTAGCGTTTCGATCGGCAGCCGGGTCTGCCGGGCAAGGTGTTGTGCAACATCAGCCTCGTCCATTGGCGTCACCGGGTGGCGCGCCATGACGGGGTGGCGATCCAGCCGAAACACGCCATTGGGGGCCGCGGCAAAGAGGGAGCCGAAGGCCTGAAAGCGTTTCAAGGGGATTGCCGCGGGGTAAATTGGCATCAGCCTTGTCCCCAGTGTGGCGACCGCAATCTCCATAGCAGCGCCGATTGAGCCAATGTCTGGTGCTGAATCGAGGGTCGAGCAGATCTTGTAGTGAAGAAGCGGCGCGCCTGTCTTGCGCAAAGCAGCAAACAGGCCGGGGAGCTCTGCCTGCATCCAGTGTGGGCTTTCAGAGCGGGCAGTCCCTGCGATGCCGATCCCACGCATCTGCCCAAAACGGGTGACCTGCTCGGGGGAGGGCGGCTCGAGAAAAAGAACGGAAGGCAAGCCCGCAAAACTCAGGACTTCCATTACCGCAGCGGCGCCCGTGAAATCGTCGCCATACCAAGCAATCAGTGGGCCCGGCGGCAATTGGTCGACCTTCGTCATTTGTCGAATGCCTTCAAGGCGACGGCCAGCTCGGGATGGTCAAGGGCATAGTCAGCAGCCGGGATGCCCGCCATGGCAGCGCCCCACGCCTGCCGAAGTCCCGCGACCCCTGCGGCAGGGCCGCCGGGATGAGCGATGATGCCTCCGCCCGCTGCATGGATCAGATCCGCGCTGCCAAGGGCACGATAGGTATCGTGTGCCTGATGGACCGTCTGGCCGGAGGAGAAGACTGGCATTGCCACACATGGCTTGCTGTCGAACATCGGCTTCAGACATTCGCGTGCTGACGCAATGACGCTATCATCGGGTTCTGCAAATTTGTTGCGCAGGCCGTTGCAGTGCATGTGGTCGACCCCCGCCAGGCGCCAAAACTTCTGCCAGGCGATATAGGACCATCCCAGCATCGGCGCGCGGCTCAGATAGCCCCAACCGTTACGATGGCCGTGGATCGGCAACTGGCTGTGACGCGCCAGACCCAGTAGCCCCGATAAGCCTACCGAATTCAGGCTTGCCATGACGCAGGTGCCGCCCTCCGCGAGAACGAGATCGTGCCGGCGCCGCATCTGATCGACCTCACCAGTCAGGTTAAAGGCGAACATCGCCTTCCGGCCTGTTCGTTGTGAATGGGATCGGATGACCTGCATCACGGCCCGGACCCGCTCGTCAAAGGGGCAGTACCATCCATCCGCCTGCAATTCGTCGTCCTTGATGAAGTCGATCCCCGCGTCTAAAAGCTCCGCCACGGCCGCCGCGGTTTCGGCAGCTGATAGCCCCACGCTTGGCTTGATAATCGTGCCGATCAGCGGCCCTGCATCCACGCCAGCCAGGCTGCGCGTGCCGGAAACGCCAAATTTGGGCCCGTCATAGGCGGAGGCGAAAGCCTCCGGCAGCCGGATGTCGAGGATCCGCAGGCCTGAGAATTGTTTCAGCTCGAAGAGATTGCCGGAGACGGTGGCCATCAGACCGACAAGATCTGTGCCGACGTTGTCGAGCGGCCATGACAGGGTGACGCGGGCACGACGGCATGCCGTACCGGACGCTGCAGATGATCCCGGAAGGCTGGGGGAAGGGACCGCTTCCAGGAGCTCCAATGCCTCAACGCGCGCTGCCGAGCGTGCCTTCAGTTCCGCCGTTTCCCCGGGTACGGGTGCAAAAGTGCCTGACGATTGTTCGCCGGCCATCACTTCGGCGGCCCTTGCTGGCTCCCCCGGTGTCTCTATCAGGTAATCGGCTTCGATGCGCCCCAGCATCATGTCCTCCAATCGTTCGGTTCCTTAGGTCATTATACCAGTGCGTGGCGCCCATCAAGCGGATCGTCCGCAGGAAGGTCGCTGAAGCAGCATCTATGGGTGTATAGGCGATTTGCAGCGGTGCCTGTCATTGGTGTTGACGATCAACTGATATGATGAGTATATGAGGTTGAGCGGCCGGGGAGGGTGCCAGTGCGGTCAAGGACGACAGCGGGATCCGTAATGGATGAGGGCGTGCAAGCAGTGGCTGACGCCATGGGCTCTGACATCCTTAGATATGGCAAGCTTCAGGCCGCCGCTGTCGCCGGCGAACTGCGCTGCCTCACTTTTGATGGCGTCGAAATCCTGCGCGGGTTGAATGCGCTCCTGCGTGATGAAAACTGGGGTGTAGTTGAAACGGAGGTGGTGCTGGAGGAGGCGATCGGCCATTCCTATCGACGCCGGTTCAGGGGCAAGGACGCACCCGTGGAGGGCAGCTTCAGGGTCGAAATGACCGACGAGCGCGAGCTGCGGGCGCATTTCTCATTGGAGGCGCGTGAGGCGGTCTTCCTCAATCGCGCCGGTTTTACGCTTCTGCATCCGATCAAGGGGTTGGCGGGAAGCCGCCTCAACCTTCGCCATCCGGGGGGTGGATCAACTCAGACGGCTTTCCCTCTCAACGTCGCCGCGGCTCAGCCTGCGTTCAACATCGCCGGAATGGAGCACGCCATCGGCGCTCTGTCCGTGGATGTTCAGTTCGAAGGCGACGTATTCGAGATGGAGGATCAGCGCAATTGGTCAGACGCATCATTCAAGACCTATTGCCGACCACTGGCGCTGCCGCGTCCTTTCGTGCTTGAGCGCGGCCAATCTGTCGACCAGTCCATCGTCATCCGCATTTCCGGTGAGGTTGCCAAGGTTGAAGCGTCTCCGCGCACCGAGGCTGAGCGCGTTCGGCTGCCGCAAGTGCTATTAGCGCATGATGCAGGATCGCTGCCGGTCAGCACGGCTGCGCCGCTTCTGTTGCGGGTCTTCTCCGAGACCACGGAAGATGACTTCGCCAGAATCGAAGGCTTGCCAGTCGGCGGCGTCGAAGTGGTCTTCGATGCGATTTCCGACCTGCAGGCGACCGTCTCGCGCCTGATCGAACACTATCCGCAACTTGATCGGCTGACGGCGCTGCCGCGGCTCTACCTGAAGAGCTATCAACCTGAGGGGCCATGGCCTGAGGGGCCGAGACCATCCGACGCTTTGCCCGTCCTGCGTAGGCTCCTGCCAGGGGTTGCCTTGGGCGGGGGGAGCCTTACCCATTTCACGGAAGCCAATCGCTGCGCGCCTGCCAGTGATGCGGACTTCATCACCTTCGGCAATAGTGCCATTGTTCACGCAGCTGATGATTGCTCCGTCACCCAGACGCTAGAGGCCTTGCCCGACATTTTCACCTCGGCGGCAGCGCTCCTACCGGCCAAGCCGCTTCATCTGGGGCTCTTCTCCATCGCCATGCGGTCCAATCCTTATGGCGATGGGCTAGCGGCCAATCCTCAAGGCCGGTACATGACGATGACCAATGCGGATCCGCGGCAGGAGACAGAATATGCGGCGGCCTATGCAGCTGCAGTCCTCGCGCTCGCCGCTAAGGCAGGTTGTGCAAGCATTGCGCTGGCAATGACTTCGGGACCGCTCGCAGCGGCCGGGCCACTTGCCAGCTTCCTGCAATTCGCTCAGCAAAGTGCCGGCGCCATGGCGGATGTCATCGTCGAGCCCGACAAATGGAGCCTCATGACCGAGCGGGGCGGGTATAGCGTCACTGCTGATGCAAGGGGCAGTCTCAGTCTCGTCTACCATTTTGTTGAAGACGCTAGTGTGGACGATGGTCAATGACGCGCCGCGGTGTTCTCATCGGCTGCGGGTTCTTCGCACGCAACCATATGCTGGCCTGGCGCGACCTTCCGGACGTCACAATTGTCGCTGTGTGCGATCTCGATCCCGCCAAGGCTGCGGCGTTCGCAGAGGAGTTCGGTGCCGGGGCATATGGCAACGCGGCCCAGATGCTCAAGGAGGTCCGCCCCGACTTCGCCGATATCGCCACGACCGTGAGTTCTCATCGGAGCTTGGTCGAGCTGGCAGCCGGCCATGGCTGCGCCGTTATCTGCCAGAAGCCGTTCGCAGAAAACCTGATCGATGCGCAGGCCATGGTCGACGCGTGCACACGCGCGGGCGTGGACTTGCTCATCCATGAGAACTTTCGCTGGCAGGCACCAATCCGTCGCATCGCCGAGCTTATCAATCGTGGTGCCATCGGCCAGCCGCAGTTCCTGCGACTGAACTTCCGCCATGCCTTCGATATTTATGCCAATCAGCCGTATCTGGCGCAAGTTGAGGATCTGGCGCTGTCGGATGTCGGGCTGCATCTATTCGACGTTGCACGTCGACTGTTTGGTGAGGTGACCCGCATCAGTTGCGAGACCCAGCGCCTCAATCCAAACGTCACGGGCCAGGACGCATTTCTGGCACAGATGCGTCATGCCAGCGGGGCTGTTGCCAGTGTCGAATGCAGCTTCTTCAGCCATTATGCACCCGACAGGTTCGTGCAGACACTTGCGCTGGCCGAGGGCGACGAAGGCTCCATCGAGCTTGAAGATGGCTACCGCCTAAGGCTGCACCGCCAGGGTAAATGTCTGGAGGAGGTGGTGGAGCCGCCGATCCCATCTTGGGGTGCACGGCCCTGGAACCTCGTGCAGGACTCCGTCATCGCGTTTCAACAACATGTTCTTGATGTGCTGGCGGGACGTACGAAGGCGCAACCGTCCGGCGCCGACAATCTGGAAACTCTGAAGCTCACTTTCGCGGCCGTGCAGTCCGCCAGAAACGGTGGGCGGCAAGTGAAGCTCACTGCCAGCGGGGAGGAAACGCCGGTAGCCTGATCAGCCTTGCGGAAGGATAAAAGGGCCACCCTCCGCAGGGGCCATCTCGGCCCAATTAACAGTATCTATTGGAGGAGAATACATGAAACGTTTTAGACAAATCAGCTTCGGTCTTGCTCTTGCGGCCTCGACCGTCGGTTTCGGCTCTACGGCCAGTGCGGCCAATATCTGCTTTGCGTTCCAGGATCTGGAAACGGAATTTTGGGTGGCAAGTCACAAGGCAATTGTGGAGACCCTCACTGAGATGGGTCACAGCGTCATCGAGCGCAATGCGACCGAAGATGTCAACCGACAGCTGGAGCAGGTGCGTGACTGCGTCGCTCAAGGCGTCGACGGCATCATCCTCATTCCGCAGGACGGTGAGAGCGCTGTGACCATCGTCAAGGAGGCGACGTCGAATGACGTGCCCATCGTCGTGTTCAATCGGCCGCCGGCCAACAATGATAATGGCGTGATCGTTGTCGCCGACAATGCTGCCATTGCCGAAACGGCTGCAGGGTTCGTGCTGGAGCAGGCAATTGCCGCAGCGCCGTCGGATGCAAAGCTTCATGCAGTGGTGATCGTCGGTGACCTGGGCGATACCAACGCCATCCAGCGCAAGAAGGGCTTCGAGGCAGCAGTTGCCAAGTTCCCGGAGCGGTTCGATGTGACGGAAGTCGCCTCCGACTGGGACGCGGCGACCGCCCTTGCCAATCTGGAGGCCGCGGTCACGGCCAAGCCGAAGATCGACGCCATGTTCACCTCGTCTGATTTCCTTTTCCCCACCATCCGCTCGGTACTGGAGCCGCGTGGCATGTGGAAGAAGAGTGGCGAAGAAGGCCATATCCCGCTGGCCGGTCTGGATGGTGATGCGACGGCGTGCAAGCTCATCAAGGAAGGCTATGTCGACGCAACCGGGGTCCAGGATCTGTATTTCGAGGCCGAGGCTTCCGTGAATGCCATTGTTAAGGCGATCGAGGCCGGCGAAACAGATCCGAACGAAGTGATCGCCGACCCTGGCTTTGCCTTGACGACTGCCAATCTCGCTGAACGCGAGATGGATATGTGGGGCTGCAAGTTGCTTGCAGAAGGCTTCCTCGACAATTGATCTGCTGACAAACGCCATGGGACCCAGCTGGCGATGCCCGGCCGGGTCCAACGGCGAAAAGGTATACTATGTCTTCATCACCGGTGCCGAGGAGAGAACTGAAGGACAAGGCGGTTGATTTGCTGCTCTCCGACCAGTTCGTTCTTTATCTCTCCATCTTCTACGTGCTGCTCTTGGCGCCATTTTTGCCGATGCTGGTCACACCGGCCAATTTGGTGAATGTCCTGTCCAATATGTGGCCGCTGCTCATCGTTGCGATTGGCCAGACCTTCGTGCTTGCGATCGGAGGCATTGATCTGAGCCAAGGGGCAGCCATTGCGTTGACCTCCGTCCTTGGAGCGGTGCTGATCACGGGTGCTGCAGATCCGGCGACCTTTGCCAACACGCCAATCTGGGGGTGGCTGCTCACAGATGCCGGAGGGCCGCTCGCAGGAGTGGACCACGGTGTGGTCCTGGCAATCGCCGCCATGCTTGTCGCTGCCGTGGTCATCGGCCTTATCAATGGAATGGCGGTTGCCATGTTTGCGATGCCGGCCTTCATCGTGACGCTGGTGGCGATGATGATCTTCTCGGCCTTTGCACTCTGGCTCACGCAATCGGGCAATGTGGCAAACCTGCCAGACGATTTTATTCGTCTCGGCCGTGGCGATATCGTCTCTGTCTATTTCGGTGCCAAGGAAGAGGCCAAGATAGCCCGACGCGCTATCTATTCTCTTGTCACCTATCCCATGGTCATCGCCATGTGCGTCGCACTGGCGGCGCACATGCTCCTCAATCGGACGGTGTTTGGCAGCCAGGTGCTGGCCATCGGGATGAACCGCAAGGCCGCCGAAATTTCCGGTGTGCGCGTCAGGCGCATCATCATTGCTGTGTTCGTGCTCTCGGCGGTTTGCGCGATGATCGGCGGGCTGTTGTTTGCCGCCCGCCTTGAAGCCGGGCGACCTACGCTAGGTGGTGGCTCCTTCCTTCTGGATGTCATTGGCGCTGCGGTGATTGGCGGAACGAGCCTGTTCGGTGGCAAGGCAAAGGTCATCTGGACCTTCTTTGGCGTCATGTTCTACGTCATCATGGCAAGTTCGCTCTCGGCGATGAACCTTTCGGCCTTCCAGATCGACATGGTCAAAGGCGGCATCATCCTATGCGCGGCCTTGCTCGATGTTTTGCGCACACGGCTAAAGCGGGAGCGGGTACGATGACGGACCTTCTGTCTCTCCAAGGCCTGTCAAAATCCTGGTTCGGGATCCCGGCCAACCGCGATGTCAGCTTTAGTGTCCGCGAAGCCTCAGTGCTCGGCATCATCGGCCAGAACGGCGCGGGCAAATCGACGCTGATGAACATGATCGGGGGCGTCGTGAAGCCGACCTCAGGTCATATGTTGTGGCGTGGTCTGCCCTATGAGCCGGCAGGAGCCGCTGACGCAACGCGCATCGGCATTGCCTTCATTCACCAGGAGCTCAACCTCTTCACCAATCTTTCGGTGGCGGAGAACCTCTACATTGATGGCTTTCCGAGGCGTATGGGCCTCATTGACTGGAAGCGGATCAACGAGCGAAGTCGGCAAGTCCTCTCTCGCCTCTCTTTGGATTTCGACCCTTCTGTCGAAGTTGGACGACTGTCACCGGGCGAGCGACAACTGGTGGAGATCGCCCGGGCGCTCCACAACGAGGCGAGCCTCCTGATTTTTGATGAACCCACCACGTCGCTGACGCCGCGTGAAACGGAGCGGCTGTTTGCCACAATCGAGAACCTGAAAAGCCAAGGCTGCACGATCATCTACATCTCGCACATATTGTCGGACGTGCAGCGGCTTTGTGATGACATCGTCGTGTTGCGCGACGGCGAACTCGTCTCGAAGGGAACGATCACCGAGTTTCCGATCCCGCTGATGATCCGGAGTATGATTGGTCGCGACATGGGCGGAATGTTCCCGCCGCGCAGCAATCAGCCGCAAGGGGCAACAGTGTTGGAGGCGCGTGGACTCACTCAGCCAGGCGTGATCGAGGATGTCGACCTTACCGTGCATGAGGGGGAAATCCTCGGTCTCTTTGGACTGATGGGCGCCGGCCGATCAGAGCTGGCGCGGGTTCTCTTTGGTCTCGACAAATGCGCAAAAGGCACAATCAGCCTCAAGGGGCGACCGCTTGAGGGGCCGGTTCGGGCGCACATTGAGGCCGGGATGGCGTTCGTGACCGAAAATCGGCGTGAAGAAGGGCTCATGATGGATGCAAGCGTTGCCGAAAACTTGACGCTTGCGTCACTGGCCGCCTTTGGCCGCGGGCCTTTTGCACTGATCGACCGCGATCGCGTCGCGGAGCGAACTGAACGAATGCGCGAAGAGCTCAACATCAAGGCCAGCGACATCCACAGCCAGCCCGCCAAGGCTCTTTCCGGTGGCAATCAGCAGAAGGTCGTGATCGGCAAATGGCAACTGCGCGATCCCGATCTGTTCATCCTCGATGAGCCCACCCGGGGTGTGGATGTCGGCGCCAAATACGAAATCTACAGCCTGATCGACCAGATCGCTGCTCGAGGGGGTGGCATCATGATGATTTCGTCAGAACTTGAGGAATTGATGGGAATGGCGGATCGGATTGTCGTGATGAACCGCGGAGAAATCAAAGGACAGGTCCTGCGTCAAGATTTCGATCGCGAGCGTATCCTCGCACTTGCATTTGGAGAGATCGCAGAATGAAGCGGATCATGAAAAGACTGGTCGGCTTCACGCTCAGCCATTCGACTGCCGTGTTCTTTGTGCTGATCCTTTTGTGGTTTGGAGTTCAGGCACCACAATTCCTGCAGCCAGAGAGCCTCGCCAACATCATTAAGCAATCATCCTTCATCGGCATCGCGGCACTTGGGATGACCGTCGTGTTGATCACGGGGGGCATCGATCTTTCGGTCGGGTCGGTGATGTTCCTCGCGCCGCTGATTGCCGGCATGGCAATGCGTTCCTTCGGGCTCCCGGTTGAGGCTGGTTTCGTCGTGGCCATGGTCGTCGGCGCGGGGCTTGGCGGTCTCAATGCCTTCTTCATCGTCGTGCTTCGGGTCGTACCCTTCATCGTCACCCTTGCGAGCCTCTTTGTCTTCCGAGGCTTCGGGACCTGGCTCACCAGTTCGACCCAGTTCGATTTTCCCGAGCGCATGCGGACGTTCGGATTGTCGAACGTGTTGGGGATTCCCACGCCGATCCTTGTCTTCGCCGTCACCGCCGTGGCCATTCACATCATGTTGCGTCACACAGGCGCCGGTCGTCAGATCTATGCCTTTGGCAATGATCGCGAGGCAGCGCGCAAAGCCGGTTTGGCGGTTGAGCTGATTGAAGCCAGGGCTTACATCATCTCCTCGGTGTGCGCGGCGATCTCAGGCTTCGTGATGATCTCGCAGATCGGTCGCCTCGATGTGGGGTTCGGGCAGGGTCGCGAGTTCGATGTCATTGCAGCGGCGGTTTTGGGTGGAGCGAGCCTTTTCGGGGGTGTCGGCACTGCGCTCGGCGCTGTTGCTGGGGCAACGTTGATCCAGACCGCCAAACTCGGCCTCGTCTTCACGGGGGTCAACCTTTACATGCAGCCGATCATCCTGGGAACGGTCATTTTCGCGGCCATGGTCGCCGACGGAATACGGGGCCGGCGGCTGCGAGACAAACTCGCGCGGACAATTCGCCCTCTAGGATCGTCGTGAGGTGAACCTGACATGGAACACGTCAAACCGCCATAGCGGCAGGTCCGCCAACAACAGAATGATGCCGGATCAACTGTCTCCTGCCAGTGCAACAGCGCGACGGCAATCAAGGTCCTGCGTCTGCATGAGCATCAAGCGTCGTCGCAAAATGCAACGGAAAGGAAAACCAATGACCAATATCGCCCTGCTTGGAGCTGGCGGGAAGATGGGCGTGCGCCTGTCAAAGAACCTGAAGCAGTCCCCCTTTACAGTTTCGCACGTTGAGATTTCAGACGAAGGACGTCGTCGGCTGCGCGAGGAAGTGGGCGTCGAAACCGTGGATCAAAATACGGCTTTGGCGGGCGCCGATGCCGTCATTCTGGCCGTGCCGGATCGCCTCATCGGGAAGATCTCCCACGCCATCGTCGATCATCTGAAACCGGGTGCCGCGGTGATCGTGCTTGATGCGGCTGCCCCTTATGCGGGGGAGATGCCGGAGCGCGCGGATATAACCTATTTCTGTACCCATCCATGCCATCCCGCTTTGTTCGATTTCACGCCTGACGTAGATGCCCAGAAGGACTTCTTTGGTGGCATCAGCGGCCCTCAAGGAATCGTCTGCGCATTAATCCAAGGACCCGAGGAGCACTATCTGCTGTGCGAGGAGATTGCCCGCACGATATATGCGCCCGTTACTCGTGCCTATCGCTGCTCGCTGGAGAGCATTGCCATCCTCGAACCAGCTCTATCAGAGACAGTGGGCGCAACTTTGGCGCTTGCCCTTCGCGATGCGACTGATCGGGCCGTTTCAATGGGTGTTCCTGCTGATGCGGCGCGTGACTTCATGCTTGGTCACCTGAAGATCGAACTCGGGATAGCCTTTGAAGCCTTTCCGGAGGGAAAATTTTCAGACGGGGCTCTTCACGCCATCCGCCAGGCTCGCCCGCTGATTTTCAGGGATGACTGGCTTGACCGCATCTTTTCCCTTGCGGCTGTAAAGCAGTCGGTGAGGGACATCTGCAATCCGCAGTGAAAGCGCTCCAAGGGTTGACGTTCGCTGCCTGCAGACAGTCGATCCTCGAGATGACGGGTCAGCCAGAAACGGTCAGCCGCCGAGGATGAAAAGTCGGCTGCTGGGTCGTCTCTCCCCGACAACCCTTCCGGGTGCACCTGATGCCCGGGAGGATCAGAAAAGCGCATGCTTCGGGCCGACTGTAAACATCAGCAGCTCTGCTGCGATGCCCGCTCTTCCCTTTGAGCGTGGTACAGCTGACCCTTGGCTGTTGGTCGGTCGGTCTAGGAAAGCCCATCTCGATGAAGTATCAGAGCATTGGTTTCTCAGCGACGGATGTCGAAGGTTCATATCCTCTCACATCAGGATTTTTGTCTCCGCCAGTAGGCGACCGCGCTGTATTGGTTGCGCTGCAGATTGAGCTCCTCCCGGACGAGGTGCCGAATGGTTAGATAATCGCTGAACTCGCACCCGGCCCAAATGAACGGCAGTTCATCTTTGCGCCGACTCGTAGCTTCATTAAGGACTTCAGCCAAGGCACCAGTGGCTCCCTCTGGTCGCTCGCACCGGTAGAGGTAGTGCACCTCTACATTGTCAGTTTCCGGGAACTGGTAGTGGTCCTCCACGCTCTCGACTTCTGCAAAGACCTTCGCTCTTGACGTAGCGGGCAGCGCTTCGGCGATGCGTGCCATCGCAGGAAGAGCGGTTTCATCCCCTAACAGAAGGATCGACTTGGCGTTCGGGATTTCGTTGCCGCCAGGTGCAAAAATGCCAATGACGTCGCCGCAACGGGCTTGTTCGGCAAATGCGGTGCCGGGCGCAGCGATATCGCCGGAATCGTGCAAGACAAAGTCTACCTCGACTTCTCCAGTTTGAGCGTCGATGCTGCGAAGCGTGTAGACGCGAGCCACCAAGGCGTCTTCGCCGTCGGGCCAGATAATTCGGCCGTCCGCCGCAATTGTCGGCCACCGGGGATGTCTTCCCTTCGGAGGGAACAGAAGCCTCACATGAAGGCCACCCGCCGCGAAATCTGCAAACCTCTCGCCGCGGAATCGGATACGCTTCATCTTGCGTGTGACCAGGCGCGAGGACAGGACTTCGATGGTCTGAAAGAACGGCGGCCTGGAGGCGTCAGCGTCTGCACCCTCCCAAACGAGCTTGTGGCTGCTGCCAAGGGGATGGCTTGACCAGTGCTCGGCCACAGCCATCTTTACGTAGGAAAGCCGGATCGCATCCTCTGCCTGTGCTGTGATGGCAATCTGCGCCGGCAAAAGTGCCAGCTCCGCCTTCCCATACCGCAGGCGCACGACATGCCTGCCGTCCTTGGAGGAGACATGGGCATATTCACGGAAGCCCCGCAACAGCCCCTCCAATGCCAGTGGCGCGTCGATGTCGGAGAGGACCGCTTTAGACTTCATGCCTGCCTCCTTAACAGCAGATAAATGGGAGCGGCTACCGCAACGCAGAGCGTGCTCGCCCCACCGAAGATGCTGACATAGCCGAAGTGCTCCGCAATCAATCCAGTACCCAAACCGCCTACAATGCTCACGAGACCGTCCATGCACTGAAACACGGTGAAGTCGACCCCTGCCTGGCGGGGGTCCGACCAGTCCATGAACTGAGCATAGAGCGCGACAAAGCCAATCGACATTATGCCGGAGGAACTGGCCACCGCAGTTGCAAGAATCGCTGCAGGCGGAAGCATCCCTCCTTGACCGACATAAGCGAGCAAGAGCAGCAGAAGTGCTTGAACAACCAGCGAACCCGCCATGACCGCACCGGAGCCGAAAGCCCGAACCAAGGCACCGCCAACGAGCGCTCCCGCCAAACCGATGAACATGCTGCCTGTGCCGTTCAGGATCCCGATGGTCGCAAGATCAAATCCTTGGTCAATGAGGAACGCTCCCAGCATTGACAGCCCCCACTTATGCGCCGCGACGAAGAGCGCCGTCGTCACTAGGCCGCGGCGTATCTCCGGCCGCTTCACAGTTGTAACAAGTGAGGGGACGTGGACGCGCTGCGCCACAACTTCTCGCGCCGCCGGCCCTAGCGAGAAGGGCAGGCTGAGTAAGAGGATCATGACAGCCATTCCGAAGCAGGCCGACTGCCAGCCAATCCCATTGACGAGGACAAGAAACAAACCTGCACCAATGGCTGAGCCGAGATAGGAGCCGCCGACCTGGGCAGCATTCCCCCAACCGTGATGCCGCTTTGCAAGCTGTTCGACTGCATAGCCGTCGCAAGCGATGTCGACGGTTGAGGCCACCAATGCGACAAACGCCAAAACGCATATGACAGGAAGAAGCTGCGCGGGCTCAAGCAGCCCGACTATTGCGATGCCCGCGGCAGCGATCAGACTGCCGGTGAGCACGATGATGTTAGACCGGTTGCGCCCGATCGAAGGCAGCCGAAATCTCTCGACCTGCGGAGACCATAAGAACTTCAGCGCCCATGGCAGGACCGTGAGGTAAAGAAGACCGATCTGATCGAGCGGCAAACCTTGGGCTCTCAGGACGGCCGGAAGCCCCAGCATGGTCAGTCCGCCGATCACACTCTGCGCCACGTAGACTCCGCCGATGACGAAGAAGATCGTTATCGGCGAAGGGAGGTGCGGGCTTGCTCCCGTGGTCGCCATCAGAAGCGGTATCGCATGCTGGCGATGACCTTGCGCCCTTCATCAAAGTAGCAGAAGCCGGTGGTGCACACCTGGTTGATCTCGTCCAGGAGGTTGGTCGCGTTCACCTGCAGCTTTACGCCTTCCATTTCTGGGGTGATCTTCCCAAGATCATAGCGAATGGCAGCGTCGACGAAGGTACGAGCGCCATTTTCGAGCACCGGCGTGTGGACGTTGTCCCCGAAACTTGAGCCAACATAGCGAACACCGGCACCGACGCCCAATCCCTCCAAAGCTCCTGTCTGGACCTCATAGTCCGCCCACAGCGAGAACATGTGGTAGGGGCTGGAGTTATGCTGGTTCCCCACCGTCTCCGGTGTAAGCTTGGTGATCTCCACGTCATTGTACGAGTAGCCACCGGTCAAGCTCAGCCCATTGTCGAGCGTGGCGGTGATCTCCAATTCCACGCCGCGCGACCTTAGGTCGAGTTGGCGCAGAAGATTGACCCCCGAAGACGTCTCGTAGACCGACGCATTCTCTTGGTCGATGTTAAAGAAGGCGGTGGAGATCAGGACGTTGTGATCCGGGATCTCATACTTCAGTCCAATCTCATACTGCGTTCCACGCGTCGGCTCCGCTTGAGAGGCACCTGAGCCAAAACTGAGGATGACGCCTGGGTTGGCTACATAGGATGTGCCATAGCTCACATAGGGCATGATGTTCCAAGGCGTAACATAGCCGACGGATGCGCGGCCGGTCGTTTCGCTGTCGTCACGGGAATAGGCGGTTCCACCAGGCGTGTATTCGCTTGAGTGCCAATCATGGCGCAGGCCCATCCCAATGCGCCAGGCGTCGATCTCTATCTGGTCCTGGATGTATAGGCCGATAGAGCTCTGCCTCTGCTTTTCGTAGTAAGTGAGCGTGGGCACATAGGTGTAGGTGTCCGTGAAGAGATCGGGACCGCTGCCCTGGCGCGCCTCGTACTCCATGAAGCTGTAGTCGATCCCACCAATCAGCCTGTGCCGCGCGTTGCCTGTGTCGAACTCGGTCTCGAGATAGGTGTCGGCTGCGACACCACGGTTGTCCTCGAGGCTGAGGCCAGGGAAATCCTCAAACACCCACTCCTGCCTGTTGGACAGTTCCGAGTAGCGCAGCTTGTGGTGGAGGGTCAGGTGATCGCCGAGCGCATGCTCCAGTTCATAGCCAATCCGCCACTGCTCCTGATCAAAATCGTTGAAGCGAGCATCGCCGCCATAGACGGGTGTTGCGCCGATCGATGTTCCGCCGGGGCCATAGTTGTTGATGTAACCCCACGTGCCGCCGGTCGTGGAATCCATATATTCCCCGAGGAGGGTGAATGTTGTGCCGTCGTCAGGCTGCCAGGTGAGTGCCGGCACGATCATCAGCCGGTCGTCCTTGATGGCCTCGATCTCATTGCGGCCATCGCGGACCACACCTGTGAGCCGATAGAGCAGTACGCCGTCATCGGTGACCGGTCCCGAAAAGTCGAAAGCCGCCTGCTTGCGACCATATGAGCCGTATTGCAGCTCCACTTCCCGCAGTTGCTCCTCGGTGGGTCGCTTGGAAATGATATCAACAATGCCACCCGAACTGCTCGCGCCGTAGATAGAGGCTGCGGGCCCCCGCAGAACGGTCAGCGCTTCGACGCCGTAAGGTTCGATCCGGAAGAGGCCGTTCGGACTGCTGATCTGGCGCAAGCCGTCACGAAACACACCGGTATAGGTGAGATCGATGCCGCGTATCTTGAACGAATCGAAACGCGGCTCGGCGCCGAACTGGCCGCCGCGAACTCCGGGGATATAACTGATCGCCTCAGTGACGTTCTGGGGCTGCCGGTCATCGAGTTGCTTTCGGCTGACGATGGAAACGGGTTGGGCTGTCTCGGCAACAGGAGTGCTCGTCTTGGTGGCCGTTCGCGCGGATTTCGCTACGTACCCTTCCGTCTCAGCAACACCTTTCACGCCGTCACCGCTTCCAGTGATAACGATGGGTTCTAATGTTGTCGCACTTCCAGTTGCGGTTTCGCTCGCGGCCTGTCCGTAGGCCGTTGTCGCGAGCGTCAGGCTACACATGATAAGCGCGCCACTGCGCAGCAAGCTTACCCTAAATCTCCCCAGTCCCATATCAACCCTCTCGGCTAACGACAAAACATGATTCAAAAGATCATGTTTTGTCGTTAGCCGAGAGGAAGTTCCCGAGTCAAGAAATACGGTGTGCAGTTATCACTTTGGTGGGAGGTGCTCGCGCTGTTGCCAAAAGGTTAGCTTTCGCCGGATTAGACACACCCCAGTCGCAGCTTAGGATTGTCGTTGGCCGCCCAACGTCATAAACCAGACCAAGTTCAAGGCTTGAAAGCAGGATCTATCAATCGAGAGTATCCATAGCCAGGGTCGTCGGTTCGGATCCCTTCAAGGCGGAGGCTACGACAGCTTCACCCGAAAACAGGTCATCGTGAGCGGCACCCGTTGCCAAGGCCTGAAGAATAACAATGCTGGAACCGCTACTCCACGACGGGGTGCGGGATCGAACCCATTCAACTGCAAAACGATCATTGGATGCCGGGATTCTCTGCGCGAGGTCGCGCCAGATCGACCTATTTGAATTAGTCGCCGAACAGGATGGCGCCATAGTCCGTGGCACCATGCAGGATATGTATGATGACCACCTTCTCAGATTCAACGCGGTAGAAGATCAGGTAGTTGCCATGAACTCGCCGACGGATACCATGGTGCTCGAACCGGGGGACGAAGGCGAAGCTGTTTGGAGCATCGAGGAGACGCTCGCACTTGCTCCGCAACTCTCGGACGAATGACAGGGCGCGTTGAGGATCGTCTTGAGCGATATAATCGGCGATCTGCTCAAGGTCGTTTTCCGCCTCACTGGAAAACTCAAGGATCATGCAGATTTTTCGGCCTTTTCCGCCATCGCACGGTATTTGGCGTCGAGACGATCGAATACATCGCGCGCCGGCTTCGTCCGTCCAGCGTCCGCATCTGCAATGCCGCGCATGATGGAAGCATCCAGCGCGACAAGCCGGGTCTCGCGGTCCTGGACCAGTCGCACACCTTCACGTAGGACTTCGCTTTTGGAGCCATAGCGACCTGTATCGACGAGTTGCTGGATATAGCTTTCGAGCTGCTTTCCTAGATCGGCGCTGATCATGCGGTCCTCCATCTGATGTGATAGGGACAAGATAGGTTTTTTATTAACTATTATCAACAGCGATCATGCACTCCGATAGCGTCCGCGAAGCTGGTGTAATTTCGGGGGCGATTTTCGTGGAGAAAGCGGTTGAGATTTCTCTTTGGTTTTCCGCGAGACGTCAGGTGGGCACCGGGTCCGTCGGAGAAGGTGGAGTTGCGAGACTTCAACCTGACCGAAAGGACGACCCGATGACCGACGACAGATTACCTCTTGCCGAGCTTGCCGCGAAGAGTGGCGATCCGGATTTTCTTCGATTGATTGCCGAAAGCGTGCTGCAAATGATCATGGAGGCCGATGTTGACGGCCTGATCGGAGCTGGACGCTACGAGCGTGGCGAAAGCCGCCAGACCTGGCGCAATGGTTATCGTGACCGGACGCTCGACACGCGGCTCGGCACCTTGAACCTGAAGATCCCGAAGATGCGCTCCGGCAGCTATTTTCCCGGCTTTCTGGAGCCGAGGAAGACAGTGGAGAAAGCGCTGGTGGCCGTCATTCAAGAGGCCTGGATCAATGGTGTATCGACCCGCAAGGTCGATGAACTGGTGCAGGCCATGGGGATGACCGGTATCTCCAAATCCTCCGTTTCCAAGCTGTGCAAGGATATCGACGAGCGTGTGAACGCCTTTCTCAGACGTCCTCTTTCCGGCGCCTGGCCGTATCTCTGGCTGGATGCGACCTATCTGAAGATGCGCGAAGGCGGACGCATCGTTTCGGTCGCGGCAATAATCGCGGTGGCTGTCGACACGGACGGCAAGCGGGAAATCGTCGGCCTGCATATCGGCCCTTCCGAAGCCGAACCGTTCTGGACGAGCTTCCTGCGTGATCTGGTGCGCCGAGGGCTGACCGGCGTCAAGCTCGTCATCTCCGATGCTCATCAGGGATTGAAGGCCGCCATCACCCGTGTGCTCGGCGCGACATGGCAGAGATGCCGGGTGGGGCTGTTGAAGAAGTCGCCGATGGCTGATCAGGCAGCACCTCGCGCGTTAATGAACGTCTGCGGGAGTAGAATGCGGCTGAAAGCGTTCCTCAGCTCGCAAATGGTTGCCTGGGGTGAAGCCACGAGCAAGAACAGTCGCAAAAAGGCTACCGCGAGCCGCTTCAGGTTGATGGCGGCGGCCGTGAGGTAGGATTGGATCTTCATGTTGGAGAGTCCGCGCCGAACGGCGCGGGCGAGTCCGTGCCAGCTCTTCGCCTCGCCATGGAACCCCTCTGAGCGCCAGCGATGCCGCTGGTACAGACGCCGGTCTTCCTCGGTCCATTTCTCACGGCGTCTTCGGGCTCGCAGGAGCGCCGGGTAATCGTCCCCTACAACGACGGCCTTGTTTGCCCGCCCCTTCGAGAGGCACAGCCTTGCCAGACCGCATCCCCGGCAGTCCGCTGCCTTGGAATAGAAGAACCGACCGTGCTTGACCGGTCGGGTCGGTCTGAGGGTCTTTCCACGCGGGCACTTTAGGGTGTCGTTCTTTGCGTCGTAGCGAAATCGGCGCATCGGCACTGGGCTGCGGATCGGCTCCGCCTTCGTTGGGATGACGGCGCTGATGCCCCGCCGCTCGAACCCGCCGAAGACCCTCGCATAGGCATAGCCTGCATCGGCCGTGACGATCTCGACATCTACGCCCGTGGTCTCAATGGTCGCGTCGATGCGCTCGATGATGACCTGGCCTTCGTTGATTTCGCCGGTGGTTACCTCGACGTCGAGAACCACGCCACAGACGTCATCGACGACGGCGTGCTGCTTGAAGGAGGGTTCGAGCCGACGGTTGCGCCCGCTCGTCGCCATCGTCGCATCGGGATCGGTGACGCAGACCTTCTTGAACTTCCCAGTCTTGCGGCTATCGCGTTCAGCGACGGAAGCATCTTCGTTCGCTTCGGCAACCGCCTCAACGTGGCGCACCGCAAGGCTTTCCCAGCTCACATCCGCGCGAATGAGTGAGGCATCGACATGCACCACGTCCCCCTTCGCGATCTTTGCTGCGATGCAGGCCTCCACCGTGCGTTCGAAAATCCTTCGAAAGCGCTCCACCCCCCGTCTCTGCCGTATCCGCGTCAGAAAGGAATGATCAGGCAGTGCCTCGTGCAGGCCATAGCCAATAAACCACCTGATCCCGAGGTTGACCTGTGCCTCCCGCATCAGGCGACGATCGTGAACGATCCCGAGCAGGAAGCCCGCAAGCATTAGCCGGACGGCGACCTCCGGATCGATCCCAGGTCGTCCGTTATGCTCACAGTAGAGATCCGAAACCTCTGCCCTGAGCCACGTGAGGTCGAGGACACGATCCACTTTGGCGAGAATGTAGTCGTCGGGGATGAGCTGTCGAAGCGAACCCGTCATGAACAGCTCGAGCTGACCGCGTTCCTTATGTCCCAACATCCCGGTGCACCCAGAGAATCAATCCAAAATGAATCGAATCACGTGAGGCTGACTTCTTCAACAGCCCCCGGGTTCACGCCATGCGCAATGCACTTGCCTATGTGCCCAAAGGTCAGCACACCATGGTGGCAGCTGCGGTCCGCCAAGCCTTCATCCAGCCGGACCATGACGGAGCCGTTCAGACCTGACGGCATGTCGCCGACCAACTCCGCGTCAGATGGCCGAAGCTTGGGACATTCATGGACGATGCAGAGGCTGACGTGCTCGCCTATATGGGCTTCCCGTCCCAGCATCGCACCAAGCTCCACAGCACGAACCCTCTGGAGCGCTTGAACAAGGAAGTGAAACGCCGCGCTGATGTCGTCGGCATCTTTCCCAACGAGGACAGCATTGTCCGGCTGATCGGAGCGGTGCTCCTCGAAGCCAACGACGAATGGCAGCTTCAGCACCGCTACATGCAGATCGAGGGTATGGCAGAGCTCAACACACCAACAATCGAGGAGGAAAAGCCCCTTCAGATTACACCGAAAGCCGCCTGATCATGACGGCCCGGTCCCACGCCCCAAATTACACCAACTTGACGGACACTATCTGCTCTCCCCCGCTGCGGGCGGGTGGATGCCCTTCGGATACAACATAAAAGGTGGCGGCAACTGCTGGGTCATCGATCCGATTCCTATCAAGAGCGAGGCTATGACCGCGTTGCGCCCGCGAAGCGGTCATGGAACTGTCGTGCCTCCACGATATGGGCTTGCTCTAAATTTGCGGACAGATGAAATGATAGAGACAGAACGTCTGCTTTTGCGCCAGCCCTCTGGCTCTGATTTTGCTGCCTGGGCCACTTTCCTGTCAGATGCCGAAGCCACTAGGTTCATTGGTGGCAGCCGCGATACTGCTGAGGCGTGGAGAAACCTTTGCCTTTTTGCGGGGGCATGGAGCGTTCAGGGGTACAGCAACTTCTCCGTGATCGAGAAGGCAACAGGTCGCTGGGTGGGGCGAGCGGGCGCTTGGTCTCCTCCAGATTGGCCTGGCCAGGAGATCGGCTGGGCATTCAGTCGGGAAGTCTGGGGACGAGGGTATGCTACAGAGGCGGCCACGAGATGCCTGAAATGGGCTTTCGAAGAACTTGGATGGGCAGAGGCAGTGCACGTCATCCATCCTGAAAACTTTGCATCCATCGCCGTTGCAACTAAGCTCGGCGCGGTTCCCCGAGAGACAGGGACTGCCGAGAACTACAGGCTCTACGTCAGTACTAAAGAAGCCTTTGCTCTAAAATTTGTGACAGCGGTATAGGCGAACAGCGCCTCCATCGGGTCGTCGCGGACCTGAATGCCGCTTCGCGCCTAGTACCGGACGTGCGCCCACGCTTCGGTGAAGACCTATCTCGTTGGGGACATTCGCCTTTGGATTGTCTCGACTGCCAGCAACGTAGTACGATTGCGTATGGCAAACACGGCAGAAATTCCGCAACCGATCACATCGCTTACACCATCCGGCAACGGCCATCGTTTCGTCGTATATGGCGATGCTTGTTCCGGCGTTCCCGATGCGCCACACGAAGCCAATTTGAAAGGGTGAATCACGTCATCCAGAGGTTGGACCCACAGCCACAGTTCATCCTTTTCACCGGAGATGAGGTCGCCGGGTATACGCAGGACCCAAATGAATTGCGAGCGCAATGGCGCTATTGGCTTGATGTGGAGATGCGATGGGTGGCTGAACGCGCCATTCCCATATGGCACGCGACCAGCAACCACACCACCTACGACCGCATGAGCGAGGATATCTTCGCGGAAGCCCTCTGCCATTTGCCGCGAAACGGAGCGCCAGGGCAAGAAGGACTGTCCTACTGGCTCCGCCTCGATGACCTGCTTTTAGTTTTCGTTCACACCCTCTGCACTGACCTCGGGGGCGAAGGCTATGTCGAAACAAGCTGGCTGAGAGAGGTGCTTCGACAGAACAAGGACGCCAAGCACAAGATAGTCGTAGGCCATCATCCTGTGTTCTCAGTCAACGGTTTTTCCGGAGCTTATGGGCGTGACGTCGGGCCTGAATGCGGCCCGACCTTTTGGGACACATTGGTAGAGGCGGGCGTACTCGCATACTTCTGTAGTCACATCCTCGCTTTTGACGTCCAAGTTCATCGAGGCGTGCTTCAAGTTTGCACTGCAGGAGCAGGAACTGGACACCGAATGCCTGAAGGCATCGAGTATCTCCATTGCGTGCAAGCGGCCCTTGATGACAACGGCCTCCGCTACCAAGTTCTTGATACCGACGGCGTCGCGCGCGAGGGCTTATCCTGGCCCATTTCTCTCCCGCCCGCAGAAAACTGGCGCGCTCTTCCCCCTGGCAGACATCCAGCACCTTCCGACATTTTGGCTACTGCTGGTCGCCCCATCATCCTGAGGTTTTCTGGAACTGCGGCAACAGACGGCATTGGCACCGAGCAGACCCTGCTTACTGCTTTCGATGAGGGATCGAGGTCGAAGCTATGGATCGGCTTCCGAGGCGCTGCCCAGAGACTCACCGTATTGATGGCTCCGGACAAAGGCCGTTCGCCATTTTACGGACTCGGTCCCTCGGTCCCCGCGGGAAGGCCTTTCGAGTTCACGATCGTCATTCATCCTGGCATGGGTCCCGGAGGCATTCTTGTTCGAGAAGGCGATGAAAGTCTGTGGTCCTCGATGAGTACGACTTCGCCCTGGGGGGCCGAGCGCTTGCGGTGGCCCTCAACGTTCGGCATCGGCTTTGCACAACAAGGTAAGGATGACCGCCCGTTCCGCGGTTGGCTTAACCGGTGTTCTCTTGCCGTTTGCGGCACATAAATTTTCTGCGTTATTTTCTCCGCTGTGCACCGCGAGGCGTCTTCCGCCTTGCGCCACAAGCGGTCATGAGACAGGCAACTTGGATAGACTGATTCGGACCAATTGGAGGAGCGAATACCCTCGGTGATGGCTTCGAAGATATGTGCGTGGAGCAGATCGAACGAATGGGTTCATAGAAGATTATCTCATCCCGCAGAACGTTGTTCACCCAGGCGATGGACTACCAAATCGTTTCCCTCCTTTGGTCATTTTTAATAGAGTCCGGCTAAATTAGCGTTTGGAGATGAACGCAGCCGGTTGCAGCCTTCGTTGAAGAACAGCCAGTTCGTTCACCCTCTACGCTGGCCGAAGATCGCCTTCGGCCTTTTCTCTGGGGGACATGTATGAAATCCTTGAAAGCATTCGGCGTCGTAGGGCGTCTGGCAGCAGGCTTTGCCTTCCTGCTCATATTGATGGTCGGTCTGACGATTTACTCGACCAGGCAAGTCTCCAAGATTGACCAGGACCTCGCAGTTATAAACGACGTCAACAGCGTTAAGCAGCGATACGCGATCAACTACCGCGGCAGCGTCCACGATCGTGCGATCGCCATTAGGGATGTCACACTGGTGACCTCCGAAGAAGAACGCCGCGCAGCAGTCACGCTCATTGATCAGCTAGCTGCCACCTACGCCGAAAACGAGAAGAAGATGTCGGACATCATGGCCTCGGGGGGAGCCGCGGAGGAGACAGTCATTCTTGCGGAGATCGCCGCGATCCAGTCCAAGACCAATCCTTTGGTTGCCGAAATCATCGAACTTCAAGAGAACGGCAATAGTGAAGTGGCTCGCAACGTTTTGCTTGAGCAGGCGCGTCCGCTTTTCGTTGACTGGCTCGGCGCGATCAACAAATTCATCGATTATCAGGAAGCTCTGAATAAGTCGATTGGTTCAGAGGTACGCGAGGCGGCAAGTGGCTTCCGTTCCCTTGCCGTCACGGCACTGGGACTTGCTGTCGTTTTGGCCCTTGGTGTCGCCGCGCTCACGGGGCGTTCGATCGTTGCGCCACTCAGCAAACTGCAGGAATCTCTGAAGTCGATGGCAGGCGGTAACCTTCAAGGCGATCCTTCCCTAGAGCGTCGCCGCGACGAGATCGGGAAGCTGGCGAGGGCTGTCGCAGCGTTGCGTGATACCATTGCTGCAAAAGCACTTCAGGATGCCGATGACGAGGCACGAAGAGCGGCGCAGGAGCGCACGAGGATGGAGACGGAAGCGGTGCAGCGCCAATCGCTCGCGGATCAGACGGATGCGGCGGTCAGGCAGCTTGCGGATGCGCTTCAGGCTCTGGCGAGCGGTGACCTAACTCGTCGAATCACGACGCCTTTCATTCCATCGCTCGACCAGCTTCGCACCGACTTCAACGACGCTGTCGAGAAGCTTAATGCTGCTATGCGAAACGTCGCCGAGAACGCCAATGCCATAGCGTCAGGTGCCCAGGAGATAAGGTCGGCGTCTGACGATCTTGCACGAAGGACGGAACAGCAGGCGGCGTCAGTCGAAGAAACCGCGGCGGCACTGGAGGAAATCACCACTACCGTGGCAGATTCTAGCAATCGTGCGCAGGAAGCAGGTCAACTCGTGCGCCAGACCAAGGAGAATGCCGAACACTCGGGGCGGGTCGTTCGTAATGCAGTCGACGCGATGGGTAAGATCGAGGCCTCCGCTACCGAGATTGGCAACATCATCGGGGTGATCGACGAGATCGCCTTCCAGACGAACCTTCTTGCGCTGAATGCTGGTGTTGAAGCTGCACGTGCAGGCGAGGCCGGAAAGGGATTCGCTGTCGTCGCACAAGAAGTACGCGAACTGGCGCAACGCTCAGCCCAGGCCGCTAAGGAGATCAAAGCGCTAATCAACACGTCAAACGACCATGTGAAGAGTGGCGTGACCCTTGTTGGAGAGACCGGCAAGGCGCTCGAACAGATAGTTGTCCAGGTCCAGCAGGTAGATGGGAACGTGGGCGCTATTGTAGAAGCGTCCAGGGAGCAGTCGCTGGGCCTAAAGGAGATCAACACCTCCGTTAATTCGATGGATCAGGGGACACAGCAGAACGCTGCCATGGTGGAACAGGCAACAGCGGCTGCGCACAAGCTCGCTTCCGAGGCGCAAGCATTGTTCCAGTTGCTCTCGCAGTTCAACATAGACGGCAAATCATCCACGAGCGATACGCCTACGACCCTGAGGTCAGTCGCGTATAGCAAGCAACAGATCGCTCACCCAAGCATCCACAAGATCAGCTTGGTTGGCTAGGTCCAGATACCTCAACCTGCTACTGCGCATCGCTATTGTAAGTTGCGCAGTAGCTCTAAGATAAGGCCCCCTGATTCACAGGTTGTGCGTTACCTCGCCATTGGGCGTATGTCTGCATTGGGCCCGACTCCGGACCAAAGAGGCAGGGCGGTTGGTTCGATTCTCATCAACTGCCATACCGTATGTGGCCCGAGTTTGCAGCCCGTCCGATTACTGTGATGAAGCACGAAGTTCGATGATTGGGGCCTGCGACAGCCGGACAACTTTCATCTGGTCAGCCCGAGCGCGGTCATCCAAGCGTGTACCTGGCCGAAAGCATCAGTCTGCCACTGCTCCGGCGTGCGCTCGCCGATATGGGGCGTTCCCTCGACGAACTGGCGCACCCATACCGGTCCGATCATATCCTTTTTGCGAATTTCTCCGCGATTCCTATATAGCCTTCGAGGGCGTCATCGATGTCGAGCAGCGGACGACAGACCTCCGCAAGCGCCGTCGTAGTTGCGGATACAATAGTATACGTCATAGGCGTCTTTGCGCTTGTGGCGGCGCATGAGTGCATGGCCCTTCATGGCAAGCAGCGCTGGTATCGAGGCGACGGCAATTTGCACTCGATTATGCCCACCGCCAGGCATCTCGCCTTCGATCGCCGTCAGCTGATGAAAGCGCACGGCGAGCTCCGCACCTGAAGCGCGCTGCACCGCGAATTCCGACAAAAGAGGTGGTATGTTCTTCTCGATCTCAGCACCGCGCGGCATCAGGAAGTCGACAATGACGTCAACGGGCAGCCCCCCATCGGCCACGTTAATTGTGCGAACCAGCTGGAACCGCCGGTGCTCCGCGCTCTGCGCGTAACCATGGCCCATGAGGGCTTCGACCAACCGCACATATTCGCCGTCGCCAAGCGCCTCCGCGTCCAGCGTCAGGTCAATGTCGATCGTGCCGACGTGCTGCATGTCGTCGGCTTCCAGAAGCAGCCACGGCACCGCTCCGCCGACAACGGCGAATTTACTCTCGAAGCTCCCAAGGATCTGCCCGATCTCCATGAGCGCGGATTTGACTGCGTCGCTGACGCGGTCGGTGTAGTCGGCAGCGGACTGTGGATCAGGCGCTAATGCCATTTTAGCAACTTTTCTCGCAGATGTTCAGCAGCCTCGCGCCCTCGATCATCGAGATGCGAAAGGTCAAGATAGGTGAGGACCGGTGAAGATACGGGTGGCGCTCCGGGAATCTTGACACGCTCCTTCAGAATGGCCGGATCATCCGGTTCGATGACTTCGACATTGGCGCCGCTCTTCGATGGCTTCAGCTTCAGCGCCTCGATCAGTTCCGGCATGACTACCGGGTCCGCATAAAGCGTCTTCATGCTGCCGCGCAAATATGGAGCGAGCCACTGCGCTGCCGAAAGACCACCAAGCATCGCGTGTCCTGCAATGTGGGGCCGGTCCAACGCTTCGCGAAGCGTCTCCTCCCACTGGCGCCCATGGAGGACACTGTACCAGAACGACCGCTTACCACGGACCGGCTCGTAGGAGTCGCGCCAGGCATCTAGCAAGGCGTCCGGAGCGGTCAGGTGAAGGCCTTCATCATCGACCTTTGCCCACTCCCTATCGCGAAGTGCCGATCGGACATTGCTCACATGGCCGAGGCTGACTTCTGAGGCCCCGGCAAGATCATTGACCTTCCAGGCTCGGGTAGGATCGCGCAAAAGCGTGCGCAGTACCTGTCCCGCCTTCGGCGAGAACACGGCACGGTAGTTGCGCGCCGCCGGCTTCGGTTTCTCAGCTGTTTCCCGCTCGATATAGACGCCGTCGAAGGCTATCCGGCAGTTGCCGGCAAGATCGAGCCAGCTCATTCCCGCCTCGGCGCAGATCTCGCGGGACTCGGGAGATAGCCACGAGGCCGCGACGACGGGCACAACGACATCGGCATCCTCTTGGAGCCGATATCTCGCTATATAGGCATAGAGCTGATCAATCGCGCTTCGGACCTGACGCGGGTATGCTGGCTCTTTCACCTCGCAGACCAGCGTAACTGTACGGTCTGCCATTTTGACATGCGCGAGAACATCAGGGCGCGCCAGCGGCATATAGCGGCTGTTGCTCATGTCCCAGTCGTTGTTGATTGACTCGACTTCAAGTGACGGAATCCGTTCTAGCTGCTGGCGCAGGGCGCCAGCTATCTCGTATTCAATCTCTTTCACTCGTCTGTAGGATTTCATTGGCGAGTGAAATATGCTATTTCGGTGAAATTGACAACTGATTTCAGGATACCACACCATTTCACTGGATAGTGAAATTAGGAGTTTCAGTGAATTGCCGCGGCTGCTCGCCCCATGCTACGTAATAGCCAATGTGTCAAAGGCTTAGCTAAGTAGCGGACATACCAGCGGTTCGCATCCTTTCAAGGCGTTGCAGATAATAATACCACGCCTTTCGGGAGCGGCATTATCCAGCGCGGCCACTTGCGATCCGGCCACGGCACGCTTACGAGCTACAAAAACCGCACAGCCTTCGCCGCAGTGCCGTCAGGTGTCCCAATGGAGTTTGCTGCTAATTGATGCCATGGTGTGAGTTCCTTTCCGATCACTTGCGTACCAGGCGCCTTCCTATGGGAGTAGCCGCCTCCCGCCCTCACTTGACGAAGAGCTGGCGCGGGAAATTGGTCAGCTTTTCGTAGCCGGTTCCGGTGATGGTTATCGTCTCCGACATGCCGAAGCCGCGGGCGAGCACATAGGTATGGAAGGTCTGCCCGGGCTCGAAGGTCCAGCTGCTGCCGGCGGCGGCTTCTAGCGGCTCACCGCCGTTCGGTTGCAGCAGCAGGCCGACCGAATAGAAGGTCTTGTTGGTATAGGTTTCGCGTAGACCGGCGGAAAGAACGCCGTTGCGGTAGATGGCGTCGGGTACGCTGGCCGAGACACCGGGTTTCACCTCGCGCATCGCCATATCTTGGATGGCGATTAACTGCTCCACGACCTTGTAGTCGTCGTCCTGTACGGGTCCGACCCTGATAGGGCGCATGAAGCGGGCGTGGTAATGCTTGACGTTCGGGGTCGTCTCGATCTGGATAATGTCGCCTGCCTCCAGCACGCGATCGGAATAACCACCATGCAGATGGAAGGCGCGCTCACCGGAGGACATGACGCCGGGACCCGGCAGGTCGGAGCCGGCACGGATCATCGCGGCACACACTTCGGCTGCCATTTCGCGCTCGGTGACGCCGACGCCGGCCGAGTCGATCGCGGCCTGCATGCCAGCTTCCGCAGCTCTTGCGGCGCGACGCTGATAGGCGATTTCGGCGGGTGACTTGATGAGGCGCATCTGCGGCGTCATCAGGCTCTCGTCCTGCCAGACGATGCCGGGGAGAGCGGATTTCAGGTATTCGTAGCGACCGGCCGACAGTGGCCAGGCGGAGAGCTCGATGCCGAGTCTGGCCGTCTTGCCGATGCGACTTTCGATGGCTCCGGCTGCCACCGCCATGCGGTCGTCGCTATCCGTCCACATCACCCGGTCGGAAAAGACGCAGGTGCTGTCGAGATAATATTCCTCGACGTCGCGGCAGAACATGGTCGGTTCGCCCTCGGCCGGGATGATGGCGAATTGCAGCGTGCCGTAGGCGCGGGTGAAATAGCCGGTCAGCCAGGTGACGGTTTCCGGCAGGAAGGCGACGAGGCCGTCGAGCTGCTTCCTCTTCAGTTCGGCCTGCACGCGGGACAGGCGGGAGAGAAATTCTTCGCGTTCGAACCAGTAGGCAGGCGTTACCATCGTCATTCCTCGATCGGGTATTCTTGAAGCGGGTCCTTGGGATCAGGCGTTCTGGACGAGTTCGGCAAAGCGGGTCAGCATGGTCTTTGCTTCGGAAGCTTCATGGGCCCGCGCCTTCAGGTCGTCGATATCGGCGCCGTCCTTTTCCATCCGCTCGCGGTTCTCCTCGAACCAGACGACAGCCTGGGCTTTGGTGACTTCCGGGTGGCCCTGAATGCCCCAGATATCCTTGTCCTTGTAGCGCCAGACCTGGTTCGGGCAGTCGTCGGAATAGGCGAGGACCGTCATGTCCGGATGGTCGGCCTTCACCTCGTCATTGTGCCAGACGAACATGTAGGCGTTGTCGACGATGTCGCGGCAGAGCTTGTCGGTCTTGGCCGCTTCCGTGAGCGGCAGGTCCTTGTAACCGATCTCGCAATACGAGCGGCGGAACACCTGGTCGCGACCGCACAGAGCCGAGCCGAGGATCTGGCTGCCGAAGCAGATGCCGAGCATCGGAATTTCCATCTCAGCCGCTTCGCGGATCAGATCGTGCTCGCGCAGGATGAAGGGCACGTCCTCGTAAGCGCCGTGCGGGCTGCCGGAGAAAAAGATGCCGTCATAACCGTTGAGCGAGGAGGGGAACTGGCCGTCATAGGCCCAGTAGCGATCGACCTGCAAGCCCCAGTTCTCGAACCGATCATCCAGTTTGGCAACCGACTGAAACTTGCGCCCGTTGCCGAGATAAAGAAGGCGTCCCGCCATGTCATTCCCCGTTTTCGAAATCTGCGCACCATTGGTATACCAGCGGTCTTTAAGCTGCAATCGGGAATTCGTGGCATTCTGCGGCGGGTCTGCTATGCATCTGTCCGACATGCCGACAAGGGATCAAACATGCGCGTCGACCTCAATTCGGATCTCGGTGAAGGTTATGGCCCGTGGACGATGGGCGATGATGCCGCGATGCTCGATATCGTCAGCACGGCCAATATCGCCTGCGGCTTCCATGCCGGCGATCCCGACATCATGCGTGCCACCGTCCGGCTGGCGAAGGAGCGCGGCGTCGCCTTCGGCGCCCACCCCGGCTACAACGATCTGATCGGTTTCGGCCGCCGGCGCGTGCCGGGTTTGAGCCTTGCAGAGATCGAATCGCTGGTCGCCTATCAGGTGGGGGCGATGGCGGCGATCGCGGCACTGGAAGGCCATCCGATGACCCATGTAAAGACGCATGGCGCGCTCGGCAATGTCTCGGCGGATGACGATGCGACGGCGCTGGCCGTCGGCCGCGCAATCAAGGCCGTCGATCCGAAACTCGCCTTCATGGTGATGCCGGGTACGGCCACCGCGCGGGCTGCAGAGAAACTTGGCCTGACGCCGATCAACGAAATCTACGCCGACCGCACCTATGCCGACAGTTTCAACCTGTCGCCGCGCTCCGAACCCGGTTCGGTAATCCATGATCCGGACCTGCTCGTCGAACGCGTCATCTCCATGGTGTGGGAAGGATGCCTGACATCGACATCCGGCAAGCGGTTGGAAGTGCCGATCGGGTCGATCTGCGTACATGGCGATACGCCCGGCGCCGTCGCAATGGCGCGGCAGCTTCGTGCGGCCCTGGAAAAGGCCGGCTGGACGATCGGCTCGTCGGTGCATCCATAAGCGGGGAAGGCGCGATTGAGGTCGGACATTGTAGCGGTCAGCGCGTCTTGCGTAGGTCGCCAATCACGGCGGCAAGTCGCTGCTGGCTTCCAAGGAAAAGCTCCTCCGCCATGTCCGCTGAGATGGACCGGAACATAAAGCGGCTGCCGGCCGGCATCTGGGCAAGGCGCGTCAGGTCGGACGAGGTTACCGTCGCGATCTTCGGATACCCGCCCGTCGTCTGGCCGTCGGCCGTGAGCACAATCAGCTTACCCGATCCTGGCACCTGGATTGAGCCGAGGACGGTTGCATCGGAGACGATGTCGTGACCCTTGAAGGCTTCCGTCTTGGGGCCGTCGAGCACCATAGCCATTCGGTCGCGCGACTGGGTGACGGTAAACGGCTTAGTCAGGAAGGCACGCCAGGCGTTCTCGTCGAAGTAATCGTCCTGTGGTCCGGGCACGATCTGGATCGGGCCGGATCGGCGCAGATACGGTGTGCCGAGCATGCGGGGCGAAAGGTCGGTCGGGGCGCCGATCGGCAGGGTATCGCCGGCCGCAAGCGCCCCGCCGTCCAGACCGCCGACGCCGGTTCTGAGATGGGTGGACCTGCTGCCGAGCACCGGCGCGATGGTTATGCCGCCGGAAATCGCGATGTAGCCCCATACCGAGCCCTGCATTTCGCCGACCGACAGAGTCTCTCCGACTCCGAGGACATGGCTTTCCCAAGTGGTTACCGGCTTGCCGTCGATCTCGACCGTACAAGCGCCGCCGGTAATGGCGACGAGAACATCCCGGTCTGCGGAAAAGCTGCCGCCCATCAGGGCAAATTCGATCGCGGCGGCTTCAGGATCGTTGCCGACCAATGCATTGCCGATGGCATGTGCGCCGCGGTCGACGGCGCCGGAGGTCGAGACGCCGCGGGAGCGATAGGCGTAGCGGCCGCCGTCCTGCACGGTCATCAGCGGGCCATGCTTGAGAATGGTAAGGAGAGCGGTCATTCGGCGATCTCCTTTACTGCGGCAGTTCCGGCCGTAACCTTTGCGTCCAGTTCCTTTGCCTCATCGGCATCGATGCCGCGGAAACGGATTCTGTCGCCGGCCTTCACGAGGAAGGGTTCCGGCCGGGCGGCGTCGAACAGCCTGAACGGCGTGCGGCCGAGAAAGCGCCAGCCGCTCGGGCCGGGAACGGAATTGATGCTCGACTGCCGCCCGCCGATCCCGATCGCGCCGGCCTCGATCCGCTGACGCGGCACGGCAAGCCGCGGCGTATGCAGGATCTCCGGCAGGCCGCCGAGATAGGCGAAGCCGGGCGCGAAGCCGATCATGTAGACGCGGTATTCGGCAGAAGCATGCATGGCGATAACTTCGGCCACGCTCATATTCTTCATCTTCGCCAGTTCATCGAGATCGGCCTGATGCTCGCCGCCGTAGAAGACCGGAAATTCCAGCAGCCGGCCTTTATGCCCAACGGCTCCGCCACGCGTCGCGAGCTGCATCAGTTCGTCGCCGAGGGCTGCGCCACGGATCTTGCGCGGATCGTAGATCACCGTCAGCGAGCGATAGGTCGGGATGGTTTCGAGAACGCCGTCGACCGGCTCCGCGGCAAGCGAGGCATCGAGCGACAGGACTTCGAGGTTCGCCGTCTCGGTTATCGCATCGGAAAACTCAATGCCGATGGCGCGGTCGCCGCAGCGCAGGATACGGGGATAGGAAATCTCTTTGCCGGGCTGAGGCATGTGGGGCATCACTTCAATTTACCAAGTCGCGATCAGGGCCCGGCTCCCGGAACTCGGCCGATGGCCTTGAGTTCGGCCAGCACCTTGCCGGCGATCTGAAGGCCGGTCTTCTCCAGTGCCTCATTCGTCGAGCCGCCGATGTGGGGAGTTAGCACAAGGTTCGGGCAGTCGAGTAGGGGATGGCCGGAAATAATCGGCTCGACCGTCAGCACGTCAAGGCCGGCGCCGGCGATCATGCCATCCCTCAATGCCGTCGCAAGGGCATCTTCGTCGATCAGCGCGCCGCGGGCGGTGTTGATCAGAATGCCATTCGCTCCGATCAGGGCCAGCCGGCGAGCATCGATTACGGGTGTTGCCTGCGGAATGCCATGCAGAGAGACGATATCCGCCCATGCGCAGAGGCTGTCGAGATCGGGCGAGAAAAGGATGCCCTGCTCCGCCAGTTCCTCGGCCGGCGTGAAGCGGGAGACCGTAGCGACCTCCATACCGAAGGCCCTGGCGATGCCGGCGACCAGTTTCGCGATATGGCCGTAGCCAACCAGCCCGAGCCGCCGGCCGGAAAGTTCGAAGGTCCGGTGCTTCTGGCTGAACAGATGATCGCCGCTGCGGGAAGCCTGATCGGCGGCAACCAGCGAGCGGGCGCAGGTCAGCATGAGGCCGATGGCAAGTTCGGCCACCGACTGGGCATTGGCGCCCGGCGTGTTGGCGAGAGGAATGTCGCGCGCGGCGAGCGATGCCTTGTGCACCTTGTCCGTACCGGTGCCATGCACGCCGACCATCCTGAGATCGGGCGCGGCCGCAATTTCCTCCTCGGAGAGGCCGTGATTGCGGGTGATCACCGCTCGGGCCGTGGCGAGATACGGCTCGAGGTGGGCAAAGGCGGTGGACGCGGCGACATGAACGACGAGCCCCGCATCTTCCAGCAGGCGGACCGCGCTTTGCGCGATCGGCTGGACGATCAGGCAGTCGCAACGAGGCGCGTCCATGGTCAGGCCTTCAAAGGCGGATCGAGGCACAGCGCCGAGACGAGGCGTGCGGCCTCGGCAAAGTCCGCGATATCCATGTGTTCGTCGGGATTATGGCTGCCATTGGCATTGCGGATGAAGACCATGCCGGTCGGCACGCCGGCATCGGCGAATACCGCCGCATCATGGCCGGCGCCGCAGGCCATGGTCTCGGTCTCGATGCCCTGTTCCCTGGCGAAGTCCGACAGCGCCGTGACGATCGAGTCATCCATCTTCGCCGACTTGCTGTCGGTCAGGCGGCCGAGTTCGAATTTGACGCGGTGCTCGGCCTCGATGCGGGCGACGGTTTCGATCACGATCGCCTGCATGCGGGCCAGCGTCTGCGGCTCCTGGCTGCGGACATCCAGCGAGAAGCTGAGCTTGCCGGCGATCTTGCTGAAGGCGGCTTCGGAGGGATCGGTGGAGAACTGGCCGAAGGTGACGACGAGGTCGGCACCCTCCGCCTGCAGTCTGTCCCATGCCTTGTCGAGTTTAGTCACGAGTGCCGAGGCCGCGCGCACCGCGTCGCTGCGATATTCGCGCGGCGTGGCGCCGGAATGGGCATAGACGCCGATGCATTTCGCCTCGCGGTAGCGGAACGATCCGCGGATGCCGGTGACGATGCCGACCGGAATTTGTCTTTCGAGGAGAACCGGGCCCTGTTCGATATGCGGTTCGATGAACATCGCTATATCGGCCGGGTCGAGATAGGATTTGCCGGAGCGGAGGAATTCCGTATCGCCGCCGGCGGCATCGATGGCGGCGCCAAGCGAGATTTGATCGGAGGATCGCTTGACCTGATCGAGTTCCTTGCCCGTCAGGCGCCCGAGCGCCGCGCGGCTGCCGACATAAGAGGCGCCGAACCAGGTGCTTTCCTCGGCGCGAACCGCCATCACGGTGATGTCGCGCGGCGGGCGGATGCCGGCGCGGACATAACCGGAGACAACCGACAGGCCGATGAGCACGCCGGCAGCGCCGTCGAAATTGCCGCCCATCGGCACGGAGTCGAGATGCGATCCGATGAAAATGCCGGGGCGCTTCTCGCGTCCCTTCATCCTCATGTAGAGATTGCAGCCCGGATCGGTCTTCACTTCGAGCCCGAGCTTGCGAGCCTCGCGACGCACCATGTCATGGGCGATCTGTTCACCGAGGCCATAGGAGGTGCGGGTGATGCCGCGGTTGGTTCCCGTGCGTCGCTTCAGCTCGTCGAAAAGACGTTCGGCCAGCTGGATATCCACCGGGGCCGAATCGCTGGTCGCGGACTGATCCATCCCGGCGCTTTCTGCCAAACCTGTCATGCGCGGGTCAGTCTCCCGATAATACTGTCTCTGACGTGGTCGAGGTGGAGGCGCATGGCCTGGGCCGCGTCCTCGCCGCGCCCCTCGCGCAACGCGCCGACAATGTCGAGATGCTCGCGGCAAGTCGTTTCGAACCGTTCCGGCATGCTTCTCAGGTCGAAGATCTGCGTCTGGCGGCGCAGGGTGCGGATGATCTGACCCAGTTGCGGGTTGCCGGCCGCATCGCCAATGCCGCCATGGAGGCGATCATCGACGTCGCGGACCGAACCGCGATCAGGCTTGCCTTCGCCGTCTTCAGGATTGCCGAGAAGGCTTTTCAGGTCCGCCTCGAGTTCGTCGAGTGCAGCAGTCGGCATGCGGCCGGCCGCCAGGCGTGCCGCTTCCGGCTCGAGCAGCTGGCGGATCTGCAGGGCATCCATGTAATCCTCGATGCGCATCTGCTTGACCTGTAGGCCACGGCTGCCCTGGCGGATCAGAAGGCCTTCGCCTTCAAGCATCAGGAGCGCATCGCGGATCGGCGTGCGCGACATGTTCAGCGTGTCGGCCAGGCGGCGCTCGGTCACCATTGCGCCCGGTTGCGCTGCACCGGAAAGGATCAGGTTCAATATCTGTTCGTAGGCCTGCAGCGCCAGCCGCTTATCGGTTTCAACCAGCATAAGTATCCTGTCCCTCCCGTGCGGAGACGGCTTCTAATAATTGTCTGGTGTCACACGCGATGCAGTTGTCACCAATCGGAATTTTTGTATTCCGCTGGTTGACGAGTGGTATACCAAAACGTAGTGTCATGCAACATCGAGCTTTGACGATCTTGTCGAAAGGCCCTTCGCGTGAGTGCAATGCCGCAACCGAACCTTCCTTTCTCCCGGGAAGAGCATCTGCAGCGTCAGGATAAGCTGCGGGCGGAACTTGCGGCGCGGGGCGTAGAGGCAATGCTCGTCTTTGCTCAGGAGAGCATGTACTGGCTGACCGGTTACGACACCGGGGGGTATGTTTATTACCAGTGCCTGGTCGTTCCGACCGACGGTCGCCAGCCGGTTCTTCTGACCCGTCGCCCGGATTTCGTGCAGGCGAAGCAGACCAGCATCATCGAAGATATCCGCATCTGGTGGGATGCCGAGGACGCCAACCCGGCCGCCGACCTCAAGATCATCCTCGATGAGCTCCGCCTCGGCGGCAAGAAGATTGCTATCGAGCTCAATACCCATGGCCTGACCGGCTGGAACCTCTACCGCACCCAGCAGACGATCGGCGACTGGTGCCAGCTGGAAGATGACCGTCACCTGGTCCGCTGGCTGCGCGTCTGCAAGTCGCCGGCCGAAATCGAATATACCCGCAAGGCGGCCCGCATTCTCGACACGTCGCTGAATGCCGTCATTGCCGCTGCCAAGCCCGGCATTCTCGACAGCGATCTGAAGGCCGTCTACCTGACCTCGATCCTGGGGCAGGGCGCCGACATGCCGCCGAATGCGCCGTTATTCAATTCCGGTCCGCGGGCCGTCTACGGCCGCGGCGTTTCCGATCCGCGCCGGCTGGAGGAGCAGGACCAGATCCTCGTCGAATATCCGGTCGCCTACCGCCGCTACAACGTGAAGACCGAGTGGACTATCCTGTTCGGTCAGGCCTCCGATGCGCATCGCAAGATGTACGATGTCGGCATAGAGACGCTTCGCAAGATGACCGAGATCGCCCGCCCGGGCACGACGCTCGGCGAGATCTTCGACGTCTATGCCGACGGTCTCGACAAGGGCGGCTACAAGCGGGCCCGTTACGGCGCCACCGGCTACTCGGTGGGCTGCACCTTCGCGCCCACCAGCATGGACGTGCCGCCGATGATCTATTCCGGAAATCCGACCGTCTGCCAGCCGGGCATGACGCTGTTCTATCACGTGATGAACGGCGATGCCGATACCGGCCTGGCCATGGGCGTCGGCCATACGCTGCTCGTCACCGACGGTGTGCCGGAAGTGCTCACTGGCCTGCCGGACGAACTGACGGTGATCCGCTGACGAACACAAAATCCCGCCGGGAAAATCATAAAAATACTGCCGCCCGGCTCTCTGTCGAACAAACTTTTTAGAGGGCAAAATGACAACTTTCATGATTTCCCGCCGCACCATGGTCATGGGCCTTGCTGCAACGGCACTTCTTCCCGGCATCAACATCACCGACGCGCTGGCGGCTGAAACGCCGAAGGCTGGCGGCACGCTGAAGATCAGCCACTCGACCCGCATCGCGACGCTTAATGTGCTCAACTGCTCCGGCCCGGCCGAATACCCGGTCGTCGACATGCTCTATTCGGGTCTCACCCGCATGGGGCCGGACAACAAGCCGATGGCGGATCTCGCCGAACGTTGGGAAGGCAGCGAGGACGCCAAGACCTTCACCTTCTATCTGCGCCAGGGTATCGTCTTCCATGACGGCACGCCGTGCACGGCCGATGACGTCGTCGCCACTTTCCAGGCGATCCTCAATCCCGACATTCCGGCCGCTGCCCGCTCTGTCCTCAACATGATCGACAAGATCGAGGCAGTGGACCCGTCGACCGTCAAGTTCACGCTAAAGACGCCGTTCGCCGATCTGCCGATCTCGACGGCCCATGCCAATGCCCGCATCATCTCAAAGGCCGCTCTCTCCGGCCCGCGCGAAAAGCTCGACACGACGGCCAACGGCACCGGCCCGTTCAAGCTCGAAACCTATGACAGCGCCCGCTTGGTTCGCCTCGTCAAGAACGAGAACTATTTCATCAAGGGCAAGCCGCATCTCGACGCCGTCGAAATGATGCTGTTCCCTGATCTCGCCGCCGAAAGCGCCAACTTCCTCTCCGGCGCGGTCGATGTCATGCTCGTCGTCCAGCAGGCCGATTTCCAGCGCATCGCCGACGCGACTGGCATCACGGCGCAGCGCATCCCGTCCGGTCGTTTCGTCAACATCACCATGCGCCAGGACCAGAAGCCGTTCGATGACGTGCGCGTCCGTAAGGCGCTCGCCATGGCGGTCGATCGCGAAATGATGGTGGATCTCGTGCTTGAAGGCCTCGGCCGACCTGCCTACGACAATCTCGTCTCGCCGGAATTCCCCTATGCAATCGAGACGCCGCGGATCGCCTACGATCCGGAAGGCGCCAAGAAGCTGCTGGCCGAAGCCGGTTATCCGGATGGCATCAAGATCAAGCTCGTTGCGTCGAACCGCCCGGCCATCCGTGCCCAGGTGGCGATCGCGCTGAAGCAGATGGCGCTGCCTGCCGGCTTCGACATCGAAGTCGAGACCATGCCGCACGATACCTATCTCGCCAATGTGTGGATGAAGGGTCAGTTCTACATGGGCTATTGGGGCATGCAGGCCACCGAGGACGCGACGTTCAACCTGCTCTTGACCTCCAACGCGTCCTATGAGGACACGGCCTGGAAGAACGCCGACTTCGACAAACTCGTTTCCGATGCGCGTGCCACCGTCGATCCGGCCAAGCGCAAGGAGCTTTATGCCAAAGCTCAGCAGCTGCAGCTCGACGAGACGCCTTACATCGTGCCGATCTTCGAAGACATTCTGACCGCCAGCGGCAAGGGCGCGGAAGATTGGACGATCGCGCCGCTGTCGCGCTACTACTATATCGAAAACGTCTGGCTGAATAAGGCCTGATCGCATGAGCTGGGGCTATCTTATCCGCCGCTTGCTGGCCGTTTTTATGGTGCTGGCGATCGTAACCTTCGCCGTGTTCGCAATCACGACGATGCTGCCGGGCAATGCAGCGATCATGATCCTGGGAGAATATGCCACCCCGGACGCGGTCGCGGCACTCGAAAAGCAGCTGCATCTGGATCAGTCCTGGTACATGCAATATTACAGCTGGGTCTCCGGTATTCTACATGGCGACTTCGGCACTTCGCTCCGCCTTTCCTTGCCGGTGACCCAGGTTGTCGGCGAGGCCTTCGCAAACTCTGCCCTGCTGGCGGCGACGGCCCTGGTCGTCGTCACCATCACGGCCATTCCGCTCGGTGCACTGGCCGCAATCAAGCGCGGCACGGCCATGGACCTTGGTCTCGGCCTGTTCAGCTATCTCGGCACGGCGCTGCCGGAATTTGTGACGGCGACCCTGCTTCTGGTGTTCTTTGCGGCCCCGCAGCAGGGTATTTTCCCGGCAGGCGGCTTCGTCGCGCCGTGGGAAAGCCTCGCCGGTTTCGGCGCGCATGTGGTGCTTCCAGCCGCAACGCTCGGCCTTGTCCTGATGGCCCACATTTCCCGCCAGGTGCGGTCGGAAATGTCGGAAGTGCTGCATTCCGACTATATCCGCGCGGCACGGCTGAAGGGGTTGACCGAAAAGCGGGTCATCCGCCGGCATGCGTTGCCTAACTCGCTGGCACCTGCCGTTGCTGTCATCTCGCTCGATATCGGATATCTGCTCGGCGGCATCATCGTCGTCGAGGAGATCTTTGCCTGGCCGGGCCTTGGTCGCCTTCTGATCTACGCACTCGAAAACCGCGACCTTCCCGTCATCCAGGCCGTGACCCTGCTTCTCGCGACGGTCTATGCCCTGTCCAATCTCCTGTCGGACATCGTCATCGCTTTGCTCGATCCGAGGGTTCGCTATGCGTAATTTCTTCTCCACCCCCACCGCCATAGTCGGCACGGCGCTTCTTTCGGTCGTCTGCTTCGCGGCGATCTTCGGACCTTGGATCGCACCTTATGATCCGCAGGCCTTCGATCCGCTGAACCGCCTTCAGGGACCGTCGCCTGCGCATTGGTTCGGAACCGATCAGTTCGGCCGCGACCTCCTGTCCCGCATCCTGAACGGCGCGCCTTCGACCGTCACTTTCGGCGTCGGCGCAACACTGATTGGCGTCGGTATCGGCTCGATAATTGGCGTCGTCGCCGGCGTTTCCGGCGGGTGGGCCGATTCCACCATCATGCGCATCCTCGACGGGTTGCTGGCCGTGCCTGACCTGCTGTTCACGCTGCTGATCGTCACCATCTTCGGCGGCGGCATGGAACATGCCATGCTCGCCGTCGCCATTGCCTTTGCTCCCGGCATGGCCCGTATTGCGCGCAGCGCCGTTCTTTCGGTGCGCACCCGCGACTATGTGCGGGCGGCTGTCGCCCGCGGCGAATCCGGCTTCTATATCGTCGGCGCGGAAGTGCTGCCCAATGCGCTGAGCCCGATCGTCGTCGAAGCGACCATCCGCGTCTCCTTCGCCATCATGATCGGTGCGACGCTCGGCTTCCTCGGCCTCGGCGCCCAGCCGCCGAGCACGGAATGGGGCCTGATGGTGGCGGAAGCCCGCCAGTTCATGTTCCGCAATCCCTGGTGCGTCGCTGTTCCCGGTCTGTCGATCGCCATCGCCGCCCTCGGCTTCAATCTTTTCGGCGACGCCCTGCGTGACAGCCTCGACCCCAAGAGGAGCCACGGATGACAGCGCAGACCTTGACCAAGGACGCTCCTATCGCCGCCGTCGAAAAGTCGGCCCTGTCGATCATTGACTATTCGCTGGCCTACAAGACCGCCAACGGCCTTATTCCGGCCCTGCAGAACATCGACCTGACGATCCCGAAGGGCAAGACGGTCGGCCTCGTCGGCGAATCCGGTTCCGGCAAGTCGTCCATGGCCTGGTCGATCATGCGCTATCTGCCGTCGAATGCGGTCGAGACGGGTGGCGCCATTCGCCTCGCCGGCGAAGAACTCCTCGACTACACGCCGTATCAGATGATGGACATCCGCGGCCGCCGCATGTCGATGGTCTTCCAGGACCCTTCGACCTCGCTCAATCCGACGATCAAGCTCGGCGAGCAAATAGCCGAAGTGCTGATGCGCCATCGCGGCCTCACCAAGGCGCAGGCCTGGGCGGAGGCAGAAGCCGCACTTGGCCGCACCGGCATCACACGCCCGAAGGAAATGCTGCAGCGGTTTCCGCATGAGGCATCCGGCGGCGAAAAGCAGCGTGTGGTCATCGCCACCGCCTTTGCCTGCGAGCCCGAGCTGATCATCTTCGACGAGCCGACCACGGCGCTCGATATCCTGACCGCCCGGCAGATCCTCGACCTGTTCAATCAGCTGCGCGAGGAGACCAATGTCTCGGCGCTCTACATCTCGCACGATCTCGGACTGGTTTCTCGCGTCGTCGATCGGGTGTCGGTTATCCACAAGGGTATCATCGTCGAGAGCGGGTCGGTGCAGGAGGTGTTTCGTCGTCCGAAGGCCGATTATACGCGCCAGCTGATCGGCGCGGTGCCGGACCCGGATCGCTGGGTCGGCGTGGATGCGCCGGGCGAGCCGAAGACGCTGCTCCGAATCGACAAGGTCGGCGTGCGCTACGGTGCGCCGACGAAACTCCAGGCGATGTTCTGGCCGACGGATGCCGAGACAGTGGGCTTCTGGGGCGCGAAGGATATCAGCATCGATGTCCGCAAGGGTGAACTGCTCGGCGTCGTCGGCGAAAGCGGCTCCGGCAAGTCGACCATCGCCAAGGTGCTGGCCGGCCTTCAGGATTTCGAAGGCAAGCTCGATTTCGACGGCAAGGCGATCACGTCACGCAACGCGATCGACCGTGCCTATCGCCGCCGTGTCCAGATCGTCTTCCAGCATCCCGATGCCTCGCTCAATCCGCGCCACAGGATCGGCACGATCATCGCCCGGCCGCTGAAGCTCTACGGCATCGTGCCGAAGCATGAGATCAAGGCGCGCGTCGCCGAACTTCTGGAAATGGTGCGCCTGCCGGCAAGCTATGCCGACCGCCTGCCGCACCAGCTGTCCGGCGGCGAGAAGCAGCGCGTCGCGATCGCCCGCGCCTTTGCCGCCGAGCCGGAACTGGTCATCTGCGACGAGGTGACGGCCGCACTCGACGTCTCGGTGCAGGCGGCGGTCGCCGAGCTGCTGGTCAAACTGCAGAGAAATACGGGGGCGGCCTGCGTCTTCATCACCCACGACCTCAATCTGATCCGGCAGCTCGCCCACCGCATCGCGGTCATGCATCACGGCAAGCTGGTCGACTTCTTCGACCGCGTCGATGCGCGCTCGGTGGACCGCGATCCCTATGCCAAGGCGTTGCTCGATGCCGTCCCGGTCCATGCCGGCGAGCCCGAAGCCTGAGGAACATCCTATGACGAGTGTAACGGAACTGGTCGGCAAGGTGGATGAAAAGGCCTGCCTGGATATCCTCGCCGACATGGTGCGCCACAAGAGCTACTCGGAAACGCCCGGCGAGCGTGTGCTGGCCGAGCATATGGCGAATGTGATGCGGGGCATGGGGCTTGAGGTCGAGCTCCAGCCGGTCGTCGGCGAGCGGGTCAACGCGATCGGCATTTGGCGCGGCACGGGCGGCGGCAAAAGCGTGCTGTTCAACGGCCACCTCGACACCAATCCGGCGACCGAGGGTTGGACCGTCGATCCGTGGGGCAGCGTGGTGGACGACGAGTTCATCTACGGCATCGGCGTTTCTAACATGAAGGCCGGCGATGCCTCGTCGCTGTGCGCCGTCAAGACGCTGATCGACAACGGCATCCGCCTCAAGGGCGATGTCATCCTGACTTATGTCATCGGCGAGCTGCAGGGCGGCATTGGTACACTGCAGGCGGTGCGCGCCGGCACGCGGGCCGACTACTTCATCAATTCGGAACCGACCGATCTGCAGGCGATCACCATGCATGCGGCGGCCTTCACCTTCATCATCGAGCTGGAAGGCGTCACCCGGCATCTGTCCAAGCGCGAGGCTGCCGTCGATGCAATCCGCGCCGCCTGCGAGCTGATCCCCGAACTCGGCGACATGACTTTTTCCGACGCGCCAACCGCGGAGCACCGGTCGGTCAACCGCGTCCATGTCGGCGTCATGCATGGTGCGCTCGGACGCGACCTGCATGAATGGCGCCCGCCGCAGGTGGCCGATTTCGTCCGCCTCAAAGGCTCCGGCCGCTATGGACCGGGCCAGACGCGCGAAAATGCGCTGGCCGACATCCAGAAGGTGCTGGATGGGCTTTGTGAACGCCATCCCGGCATGAAGGCGAAGGTTTTTGCCGAGACGCGCAATGACCAGCCCACCATGCCGGCCTTCGCCGTCGACAAGGATGCCAGGATCGTTAAGTCGATCAACGCGGCTTACGAGGCCGTGCGCGGTGAAAAGCAGCCGACCGGCGCCATCGCGCCGCCGGCCTTCTTCGGTACCGATGCCGGGCATCTCTGGGCCGAGGGCGGCATGGAGGGCATCGTCTGCGGCCCCGGCGGTCGTTACAACACCATGCCGGATGAGCGGGTCGATATCGTCGATTATCTCGACATGATCCGCATCTATCTGATCACTATGACCGATATCTGCGAGATCGCATGACCCTTTACGTCCCCCAGGAATTTTCCGCCCGCACCCGCGGCGGCCGCGACGTTCTACTGAAATTCGAAGCAGCCGAGTTTGCCGGCCGGCTGGCCGCCACCCGCCGCCGCATGCGCGAACGGGGTCTCGATGCCTTGATCGTCTTCGCCCAGGAAAGCCACTATTGGCTGACGAGCTACGACACCGCCGGCTACGTCTTCTTCCAGGCAGGCCTCGTGCTCGCGGACGATGGCAGTGATACCGTGCTGCTGACCCGCACGCCGGACCTGAGGCAAGCGAACGTCGCCTCGCTTTATGAGGAGGTTCGCGTCTGGCTAAACTCCGAGGATGCCAACCCTGCCAACGACCTGCGGGCCATCATGGCGGAGAAGGGCCTCGCCGGTAAAAAGGTCGGCGTCGAATATGCGACCTATGGCCTGACCGGCGCAAATGCCCGCATTGTCGACACGGCGTTGGACGGCTTCTGCGCCACCGAGGATGCCTCCGACATCGTGCGCACCGGCCGGCTGGTAAAATCCGCCGCCGAGCTGCAGCATGTGCGGATGGCCGGCAAGCTTGCAGACGCTGCGGTGCGCGCGGCGATCGATGTGACCAAGCCCGGCATCCCGGACACCGTTCTTTCCGGTGCTGCGCTCACTTCGATGCTGGCCGGAGGCGGCGATATTCCCTCCGGCGGCCCGCTGGTCAATTCCGGCCCGCGCGCGCTCTACGGCCGCGGCATCGGCGGCCCGAGGCTGATCGAGGAGCAGGACCAGATCCTGCTCGAGCTCGCCGGCTCCCATTGTCGCTACCACGTCGTGATCGAGCATACGCTGGTGACCGGCAAGCCGGACCCGCGCCAGCTCTCCATGCTCTCCGTCGCCAAGGAAGCGCTCGATCGGATCAAGGATGCCGCGAGGGCAGGGGCAGCACTTGGTACGTTGGACGATATCCACCGGAAGGTGCTCGACAACGCCGGCTTCGCCAAGGCGCGCTATGCAGCCTGCGGCTATGCGCTGGGTTGCACCTTCAAGCCAACCTGGATGGAAGTGCCGCCGATGATCTATTCCGGCAATCCCTTGATCATCACGCCGGGCATGGTGTTCTTCGTCCACATCATGATCCCTGACGCCGAGACTGGACTGACCGCCGGCGTCGGCCAGACATTCGCGATCACCGAGAGCGGCGCTCCGGAAGTCTTCAGCGACCTTCCGGTCGAACTCTACTGCTGCTAAACTTAGAGGGCATGCCCCCATGGATCTGAAACTGAACGGCAAGACGGCGCTGGTGTTCGGCGCCGGCGGTGGCTTGGGCGGAGCGATCGCCCGCTCGATGGCGGCTGAAGGCGCCAATGTCGTGGCCGCAGACATCGACGAGGTCGCGGCCTGCAAGACCGCCGATGCCATTTCCGAAGTTGGCCAGAGCGCCGTCGCTCTGCAATGGGATATCGGCGATCTTTCCGTACTGGAAGCCCGGCTGGCGAAGGTTGCCTCGGTCTTCGGCCCGGCAGACATCCTCGTCAACAACACCGGCGGCCCGCCGCCGACGCCGGCCGTAGGGCAATCGGCAGAAACCTGGTCGAAGTATTTCGACAGCATGGTGCGCTCGGTGATCGCGGTGACCGATGCCGTACTGCCCGGCATGCGCGAGCGCGGCTGGGGCCGCGTCATCACCTCGACCTCGTCGGGTGTCGTCGCCCCCATCGCCAACCTCAGCATTTCCAACAGCCTGCGCATGGCGCTGGTCGGCTGGTCGAAAACGCTTGCTCGCGAAGTGGGACGTGACGGTATCACTACCAATATCGTGTTGCCGGGCCGCATCGCCACCGGACGCATCCTGTTCCTCGACGAGCAGAAGGCCAAGCGCGAGAACCGCAGCGGCGAGGAGGTGTCTGCCGATAGCACCGCTTCGATCCCGGTCGGACGATATGGCGAACCGCAGGAATATGGCGATATGGTCACCTTCCTCGCAAGCCCGCGCGCATCCTACATCACCGGCTCGGTCATCCGCATCGATGGCGGCCTGATCGCCAGCATCTGAACGACAAGACCACCCGGCACACTGCCGGGAGAATTTTGCCCAGGAGGGGAAACCATGACTTTCTCGACACAATCGAAAGGCGTCTACGCCATTGCCGCCACCCCGTTCCACGACGACGGCACGATCGATTTCACCTCAGTCGACAAACTGACAGATTTCTACCAGGAGAGCGGCTGCACCGGCATCACCATCCTCGGCATCATGGGCGAGGCGCCGAAGCTGGAGCCGGATGAAAGCCGGGCGATCATCAAGCGGGTGGTCGAACGCGCAAAAGTGCCGGTCATCGTCGGCATCTCAGCTCCCGGCTTCGCCGCCATGCGCTCGCTTGCGAAAAGCTCGATGGACATGGGTGCTGCCGGCGTCATGGTCGCACCGACCCCTGCGCTCAGGACCGACGACCAGATCGTCAATTACTTCGCCAGCGCCGTCGAGGCGATCGGTGACGACGTGCCCTGGGTCTTGCAGGACTATCCGCTGACGCTCAACGTCGTCATCTCGCCGGGCGTGATCGCCAAAATCATCAGCGACCACCCGTCCTGCCTGATGCTAAAGCATGAGGACTGGCCGGGTCTCGAAAAGATCTCGAAGCTCCGCGCCATGCAGAAGTCTGGCGAGCTTCGTGAGTTCTCGATCCTCTGCGGCAATGGCGGCATGTTCCTTGACTTTGAACCGGAGCGTGGCGCAGACGGCGCGATGACCGGCTACGGCTTCCCGGACATGCTGACCGAGCTCGTCAACCTTTCCGCAGCCGGCAAGCGCGACGAGGCGCACGACCTCTTCGATTCGCATCTGCCGCTGATCCGATATGAACAGCAGCTCGGTGTCGGCCTGGCCGTGCGCAAGCACGTGCTGAAACGCCGCGGCGTCATTGCCTCGGACGCCCAGCGCAAGCCGGCGCAGATGCCGACGCAGACAGCGCGCGCCGAGGTCGATTACCTACTGGAGCGTCTGGCAAAGCACGACAAGCGCGCCGCCATCTGAGGCAATCGCCGAAACCCGACGGTAACGGAGAAAATCACCCTTTACCGTCGGAATACTACTTGTGGTCGACGCTGACCAACGTTTCGAAGCCGGCGCGGTATCCGAAGAGTGCGATCCCCCGGGCATTGCAGGCGATGCCCAGGATGCGTCATAGGGAAAGCCGTCATAGGGAAAGCCGTCGGAGGGGTAGCCGTCCCGCGGAGCTTCTGGCCGAAAGCCGCGACGGCCTTAGCAAAGCGGACTTCTTGCGTTGCCGCACTGAAATCGGAAGTGGCATTGGCTTTGGTCACCGGCGTGGTGATGAACTTGCTGGTGCCGGCATCCCGCTGCTTGTAGCGGATATTAATGAAGGCGAGTTTGCCGGAGGGTGATGCAGACGGCGCGGCTGATCGCGCCGAGTGGTAGCCAACCGGGTCGTTGAGCACGGCCTGATTGCCCTTCGGCGTCACCTCGTAGAACGCCGCCACGGTATAGCCGGAGCCGATATCGCCAGCATCGAGGCGGTCGTTGTTGAAATCCTCACGTTTGGGTGCCCGCGTCTCATATCCGATTAGGCGATCTTCTCCGGACTGAACTCGACGTGAATCTTCACGTCCTAGGCGATCGAAAACAGTGCCGACCCGGCTTCATCCACCCGAGCCTTCGGGCTTCGACAAGCATGTCGATATGGGGCGCCGTACCGTTGCCGTTCTGGGCAAGAATCTGCATCAGGATGTCGTTCAGATCGCCCAGGCCAAAGCCGAGCACCGAAAGATAGATCCCATTGCGGCGGCGGGCCTTGATCATCCGCTTCAGATCCTCGTTGCTGGACGGCCCGAGGTTGAAATCGCCATCGGCCGCCAAGCATTTGCACTGCGAACTTATGGATTTTCATTAGTTTAACGAGAACGAAGGGCAACGGAGCCAATAGACTGCGAAGGGAAGCGTGACCCGCGAGAACGATCAGGCCAACCACCATGAGAAAAGAGCCTGACCCAAATGCCCGATTAGGGAAGCAGACATTCTGCAATTGATCGTCCATTGTATTGCAATCCGGCCTTCAGGTAATCTCAGACTAGACTTCTCTGAAATCTGTCGAGAAATACCCGAAGCTTGGGCAGGACCTGTCGCCGCGACGGGAATACGGCCCAAATCGCCAGATCGCGTGGTGAGACACCGTGGATGTGGACTGGTACAAGACTGCCGTTGGCAAGCTCCTCCTTAACGTCCCAAGCCGAAAGTTGGGCAAGCCCCAAGCCCGATACGCAGGCCGACAGAAAACCATCGACACCGCTCGAAGAGAATCGGCAGCCCACACGAATCGAGCGCTCTTTCCCGTTCAAAAGGAACTGCCAATGGGTGAAGTTCGTGAACGTCAGGCATTCATGATGTTCGAGATCGTCGATGGTCTCGGGTGTTCCATTTCTTTCGAGATAAGATGGCGCGGCATAGATCAGCTTGGGATTGTCCACGAGCCGCCGTGCGATCAGCCCAGAATCTTTCAGCGGCGCGATTCTGATAGCAAGATCGACCCCTGAGGCAACGATATCGACTATCGAATCATTGAGATCGAGGTCGATCTTCAGCCCAGGATTCTCGTGAAGCAGATCGCCGATGATCGGCATGATGCGCTTCCGCCCCAATGTCACAGGCGCTGTGACACGGAGCAATCCTGTTGCTCCTCCTTCACTTGGAGTAAGTGTCGCTCGCGCAGCTTCCTGAGTATCGATGATTTCGCAGGCAAACGGAAGAAAGGCCTCACCTTCCGGCGTCAGCGCCAAGGACCGTGACGTGCGGTGAAACAAGCGAACGCCCAGTTCCTCCTCAAGAGCCGCTAGTCGCCTCGTTGTGGACATGGGGGTTAGCTTGAGATGCTTGGCTGCTCCAGCCAGGCTGCCCGTGCGCGCCGCGCTCAGGAAAACTTCAAGCTCTTCGGAATCCATCGACACCTAACGATATACGTTATCATGCATCACATTTCGCACGGATAGTAACAAATACCGCGAGCCACTACGTTTTGTCTATAGCAACCCTAACGAGGTCCTGATGACGAACGATCCTCTTTTTAATCCCTTGAAGCTCGGAGCTCTTAATCTCTCACATCGGGTAGTCATGGCTCCCCTGACCCGGATGCGGTCAATGCAGCCGGGCAATGTTCCTTATGATCTAAACGCGGAATACTACGGTCAGCGCGCCAGCGAAGGCGGCCTTCTGATCACCGAGGCCACTGACATCAATCCCCAGGCGCACGGATATAACTCGGTTCCTGGCATCTACACGCCGGAACAGATTGACGGCTGGAAGGGTGTGACGGCTGCGGTTCACGCCAAAGGCGGGATGATTGTGAACCAGATTTGGCACGTTGGTCGTGTGTCCCATACCTCACTTCAGCCCGAAGGGGCGTTACCTGTGTCCCCTTCTGCAATCGCAGCCCCGGGCGAAATCTTCACCTCCGAAGGCCAGTCTGTTCCCTTCGAAACACCGCGTGCACTGGAACTGGCAGAGATTGAGGCTATTAAGGTTGACTTCGTTCAGGCCGCAATGAACGCCCGCTCGGCAGGATTTGATGGTGTCGAAATCCATGGCGCGAACGGCTATCTGATAGACCAGTTTCTGAACGACGGTAGCAACAAGCGCACTGACCATTATGGCGGTCCACTGGAGAACCGCGCTAGGTTCCTTTTCGAAGTCGTTGACGCGGTTGGAGCGACGATCGGTAGCGAGAGGATCGGCGTTCGACTATCGCCATGGTCAAACATCCTCGGTATGACGGACAGCGATGGGGTCCGACTCTGGGAATACGTTATCCGGGAACTTGGCAAGCGCGGCATTGCCTATCTCCACCTGATTGAACCGCGCGCAGACTTCACAGACGATGAGAAGCCGCTCAACATGGATGCCCCGGACGTGGCCTATCTCTTCAAGAAGGCATTCGGTGGTCCAATCATCTCGGCGGGCGGTTTCCAGCCGGAAACGGCACGCGCGGCAGTCTTGGCGGGAAATTCCGATGCGATCGCCTTCGGCCGCCCGTTCATCGCCAATCCGGACCTGCCGGAACGGCTACGTCTCGAAGCGCCGTTGAACAAGCATATTCGTGCGACATTCTACGGTGGCGGCGCTGAGGGTTACACGGACTATCCATACATGAGCCGCGCGGCCGCCGAATAGGCTTTCGGGTAGACAATATGCCCACCGGCACACCAGGCGCGTGAAGGTGGGCATGTCTTCCGACCGAAGCTCGTAGACGACCGCCTCGGGCCGGGAGCGGCCCCATCCGGAGCGGCACTTGTTGCCCTTGATTTTACTGAGTTCCAGCGAGACGAAAATTGCTCCAAGATCATTGGGGGTAGCGGTCTGTGCTTGAGTTTGATCTGCTGTCATCGGCATGATTGGCCTCCAGAGCGTTTTCTAGCGACCTCACTCTGCCACGGTGCCGGCCGCTACTCACCCCTGATGGGATCTCAAGAGCAAGAATGACTAGGTTTGATGCGCCGACAAATACATTCGTAACGACACCATCGTTACGGCTCTTGTAACGATGGTGTCGTTACGCTACATAGCGTTAGCACACAGGAGTTGCCCATGCCGACGTCACACACCAGCAAGAATGTGAACGCAAGTGTTCCATTGAACATCCGTATCAAGCCCGCGACGCGCAATCTTATTGACCGCGCGGCTGAGTTGCTCGGCAAGACGCGCACGGATTTCATGTTGGAAGCCTCTGAACGGCGAGCTGAGGAAGTGCTGCTAGACCGCACCGTCTTCACAGTAAGCCCCGAGGTTTATACCGAATACCTTGCTCGCCTCGATGCGCCCGCCCAGTCGAATGAGCGGTTGAAGCGCACAATGTCGACCAAAGCGCCGTGGGACGAGGCGTGATACTAACTGCGCCTGCTCCTTTAGCCGATAATCATGAACTGGACGACTTTGATTCCGGCGTTCCACAACTGGACGATTGGTTGCGTCGACGAGCCCGTGCCAATCAGGCAGGTGGGGCATCTCGTACGTTTGTGGCCTGCGAGGGAAATCGCGTTGTTGCCTACTACGCCCTCGCCTCCGGCGCAGTGAAGCCGCCAGAGGCACCAGGCCGTTTCAGGCGAAACATGCCAGACCCGATCCCAGTTGCAGTACTTGGTCGACTGGCTATTGATCTATCTTACCAGGGCCGAGGTCTAGGTCGGGCGTTGGTCCGTGATGCAGGCCTGCGCCTGCTTAATGCCGCCGAGATACTCGGTATCCGAGGCGTACTGGTGCATGCGATTTCGGATGACGCGCGTGCCTTCTATGAAGCTGTCGGATTTCTGCCTTCTCCGTCCGATCCGATGATGCTGATGATCGGATTGAAAGATCTCAGCAACGCACTGAACGCGTAGACGCTATCGTCGAGCGTCGTCCAGGTGGGAAGAGCAGGTCGAGAGCGCAAAGAGCCGACATTCGCTTGAAAGCTCGGTGAACCGCCGATGCCTCGCAGCGGCGACGCTTGATCCAAAGGTCGGCGCGATCTGTCATGCGTCAGTGAAAACTTAATGAAGGCGCCGGCTTATGAATTCCGAATAGCAGGTCACAGGTTCATATCTCATCAAGGCGAAGACGCTGATCAGGCATGCCGTCCGCACCACCGACGGCTTGCGCCCGACAACCGGCAGCCCGATGTTTAACGTGCTTTGGTATGTTCCCAAACCAGCTCATGCCTTTCGCACTCGCAGTTGAGCCAGAGCGCAAGTGCCAGCGCGATACAAGTCACTCAAGCTCGTGTGGCCGGCGGACCTGCTGTTAGCAGTTGTCCCTTTGTCGCAAACGAATTGTTGCCATAGCAATGATCAGCACGGCTAAATTGGCAAAGATGAAGAGCACAGGTGCAAGAACGGTGGTAGCGCCGTGATCGCCTTTGACAGCCAGTATCGTGCTGGCGGCGGCCAGTGCAGTCGAGCCGAAGGTGAAGGCCCAGAACGATGGTGAGAAACCTTTTTCCATAATCCACGGTAGCATCCGCACGAGCAAGATCGCCTGCAGCATCGCATAGCCGAGCAACGCGTGCGCGAAGATGTCTGTAAGCCCGCCGCCGACGGAAAGGTAGGCAACAGCGCCAACGGCTGGAGGTGCTAGTTGGATACCAAGTGTGGCACGGACACTTGCTGGCATCATCTGTCCAGAATATAGGCGACGTCGTCTTCGTGTTGGACTGCCTGACGCGGATACCGATTGTCGCGAACATCCGCTCGAGTTCTGTGCTCAGTCAGGTCAAATATACGACGCCGCTACCGACATGACATCTGCGGTAGCGCCGTTTTCTGACCTTGATGCAAGAGACGCGGATTAGGTTCCGTTCCGCTTCCAGATCACGTTCAGAGCCAAGGCGATCAATTCCATCACTGCGGCCGCCGCACCAATCATCCAGACATCACCCGCCGCGATGATCCCGGCGCCGATGGCGCTGCCTATGGAAAAGCCGAGATACATGGTGGATGTGTTGAGGGAAAGCGCGACCGAAGCCTGACTCTGGCCACCCGCGACGAGCAAACGGGCCATCTGGGCCGGAAAGAAGGACCAGACGCTGAAGCCCCATCCCGCGACGGCGAGAAGTGCCAGAAAAGCGGCAGCCTTGCCCGGCAGTGCCGGGGTTACCGCCAGAGCTGCGAAGGAGAGGGCGAGCACGACAAGTGAGAGGCTCGCAACCTTGAGCGATCCGAACCGGTCGTTGAATGCGCCCCCAGTGAAAACGCCGAGTGCCGCGAATATGCCCCAGAGCGTGACTGTTGCCGCAATGCCCCTGTCGGCGAAGCCCAGTGTCTGGGAGAGATAAGGGGCGATATAGGGATAGGCCGTGTAGGCGCCCATCGACCAGAACAGTGTCACCGAGAGGAGTTTCAGAACGGGAGCCTGGCGGATGACGCCGATACGGTCAGCAATGCTTACGATGGCCATATGCGCACCGGCATTGCGTCCAACGCCTGTCAGGATGCCGATAATCGCGACAGCCCCCATCGCGGCAACCATGAGGAATGTCGAGCGCCAACCGAATGCATGACCGATGATCGAACCAAGCGGCAGGCCAAGTGCAATCGCAATTGTCATGCCGCCGCTGACGATGGCAAGCGCACGCCCCCGTTTTTCTGTCGGTACAATCATGCCGGCAAGAGCATTGGCGTTCGGCGCATAGAGACCGGCGGCGACAGCCATTAGGATACGAGCAAACATCAGCGTGCCGAACCCGGGCGCGAAAGCCGCAATCAGATTGCCGACTGTGAATATCGTCATGGCAAGCAGCAATGTGTCCCGCCGGCGCAGCCCGCCGGTAATGACCGTTGCGATAGGAGAGCTGAGCGCTAGCACGAGGGTAAAGACAACGACAAGCATGGCCGTCTCGGAAAGGCTCATGCCCAGATCGGCAGCGATGGTCGGCAACAGGGGGGCTATCATAAAACCCTCGGTACCGATTGCGAAAGTACCGAGTGCCAGGAACCATGCCGGCAGCATGGATGGCTCGGGCTGCCCCAAATGCTCGCCCTTCAAGGGAATGGCGGATTTCAGATCATGTTTCTGCAGCATGTAAACCTCCACCAAATGCCCGGCTGCCTTGCGGGCAACCGGGTGACGGCCTGCCCTGTCAGACGGGGATCGGGTTGGCAGCGAGAGACCCGTTGAAGGCGTTGAAGAGCGCGTGCTCCCCGCTGCCCGGATTGTCGCGGATGGCCTTGATTTCCTCGACATAGATTTCTTCCGATTCCGTGCCGAGGCCCTTCATGGTCTTCTCGATGAAGATGTCGAGCGGCATGGCGCGAGGATCGCCGCTCTTCTTGACGAGGTCGGTATCGACCCACGGCGGCGCGATTTCCTGGACGCGGACATTGGTGCCGCGCAGCTGGAAGCGTTGCGATAGCGCATAAGAATGCAGCGCTGCCTTGCTGGCGGAGTAGACAGCGGTGGAGGCCAGCGGAAGGTAGGCCAGAACGGACGTGTTGTGAATGATCGTGGCCTTCGGCTGAGCCTTGAGATGATCGATCAAGGCCGAGGTCAGGCGGATCGGTCCGAGCAGATTTGTGTCAATGATGCGGCGCGACTGGTCGTCGTCGATCCTTGCGCTCGCATCGTCAAAGGGCATGATGCCGGCATTGTTGATCAGTACGTTCAGCGACGGGTAGTTCTCGATCAGCCGGGCTGCCACGCGTTCGATATCGGCAGGATCAGCGATGTCGAGCTCGATGCCCTCCATCCCCGGATTGGCAGCGGTGACCTCGTCAAGAAGTGCCTTGCGTCGCCCGGCAATGATGACCTTGTTGCCGAGCTGGTGAAAACGCTCTGCCAGGGCGCGGCCAATGCCGGACGTTCCGCCGGTGATGAAGATCGTGTTGTTCGTGAGTTGCATGGGGTCTCTCCTTCTGGTCATGCGGCCAACGACCGCGCTTCGATGGAGAGATCATGCCGCATCCCGCCGGCGACTGAAATGACATGTAAACGTCAATTTCGGACGCAGCTACTTTCGTCATTCATAAGGGCGCTCGGGCATCTGTTTGTTCGGTGCGGGTCTCAGCAGCAGCCGACTCCCGCGGATCAAGGCCACGCGGCTTGCCGTACAGGCTGATATTGGCGTCACCCCAGTGTTTGAGTGCGAGCAGGATCGGCTCCATGCTACGGCCAAGCTCAGAGAGACTATATTCCACCTTTGGCGGTACCTGAGCATAGACCTTACGCTCTATCAGTCCATCGTCTTCGAGCTCACGCAACTGGTTGGTCAGCATGCGCGGCGTCACGTTGGCGATATGTTTCCGCAGCTCGTTGAACCGCAACGTTCCTGACAGCAGGTGAAAGAGCACAACAGATTTCCATTTACCGTCGATGAGGCCGATGGCGGCTTCTACCGAACAGCCGGGAGAACAATCGAAGCGAGAATGGCGGGCTTTGGCCATAACAGTATACTTTCCGACACTACGTGTAAACTTTGTGCGTATTGCGTCTCAATGATAATAGCTCATTTTAGCTCCACATCAATCGACAAGGAAGTCGATCATCATCGAAGGAGCAGATCATGAAGGCCATTGGTTACAGGACGCCCGGCGCAATCGAACGCGAAGACGCGCTGCAGGACATTGAGCTTCCCCGGCCGGTTCCGACGGGCCGGGACATCCTCGTCGAGGTGAAGGCTATCTCGGTCAACCCGGTCGATACGAAAGTTCGCAAGGGCGCCAGTCCGGAAGCCGGACAGTGGAAGGTGCTTGGCTGGGATGCGGTCGGTACTGTTGTGGAAGCCGGACCCGCAGCGAAGGACTTCAAGATTGGCGATGAGGTGTTTTACGCCGGCTCTCTAATCCGCCCCGGAGCCAACAGCCAGTTTCATCTTGTCGACGAACGCATCGTTGGCTTGAAGCCGAAGACACTCTCCGACGCCGAGGCGGCAGCCTTGCCTTTGACAGCCATCACGGCCTGGGAAATGCTGTTTGATCGACTGGATATCGGCACGCGCGTGCCGGGTGTAGCAAATGCCATCGTCATCATTGGCGGCGCTGGCGGGGTCGGCTCGATTGCCATCCAGCTCGTGCGAGCGTTGACCGATGTCACCGTCATTGCCACAGCCTCCCGGCCGGAAACGCAAAACTGGGTGAAGACGCTTGGTGCCCATCACGTGATCAATCATTCCAAGCCGATCGCGGAACAGGTGGCAGCTCTCGGCATCGGCGCGCCAGCCTTTGTCTTCTCGACGACGGAAACCCATCGCCATCTGAAGGAAATCATCGAACTCATCGCGCCGCAGGGCCGTTTCGGATTGATCGATGATCCGGACAACCTCGATGTGCTTGGCTTCAAGCGCAAGGCAGTTTCCATCCATTGGGAGCTGATGTTTACGCGCTCGATCTTCGAGACCGCCGACATGGCCGAGCAGGGTAGGCTGCTGAACGAGGTGTCTCGTCTCACCGACGAGGGCAATATCCGGACCACCGTGACCGAAGTTTTGTCGCCGATCAACGCCGCCAATCTGCGCAAGGCCCATGCCGGCCTCGAAAGCGGTAGGACGAAGGGCAAGGTGGTGCTTGAAGGGTTTACCACCTGAGGCAGCCAGGTTCGAGGCAGTGAAGGTGCGACGCAGCTTTCCGCCTCTTCCATTTCCAGCAAGTTTCTTTCTTTGAACGAAAGGATGACTGTCATGAGTGTGCCACTCACTGACCAAATTGAACTCGTTGCGTTCTTGAAGGCGAAGCCGGAAAAGCGCGCAGCCCTTTTTGACGCATTGGCTGCCATAGTGCCGGAAGTCCGCAAGGAAGACGGATGCCTGCGATACGACCTGCACGTCGAGCGCGATGATCCGGACATGGCGGTTATGCTGGAAAGCTGGCGGGATGATGCCGCTCTCAATGCCCATGCCGCCGGCGCACCGTTCGAGTCGCTTGCCGAGCGTCTGGATGACTTGCTTGCCGAACCGCTGCGTTTGCATCGACTGCAGCGACTGGCCTGACATCGCGAACGTCTTCAATTTCCCATAGAAAGGAAGAGCCATGAGCTCGCTCAATCACCTTCGCGTTCTCATCGTCGGCGGCAGTTCGGGTATTGGCTTTGCCGTTGCCGAGGCGGCCGTTGCAGCCGACGCTCATGTCACCATTGCCTCCCGCTCTGAGGATAAACTGGTGACCGCCGCCCAGCAGTTGGGTCCCGGAACCGAGACCGCAGTGCTGGATACGGCGGATGAGGCGGCGCTTGAGAGCTTCTTCGCCTCACACGACGTTTTCGATCACGTGGTGGTCTCCGCAGCACAAACGCCAACCGGTCCTTTGCGCAAGCTTGCTCTCCATGACGCAAAATCGGCAATGGAGAGCAAATTCTGGGGCGCCTATCGAGCTGCCCGTGCTGCCGGTATTGCGGAGGGGGCTCGCTGACCTTTATCTCTGGCTTCCTGAGTGAGCGGCCGTCCGCTTCCTCCGTTCTCCAGGGGGCGATCAACGCAGCGCTTGAAGGTCTGGCGCGCGGTCTTGCCCTTGAATTCTCCCCGGTGTGCGTCAACACCGTCTCACCCGGACTGATCAACACGCCGCTGTGGTCGAGCTTGGACGACAAAACAAGGGCGGCGATGTTCAACCGCTTGTCGGAAAACCTCCCGGCAAAGATCGTCGGTAAGCCTGAGCATATCGCAAATGCGGTTACGTTCCTTATGAGGACGCCATTCGCGACCGGCTCCAATGTCCGGGTGGATGGCGGCGGCGCGATCGCCTGAACCTTACGCCGACACAGACTAAGGTGGGGGATGGCCGGCTCCGGCCATTCCCCCAAAAGTGTCTTCAAAAGGAGGCTTAGCCGTGCGTGGTATACCTGTCTGCCGGGCGCGCACTGGACAGATGCGGCAACATGGTAGCCCGCGCATCCTCCCAGCGATCCCACTCGGAGGCTTCCATGAGGGAGGGGATGGTGGCGAATTCGCCGCGATCAAGGCCTATGAGCGCTGCATCGACGAGATCCGCAGCCGACATCACCCACTCTGGCGGGAGGTTGCTTGCTGGAAGCCCGGCAATGTCCCAAAACTCGGTTCCCGTTGCGCCAGGAAGCACAACCTGAACAGTGATCCCTGTCTCGTGCAGTTCCTTGCGAAGCGACTGACTGAAGGCCAGCAGGAAGGACTTGGTGCCGCCATAGACGCCGTTCAAGATTTCTGGTCCGATCGCCACAATGGAGGAGATGTTGACAACGGTACCCTTGCCGCGCTGCCTGAAGAGCGGGACGATGGCATAGGTGAGACGCATCGGCGCCGTGACATTGATGGCCACCATGGCCTGCATCTCGGAAACGTCGGCAGTCGCCAAAGGCGCGGCACTTCCGAAACCTGCATTGTTGACGAGATGCGTGATGGTGTCGTCCTGCGCAATGACCCTTTCCACAGCCGCCAAGCCGTCTTCCGTGCCAAGATTCGCAGCCAAGGTCCGGACGGAAACGCCATAACGCTGCGTCAGGGCGTTGGCGACATCCGTCAGCCGGGCGAGATTGCGCGCCACCAGAATGAGATCGTGGCCGCGGCGGGCAAAGCGATCGGCATAGACGGCGCCGATTCCGGATGATGCGCCCGTAATCAGAACGGTTCCGTTGGTGTTGCTCATAGTTGGCTCCTTCAAGGATGGATGGGGACGGGCAGTCCCGTGCTTCGATGAAATGAGATTAACTATGGACGTCCATGGCTGGAACGATATAGAAACAGCAAAAAGAGACAAAGGAGGCGGGCATGCGCCACATTGGCTTCATTATGGAGGATGGGTTCCAGGTGATGGGGATGGCGGCCTTGACCGCCTTTGAATTTGCTAATGAGACCCTCGGCAGTGAGGTGTATCGCCTGACTGTCATGTCGGAGAAGGGCGGGCCGATCCGCTCGTCGCTTGGCATTTGTATCGAGACGCATCCGCTTGCAGATTTTCCGGATACGCTGATGGTCGTCGGGGAGTTGCTGCCGAAACCCGTCTCTCCCGTGTTGAGGGACTATATCGCCCGTGCGGGTCGTGAAAGCCGCAGGGTGGCCGGTGTCTGCACCGGCGCGTTTCTTCTGGCCGAGGCCGGCCTTCTAGATGAAAAAAGCGCAACCACCCACTGGGCTCACGCGCGCAGCCTGCAGGAGCGGTTTCCCAGCGTTAACGTCGATGACGATCGCATCTTCATCCAGGACGGCTCGATCTGGACGTCAGCAGGCATGAGTTCTGCTATTGATCTGACGCTGGCACTGATCGAAGACGATCATGGTGCCGACCTCTCGCGGTCTATCGCCCGCAAGCTGGTGGTGTATCACCGGCGGCCTGGAGGGCAGTCGCAATTTTCCGCGCTTCTCGAACTGGAACCGCGTTCGGACCGGGTGCGGCGTGCTCTCGTCTATGCCAAGGAGCATCTGCGCAACCCACTGACGGTGGAAGAACTGGCGGAAGCCGCAAGTCTCAGCCCACGCCAGTTCAGCCGCATCTTCCGCGAAGAGACAGGGCAATCCCCCGCCAAGGCGGTGGAGCGGCTCCGGCTGGAGGCGGCGAAGGCCATGCTGGAAGATGGGCGCCACCCGCTCGACATTGTTGCTCGCGATACCGGCTTTGCCGACCGCGACCGGATGCGCCGCGCCTTTCTGCGCTTTTTCGGCCAGCCGCCACAAAGTCTGCGCCGCAGTCTGAAGCTGATCGAAGGTGTCGAGGATGAGGATCTTGTAGCTTGACTACCCATGTCCTGAAATGACGTTTCTCCATCATTTCAGACACTCCCTTTCGATCGTATCTTCCTTTCACCAACAAGCCCACGAGGTTGATGAAAGGAAACAGACATGAACCACCCGACGCAGATCGACCGGATTGAGAGCAGTCATGGCCGGCCCGCTATTCGGCTCGATGGTCCGGACGGAGGTGTTCCGCTTCTTCTCCTGCAGCGCTTTCGCGGCACCATCGATGATTGGGATCCGGCCTTTATCGCGGCAGTGTTCCGTGACCGCCGTGTTATCCGCTTCGATAGTGCCGGCATCGGTCGTTCGCAAGGCACTGTGCCGCACACGATTGGGGGCATGGCGGCGGTTGCGGCCGAAGTAGTCTCGCTGTTGGGCCTGTCTCAGGTCGATCTGCTGGGTTGGTCGCTTGGTGCGGTCGTTGCCCAGCAGTTCGCGCTCGACTTTCCCCATCTGATCCGCCGCCTGATCGTTGCGGGCTCGAGCCCAGGGCCTGTCGCCGACGGCCCGCAGCAGCATCCGCGGGTACCGCAGGTAATGACAAAGAGCGAGAATGATGAAGATGATTTTCTCTTCCTGTTCTATCCCCCAAGCGAATGCGCCACTGCGGAGGGTCGAGCCTCGCTCGCCCGTATCAAGTCGCAAGCTGACCGCGGGCCGGCAACATCGGCGCCGGCGCTGATGGCACAGGTGAAGGCGATCCCAGCCTGGTCAGGCGTCCTGCATCGGGACGGCGAATTGCGACTGCCGATGTTGGTCGCCAACGGCGCGCTTGATGTGATGATCCCGGCCTATCGCTCTTATGTGCTTGCACAGCAGGCACCCGATGCCAAGCTCATACTGTATCCGGGTGCTGGTCACGCTTTCCTCTTCCAGGACATCGAGGGCTTTGCCCGCGATATCGAGCAGTTTCTCGAAGGCTGATCCGGCAGCAACCGGACGCCGAATCCTCAACCTCATCAACTGACCAAAAATGGCCCAAGGAGAATGATCATGTCTGCTATTGCCACTCTGTCTGATGACGAAGTCACACCACATGTTGCCGAGGTTTTTGCCGGAGAAAAGGCATCCATGGGAAAGGTGCCCAACCTCTTCCGCGTTCTCGCGCATGCTCCGGCCGCGCTGGATGTTTATACCGGCAGCAAGCGCTTTTTGCATGATGGCGTGCTAAGCCCGCAGGCGCAGGAGCAGATTGCCATTGCGGTCGCCGCTGCCAATGGCTGTGATTACTGCCTTGCCGCTCATACCGGTGCTGCCCGCGCCGTCGGTGTTTCGGCAGAAGACCGCGCCTCAGCACAGAGCGGCCGCACGTCCGATGCGAAGATCCAGGCTGTCCTTGATCTGGCACTTGCCGTCAACGCGACGCATGGGCAAGCCTCGGCTCCGGCCCTGGAGACGGCCCGCTCCTACGGTTTGTCGGATGCGGAAATCCTGGAAACAGTGGCGCATGTCGCAATCAATATCCTGACCAACAGCGTCAACAACATCGTTGGCACGACGCTCGATTTCCCGAAGGTCGAGCGCGTTTGAACACAGTGGAGGCGAGGCAGATGGGGGGCCGGATAGCGACCCCCCCTTTTACTATCGCGGCTTACCGTAAGTCTCGTCAAAAAACCCGTCACACCAGTGGTAAGACTTTTCGAGATCAAGGGAATTGAATATCTTCTTGCAGTGCGAATTAGGGGGTCGACGCTTCGGTTCTGTTCAAGAGCAGTGAAGTCGTGCAATTTAGATTGATAGGTCGCAGGCGCCTTCCATCTGCCCCCGGGTCACGGATCGTGGTGAACAGGATACGGCAGGAGAGGACTATGAGTGTGCGAACCAAAGGCACTTGACGCCCGGTCGGATATATTTACTAAGTAAGAAAACTAAGGATGTGGTGTCGTGGCAAACGGAAGCGGAGAGGTACTGACCGGGCTGCGGAACGAAGGGGCTATGTCTCGCGCTGAGCTCGCGCGTGTCACCGGAATATCGTCTGCAGGTGTGACCAAAATCACCGCCCAATTGATGAAAGAGGGTCTTCTCAGGGAGCGTCAGCTTCTGGGTATTGCAAGCGTCGGGCGCCCTCCGATCACGGTAGAGATTTGCACGGATGCGAGGTGGGTTCTAGGGATCCATCTCGGAGCCGGTGAGGTTCATGTTGGGCTGTCGGATCTGGCACTCAATCTTGCTGGCACCCGCAGCATGACCTTTGATCTTGGCGAGCCGGTTGACAGCTTGATTGCTCGTGTCTCCAATCTCGCACGCGATGTCCTGAACGATAGCAAGGTCGCGCGAAGGGCCATTCTTGGCGCAGGTGTCGGAATTCCGGGAAGCGTCGACCCAGCCCGAAGAGTGAATGCCCATTCTGTCCTGACGGGATGGCGCGGTATCGCGTTTGCCGACGCCTTTGAGGATGCCCTCGATCTTCCGGTCGTGCTTGAGCACAACGCGACCGCGATGGCCATGGCCGAAGCCTGCTATGGAAGCGGGCGTGCCGCTGACAGCATTCTTTACTTACTTCTTGGCAAGGGCATCGGTGCCGGTTTCGTACAGACGAACGGAATCGAGCGGCGCAATGCCGTCGAGATCGGGCATGTGGTGGTGGAGCCAGGAGGCGGCCCCTGTCGTTGCGGCGGCCGTGGCTGCTTGGAACCCTTCTTCTCCGAGGAGCCGCTCCGCGATGCTGCTGGTGATCCAGATCTGCCCCGTGCGGCGCTGCTCGGTGCTGCGATGCGTTCTGCCAAATGGCCTAAACTCTACGAGTATTTCCTGCAGGCGCTATCTACGGCGGTGACCCTTCTGGGCCCAGAGCGTATCGTCCTTGGCGGCGATTTCAGTCATGCACCGGACGTGTTCCTGGAGGCACTGCGCAAGGATCTGCCTTTGAGGGTCATGCCGCAGCAGCGCATCAAGCTGATGGTCGAGCGGACGAGTCTCGCCGAACCGGTCGGCGTCCTCGGTGCTGCCTGCGTGGCGCTGGAGCAATTTCTGTATTTGAACGGGCCGCCGTCCTCGGCGCGCAACGTCGTTCGCCAAGGAGCGCGTGCGCAGGTTCGGCGAGGGGGAGGAGGAATGGATGAGTATCGCAGTTGACGACGACCTGACCGAAAGAAGCAAGGAGAACCTGCTTCGCCCGGAAAGATTTCTTTGGGGGATCCTGTCTTTCGCATGCGGCATAGGGCTGTGGTGGCTCGCGACGGTTTCGGGCCTTTCTGTGCTACCGAGCCCATGGACTGTGCTGATGCGCATGATCGAGCTCGCATTCTCCGGCCAGCTTTGGCTGGATATGTTTGCCTCGCTGCGCCGTGTCTTGATTGGCTTTCTTTTTGGCTCATTGATCGCCGTGCCCGTGGGTTTTCTCATGGGCTGGTACAGGATCGCCCGGGCGGTGATCGATCCGTGGATCCAGTTCTTTCGCGTGATCCCGCCGCTTGCTATTATCCCGCTTGCCATCGTCACGCTCGGCATCGACGAGAAGCCGAAGATCTTTGTGATTTTTCTGGCGGCTTTCCTCTCGTCGGTGGTGGCGACCTATCAAGGCGTCATCAGCGTCGATCGCACCTTCATCAACGCCGCTCGGGTTCTGGGTGCAAATGACAGGGTGATCTTCGCGCGCGTGATCATACCGGCATCCACGCCATTCATTCTCGTTGGGTTCCGGATTGGCCTTGGCTCGGCCTGGGCAACAGTCGTTGCGGCCGAACTGATTGCCGCACAATCGGGCCTCGGGTTTCGGATGCAGCAGGCCCAGCTCTATTACGATCTGCCCACCATTTTCGTCAGTCTCATCGCCATTGGGATCCTGGGCCTCATCATGGACCGGATCGTTGTGCGTGCCGAACAACGCCTGACGCATTGGCAGGAGAGGGTCTATCATGACTGAGCTTCAACCAAAGATATCGTTCCAGCATGTCTCCAAGAAGTTCGGCGATGGCCTCAAGTCATTCATCGCGCTGAACGACCTTTCTCTCGACATCGCCGACGGCGAGATTATCACCGTCGTCGGACCTTCCGGCTGCGGAAAATCCACCGCAATGAACATCGTGGCGGGCTTGATCGACGCATCTGCCGGTCAGTGCCGCGTCTCCGGCAATTCGGTCAAGGGTCCGGGGCCGGATCGGGGCGTGATTTTTCAGCAATATGCGCTGTTCCCGTGGCTGACAGTGCTCAAGAACGTCGAGTTCGGCCTTAAGCTGCAGGGCATGGGACGGGAGGAACGCCGTAAGCGTGCTCTGCACTATCTGGAACTCGTCGGGCTCAAGGAGTTCGCTGACGCTTATCCGAAGACGTTGTCGGGAGGCATGAAGCAGCGTTGCGCCATCGCAAGGGCCTATGCAGTCGATCCGAGTGTTCTCTTGATGGACGAGCCGTTCGGTGCGCTTGACGCACTGACGAGGGTCAAGCTGCAGGACCAACTTCTGGAGACCTGGGCCAAGGACAAACGCACGGTGATGTTCATTACCCATGACGTCGATGAAGCCGTCTATATCGCACACCGCGTCGTCGTTCTTGCCGCCCGGCCGGGGCGTTTGCAGGAGATCATCGACGTTGATCTGCCGTTTCCACGCAACGAGGAAATTCGGCTGTCACGCGAATTCGCTGCGATCCGAAATCGGGTCTGGCGGGCAGTCTACGACCAGTAGGGCATCACCACATGAACAACCAGGAGGAGGATCATTCATGTTGAAGAAAATCATGTTCTTCGCTGCAGCGTCGCTTGTCGCCGTTTCCGGGGCGGCACGGGCAGCAGACGTCGACACGATCAGGATGGGATATATCGCCGACTACTTCGGAACCAGCGTTGCAGCGATTGCGACCGAAGAAGGACTTTGGGCCAAGCATGGTCTTGAGGCCGACCTCAAGGTCTTCACCAATGGTCCGATCCAGGTCCAGGCGCTCAATGCAGGCTCATTGGACTTCGCCTATATTGGCCCAGGCGCGTTGTGGCTTCCGGCCAGCGGTCAGGCCAAGGTCATTGCTGTCAACGCGCTAGGCTATACCGATCGGGTGATTGCGCAGCCGGGCATCGAGAGCATCGCGGATCTCAAGGGCAAGAAGGTTGGCGTCCCCGAAGGCACTTCCGGCGACATGCTTCTTCGCCTGGCGCTGGAGAAAGCCGGAATGACCCTCGCCGACATCGAAGTCGTTCCGATGGATCCATCGACCGTGGTGACGGCCTTTGCTTCGGGGCAGGTCGATGCGGCCGGCATTTGGTACCCATTTGTCGACGTCATCAAGAAGCGCGTTCCGGAGCTCAAGGAACTGAGTTCGAACGAGGACTTCTTTCCGGATATTGCCTTTCCGTCCAGCTTCATCGTCAGCGATGAAAAGGCCGATGACGCGGAGGTCATCAAGAAGGTCAATGCCGTGATCAAGGAGGCGATCGACTTCCGCCGCGACAACCCGGAAGAGTCAGTCGAGATCACCGCGTCCTTTCTCAACGTGCCGCAGGAGCCGCTCATGGCAGAATCCAGCCTTGCCCGTCTGCCTTCGAGTACGGAACTGGAGGAGCTGACCCGCGAGGGAAAGGTGGCCAACTGGTTCGACACTCTGGCCGGTCTCTATGCCGATTTCGGCAAGATCGAGAAGCCACTGCCCGCATCGGAGTTCTATCTGGGCAGCCTCTACGCCGAGTGACAACTTCAACGAGGCCGCTAGCGCCGGCGGCCTCGGCTTTTCAGGCAAAGGACTTAGAATGAAACGCCCCAACATCATCTTCATCATGTCCGACGACCACGCCTCGCGCGCGATCTCTGCCTACGGGGCAGGCATCAACCACACGCCGAACCTCGACCGCCTGGCCAAGGAAGGGATTCGACATGACGCGACCTACGTGACCAATTCGATCTGCACGCCGTCACGCGCGGCAACTCTTTGTGGCACACATAACCATGTAAATTGCGTGACGACGCTGGAAACGCACATCGACAACCGCCTCCCCAACGTCGCGAAGTCGCTACAGGCCAGTGGCTACTCGACCGCGATCTTCGGCAAGTGGCATCTGGGTGAAGGCAAGGCGCACGAGCCGAGAGGGTTTGACGAATGGGCTGTCGTGCCGGGGCAGGGGGACTATTGGGACCCGGCCTTCCATTTTCCGGATGGTTATCGTCGGGTCACCGGCTATGCGACTGATATCATCACCGACATGTCGATTGACTTCATCGAACGTCACAAGGACCAGCCATTCTTCCTGATGTGCCATCACAAGGCGCCGCACCGCAACTGGCAGTATCATCCGCGCTACAAGGACATCCACGCGCCTGGCTCGATCCCGCTGCCTCCTACGTTCGATGACGACTATTCCAATCGTGCCGCTGCCGCCGCCGCCGCCAAGATGCGGGTCCGGTCCGACATGCTCTATGATGATCTCGGCCTTGTGCAACCGGAAGGCGGATCCGAAATTGCTGGGGATCTCCTCGTCGACTATTGGCAGATGCGCAAGATCCCCGAGCTTCAGGACGGCGAAACGATCACGGTTACCTGCGCGGAGACCGGTGACAGGCTGACCTTCCACGATCCCAAACCCTTTGCGGAATTCAAGTACCAGCGCTACATGTCGCGTTACCTGCGTACGGTGCAGGCAATTGATGACGGCGTCGGTCGCATGCTCGATACTCTGGACGAACTCGGACTTACCGAGAATACCGTCGTCGTCTACACGTCAGACCAGGGCTTCTTTCTGGGAGAGCATGGCTGGTTCGACAAGCGCTTCATGTACGAAGAAAGCTATCAGATGCCCTTCCTCTGCCGCTATCCGGCAGAGATCCCGCCAGGCGGTGTATCGAGGGACATTTCTTCCAACGTCGATTTCGCACCCACCTTCCTAGACTGGGCCGGTATTGCGATACCAAGCTATATGCAAGGCGTATCCATGCGAGAGGTTCTGCGGGGGAATACACCAGCTGACTGGGATCAGGTCGCCTATCACCGCTACTGGATGCATAATGACGAGATCCACGAGGCGTGGGCGCATTACGGCGTGCGCGACCCGCGCTACAAGCTGATCTACTGGTACAATAAGGATCTGGGGCAGGCGGGCGCGCGTCCTAACGAAGCTCCGCCGGAATGGGAACTGTTCGATTGTGAGAAGGACCCGATGGAACTGAAGAACGTCGCTGGTGATCCTGCCTATGCAGAGGTTTTTGCCGAAATGCTCGCCAAACTGGATGCCAAGCAAGCCGATATCGGCGATGTACCTGAGCATGATACTGCCGCCGTGCTGGCAAGCCTGCGCAAGGGTGCCTGAGGGTTTATGCTGCCGTTCATGAGCCTTTGCAAGGAGCGGCAGCATCCGGACGATCACCTCAAGAGACGATTAGTGGGGGGAAGACGCATCGGGATGACGAATGTTGTTGCCGGCTTCATAAGCCACTTGGCTGTTGTAAACACTGCCGGAGCAGCGCCACGGGTCTCGAGTTGATCAACGAGGTCTTGCAGATCAACTCGATGTCTAGCTGCCACAGCGCTTCGCTTGTTCGTACGGCATCAAGTCCTTCACGGCGAGCCCGTGCCACGATCATGTCGCTGACGATCGCGTAGTAGTCCGAGTTTGCGAGTACGCCGAACATGATCGTGAGTGAGGTCGTTTGGAGCACGGGCTTCAACTGAAAAGAGTTCAAGGCCCCAAAACAGCTCTGAGCCCTGCGTTCAAATTCCTTGTCCTCGACAAAGCCCACGCGCCTGAAGGCGCTCAGCGTTTGTCGCGTTACGGCGTGCTCAAAAAGCAGCGGGTGATCTTTCCGGCAGATGACCAGCATGTCACTCTTGTGGATCGGCAGGCTGCTGAATTCCTCGTCCAGTGGCATGTCCGGACGCGCGGCCACGACCACGTCGATATTCCTCTTGGACAGAGATTGCAAAAGGTGATCGGAGATCCCGGTCTCGACGCTGATCTCCATGGTGGGCAGGTGGTTGTGGAGCTGCATCAGTGCGCCAGGAAAAACGCTGACCGCGACAACCGGACCGACCCCGATCCTCATCATCCCGCGAAGGTTTGCGTGTAGCTCTTTGATGTCCAGGGAAGCAAAACGCGCTTCCTGATCGATCGCACGCGCATGTCGATAGAGCCTGATCGCCGCATCCGTTGGGTCTAGGCCCCTTGGACCCCTCCTGAAGAGCTCGACGCCCAGATCCTCCTCGAGGAGCTTTAGGCTTTTTGTCAGGGCGGGCTGCGTCACACCCTTCTTGTCGGCCGCCACATGCATATTTCCAGCTTCATAAAGAGCCAGGAAGTTCTCCAGATGTCGCGAGACCAACAGGCGCATTTAATTACCCAGAGTTATCAGAGATCAACCAAAAGGAATTTTTCTTTATCACATTCGCACCGCAATGTCCTCGCCCAGGAGGAATTTATGCGCACCATTTTTGTCCTTTTCGATTCCCTCAATCGTAGCGCCATGGGTGCCTATGGCAGCGAGACGGTAAAGACACCGAATTTCGATCGCTTTGCGTCGAGAGGGGTGACGTTCGACAGCCACTATGTCGGCTCGCTCCCGTGTATGCCGGCAAGAAGGGATTTGCACGCGGGCAGGCTGAATTTTACGCATCGATCCTGGGGCCCGTTGGAGCCCTATGACAACTCGTTTGCCCAGATCCTGAAAGACCACGGCGTCTATACGCATCTGATTTCGGATCATCTTCATTATTTCGAGGACGGCGGTCACGGCTTCCACACGCGCTTTTCAAGCTATGACTTTATCCGCGGCCAGGAATACGATCCGTGGGTCGCCATGGTCGAGCCCCCCCTGGAGCGGATCAAGGCCCAGTTCGACGAGCGCCACTATAGCACGACGAAGCGTGACAAGCGCCTGCAGCACGCCATAAACCGCCAGCAGATCGTCAGGGAGGAAGACTTCCCCGGTCCGCGTTGCTTCGCGTCTGCATTTGATTTCCTCGATAAGAACAGGGGCGCAGACAACTGGTTCTTGATGTTGGAATGTTTCGATCCTCACGAGCCGTTCCATGCTCCGGACCGCTTCAAGAAGGCATACGAGACCGGACATCTCGGTCGTATTCTCGATTGGCCGCACTATGATCGCGTCGTCGAGAGCCCGGAAGACATTGCCGAGGTCCGCGCCAACTATGCGGCATTGGTGGCGATGTGCGATGATTATTTCGGGCGGCTGCTCGATTACCTCGACGAGCACGACATGTGGAAAGACACCTGTATCGTGCTCTCGACGGATCATGGTTTCCTGCTGTCGGAGCATGGCTGGTGGGGCAAGTGCCGGATGCCCTACTACGAAGAGGTGTCGCATATCCCGCTCATCATCCACCACCCTGCCTATGCCGGGCAGGCAGGCAGCCGTCGAAGCAGCTTGACCCAGACGATGGACCTGATGCCGACCTTCCTCCAGATATTCGGTCTGGAGCCACCAGGGGAGGTGACGGCGAAGAGCCTTTTGCCGCTACTGGAGCGGGACGCCCCGGTTCGGGACGCAGCCGTGTTCGGAGTCTTTTCCGGCCCGATCGGAGTGACCGATGGGCGCTGGGTCTTGTATCACTACCCGCCCGACGTCACCAGGCAAGGCCTGGTCGAATACACGCTCGCACCCGCTCACATGACGGCACCCTTCACTGTCGAAGAGCTGAAGACGGCACGGCTCGTGCCGCCGTTCGATTTCACCAAGGGTATTCCGCTTCTCGCCATAGATGCCCTGAAGGATGCCAAGCGGGTTCCCAACAATGACGGCAAAGGTTTTGCGGATCTGGGGACACGCCTGTTTGACCTTGTCTGCGACCCCCGTCAAACCCAGCCTGTCGATGAGCCACAGGTGATGCAGCATCTCTACGATGCGATGATCCGCGTGCTTGAGGCTCACGATACGCCGCCGGAAGTTTTCAACTGGTACGAAATAGAGTCCGAACCCATGGGAGGAAAACATGAAGAGACTTTTCGTGCTGGCGACAGCCGTATGGCTGGCCAGTAGCAGCGTTCACGCCGAATTCCCCGAGAGGAATATCGAAAACATCTATCCGTGGGGGCCGGGCGCCACGATGTCGGCCAGCCAGATCATAGCAGATGCGATGGGGCAGGAGCTTGGCGTGAACGTCTCCGTCGTCTCCACCCCGGGGGCGGCGGGCACCAAGGCCTTCTTGACGGCACTGGACAAACCTGCAGACGGCTACACCATCATCGACGGCTATGTGGCGCCACTGGTGCTGCAGCCGATGCTGGGCAAGGCCGACTGGACGTATAACGACTTCACGCCGCTTTGGGCGGCGACATCCAACAGCTTCGCGATCGCCGTGCGCAAGGATGATGACCGCTTCGCCGACTTCCGCGCGCTGATTGCGCATGCCAAGGACAACCCGGGAAAGCTCCGCTATTCGCCCGGCGTGACCGACGCTCTTCCTCACATGGTGGCGGCCAAGGTCATGCAGACCTCCGATGTGGTGGCTCAGGTCGTGCCGTATCCGGAGATTGACAACGCCGTGAAGGATCTACGTGGCGGAATCCTCGATTTCGTTGTGATCAACCCCGGCGTCTACACGACGAACAAGGACGAGCTACGGGTACTGGCCGTTCTCTCAGATCTTGAGGATGCATCCAAGACCTACGGTGGAGCGCCGCTTGTCGGAAGCTTTGACGTGGATCTGGGTATGACTGGGCTTGCCCCCATGGGTTGGAACTGGTGGTTGATCCATAAGGACACACCCGCCGATGTCGCCGCGAAGCTGCAGGACTCTATGGGAAAGGCCGTTGCTCGCGACGAGGTCAAGCAGAAGCTCCTGGACATGGGCTATGTCCCCCTTGGCTACGGACCTGACAAATACAAGGAAGTCGTCGCTCCCGTCGCCGCAGATCTGAAGTCAGGGATCGACGCGATTGCGTGGGAAAAGGACAAGCTGAAGTCAACCAAGTAACATGAGAGGGCGTGCCTGGCGTTCGCCAGCACGCCGTTCGCACGACGGAGGTGGCGGTGTTTCGACGCGATAAGTATGGGTTTGAATGGGCCGCCTGGGTGATGTTCGCCGCAATCCCCGCATTCATCTTCTGGCAGGCAGCCACCTCGCTGGAAGAACAGGGTGCGGCGAGTGGCGGGCCACTGGAGAACGCCGCGCTCTATCCTCTGGTCATAGCCAGCCTGATGATCCTGGTCGTCATCGTCCAGTTCGTCCGCATACTCTTCAGGCGCACGAATCCACCTCAGGAGGAGCAACAGCTGGACACCCCTCGTGCACTGGCTGTGACGGTGCTCTTCATGTTGTATCTGATCGGATTGCCCAGCATTGGCTTCCACATCCTGACGCCGCTCCTGTGCGCCATCATGATGCGAAGCCTCGGCCTGTCGTGGATGAGAGCCGTTTTCGGAGCGCTGGTGCTTTGGCTCGTCTGCTCCTTCGTCTTTGAGGGGCTGCTGAACGTCGTTCTTCCCGTCGGGATGTTCAACCTGGCGCTTTTTAGCTGAGGCTCGTATGCTTGATCTGCTGTATGCGGGGGCATCGCTCTCCTTCAACCTGCATGCGTTGACCCTCACGACGCTCGGAATTCTGGGCGGTCTGATCATCGGGGTGCTGCCCGGTCTTGGCCCCCTGATGGGGATCGTGTTGCTCCTGCCTCTGGCGTTCCATTTGCCTCCCATCCCTGCCATGGGAATGCTGATCGCCATCTATATCGGGGGCTCGGCGGGCGGATCGATATCGGCGATCCTGTTGCGAGTACCAGGCACGCCGCTTGCCGCAGCAACTCTGTTCGACGGCTTTCCGATGGCCCAGAAGGGACGTGCGCAAGATGCGGTGGGCCTGGCCATGACATCCTCAGCCGTGGGCGGCCTTGTTGGCGGGCTCGTGCTGGTGTTCCTGTCCCCGCTCCTGGCGAAATTCGCCCTTCGTTTCGCACCTCCCGAATACTTCGCCATGGCTGTACTCGGCGTCTTGACCATCGCGCTGGTCTCGGAAGGTTCAGCCTTGAAGGGTCTGCTCGCAGGTGGGCTTGGCCTGTTTCTCTCGATGATTGGAACGGATGAGTTCACCAATGCTTATCGTTTCACGCTCGATAGCTTTCGGCTTTCCAGCGGGCCGCACCTGGTGGCCGTCGTGGTCGGGTTGTTTGCCCTGTCCGAGGTGTTCTTTCAGATCCAGACCGGTAATCTGCTGGCACGACCAAATGTGCAACGGCTCAAGGTGACATTCTCGGCGCTGAAGATCCTGGCGCGTCACAAGGTCAATCTCTTCCGCTCCTCTATGATCGGAACCTTCTTCGGGGCCATTCCAGGCGCCGGCGGCGATGTCAGCGCCTTCATCTCTTATGCCACTGCAAAGAAGCTCGCGCGCGCGGAAGAGAAATACGGAGAAGGTGCCGAAGGCGGCGTCGTGGCGACCGAGGCGGCGAACAATGCCTGCTGTGGCGGCGCCCTGATCCCAACCTTGTCGCTTGGAATACCGGGAGACGCCTCTACGGCGGTCCTGATGGGTGCGTTGATCCTGCTCGGTTTTTTCCCGGGTCCGGATCTTTTCCGTGACCATCCCGACGTCGCCGGCGGTATCTTCATCGCTTACCTGATGGGCAACGCGATCCTGCTTCTCCTGGGCACGCTGCTTGCCCCTGTGTTCGGATCCGTTTTGATAGTCCGAAAAGCGTGGCTCCTCCCCGCAGTCCTCCTCTTGTCTACCCTTGGCACCTATGCCCTGCAAAGCTCCGTCTTCGATCTTTGGGTCATGCTCGCCTTCGGCCTCATAGGCTATATTATGCGGCGTGCTGGCTATCCTCTGGCGCCGCTCATCATCGGCATGATCCTGGGAAGCACCATGGAGAGTAACCTGCGCCGTTCCCTGCTTCTTTCCCAAGATGGCTTGATGATTTTCGTCGAGCGTCCCATAAGCGCTCTGATCCTACTCATCGATCTGGTCCTGCTCGTGGCAATTGTCTACTCTACCGTAAGATCGTCCAGGCCATCTGGAGCAGGCAAGGAAGTCGCAGCTCTTCCTTGAAGCGCTCTCGTCGAGAATTCGAAGGCCAGGTGTATGCTAGGCCTCTCAAGCACAACTGGCCACTTCCTCCCGCGTCATCATTGCGAAATTCAGCAGTCTGCATCGACAGCTGTGGGGTGAGGCTAGTTCTTTGTTTGCTCTGTTGAAGGCGGGATGTTCAGGCCAGGTGCGCCGAACGGAGTGGCGCGCTTCAAGTACTCCCGCATGGCTTTGATCGGCGGAAAACCTGCTGAAGATCGATGGTAGGTTATGCCCGTAGGTATGCTCCAGTGGAAGCCCTCGAGATTGATTTCGCGCAGTTGGAGCGTTGAGTAGCTCTTGGCCAAGGGTACCGGCATGCAGGCAATAAAATTATGTTCTACCAGCATTTTCAGGGCGATCTGCAGCGAGTGAGACTGAAGCGCCAGTTGGGGTGCCGGCAGTCCATTCGCTTCGAAGAAACGGTCGATCTTGGCATTTGCCAGTCCCCCGCTGAACAAGCTCAGCCACGGATAGGATAAAAGTTTTTCAGGAGTGATTTCGGCTTCGTCGAACAAAGGGTGCTGGTGCGAAACGAACAGCGAGTTACCTTGATGGTAAAGGATGTCGGTTACAAAATCGCGTCCAAGACCATCGACTTCTGTCGGGATGCCGCCAGCGTAGGCTCTGATATCGCCCCGCTCGAGAAGTGGTAGGAGATCGCCCCCGACCCCGGTCGAGACCGACACGCGCAAGTTTGGGAAACTGGATCTAAGCTCCGCCAGCATGCTCGGGAAATAGACTGCCGAATAGACGGGCCCGCCACCAATCCGCATCTCGCCGCCCAAACCCTTGGTCTGCACTTTCAGTTCAACCAAAGAAGAATTCCATGCCGCTTCAATCTCGCGGGCGCGCTGTTTGAAAAGTTCTCCCGCCTCCGTCAGGCGGACACCGCTCGACATTCGCACGAACAAAGCACAGCCTAGATCCTGCTCAAGTAGACGGATGGACTTCGTCAAAGCTGGCTGGCTGACGTTGATCGCGCGCGCTGCCGCATGAAAGCTACCCTGTTCAGCAACGCTCAGAAAATGGTGAAGCCGCCATATGTGGTGCATGGCCAACCCGATATCTCCCGGTTATCGACGTGACGCTGAGAGGTATTAGCGCAAGTAAGGCGATGAGGCTAGTTTGCCGTTGGGAGGATCTCTGATGCGCGTCGTTTTTGTGCTGTTTGACTCGTTGAACAGGCTTGCCATGGGTTGTTACGGGGGTGCTGCGGTTCCAACCCCCAACTTTGATCGGTTCGCAACGCGTTCGCTGACATTCGACAACCACTACGTCGGAAGCTTGCCTTGCATGCCCGCGCGCCGCGACCTTCACACTGGGCGCCTCAGCTTCATGCATCGCTCCTGGGGACCGCTCGAGCCTTTCGACAACTCGATGCCGGAACTTTTGAAGAACGCTGGCGTCTACACACACCTCGTGACGGATCATTTCCATTACTTCGAGGATGGCGGCGCGACCTATCACTCCCGTTACTCGACCTGGGACTTTGTTCGGGGCCAGGAATATGACACCTGGAAGGCGCTGGTTAAGCCGCCGCTTGAACAGTTTCGGCGGGACTACTCCGGCAAGCATTACAATGGACCCGGTCAGGCAAACCGGTTGCAGCACCAGATCAACCGACAATTCATCAAGAAGGAAAAGGATTTCCCGGCGGTTCAGTGTTTCGAGCGGGCGTTCGACTTCCTCGACAACAATCGCGAGGCCGACAACTGGATGCTGCATCTGGAATGCTTCGATCCACACGAACCGTTCTACACGCCGACGCGCTTCCGCGACAAACTGAAAACAAACTACGATGGCCCTATCATTGATTGGCCAAAATACGCCCCAGTCTCCGAAAGCCCTGATGAGATCGCTGAAATCCGCGCCAATTATGCTGCGCTGGTATCAATGTGCGACGAGTATTTTGGCAAGCTTCTAGACTACTTCGACGCCCACAATCTGTGGGACGACACCTGTCTCATTCTGACGACGGACCATGGCTATCTCCTGTCTGAGCACGACTGGTGGGCCAAGAACGTCATGCCTTACTACGAAGAAATCTCGCACATCCCGCTGATCGTGCATCACCCTGACTTGGGCGCACGAAAGGGCACGCGCACCAGCGCACTGACCCAGACCCCAGATCTGATGCCTACGATCCTGAGCTTGTTTGGTCAACATATCCCACCTGAGGTGCGAGGCACCTCCGTACTTGAACTTGCAGATCGCGAAGACGAGGAACGGGCTGTCATCTTTGGCATGTTCGGCGGAGCCATCGGCGCGACGGACGGCCAGTATACCTGCTTCCTTTATCCGCCCGATTTGGACGATGAGAGCCTCAGCGAATACACGCTGATGCCGACACACCTTCACAGCTTCTTTGCCCTTGATGAGCTGAAGACGGCAGAGTTGCATCCGCCTCTATCCTTCACCAAAGGCCTGCCGGTCCTGAGAATAAGCGCGCTCAACGACGCGCGACGGCCGCCAGGCGGCGACCGCACTCATTTCAAGAGCTTTCGAACAGCGCTTTACGACAACATCGCTGATCCCGGTCAGCTCAATCCCCTTGACGCGCCCGAAGTGGAAAGCCGCCTCACAAAAGCGATATTGGAGATTCTCATCCAGCATACAGCGACGCCGGAGTTCTTCAATTGGATGGGCCTGAGCCCGTCTTAAACGACAATTCAATCTAGGGAGGAATGAAAATGTCTGAAAAAACGTTCGGGAAATACACGAAGGGCACGGTGGCGAGGCTATTGGCGGGTTTATCGGTGGCCGCGTGCCTCGCAAGTTCGGCCGTCGCACAGGACGCCGGTACGTTGCGCGTTTTGATTAGCCAGTCGCCCTGGTTGAATGCTTTCGTCTCATTGGTGGATGAATATCAGGCGGAAACCGGCACAAAGTTTCAGCTTGATGTGCCCCCCTTCGGTGGCATGGTAGACAAGACGCGCAACTCGGTGCGTGCCGAGACCGGGTCTTACGACATCATCAACATCAACGCCCAGAGCCTCGCCGAGATGTATGCTGGCGGTTTTCTCAAGCCGCTGAAGGAAATCGACGCAAGCTTTGCTCTGCCGAAGGGTGTAGTAGATTTCGGTGGCTCGGCCTATTGGAGCGCCGAGAAGAACAGTTTCGACCCTAACGGCGAGCTCTACGGCGTTCCTACGAATGGCAACGTTCTGGTGCTTTATTACCGGAGCGACCTTTACGAAGACGCCGGTCTGCAGGTGCCAAAGACTTGGGATGATCTGATCGCGAACGCCAAAGCCCTGCATAACCCGCCGGAAACATACGGCTTTGTCGCACGAGGAACACGCGAGTCGATCCTTTTTGACTTCTCGCCGATGCTCTTCAGCTTTGGCGGCAGCTATTTCGCAGACCCGCAACAGGGCGACTATTCGATCACACTGAATAACCTGCAGGGGCTCCAGGCACTGGAAACCTTCATCAAGCTGAACAAGGAATATGGGACCGGGAATCCGGGTGCGCTGGAGCAGGCCGAACTCATCCAGTTGCTGGCCACTGGCAAGGCTGCCCAAGGCACAGCAGTTATCGCCGCAGTCGCTGATTTGCAGGATCCCAACAAGTCCATCGTAACAGATACGATCGAAACAGCTCTTCTACCAGCCGGTCCCGAAGGCAAGCACGCATCGGTCGCCGGGCAGTGGATGGCGGGGATCCCGAAGAATATTCCCGAGGCTAATCAGCAAGCTGCGATGAAGTTCCTAAAGTGGTTCCTCGAGAAGGAAACTCAGGTTGCTTACGTCGAAGCAGGGGGTATTCCGATCAGAAGCGATCTGGCCGACACTGCGTTGGCGGGCGATCCGAACTACCGCTTCATCAAGGCCTTCTCCGAGAATGCGGATGTGGCCCAGATGAATACGCCGATGAAAGAAGGTGTGCGGATGAAAGAGGTGATATCGCTCTACCTCAACCGCGCGCTGATCGGCGAGATTTCCGCGAAGGAAGCCCTCAACGGCGCGGCCCAGGAGGCACACGATGTCCTTACGGCCGCAGGTTACAAACTCACACCTCCCAAGATGCTGTGAGCTGGAAGGTATCCGGGATCGTGCCCTGGATACCTTCCTCATGGAGTGACGATCGATGGCAACACGCCCCTTGGACGCGGCCAGAATAGAGCGTGCTAATCTCTGGTGGAGAATTGGCTCGCTTGCTCCCGCGATCATCATACTGGCCGCTCTTTCGATATGGCCTGTTTTTAATCTTGCCTATCTCAGTCTCGCTGATGTCGATTGGGTTTCGGGCGCCGCGGTCGTGAATTTTGTCGGCCTTCAAAACTTTCAGGAGCTCTTCACGGGCGAGCCGGTCTATTGGGCGGGGGTTCGCAATACGACCGTATTTGCCGTCTGCGCGGTCACGCTGCAGATGATCTTCGGCTTTACCATGGCACTTGCGGTTCGCAGAGCTTCCAAGCTCGGGCGAGGCCTGCTGACAGCAATCTTTCTACTGCCGATCGTTATTCCGCCGATCGTCATCGGGGCGATGTGGCGGCTTCTGCTCGGCCGGGACTTTGGCATGGTCAATTTCCTCTTCAGTCTCGTTGGGCTGCCACAGGTAGATTGGCTCGGCGACCCGAGGTTTGCGCTGATGTCGGTCATCATCGTGGACGTCTGGCATTGGACGCCCTTCGTCTTCCTGTTGACGCTCGCCGGTTTAGAATCGCTCGATCAAGAGGTATTCGATGCCGCGAAACTGGACGTGAAGAACCGTTGGCAGGAATTACGCTACATCACGATCCCACTGATGATGCCCACCATCCTTATCACCTTGGCATTTCGGATGATCTTGTCGTTCAAGGTCTTCGATGAGATCTACCTGCTGACTGGTGGCGGGCCAGGAACGGCTACGGAGGTCATCAACTTCTCCATCAACCGCGTCTTCTTCGCCCAGGACCGGGTCGGGATGGGATCTGCCATGTCGCTGGTGACCATCGCTGGGGTGGCCGGAATGATCGTTTTCGCCAACACCGTTGTCCGTCGACGTCGCAAACTGAGGGCTGAGGCATGAGTGCCAGACAAAAACTCGGAGGCATGGGTGGGAACCTGCTCGCCTGGGGTTATGCTCTGATCATCCTTGGACCGATGGTTTGGATACTTTCAAACTCATTCAAGCGGCAGATCGACATTTTGATGGGGACGACGATCGCCCCTATCACCCTCGCTAACTACCATCAAATCATCAATTCCCGGCAGTCACACTTTCTCTGGAATCTGTGGAATAGCGCCATCGTCTCGGTCGTCTCCACCCTGCTGGTGCTGATCATCGCAACCGTCGCAGCCTTTACGCTTGCCCGGCTTCAGCCGCCCCGCTGGGTCAGCTTTATTCTGCTTGGCTGGGCGCTGGTGTTCCACATGCTGCCGACCCTGACATTCGTGGGCTCGTGGTACGTCATGTTCACCGAGGTCGGTCTGCATGGCACTTACACTGCGCTCATCCTCGCGCAAGTCGTGCAGGGCCTGCCGATGGCCCTGTTCCTCATGATCGGCTTTGTCATGAACATCCCGAAGGAGCTTGTGCAGGCAGCTCGGCTCGATGGCTGCACCTACCCACAAGTATTCCGCCACCTGATCCTTCCGCTGTCACTGGGTGGCATGGCAGCCGCCGGCGCTTTGACTTTCATTTCCGCATGGAGCGACTTTGCAGTCGCTCTCAACCTCTCCAACAAGGACACGATGACTGCCCCCGTTGCCATCGCGACGTTCGCGCAAGAGCACCAGATCCTCTACGGCCAGATGGCGGCAGCATCTATGCTCTCCATGCTCCCAGCGCTGGCATTCATCATGTTCGGGCAGCGTTTCGTCGTGCGTGGCCTGCTGGCCGGCGCAGTCAAATAGGATAGTTCATGGCACATTTAGAACTTCAGAAAGTCGCGAAATCCTATGGCGCAGTGGAGGTTATTCCCGGCGTCGACTTCGAGATCAATTCCGGTGAATTTCTTGTCCTCGTCGGTCCTTCGGGCAGTGGTAAATCGACGCTCCTCAAGATGATTGCCGGGTTGGAAGAAACCACCTCCGGAAAGATTCTTGTTGATGGTCAGGACATTACGCATCTGGATCCATCGGCACGTGATCTGGCAATGGTGTTTCAGTCCTACGCGCTTTATCCGCACATGACCGTTCGTGACAACATGTCATTTGCACTGCGGATGCGCGGAGAGGATCCCGCCGTCATCGACCAGCGTGTAAGGGAAGCGGTGGCGATGCTGGATCTTGGCGGCCTGGAGGACCGCAAGCCGGGACAGCTCTCTGGGGGCCAACGCCAGCGCGTTGCAATGGGACGCTGCGTCGTGCGCAATCCGAAGCTATTCTTGTTCGATGAGCCGCTGTCGAACCTCGATGCCAAGTTGCGTGCCCAGACGCGGATCGAAATCCGCCGTCTCCATGAGCGGCTTAAAGCAACGTCGATCTTCGTCACCCATGACCAGGTGGAAGCGATGACGATGGCGGACCGCATTGCCCTCCTGAAGGATGGCAAGCTGCAGCAGATCGGTTCACCACAGGATCTTTATCTGCGCCCGCGTAACACCTTTGTCGCCACCTTCATCGGCACACCGGAGATGAACCTCCTGGCCGGGCGCCTGCAGATGGCGGAAGGGCATTTCCACATTGGTGGGATGCGTCTGCCGGCTTCAGCCGGGCAGCAGTCAAGACTCTCCGTCGCGTGCCATAGCGGAACCGCAGTGATGGTCGGGGTGCGGCCCGAGCATTTCGCGATCGTGCTGAACACCACACCTGGCGCACTCCAGGTCACAGTGAATGTCACTGAATGGCTGGGGCACGAGATCTTCATCTTTGGTCAATCTGATCTCGGGTCCATCAGCGTCCGTGTACCCGAAGGTCTTGAGACGACACCCGCACAAGGGGATGTCCTCTCGATCCTGCCGATCGCTGACCGCTGGCACGTGTTCGACGCCGGCAGCAGCGAGAACGTGTTGCTTGATTGAAGAAGGCGTAGACGGAAGAAGCGATATGGTGATGTTGTTTGGCCAGTCTTTTACAAAGCGAGAGCTCGGACGTGTTTTTCCTGACCTCTTGCATGTGGCCGGCTTTAAGAAACTGACAGTGGAAGACGGAGCCGGTCGCAGCAGCCGTCTCCTGCAGATCGACAGTGGCGGTGGCCTACGCGTTGATCTTCTGCCGGATCGCTGCTGTGACATTGGTCAGGTATGGTGCGACGATATCCCGTTCGGCTGGATCAACCCCATGGGTACGTCGGCTCCCTTCGCAGTGGGAGAAAACAACCCGTTGTCGGGCCTGATGGCGACCTGCGGGTTTGACCATATTCGCCAGCCGGAAATGGAAGGGGACCGTCATTTCCCGCTGCACGGAAACATGATGCACATGCCCGCCCGGATCATCGCTACTGATACGATCTGGGACGGCGACGAAGGCATCTTCAGGGTCAAGGCGGAGGCGACGCAGTTCAACCTCAACTATGGTACAATCCGGCTGCAAAGGCATGTCTATGTTCCACTCGGTGGTCGCTCGCTCGTCGTCTCCGACCGGGTGACAGTATTGGCAGGCGATTTGCCGGTTATGGCAATGTACCACGTCAATCTAGGCTATCCCCTTGTGACACCAGGCAGCGCCTTCAGTCTCAACGGTGATGATGTTACAGGGCACACTCTGGGACACGATGGTATCAGGACGCGTCCTTCAGGCGCGGCCGTAGCGGAGGTCGTTCTAGCTGCTATGTCAGAGGGTGGTCCGCGATTTCAGATGAAGTACGACGGAAGAAAACTGCCGTTCCTGCAGACCTTGCGTAATGACAGCGAAGGGATCAATCTTTTCTGCATCGAGCCCGCGACCCACAATCGCCTGAGCCGAGAGGAATTGAGGGGGAACGGATCTCTCCTACCAACGCCGCGCGGCGGTTCGCATACGTTTCATCTCGAGATGCTGTTTGAGAGCGGCAGGTAAGGAGTGTAGAAGACGGTTCATGATTCAAGTTTGGGAAAGACAATCATGAGCAGTTGCTGTTCCACCGCTGGCCGAGTAGGCGGCGGCAGAGCGGTCACGCCCGATTCGATGATCGCTCTGCATGGCAAGGCTGGCGAAGTGGTGGCGGTTAAGGGAGGGGAGAGCTTCGTCGGGAGCAACGAGGCCGTCATCGCTGCTGACGGTGAAGGCCCAGCGCGCAAGGTAAATATTGCAGACTTCTATTTAGAGATAGAAACCGTCACAAACAGGCGATTCGCTGATTTTGTTGCAGCGACGGGCTATCAGACCGAAGCAGAGAAATACGGCTGTACAGCTGTGTTTAGCCCCCTCCTGACGGAAGAAAAACTCGCCGCGCAAAATGTTGCGGAGACTCCATGGTGGACTCGCGTGCATGGCGCCTTCTGGGCCATGCCAGAGGGACCAGGCAGCTCCATCGACGATCGACTGGACCATCCGGTCACGCAGGTTTCGTGGAACGACGCTGTCGCGTTCGCGGCCTGGGTGGGCGGGCGTCTCCCGACCGAAGCAGAATGGGAGCATGCTGCTCGTGGTGGCAATCGGTCACGGTGCTATCCTTGGGGTGACGAGGAGCCGAATGATACGGATATTTTCTGCAATATCTGGCAAGGCCGCTTTCCGTACCACAACACCCTTGCCGACGGTTTCCTGGGAACAGCCCCGGTGCGCAGTTATGCACCCACTGAAAGTGGCTTCTACAACCTTGTTGGCAACGTTTGGGAGTGGTCTGCAGACGCATTTCGCATCCGTTCCTTGTCTCGGCAGGCCAAGCTGCGGAACGCAAATGCCGCGAAGCACGGCGACAAGGTCCTCAAGGGTGGCTCCTTCTTATGCCACAAGAGCTACTGCTATCGATACCGGATTGCCGCGCGCATGGGCCTATCAGCTGACAGTGCAGCCAGTAACACCGGCTTTCGCATAGCCTATGATCAGATGCCGTTCAATGCCAAATGATTGATAAGCCCGCTGCATCCGAGCTTGTGTCGGTGCTCCCTGAGCGAGCAGGGCGATGGCGTTCACCTCGAGACGAGCGAGCAGGGCGATGGCGTTCACCTCGAGACGATCGAGCATGAGCGAACCCTGCAGCCGGGGCTTCATGCTCTGGATGGACTTAGCGCGCAGCATCTCCGTAGTATCACCGGTCCTCAAAGGGTTTCGCCGGTCGCCTCACGGCGGCGACTATCCAGTTATTCAGCGTGTCGGCGCAGAGTGTGGGCCTCGCCGAGCTGGCCGATGACTCGGCGTTCAATCAGGTTGTTCACGACCGCCAAAGCCTCACTGCTGGTCTTGTCGAAGATCGTGGCCGCTTGGCGGGCGTTCATCTGCGGCTGAAGAGTGTCGTTGCGATACCGAATGAACCTGCCGATATCTGCAGACTGCTGCCCATCGCTCTCTTCGGCATAGACTTCCGGTACGAGTACGATCCAGACATATCTCTCATTCTCGTCCACGATGATGGCCCTCTGTGTGGAGGCGAACGGGAACTGTTCTCGGAATTCCTGCAGCGAAAGGCTTGCATTCGCTTTCTTGATGTCTGGTCGCATGAGCTTGTCTACAGTCAGATTGCGTATCCATCCAATATCGTGAGGGCTGCGGATGCTCTCTCCGCGCAGTTGGAATCGCCACGTGGCGAACGAGTAGCCGAACGTTGTGCGCACAACTAAGGAGGACGTGATGGTCGCCGCCAGGACCAGCGCTGTGATCGGAAAATTCCTGGTAATCTCAAGCGCCAAAAACGTCATCGTCAACGGCCCCCCGATAAGCGCGACGGCCAGGGAACTCGTCCCCACCACAGCGAACACTGCCGGTTTCAATTCGTTGTCCAGCAGGTATCCGATCGGCATGGCGAAGATTTTCCCCAGCATCGCACTCATGAAGAGAGATCCGAAGAAAAGGCCCCCAACGAAACCCAGAACCGATGGATCGCTGACGCTGTTGCCTTTAGCCGGAGAATGCTCACGAGGACGCCAATGCTGCTTTGCGTTTCCAGGTTCAAGTGAAGCACGCCGTGACCGGCAGAAAGAACTTGCGGCGTGCCATGGCCATGAGACCTACGACGATGCCACCTAGTGCAGGGCGTAGTGCGGCATGGATGGAGCTCTCTCTCGCGAGCTTTTCGGTGAAGGCTACGCCTTTCATGATGCCGATCCCAAGTATGGCGCAAAACGCGCCAAGCAGGATCGCTGGTAGAAATCCCATGGTGCGACCTGGCCGATGTCGCCGATCTTGATCAGGAACGAGTCCCCAGACAATGTACGCGCCATCAAGGTCGCCAAGATTGCAGCAACGACGACAGGAGCAAGGGCGACCGTGCTATAGGTTCCGATGATGAGTTCGACGGCATAGAAGGCTCCGGTAAGCGGCGCATTGAAGGCCGCAGCAATGCCTCCTGCCGCACCACAGCCCACCAGAACGGCAGGTCCTCACGACGCAGGTTGAGCTTCGCGCCAAGCTTCGAGGCCGTTCCGGATGGCAGTTGCGGGTAGCCGCCTTCAAGGCCAATGGAGGCGCCGAAGCCATTAGAGATCAGGTTCTGGACCCCGACGATGATGCTGTCCGCCGAAGATATCGGGCCGCGATAACGCGCGTTTGCTTCGATTGGGTCTACAATAGAGCGACTTCAGCGTTTGCGCAGCGCAAGGTACAGGCAGCCCCTCAAAATGCCGCCGACACGGGCGCACAGAGCAATAGCAGCCTGTCCTCAATGGAGGAAGAACGGAGCCATTCGTCAGGTGGAATGCCGAAGATCAGACTGTGCAGCGACTTGGAGATCCAGCTCATGGCGCTCACGCTGTACCGGCGGCCACTCCGACAACGGCAGCGCAAGCGATCAAGCCGATTTCGCTACCACGAGCAAAGGCGTTTCTCCTCGCGAGCTTTAGTCTTACCTGCACTGAATGGAGCGCACTGGATGCGAGCGCCGAAATCATGTGATAAGTCTGCTTGTATGTGATGTGACCATGGCTCGTAAGGCCACTTTAGAAAAACCAGGTAATTAGTGCTCGCTTGGCGTCCATCATGATATCTTCGGCGCCTTGAACAATTCCCTTGAGTTTTCGGTTCACCCATTCCTTCTGTCGAATAAAAACCGGCTAGAGCGGGTATCGGTCAGGTTGAGGGAAGGCATTGGTCGCCAGTTTCACGAAATTTCGGGCCGTTACGCTGCGTTCATCGGACCGACAGGCAATCAGGAGCTCAGCGACCGGCGACTCTTGAGCGTGTAGTGGCCGATAAAGGACGCCCTCAAGGTCGAGCTTGGTTATCGATTTGGGGAAAAGGGCGACACCCAGCCCGCCGGCCACCAGTCCCAGAATGGCATGCAACTCGTTTACCTCTTGGACAATCTTTGGCTGGGTGCCCGCTCTTTTGAAGGCCGGCTGGAAGTTTCGCTCAAGATAAAGCGCCTTGACCCTTCGTGTCATGATGAGGCCTTCATCGGCGAGATCACGGATACGGATCACCTGCTGACGCGCAAGCCGATGCTCAGTAGCCACGGCGACAACATACGGCTCTCGCAACAGGAGGCGGGTATCGAAATCCTCGTTGTTGAAGACAGGCCGTAGTAGACCAATCTGGATTCGTCCCGCTCTCAAAGCTTCAACCTGCTCGCTGGAAATCATCTCATGGAGGATAATGTTGACGCCCGGGTAACTGCGGGAGAATTGCGAGGTGAGTTCGGGCAGGATGTTCAAGGCCGCTGCATCCGCGAAGCCGATCGTCAGCCGTCCCGATTTTCCCTCCGATGCGCGTCTGGCCATCTCGACTGCCAGATCGAGCTGGCGCAACGCAATCCTGCCTTCCTCCAGAAGGCTCCGGCCCGCGTCTGTTAAAGAGACGCGCCGTCGCGTTCTGTCGAATAGCGTGAAGCCGAGCTCCTGTTCAAATTTTGCTATCTGCTGGCTCAGAGCTGATTGGGTAATCCGCAGCCGCTCGGCCGCCCGTACGAAATTCAGCTCTTCAGCCAGAGTGACGAACGAAAACAGCAGCTTCTGATCCATAATTATTAGCCCTTCTAATTTCCATATCAGAGATCATTAGACTAGCTTCTAACGGTTAGTTATGAAAGGCAGGCCGAGGATGCCTGTCGCCCTTTGGGAGGAATCGATGAAGAAGTTTGCTGCGCTAACCGCCGCCGTGATGGGTGTTGCGGCTTTGTCTGTGTCCAACGTGTCTGCCCAAGAATACTGGCCGACGAAGCCGGTGACGTTGATCGTACCGTTCGCTCCGGGCGGCAACACGGATCTCATCGCCAGGACCATCGCGCCGAAGCTTGGAGAGAAGCTCGGCCAGTCCGTCATCGTCGAAAATCGGCCCGGAGCGGGTGGAACGATCGCCACGACGGAAGTCGCATCCGCTGCTGCTGACGGCTACACTATGCAGATCGGAGACATAAGCACCCATGCGATCAGTCCCTATGTCTACGAAAACCTGACCTACGATCCGATCGATGATTTCGAGCCGGTGATTCAAGTGACCTCCGTTTCCCTGCTTCTCGTGGCCAACCCGCAAGTGAAGGCCAACAATGTGCAGGAACTGATTGATCTCGCGAAGTCCGATCCGGAAACTCTCTCCTACGCATCATCCGGCAACGGTTCCCCTCAACACCTGGCGTTCGAGTATCTGAAAAGCTTGACCGGCATTGGTCCCTTGCACATTCCGTACAATGGTTCGGCTCCCGCTTTGACGGATGTGATCGCTGGACATGTGCCTATGATGATCGATGGCACTGCCGTTCCCCATGTCAAGAATGGCGCCCTCAAGGCGTTGGCGGTTACGGGCACTGCACGATCCCAGGCGCTACCCGACGTTCCAACGATGCAGGAAGCAGGGGTCAATGACTTCACCTTCACCTCGTGGCACGGCATCATGTATCCCGCAGGTGTTCCCGCTGAGATCGTCGAGAAGGTCAACACCGCCGTTGGCGAGATCCTCGACGAACAAGAGGTCAAAGACCGCTTCGCGGAGCTCAACATCGGTCTCGCCGGCGGGTCGCCTGAACAGTTCGCCGAGTTTGTTGCGGCCGAGAACAAGAAGATGAAGAGCCTGGTCGATGCCGCGGGCGTGACCAAGGACTAACCCGTCCCAGTCGAGCGAGATGAAGATGCTGAATAAAGCCTGCGGCGGGGACTACATCTCCAAGCCGCGACCAAATGTGCTGTTCATTACGGTTGATCAATGGCCTGGCGGGCTTTTGGCTTGCGCAGGTCATCCGGTGATCGAAACACCGACCATCGATCATCTCGCTTCGATAGGCACCAGATTTGCCAATGCTTACTCCGAATGCCCAATCTGTATTCCCGCGCGTCGAACGATCATGACGGGCGCTAGCCCGCGCCGGCATGGTGACCGAACCTTCCAGCCGTCACTGCGCATGCCGGCAGACATGACGACCTTGGCGCAGGCATTCGGTCAGGCCGGCTACCAAAGCCAGGCCATCGGCAAGCTTCATGTCTATCCGCAGCGTGATCGAATTGGTTTCGATGACGCGCTCTTGGCAGAGGAGGGGCGCGGCGCACTGGGTGGTACCGACGATTACGAAATGTTTCTCGCCGATAAGGGATATGCAGGACAGCAATTCCTGCACGGTATGAGCAACAACGAGTATAGCTGGAGGACCTGGCATCTTCCCGAGGAGCTACATGTCACCAACTGGACGACCTGGGCAGCAGCGCGTTCAATCAAGCGACGAGATCCGACGCGGCCGGCCCTGTGGCATGTCTCCTACACGCCGCCGCATCCTCCGTTGATCCCCCTGGCCAGCTATCTGGAGCGATATCGTGCGCGGGAGGTTGACGAGCCGAACATCGCAGGCTGGGCAGTGGATGACGAGCGCCTGCCATACCCATTGAAGTTGGCCAGGGATTACTGGTCGAGCCTACCACCAGCCCAGCTTGCTGATATGAGAAGGGCCTTTTACGCGCTCTGTACGCATATCGACCACCAGTTGCGAGTCCTGATCGGGACTTTGCGCGAGGAACAGATTCTGGACGACACGATCATCTTGATCACCAGCGATCACGGGGACATGCTTGGCGACCACGGCTTCTATGCGAAGCGCATGATGTATGAAGGCTCGGCCAAAGTGCCCATGGTTCTCGTCGGAGTAGCAGACGACAAGCGGGTGGGTGTCGGGGTAGTCGATGAGCGTCTCGTCGGGTTGCAAGATATCATGCCTACGCTTCTGCAACTGTGTGGGATCACCATCCCGGACACATGCGAAGGGATCTCGATGGTGTCGCAGGATCATCAGCGCCAAACACTCTATGCAGAAGCCTTGGCCGGTGTGAAGGCGATGCGGATGATCAGGGACGAGCGATACAAGCTGATCTGGTATCCTGCCGGTTGCGTCTTCCAGCTTTTCGACCTGCAGACAGACCCGCATGAGATGTACGATCTCTCCGCATCCTCAGATCATGATCACGTCCTATTGCGGCTGCAACAGCAACTGCGGCTCGAGCTTTATGGCGAGGATCTGGAAGCGGTGGATGAAGGCGGCTTCGTCGGGCTAGAGCGACCGGCAAGCGCCCCTCAGCCCAACCGTGGTCTTTCGGGGCAGCGCGGCTTGCATTACCCGGCTCCGCCCTTGCAGGACCCATCCATCATTGTGGGCGGGGTATGATGCAGCTTGAAAAAGAGACGAACAGCGAGGCGTCAAGGCCCAATGTCCTCTCGTCGGATGTTCTGGCAGGCGGCCTTTTCGTCCTCCTCGGCGCCGGCTTCCTCATCCTCGCGCAGGATTTTGGTTTCGGCTCGCTGCTGCGCATGGGGCCCGGCTTCTTCCCTGTGATCTTGTCTACGCTTCTGATCGCCATCGGATTGGTCGTCGCAGTGCGCGGACGAGCCCAGCAGGAGACGCTGACATTGCCACGGCTCGGGCCCCATGCACGAGTGATCATGGCAATGGTGCTTTTTGCAGGTTTAATGCAGCCGCTCGGCAGCTACCTTACAATGCCAATGGTGGTGTTGTTAGCGGCCTCTGCAAGCCCAGCCTTCAGCTGGCGCTCTGCGGTCGCCCTCGCGCTCGGCCTTACCGTGGCATCCGACTTGATCTTCCGCCTGGGGCTGGGCTTGCCCTTGCATGAGTTCGGCCATTGGATCGGAGGCTGAAATGGATCTGCTTCAGCAATTGGCCTTGGGTTTTGAAACAGCGCTCACACCGCTTAATCTGTTCTATTGCTTTGCAGGGGTTCTGATCGGAACGCTGATCGGCGTCTTGCCCGGACTGGGGCCTGCGCCGACGGTGGCGATGCTTCTCCCCTTGTCGTTCGGACTGCCTCCTGTCTCCGGCTTCATCATGCTGTCAGGTATCTTTTACGGCGCGCAGTATGGCGGTTCCACGACAGCAATCCTCATCAATACCCCAGGAGAATCATCGGCAGTCGTGACCGCACTGGAGGGGTATCAGATGGCACGGCAAGGCCGCGCAGGCGAGGCTCTCGCGATGGCGGCTGTAGGCTCGTTCATCGCCGGGACCGTAGCGACCTTCATCATTGCCTTGCTGGCACCGCCTTTGGCCAAGGCTGCCCTGCTGTTTGGGCCGGCCGAGTACTTTTCATTGATGGTGCTGGGCCTGATTGCCGCCATTGCGCTTGCCAGTGGCTCGGTTTTGAAGGCCATAGCCATGGCCATAATCGGCCTCCTGCTGGGGCTTGTGGGAACTGACGTCACGTCCGGCGTTCAGCGCTATACGTTCGGTGTGCTGGATCTTTATGACGGGGTTGCCATCGTCGCCCTTGCCATGGGGCTGTTCGCCGTGGCCGAAGTGTTGCGCAATCTGGATGCGCCAGAGGAAGGGCATGCGACGGTTGCACAGATCACGGGCCTTGCCGCGGGTCTGAAAAGTCTGCGCCGCGCGATGGGGTCGATATTGCGAGGCACGGCAATCGGGTCGCTCCTGGGGATCCTTCCAGGAGGCGGGGCAACACTGTCTTCTTTTGCCTCCTATGCCATGGAGAAAAGGCTTTCGAAAGAGCCCTCGCGCTTCGGCAGCGGCGTGGTGGAGGGACTCGCAGGTCCAGAATCGGCAAACAACGCCGGAGCTCAGACATCATTCATTCCGATGCTGACCCTTGGTCTGCCGTCAAACCCGGTCATGGCACTCATGATCGGCGCGCTTATGATCCACGGGATCCAGCCTGGTCCCAATGTAATTTCGGAACAGCCTGCTCTCTTCTGGGGATTGATCGCCTCGATGTGGATCGGGAATCTCATGCTGGTGGTGCTCAACCTCCCGCTGGTCGGATTGTGGGTGCGGCTTTTGGCCTTCCCCTATCATCTGCTCTTTCCTGCAATCATTGTCATTACCTGCATAGGCGTCTTCAGCTTCTCCAACTCGATGTTCGACGTTTGGATGCTGATCATCTTCAGTGTCGGAGGCTATGTCCTTGTTCGTCTGCGCTGTGAGCCCGCGCCCTTGCTTCTAGGCTTCATCCTTGGGCCGATGATGGAAGAGCACCTGCGTCGGGCGCTGCTCTTGTCGCGAGGAAACCCTGCTGTTTTTCTGGAGCGGCCCATCAGCGCCGTAATGCTATTGATCGCGGCGATCCTGATAATCTCTCCGGCTCTTTCCGTGATCCGTCGCCGACGAGAAGAGATCTTCGTAGAGGATTAACCTGCCGCGCCGATCGGCTCAGACATACAGCCAGCCTTCAATGAGCTGGCGACAGTTTTTAGGAACCTTACGTGACTGTCTACCTGCCGATCGCAGAGCTTTCGGTGAATATCTTCATCATTCTCGGCATGGGTGCGGCCGTCGGATTCCTGTCCGGCATGTTCGGCGTCGGCGGCGGCTTTCTGATCACGCCGCTCCTGAT
>NZ_JALJRA010000001.1 GCF_022968135.1 Pseudorhizobium tarimense
ATGTCCCAATGAATCGCAAACCCCCAGCACAGGCCAGGGGTTTGTCAGCAGTCTGAAGTCGGCGCAAGCCGGCTTTTTTCTTGTCCAGCCTGTTCTCGGGCTGACTCAGCTACCTGATATTTGCGGTTAACTTCTGTGAACCGTAGATGAACCCCCGTCTCATCGGCAGTTCAGGGCCGAAGAGCTACACGTGCACCCACAAGGTCCGGGGAGATGCACATGTCAGTTCTGGTTCGCCGTTTGCTCATCATCAGTCTCGTTGGCGCCAACTTCGCCATCCTCTTTTCGGCGCTTGTTCTGCAGGCTGCATCGCGAGCCTCAGCATCACGATTGGCCGCATTCGCACACTGTGCGCCTGCCTCATGCGGGGGCGCGTCATGAGCCGAAGTCAAACATCCCGACGCCGCCGTCCTGCCCTTGTGGCTCTCCTTCGTGTTGCGCTGGCGACACTTACACTGGTTGGACCGCTTGCGCTTGTGACCGTCAGCAGCGCCGATCACGGCCTCCTGCCCAAGCAAGGCGCAGGCTTCGTGCTGTTCGTGAGCCTGCAGCGGCAGTCCATGAGCTGAGACCGCCAGCGGTCCGGGTGTCTTCCGCTTGCCAGCGACTTCATCTTATAATGCCGCATGAGCACACGAATCTTTTCCCTTTCACCCCTCTCCTACGCCAGCCCCAGTCGCTACGAGCCGCGCGTATTCGATGATGCGACGGCCGCCGTTGACGCGTTGACTGCGCTTTACGAGCGCAATACGAGCTTCCTCATGGACGCCTTTGGCGGGCTGGCAAAGGGGGCGCCTGTCACCGGCCGCTACCGCGCCTGCTATCCGCAGGTCAGCATCGAGACGACGTCGTTTGGGCATGCGGATTCGCGCCTGTCCTACGGACACGTCACCTCCCCCGGCCTCTACACGACGACGGTTACCCGCCCGACGCTCTTCCGACACTATCTGAAAGAGCAGCTGGAACTGCTGATGCGCAATCACAATGTTCCGGTGACCGTTTCGGAATCGACGACGCCGATCCCGCTGCACTTCGCTTTCGGCGAAGGCGCCCATGTGGAAGCTAGCGCGACTGCGAGCCTTGCCGATCTCAGCCTTCGCGATCTCTTCGACACGCCGGATCTCACCAACACCGACGACCTGATCGCCAACGGCGAGTATGAGGAAGTGCCAGGTGAGCCGTCGCCTCTGGCACCTTTTACGGCGCAGCGGATCGATTACTCGCTTGCACGCCTCAGCCACTATACGGCCACCAGTGCTGAGCATTTCCAGAACTTCGTCCTGTTCACCAACTACCAGTTCTACATAGACGAGTTCGCTCAATGGGCGCGGGGAATGATGGCTCGTGGTGGCGAGGGCTACGACGCCTTCGTCGAACCCGGCAACGTCATCACGCCCTCAGGCTCTGCGAAGGACGATGCAGGCGCGGTGGGGCGCATGCCGCAGATGCCGGCGTATCACCTGAAGAAGAAGGGCCATGCGGGTATCACTCTCGTCAACATTGGGGTCGGCCCCTCGAACGCGAAGACGATCACCGACCACATCGCCGTGCTTCGCCCGCATGCTTGGCTGATGGTGGGCCACTGTGCGGGCCTGCGCAACAGCCAGCGGCTTGGCGACTACGTGCTGGCGCATGCCTATGTGCGCGAGGATCACGTTCTTGACGACGACCTGCCGGTCTGGGTGCCCATCCCCGCTCTTGCCGAAGTGCAGCAGGCGCTCGAGGATGCTGTCGAGGAGATCACAGGTTACGAAGGCTTCGAGCTGAAGCGCATCATGCGCACCGGCACCGTCGCGACGATCGATAACCGCAACTGGGAACTGCGCGACCAGCGTGGCCCGGTGAAGCGGCTGTCGCAGTCCCGGGCGATCGCGCTCGACATGGAATCGGCGACTATCGCCGCCAACGGCTTCCGCTTCCGCGTGCCCTATGGCACTCTGCTCTGCGTCTCTGACAAGCCGCTGCATGGCGAGTTGAAGCTGCCCGGCATGGCAACCGCCTTCTACCGAACTCAGGTCAGCCAGCACCTGCAGATCGGCATCCGCGCAGTGCAGAAGCTGGCAGCCATGCCGGTCGAGCGGCTGCATTCGCGCAAGCTCAGAAGCTTCTACGAGACGGCCTTTCAGTAGAAAGAGGAAGAGCGGGGGTCCAAGCCGCCGGCTTTCCTTCAGGCGCCATCCTTCGAGGGTGCAATGAGAATTGCCATCCCGGTTCCGAGCAAGGCCGAGATCAGGATCAGCAGGTGCGCGTTCACAGCCGCCTTGCTGATCACCTCAAGCGCGCCGGGGCTCGCCGCAGCGCCAAAGGACAGAGTTCCCGCGACAATACCGGCAGCATAGGTCCCCACTCCACCCGGCGCGTGGACAGGCAGGACAGAAGAGAGCTCCCCGCCCAGTGCACCGCCAAAGCTTGCGGAAAGTGGAGCGACATCCATCAATCGCAGCACCCAGGCCAGGACGGCGACCTTGACCCCCCAATTCATTAAGGTCGCGCCCCAGGCCCGGAGGAACGCCATCGCGTTCACCGGCATCCCTCGTCCCATCTCGTCCACCAGAACCCGCGGCCGCTCCGGAAGGCGCCCCGCCATTTTCAGGATGGCGTCCTTCAGCGCAAACAGCGGCACAGGCGCGAGCAGGAAGGCAAGCCATGCGACAACGGTCCACCACTCGCCCCCCTTCCCGATCACGAGGCCGATGCCAGCGGCCGCCAGCAAGGCGTGGAGATCGAGGAGACGCATGAACAGCAATGCAGCCGTGGCACGAGCGAGCGGCATGCCGAATTCCGAGCGCATCAGGAGGGGAAAGCTCGCCTCGCCCGAGCGTAGAGGCAGCATGATGTTAAGGAGATTGTGGACGAGCGTCAGACGAAGAAGCCGGCGAAACCGTCCTCGCGTCTCCCGGGGGAAATAGTCTGCTACGCGCCAGCAGCGTACGACATACGTCATGACGAGAAGCGCCAAAGCAGCCGCCAGTGGCAAGATGCCTGTAGCCGCCAGTTCCCTAACGAGCGTGGGAATACCGAAGGCAACCTGGAGGAACAGGACGTAGGCGACCAGCGTGCCGGCTGTGGCAAGCCACATGCGATTGCGCCGGGGCCACCGCTCTTGGCTGGCATCCTGATTGGATTTCATATAGTCGTGCACCCACAGATGGTTCGGCCGCCCTTAGCACGAAAGTGGGCTCGCAGACCATCGGATCTATATGGAGCCTGCGCGTGAGTGCGATGATCGAAACGAGCCTGGAGAGCCCGCAGCCGGCGGGTGCTCCCGAGCTGTCTTTGGTGGTGCCTATCTTCAACGAGGAAGAGAGCGTCCGCCCCCTTGTCGAGCGGATCATCGAGGCAATGGCGGCCTTCCCTGGTGCCTGGGAACTGGTGCTGGTTGATGACGGCAGCGCCGATCGAACGCTCCCCACCGCGCGCAACTTTCTCTCGCGTCCTGGGCTCGACCTGACGATCGTCGAACTCCAACGCAATTTCGGGCAGACGGCCGCGATGCAGGCTGGTATCGACACGGCCCGCGGACGTCTGATTGCCACGCTCGACGGCGACCTGCAGAACGACCCGAACGACATTCCCTTGATGGTTCGAGCGCTCGAAGAGCGGGAGCTCGACCTGCTTGTAGGCTGGCGCAAGAACCGCAAGGACGGGCTCGTTGTTCGCAAGATACCGTCGTGGTGCGCCAATTACTTGATCGGCCGCATTACCGGCGTCAAGCTGCACGACTATGGGTGCAGCCTGAAGATCTACCGCGCCACGGTGATCAAGCAGGTCAAGCTGATGGGCGAGATGCACCGTTTTATTCCTGCGTGGGTCGCGAGCGTCGTGCCGAGCTCACGCATCGGCGAAATCGAGGTGACGCATCATGCGCGCCAGCATGGCACCTCGAAATACGGCATCTCCCGTACCTTCCGCGTGATCCTGGACCTCCTCTCGGTAATGTTCTTCATGCGCTACAAGGCGCGTCCCGGACATTTCTTCGGTTCGCTCGGGCTCGGCACCGGCTTCCTCAGCGTCCTCATCCTGTTCTGGCTGTTCATCCAGAAGGTCGTCTTTGGAGAGGATATCGGCGGCCGGCCGCTGCTGATTCTGGGCTTTATGCTCTTCCTATCCTCGGTCCAGCTGATCACGACCGGTATCCTGGCCGAGATGATCGCTCGGGTTCATCACCGCGATGATACGTCGCCAAGCTACATCGTGCGGACAGTGTTTCAGAAGGGCGACTGATGCTGTCCGGTTGGAACGAGCGGATATGGCGCCTGGCACCCTCGGTCCTCTGGATCTTTGCAATCTATTACGCCTGTCAGGTGTTCGTCCGGCTCGCGCTACCGGACGGGCTGCGCATTGATGAGGCACAGCAGGTTTTCCTCTCGCAATGGTTGGCTGCCGGTTATGACGCGCAGCCGCCACTCTACAACTGGCTCCAGCAGCTGACCTTCCAGATCGTCGGCGATTACCTGGTCGGACTTGCGGTTCTGAAATCGATGGTCCTGTTTGCGATCATCTGCTCCTATTATGTGCTGGCGCGGATGCTCGTTAACAACGCATCCTATGCGGTTATGGCGGCGCTCGGACTGTTTCTCATTCCGCAAATGTTCTGGCAGGCGCAGCGCGATCTTACGCATACGACGGCAACCATGCTGCTGCTCAACCTGCTGATGATTTCGGCCGTCGTGGTGCTCAGATGGCCGAGCCTGCGAAACTACCTGCTGCTGGGTGCAGCCGTCGGCTTGGGCATGCTGACAAAGTACAACTTCGCGCTCTTCCTGCCCGCCCTCGCTGTCGCCGTCTACCTCCACCCAAACGGTCGGGCCCGTATTCTCGACTGGCGGATCGTCGCTGCAGCAGCGATCGCCGTCCTCATCGTGTTGCCGCATGCCTTCTGGTTCATCGAAAACCTGAAGGTCGCATCTTCCGTGACAGTCGCCCGCATGGGTGAAGACGCGGGCGACACAGGAAGGTTCGGCGAGATTGCGTCGGGCCTCGGCAGTCTTCTGGCGATCACCCTGGTAATTTCCGCGCCGGCCCTAGCTGCCGTGGGCCTGCCCTTCGGCAACTCTGCCCCCACGGCGCGCACTGCCAGCTCGGTTGGCAGCCGGTTCATTGGCACGTTTCTGGTGTGCATTCTGCTGATCCTCGTACTGCTCATCTTTGCCGTCACCCTCACAACGATCCGGGATCGATGGATGTTGCCCCTCCTCCAGATGTTGCCGCTTTATGGCGTTCTGAAGCTCGAGGCACAGGGGCTAGATCCCGATGTGCCGCTGCGACGGTTGATGCCGGCTGCACTTGGGATCATCGTGCTGCTGCCGATAGCTACCTTCATCGCCGGTTCGCGTTCAACCTCGCATTATCAGCAGCCCTACGATGCCTTCCGAACCGCCTTTACGGATCAGGTACAGGTTAGCCCGGCAGTTATCGCAACGACCGACTGGACGGTGGCGGGGAACCTCAAGATGCGCTGGCCCCAGGCCTCCGTCATTTCGACACAGTTCCCCAACCTGCAGCTGGCGTACGATCGGTCAACCGGAGGACCAGTTGCGCTGATGTGGCGGGGTACGTCCGCGGTGCCGCCGGAGGCATTGGTCAACTGGGCGAGGTCAAGGCTCGGCGATGGCCTGTCGCTGCCGCAGCCTCAGGAGATCGTCCTGCCCTTCACAGGGCACCCGGACAAGCCGGCACCGCCCTTTCACTATATCCTGATCAGGCCTTGAACGGCTTCCTAAAGCCCCCATGAATGCGGATCGCATGTAGCCGCAAAAAGGCAGGCTTTCGCACGTTTGCCCTCCCGCGCAACTTTGGCCGGCCCGGCGACGACTACGCTTCGGCTATGCCTGGGTATGTGCCGGTGGCGAACGAAGGCGCCGCCGCTACTCCCCGACGGCATCACGCAGGTGGTCGAGGCCCTTGCGCAGCGTCTCAACCATTTCGTCCAGTTGCGAATGCGTGATGGTGAATGCCGGGGAGGCTAGCATCCGATCGCCGGTCGCGCGCATGATGAGCCCGTTCTCGAGGCAGTGGTTGCGGACGAGCGTGCCGACGTCGTCGGGCTTGGCGTAGCGGCGGCGGGTTGCCTTGTCGACTGCCATCTGCAGGCCGCCCATCAGGCCGACGCTCACTGCCTCGCCCACCACCTCGTGGTCCTCCAGACTCTTCCAGGCCTCGGCGAAATAGGGGCCGATGTCGTCACGAACCCTTTCCACCAGCCCCTCCTCCTCGATGATGCGCAGGTTTTTCAGCGCTGCGGCGGCACAGACCGGATGGCCGGAATAGGTGAAGCCGTGGTAGAAATCCCCAAGTTCCTCGACCATCACATCCGCCACCCGATCGCTCACCAGGACGCCGCCGATCGGCAGGTAGCCGGAGGACAGACCCTTGGCGATCGGAGCCAAATCCGGTTCGACGCCGTAATGCTGATGGCCGAACCACGTGCCGAGACGGCCGAAGCCGCAGATCACTTCATCGCAGACGAGCAGGATGTTGCGCTCGCGGCAGATGCGGGCGATCTCGGGCCAGTAGGTATCCGGCGGAACGATGACGCCGCCGGCACCCTGGATCGGCTCGGCGACAAAGGCCGCGACATTGTCTTGGCCGAGCTCCTCGATCTTCTCATCCAGCTCGCGTGCCACCTTTAGGCCAAACTCCGCTGGCGTCAGGTCGCCACCCTCGGCATACCAGTAGGGTTGGTTGATGTGCGAGATCCCGGGGATCGGCAGGTTGCCCTGTTCGTGCATCCACCTCATGCCGCCTAGTGAGGCGCCAGCGATGGTCGAGCCGTGATAGGCGTTCTTGCGCGCAATCACCTGGGTCTTGTTCGGTTTGCCGAGCGCCTTCCAGTAGACGCGGGCCATGCGGAACCAGGTGTCGTTGGCTTCCGAGCCAGAGTTGGTGAAGAACACGCGGTTCAGTGTATCGCCCGTATGGGAGGCGATTTTCTGGGCAAGAAGGGTCGCCGGCGGCGTCGTCGTGCCAAAGAAGGTGTTGTAGTAGGGCAATTCCTGCATCTGCTGATGCGTCGCGTCCGCAATTTCGGTGCGGCCGTAGCCTACGTTGACGCACCAGAGACCGGCAAAGGCGTCGAGATACCTCTTTCCCGTATTGTCGAAGATGTGGACGCCCTCGGCCCTTTCGATGATCCGCGTACCCGCTGCATTCAGCTTCTTCATGTCGGAGAAGGGGTGCAGGTGGTGGGCAGCGTCTATGGCATCGAGGTTGGACAGGAGCGGCATGTCGGTCATGAAACGGTCTCGGCCTCCAGATTGTATGGGCGATTCTTATCGGCTACGAACGGGGCCATGCAACCTCCTCCGGAAGACAATCCATGGCCAACGAAACTGCACTGCCCCGCATCGAGATCCTGCTCGTCGGCATGAACGGCGACCTGCGCGGCAAGCAGATCCCGCTGGAGGCGGAAAAGAAGGTCTGGGAGGGTTCGGTGCGACTGCCCTCTTCCACCCAGTCACTCGACATCTGGGGCGACGACAATGACGACATCACGGGCCTGTCGCTTTCGATCGGCGATCCGGATGGCGTGTGCATTCCCGATCGACGTAGTCTAGCGCCCATGCCCTGGGCGCCGGCGGGATCGCAGCAGGTGCTGGCGACGATGCACGAGCTCGATGGCAGCCCGAGCTTCATGGATCCGCGTGCCATTCTTGCCGCGATGCTCAAGCGGTACGAGGAGCGTGGCCTGACCCCGGTGGTTGCCACCGAGCTTGAGTTCTATGTGGTGGAGGATGACTGGCGGGAGACTGGCGTTCCGCGGCCGCCGGAGCGGCTGACCTATCGCGGCAATCCGAACGGCTTCCAGCTCTACGACATGAGCGCCGTCGATGCGCTCGACGACTATCTGCAGACGTTGCGAGCTTGGGCAAAGGCTCAAGGTCTGCCGGCCGACGCGACCACGGCGGAGTTCGGGCCCGGGCAGTACGAGATCAACCTGCTCCATCGCGCCGATGCGCTCGCTGCCGCGGACGATTGCATCTACCTGAAGCGGCTGGCCGAACAGGCGGCGCGCAAGCACGGCCTGAAATCCACCTGCATGGCCAAGCCTTATGCCGAACATGCCGGGTCCGGGCTGCACGTGCATGCCAGCGTGGTCGACCGTGACGGCAACAACATCTTCGACGCGAAGGGTGGCGAGCCGGTGCTGCTCAGGTCCGTCTGCGCCGGCATGCTAGACACGATGCTCGATGCGCAGCTGATCTTCGCGCCTTTCGCCAATTCCTACCGCCGCTTCCAGCCGGGCTCTTTTGCGCCGGTCGACATCGACTGGGGCCCCGGCCATCGCGGTACCGCGATCCGTATTCCGGACACGGACGGACCGGCGGCGCGTATTGAGCACCGTGTCGCCGGTGCCGACGCCAATCCGTATTTGCTGCTGTCGGCGATCCTGGGGGGCATGCTGCTCGGCCTGGAAAAGACGCTGGATCCGGGACCTGCAACAGAACCCGGTAAGGCTCCGAGCAGCAGTCGGCGCCTCACCCATGATTTCCTCACAGCCGTCGAGGATTTCGCTGCCTCACCCTTCATCCGTGACGTATTCGGCGAACGCTACCAGAGGCTCTACGGCGATACGAAGCGGAAAGAAGCGGTCACCCATCTCAGGACCGTCTCCGACTTCGATCACCGGACCTATCTGCCGCGCATCTGACCCGTCAGATGCCGCTGCCGGCTTCCTCCTGTGACTCGTCCTGCGGCACCAGAACCTTCAGCTCGCCAGCATGGATGCGGATTGTCACGTCGCGCCCCAGCGGCAGCAACTCGCCGTCGATGACGCAACGGGTGTCCTTGCGTTCGCGGGGGAAGTGAAGCTCCACTTCGGTCGCCGTCATTCCCTTGACCGCCTCGTTCTCCTTGAAACGCCCGCGCAGGATGTCGAAGGCGAGATGGGCGACGCCGCCGGGGGTCAACGGATCTGCGGTATAGAAGCCAAGATGGCCGCGCGTCACGTCGTCTGCGTAAAGCAGCGGATCAGAACCGAACTCGTTGTTTGAAACTGAAATTGCGGACACCTTGCGCAGGCCCTTCTGCCCCTCGGCATTGAACTCTACCTCAAAGACCGGCGGATTGAACATCACACCGAACACCGCACGCGTGCTGGCGCGGATCTTGCCAAGGCGGGAGCCGAAGGTCATCGAGTTGCGATAGCGGACCATGCGGGCGTGAAGCCCCGCCGAGAACTGGTGGACGAAGCTCCGACCATTGGCGCTAGCGATGTCCACATGCTGCACCCGGCCCTCCGCAAGGATGTCGAGGACTTCCCAGATATCGAGCGGCAGCTTCAGGGAGCGCGCAAAGAGGTTCATGGTTCCAGCCGGAACGATGCCGAGCGTCAGGCCGTTGCGCCAGGCGATGTCGGCAGCTGCGGAGATGGTGCCGTCGCCGCCACCGGCAATCAGGCCCTCGACCTCCGGCGTTGCGGCCACTCGCTGCATCGTCTCGACCACATCCGCGCCGGCAACGACGTGGCATTGGATCTTGTGGCCGGCCTCGGTGAAGGTCCGGGCGGAATGGGCGCAATAGGCATCCATATCCGTAGTCCTGAAGGTCCCGCCATCGCGGTTGAAGACGCCAACGAGATTCATGATGTGCGGTCACTGTTCCCCGAAACTTGACGGCTGACAACGATTGATGCCGCCAAAGGTTGCCGGCCTGGAACAAATGACGAGCCGATCTCAGCTCCAGCTGCAGGCACCTGCCTTGCAAGATCGGCTCTACCGCGGCGCATCATCGCATGCTACCTCCCCATCGCTATTTGCAGCCGCCGTTCGGCGATCGCACTCCTCCTTTTCATGTACTGCGGCTTTTTCCATGACAGAAACGATTGCTTCAGCTTCCTCCGCAGAACGCACTGCCGGCTTGGTATCCGCACAACCGCCCGCTCTTACACCGATGGCAATCCTCCTGATCGAGATCGCGCTGGCGATCGGCGGCTTCGGCATCGGCACCGGCGAGTTCGTAATCATGGGACTGCTGCCGGACGTCGCCTCGACCTATGGCGTCAGCATCCCGACGGCCGGCTATGTCATCAGCGCCTATGCGCTCGGCGTAGTGGTTGGTGCGCCAATCATTGCGATCCTGTCGGCGCGGATGTCGCGACGCAAACTCCTGCTCTGCCTGATGAGCCTGTTTGCGCTCAGCAACATCCTGAGCGCCGCCGCGCCCGATTTCTGGAGCTTTACCACGCTTCGGTTTATCACCGGACTTCCGCACGGCGCCTATTTCGGTGTCGCCTCGCTCGTCGCCGCCTCCATGGTGCCGCCGACCAAGAGGGCCCGGGCGGTGGGACGCGTCATGCTGGGACTGACGATCGCCACACTTGCCGGAACACCGCTTGCCACCTTCCTCGGCCAGGCGCTCAGCTGGCGCGCCGCCTTCCTGCTTGTGGGCGCGATTGCCGCGTTGACGGCGCTGCTGCTGTGGATCTTCCAACCGCAAGACAAGGTGCGGGATGGGGCGAGCATTCGCAGCGAGCTCACTGCCTTTGGCAAGGCGCAAGTCTGGCTGACGCTTGGTATCGCGGCCATTGGCTTCGGCGGCATGTTCTCCGTGTTCAGCTACATTGCTTCCACGACAACGGAAACGGCCGGGCTTCCGGTTGCCATGGTCTCGGTGGTGCTGGCGCTCTTCGGCCTCGGCATGAATGTCGGCAATATCGTCGGATCGCGGCTCGCAGACCTTTCGCTGCGCGGCACGATCGGCGGCTCGATGGTCTTCTATGTCGTGGTGATGATCGGCTTCGCCCTCTTCGCCCACCATCCCATCGCGCTCTACATCACCGTTTTCCTCGTCGGATGCGGGTTTGCTCCGGGACCTGCGCTGCAGACGCGCCTGATGGATGTCGCAGCCGATGCGCAAACGCTTGCCGCCGCCTCCAACCATTCCGCCTTCAACATTGCCAACGCCCTCGGTGCCTGGCTCGGCGGGCTCGTCATCTCCTGGGGCTGGGGATTTTCCGCCACCGGTTATGTCGGTGCCCTGCTGTCGCTGCTCGGCCTCGGCGTCTTCCTGGTCTCGGTGGCGCTCGAGAGGAAAGGCGTTCGCTGAGGCTCACGCCGTGGCAGAGACACCCCTGCCGCGGTTGATTTTCATTCTCAGCACAACCTTAACAGCGAAAATGAATTGGTTTAAAATGCTCCCGTTGAGCCATAGGGGGACAACATGGCGACTTCGCAGACGCATGCCTTCGGCAATCCGGTTGCCGCACTGACCGGCACCACCTGGTTTGGCTATCTTGCCAGAACCGTGCTCACCTTCATGTTCTGGGGGAGCGGGCTTTCGAAGCTGATGGATTTCGATGCTGGCGTGGCGGAAATGGCCCATTTCGGGCTCGAACCGGCCACGCTCTTCAACATCGCCGTGATCATCACGCAGCTTGGTGGCTCCGCGCTCATCATCCTCAACCGGTGGACCTGGCTAGGCGCCGGGGCGCTCGCCGTCTTCACCGCGCTGACAATCCCGATCGCCCATAATTTCTGGACGATGGAAGAACCCTTCAAGACGATCGAGTTCTACGTCGTGATGGAGCACATCACGGTCATTGGCGCCTTGATGGTGGTTGCCTGGAAGGCCCGTTAATCTTTCCAGCTAAACATCAGGCCTGCAGGACCACGACGCGGTCCCCGACGTTGACGCGTTCGTAGAGGTCGATCACGTCGTGGTTCATCATGCGCACGCAGCCGCTCGACATCGCGTAGCCGATCGTCTGCGGCTGATTGGTGCCGTGGATCCGGAAATGCGTGTCGTTGCCGTTGCGGTAGAGATACATTGCACGGGCGCCAAGTGGATTGTTCGGGCCGCCGGGAACGCCGGCTGCGTACTTCAAGTTCTTTTCCGGCTCGCGCCGGATCATGTTTGCCGTTGGCGTCCAGCTAGGCCATTCCGCCTTGCGACCGACGTAGGCGTTACCGCGGAAGGCGAGCCCTTCCTTGCCGACACCGACGCCGTAGCGCATCGCCTTGCCGCCTTCCATGATGTGGTACAGGCGACGGGCTGGCGTATCCACCACGATCGTGCCCGGCTTGTGCGTCGTCTCATAAGCCACCACCTGACGGCGGAGCTCCGGTTTGATCTTTTCCAGCGGCACGCGCTTCAGCGGAAAAGGCTCGTCCGGCAGGGCAGCATAGTTGGCGCGGTCGTCCATGCCGCTCGAGGCACATCCGGTAACGAGAAGCGGCAGCCCGATCAGGAATCCGCGGCGGGAAAGCGACATGAATTGTGTCCTCAAGGTGTCGGTTTAGAGGCGGCAACTTAAGGACACTATGGTTAATGCAAAGATAACGACAGAACCAGCCTTATCACGAAAACGTGGGATTGCCGCTCCTCAGGTGCGGAGCTTGATCGTCCCGTAGATGATGTTGCGGTTGGCTCCGAACTTCACCTCGGTTTCCACATCCCGACCCGCAACACTCTCGTTGATGATGTTCCACATCTCCGACTGCGAGCGTAGCAGCAAGGTCCAGTTCATGATCGTCTCCATGTAGCCGTCGTCCGGCACTTCTGTGGAGAAGTTGGCGAACAGGAACATGCCACCCGGCTTCAGCCGGTCGAGGCAGGTCTGCGTGAGCTTGATTGCCACCTTATCAGCCAGATAGTCATAGAGCCCGGCGGCGTAGATGAAGTCAAACGTGCCAAGGTCCTGTGATCTCGTCAGCATGCTGCGGACCGAGCCGTCGATCGCCTCCACGCAGGTGCCCTGGAAGTCGCGTGCGGTTGCGCCGACGCTCATCGGATCCTGGTCCAGAGCCACCCAGCGCTTGATGGCGCCCTGCTTCAGGGCTACCGAGCGATCTGCTTCGCGCAAGTGACCGGCGGCGATCGTCAGGATCTCGGCCTCCGGCCCTTTCTCGGCGGCGACCTGGTCCACGTAGCGCGTCAGCAGATCGCGCCGTTCGCGAACGGCAACCGCCGAAGGTGCGTTATACGTGTATCTGTGCAATGTCTGTCCCAGCAGTGAGGATGACCGGATCTCGTCTGCGACGGAAGGATGCCCGTAGATGAAATCGATAAGGTGGGCATCGCCGGAATAGCCACGGGGCTTCTCGAACGACCACCGGGTGAAGGGATCTTCGTGGAAGTAGGCGCTGACTGGGTGGTTCTGCACGATCGGCACGAGTTCCGGCCAGACAGCGTAGTAGCGGGCGCGGGTCTCGTGGAGCGATTTTATGAGGCGATCGATGATGACGGCGGGTTCCTGGCCCGCGGCAACCTGCTGAACTGCCACCGAAAGGGTCAGCGCCACCTGCGCCTTGGCTTCAACCAGATCATGTTCACCAGAGGATTCTTGAGGAGAGAAGATTTCCCGATGGACGGCTTCGGGCGTAATTAGGCTCTGCCCGTCGAAAGCAAATTCGCGTCTGTTCACACCAATCTCGCTCGTTAATGGAAGGTTAACACCGTCCCAAGATGACCCAGGATCAAAAAAAAATCTTGCAGGTTTCGGTAACATGGTTAACGCGGGCCCACGGCCAGGGCCCACTCCTGCTTTTATTTAGAGATACTTAAGCTACTTCCAGTATTCCATTTCTGCGGGACGGCATATTCTGGTAGGAGCCAGGCTGGTCCGAAGAGACCGGTCAGGAGGACGGCGCATGCGAGCATGGGTCCGGGCCCCGACCGAGACGGACGACGCTCGACACCACAGCAATCAACGCAGTGGAAGGTGCATGACGCACAGATTGGCCGATGTGTTAGAGATTGACGTTCCGCGCGATCCGCTGCAGCAGCCGGATGCTGTTCTACACGCTCTATATAGGGAACACGGCGAGAAAATCCGGCAGCAGGCTACACGACAGGGGCTATGGATCGCCGTCCTCGTCTACCTGCTCTTTTCGCTCAGCGACTTTTTGCTCATTCCGGATGCGGCGCCACTGACGGTCGCGACGCGTTTCGTCATCTCGGCCTTGATGCTGGCCGCGCTGGAACTGCAGATCTGGCGGAAAGCAAGCGCCGACGGAATCGACCGGCTTTCGGCAACCGCCCTGGTGGTTGCCTATGCCGGCTGGCTGGGCACTGCGCTGCAGACATCCCACGTCGAAGTGATGTCCTACTACATGGTCTTCGGCGCCATCTTCATGATGAGCGTCAACCTGTTCTTCAGCTTCGCCTTCAAGCTTTCGATTATCGCTTCAGCCGTCATCGTTCTCATATTCCTGTCCGGCCTCTACCAGATCCCCGCAGCTGACATAGGCTACAAGCTAACGTTCGGCAGTTTCTGCGTCTCCTGCTTCATCTTCACCTCTTACGTGAACTGGAAGCTGAACCAGGAGCGCTACAACGTCTTCCTCAATGCCTTGGAAGCAAAGGCTCAACAGAAGGAAGCAATGGAGCGCGGCCAGCAGTTGCTGCGGCTTTCGAGGACCGATCCCCTCACCGGGGTGGACAATCGCAGGGCGATTGACCAGAGACTGCGCGACCTCTGGAATAGGTGGCAGACATCCCAGGAGGCGTTCGCGGCGATACTGGTCGATGTCGACTTCTTCAAGAGATACAATGATTGCTATGGCCATCAGCAAGGCGACCGCTGCCTCATCATCGTAGCAGATGCGCTTCGCGCCTTCGCCGATGATCACAATGCGACGATCGGGCGATATGGCGGCGAGGAGTTCATCATACTTGCCAATGTGCGTAGTGCCCCGGAAGTCGCTGCCTTGGCCGAAGGCATTCGAGAAACCATCGAAAATCTGCGTCTTCAGCACGATCAGCGACGTGACGGCATGTCAACCGTCACGGTCAGCGTCGGTGCGGCGTACGCAAGTCTCCACTCGGCAAAACTGGAAAAAGTCATCTACGATGCTGATCGGGCGCTTTATTGCGCCAAGGCCGCGGGCCGCAACTGCGTCCGGCTCTTCGATCCATTCGATCCGCAGACCAGCGACGACCGCGAGCATGTGGCAGCGCTTCTCAAGATCGCCGTAGCGGAACAACTGGTCTCGATGGTCTATCAGCCTCTGCAGGACGTGGCTTCCGGCGAAGTATCGGCAGTAGAGTCACTTATGCGCCTGCGAATGCCGGACGGTGGCAGCGTCTCGCCCAACCTCTTCATCCCGATCGCGGAACGCACGGGGACGATCTTCGAGCTCGGCCAGTGGGCCATCCGGACGGTGTGTCACGAGGTTTTGGCACCGAACCTGATGAAGGTTGCAAGTGTGAACGTCTCTCCGCTTCAACTCCGCAGTCCAGGTTTTGCAGCGTTCGTGGCACTGACACTGGATGAGGCGGGAATCACGGGTGACAGGTTGGCTCTGGAGATAACCGAAGGCCAGGACATGGAGATGCATTCCAACGCCATCCGCTGCATCAGCGATCTCAAAAGCCTCGGCATAAAGATCTGGCTCGACGACTTTGGAACCGGCTTCGCTGGCCTCTCTTGGCTTCGGATCATCGATTTCGACTGCGTAAAGATCGACAAGTCCTTCGTTCAGGACTCCCAAACGCCGCGAGGTAGGGCCATGTTGGAAGACATCATTCGGCTGGTGCGGAACCGACAGGCGACGATCCTTGCGGAAGGTGTCGAGACGCTGGAGCAGGCCAAGCTGATGAAGTCCTTGGGGATTGATCTGGTGCAGGGCTACCATCTGGGCCGGCCTTCGTCAGTAAGCACTCTCTTGGCGGCCAAGGACGCCCCTTCGCGAGCATCGTTGGCACGCTAAAAAAGGGCTCAGCCTCCATCACCGCCTTGGTACGCGAGGTTCGCCTTAGCTTACATGCTCGGATAGACCGGCCCCTCGCCGCCCTGCGGCGGAACCCAGTTGATGTTCTGGTTGGGGTCCTTGATGTCGCAGGTCTTGCAGTGGACGCAGTTCTGCGCGTTGATCACATAGACCTCCTCGCCGTCCTTCTCGACCCATTCGTAGACGCCAGCGGGACAGTAGCGGGTCGAAGGACCGGCATAAACGCCAAGTTCGGAGCGCTTCTGCAGCTCCATGTCATTTACCTGTAGGTGAACCGGCTGGTCTTCCTCGTGGTTGGTGTTGGAGAGGAAGACGGACGACAGGCGATCGAAGGTCAGCACCCCGTCCGGTCGCGGATAGGCGATCGGCTTGTGCTTGGCCGCCGGCTCCAGCGCCTCGGCATCCGTCTTGCCGTGTTTGAGCGTGCCGAGGAAGGAGAAGCCGAAGAGCTGGTTCGTCCACATGTCGATGCCGCCCAGCGCGATGCCGAGGCCGGTGCCGAGCTTGGACCACAGCGGCTTGACGTTGCGCACGCGCTTCAGGTCCTTGCCGATGTCGCTGTCGCGCCAGTCGTTCTCGATCTCGACCACCTCGTCGCTGGCACGACCAGCGGCAAGCGCTTCGGCGATCCGTTCGGCCGCCATCATTCCGGAAAGGACGGCGTTGTGGCTGCCCTTGATGCGCGGCACGTTGACGAAGCCCGCCGAGCAGCCGATCAGCGCACCGCCGGGGAAGGAGAGCTTAGGCACGGACTGGTAGCCGCCCTCGGTGATGGCGCGGGCGCCATACGAGATGCGCTTGGCACCTTCGAAGGTGCCGCGGATCGCCTCGTGCGTCTTGAAGCGCTGGAATTCCTCGAAGGGGTAGAGATAGGGGTTCTTGTAGTTCAGGTGGACGACGAAGCCGACCGCCACTAGGTTGTCGTGCAGATGGTAGAGGAAGGAGCCGCCGCCGGTGCTCATACCGAGCGGCCAGCCGAAGGAATGCTGCACGAGACCCGGCTTGTGGTTCTCCGGCCTCACCTCCCAGAGCTCCTTCAGGCCGATCCCATATTTCTGTGGCTCGCGGTCCTTCTGCAGATTGAACTTCGCGATCAACTGTTTGGCGAGCGAACCACGTACGCCCTCCCCGATCAGCACATACTTGCCGTGCAGCTCCATGCCGCGGGTGAAGTTCGGGCCCGGCTCGCCGTTGCGCCCCACGCCCATGTCGCCGGTCGCGACGCCACGCACCGCGCCGTCTTCGTCATAAAGCAGTTCCGTTGCCGCGAAACCCGGATAGATCTCGACGCCCAACCGTTCTGCCTTTTCCGCGAGCCAGCGACAGACGAGGCCGAGCGAGACGATGTAGTTGCCGTGGTTGTTCATCAGCGGCGGCATCAACGCGTTCGGCAGGCGCACCGAGCCGGCGGGGCCTAAAAACAGGAACTGGTCGTCCGTCACCGGCGTGGTGAAGGGATGTCCCTCCTCCTTGCGCCAGTCCGGAAGCAAGCGGTCGATGCCGATCGGGTCGACGACGGCGCCGGACAACACATGGGCACCCACTTCCGCGCCCTTTTCGAGCACGACGACGGAAAGCTCCGGATTGACCTGCTTCAGGCGGATTGCGGCCGACAATCCGGCCGGCCCGGCACCGACGATCACAACGTCGAATTCCATGCTTTCGCGTTCGGGAAATTCCATCTCTTCGCTCATAACCTGCTCCGCTTGCCGGCTCCACTCCGGCGCATAACTTGTCTGACAACCTCATTGGCAAATGCCGCCTTGCTTGTCGACCTCGAAAACGACAGCATCTTCCGCCTCCGCGGCGGGCGCCGGCCGTATTACCTTTACGTGAACGTAAGATACCGGCTAAAACATGAAGATCAAGTTATGCCATGGAGAGGACAGCGGGTCGTTGGAAAATGGTGGCCGGCATCTTGCAAAGATACCGCCCTTCCTGCATCCCCGGCCGATCTGATCGGGGCAGAATCCATGACGACCTCCTCCACCAACCCTTTTCTTTCTCCAGAGCAACTCGTGGAGCGACTGCGTAGGCTCCATGCCGGCCTCGCCATCCTGGGGCCATCCGATCTGGCCGGCCGGCATACGGGCGAGCATCCCAGCAACTTCGACGCCGGCGTAATGGCACAGCCGAACTCGGTCGATGCGGTATCAGCCCTCGTCCGCTGGTGCCACAAGAACGAGGTCCGGATCGTGCCTCAGGGCGGGCTTACCGGTCTCGTCGGCGGAAACATCAGCAGGCAGGGCCAGGTGACCCTGTCCACGTCGCGCCTCAACCGCATCCTGTCGATCGAGCCGGAGGAGATGACGGCGACGGTGGAGGCTGGCGTCACGCTGGAGGCCCTGCAACATGCAGCGGCCGAACACGGTCTCACCACCGGCATCGATCTCGGCTCGCGCGGCACGGCAACGATCGGCGGCATGGTCTCCACGAATGCGGGCGGCATCCTCGCTTTCCGCAATGGCGTTATGCGCCACCAGGTGCTGGGTCTGGAGGCGGTGCTGCCGTCCGGCGACGTCTTTTCCGATCTGACGCGGGTGGTGAAGGTATCAGCCGGACCCGACATGAAGCAGATGTTCATCGGCGGCGAAGGCGCCTTCGGCTTTGTCACCAAGGTCGTGCTCAAGCTCGAGCCGCAGCGCCCGCACAGGGCGACAGCGTTGGTGGGCGTATCGGATGCACGGGCCGCCCTTGCCCTCGTCCGTCAGCTGCGCAGCCTGCCGGCGGTTACCCTTGAGGCTGCCGAGATGATGTGGCCTCGCTACATCCGCGACCATGCGCGGTTGAAGGGGCTCGACCTTTCCTGGCTCGAAGATGATGCCGCGGCCCTGCTGGTCGAGATATCGGCGGAGAGCGTCGATGCTGCGATGGGCATGCTGGAGGAACAGCTTGCGGCGCTTTGGGAGCCGCTTACCCTCAGGGGTGGAGTGGTCGCCCACTCGCTCGACCAGGCGAGGCGGTTGTGGGACATCCGCGAAGATTCCGGCTTCTACTATGCCGAAATTCCGGAGGCCGCCTCGTTCGACGTGTCAGTGCCGCCCCTCTTCCTCGACACCTATGTCGCGGAACTGGAGCGGCGCCTTAAAGCGATTGACTTGACCTACTCGGCCTATGTCTATGGTCACATCGCCGATGGCAACCTGCACCTGACGCTGATCAAGCGTGGGCCGCTGCCGGAAGAGGAACTGCGTGCGGTGGAAGACGCCGTCTACACCGGGATCCGCAACGCGGGCGGCAGCTTTTCCGCTGAGCACGGTGTCGGTCTGGAAAAGCGCTATGGCTACCAGACCTATACGTCATCGCAAAAGCAGGCCCTAGCGAAGGCCTTGAAGCAAGCGCTCGATCCGAAGGGCATGTTTAATCCCGGCAAGGTGCCGTTCTGAGGGCGGCTGCGGCGATTTATCTGGCGCGTTCGCCGCCCTTGCCGAACTTCTTAGGCCCGCCAGCTGCCCTGCCCTTGGCGCTGTAGGGCTTGCTGCCGCTATCCTTGCCTGCAGCCTTGCCCTTGAACGGCTTGTCGCCGAACGACTTGCCGGCGCCCTTCTTGGATGGCGTGTCGTAACCACCATCGGCCCGGCCAGGCTTGGCCTTCGCAGTACCGCCCTTCGGCTTTGGATCGCCCCAGACCTCGTCGTCGAGGCTGCGGACATCGCGGTCCGCGTTGGCGGACTTGGTCTTCGGCTTCCAGTCCTTGCGTGGCGAATCACCAGCGACCTTCTCGCGAGACGGCATATCGAGGCTGGCGCGCTCGGCGCCGTCGCCATCGTTGAACTTCTTGCCCTTCCACGGCTTGTCCATGCGCGGCCCGTCGCGACGCGGGGCTTCCTCGTCCAAACTGCGGGTGAACTTGCTGAAGTCCGGCGCCCTGTCCAGACGCGTCACACGGATGCCGCGATCCATCATCCGGTCCTTGCCGAGCTTGGCCATGAAACGGTCGGCATGGTCGGCGGCGATTTCCACATAGGTCTCGTCTGCCTGCATCTTGATCGCGCCGATTTCGTTCTTTGAAAGATCACCGTTGCGGCAAAGGGTCGGGATCAGCCAGCGCGGCTCCGCGCGCTGCTTGCGGCCGACGGAAAGCGAGAACCACACCGCGGGGCCGAAATCGCCGCGCGGGGTGAGCGGCCGCGATGCAGGATCGCCCTGCTTGCCGTCGCGGGGCTTGCGAGTACCCGGATCGAGGGAAACAGGGATCAGGTCTTCCGGCGCTGCATTCTTCGCCCGGTGCAGGTTGACGAAAGCGGCAGCGAGCTTCTCCGCGCCATATGTCCCGACCAAGCGTGCGATCAGTTCCTGCTCTTCCTCGCGCGGCGCCTCCTCGAACACCGGATCGGCGAGCAGGCGCTCCTGGTCGCGCGCAATCACTTCGTCGGCGGTCGGCGGATGCGCCCAGGTCGGCGTCACATCGGCGCCGGCGAGCAGGCGCTCTGCCTTGCGGCGCTGGTTGACCGGCACGATCAGCGCGCTCACGCCCTTGTTGCCGGCGCGGCCCGTTCTGCCCGAGCGGTGCAGCAGAGTTTCGGAATTGGTCGGCAGATCCGCGTGAACGACGAGGTCGAGACCCGGGAGGTCGATCCCGCGCGCGGCGACATCGGTTGCGATGCAGACGCGGGCGCGACCGTCGCGCATGGCCTGCAGCGCATGCGTGCGCTCGTTCTGCGTCAGTTCGCCCGACAGCGCCACGACGTCGAAATTGCGGTTGTTGAAGCGGGCCGTCAGATGGTTCACGGCCGCACGCGTCGAGCAGAAGACTATGGCGTTCTTCGCATCATAAAAGCGCAGCGCATTGATGATGGCGTTCTCGCGATCGGAGGGAGCGACGACCAGCGCCCGGTACTCGATGTCGGCATGCTGCTTTTCTTCCGTTGTGGTCGAGATGCGTACCGCATCACGCTGGTAGCGCTTGGCAAGCTTGGCAATGCCGGCCGGCACTGTTGCCGAAAACATCAGCGTGCGCCGATCGTCGGGGGCCGAATCCAGAATGAATTCCAGATCCTCGCGGAAGCCGAGGTCAAGCATCTCGTCCGCTTCGTCCAGGACGGCAACCCGCAGTTCGGACATGTCAAGCGCGTTGCGGCGGATGTGGTCGCAGATGCGGCCCGGCGTTCCGACAATGATGTGGGCGCCCCGTTCAAGCGCTCGCCGCTCGTTGCGGATGTCCATGCCGCCCACGCAGCTTGCGATCACCGCACCGGTCAACTCATAGAGCCATGTCAGTTCGCGGTTCACCTGCATGGCAAGTTCGCGGGTCGGGGCAATCACCAGCGCCAGCGGTGCGCCGGCGCGCTCGAAGCGTTCGCCGTCATCCAGAAGCGTCGGCGCCATGGCGATACCGAAGGCGACCGTCTTGCCCGAGCCCGTCTGCGCGGAGACCAACGCATCGGAGGCGGCAAGCGCTGGATCGAGCATGGCCTGCTGGACGGGTGTCAGCGTCTCATAGCCGCGCTTCGCCAATGCGTTGGCGATCGCCGGAACGGCGCCTTGGTAGTCGGTCATCTATCTGTCTTTCGGAATTTCTGCGCGTACTCGCGCATGGCTGCAACGCTCGCAGCTCTACATGGCGCGGTTCCTACTGCCGAAAAGCCGAAAAGTCAAAGAGATCGCGCTGAATTCGCCAAAGCAAGCCTTGCAATCACCCGCCGCCTTGCTAGCGTCCCCCACCACTTCATTTGCAGGATTGAAAGGACCTAACCCATGGATCTCGGAATTGCCCGCAAGCGCGCCCTCGTGCTCGCCTCATCGCGCGGCCTCGGCCTCGGCATTGCAACCGCTCTGACACGTGAAGGCGCGAACGTGCTTTTGGTCGGCCGCTCCGGAGACCGGCTGGCGGAGAACTGCAAGGCGATCAATGCCGAAGGCAAGGGCAAGGCCGACTGGATCTGGGGCGACCTGTCGGAGGAAGTTTTCGTTCAGTCGATGGTGACGGGCGTGAAGGAAAAGCTCGGCGGCATCGACATCCTCGTCAACAACACCGGGGGCCCGACACCCGGAACGGCGGAGGAAATGACGGCGGAAAAGCTGGAAACCTATTTCCAGTCCATGGTGCTGCGCGTCATCACGCTGACCAACGCACTGTTGCCGCAGATGAAGGAGCAGGGTTTTGGCCGCATCCTGACCGTCGCCTCCTCCGGCGTTTTCGAGCCGATCCCGAATCTGGCGCTCTCCAACACGCTGCGCGGCGCGCTCGTCGGCTGGAACAAGACGCTATCCGCAGAAGTCGCGGGGCATGGGATCACGGCGAACATGATCCTGCCCGGCCGCATCCACACCGACCGCATCGACGAGCTCGACGGCGCCAATGCCAAGCGGCAGGGCAAGTCGCTTGACGAGATCCGCACCGCGTCGGTGAAGTCGATTCCCGCCGGCCGGCTCGGCAAGGTCGAGGAATTTGCCGCCGCCGCTGCCTTCCTCTGCTCCGCCCCGGCGAGCTACGTGACCGGCACGATGCTGCGCGTCGACGGCGGCGCGTCGAAGTCGATCTGATTTCGACCTCGCCCGCCTCGCACTTCCATCGGTGCGGGCGGGCAGTTTCGGCGCCTCCGCAAATTTGCTGGCGTGCAAACCTCCTCGTTGTAATGTGGATCCGGCAGAATGTTCCACGGGAGGGAAATATGGATCGCCTGCGCATCTGGATGGCCGCCGCCGGTGGACTCATCATCGACACGGGCCTCGCCTGGATCGCGCACGGCACTAGCGTGATCGTCTGCCGGCGACCGACTTCATGAGCGAACTCAACGTTTGGGCCGTCAACGGCTGTCTCGTGGTCGCCCTCCGCCTTATCGTACTTGCCGGTGCCCTTACGCTTCTGCATTGCAGGCCACAGGCGGATGCCGACTGGAACGATGCCGAGGACGGCCATGTTTCCGGTTGAGCCACCTCAATCTCCGACAAAGGGAAGCATGGATGAAACGCTTGCTGATCGTCATCGGCGTCATCGCCACACTGATGGGCCTGCTCTGGATGGCGCAAGGCTCGGGCCTCTTCCCCTACCCCGTCTCCAGTTTCATGATCGACCAGTCCCCATGGATCGCCTATGGTGCCGTGCTTGCACTGGCGGGGCTGGCGCTGATCTGGACGGCAGGGCGACGATAGGCGCAGCTCCGGTTGAGCACCTCAATTCCCGGCTACGATTCCTGGTAGATCCCTGATCAGCGAGTCTCGCACCTCCGGGCTGAGCGGCTTGTCCGACGCCTGGTTAGCCACGTAGAGGCGCGCGAAGACCACCCGCCTGCCCTCCTTTTCCGCCCAGCCGACGAACCAGCCGAGTGGCCGATCCTTGGCGGGCTTTCCTGCAACATCGCGCAACCGCCCCGCACCGGTTTTGCCGTGCGCCACCCAGCCGTCCGCCGCCTCGAAGCGCGGCGTGATCGCCTTGGTCATCATCATCGCCCGATCGGAGACCGGCAGCTCGCCGTTCAGGAAGCGGCGCAGGAAGTCCACCTGTTCGTCCGGCGAGATTTTCAGCGACGACATCAGCCAGGCTTCCGTCAGGCCGTCGGTGCCGCCGGGACCGCCGGAGACGTCTGCATTGCCGTAAGCGAAGGCTGCGACGTAGTCGCCGAAGCGGGTTTTGCCGAGGCGTCGCGTCAGTTCCTGCGAATACCAGACAACGGATTCCGCTTCCCAGCTCATCGGGTCCGTCGCCTTCTGTACCCGCTTCGGCGCATTGAACCTCTGCTGATACTCCCAGCGTGGGTTCGTCTCATCCGTCAGGACGCCAGCGTCATAGCCCATTATGGCCAAAGGCAGCTTGAAGGTCGACATCGGATAGACGCGCTCGCTGCAGCTCCCCTCACGGTGGATGACCTCGCCGCTTGCCGCATCGAGAACGACCGTGCAGCGGGTCGGCTCGGCGGCAGAGGCCGACACGGCTGTGCCGACAATGGCAAGAAACCCGACAGTGGCGGCAAAGAGGCCGCTTCCTACAAAGCTCATTGGATGTTGCTCCCTCGCTTTCCACGTGCCTATCTTAGGCAGCATTGCCGGAGCGGCGCAAACCATGATAACTGGCGAGAGCCATAAGAAAATCTAGGGCAATCGATGGTTCGGCCGCATCTTCCGCTGAACGCACTGCGCGCCTTCGAGGCCGCCGCACGCCACCTCTCCTTTACCCGTGCTGCGATCGAGCTCTGCGTCACCCAGGCCGCCGTCAGCCAACAGGTGAAGCTTCTGGAACAGCGGCTCGGCGTGACGCTCTTCCGACGGCTGCCACGCGGACTGATGATCACAGAGGAAGGGCTCGCACTCCTGCCGACGCTCAAGGACAGCTTCGACCGCATGGCCGACATGCTGGAGCGTTTCGAGGCTGGCCACATGCGCGAGGTGCTGGCGCTTGGCGCCGTCGGCACCTTCGCCGTCGGCTGGCTCCTGCCCCGCCTTGGCGACTTCCGAACCCGCCACCCCTTCATCGACGTCCGGCTGTCCACCAACAACAACCGCGTTGATATCGCCGCCGAGGGCCTGGACTTCGCAATCCGTTTCGGCAATGGCGCCTGGCACGACACCGAAGCGGAGGCCCTGTTTGAGGCACCGCTTTCTGCTCTCTGTGTGCCGGCAATCGCCGCGCGGCTGAAAAGTCTAGAGGACGTCGGGCGCGAGACGTTGCTGCGCTCCTATCGTGTCGACGAATGGCCCGGCTGGTTCGAAGCGGCCGGCACCGCCGCGCCGCCCATCACGGGGCCGGTTTTCGATTCCTCTGTGCTGATGGTCGAGACGGCACTGCAAGGCGCCGGCGTGGCACTCGCCCCGCCGCTGATGTTTTCCCGCCATCTCGCCTCCGGCGCGCTGGAGCAGCCTTTCCCAATTTACGTCTCCAAGGGCAGCTACTGGCTGACGCGCCTGAAGTCCCACACGCCGACGCCGGCGATGACGGCGTTCGGGGAATGGATGACGGAGATGGCGGCGGAGACGCGGCACGCTCCGAACTAAGCTCCCTTGCCATCCCGCCCGCCTTGTGCCATCAGGCGCGCTCTCAAGCTTCACTGGCGCGGCAGGCGCCCTCTTGCATTCCGGGCTCGGCTCCCGGTTCAACAATCACGACGGGACGAGGAGCACCGCCATGGCACGGGCGCTGGGGCTGGATTTCGGCACGACCAATACCGTCATCGCACTTGCGGAGGGCGGTGGCGCCACGCAGTCCATGCCGTTCACCAACAGTACAGGCACGACAGATTCGATGCGCACAGCGCTGTCCTTCATGAAGGACAGGCAGCTCGGTGCGCAGGCGCTGAAGGTCGAGGCGGGCCAGGCGGCGATCCGCCAGTTCATCAACAATCCTGGTGATTGCCGTTTCCTGCAGTCGATCAAGACCTTTGCGGCGAGCGCGCTTTTTCAGGGCACGCTGATCTTTGCCCGGCGCCACCAGTTCGAGGATCTGATGGAGATCTTCCTGCGTAGGCTTTCCACCTATGCCGGCGATGCATGGCCGGCGGAGACTTCCCGCATTGTCGTGGGTCGTCCGGTGCATTTTGCCGGAGCGAGCGCCGACGAAAAGCTGGCGATGGAGCGCTACAATGCGGCGCTGACCCGACTCGGTTTTCCCGAGATCCACTACGTCTACGAGCCGGTCGCGGCGGCGCATTACTTCGCGCAGAACCTGAAGCGCGACGCGTACGTGCTGGTGGCCGACTTCGGCGGCGGCACCACCGACTATTCGCTGATCCGCTTCGAGCGCGAGGCAGGCCGACTGGGCGCAACGCCGGTTGGCCATTCCGGCGTCGGCATTGCCGGCGACCAGTTCGATGCGCGCATGATCGAGCATCTGGTGGCTCCGGAAATCGGCAAGGGAAGCAAGTTCAAGAGCTTCGACAAGGTGCTCGACGTGCCGACCAATTATTACACCAGCTTCTCGCGCTGGAACCAGCTGTCGATTTTCAAGGGCTCGAAGGAGTTCGCGGACCTGCAGTCGCTGGTGCGTTCGGCGCTGGAGCCGGAGAAGCTGGAGCTCTTCATCGACCTGGTCGAGCACGACGAGGGCTACCCGCTCTATCAGGCGGTATCGGCGACGAAGATGGCGCTCTCGACTGCCGAAGAGGCAGAGTTTCGGTTCTCCCCGCTCGGCGCCGCCGGTCGTAAGCTGGTGCGCCGGAATGACTTCGAGGCATGGATCACCGAAGACCTATTGCGCATGGAGGGGGCACTCGATGAGCTGCTGACGAAGACGCAAACGAGCGCCTCCGCCATCGACAAGGTCTTCCTCACCGGCGGCACCTCTTTCGTGCCCGCCGTGCGCGACATCTTCATCCGGCGCTTCGGAGCGGGGAAGATCGAGAGCGGCGGCGAGCTTCTGTCGATCGCGCACGGCCTCGCCCTGATCGGGGAAAGCGAGGAAATCGGGCAATGGGCGGCTTGATGCTTTTCCCGCACCCGGCGCTCCGCTAGAGTAGGGTGATGATCCAGGCGAAAGATCTCGAGGCGGGCGAGCTTGCAGCACTTCTGCATTTCTATGCAGATGCGGGCGTCGACTGGCTGCTCGAGGACCAGCCGATCGACCGGTTCGAGGAGTTTGCCGTTCAGCAGGCGGCGCGAGAGCAGGTCCGCCGGGTGCAGGCGCCCTCGCCTGCCGGACAGGAAGAGCGCAAGAGGCGAACTGTCCCCGTACCCTCCGCGCAACTCAACCCGCCGCCCGTCGCCATGCCGAACGACCAGGCGGTTGCGGCCGCGCAACTGGCTGCGGAGGGCGCCCGTTCGCTTGCTGAACTCAAGACTGCGCTTGAAGCCTTCGGCGGCTGCAATCTGAAGAACAGCGCCCGCTCCACCGTCTTCCTCAGCGGCAATCCGGCCTCCCGGATCATGGTGATCGGTCCGATGCCGAATGCCGATGACGACCGCGACGGCATCCCCTTTTCCGGCCGGCAAGGACAACTTCTGGACCGGATGCTGGCCGCGATCGGGCTATCGCGCGAGGCGGTTGTGCTGACGAACATCATTCCATGGCGCCCGCCGGGTAACCGCATGCCCTCGCCGGCGGAAACGGCCATCTGCCGCCCCTTCATCGAAAGACAGATCGCACTTGCCGAACCCGGACACCTGCTGCTGCTCGGCAACTTCCCGGCGCGCTTCTTCTTCGGCGAAAGCGGCACGATCCACAGCCTGCGCGGAGAATGGCGCGAACTGACCGTCAGCGGTCGGGCAGTTCGGGCAATCGCAACGCTGCACCCGCAGGAGTTGCTGACTGCGCCGGCCAACAAGGCGCTTGCCTGGCAGGACCTTCTGCGCTTCGCGGAAGCTGCACAAGCTTTTGGCCGCCACGCCTGAATTTTGATCGATGTGAAGGAAATATGAAGCGAGCCATGCGGTGTGCGCATGGCAGCGCCGCTTGAGGCTGCATTGCCGAATCAATGCTGCGCCGCAATATATCAGCTGTGTCTTGGGAGGAATTCTCGGTCAAGGAACCAAGGCTATGACGACCCGCTCACGCCCCATTCATTCCGGCTTCGAAAGCCTTCGCGTCACAGGTCTGTCGCCCCGCTCCACGCAGGGCTATCACCGCTTTGCTTCGGCAACGAACGAGCAGTTGTCCGCCCGCGCGATCGCAGGTCTCGGCCGGATCACGCGCCCGGCAGCAGTGTTCGCCGACTTTCGCGAACGCTGAGATCAATTCCCCTCAGGAGACGAAGCCATCACCCGTTTTCATCCGTTGCTTGCGCTGCGCCGCACATGGGCCGATGTCGAACTTGCCGTCAGCGCCGCGCGTGAATATCGCCAGGCAGGCGCGATCCGCAATGATGTGACGCTGCGCGCAAACACGGCGACGTCCGCCATCCCTCTGTAAAACGTCAGTTCGGCGGCGCGGAGGCCTTTCGCGCAGCCTTGCGCTCGATCCCGAGCCGGTGCTCGCGATAGACGATGAAGATGCCAGCAGCCATGGTGATCGCCGTACCAATGATCATCGGCAGTGTCGGCACGTCGTTGAACAGCACGAAGGCGATCACGATCCCCAGGAGGAACGAGGTATATTCGAACGGCGCCACCGTCGATACATCGGCGTGCCGGTAGCTTTCCGTCAGAAAGATCTGCGCGACGCCACCGAAAATGCCAGCCGAAATCAGCAGGAGCGCCTGTTCCCCCGTCAGCGTCGCCCAGCCGAAGGGCAAGCTCACCAGCGAGAAGAGTGCCCCGGTCAACGAAAAGTAGAAGACGATCGTCGGCGTCTTTTCCGTCCGCACCAACTGGCGCACCTGAACCATGGCAAGGCCGCTCAGGATCGCCGCCATGAGCACTGCCGCCGCGCCCAACGCCTGGGACGATTCCATGCCGCCGTCGCGAAACAGCGTCAGCTTCGGCCATGAAACGATCAGCACACCGACCATGCCGGCAACTACGGCGCTCCAGCGATAGACCCGCACCTGTTCTCCGAGGATGAGCGCTGCGAACACCACGGCCATCAGCGGCGAGGCGTAGCCGATGGCGATCGCCTCCGGCAGCGGCAGATGCACCAGCCCGTAGAAGCCGAAGGCCATCGAGAGAATGCCGAAGAAGCCGCGCTTGAGGTGGCCGAAGGGGCGGTCGGTCTGCGCGGCGGTGCGCAGGTCACGGCGCCAGGCGAGATAGGCGATGATGGGGATAAGGGCAAAGGCCGAGCGGTAGAAGGTAATCTGGCCCGCCGGCACATCCGCGCCCGCCGCCTTTATGCAGGTCTGCATCATGACGAAGATGACGACGGAGGAGATCTTGAACATGATCCCCCGCAGGGGATTGCCCGCTTCACTTGTCATTCGAAACTCTTGGATATCTGACCCGGCGGAGGGTCATCGGCGGAAGGTTTAAGGCTGGCGGGAGACGGACAGGATGAAGTGCAAAGACTAAAGCAATTCTTGCCGCCCCAGCATCAAAACTGATGATAGGTCGATCAATAACGGTGACTGGAGTCTGCTTTCTATTACCGGCGAACCCAACTTTGAATGCAATCTCTGTTAGCATCGTGTTAGCATCCCTTTGGTAGCGTTGTGTTTATCCCCGCCAAGGAAAGGATTGCCGCCGTGACTTCTTCTGCTGGACGCCCGATTTGCAAACCGGTGCGCTCACCCAGACAGAATCCGGCCACACAGGCAGCCTCCGGACCGAACCTCCGCAGCTGACGCCGCCAGACCGCCCTTTCAAAGCACCTTTTCATTTACGAACAGGAAGTCGTGTACTTATGAGTACATCCGAAAACAAAGTCGTCGAACTGGCCAATTACCATCCTACGGATTTCGTTCTCGAACGGGTGGATCTCACCTTTGAACTCGACCCCACCAATTCCAAGGTCGACGCACGGCTCATCTTCCATCGCCGCGAGGGCGCCGACGCGACTGCTCCGCTGGTGCTAGACGGTGACGAGCTGACGCTGTCGGGCCTGTTGCTCGACCAGAACGAGCTACCCGCCGAGCAATATGACGCGACGCCGCAATCGCTGACGATTCGCGATCTGCCAGGGGCGTCGCCCTTCGAAATTACCGTCACGACCTTCATCAATCCCGAAGCCAACAGCCAGTTGATGGGTCTCTACCGGACCAATGGCGTCTACTGCACGCAGTGCGAGGCGGAAGGCTTTCGCCGCATCACCTATTTCCCTGACCGGCCGGACGTTCTTGCGCCCTACACGATCACCATCATCGCAGACAAGGCAGCCAATCCGCTGCTGCTGTCGAACGGCAACTATCTCGGCGGTGGCAATTACGATGAAGGCCGGCACTTCGCCGCCTGGTTCGACCCGCATCCGAAGCCGAGCTATCTCTTTGCGCTGGTCGCCGGCGATCTTGGCGTCGTGGAAGATACGTTCACCACCATGTCCGGCCGCGAGGTGGCGCTGAAGATCTATGTCGAGCGCGGCAAGGAGCCGCGCGCGACCTATGCCATGGATGCGTTGAAGCGCTCGATGAAGTGGGACGAGGACCGCTTCGGCCGCGAATACGACCTCGACATCTTCATGGTCGTTGCGGTTTCCGACTTCAACATGGGGGCGATGGAGAACAAGGGCCTCAACGTCTTCAACGACAAGTATGTGCTCGCCGATCCCGAGACCGCGACGGACCAGGACTACGCAAACATCGAGGCGATCATCGCGCATGAATATTTCCACAACTGGACCGGCAACCGCATCACCTGCCGAGACTGGTTCCAGCTGAGCCTCAAGGAAGGCCTTACCGTCTTCCGCGATCACGAATTCTCCGCCGACATGCGGTCTCGGCCCGTCAAGCGCATTGCCGAAGTACGCCACCTGAAATCCGAGCAGTTCCCGGAGGACGCCGGCCCGCTTGCCCACCCGGTACGCCCGACGAAATACCGCGAGATCAACAACTTCTACACGACCACGGTCTACGAGAAGGGGTCGGAGGTGATCCGCATGATCGCCACGCTACTCGGCCCGGAAGGCTTTAAGAAGGGCATGGACCTTTACTTTGACCGGCATGATGGCGACGCGGCAACGGTTGAGGACTTCGTGAAATGCTTTGAAGATGCGACCGGCCGAGACCTCAACCAGTTCTCGCTCTGGTACCATCAGGCGGGCACGCCACTCGTGACCGCGTCCGGCGCTTATGATGCCGCCGCATCGACCTTTACCCTATCCCTGGAGCAGCGCGTGCCGGCGACGCCCGGTCAGCCGACCAAGGAGCCGATGCACATCCCCCTCTCCTTCGCGCTGATCCTCGACAACGGCTCCGTCGCAACGCCCACGGCCGTCTCGGGCGGCGAGGTCACAGGTGACGTGCTGCATCTGACGGAGCAGAAGCAGACTTTCACCTTCTCCGGCGTCTCATCGCGGCCGGTGCTGTCGCTCAACCGAAGCTTCTCGGCGCCGATCAACCTGCATCTCGACCAGAGCGCCGACGACCTCGGCCACATCGCCCGCCATGACAGCGACCTCTTCGCCCGCTGGCAAGCTTTGACAGACCTTGCTCTGCCCAACCTCATGCAGGCCTCCCGCGATGCCCGCGAAGGCAAGGAGGTCGAGGCCTCGCCGGCCTTGATCTCCGCTCTCCTGGAGACGGCAGGCAACCATGCTCTTGAACCTGCCTTCCGAGCCCAGGTGCTCGCGCTTCCGGGCGAAAGCGATATCGCCCGCGAACTCGGCAGCAACAACGATCCCGACGCGATCCATGCCGGCCGAACGGCGGTTCTCAAGGCAATTGCGGGGGCAGGCCGCGACCTCTTCCAGCACCTCCTTTCCGAAACGCGCACTGACGGCGAATTCAGCCCCGATGCGGAAAGTGCCGGCAGACGTGCGCTTCGCAACAGTGCGCTGAGCTACCTCACCTATGCCGAGCAGTCGCCGTCGATCGCCGCCAAGGCCTTCGATGACGCCAACAACATGACCGATATGTTGCAGGCGATGACCCTCCTTGCCCACCGCTTCCCTGACGCCGAGGAGACCAGCGCGGCCCTTCAGGCATTTCTGAAGCGGTTCGACAACAACCCGCTCGTCATCGACAAGTGGTTCGCCGTTCAGGCGACAATTCCGGGCGCGGCCACGCTCGGGCGCGTTAGGGCGCTCATGGAGAACCCGCATTTCGTCCGCGGCAACCCGAACCGCGTTCGTTCCCTCGTCGGCAGCTTCACCTTCTCCAATCCGACCGGCTTCAACCGTGCGGATGGCGAAGGGTATCGATTCCTCGCCGAGCAGATCCTGGAGATCGATCCGAAGAACCCACAGCTTGCGGCGCGAATCCTGACGTCGATGCGGTCATGGCGGTCTCTGGAGCCGCAGCGTGCGGATCAGGCGCGCTCCGCTCTCTTGTCCATCGACCGGAGCAGCAGCCTGTCCAACGACGTCCGCGACATCGTGGAGCGGATGCTGAAGGGCTGATGCTTACTGAGCACAACCTGTGATTCCATTTGGATCGCAACGGATTCAATAGCTTTAAAAAGTATTAGCGCTCCTCTGGACACGGCGAATCGCTCGTGATTCATTAGGTTAGATTCGGGCGAGCGGCGCGCCGGATTTCCATGAGGGGTCAGATGAAAACGATGGCGGACGCGCGACGGGCACCCGTCGGCGAGGGGTTCTTGCGTCTCAAATTTCCGGTGATGAAGCGGGCATCCGGTCTTTTCGGCACCAAGGCCGATCTCACCGTAACACCGATCTCACGGCAGATGCCGCGTGTCGAGCTCGTGCTGAAGCGGTCAATCCCGCTCCTCATCCTCGCCTTCCTCGCAGTCGTCGCCACCTCCCGCAGCGTCGGCATGCTGTCGGAACACGACAGGATGCAGGAAGGTGCGCGCCAGGCGACCGCCCTTGTCGCCGCCACAGCAGTCGCGGCCTTCTCCGGCCAGGACGCCGTGATCGGCAGCGCTGACCGCAAGGCCGCCGAAGCGCGGCTTGCGACCTTTCTTCCCGCCGACCGCCTGGGACCGGACTCTTTCCTGCTTCTTGTCTCCCCCTCCGGCAAGATCTTCGGCGGGGTCGGTGCTTCTGGCTATGTCGGCCTGCAACTGACGGCGCTTCTGCCCGAAACCGCGGCGCTGCGCCGCTTCGGCGGCTCTGGCCTGATAGAGACCTCGATCGGCGGCGAGTCCCATTATGCCGCCATCCAGCCGGTTGGCAATGACGGCGGACTGATCGTCGCTGCCCGCTCGCTCGCCACCATCCATTATTTCTGGCGCCACGAGGTCTCGCTGAACGTCACGCTGTTTGCCTGCATCTCCGCCATCCTGCTGGTGATCCTCTATGCCTATTACATGCAGGTGAAGCGGGCGCGAGAAGCCGACGAGACATTTCTGGAAAGCAACCTGCGCATCGAGACGGCACTGGCGCGCGGTCGCTGTGGCCTCTGGGACTTCGACGTCGCCAACCGCCGCCTCTTCTGGTCAGGCTCAATGTACGAGATGCTCGGCCTGCCGCCGGCGGGCAGTGTGCTGTCCTTTGCCGATGCCGCCCGGATGATGCACCCGACCGACGGCAACCTCTATGCCTTGGCGCGGGCCATCAGCCGCGGCAATGCCAAGCAAGTCGACCAGGTCTTCCGCATGCGCCACGCCGCCGGCCATTATGTCTGGATGCGTGCTCGCGCCCAGGTGGTTCGCAACGCCAGCGGCCGCACCCATGTCATCGGCATCGCGATGGACGTTACCGAGCAGCACCGGCTGGCACAGCGCTATGCGGAAGCCGACCAGCGTCTGGCCGACGCGATCGAATGTACGTCCGAGGCCTTCGTGCTGTGGGACAAGAACGACCGCCTCGTGATGTGCAACGCGCATTTCCAGCAGGCTTACGGCCTTCCGGACAACGTCCTCGTCCCCGGCACCGAAAAGGCCGTCGTCAAGGCCGCCGCAGCCCGTCCCGTCATCGAACGCCGCATCGCCGATCCGGATCAGAACTGCCTGTCGCGCACGAGCGAAGTGCAGCTCGCCGACGAGCGCTGGCTGCAGATCAACGAGCGCCGGACGCGCGATGGCGGCATGGTATCGGTCGGCACCGATATCACCGCGATGAAGCGCCATCAGGACCGGCTGCGCGAATCCGAACGCCGCCTGATGGCAACCATCAGCGACCTATCGGCCTCGCAAAAGAAGCTGGAGCGGCAGAAAGAAGAGCTTTCGGTCGCCAACGCCAATTATCAGGCGGAAAAGGAACGCGCCCAGGCAGCCAACAAGGCGAAGTCTGAATTCCTTGCCAATATGAGCCACGAGCTGCGCACGCCGCTCAACGCCATCCTCGGCTTCTCGGAAATCCTCGTCAACGAGATGTTCGGACCTGTCGGTTCGCCGAAATATGGGGAATATGCCCGCGACATCCACGATAGCGGCAAGCACCTGCTCAACGTCATCAATGACATCCTCGACATGTCGAAGATCGAGGCCGGGCACATGAAGATCCAGTGCGAGACGATCGACCTTGCACCGCTCATTGAAGAAAGCCTGCGCCTCACCTCCATCGCCGCCGAGGAGAAGAGCATCTCGATCGAACAGTACGTCTCGGCCGACCTCGGCCTCGTCGGCGATCGCCGCGCCATGAAGCAGGTCATGCTGAACCTCCTGTCGAATGCGGTGAAGTTCACCAACGAAGGCGGCCGCATCATCGTGCGCGCCCGGCGCACCGAGACCGGCGTCCTGCTCACCATTGCCGATACCGGGATCGGCATCCCGAAGGCTGCCATGGGCAAGATCGGTCAGCCCTTCGAGCAGGTTCAGAGCCAGTATGCAAAGAGCAAGGGCGGCTCCGGGCTTGGCCTCGCCATCTCCCGCTCGCTGGTCGCACTCCACGGCGGCACGATGCGCATCCGCTCCTGCATGGGCAAAGGCACGGTCGTATCGCTCAGCGTTCCCACGAATCCAAGCTTCGCCCTCCCTCGCCCGGCTACGAGCTGACCACCTTCCGGAAAATCGCCCGCACCGCCTTCGACAGGCGCTTCACCTCTCCCTCAAGGCCGCGGATATCGGGGCAGTCTCCAGCGCGGCTCAGCCGCTCGACGAGGCCCGCCGGCGCTTCCTTGCGCGAGAACGGCCCGTCGATGCATAGCCGGATGATCTGCGAAAGCTCCGTGAACAGCGCCAGCGCCTCGCGCAACGTCGCAAGATCGTCCTGCGGCATCATCTCCTGGCCATGTGCGGTCAGCGCATCGCCGGTGCTCATGCCGTTGGTGTCGATCGAAAGCCCCCTCGCCGGCGCCACCAGCCGCATATACTGGGCGATGAACTCGATGTCGATCAGGCCGCCCGGGATCAGCTTCAGATCCCAGATGTCGCGCGGCGGCTTCTCCTTCTCGATCAGCTCTCGCATCTCGCGCACGTCCGAAGCGATCTTCTCCTCATCACGCGGCTGGGAGAGCGCATCGGCAACGACGGCGCAGGCCTCTTCCGCTAGGCTTTCATCACCACAGACCATGCGGGCACGGGTCAGCGCCATGTGCTCCCAGGTCCAGGCCTCCTCCTGCTGATACTTGCGGAAGGCCTTGATCCGGGTCGCAACCGGACCCTTGTTCCCCGAAGGCCGAAGCCGCATATCGACCTCAAACAACACCCCTTCGGCGGTCGGCGCCGAAAGCGCCGCGATCAGCCGTTGTGTGAGGCGCGTATAGTAGCGCGTGGTGTCGAGCGGCTTCTCGCCGTCGGACTCGTAGGCGTCGTCTTGGTGGTCGTAGAGCAGGATGAGGTCGACGTCGGAGGCCGCCGTCAGCTCGAAGCTGCCGAGCTTACCCATCCCCATGATGGCGACGCGGCCACCGGCGAAGCGGCCATGCGCCGCCTCGATTTCCCGTTGGACGGCGGCCAGCGACTGCTCGATCAGTAGGTCCGCCAGATCGGTAAAGGCGCGGCCGGCAACGGCGCCGTCGATTGCGCCGGTCAGCAGCCGGATGCCGATCAGGAAGCGCTGCTCGGCGGCAAAGATGCGCAGCCGGTCGAGCACGTCCTCATAGTGGCGCGCTGGCGCCAGAAACGTCTTCAGCCGCTCAGCGAGATAGTCGCGCGTCGGCAGTTCCGCCATCAGCGCCGGGTCCAGCATGCCGTCGAAGACATGCGGACGCGACGCGATGATGTCGGCCAGGCGCGGTGCCGACGACATGATCCGCACGATCAGGGACAGGAGGTTGGGGTTGTTGCCGATCAGCGAGAAGAGCTGGATGCCGGCCGGGAGGCCTGACAGGAAGCTGTCGAAGCGGAGCATGGCCTCGTCCGCGCGGCTGCTCTGGCCGAAAGCCTTCAGGAGCTCCGGCATCAGCTCGGTCAGCCGCTCGCGCGCCTCGACCGATTGGGTGGCGCGGTAGCGTCCGTAGTGCCAGGTGCGGATCACCCGCGCGATATCGGAGGGCCGTTCGAAGCCGAGCGAGGTAAGCGTCTTCAGCGTCCCCGGGTCGTCCTGCTCACCGGTGAAGACGAGATTGCCCTCCACGCCAGAAAGCTTCGCCTCCTGTTCGAACAGGCGGGCGTAGCGCCTTTCAACGATGCGGAAGGTCCGCTCCAGCATCTCGGAGAAGGATGCGGTCTCGGCGAAGCCCAGCATGAAGGCGACGCGCTTTAGCTCCGCTTCGGTCTCCGGAAGGATGTGCGTCTGCTCGTCGCGCACCATCTGGATGCGGTGCTCTACATCGCGCAGGAACCAGTAGGCGTCGGTCAGCTCGTCGGCGATCTCCGGCGTGATCCAGTTTGCCTCCGCCAGCGCCTTCAGCGCCTCTTCCGTCCGGCGGGTGCGCAGCGGCGGCATCCGTCCACCGGCAATCAGCTGCTGCGTCTGCGCGAAGAACTCGATCTCCCGAATGCCGCCGCGGCCGAGCTTGACGTCGTGGCCCTTGACGGCAATTGCCCCGTGGCCCTTGTGGACGTGGATCTGCCGCTTGATCGAGTGGATGTCGGCGATCGATGCATAATCGAGGTACTTGCGGAAGACGAAGGGCACCAGCTGGCGCAGGAACTCCTCGCCGGCCGCCAGGTCCCCGGCGATCGCGCGGCCCTTGATGAAGGCTGCCCGTTCCCAGTTCTGGCCGCGGCTCTCGTAATAGAGAAGGCCGGCTTCCATCGGTACGGCCAGCGGGGTCGAGCCTGGATCCGGACGAAGCCTCAAGTCGGTGCGAAAGACGTAGCCGTCTGCCGTGCGCTCCTGCAGGATGCGCACGAGGCGCCGCATCATGCGGCCGTAGATCTCCGTGCCGTCGATCGGGTCGGGCACGATGCCGCTGTCGGGATCGAAAAAGACGACGATGTCGATGTCGGAAGAGTAGTTGAGCTCCTGCCCGCCGAGCTTGCCCATGCCGATCACGACGAGGCCCGAACCTTCGCTCGGCTGCGCTGGATCCTTCAGGCGCAGCTTGCCGCTTTCATGGGCCGCCAGCAGCAGATGATCGATGGCTGCCGAGACAGCCGCATCCGCAAAAGCGCTCAGGTAGCGCGCCGTTTCCCGTGCAGAAAATATCCGGCCGAGATCGGCGAGCGCCAGGAGAAAGGCCAGGCTGCGCTTGGCTGTTCGAAGGGAGGTCATAACCTCCGTCTCGGAAGGAATTCGGTTGTCGATCGGTCGCCAGCAGTCCCGTGCGCTGGCAGTCCACCCCTCCAGTGCCACCTCCAACGGCTCGGTGATCGCACTTTCAACGAGATGCGGCGCAATTGTCGCGGTTTCCCGCAGGTATGGCGAAAGCGTCAGCGCCGCGACAAGAAAGCGCTTCAGAGGCGCATCTGCGGCCATCAACTCGGCCACCATTGGTTCGCTCTTGCCGATGTCCTTCAGCACCGCCGTCGCCGCCTTGATCTCGGTCTGGCTGAGCGGCCGGATCACATCGGCGGCAACGTCTTTCAGGTATCTTGCAGTCTCTGCCACGGCATCCTCCCCATGCCGTCCCTTCTTAGGACGTCAGCGGCGGAAACACCATGGTCGCGGTGAGGCCCGGCGCCTGCGCATTCTCCTGATTGGTCGCAGACAGGCGCAGCGCGCCCCCATGCAGCTCCATCACGGCTTCCACCAGCGACAGGCCAAGACCCGTTCCGGGCTTGGAACGGCTTGCATCGAGGCGGACGAAGCGCTTCACGACTTCCTCGCGCTTCTCCTCCGGCACGCCGGGACCGTTGTCGCAGACGGAAAGTCGTATGCCCGTGGCGTCGGCAATCAGCACGACATGCACCAAAGGCTCGCCCGCGCTCCCGGCGGAATACTTGATCGCATTGTCGAGCAGGTTGAACATCGCCTGCCCGATCAGTTCGCGATTGCCCTTGACCCTCAGCCCCGGCGCGATCGAGGTTTCCAGCCGCAGCCCCGCCTCCTCGGCCACCGGTTCGTAGAGTTCGCAGCTGTCGGCGGTGATGGCGGAAAGGTCCACCTCGCTAATCTCGGCGGCAATCGAGCCGGCTTCGACACGGGAAATCATCAGCAGTGCGTTGAAGGTACGGATCAGCTGGTCGGATTCGGCGATGATGCCTTCGAGTGCTGCACGGCGCTGGCCGGCATCCTCCTCGTCCAGCGCATCGGCCGCCTTGTTGCGCAGGCGCGTCAGCGGCGTCTTCAGGTCATGCGCGATGTTGTCCGAGACCTGCCGCAGGCCCTCGTTCAGGCGCTCGATGCGGCCCAGCATGGCGTTCAGCGATTCCGACAGGCGGTCGAATTCGTCGCCCGAGCGGCCGACCGGCAGGCGCTGTGAAAGGTCGCCTGCCATGATCTTCTGGCTAGCGCCTGACATGCGGTCGATCCGTTTCAACGCATTTCGGCCGATGCCGAACCAGATGAACAGAGCGCCGATACCCATGATCGTCAACGCCACCATCAGCGCCCGTCTGACGATGCCGCGGAAGCGCCCGGGCTCACCCAGGTCTCGCCCGATCATCACGCGCAGGCCGTTCTCCATGAAGACCACATTGGCAATCGCCATGTGCTCCCGCTCCGGCCCCGACTCCGAGAACGGACGGTAGGAGAAGGGAAAGCGCGTCCAGCCCTGCTCGTCGAGCACACCCGGCTGCAGCGATGCCACGTTACCGGCGAGGATCTCTCCGGTCGGTCCGGCCACCACGTAGAGGTTGGCGCCCGGCTGGCGGGCCCGCCGCTCCATGATCCGCAGCATGCCGTTCAGCCCGCCGCGATCATAGGCGCGCTGGATATCACCGATTTCTTGAACGAGGTTCTCCCGCGTCTGCTGTGCGAGGATCCGCTCCGACATCGCCGTGACGTAGACGACGAGGAAGGCCGCGCAGATAGCGAACAGCAGAATGTAAAGCGCCGACAGGCGGACGGCGGTCGAGCGGAACATCAGGCGAAGGCGCGACGTCACCTCAACCCTCGTCCTTGATCATGTAGCCGGCACCGCGAATGGTCTTCAAAAGCGGCTTGTCGAAATCCTTCTCGATCTTGGAGCGCAGCCGCGACACATGCACGTCGATGACATTGGTCTGCGGATCGAAGTGATAGTCCCAGACATGCTCCAGCAGCATTGTGCGGGTCACCACCTGGCCGGCATTCTTCATGAGATATTCGAGCAGACGGAACTCGCGCGGCTGCAGCAGGATTTCCCTCCCCGCCCGCCGCACTTCGTGCGAAAGCCGGTCGAGCTCCAGGTCGCCTACGCGGTAGACCATGTCCTGCTCGGGCGCCCCCTTGCGCCGGCCAAGCACCTCGACGCGGGCCAGGAGTTCACTGAAGGCGTAAGGCTTGGGCAGATAGTCATCGCCCCCTGCCCTCAGGCCCGCCACGCGGTCGTCTACCTGACCCAGAGCGGACAGGATCAGCACAGGCGTGTTAATGCCGCGCTTGCGCAGCTCGCTGATCACTGCAATCCCATCGCGTCGCGGCAGCATGCGGTCCACGACCATGACGTCGTAGCTGTTTTCGCTCCCCATGAAGAGGCCGCTTTCACCATCGCTTGCATGGTCGGCCACGATACCAGCCTCGCGAAAGGCCTTGGTCATGTAGGCGGCCGCTTCGAGATCGTCTTCAATCACGAGAATCTTCATATGCGGAACAATAGCGTCCGCTGGCCCTTTTGCACCCCCGGATTCGTCGGCAGGGGCATGGCGGGTGGAGGTTTCCATCTTGTCGCTCCTTCAACTCAGACGCGCGGAAGAAAAGAAAAAGGGCACCGACGTGACCGGCGGTGCCCCTTGATGATGCTGCTTGGGAGGATCAGCCTTCGTTGATCGGCAGGGCGATGAAGCGGCTGCCGCGGTCGGACTCGACCTGGAAGAGCGCCCGGGTGCGGCCGTCCTTGCGGGCCTGTTCGATGACCTTCTCGATGTCGCCGGCTTCGGACACCGACTGGTTGTTCACCGAGACGATCTTTTCGCCGGCCCGCAGGCCGCGAGATGCAGCTTCGGATTCAGGATCGACGTCGGTGACGGCCAGGCCGGTACCATTGTCAGCTGGGGCAACGGTGATGCCGAGGCTGGACAGCGCCTTTTCCGACGACGGAACCGGGGCATCCGGCTCGACCGGTTCGGCCGCAGCGGCGTCTTCGCTGGCAAGGTTGCCGAGCGTCACGTCGATGTTCTGCGACTTGCCGTCACGCCAGACCGCAACTTCCACCTTCGTGTCGGGACCGAAAGCTGCAACCTTGCGGGCGAGATCGCGGGCATCCTTGATCGGCTCGCCGTTGATCGCGGTGATGACGTCGCCTTGCTGGATGCCGGCCTTCTGCCCGGGCGAGCCTTCCTGCGGAGCAACGACCAGTGCCCCCTGTGTTTCGGACAGGCCGAGCGATTCGGCGATGTCCTTGGTCACCGGCTGGATCTGCACACCAAGCCAACCGCGCTCGACCTTGCCGTCGTCGATCAGGTCCTGGACGACGTCCTTGGCGACCGATGCCGGGATGGCGAAGGCGATGCCGACATTGCCGCCCGAGGGCGAGAAGATCGCGGTGTTGATGCCGATCACTTCACCTTCGAGGTTGAAGGCCGGGCCACCGGAGTTACCGCGGTTCACGGCCGCATCGATCTGGATGTAGTCGTCATATGGACCGGAGCCGATATCGCGGCCGCGAGCCGACACGATACCTGCGGTCACCGAACCGCCGAGGCCGAAGGGGTTACCGACGGCGACAACCCAGTCGCCCACACGAACCTTCGTGTCGTCGGCGAGGTTGACATAGGTGAACTTGCGGTTCGCATCGACCTTAAGAACGGCCAGATCGGTACGGCTATCCTTGCCGATCAGCTTGGCATCGAGTTCGGTGCCATCATCCATAACGACGGTGAAGGCTGCGCCATCATCTACAACGTGGTTGTTGGTGACAAGGTAGCCGTCTTCAGAGATGAAGAAGCCGGAACCCTGGGAGGTCGGGCGCAGGCGGTGCGGCGCGTTATCATCGCCACGTGGTGCGCGCTGGGCGCGGTCGCCATCACGGCTGCCCGGCATCTGGCCGCCGAACTCGCGGAAGAAGCGCTTCAGCGGGTGGTCGTCCGGCAGGTCATCAAAGCCCTGGCCGTTGAAGTTGAAGCTGAAATTGCTGTTGTCGGAAACCGGCTGCGCTTCGGACTGAACGCGCACGGAGACGACTGCCGGTGAAACGGCGGAAACGACGTCCGCAAAGCTCGGGGCCTGCGGTGCCTGAACCTTGACCGGGTCGGCGAAGGAGTCCACGACCTGTGCCGGAATGCCGGTGGACAGCATGACTGCGGCAAGACCGGCAACCGTGGAGGTCTGCAGGACCGTCTTCAGGCTGGGACGGCGGCGTTTGCTGTTTTGCATGTTTGACTACCCTTCTCTCTTCACTCTTGCTTGCACCGGGTGTTCCGGCGGGCGGTGGATGACGAGAGATATAGGGAGCCGGACCTTACCTGCAGGTGTCAGGGGGATGAATTGTTTGTAATGTTCTTGTGGCCGGAGTTCGGCTCCCGCCCGACCAGTTCATCCAGTCTGGCCTGCTCCTCCGGCGTCAGCACCTGCGGATCCCGCGCCTGCAGGCGCCCCCGCGCCATCAGCACGAGAACAACACCCCCGATCAGGAGCAGCACCACCGGCGCCGTCCACAGTACAATGGTGCGCGCGGAAAGCCGCGGTTTCAACAAAACGAATTCGCCGTAACGGGAGACGACGTAGTCGATCACTTCCTCGTCGCTGTCGCCATCCACCAGCCGCTCGCGCACCAGCACGCGCAGGTCGCGCGCCAGTTCCGCATTGGAATCGTCGATCGACTGGTTCTGGCAGACCATGCAGCGCAACTGGCTGGAAAGATTGCGCGCACGCGCCTCCAGCACCGGATCCGCCAGGATCTCGTCCGGATTGACCGCCAGAGCCGGTGCGGCTGCACTGAATGCCAGAATCAGCGCGAGAAGCAGCGTCCGCATCATTCCGCCGGCTCCATCGCGACTTTGGCCGCCCTTGCCTTGCGGCTTGGGGCGCCCACCCGCAGGCGGCGGTCGGAAAGCGAAACGAAGCCGCCCAGCATCATGATCAGACCGCCGCCCCAGATGCACAAGATGAAGGGCTTCCACCAGATGCGCACGACGATGCCGCCGTCGGCCATTGGATCACCGAGGGAAACGTAGAGCTGGCTGAAGCCGAACGTCAAAATTCCGGCCTCCGTTGTCGGCATGCGTCGCGCCGTATAGATCCGCTTGGAGGACCAGACGTCGGCAACTGTCGCGCCGGCGCGGCTGACGGTGAAGTGGCCGCGCTCTTCGGTGAAGTTCGGTCCCACCGCCTCGCGCATGCCGTCGAAGACGAGGCTGTAGCCGCCGGCCTCGGCCGTCTGGCCCTGCTTCATCTCGACCACCGTTTCGGTCTGATAGGTAGTCACCATGACGATGCCGAGCACGGCCACGCCGAGGCCGAAATGGGCGAGCGCTGTCCCGAAGGCAGAGCGCGGCAGGCCCACCAGGCGGCGCCAGGCGACATTGAAGGGAAGCTTGCCGAAGTTGGCCCGGTACCAGATATCGGCCAACGCACCGAACATGCCCCAGAAGGCGAGCGCGATTCCGAACACGGCCATCACCGGCCCGCCATTCTCCACGTAGTAGAGGATCAGACCGACCACCAGCGCAAGGCCCGCCGCCACGTAGAGGCGCTGCATCGCACCGAGAAGGTCGCCGCGCTTCCAGGCGAGCATCGGCCCGAACGGTACGGCCGCGAGCAGCGGCAGCATCAACAAGCCGAAGGTCATGTTGAAGAAGGGCGCGCCGACGGAGATCTTCTCGTCCGTCAGCGTTTCCAGAACCAGCGGATAGAGCGTGCCGATCAAGATGGTCGCGGTCGATACCGTCAGGATCAGGTTGTTGAGCACCAGCGAACCTTCGCGCGAGACCGGAGCAAACAGCCCGCCCGACTTCAGCATCGGCGCCCGCCAGGCAAAGAGTGCAAAGGCGCCGCCGATGAAGAGCATCAGGATCGCGAGGATGAAGATCCCGCGCGTCGGATCGGTTGCAAACGCGTGCACGGAGGTCAAGACGCCGGAGCGCACGAGGAAGGTGCCGAGCAGCGACAGCGAGAAGGTCATGATGGCGAGCAACACTGTCCAGATCTTCAGCGCCTCGCGCTTTTCCATCACCAGCGCCGAATGCAAGAGTGCTGTACCCGCAAGCCAGGGCATGAAGGAAGCGTTCTCGACCGGGTCCCAGAACCACCAGCCGCCCCAGCCCAGCTCATAATATGCCCAGTACGACCCCATCGCAATGCCGGCGGTGAGGAAGGTCCAGGCGGCCAGCGTCCAGGGCCGCACCCACCGCGCCCAAGCGGCATCGATGCGCCCCTCGATCAGGGCGGCAACCGCGAATGAAAAGCAGACGGAAAAGCCGACATAGCCGAGATAAAGCAGCGGTGGATGAATTGCGAGCCCAGGGTCCTGCAGCACGGGGTTCAGGTCCTGCCCCTCGGCCGGCGCCGGATTCAGGCGCAGGAACGGGTTGGAGGTCAGCAGGATGAACAGCATGAAGGCGGTGGAGATCCAACCCTGTACGGCCAGCACATCGGCGCGCAGCGTTTCCGGCAGGTTCCGGCCAAAGATTGCCACCAGGCCGCTGAAGAACACCAGGATCAGCAACCACAGCATCATGGAGCCTTCGTGATTGCCCCAGACGCCGGAGACCTTGTAGACCACCGGCATCAGCGAGTGGGAATTTTCCCAGACGTTCCTGAGCGAGAAGTCGGAGACCACATAGGCCCAGGTCAGGGCCGCAAACGCGATCAGCACGAGGACGAACATCGTCAGCGACGCCACCGGCGCCAGCGCCATCATCGTGGCGTCGCGGCGGCGTGCGCCAATCAGCGGCACAGTCGAAACGATCAGGGCCGTCGCCAGCGCCAAGACGAGCGCGTAATGGCCGATCTCGATGATCATTGCTCGAGCACTCCCGGGATAGCTGCGTCCGTGTCACCCTGTGCTATGCCGCTGGCGTTCTTTTCGACCGCAGGTTTCCCCATGCCGCTGCCGGTACCGTCTTCCCAGACGCCTTCCTTCTTCAGCCGGTCGGCGACTTCCTTCGGCATGTAGTTCTCGTCATGCTTGGCAAGCACACTATCGGCGACGAATGAATGTGACGCGGCGTCAAAGGCGCCTTCGGTCACCACGCCCTGCCCTTCGCGGAAGAGATCCGGCAGGATCCCGGTGTAGCTGACCGGCACCGTCTCCGATCCGTCGGTCACCGCAAATGTGACCGTCGAGCCCTCGCCTCGCTTCACAGATCCCTCGGCCACCAGCCCGCCGAGGCGGATTCGCGTGCCGGGCGCGACTTCCGTCGTCGCCAGATCGGACGGCATGAAGAAATAGGCGACGGACTGGCTAAAGGCGAACATCACCAAAAGCACGGCGGCGATGATGAAGCTCATGCCACCGGCGATGATCGTCAGCCGCTTCTGTTTGCGTGTCATTGCGTCACTCCATCGACGGGAAGGCCCACCTCGCGCGCCAGCGCAATCAGCTGCCGTCCTTCGTCGCTCTCTGCCGGGAAGCTTTTCAGACCCGTGTTGAGCGCTTCTGTGGCCTTTTCTGTCTCGCCCAGCACGGAATAGGAGCGGATCAGCCGCAGCCAACCGTCCAGATTGTTGGGATCTTCTTCGAGGCGTGCGGCCAGGCTTTCCACCATCCCGCGGATCATCTCCTGCCGATCGGCGCCCGACATCGCTCCCGCAGCGGCAACGCCTTCCGTCGTCGGACCGCGAGGCACTGCTGCAACCGACGGCGGCGTCGCCTCGCCGCCGGTTGCGGCGATGTGCTGCTGCACAAGCTCCATCCACGGTGCATCCGCCGGAGAATCCTTCGCCAGCGCCTCGAAAGCCTGACGCGCTTCGTCCTTCCGCCCGGCCTGTTCCAGCGCCAGCGCCAGATAGAACCGCGCCCGCGGATCCTCCGGCCGAAGCCGCAGGCTCCCCTCGAAGGCCAAACGGGCGTCCTCCGTCACGATGCCGTCGTTGGCGGCAATCAGCGTCTCACCAAGCCCCGCCAACCGTTCGGGGCTAGTGCCGAGGAGCCGGATGGCATTGCGATAGGCGATTTCCGCATCTTCCAGCCTCATGGCCTTGAAGTATATCGGCGCCAGCAGATCCCAGCCGGCGCCATCGTCCGGGTTCTGCGCCAGATGACGCTCCGCCTTGGCGATCAGGATATCCATGTTGTTGCCGGGATTTTCCAGCCGTGCGGCAAGCGGCTGATCCGGCAGGTTCGGGCTCCCAAGCGCCAGATAGACCGAAAGCCCGACGACCGGCACGAGCAGCGTCACGGCGACCGCCGTGACGCTGCTCGTGCCCGAGCGTTGGCGGGTGGCGGCATACGTGTCGGCGTTGCCAGCTGCGGCAAGCAGCCGCCGGCCGATCTCGGCCTTTGCGTATTCGGCTTCCTGCGCGCCGATCAGTCTCTGGTCACGGTCGCGCTCCAGTTCGGCCAGTTGGTCGCGATAGACCGCCACCTCGCCGGCACGGTTGGGTGCCGACGGCTTCTGGCCGCGTGCAAGCGCAACAAGCATGACCGCCGCCACGGCAGCCGTCAGACAGGCGAGGATGATCCACAGAAACATAGGGGTCCAATTACTTGAACCATCCGGCCATTCCAACTGCCGAACGGGTCATGAAGCGGATTTGAGGCGTTTCGCCGCAAGCGTTTCCAGTTCTCTCTGGCCCCTCGCCCGCGACAGAACCATGATGCATGTCAAATCGGTCAGCTGAGCGGCGTCCAGGTGCCGTTGTCGTTCCGGCATGCCGCGCCGCGGGCCTTCACCTCTCGGCCGTTGCTCGAGACGGTATGAGTGTACTGCCGGCAATTTTGCGAACCCACCTGATAGGGCGCCGCCGCGACCACCTCGCCGCTGACGTCACGCCCCTTCCAGACCACCGGCTGCCCCCCGGGTGCGGCTTCGAGCGCCCGATACTCTGCCTCCAGCGCACGCGAACGGTCGCTCTCGCTCACCGCCACGCCGCTGCGGCCGACGATCCCGCCCTGCAGCGCGGCGATATACTGCGAGGATGACGAGCCACGGGGCGACAGAAGGCTTCCGTCGCCGCTGCCCGAGGTTGAGCATCCGGCGAGCAAGCAGGCCATCAGGATCGGCGGGACGGCAAGATGAAGACGTGTAGAGCGCATCTGTTGAAACACCGGTTGGCAGAAAATTGTCCTGTTGTGCGATGCCCGGCACTTACGATGTTCCAGCGTGGCATCATTATGGCGATATGGCGCGTTTGCCGCCGTCAGGCAACATCCCTGCTGACCGAAGGCAGAACAAGCACAGCGCGAAGCCCGCCCCGGATGCCGCGCACCAGCCGGAAGCCGCCCTGATATTCTCCTGCAATCTCCCGGACGATGGAAAGGCCAAGACCTGCGCCCGGCCTACTTTCGTCGAGCCTCCGGCCGCGTTTCATCGCTTCGTCCGCCTGTCCGGGATCGAGGCCCGGACCGTCATCCTCCACGGCAATCTCAAGCCAGGTCCGACGGGCGCCGTCGCCCGTTTCTCCCGTTGGGGCTTCCGCCGTCGCAACGGCACTGAGCCAGACGCCGGTGCGGCAGAAGCGGGCGGCATTTTCCAGAAGGTTTCCAACAGTCTCCTCGACGTCCTGCTGTTCCATGGCAAGTACCGCTCCGGGCTCCACCTGAAGGTTAAAATCCTTGTCTGGATTGAGCCTGCGCATCACCCGGATCAGACGTTCCAGAACCGGCTCCACGTCACTGCGAACGAGCACCGACTCCCGTTGGGCTGCAATGCGGGCACGGTTGAGATAGGACTGCACCTGAGCCTGCATCGCTTCGGCCTGGGAGCGCACCAGATCCTGATGCGCAGGCTCCAGCGTGCGCGCCTCGTTGATCAGCACGGCAAGTGGCGTCTTCAGGGAATGGGCGAGATTGCCGACCTGCATGCGCGCGCGGTCGACGATGCGGCGATTGCTCTCGATCAGCGCATTGACCTCGTTGACCAGCGGCATGATCTCGCGCGGGAAGTCACCCTCCAGCCTTTCCGCCTCGCCCTGCCGGATCTTGCCGAGCGCCCTGCGCGCCCGGTCGAGCGGCCGAAGCCCGAACAGGATGGCCCCGCCGTTGACGATCAGACTGCCGACGCCAAAGATGACGAGGGCAACATAGAGGCTGCGGTCGAAGGCGCGGATATCCTCCTCCATCGCATCGAGATTGCCGGCAACGCGAAAACGGGCAGCGCGACCTTCTGAATCGAGAACCACCTCCGTCTCCGCCACCAGCACGTTGTTCCCGAACGCATCCGTCAGCGGATAAAAGCGCTCGTAGCGGTTGTTGAAGGGGACGTTGAGAATGGATGGCACGGCGATCTTGGAAACGCCGAGCGAGGAGGAGGAAAGCGGGGCTGCGGCAAAGGTGCCGAGCGGCTCAATGATCCAGTACCAACCGGTTTCTGGTTGCGAATAACGCAGGTCGCCCAGCTGCGGATTGCCGACGAGACTGTTGTTCTCGCCGATCGAGACCGAATTGATGACGTTGTAGAGCTGCGCCCGCAAAAGATCGGTGAAGGCTCGCTCGGCGGACTGCCGGTAAAGCGCCGAGATCACCAGCGCGATCACCACCAGCGCCAGTCCCGACCAGAGCGTGGCTAGCAACAGCACTCGCGCGGTGAGCGACCTGGGGCCAACCATCGGCGTCAGGCGGCGTCGGCGGGGGCTTGCATCCTGTAGCCCAGGCCACGGACGGTCTCGATCAGGTCGACACCGAGCTTCTTGCGCAGCCGTCCGACAAAGACCTCGATCGTATTGGAATCCCGGTCGAAGTCCTGGTCATACATGTGCTCCACCAGTTCCGTACGCGACACCACCTCGCCCATGTGGTGCATCAGGTAGGACAGCAGCCGGAATTCGTGCGAGGTGAGCTTCAGCGGCGTGCCATCAACGGTCGCCTTGGATGCCTTGGTGTCGAGCCGGACCGGCCCGCAGACGATCTCGGATGAGGAATGCCCCGCCGCGCGGCGGATCAGGGCCCGCACCCGCGCCAGAACCTCCTCCACATGGAAGGGCTTGGCGACATAGTCGTCGGCGCCGGCATCGATGCCGGCCACCTTGTCGCTCCAGCGGTCGCGCGCCGTCAGCATCAAGACCGGCATGCCCTTGCCTTCCGCCCGCCACTTCTCCACGACGGTGATGCCATCGATCACCGGCAGACCGATATCGAGGATCACCGCGTCATAGGGTTCGGTCTCGCCGAGGTAATGCCCCTCTTCGCCGTCGAACGCCTGATCGACGACGTAGCCAGCCTCTTTCAGGGCATCGGCAAGCTGGCGATTGAGATTGGCGTCGTCTTCGACCACGAGAATGCGCATGATCCGTCCCACCCTTGCGGCGGTCGCAAGACCGCCGTCCTTCCTACATCGGCACCCGCACCGTTACCTTGCGCGGCCGCTCATTGCCACTGCCTTGTACGAGGACGGTGACGACGCAGGTCTGGCCATCGGCGGACGGTTGTGCGGAAAGCAGCTGCCCGCCCGTCTCGCTGACGACGCGGGACGCAGCGGAGCCGCAATCGGCCGCGGCCAGGATGAGGTAGTTCTCCGCTACCGCCGGTTCGGCGGCAGCCAGACCGGCAAAACCGGCGATGATCATCGCTGTGAGCGGCAGTCTCGCCATGTGCAACTTCGTCCATCTTCCGAGCGGATCGAACAGATCCAAATCATGTGATGGAGTATGTAATCAGCAACGCCTGAATGGCAAATGAATGGGGGCGGTGCTTTTCGACCCCCGCTTCTTGCAGGTTCAACGTGCAATTGGGCTGCTCGCCGAGATGCGTCCATAGATCGACACGGCACCGCCCACGACGCCGGCGATGGGCAATGGCAAGGTCCGCAATGTCGTTCCGACGTCCGGCGCGAGTTCCAAGCCTGTGGCCTTCGCCAGCGAGGCGCCACCGCCACCAGAGCACCCACACCGTCTTTGACTGGTACCACTGTTTCGTCGCATCCATTGTCATGCTCCTTTGCTTAAAGTGAAATCACGGCGGTCGCCGCCAGGCCAGCGGCACGGCCCGACCGATCTGCCGGACACGGATTGCCAATGTCGTCTGGGGCGGTGTCCGCCACTCAGTTCAGGCTGCGCCCGCGCTCGTCGGTGGTGAGCCCCAAGGGGAACCACCGCCTCGTCGAGCAGCACCACCGGGGAACCGGCCGCGGAGCCCGCCACCATCGCGTCCTCGTTTCCGGCCAATCCGAGCAGCAGTCGATGTCAACCGGCAGCGATCATGCGCCACCTCCTCCGCTTCAGCAAAGCTGATGATCTCCCACGTGCCGCTGCTCGAATGCACGGCTAGAAGCTCACGCCAGCGCTCGGCGCTTTCTGCGTCCGTCACGTCCACCGTTTCGGCATTGAAGGCCAGCCGCCGCGAGCGCAGGCCCGCCACCGTCACGTAGCTTGGGCCATTGCCGATCTTCAGCAGCAGAGCCTTGCCCTTCTGCGCCACCATGATCATCCCTTCTTCCAAGACCAGCTGCCGCCGGTTGGCGGCCATCGTCAGAAATCGCGCTTTCGCCGCAGCCCGCTTGCTGCTACCGGTTGAGACGCCTTCCGCATCCTTCATCAGGCAATCATGGTCTTCCTCACCAGACGCTCCGCACAGACCATCGCCGTGCTTGCCGTCACCCAACTCACCGGCTGGGGCACGTCATTCGAGGTGCTGGGCGTCATGGGCCGCATCATCGCGCCCGAGCTTCGCCTGCCGAACGAGGTGATCTTCGGCGGCCTCACCGTGATGATGATCGTCAGCGCCCTTGCCGGCCCGAAGGTCGGCCGCCTGCTGGAGCGTCATGGCGCTGCCCGAGTCCTAGCACTTGGCGCCACCGCCTTCGCCGTCGGCCTCGCCTTTCTCGCCGTCAGCACCAATGGCGCCGTCTACATGCTCGCCTGGATCGTCATCGGCCTCGGCGGCGCGTTCGGCCTCTCGGCGCCCGCCTATACCGCCGTGGTAGAACGCGAGGGCCCGGATGCCCGGCGCATCATCGCAATCCTGATGCTGTTTACCGGTCTCTTGGTCACCATCTTATGGCCGCTTCTGGCGCTGGTGAACGATCTTGTCGGCTGGCGCCTCACCTTTGCCGCCTGTGCCGCCCTGCAGCTCTTCGTCTGCGTGCCGCTCTATCTCTTTGCGCTGCCGAAACCTGTGGCTGCCACCGCGGAAGGGCAGCAGCAGGCGCAGCTGCCACCCGTTGCGCTGACGGATGGAGAACGGAGACGAGCTTTCCTCCTCGTCGCCTGCGCCATCACCATCAGCTCTTTCGTCACCTTCGGCCTGGCACCGGCGCTCCTCGCCCTCCTGCAGCAGGCGGGGGCGACGCCGGAATTGGCACTGCAGCTTGCCGCCGCGCGCGGCGTCTTCGGCATTTCCGCCCGTTTCGTTGATATGGTTTTCGGTCAGCGCGGCAGCCCCCTCGTCACCGCCTCGGCCGGCTCGCTGCTGATCATCACCGGCCTGACGCTGCTGCTCTTGATGCCGGGCTCGACCGCCGGGCTCTGGCTCTTTATGATCCTCTACGGCTTCGGCTCCGGTGTCTTTGCGGTTGCCCGCGCCGTCTTGCCGCTGGCGCTGTTTTCGCCGCGCGAATTCGGCCTGCATTCGGCGCGTCTCTCCCTGCCGCAGAACCTTGCGAATGCCGCCGCGCCAGTCATCTTCACGGCCTTCCTCGACCGCCTCGGCTATCAGTCCGCCGTTGTTTTCGCCAGCGGCCTTGCCTGCGTCACGCTCCTCGCGATCGTCCTGCTGGTCCGGCTCGTCCGCCGGGCGCAGGTTCGCGTGCCGCTCACTCCGTCACCTCCCTGAACCGCAGTCCAGTCGTGAAATAGCCCATCCTCGCCTGTCGCCGCGTCCTTGTACGCTCATGCGCAAGACTCACCAGAACCTGGCCGTCCAGCACCAGTGCTGCATCCTGCAGCAAAGCCCGAACCCATCCCGAAATCTCCTCCGCCTCCCGCCGCCCGGGGCTACGACCACACCTCAGCGTCAGCGGGTGCTCTTCCCCGGCCTCCGTCGCCGTCGAATAGTCCCGCGTCTCCATTCCGCCCACCACGATGCAGGGCAGCACCGGGCGTGGCAGCAGCCGGTCGAGAATGCCACCCGCGCCGATCAGTGCCGCAAGTGTCGCATCTCCCGACAGCCGTGCATGGATCGCCGCCAGCAGCGCATTGGCCGCGCTCATCGTGCCGCCTCCTCGCAGTGGCAGACTAGGTAGCGTCCGGTCTCGTCCGGGTCGCGCACCGGCTTCACCGCAAACAGCCGTGCGCCCTTTCGGAAACGCTGTCCGACGGCCATGCGGTCACGAAGCGCGATCCAGATGCGGTGCGAGATGACACCCGTCTCGGCAGACGCTTCCTCGCCGATTGTCGTCGAAACCGGCTCGATCCGCGCCCAGAGAGACGCCGTGGGGAGCCGGCGACGGTTTCACCGCCCTGTACGTCAGGAGAAAGGTCGCCACCATCAGAGCCTCCGCATCCGGTAGGGCGCGATCCGACGCTCATAGCCGCCGGAAATGCCGGCCGGCTGAGGATCTAGCCCGACCGCTTGCCCCGTCGCTCCGCCACGGCACCATCTCGGCAAGCACCCACAAGGCCATCAGGCTTGCTGCCGCAGATCCCGACAGCGAAAGCTCCAGCCCCGTCAGGTCGCCGACTATCTCCAGCCGCCCGGCAACCATAGCACGGCCTGCTTGCCGAAGATCAAGCCGCAGCAGAGCCCGGTGAAGAAGCAGCTCGCCGCTTCGCGTCGGCTCTTCGGCAGCAGGTAGATGAGCGACACGCCCGCGCCAGCCGCCGCCCCGGCCGCCTTCGCCGCCAGCACGCCAACCTCGTTGCCAAGGTCGGCCATTGTTAATCTGTCTTGATTAGAATGGAATCATAGATGGGGCGTGTGGGATAATGCCCTCGGACCAATTATCGAGGCCTGCGAGTCGCTTAGCCGCGCCGGCTCACATCAAGATTGCGCTCTTTCAAGTAGAAGATGAACACGGCCGGCCGCCCCCCCTGCATCCTCGATCCCTGCTCTTCATCCACAGCGACTGTCATACAGCTTAAATCGCCATTGGTTTATCTGTGTCGAAAGCAGTTGGAGGGCATGAATGACATACGTCTTGATATCCGAGCAGGCGCGGCGCGGAACGTTCGTGGAGAAACCTCTCCTCTTGGCCGCTCTCTTCACCTCAACGGTTTCCCTCGTTTTCCTCACCTTCCCGCAGATCGATATCGCGTTCAGCGATCTCTTCTATGTCGAAGGCCTTGGCTTTACTGCCGACAAAGTCGAGGCGCTGCAGACCTTCCGCGCCATCGGCCAGTATTTCCCGCTGACGCTCTCGATCGTCATGCTCGTCGGGCTGATCCTGAAACTGAGCTACCCCTCGCGGCCCTGCCTGTTTCCGCCCCGCTTCGCCGTCTATTTCGCCAGCCTCTTTCTCCTGGGGCCCGGGCTCCTGGTAAACGGCATCCTGAAGCCCCTGATCGACCGCCCGCGTCCGCGCCACGTGCTCGAGTTCGGCGGCGCGAAAGACTTCCTGCCGGTCTGGACCATGGGTGGAGAGTTCTACGACGATCGCTCCTTTGTTTCCGGCGAAGCCGCCGTCGTCGTGTGCCTCATTCCGCTTGCCCTGTTCGTGCCCGCGGTGTGGCGGCGCTGCGTCTTCGTGCTGCTCTCCATCTTCGCCGCCGGCATTTCGCTCAACCGCATCGCATTTGGGGCGCATTTCCTGTCGGACGTGCTGATCGCCGCCGGCCTCATGGGCATGCTTTCGATCGGCCTCTGGTATCTGATCTATGCCCGCCCGGGCGGGCAGTCCTGCGAGATTAAGCTTGATGCCGAACTCAGCCGGATCGGCTTTGCCCTCCAGCGCCAGCGGGGAACCGCGGTTAGGGGCGTCCGAGGCGGCTTCGCGCAGGCGCTCTCCACGCTCCCGCCGATAAGCGCCTCCTTAAAGCCGAAGGTCCGGAGATCCGCCAGCCGCCCGTCCGAGGCTTGAGCCCTTGATAGCCAACCGCCTGGCGCTTTTCCTCATCGGTCAGGAAATCTGCCGCGCCGAAACGGGCCCAGAGCGCGTCCCGCTCCGCCGAAAGGCCGGCGAGCTGATCGAGATCCGACGCCAGCCGCAGCGCCTCGCCATAGGCGTCCGGCAGCCAGGCGGAAAGGCTCGCCGCCGTCCGGGTCAGAAGCGGCACCACCGTCAGCCGGTAGAAGGCGCGGTTGGCCTCTTGGTAGTTCGAATAGGTATTGTCGCCTGGAATGCCGATCAGCATCGGCGGCACGCCGAGCGACAGCGCAATATCGCGAGCGGCGGCGTTCTTTGCTTCGATGAAGTCCATGTCCTTCGGCGAAAAACCCATCGCCTTCCAGTCGAGCCCTTCTTCGAGCAGCAGCGGCCGCTCGTCATCCACCGCCCCGGCGTACCCGCTTCCGAGCTCCGCCTTCAGCCGCTCGTACTGGTCGGCGGCAATCTGTCGGCCTTCCTTCGGCTGCTAGACCAGCGCAGCGGAAGGGCGCGCCGAATTGTCGAGCAGCGCCTTGTTCCACTCGCCTGCGGCATTGTGCAGGTCGAGCGCCGCACCAGCGGCGGAAAGTCCAGATGATCGTCCAGTGGATGGAGAACAGCTTCAGGTGCAGCAGCGGGAGCCCTCTCCCTGCCCGCCTCCGCCGGCAGCCGCCGCGTGACATTGCCTGCACGGTAGTCGTAGCCGGTGACCCAGCCGTCGCGGCTCTCCACGACGCTCATCCGGTCGGGACGCAGCAGATGCAGCTCGCGCAAGGCTTCGCCCAGCATCAGCGGCTCGATATAGGCAATGTCGGCAAGCATCAGGTGCCCGTAGAGCGCCTCGAAGAAGTCCGGCCCACTCTGGCACGCGTTCGGTTGGGCGAGCAGCGTCAGCGCCGGATGCTGGCTCACCTCCGCCTCGCCGTCATAGGCCAACCAGGGCACCGAGGCCGCCGCCTCCGCCACCAGCCGCAGGGCGCGGTGCGCCACCGGGTTCTTCATGAGCCCAGCCCGCGCCAGCCCGCCATAGGAGCGTCCGGATCAGTGGGCGATCCCGTCGCCGGCCACGATCGCAAAGCCACCGCCCATCCCCTTTGCCTCGCCCGCGTTCGTGCCGCCCGTCTCGGGCTGCGGCAGCCGATATCCTGCGCGGGTCTGCACCCACGGCAAAAAAATGGAGATTTCATTCCTTTGCGTTTCTTAAAGGCGCGAAGGGCGCGCCGTCACTCGATCCGGACCGATTTGCGCGTGCCATCGGTGGCCGTATTGCCGGCCTGCTCCTCCAGGATCCGCGTGATGCGCTTTTTCTCGCGCCGCGAGCGGATCTGGCGTGCCGTCACCAGTTCGGCATCGAGCAGCTTCTGCTTGCCCTTAGCGCGCACGGCGAAGGAGCGTTCCGCCGCCGCCAGTTGGTCGTGCCAGGTATAGATCCCGACCGCCGTCACCGAGAGGTGCTGCAGCCCGTCGATCAGCGCCTTCGGGCCATCGTGGTGCATCGCCGCGGTCACCAGTTCCTCGAAAGTGCCGAGATCAAGATATTCTCCGCTCGACAGCGGTCCCTGGAAAAGCTCGCTTCGCGGATCCCGGTCCTGCCGGCTCACCCGGTCGATGTCGCTCAGCGAGCACACCACCACCCGGTCCGGAAATGTCAGCCTGAGGACGACCGCCTGGATGAAGACGATCTCCGGGCTCATATTGGTCAGGATGCAGCGCGAGGTGATTGCATGCCCGCCACCGCGAGTGATCAGGATCTTCGGCCGCAGCCGGTGCCGGTAGCTGCTGTAGAACAGCTGCAGGTACAGCACCCACACGCCCAACATGGCAAAGCTTGAAAGCGCGGAGACTACCCCGCTGTTTTCGATGATCCACGCCCACATGAAGCCACCTCGCCGGTCTGATGCAGGCCCGGAACCACGGCAAGGCGCCTCAGGTTCCTGCCGGCATCGCCGGCGATCTGTCGCAGGCGCGCGTTGGAGGGGCTACGACGCCTACGCTGCCTGCGTATGTCCATTTCAGCGATGATACGGTCCCAGCAGACGAAGATCTGCCCCGTATCGGTTCGATCGATCAGTCCCGTATCGAGAGGTGCCGCGACATCGGCATGAACGCCGCGGTAGTCGCGATGCAAGATCTACGACAGATTGCGGATGGAGGTCGGCCCTTGCACCTTCAGTGCCCGCAGCAACCGCCACCGGTTCGGCGTCAGCACCTTGAGGAGAAGGTCCATGCTCTCAAAGGCAATCTCGGCCTCCGTGCCTTCGCTGTCACCGCGATCGATCCTCTGCGCTGCCTCGGCCGGCATTGGAAGAAGTTGGCCGTATCCGACACACGAAGCCGAAACTTCCTTCATCTTCTCCTCTCCCGCTCCACATCCCGTTCAACGGCCTGTCGATGGCACCGGATGTCATGGCGAATGATCCCTCTGCAGAAAAGATGCGGTTTCAATCGGTTTAGAAAAACTAAATCGTTTTAAGCTTTTAGAGGCTGATTTACATTTCCTTCACACTGTGGAACCAAGGCACCGACAGGACGTTTTGCCCGGCCTTTTGTGACAGGAGTGATCATGACGATGTACCCGCAAGTCCCGGCCCCGCAGCCGAACCAGCCCATTCCGCAGCACGTCCTGGAGCGCCTCGAATCCGAATGGCGCCAGATGCGCGACAGTGCTCCGCGGCCTGCCCGACCGCTTCCTGCCGCCGAATAGGCTTCTGCCTCAGATCCCCCTGATCCTGGTTTCCCCCTGCTCGTCGATCAGGAGCGCCGTCAGCGCCCAGACCAGTGCATCCAGCCGGTCGGGCGATCGGCCCGGCGACAGGCCGTCAGGGCAGAAATCACACATCTGATACTCCAGCGCGACAAACCTCTCCGCATGCGCCACCCGGCGCTGTTCGTACACAATCAGCGACATGGCGTCCGTCGCCGCCGTGATGTCGGCGGCGGGCAACCTTGCCCACCGCCTCGTCGCCCGCTGCAAGCAACCCTTCGGCCGCAATCCCCATCTCGCGGAAGCTCTCGAACTGCCGGCGCATCTCGACTGTCATCTCGTTTAAGAACCGGCGCAGTTCTTCCGCGGTCGAAGGCTCTTCGCCGTCGGCCGACTTCGTCCCCAGCACGACCGCACACGTCCTCCACCAGCGGATCATCCTCGGTTCAGGCCGCGTGATAAGCGGGCCAGCTTGCCAGCAGCCGAACAAGGCGAAGTCCACCGCCATCGGATCGATGGTAGCACGGATTGATCGGCAGTAGCCATCCAGATCCTCGCACGCACCGCTCCCGGAGAAGCCGGAGCTGCGGCGGTATTATGCTGCGTCTGAACGAAAAAAGGCCCGGCGCAGGGGGCCGGACCAACTTTGACTGGAAAGTCTATAAACCGGCTCGCCGCCGGCTACAGATCTTCGATTGTGCCTGTACACTATCAGAGCACCGTCACCCAGTCAAGGATTATTTTCCTATCACAGCGAAGTTACCGGCTACAGCACTCCGCGGTGCCCTAATGGCCAGTCGAGCAGCCGGCATTTCAGCTTGAGTTTTAAACATTTGAGCATTTTACGATCCTGGGCGATAACTCGCACTCGGGCACTTCCGCCCTTTTCTCCACGCCAAGGATCACCCGCGCATCTTCAAAATATTTGCATCCAATTCGATCAGATTCTCGGCACACTCGACCTTTCGATGGCAATCATCGATTTTGAACCCGATGGCGCGATCGTCAAGGGAAACAAGACCTTCTGCTACCTGATGGGCTATCCGGCAAAAAAGATTATCGGCAAGAAGCACCGCATGTTCCTCGTCCGCGATTAAGCGGATTCGGCCGAATATGTCGCCTTCTGGGGGAGGCTGCAGAAGGGCTAATTCATCTGCAACAATTTCACGCGCATCGCCAAGAACGGCACCGAGATCTATATCCGCGGCAACTACAACCCGATCAAGAACAGCTCCGGCAAAGTCCTGAGGACCGTAAAATTTGCCAACGACTTTACGAGATCCGCTCGGCGGCCGATGATCTGTCGCGCCGCACCGAGCAGCAGGCGGCCTCCATCGAGGAACCCGCTGCAGCGCTCGGGGAAATCACCATCACCGTCAAGGACTCCAGCCGCCGGGCGGAAGATTCCGGTCGCCTCGTCAGTCGCGCCAAGGATCACGCCGATCATTCCGGCCAGATCATTCGCGAAGCAATCACGGCCATGGACAAGATCGACCAGTCATCGAAGAAAATTTCTTCGATCCTCGGCGTCATCGACGAAATTACCTTCCAGACGAACCTTCTGGCGCTCAACGCAGGCGTGGAAGCTGCCCGAGCAGGCGAAGCCGGCAAGGGCTTTGCAGTCGTCGCTCGGGAAGTGCGCGAGCTTGCAAGCGTTCTGCTGCCGCTGCCAAGGACATCAAGACCCTGATTCGCAGCTTCGGGTACCATGTCGCGAGCGGCGTATCGCTGGTCAGCAAAGCCGGTGAAGTCCTGCAGGAAATCGCGGGCCAGGTCCAGGACATCAACAAGGATATCCTCGCCATTATCGAAGCTGCCCGCGAGCAGTCGACTGCACTTGGCGAGATCCACCAGGTGATCAACTCGCTCGACCAGGGTACGCAGAAGAACGCTGCCATGGTCGAGGAACAGACGGCGGCAGCCATGGCCTTGCGGAGGAAGCCAAAGCTCTCTTCCAGCTGCTCGAACAGTTCCGCTTCGACGACGCCGCACCCGCGCGCAGCACCGCCCGCCGAGCCGCCTGATAAGCACCCACCGAACTAGAAACGGCCGCTCCGCCAGCCGGGGCGGCCATTTCGTGTCTGCTGATCCTATTGCTGCGTCTCTCGGTTTTGCCGCCTGCGGACACAGGTACTTGAGGCCTAGCGGCGCTCCCGTTCCCGCTCGCGCTCGCGCTTTCGGCGCTCTTCCTGCGGCTGCGAGACCATCATCTTCTTGGCGTCCACGCCGGCCATCTCGTCCATGACCAGCAGGGCCAGCAGGAAAATTGAAACGGCCGCCATCCAGAACCCGGTCCATCCGCCGACCCTCAAGCCGGTCGCGATCGCGAGCTGAAAACCGATAAAGGTCAAGGCGCAGAAAAGAATCTGACTCAATCGAAGCATGTCGGTCACCTGGATCGTGAGGGTGATGACCAAAAACACTATACTAAAGTCTAAGTTCCCTTGTAAATCCCCAGTCGCGATTTCCGCGCGCCCCGGCACCGGCGCCCCCGCCTGCCGAGGCACATCGGTACGTGAGGCCCACGGCAACAGGCGGATCACGATCACCTTCCGGAACAATCCCCCCCTGCCTCCGTTAGTCGGCCACACTCTTTCAAAGGGCTCTTCCATGGACATCACGACGGCAGACCGGCAGCCGAAGAACCGCGTCGCGCTGACGATCAACGGTGATCGCCACGATCTCGAAATCCACCCTTGGGTCACGCTGCTCGACCTGTTGCGCGGACCGATGCAGCTGTCCGGCACCAAGAAGGGCTGCGACCACGGCCAGTGCGGCGCCTGCACCGTCCTGATCGATGGGGAGCGGATGAACTCCTGCCTGAAGTTTGCGGTCACGCTGGACGGGGCAGAGATCACCACGATCGAAGGGCTCGGCAGGCCGGAGAACATGCACCCGATGCAGAAGGCCTTCGTCGAGCATGACGCCTACCAGTGCGGCTACTGCACGCCTGGGCAGATCTGTTCCGCCGTCGGTCTCCTGAAGGAAGGGAAGGCTGGCACCCGCGAAGAAATCCGCGAAATGATGAGCGGCAATCTCTGTCGCTGCGGCGCTTACGTGAACATCGCTGACGCGATCGAGGACGTCATGGGACAGGAAGCCCGATGCGGCATCCGGGAGGCCGCCGAGTGAGGCACTTCTCCTATACCCGCGCCGAAACGCTTGGCCATGCCGTCGCGGCCCTTGCCGCCAATCCGCAAGCCCGCGTGCTTGCCGGCGGCACCAACCTCATCGACCTGATGAAGTACGATGTCGAGCATCCCGGCGCCATCGTCGACATCAACCGCCTGCCGTTGCGCGATATCGAGGAGCTGCCGAACGGCGGGCTGCGCATCGGCGCTCTCGTGTCCAACTCGGCCGTCGCCTATGACCCGCGGGTGGCAGAACGCTATCCTCTGCTTGCTAGCGCCATCCTCGCGGGCGCCTCGCCGCAGTTGCGCAATGCCGCCACCACCGGCGGCAACCTTCTGCAGCGCACCCGCTGCTATTACTTCTATGATCCCGCTACCCCATGCAACAAGCGCGAGCCGGGCTCCGGCTGCGGCGCGATCGGCGGCGTCAACCGCATTCACGCCATCCTCGGCGCCAGCGAGCACTGCATCGCGGTTCATCCGTCGGACATGTGCGTGGCACTTGCTGCCCTTTCCGCCACCGTAGAAGTCGAAGGTCCCGACGGGCGCCGCGACATCCCCTTTACCGACTTCCACCGGCTGCCGGGCGACCATCCGGAGCGGGACAATACAATGCATCAGGGCGAGATCGTCACCGCCATTCGCTTGGAGGGCAACCATTTCGCCCATCACCACAGCTATCTGAAGCTGCGCGACCGGCTGTCCTATGCCTTCGCGCTCATATCGGTCGCCGCCGCGCTGGACGTGAAGGATGGTCAGATCGTCGATATGCGCGTGGCGCTTGGCGGCGTCGCCCACAAGCCGTGGCGCGACACGCTGGCGGAAGCGGAATTTGCCGGGCAACCGGCCACTCGGGAAACATTCGCCACCGTCGCCGACCGCTTGCTGGCCGGGGCGCAAGGCCAGGGCGACAACGACTTCAAGGTCCCGATGGCCCACAAGGCGATCGTGCGAGCGCTGTCGCAGGCCGCCGCCGGCACGCCACAGATCCAGGCCGAGAAGCACGTGCGCTGAAGGAGACCCCCATGCTGAATGAAAAGAACATCTTCGGGTTTCCGCTGCCGCGCATCGACGGCCCGCTGAAGACAACCGGCACGGCTCCTTATGCCGCCGAATACCACGATCCAGGCATGCTCTTCGGCCATGCCTTCTACGCGACAATCGCGAGTGGCCGCATCGTGTCGATCGACACTGCGAAGGCGGAAGCCTATCCTGGCGTGGTCAAGGTCTATACCCACAAGAACCGGCCGGACACCGCGTCCTCCGACGACGCCTGGAAGGACGAGGTGGCCGTTCCCGGGCACCCGCTCCGGCCGCTCGAAAACGACCGCATCCTTTATGACGGCCAACCGATCGCGCTGGTGATTGCCGAAAGCTTCGAGGCCGCCCGCGATGCGGCCGACCTGATCCAGGTCGCATACGAGGCGGACGAGCCGCATACGAACATCGAGGTGGAGAAGGCGAAGAGCTATGTGCCGCCGGAAGCGCGCAAGGAGGCTTTCCTACCCACGGACCCCCGCGGCGACGCCGAAGGCGCCTACGAGGCCGCACCCTTCAAGATCGATGCCGAATATGTGCAGGAGGGCGAGCACCACAATCCGATGGAGCTCTTCGGCACCACCGTCATCCGCGGCGAAGATGGCTATCTCACCGTACACGACAAGACGCAAGGCTCGCAGAACAGCCACGACTATGTCTGCGGCATCTTCAAGCTGAAGCCGGAAACGGTGCGGGTCGTCAACGCCTACGTGGGCGGCGCCTTCGGTTCCGGCCTTCGTCCCAAGCACCAGCTCTTCTTCGCCGTGATGGCAAGCCTCGACCTCAAGCGTTCCGTCCGGGTCGAGATGAGCCGGCGCGAGATGTTCTACCTCACCTGGCGCCCGGCCACGGTCCAGCGCATGCAGGTTGCCGCCGATGCCGAAGGCCGGCTGATGTCGGTCCGCCACCATGCGGTGCAGGCGACCTCGCTCTACGAGGACTACCAGGAAAACGTCGTCAACTGGTCCGGCCTCGCCTACAAGTGCGATAACGTCAAGCTGTCCTACGAGCTCGCCAAGACGACCCTGTCGACGCCGGGCGACATGCGTGCACCGGGTGCCGCCACGGGCTTCCTGGCGCTGGAGTCGGCGATCGACGAGCTCGCCTACAAGGTCGGCATGGACCCCCTGGAATTCAGGGTGAAGAACTTCGTCACCTATGACCAGAACGACGACCTGAAGCTTACCTCCAAGGCACTTGATGCCTGCTATCGCGAAGGCGCGAAACGCTTCGGCTGGTCCAAGCGCTCGCAGGAACCCGGCTCCATGCGCGACGGCCACGACCTCGTCGGCTGGGGAACGGCAACCGGCGTCTGGGAGGCGACGCTTTCGCCGGCCGAAGCCAAGGTGCGGCTCTTCCCGGACGGCAAGATCACGGTCATGGCGGCGGCGTCGGATATCGGCACCGGTACCTATACGATCCTCGCGCAGATCGCCGCGCAGAACCTCGGCCAGACGGCCGATCGCGTCAGCGTGCTGATCGGCGATTCCACCATGCCCAAGACCGCTGTGGAGGGCGGATCCTGGACCGCGGCCTCCTCCGGCTCTGCCGTTCAGGCCGGCTGCCTCGAGGTGAAGAAGACCCTGCTGTCGCTTGCCCAGAAGATGGAGAACTCGCCGCTTGCCGGCGCCGAGGTCGAGGATCTCGCCATCCGTGACAACCGCCTCGTGCTCGACAAGAACGACCAGATGGGCTTGGCGATCGCCGATATCCTCGGCAGCAACGGCATGTCCTCCGTCGAAGGCCACGGCAAGATCGCGCCGGACGAGGAACAGGCGAAGGAATGGGTCAGCTACACTCACTCCGCCATCTTCGTCGAGGTGAAGATCGATGCCGAACTCGGCGTGCCGCGGGTGACGAAGATCGTAAGCGCCATTGCCGCCGGCAAGATCATCAACCCGAAGACGGCCCGCAGCCAGATCCTCGGCGGCGTCGTCATGGGGCTCGGCATGGCCATGCAGGAAGAAGGCATGATCGACCACCGCACCGGCCGGATCATGAACCACAATCTTGCGGAATATCACATTCCCGCCCATGCCGATGTGCAGGATATCGAGGTGATCTTCGTCGAGGAAGAGGACGACAAGGCAAGCCCGATCGGCGTCAAGGGCCTGGGCGAGATCGGCATTGTCGGTGTCGGCGCGGCCGTTGCCAACGCCATCTTCCATGCCACCGGCACCCGCCACCGGCATTTCCCCATCACCATCGACAAGATCATGGAAGGGCTTCCCGCACGATGATCAGCCGCCTTGCCTTCACCCCCGCCCCCTATTCGCCGGATGTCGAGGAACTCCAGCCCGACGAGGCGGAGACGAGCCGCAAGCTCGCCGAAACCATGGTCTCGATCTGCGAGAAGACTTACGAGGATTCCGGCCACGCCATCCGCGCCGTGCATGCCAAGAGCCACGGTCTGCTCGCCGCGACCTTCGAGGTGCTGGACGACCTGCCGCCGGAACTGGCGCAGGGTCTCTTTGCCAAGCCCGGCCGCTACGAGGCGGTGGTCCGGCTCTCGACGACGCCGGGCGACCTCCTGCATGACAGCGTCTCGACCCCGCGCGGCATGGCGCTGAAGGTGCTGAACGTGGAGGGTCCGCGCCTGCCCGGTTCGGCGCAATCGACCAGCCAGGACTTCATCATGGTCAACGGCAAGGAATTCAACTCGCCGTCCGGCAAGGCGTTTCTCAAGAACCTCAAGCTGCTTGCCGCCACCACCGACAAGGCGGAAGGCGCCAAGGAGGTCTTCTCCAAGGTGCTGAAGGGCATCGAAGGCGCACTTGAAAGCATCGGCAAGGAAAGTACGGCGATGAAGGCGATGGGCGGCAATCCGGAAACACACATCCTTGGCGAGAGCTTCTTTGCCCAGCTGCCACTGCGCTACGGCGACCATATCGCCAAGGTCGCCGTCGTGCCGGCGTCGCAGAACCTCAAGTCGCTGGCCGGGACGAAGGTCGACACCGGCGAAGACGCCGATGTCATTCGCCATGAGACGGAAGACTTCTTCGACCACGAGACCGCCGTCTGGCACCTGCAGGTCCAGCTCTGCCACGATCTGGAGACGATGCCGGTGGAGAGCACGGAAGCCTGGGACGAGACGAAGAGCCCCTTCATCACGGTGGCGACCATCACCGCCGGACCGCAGGAGGCGTGGAGCGAGGAGCTGTCGCGCGAAGTGGACGACGGCATGCATTTCAGCCCCTGGAACGGGCTTGCCGCCCACCAGCCGCTCGGCGCCATCATGCGCATGCGCAAGCTTTCCTACGAACGCTCCGCCGGCTTCCGCTCCGAGCGCAACGAGACGTCGGTGCAAGAGCCGGTGAGGTGTCCGTTTGGACGCACCGCAATCGGGCAAGCGGATCGCCTGTCAGGGCAACACGGATGAACCGATGGTGGCATCTCCGTGTGTCCGTCCACCACGGCGTTTGCGAACCGCGGTAGCGGCTGCCGCTGGCGCCGCGCCCGCAAGACAAAACGAAGGGCAGAGCCGGGGAATTGCCCGGTTTCAGTCCGAGCCCCGCATTCATCTCAAAGCGTATTGTGACTGACGCTTACACCTAGAAGGCGTCGCCCATCCGCAGACCATGACGCATTGATGATGGTGCTGTAGGGAATCGAATGGAATAGTCGTCGAAGAATTCCCGTCGTTGGGTACCTCGGGCCGTTTTCCCTGATCGAGTAGCTGCCCGCTACCCGTTTGGTGCCGTCTATATCAACGTGCGGATTGGCGCTGCTGAAGTTTGAACTCACCTCGAAGCCCTGCGCTTCCAGCCACTCTGCCGCAGACGAGAGATCCGGATACGAGCCGAGAAGGCGGAAGACGCAGACTTCCGCTTCCTCGTCGCTGTCGATCCGATCCAGTCCATCATCTTCAGCCGCTCCGAAGGGATGGCATCCGATGCTGACTCTTCCAAACATGACTGAGCGTCCGGAAAATCCAGCATCGCCACCTTCTTCGCAGCCGTCATCTCCCTTTCGTGGAGCACCTGGAAAGGAGGCGTACCGGGCCCCGGCGCTGCAACGAAGCTGACCCATAACAGCTTGCCGCCGTAATAGGCATAACCGAGCATCTGGAAGGCGAGGTAGCCGAGGACGGCGTAGGCGGCATACCGAAGCGGCAGGCGCTTGCGTGAGCCGTTCTCTGCATCGCCACCGTGGAAAGCATGTCCCGCCTGTCGCCCTGCCAGCCGCCAATAAAGCCAACCAGCGAGACCTCCGGCGAGGAACGCAGGTGCCGCGTGGAGCATCCAGTATCCCGGAAAGAACGTTGCGAAGACGCCTGCCGCGGCCCAGACGCGCACATAGGCCCAGCGAGCCTGTATGTGCCGCCATTCAAGAGCGAGAAAGAGCAACAGCAACGGCAGGGTGCCCAGATAGATATAGCCAGGCGCCCTGAAGATGAGCGCCCACCAGACGGCGTTTGGCAAAAGCATCAGGTCAGGCGAGGCGAACCGCCCCTGCATTAGGTTCATAGCCAGCCCGTTGAGCAGTTCGAACGCTGCCGCGAAGATTGCGATGCACAACAGGATCGCTCCCGTTACCACCGCCAGCCGATAAAGCAGCCTCACTGCCACTCTCCCCGATGTGCTGCCTTCGTGGTTTAGGTTCTCAACCGTCAGTGGAGGCCTAAGCAGATCGGTAAGAGACGAGGTTTGGTGGCGAATGTGGTCCTGCAAGCCTTCGTTGACACCGAAAGCCGAAAAGACCCGGCGCCTACGATGGCCGGAGCTTCTAAGAGGACGGCCAGCGTGATCTCGCGGCAGCAACGTGACGTCAATCGGTCGCCCGACCCCGTTCTAAAGCTAACGGCAGTCGCGTCCTGCGGGTGCTTCTGGCAGAGACGAGGCGCCAAGTCCAACCAAAACGGAGACATGCGGGGCCTTTGCTGACGGCTGATGCGTCGCGCCGCGGCCTTGGCTAAACTAAGGCTTCTACCGGTCCTCCGCCAGCGTCTGGGCGACGATGGCGTTCGCGTGCCCGTGGCCCATCCCGTGCTCATTCTTCAGCACGGCAACCAGCTCCATGTGCTTTGCCGGATAGTGCTTTCGCACCAGCTCCTGCCATTCGCCGATCGGTCTGCCATATTTCTTCTCGATCGAAGGGAAATAGGAGGCGGGTCCCGTCACTGCGCCAGTCATGCCGCCTCCCCTCGCCTTGCGGCCTCGATTGCGGCGACGTCGATCTTCTTCATCGTCATCATTGCTTCGAAGGCACGCCTTGCCTCGTCGCCGCCTGCGGCCAGTGCCTCGGTCAGCACGCGGGGCGTGATCTGCCAAGAGATCCCCCACTTGTCCTTGCACCAGCCGCATTCGCTTTCCTGCCCGCCATTGCCGACGATGGCGTTCCAGTAGCGGTCGGTTTCCTCCTGATCGTCCGTGGCGATCTGGAAGGAGAAGGCTTCGCTGTGCCGGAAGGTGGCGCCGCCGTTCAGGCCGATGCAGGCAACGCCCGCCACCGTGAACTCCACCACGAGAACGTCACCCTTGACGCCCGAGGGGTAGTCGGAAGGGGCGCGGGTCACCGCGCCGACATGGCTGTCGGGGAAGGTTCTGGCATAGAATTGCGCAGCCTCTTCCGCTTCCGTGTCGTACCACAGGCAAATCGTATTCTTGGCCATGGGACAGTCCTTTCCTTGGTCATACCGGTTGCACTATCAACCACGCAAGGACGATCCTGTCTTGGCCACTCCGACACCGCGGCGCAAAAATTCACGTCTCCCCTCCGTTGCGGATGCCGGAGATTGCTACACTGTGCAATTGGCCCTTGTCCGGACGCAATTAAAGCCTATGTTGTTGTCATCGAACTTTGCTAGCGACCTTTGTCGGCCTTCGTGCCTCTTCAGATTTCCTCTCATCGTCGATCCAAAGCCGGTCGGGTCGATCGGCTCCACTAGCGATTGAAAGGAAATCGTCATGAATACAGGTACCGTAAAGTGGTTCAACAGCACCAAGGGTTTCGGCTTCATCGAGCCCGATAACGGCAGCCAGGACGTGTTCGTCCACATCTCCGCCGTCGAGCGCGCTGGCATGAACGGCCTCAACGAAGGCCAGAAGATCAGCTATGAGATTGTCCAGGACAAGCGTTCCGGCAAGAGCTCTGCAGACAACCTACGGGCTGTCTAAAACCAGTTTTCATTGCCCCCGTGACCACGGATGTACTGGCACGGGCGCGGCAATGATGTGGAAGGTCGGGAGTAGTCCCGGCCTTTTTTTGTTTCCAGCGGACTTTGGAGATTCGCATGTCCAGTCCCCGTTATCGTCCTGGTGATGTCGTCGTCCTGAAGAGCGGCACCCTTCGCAACACCCCCGGCGAGCAGTCGTGCCGCATCATGGCCGTCTTGCCCGAAGCTGCCGGCGTCCACCAGTATCGGGTACAGTTCGACGGCGAAGGCTTTGAGCGTCACGTGTCGGAGGGCGACATCGATGCTGCCGCCTCGAAGGCCTCGACGCCGGCACAAGCCGCCGACCTCGAAAGCGGAACATCATGGATCAAGCCGGGTGCGCTCAAGATCAGGAAATGATCGGCCCGTTAGACGTCCTGGCCTCCTGCAGGGAACGTCTCGCACTACCGCCGCACGGCTGACTTATATGAATGCAACATATTTACCACATTGCTTAAGCCGAACGGAAGGGCGCGGTCGTAAGGCTGGGTTTTGACCGAAGACCCAAGCGATGTCCGCGACATGAGAAGAAAAGCGCCTTCATGCGCTGACCAGTCTCAACCTTCTCGATCCCCTGCCAGCGAAAGCTTCGACCGCATCACGCGGAAGGCGTGCCAGATCTTCCAGCTACCGATCGCCGCCGTGTCGCTGACCGAGAGAGACCATCAGTGGTTCAAGTCGAAGGTGGGCGTGGATCACCCTTCCCTGCCGCGGAAAAAGGCGCCGTGCGCCGAGGTGACGGAGACGTCCCGAGTGGTCGTCATCGAAGATCTTGCGGTCCATGCGCAAGACTGTAGCCTTCCCGCGTGGTGAGGGGACGCTTGCGGAGCATTCCGTTCCCGACATCGGCTGGAGATCGAGCTAACCGAGAGCTCGCTGACGCAACCCAGCCCGCAGGTGCTCGCCAAGCTCGACCGGCTGGTCGAAAGCGGCATCGGGCTTGGGATCGACGATTTCGGGAAGGGCTACAGCAGCCTCTCCTATCTGCAGCGGCTGCCGGTGAGCGTCGTGAAGATCGACCGGTCCTTCATCCGGGCGCTCGGCGATGGCTATCGCGAGCAGAAGCTCGTGCATTCGATGATCAAGCTGTCGCGCGAGATGGATTACCGGGTCGTCGCCGAGGGCATCGAAATGCCGGAAGCCGCCGATCTCTGCGCGTCATGGGCTGCAACGAGGGACAGGGCTATCTTTATGCGCGCCCCCTGGAGCTGGCGGATTTCAACGCGCTGCTGGGAAACAGCCTGAACTCGAACCCAGTAGGATCTGCCGCCTAGAGGCAGTCGCCAAGCTCCGCCCTACGGCACAGTTTCTCTGATCCTCTTCTTGCGGTATTCTTGGCCGTCAAAGGAGGATCAGCCATGCCCTTCATTTCGACGCCCGGGCCCGACACCGGCGATGCCACCGCCGCCATGTATGCGGCAGCCGAGGAAAGCCACGGCTACCTGCCCAACATGTACAAGATCTTCGGCCATCGGCCGGAGGTGATGGAGAAGTGGGGAACGCTTCTTGCAAGCATCCGCGGCCATATGAGCCTTCGCCGGTATGAACTGGTGACGCTTGCGGCGGCCAAGGAACTGAGGTCGTCCTATTGTATGCTGGCCCATGGTTCGGTGCTGCTGCGGGAAGGCTTCAGCGAAACCCAGCTCGCCGACACCGTGACCGGCGGCTCTCACGCGCCGCTCGACGAGGCGGAGCGAGAGATCATGCAGTTCGCCGCCAAGGTGGTGCGGGACGCCACCTCCATCACCAAGGAAGACGTCGCCCGGCTGAAGGCCCATGGCCTGTCGGACGCGGAGATCTTCGACATCACAGCCGCCGCCGCCGTCCGCTGCTTCTTCAGCAAGATACTCGACGCCATGGGCGCCCAACCGGATCCCGCCTATCGCGAGCGCCTGTCACCGGCGCTTGCCAGGACACTCACGATAGGCCGGCCAATCCAGGGCGGCTTCGGCGCTGCCGCGGCGCAGACTGCGGCGGCCCCGGCCGCCGCAGCGCCATCCGAATCCTGAGCACGGGCCGCCCTTGGCGCGCTGGCGGAAGGCTGACGCCGTTCATGTGCCGCAGAAGGTCTGCAGCACGCGCTCTTCCGGTTTCGGCGGGACTGCGAAATCGGCGAAGTCCGGGCGATCCTCGTAGGGCCTTTCCAGCGCCTGCAAAAGGCGTTCGAAGAAGCTGAGGTCGCCGTAATTGGCGGCGGCCAGCGCTTCTTCCACCTTGTGGTTGCGCGGGATGATGGCCGGGTTCGTCGCCCGCATCAGCTTCGCGCGATCTTCGGGCGCACCCCGTTCCCGTTCCAGCCTTGCCTGCCAAGCAACAAGCCATTCCTTCGCCTTCTCCACTTGTTTGAACGAAGACAGGAAGGTGTCGCCCGCGTGGCCGTTTTGCGCGGCCGCCCCTTCGACCGCCTTTTGGCTGGGGCTCGCCTCCGCCGCTGGCAGATCGCAGAGACGCCGGAAGGTCAGCGTGAAGTCCGCCTCGCCTTCCTGCATGGCGGCCAGCAGGCCCTGCACCAGATCGCCGTCGCCCTCCTCCTCCAGGCCGAGGCCGAGCTTCCTGCGGAAGACCGCGAGCCATTGCTTCTGGAATCGCTCGCCAAATGCGCTCAGCACGTGGTTCGCCGTCAGCACCGCCTTGTCCTGATCCTCGTCGATCAGCGGCAGCAGGCATTCCGCCAGCCTTGCGATGTTCCACTGGCCGATGCCAGGCTGGTTGCGGTAAGCGTAGCGGCCGCCTTGATCGATGGAGGAGAACACCTTCATCTGGTCGTATTCGTCCAGGAAGGCGCAGGGACCGAAATCAATCGTCTCGCCGGACAGCGTCATGTTGTCGGTGTTCATCACGCCGTGGATGAAACCGACGCCCATCCATTGCGCGATGAGATCGGCCTGGGCGAAGGCGACGGCGCGCAGCAGTTCGACATAAGGCTTCTCCGTCTCGCGAAGCTGCCGGTAATGGCGCTCGATCACATAGTCGGCGAGCGTGCGCAGCCCGTCGACATCCTGCCTGGCGGCAAAGTACTGAAAGGTGCCGATCCGCACATGGCTTGCCGCGACGCGGACGAAGACGGCGCCCGGCTGTGGCGTTTCACGGAAGACCTGCTCGCCTGTGGCGACCGCTGCGAGCGCCCGGGTGGCGCGGATGCCGAGCGCATGCATGGCTTCCGACAGGATGTATTCGCGCAGCACCGGGCCTAGTGCCGCCCGGCCGTCGCCCCGTCGGGAGAACGGCGTGGGCCCTGCGCCTTTCAGCTGGATATCACGGCGCGTGCCGTTCTTGTCGACAACCTCGCCGATCAGGATGGCGCGGCCATCGCCGAGCTGCGGAACAAAGGAGCCAAACTGATGACCTGCATAAGCCATGGCTAGCGGCGTTGCACCCTGCGGCACGACGTTGCCGGCAAGGATCGCGGCCAGCCGGCCCGGATCGGAGAGTTCCGCCTCGATCCCAAGTTCCCTGGCAAGCGCTTCGTTGAACTTCAGCAGCACCGGCCCTTCGACGGGTTCCGGATAAACCGAGGCGTAGAAGCGGTCCGGCAGGCGGGCATACGAATTGTCGAACTGGAACAAGAGGCACTCCTTCACCATCGTTCTTGCCTGATATGGGAGGCGAGACCCTCCAAACAATCGAAAGCTGCCATGGTTGCGCCGCAATTTAACCGCCAACGCAGGCATAATCCGGCGCGTTCGCAGGCCCAAAGGTGCATGATGCAGTTTTGCAACAGCGGTTTTTCTTTGGAACCGGCGATGGAAACCGGCGGAACTGCAGGGCTTTTCCTTCGTTCTGTCGCCATCATCAACTACGGACGGTGGGGCTAAATCCTACAACTTTTCATTCACAATATACTGTTGTAATCAAGCTACAGCTTTATGAGTGGAAATTGGCGATCCTCGTCTAAGCATTAGAGCAAGGAGACACATCATGAAGAGAATCCTCGTACTGGCTGCCGGCGTTGCAATGTTTGCATCGTCTTCCGCCCTGGCTGCAGACGCAGTCGAATACGTTCCGGAAGCACCGGTTGCCGTCGAGATGCCGGCTGCCTTCTCCTGGAGCGGTCCTTACATCGGTGTCCACGGCGGCTATGGCTGGGGCGACGGTGACGTCGCCGGTCTCGGCGACGGCAGCTTCGACGGCGGTCGTTTCGGTGGCTTCGTCGGCTACAACTGGCAGATGTCGAATGGCTTCGTTGCCGGTCTTGAAGGCGACGTGAACTACGACTGGAACGACGACGAGATCGCTGCGGGCATCGACGGAGAAACTGGCTTCTCCGGCGGCATTCGTGGCCGCGTCGGTTACGCCATGGACCGTACGCTGATCTACGCAGCAGGTGGCTGGACGGCAACCAACTTCGAAGTTAACGGTGGCGGCGCTGCCGTCGACGGCGACGACACCCTGCATGGCTGGACGCTCGGCGCCGGCGTTGACCACGCCTTCACCGATAACATGTTCGGTCGTCTGGAATATCGTTACAACGACTACGGCAGCGGCGACATCGGCGGCGCAGACGTCGACTTCGACCAGCACGTCGTTCAGGTCGGTATCGGTGTGAAGTTCTGATCCAAGCTTCGGATCATGCGAGAATGGGCCCTGCGGGGCCCATTTTTGTGTCTGCCACTGTCGAAGGAAGCTGCCGCAGGTTTTTTGGGTATGCCTCAGCGCTCGATGCGGAAACCATCCGAGAGGTCCGGTTCGGAAACGTCCATCGTCTCGACGCCTGCGACGGATGCGGCGGGCGGGCCTTCCCAGAAGAGCTCGACCATCTGCGATACCGCCGCTTCCGGGCCGGCGATCAGGGCATCAACGGAGCCATCCGGGCTGTTGCTCACCTTCCCACGCAGTCCGAGCCGCAATGCCTCATCCCGTGTCCAGGCGCGAAAGTTCACGCCCTGTACCTTTCCGGTGATCCTTGCCCTGAGGGCCTTTTCCCCGATTGCCATGACTGCTCCAATGCCCTCCATCGTCAAAGGTGGGGGTCGGTTCCGGCAACAGCAAGGCCGAACCGCCTCGCGCGATGACAAAGTTGGGGGGGATATCCCGGCTTAGTTGATCAGGCTGTGGCGTCCTCCGGGACGCGGTGGAAGTTCGATGGGCGCAGAAGCTTCGACGATGCAAGGAGAGATGCCACCGGTGCAAGCTTGCCCGGATCCACCAGGCCCATCCTGTAAAGCCGGATGATCACCTGCGCGAGGACTTCGCCATCCTCTCGCTCGTCCAGCGACTTTCCATCGTCGATAGCCAGCAGAAACGCATCGCGCATGGTTTCAATGTCAGCCGGGCCGAAGATCCCGCAGCCGATTTCGTCGAGCCTTTGTTGCATGTCGCACTTCCTTCCTGTCATCATCTGGAAGGACGCCGCCCGGACAGCCATGTCCCAAGCTCAGCCCCACAAAGACTTTAGCAGCAAGCGGGACCCTTGTACGGCTGTGTACGCTGGAGGACGCTACGCCGAGGTCAAACGGAAAGGAATATTGTCCGCCACCGTACCTAAAACCCGCAGCAAAAACACGATGCTATAGGATTTAGGACCGCCGGGGGTTCTCCATGACGGCGGCTCGGCATTTCCGCCCGACATCAGCGAGAATCATGAAATCAGCATCTCATCCGGCTCTGCAGAACCGACTTTTAGCTCTCCTGCCCGAAAATGAAACTCACGTTATCTTGCCCGCGCTGGAGCCGGTCGATCTGCCGCGCGGCTTCGTGATCGTTGGCGCCGATGCGCCGATTGAGCATGTCTACTTTATCTGCAGCGGCATCGGCTCGGTGGTAACGGTGGCCGCCGAGACCCAGCGGGCGGAAGCGGGCATGTTCGGTCGCGAAGGCTTTGCTCCCACCTCGGCCGGGGTCGGCGGTACGATCAGCGTACAGGAAGTGCTGATACAGGTTGAAGGTCACGGGTTCCGGATGCCGCTTAAGGTCGTCACCGAAGCGCTATCCACCCATCCCACCTTTGCAAACCTCCTGGCGCGCTTCATCCAGGCGTTCTCCGCACAGATCTCCTATACGGCGCTTTCCAACATCACCTGTCAGGTCGACGAGCGGCTGGCGCGCTGGCTGCTGATGTGCCACGACCGGGTGGATGGCGACGAGATCGCGCTGACCCACGACTTCATCTCGCTGATGCTCGGCGTGCGGCGGCCAAGCGTGACCACGGCACTCCACGTGCTAGAGGGGCGCAAGCTGATACAGGCGGAGCGCGGCCGCATCACCATCCGCGACCGCAAGGGCATGCAGGATTTTGCCGCGCGGACCTATGGCAAGCCGGAGGAAGAGTATCGCCGGTTGATCGGCGAATTCTGATCACGACTTCAGGTGCTGCGCCACCACCTCCTTGACGACAGGCTGAGCAGCAGGTCGCCTGCCTCGTCGCAGAGATCCATATGAGCGTCGCCGATCTTGTCGCCGCTTTTGATTCTTGCCGCAGCCAGTTCGCGGATGGCGGTCACGGCCCTCACACGCGCTTGCTCGAAGTCGGCGAAATCGTCGCCCTCCTCGTCCTTGATGGTGTTTGCGTCGTCTCGGATATGGAAGAAATAATGAGTCATTGCTGTCGGTCCGCCTCACCGTCAAAGCCATGGCATAAGCTGTCAGAAGAGCCCCTTCATCAGGCGATGTGTTCCGCTTCCGGCTTGCCATAGGCATCATGAGCCAAAGCTTCCAGCCCCGCTCTGTTCCGGATGACGATGTTGCCGCGCCCTCCCCTAATGAAGCCATTCCCTTCCAGTTCGTGCAGCGAGGTGGTGACGCTCGGCCGGCGGACAGCCAGCGTTAGCGACAGGAATTCGTGGGTGAGCGCGATCTCGTTTGCCTGCACCCGATCGTGGCACATCAGCAGCCAGCGCGCCAGACGGACCGGCACCGAGTGGATGGCGTTGGATGCCACGGTATAGGCCAACTGAACGGCGAAGGCCTCGATGGAGCGGATGACGACCCGCCGGAAACTCCCATTGTTTTCCATCGCGAGACGGAAGTCTAATATGCCATCCGGCATGCCTCCGCCTCGAGCTGGACATTGATGTCATGGGGGCTGAGCTCTACCTCGGCCACGGCGGATGCCGGGACATAGCCTTCAAAGCCAAAGATGCCGGCTTCCGCGCGGAGTCGGCGTTTCCGCGACGATAAAGCCGACCCCGAAGCCCACAAAGTAGATGTAGTCGATCGGCTGGCCTGCCTTACTCAGGCAGGTTCCCTGCGCCAACGAAACATGCTCCATATCCTTCGCGACGACGGCAAATTTCTGCGGCGGAAGGATCGCGAGAAGCTTGTTTCGGACATTCGGCTGACGCAAGCTATTCATGCTCCTTCCTTTGCTTCAAGCAGGATCAAGACGACGAGCCGCTAGTGCCCAGTCGTAACTTGTGCGAGACGCGGGAAACAGCCTTCGTGCCCTAACACGAAACGTCATCGCCGGATCCAGCCCAACCACGAAAACCAGCGTTCAAGGACGCATGATGTCGGTGATGACAGATGCCACCACCATCGGGGTGTAGGGCTTGGGGATGAAAACGCCGGTAAACGGGATGTCCGCGCAGGTCAGCTGATGCTTGCCGGAGGTGACGATGATCTTGATGGGCGGCCACCGGTCCCGTACCAGCGCGGCGAGCCTCAACCCGTCGATGTCTCCCGGCATGTCGATATCGGTAAACAGCACGCTGATGTTGGCGTGTTGCGTGAGCTGGTCGATGGCTTCCTGGGCATCTGCTGCCTCGTAGACCTCGTAGCCGAGATCGGCCAAGTCGACCGTGATGCTGAGGCGGATGAGCGGATCGTCCTCAACAACGAGGATGGCTGACGTGGGTCGAAGATTTGTCATCCGGTCCAGTGCTGTTTTCGCTGCTCGCTTTGTACGCTAGCAGACAGAACCGTGATCACCCATAGAGGTTCCGGCTCTTTCTGAAAAACAGCAGCAGGACCGTGCGCGCCTGCCCTCGCCCCTTGACGGACTCGGGCAGACATCTTGTGACCGCCCCCTTAGGCGGCCTTTTGCGGCGTATATCCGGCCTCTCGGATCGCCTCCTCGGCCTTCGCCTCATCGCCTTCGACAGTAACCTTCTTCTGAGCGAGGTCGACATCGACGGCAGCGCCCGGAAGCGCATCGCCGAGCGCAGAGCGGACGGTCTTTTCGCAATGGCCGCAGGTCATGTCGGGCACGGTGAAGGTGGTGGTCATGCTAATCTCCTTGTTCATTGGGTGATGTTTCGTGCGCTCCATTCACGAACGATGGATCGCAGCTGGGGGTTTCAGACGGGCTGCGGCGCTGGTGCCGGCGCGCCGGCGAGGTCGTCGAGGATAGGGCAGTTCGGCCGCTCATCGCCGCCGCAGCAATGGGCGAGATGTTTCAGCGTCCTCACCATGCCCTGCATCTCGGCAATACGCCGCTCGAGATCGCCGATATGGGCTGTCGCCACCTCTTTCACGGCGGCACTGGTGCGCTCCTTGTCCTGCCAGAGCTTCAGAAGCATCTCCGTCTCCTCCAGTGAGAAGCCGAGGTTGCGGGCGCGCTTGATGAAGCGGAGGATATGCACCTCCTCCTCGCCATAGACGCGGTAGTTGTTGCCCGTCCGCCCCATCGGCCGCACGAGGCCGATTTCCTCGTAGTAGCGGATCATCTTGGCGGAAACGCCGGAGGCGTCGGAGGCTTGTCCGATATTCATCTCGATCTCTCCTTAGTTCACCTTGACCGCGCGCAACCTCAGCGCATTGAGGACGACAAAGACGCTGGAAAAAGCCATCGCGCCGGCACCGATCATCGGCGAAAGCTGGATGCCGAAGGCTGGATACAGCACGCCCGCGGCAACCGGGATGAGCGTCACATTGTAGCCGAAGGCCCAGAACAGGTTCTCCTTGATATTGCGGATCGTCGCCCGGCTGACGGCAATCGCATCCGCCACGCCCGAAAGTGCGCCACCTGAAAGCACCACGTCGGCGCTTTCGATCGCAACATCCGTGCCGGTGCCGACGGCGATGCCGATATCGGCTTCGGCGAGTGCCGGCGCATCGTTGATCCCGTCACCGACGAAGCCGAGCTTGCCGCCGGCGCCCTTGAGCTCGCGGATTGCCTCCACCTTGCCGTCGGGCAGCACTTCCGCCACGACCCGGTCGATGCCCGCTTGGCGGGCAACGGCTTCGGCCGTGCGGCGGTTGTCGCCGGTGACCATGGCAAGGGCCAGCCCCATCTCCTTGATCGCAGCGATCGCAGCAGCGCTGCCTGGCTTGATCGGGTCGGCAACGGCGATGGCAGCAGCCACCTTCCCGTCGATGGCGGCATAAAGCGGCGTCTTGCCTTCGTCGCCCAGCCTTGCTGCGGCCTCAGCGAAGGAGGCGACGGAGAGGCCAAGCTTGTCCATGAAGCGGTCGGCACCGACAGCGACGCGGCGTCCGGCGATATTCCCCTCGATGCCGTAGCCCGCGGTTGCCTGGAAGCCCGTGGCAAATTCTACGGCCAGACCCTTCTCCTCGGCCGACTTGACGATGGCCTCGGCGATCGGGTGTTCAGAGCGTGCCTCGACGGCTGCGACGAGTGCCAGCACCTCATCCTCCCCGAAACCTTCCGCAGTGACGAGGTCGGTCAACTCCGGCTGGCCCTTGGTGATCGTGCCGGTCTTGTCGAAGACGACCATGTCGACAGAGCGCAGTTCCTGCAGCGCATCGCCTTTGCGGAAAAGGACCCCGAGTTCTGCGGCGCGGCCGGAACCGACCATGATCGAGGTCGGCACGGCAAGGCCCATGGCGCAGGGGCAGGCGATGATCAGCACGGCGACGGCCGCAACCACGGCATGGCTGAGCGAAGGGCCGAGCACGAGCCAGGCGATGAAAGTCAGGAGGGCAAGGCCGATGACGGCCGGCACGAACCAGGCGGTCACCTTGTCGACCATGGTCTGGATTGGGAGCTTTGCGCCTTGCGCCTGTTCCACCATGCGGATGATCTGCGCCAGCATGGTATCCCGGCCGACCTTCTCGGCCCGGAAGCGGAAGGAACCGGTCTTGTTGATTGTGCCGCCGGTGACGGTGGCGCCCTCCCCCTTGTCCACCGGGACAGGCTCGCCGGAGATCATCGATTCGTCCACATGTGAGGCGCCGTCGATGACGGTGCCGTCCACCGGGACGCGTTCGCCCGGGCGGATGATGACAATGTCGCCGACCACGACCTCCTCCGTCGGGAGGTCGACCACCTTGCCGTCGCGCTCGATGCGGGCGGTCTTGGCCTGCAGGCCGGCGAGCTTGGAGATCGCCTGGCTGGCGCGACCGCTGGCGCGCGCTTCCAGCATGCGGCCGAAGAGGATCAGTGTGACGATGACGGTCGCCGCCTCGTAATAGACGTAGCGGGCGTTTTCCGGCAGCAGGCCGGGCAAGAAGGTCGCGACCAGCGAATAGCCGTAGGCCGCCAGCACGCCGACGGCGACCAGCGAGTTCATCTCGGGCGCACCATGGAAGAGTGCCGGCAGCCCGGTTTTGAGGAAGCGCAGGCCTGGCCAGAAGATGACGACCGTCGCCAGCGCGAAGTACAGGTAATAAAGGTTCTCCGTTGAGATCATGCCCATCAGCCAGTGGTGCATGGGCTCGTAGACGTGACCGCCCATTTCCAGCACGAAGAGCGGCAGGGTGAGCAGCAAGGCGATGACGAAGTCGCGCTTCAGCGTCTTGTCGCCATGCATATGCATATGATCGTGGCCGCCATGCTCAGCGGCTGCGGCGTGATCGGCATGGTCGGGCTGGGCGTGGTCATGGGCGCCGTGGCCGTCATGGGGACCGGTCGCGGACGTCGCATACCCTGCATCCCGCAGCGCCCGCTGCATGGCGCCGGCCGAAATCTCGTAGCCGACCTTCTCGATCGCCGCCCTCAGCGCTTGCGGTGAGAAATCGTCCGTCGGCTCGACGGTCAACTTCTTCGTCGCGAAATTGACGGAGCTTGCCGCCACTCCCGGCACCTTGGCGGCGGCGGTTTCGACGCGGCGCACGCAGGAGGCGCAAGTCATGCCTTCAACGGAGATGCTGATGGGTTCGAAAGCGGGCGTTCTGATGGCTTCATTCATGGCGGAAATCCTATGTTCCGCATATATGTGGACCTTCCCATGATGGGAAGGTCAAGGGCCGCATCTTGAGAAAAACGCCTGTCACCGTGATGCCGTCGATCGTCCCGTGCGACAGTGGCGAGCGACGATGCCTGGTCTAGCTCACCATCCGCTGCACGGGGGCGAACTTGCTGAGCCCCAGCCATTCCGGCAGGTTGCGGACGAGTGCGGGATCCCCCTCGACTTCGAGCCGGCCAGCGTTAAGTTCTTCGCGAATGGTGGTCAGACCCATCCAGACTGCCGTCATCGTGCGAAGCGAGCTTCGGATGACAAGGTCAAGCTCGTGGCCTGGATCGAAGTTGCACAGATCCGCCTTGCCGTGTTCGATCACCACCCACCAACGTTTCTGCCCGCCCGAAAGCTCCGGATACAAAAACTGTACCGTGCAGCGGCGCGACGGGAGATGATCCACCGCAATGTTGCGCTGCATGTCCCACATGAGCAGCGACGGATCGAGGTTCTTCAGCGAAAGGCGCGACTCCATCCAGCGCTGAGCCCAGATGCCGAGGTTCATGATGATCTGCCGCAGATCTTCGCCAGATTGCGACAGTCGGTACTCCACGGCGCCGCCGGACGAGCGCTCCACGACGATGACGCCGGCCTTTTCCAGCTCCTTCAGCCGCTTGGACAGGAGCGCCGGCGACATCTTCGGGACGCCGCGGCGCAACTCGTTGAAGCGGGTGGAGCCGCAGAGAAGCTCCCGCACGACGAGCGTTGTCCAGCGCGAGCAGAGGATTTCCGATGCCATCGAGACCGGGCAGAACTGCCCGTAACCACCGCGCTCTCCCATGGTGCACCTATCGAGGACACACTTTTTGAAGCCAAGCCTGTGCCCCCATGATAGTCCAGGTCCCGCCGCCCCACAATCAGGCGCCGCCGCCATCGATGCCGGTACAGTTCCTGAACTGGAGGGATCTTCCAGACACGCGCAAACTGCAGACCTTGCCAATCGTCAAGGAGGATTGCGACATGCAAGGACTGGCAGACACCATGGCTCGGCCCGAGGCGGTTGAGCCGACATCAAGCGTGATCGAGCGAGCGCGCGCCCTGGTCGGCGTCATTGCCGACCGGTCGGCAACGGCCGACGAGACGGACGGTTTCGTCCGGGACAATTATGAACTGCTGAAGGAGGCCGGCCTGGTCGAGGCGGGCGTGCCCGTCGAGCTTGGCGGCGCCGGCGCGGAGCTACCCGAACTGGCGGAGATGTTGCGGATCATTGGGCATGCCTGCGGCTCGACGGCACTCGCTTTTGCCATGCACACTCACCAGGTCGCCGTTCCCGCATGGCGGTGGCGCCATCAGGGCGTGACGGCCGTGGAACCGCTTTTGCGGCGCGTCGCAGGCGAGCGGCTGATCCTGCTTTCAAGCGGCGGGTCCGACTGGATCGGCGGCTCGGGCACGGCGGAAAAGGTGGACGGCGGCTATCGTGTCTCCGCCCGCAAGGTGTTCACCTCCGGGGCGGAGGCCGGCCACATCCTGATGACCGGCGCGATCTTCGACGCCGGGGACGGAACCCGCTCGGTCATCCATTTCGGCGCACCGATGAAGGCGCCGGAAGTGCGCATTGAGAATACTTGGCACACGCTCGGCATGCGCGGCACGGGATCCAACGACGTCGTCATCGACAACCTGTTCATTCCCGACCAGAACGTTGCCTTCTCGCGCAAGAGCGGCGAATGGCATCCGGTGTTCCAGATCATCGCGACGCTCGCCTTCCCGCTCATCTATGCCGCCTATTTAGGCGTGGCGGAAAGCGCGCGGGACCTGGCGATCGAGGCTGCACGTAAGCGCCCCGCCTCCGACGATACGACACGGCTTGCCGGTCGGATGGAAACCGAGCTGCGGGTGGCACAGCTTGCGCACCGGTGGATACTGGACATCGCCATGCGCAACAGCCCGTCGGCCGAGAGCGTCAACGAGGTGATGATCGGGCGAACGCTTACGGCGCGGCATGCCATCGACGCCACGGAGCTTGCGATGGAGGTGGCGGGCGGCGCCTCCTTCTTCCGGGCAAACGGGCTGGAGCGGCGCTTCCGGGACATCCAGGGGGCTCGCTTCCACCCGCTGCAGGCGGGGCCGCAGGAGCGCTATACCGGGGCGGTGGCACTTGGCCAGCCGGTCGCAAACATCTTCTAGCCCGTGACGGTGCGGGCCGGCTTGCGCAGATCGGTGCCGGATCCCTGCGGTGCGGCATCCTCCGCGGCGGGCTCCTCGGCTGCCTCGCCCACCTTCCACGGCCAATCCACCACATAGGCCTCGAAATCCTCCACCGGCACGTCCGTTTCACTGACGGTTTCGTGGCCGCGGGCGGAGATGCCGGCCTGGTGGACGGTGTTCGGATCGCCGGATAGGAGGTGATGCCACCAATAAAGGTCGCGTCCCTCGCGCACGAGGCGATAGCCGCAGGTGGGTGGCAGCCAGGCGATCTCGTCCACGGCCGCCGGCGTCAGCTGGATGCATTCCGGCACGGTTGTCTGGCGGTTGTCGTAGTCGGTGCAGCGGCAGCTGTCGCCGTCCATCAGCCGACAGCGGACCGAGGTGAAGACGACATCGCCGCTTTCCCAGTCCTCCAGCTTGTTGAGGCAACAGAGGCCGCAGCCGTCGCAGAGGCTTTCCCACTCGACCTGGTTCATCTCCTCCAGTGTCTTAATCTTCCAGAAGGGAAGCTCGCTCATTCACGTATCCGTACAAGGAACCAACAGGGTGCCGGGCGACTTAGCCTGTTGCGTTTATGTTATCGCAAATCCGCATTACATCAGCTATTGCTGAAGACGACTGCCTGCAGCTCTGGCCGCTCATGATGGCGGCGTCAAGCGACCGGCATGATGATTGGGGGCACCAGTGCAGGACGATCCAAACATGGGGCCGGAGAACCGGCCACAGATGCGAGACGAGCAGCCGCGCAAGAAGCGCCACCTACTGCTGCGCATCGATTCATGGATCGACTCCACCGTCTGGAACCTCGGCTTCCGGCTCGGCGAGATCTGGGAAGAGATCACCATCTTTTCGCGCAGGTTCCGCGTCCGTGGCTGGAAGAAGGCGGCGTTCGAGCTTGCCGGAGAGGCCATGACGCTGGGCACGGCCGGCGCCGTCGTGCTTCTGGCACTCGCCCTGCCCGCCTTCGAAGAAACCAAAGAAGATTGGCGCAATCGTGGCGACTTCGCCGTCACCTTCCTCGACCGCTACGGCAACACCATCGGCCACCGCGGCATCATCCACGAGGATTCCGTACCAATCGACCAATTGCCGGACCACCTGATCAAGGCGGTGCTGGCAACGGAAGACCGGCGCTTCTTCGACCATTTCGGCATCGACTTCCTTGGCCTCGTGCGCGCAATGAACGAGAACGCCAAGGCGGGCGGCGTCGTGCAGGGTGGATCGACACTGACGCAGCAGCTCGCCAAGAACCTGTTCCTCACCAATGAGCGCTCCTTCGAGCGCAAGATCAAGGAAGCCTTCCTGGCGCTGTGGCTGGAGGCCAACCTTTCGAAGAAAGAGATCCTCTCCTATTACCTCGACCGCGCCTATATGGGCGGCGGCACCTTCGGGGCGGCGGCTGCGTCGCAGTTCTACTTCGGCAAGAACATCACCGAGGTGAACCTTGCCGAAAGCGCGATGCTGGCGGGCCTCTTCAAGGCACCGGCAAAATATGCCCCGCACGTCAACCTGCCCGCCGCCCGCGGCCGCGCGAACGAGGTTCTGACCAACCTCGTGCAGAGCGGCCTGATGACCGAGGGGCAGGTGATCGGCGCGCGGCGCAGTCCCGCGACCGTGATCGACCGGGCGGAGGTCAAGGCGCCGGATTATTTCCTCGACTGGGCCTTCGATGAGGTGCAGCGGCTTGCCAAGCAGGGCAAGATCACCGAGCGCTCCGTCGTCGTGCGCACCACGATGGACATGGGCCTTCAGGAGGCGGCGGAAACGGCGCTGGAATCCAGCCTGCGCGAATATGGCGAGGGCTACCGCGCCAAGCAGGGCGCCATGGTGATGATCGAGAACGGCGGCGCCGTACGCGCCATGGTGGGCGGTCGCGACTACGGCGAAAGCCAGTTCAACCGCGCCACGCGGGCCCTGCGCCAGCCGGGCTCCTCCTTCAAGCTCTATACCTATGCCGCCGCGATGGAGAAGGGCTTCACGCCGGAATCGGTGATCTCCGATGCGCCGATCACCTGGCGCGGCTGGTCGCCGCAGAACTACGGCCGCTCCTACAAGGGCCGCGTGACGCTGATGACGGCCATGTCGCAGTCGCTCAACACCGTTCCCGTGCGGCTTGCCAAGGAGGAACTCGGGACCGAGCGGATTGCGGAGCTTGCCAAGGCGATGGGCGTCGAGACGCCGCTTCGCACCGACAAGACAATCCCGCTCGGCACCTCCGAAGTGACCGTGCTCGACCAGGCGACCGCCTATGCTGTGATGCCGGCGGGCGGCGTGCAGTCGCGCCGTCATGGGATCGCGCAGGTCGTGGGCTATGGCGGCGAGGTGCTCTACGACTTCCAGCGCGACGAACCGCCGGCGCAGCGGGTGCTGTCGGAGCAGGCGATGTCCTCGATGAACCGTATCCTGACCAACATTCCCTATAACGGCACCGCGCGCCGCGCCGCTGTCGACGGCGTGCTGACCGCCGGCAAGACGGGGACGTCGCAGAGCTATCGCGATGCCTGGTTCGTCGGCTTTACAGGCAACTACACGGCCGCCGTCTGGTTCGGCAACGACGACTACACGCCGATGAACAACATGACGGGCGGTTCGCTGCCGGCCATGACCTTCAAGAAGCTGATGGACTACGCCCACCAGGGCATCGAGCTGAAGCCGATCCCGGGCATCGAAAACCCGTTCCCGGAAGGCGAAAAGAAGGAAGAGGTCTTGGCAAAGGCGGACGAAAGCGAGGAAGCGCTTCCGCCGCTGGTGCGGCCACGCTCCATGTCGGCAGAATCCACCCGCGTCCTGCGCCGGATCGCGGAGAAGCTGAAGACGGCCGCCCCGCTACTGCCGGCGACCGCCAAGCTTGCCGATGCCACGGTGACCGGATCGGTGGAAACGCCGGTAAGCGACGCGCCAGCGATCGCGCAGTAGCCCGCTCCTCACGGGCGCTGCCGTGTTTGTCGTTCCTTTCGGGCAGAATCAATGCTAACCCTCGCCTGTCGTTGTTGAGGGCATGCCTTTCCCGTGTTTCGTGTTCCGTTTCTTGTCGCCATTGCGCTTGCGATCGCCTTCGGCGGCGGAATCTGGTCGACCCTGTGGGCGCTCGAGGCGACCACCGGCTTCGGCGCCATTCGGCTCGGCGCCTGGGAAGCCTTTCCGGAGGCACAGACGGCAAAGGCGGACCCTTACGCCAAGTCCCATCGTGCGGCCGCCGGCGCGCTCCTTTACGGCAGCGCCGAGGGACTGACCTTTACCGCCGTGACGGACGAGACGGGTGCCCCGCTTCGCACCGGTTGCTCCTACAAGATCGCCGGTCACACGCCGCCGGCACGGCTCTGGACCCTCTATACGCTGCAGAGCGGCAAGACGAACCGGCCGCAGGACAGCAAGCTGCCGGTGGCGCTGAATTCCCGCTCCATCCTGCGCCATGCCGACGGATCGTTCGAGATCCAGGTTTCAACCGATGCCAAGCCGCGCAACTGGCTGGCCGTGCCGGAGCGGGGACGGTTTCGCATGCGGCTGACTTTGCTAGACACGCCGGCGGCGGGAAGCTCCGGCCTGATCGACCTTTCGATGCCGGTGATCGAGAACATTGGATGCGGCCATGCTTAAGGTGCTGTTTGCCGTCATCACGGGTGTTGTCGGCGCCGCGCTGCTTCACCTGGTGATCATCCTGTCGCTACCCTATTTCAGCGAAAAGGACGCCTATACGCGCGTACTTGCCGAAGGCGACCGTCACGTCTTCCACCGGCTGCCGGACGCGCTCGACCGCGCGGGGCTGGTCCAGAACGATCCCTTCATGGAAACCTCCGTCTGCGCCTATGACATTTCGCAGGGCCCCATCCGCGTCTATGCCGGCGGGGACGTGCCGTTCTGGTCGATGGCAATCTATGATGCAGCATCCAACGAGGTATTCAGCATCAACGACCGGACAGCCGCAGCGGGTATCCTGGACGTCGTTCTGGCGACGCCTGTGCAGTTGACGGTATTGCGCAAGTCGCTACCGGAGCCGATCACGCAGTCGATCCTGGTGGAAATGCAGCAGGCCGACGGCTATGTGATCCTGCGGACCATGGTGCCGCAGCCGAGCTTTTCGACGAACGCGAGCACCTTCCTGTCAGAGGCTGTCTGCGCGCCATTCGACTGGCGCCAGAGGCAGCAGTTCTGACCTCTTTCCTTTAGTTCGGTTCCAACATCATCGGCTTCTGGGCCGGCTGCGAGGACATGCTTTCCAGCCGCTCGTAACGGACGCCAGTGAACATCAACAACTGGGCGCTTTCGGCGCCCTGGCTTCTGCCGATCATGATTTCCGGTCTGCGGCGCTGCTGTTCGCGCCATCGGTTCAGCACTACAATCTCTGCCATGCTCGTCTCCATAATAGTCCGAGACGGATGAATGAGGTTCAATTTCACCCTGCCCCCTTCGGGCCGACGCATCCCTTCTACGGGCATCTGCGCCTTACTCGCCGCGTATGCCGGAGGCACGTTGCGACACTGCGACCAGTCCCGCCGAACCGGCTCCTCCAAACAGGCGCGGCTGTGGCACCTCTTCCGGCGTTTTCCGGCATTTGTCCGGAACTGAGCTTCATTCAGCCAGCAAGGAGTAAACTATTTGTTAACGCTAATAAAAGGTGCCCCCTGAATAACAGGTGGGCATCTTCAAGAACGCCGGACGTGGCTTTTTGTTCACACTCCGGTCATCACGTTCACTTCATCGCAAGATCGCGAGCACCCACGGGAGTCCCGTTCCGACGCATCTTCACCGGCTATTAACCGTGGCATGTTACCGTCTGGTTTACCATGACGGAAGGGCTGTGCGGGCGGACGTATTCCGGACTGTGCGCCCGCTGCCGGACGGGATCGGCCGGGCCGTCGGCGGTGACTGTTCATCCCGACGGCGTGCTGCCACGAGTTTGTATTGCGTAACGTGTGAGTTTGGCCGTGACGGACCAGTTTCGAGATCTTGAAAGGCCCCTGGCCATCCGCAGGAAGGACGTGGTGTTGAGTGCCACCGTGACGAGTTTCGACAGTCTCCCGCATCCCTCCCGCTCCGAACTCCGCCAATTCGCAGAACTTTTCGGTCCGCTGTTTACCGCCTCGAGCGATGGGGCACGCCGCCAGGCGGTCGCTGCGCTATCGCAGTCGAAGACGGTGCCGCCGGCCGTCGCCTTCTTCATCGCCTCGCAGCCGATCCCCATTGCCGCACCCTTCCTGGCCGCCTCCCCCTGCCTCAGCGACGAGACGCTGATCACCATTGCCAGGACCCAAGGAGCGGCTCATGCCAAAGCGATCGTGCTGCGCGAAAACCTGTCGCCGAAGGTGATCGACGCGCTGGTGAGCCTGCGCCACGACCGGCCCGCAGCACCGCCGAAGGAAAGCCCGCAAGCAGAAGTCCCGGAAGCAGCTGCTCCTCAGCCTTCCGCCGCCGAGACCGAGCGTCTGTGGCGCGAGGAGGAACTGCGCCAGCGGATCAAGGCGCTCGCCCATCACGTGCACCGTGCCCAGGACGACCGGCTGGGGCTGCGCACATTGACGCCCGTTCAGGAGGCGCTGCTGGTGCGCTTTGCGCGCAATCGCGAAGGCGGGATGTTTGCGACCGCACTTGCCGACGGCCTGACCGCAAGCCGCTGGCTGGCGGAACGCATCCTGCTCGACATCTCCGGCCAGCAGCTCGCGACGACGCTGAAGGCGCTCGGCATGGATGAGGAGGATGCGCTGTTCGTGCTGGAGCGCTTTTACCCGCATCTTAGCAACCGGACGAACGGCATCAGCCGCGGGCAGTTCCTCTGGAACGCGCTCGATGCCGGCGACTGCGGCAGGCGCGTGGAAGCCTGGCGTCGGGCCGACAGTTACACGGTCAACGACGATGGTGGTGCCGTGGGTGGAGCCGATGCGGCAGAACCGCAGTCGCCGCGAATCTTGCGCTCGGGCCGCGGCCTGCGCCGTGTCGGCTAGGCTCTACGGCCTGGCATCGACCACCGCGAAAAGCCCGTCTACATCATCGACATCGAGCTCGATCAGCCACAGGTCGCGGTCGAAGCTGCGCTCCCGTTCGATGAGAGCGTCGATCTCCGCTGGCCCAACGTTGTCGAGCCGCTTCTCGAACCGGCGCTCCGTCACCTCTTCATCGAACACGTTCTGCGGTGCGGGGCCATAGAGGGTTTCGGTGCCGTCGCGGTGGCGGTGGCGGACGAAGACCGCACCCGCCTCTTCCGCGCCCTTGTGCTCCACCGCCGCAAACCCACCGGCGGAAAAGACACGGCGGGTCAGTACGGTGACGAAGATATCGGAACGGATGCGCATGAAGGCGTCTTAGCCGAGTTGCGTATCAGCGAAAAGACGGTGCGTCCGTTGCGGGGATCGAGGACCGTTGCCGTCATTAGGAAGTGGTCCCCTAGACGCCGATGCGGCTGGCTTGGCTTCCGGTGCCCACTAGGAGGTGGTAGTAGGTGTCGCCGATCATGCCAAAACAGGCGCTGCTCCCGGTGAGCCGGTCCTTGTGGCTGGAATCGGCATGGCGCTGGTAGACGCCGTTACCGTCACGGGCGAGGTGATCCTGCAGGAAGGTGCTCCAGTCCGCCTGCGGAGCAGACGTCTTGTCCGTCACAGTTGCATCCTTTTTGGTCGGATCCCAGGCAGTGACGGTCTCGCCCGCCGCAGCATCCGTCACGACGAGCGTGCCGGCAGCGAGGGCGGCAAGCATGGCATCGGCCATTGCACCAGTACCGCTACCGGCCTTCAGCCCGTCCAGCTTGGCGTAGAGCGCCTTCAGGAAGGCGGGACTTCAGATATCCTCGACTGCGCCAGCGCCAGCCACTTCCGCAGGTTGTTCGTTGGCGGCGGCCTGCGCCTTCAGGCTGGCGATCAGGCGCGACAAGCTGGTTTCCTCCACCTGATCCTCGTCGCGGTTGCTGGAAAACAGGATAGCCGCGAGGGATCCTTGCGAGCCGGTGTCCGAGGCGCTAGCAGCACCCTGCCCTTCGGACGCATCCTTGAAGCGTTGAGCGCCGTCTGCTGCGACCACAGGCGAACAGTGGTGATTTCCAATACCATATTGCCTCTCCAACGATGCGTCAGGGCAGGATGCCCGTCACGTCTATGGTAAGAGGCTAGTTCGGCTGATTTGCGCGAGGCTGGATGGCCGAAGGCCGTTGAAACCGGGCGTCAGAGGGCCCCGATCGACTTCAGCTTCTTCAGCACCAGTTCGTTTGGCTCCCCGGTTTCGGGGAGGCGATAGTGCTTCTCGAAGCGGCGAATGGCGGCCTTCGTCTGCGAACCGGCCACACCGTCGACAGCGATGTCGGTATAGGCGATGTTGGAAAGGCCGCGCTGGATCTGGATCACCAGGTCGGCGGAGGCGGCGATCTCCGGGCCGAGATCGCGGGGCGGTCTGGCGGTTTGAGTCGTCTTGGCCAATTGCGCCGCCGGCTTCTCGTCGCCTTCCGAGGCGCGGATGGCCGCGGCGACCGGGTCCTCGACGGCGGCGTTGACATCTTCGGCGGGGCGGGCGGCCGGGACGGCAACGGTTTCGATCGGCAAGGAAACGGAATTGGCGGACGCCGTCTCCACCGCGGCGGCCGGTGCCTTGCTGAGAGCCGCCAGCAGATCCAGCGTCGCCTCTCCCGTCTGCGGCAGGCCTTCGGCTTCCTCAAAGAACAGGATGGCGGCCGCCGTCTGCGGCCCAATCAGGCCGTCGGCGGGGCCGTTGTAAAGCCCGCGTCGGGCCAGCTGACGCTGGAGCTCGGCCACCAAATCGCGTGCGGCGTCGGCCGTCCGGACCGACTGCGCGTCGGCGGCTGGAGCGGGATCTGCTTCCGGGGCAGCGGTGTCCTCGCGTTCGATCCGGAAGGTCGTAACTTCTTCGGGGGGCGTGCGGTGCGCGGGCCGATAGCCTGCGATGCCGTTCGGATCCTCCGGATCGCGGGTGGCGAGGAAGGGGGCGGGATGATTGCCCGGCTGGTACCACAGCGCATTTGCGGCGACGAAGCCAAAGACGACGGCGAAGGTCGATACGCCGAAGACGCTGCGAGGGTGACGTGCCGCCGCGCGTCCTGCCGCCTGGACGAGGCGGGACAGGATGCCGGGTTCCTGAACCTGCTTCTTTCCCTTAGGCGATTTTCGCTTTCGCGGCGTCATTCTCTGTGTCCTGTTCGTCCTTCTTGGCCACGTCTGCAGTCGCTCTCAGCCGCGGCGGAAATTCGACCATGGGGTCGGCGGGCTCGTCCTCGGCCCCGGCGATACCGTTGCCATCGGCCGGAAGCATGACAGTGACGACGGTCCCCTCGCCGAGCCGGCTCTCGATATGGAACCGTCCGCCGTGCAATGCAACAAGTCCCTTGACCAATGCAAGACCAAGGCCGGTCCCTTCATATTGGCGGGTATAATCGTCCTGCACCTGAGTGAACGGCTGGCCGATGGTGGTGAGCTTGTCGTCGGCAATGCCGATGCCGGTATCGCTGACGGTGAGCACCAGGTCCTTGCCGCCGAGGGTCGCGTCGAGCGATACCACGCCGCCGGCATCGGTGAACTTGATGGCGTTGCCGGCAAGGTTGATGAGGATCTGCTTGACCGCGCGGCGGTCGGCTACGACTTCGCCGAGACCCTTTGCCGTGCGGGCGGTGAGCGTCACGCCCTTGCCCTTGGCCTGCAGGTCGAGCATCGCGCGGCAACCTTCCACCACGTCGCCGATGGGGAAGGGTTCCGCCAGAAGCTCGTAGCGGCCCGCCTCGATCTTGCTCATGTCGAGCATGGTGTTGACGACGGAAAGAAGATGGGCGCCCGACTGGCGGATCAGCCCAACATATTCCTTCTGCCGATCCGTTTCCAGGCGGCCGAAATATTCGCCGGCGAGTACATCGGAAAACCCGAGGATGGCGTTGAGCGGGGTGCGCAGTTCATGGCTGACGGCGGCGAGGAAGCGCGACTTGGCCTCATGGGCGGATCGTGCCTCCGAGACCCGCAAGCTGGCTTCGTCGCGCAGCGCCTCTTCGGCGGAGACATCGTTGAGCTGGGCGAAGACGGCGACAAGCTCGCCATCGTCCCGCCGCAGCGCCGCCATCTCGATACGCCCATGCAGGAACTGCCTTCCTTCGGCACTGTAGATGCGCTGGATGCGGACCATGACGGAGGCCCGCTCGTCGCCCTGGCGAAGCGTATCGAGCGCGTGCATAAGCGCGATGCGGTCGGAGACATGGATGAGCTCGGCGAGTCGCTGGCCGACGGGCTCCTGCAGCGCCGCTGGAAATGCGCCGCGGTCGCGACCGCCGGCTTTCTGGACAAGGCCGTGCGGATCGAGCATCAGCGCCAGCCCCGGGCAGGCATTGAAGACGGCATCATCGCCAGGAGTCGAGGCGGGCTCGACCGTCTCGCCGCGGCCGAGCTGCAGGGTTGCGGCAGCGGCCATTAGGAAGGCAGAGACAGCGATCGTGGCGCCGACCGGCAGCGCAATGGAGACAGGAAAGACGGCGCTGAGCGCGGCGGGCAGGACAAGCGCGGCGACACCTGCATTGAGCGTGACGCGGCGCAGCGCGACGACCGCCCGCCCCCGCGTTTGCGCCGGCTGACCAAGGCCTTGCAGCCAACGGTCGGCAACCTGGTCGACATGACCGATCGCCCTTCCGGCAATGTTACTCAATACGCGCACGCAGTACCCTAACGCCAACTCCAAAACTCAGGCTCAGACATTAGGCGCCGGCGGCTTAAGGAAAGGATAAAACAGGGTCCGCCGGACGTGTCAAATTGGCCCGAATCCCATTTTGAAACGGCCGCATCGGCGCATTTTCATTCATGGTTAACGGCGCGTAAGCAGCGGAATAGCTTGCATTTTTCTCGTCGTGTTAACGACTGTGGCGAAGACAGCGGACGGGAAGCGGCGGAACCGGGGGATTGCTGTCATGATTATGCTTAACGCCTGTGGCCAAGATTTCGCAGGCCGCGTTCAGAAGCGGGGTCAGAATGAGGATCGTTCAATTTTTACTCAAATCTGCCGAGAACTCGACCGATGTTTTCAAACAGCGATTCGCTTCCCTGAACTAGGGTAGCCCCAAGACCGGGAGAGACCCGGCGGCCGACCGGGCTTTGACGGGTGGGTGGACAGGACAATGTGGTTTCTGATCAAGAGCAGTATTACATTTTCGCTGGTGCTGGTGGCGCTTTCCTATTTCAGCAGCCGTCCCGCCGTTGAAGCGGAACGTGCCTCTCAGGTGCAGGTGCAGGATGCGGTCAGTGCTGCCGCCCAAGCCTATCAGTATCTGAGCGCCATCTGCATCGAAAAGCCGGATGTCTGCGTCAAGGGCGCAGAAACCTTCTCCGCGCTCGGCCAGCGGGCGAAGGAAGGCGCACGCGTCGCCTTCGAGCTTCTCGACCAGCAGTTTGCCAACGACCAGCCCGCAATCGCACAGGTTGCCGACCCGCAGCCGATGCCTGAAAAGCCGGTCGCGACCTCTTCCGCCGCCGACACCATCTCCACCGGCACGATTGCTACCGCCGGCGTGCCGCTTCCGCAAAAGCGCCCGGCCCATCCCTGAACGTCGGCTTGCGCCGCTTCGCAGAGGCGAACGCCGCCTCCCTTCCCTCTTGCGCCGGGTTCTGCCTCTGGTCCCGGCGCCTGCCTGCCCCTGAACTTCAGCCCTGTTAAGCCGTGAGGTGACTTCTCACGGCCTTTTCCGGTTCACGAGACGGACATTCCTTCCTATATGCAGGCCAGTGACAGAAGGATGCATGCGATGGCCAAGCTCGACCAGATCATCGACGATTTTGCCTATCTCGACGAGTGGGAAGACCGCTACCGCTATGTCATCGAGCTCGGCAAGGCGCTGCCGGAATTGCCGGAAGAAAAGCGCAGCGCAGAGAACAAGGTGCAGGGCTGCGCCAGCCAGGTCTGGCTCGTCAGCCATGTCGCCGAGGACGGGGCCGATCCGGTACTGACCTTCGAGGGCGATTCCGATGCCCATATCGTGCGCGGTCTGGTGGCAATCGTGCTCGCCACCTATTCCGGCAAGCATGCCTCGGAAATCGCTCGCACCGACGCGATCGAAATCTTCAACCGCATCGGTCTTGTTGAACATCTGTCGGCACAGCGGGCGAACGGCCTGCGGTCGATGGTCAAGCGCATCCGCGACGAGGCGCAGCTGCAGACAGCCGCCTGACGAAAGATCACCGCGGCATCGGCGGCCGGTAGCCCTCTCCACCCCAGCGATGGCTCCTGCGCTCGGCTCGCGGCGGTGGCCATAATGCCGGGCGAGTACCAGGAGTGCGGTGCGCAGCATTAGCTTTGCCGACCGGACTGGCCATTGCCGCTCCCGCTCCACCACTTCCAGCCCCTTGGAAAACAGCAGACATCGACTGCCAACCCGGGAAGCTCCGGCCCCATGGCGTCGACGGCGCGGGAGAAGCGTTCTCGCGGCGATCTTCCACCACATGGCCGGCATGGCCGACGGTGGTCCTGTCGCGACCGAAGGCGATGGCATCTCGTGCTGTGACATGCGCAGGGCGACATGGCAGACATACATCGCCATCAGGCGCACCTGGCAGGCCATGCGGCGACGGTCGCGTCGCGTCAGGATGCGCTCGCCGAACAGCATGATGAGCTCCGCCACCATCTGCCGCACTGCACGCAGATCGTCCGATCGGAGAGGCGGCGGGCAAGTGGTGGCTGCCAGAGGAGCTCCGACATCAACGGGTCAAGCTTTGAGCGGCGCGGCGGGGCTGGAACTTGGGCAGGCATGACAACTCCTTCCTTATAGGCTTTTTTTCCTTCTTTTTAGAGGAGGCAGGACGATGAGGAAAGCGGCCAAAATTCGTATGCCCATTGTTTTCGTTGCTGCATTTCGGACGTCTGCCCTTGCGAATAGGATTCCTGTCCTCATTGTTGGCGAATGGCCGCAACAAAAAAAGGGCCGGAAGCGACTGCTTCCGGCCCATTTTTTGTGGGTCCCGAGGGCTCGGATTACTTGCTGCGCTTGCGGCGCTGGCCGAGGCCCATTTCCTTGGCAAGGCGCGAGCGCGCCTCGGCATAGGCCGGAGCCACCATCGGGTAATCGGCCGGAAGGCCCCACTTCTCTCGGTATTCTTCCGGCGTCATGTTGTAATGGGTCATCAGGTGCCGCTTGAGCGACTTGAACTTCTGTCCGTCTTCCAGACAGATCAGGTAATCGTCCTCGATCGACTTCTTGATCGGAACCGGCGGCTTCGGCTTCTCCGCCACGGCGGCCGCGGGGGCAGGCGCCGAGGTATTGCTGAGGGCGGAATGCACGTCGGAGATCAGGGTCGCCAGATCACCGACCGGAACTACGTGATTGCTCACATAGGCCGAGACGATATCCGCGGTCAGTTCGACCAGCAGGTCGTTACCCTTCTCCGATGCCACTTCTGTCATTGTGTGTCTCCTGTCTTTTTATCTTTGTTGGCAGCGCCGATCATTCGGCGATGCACCAGAGCCTGTCCCGTTGGCCGATCACCTCTGCGCCCATCAAGTCAACAGTCGCCACCATCTAGGTAAAGCAGCCTGCAACCTTTCTCTGGACGTACGCATCACGAGACGAGGCGACACCCTCCTTACGAGCTCCGACAAAGGTCCAGTCGAAATCTACGGGAGGAAAGTAGCGCCGCAGTTCTTGACCGGCATCGTACTCAACTATTGTTGGATTAACACCATCGGCACCAGCAATTAAAGTGTCAAATGTAGCCAAAGACATCTTTTCAGGCTTTTTGGCATCCGGCTACCTCACTATTGCGAGTGTTTCTCACACCATGATCGCAATTGTTTGCACGAAGGAAGGTATTATAAACTATATTTCCGCCTGCGACCGCTTCATTTCGTCCTGAACGGAGATATCCGAGAGCGGGTAGCCTGATTCGTGCGAGGCCTTGGCGAGAAGATGAGCCGAGACTGGCGCTGTCAGCACGAAGAAGAAGAAGCCGGCCAGCGAACGTGCCAGGATCGCAAGGTCCGCCGCGTGGATGCCGACCGCGATCAGCATGAGTGCCGAGCCGACTGTTCCCGCCTTGGATGCTGCATGCATACGCGCATAGAGATCGGGAAAGCGGTTGAGGCCGACGGCGGCCGCAAAGGCGAAAATCGATCCCGACAAGACAAGCAGGGCCGTGACGAGCGCGAGCAGGATGTCCATTACGGCGACTCCTTCTTGGCGGCCGGCTTGCGCGGCACCATGGGCTTGGGGGGCTTGGATAGAGTCTTTGCTGCGGTCTTGGGCACCTGCTTGGCCGCGGCCGGCTCGGCGGGTGAAGCCGCTTTCTTGGCAGCCTTGGCCTTGGCGATCTTTACCTTGGCCGCACTTGCCTTGGTCGCTTCCGACTTGCTGATCGGCGCGCGCGGAGCGGCCTCCTTCGGCGCGGCGGCCAGATTGGCCTGCCCCGCCTCGGCGAGTGCCACGGCGCCGGCCGGCCCGGCGGCGACGGGAACGGCGGCCGGGGTTGCGGCCTTGCGGGGTTCCTTCGCTGCCGGCCGCTTGGGTTCGGGTTCGGGCGGCGACCCGTCCTCCCCTCCCCGGCGCTTGCGCGACAGGATGAAGCGGGCAAAGGCGACGGTGGCGAGGAAGCCTACCAGCCCCAGAGAGATGGCGATATCGATGTAGAGCGTGAAGCCGGTGCGGATCGCAATGAGCGCGATGAAGCCCATCACGATGCCGACCAGCATGTCGAGCGCAATGACCCGATCCGGCAGGGTGGGTCCCTTGATGACCCGCCATACGGTGAGAAGGAAGGTTATACTAACGACGACAAGGCCGACATTGACGGAGAACTGGGTGATGGATTGGGCCGTCATCAGCGGAAGGCCTCCATGATCTTGCGTTCAAAGCCCTCGGCAATGTCGCGGCGCGCCGCATCCGGATCGGAACAGTCGAGCGCGTGGACGTAGAGCGTCTTACAATCCTCCGAAACGTCGACCGACAGCGTGCCCGGCGTCAGCGTGATGAGGTTGGCAAGCAGCGTGATCTCGAAATCGCGGTCGACGGTCAGCGGAAAGGCGAAGATGCCCGGCTTGATCTTGAGGTTCGGGCTCAGTGCCATCACCGCAACGCGGAAGGCCGACATCGCCAGTTCCTTGAAGAACAGCCGGACAAGCGAAAGGATCCGGCCGACGCGCCGCCAATACCCTGGCGCACTGATTTCACCGCGGACGATCCATAGCGCGGCGGCCGAGACCAGGAAGCCGAAGACGAGGTTGAGCAGCGTGGCGCTGCCGGTGATCGCCACCCAGACGACGGCAAAGATGACGTTGAAGATATAGGTCGTCATTCGGCACCCCCTGCCGGGAAGACAGACTGGATGTAAGCTGCGGGATCGGCAAGGCTAGAGGCAGCCGCCTGCGCAAGGCGAACCGGCGCATCGGGAAAGAGTCCGAAGACGACGATGACGGCGACCAGACCGGCGATGGGTGTGGAGCGCTGCCAACTGTTGGGCGCAATCGGGGCGCCGACGGCAGCGCCGGCCAACTGCGGACGCCAGAAGGCGAGTAGGAAGACGCGGCCGAGCGCCAGCGTCAGGATCAGGGCGGACACGAGCAGCGCGGCAGAGAGCCACCAGGCTCCGACATCGAGCGCGGCCTTCAGGAGCATGATCTTTGGCCAAAGGCCCGAGAACGGCGGAAGGCCGGCGGTGGCGAAGAAGATGACGAAGGCGCCTGCGGCAATCCAGGGCGCCTCGCGATAGAGACCACCAAGTGTCTGCAGAGACCAGGAGCCGCCGATGCGGGCCGCCTCGCCGATCAAAAGATAGAGCGCCGTCATCACGACGATCGAATGCATGGCATAGAGGATCGCGCCACCGACGCCGGTTGCGCCGCCGATTGCAACGCCGGCGATGACATTGCCGATGCCGGCGATGACGGCAAAGCCCGCCATGCGGCGAAGATCGCTCTGCGCCAGGGCACCGAGCGCGCCGAGCAGCATGGTGAGTGCCGCGATCACGGCAAGCACGAGGCTCAGTTCTTCGCGCTCCAGCGGAAAAAGCATGACCATGACGCGCATCAGCGCATAGACGCCGACCTTGGTGAGGAGGCCGCCGAAGAGAGCGGCGACCACGATGCGTGGCGTGTGGTAGGAGGCGGGGAGCCAGAAGTTCACCGGAAAGGCTGCCGCCTTCATGGCGAAGGCGAGGATGAACAGCGCGCTCAGCGTTATCAGCGGCGCGCCCTCCCGCTGCTCGCCGGCAAGGCTTGCGACCTGCGCCATGTTGAGCGTGCCGAAGATCGCATAGAGATAGCCGACCGCAATCAGGAAGAGCGTCGTGCCGAGCAGGTTGAGCACGGCGTATTTCAGCGCTCCGTCGATCTGCTCACGCTCCGAGCCCAGGATCAGCAGACCGAAGGAGGAGATCAGCAGCACCTCGAACCAGACATAGAGGTTGAAGATGTCGCCGGTCAGGAAAGCGCCGGTGACGCCGGCCATCATCAGCAGCAGGAAGGGATAGAAGCCGTAGCGACGGCCCGTATCGTTGATGTCGCGCAGTCCGTAGATGCCGGCGGCGAGCGCGACGAGGCCCGAGGCAAAGGCAAGCAGCGCGCCGAGAAGGTCTGCGGTAAACGAGATGCCGAAGGGCGGCAGCCAGCGGCCGGCCGTCATCGTGAAAGGCCCGTGGACGGCAACCCTGTAGAGCAGCAGAGCGTCCAAGAGGACAAGCGCCACGAGGCCGGGAATGGCGATCCAGCCATGCAGCCAGAGCTTGTGGCGAACCATCATCAGCGCCGCGCCGAGGGCGATCATCAGGCCCATGGGAGCGATCACCAGCCAGTCTGCGAGCGCCGTCGGCGCCGTCACCATCGCGGCGGAGAGATCGATCGGGGCGGTTGTCGGTGCAGCCATCGCGTCCGTTTTTCCTGTCAGTAGCCGAGCGGCGGGAGCGGCTCATCCTTCGGCTCCGCGAGCCGCATCTCGTCGGTATTGTCCGTGCCAAGCTCCTGGTAGCCGCGATAGGTCAGCACCAGGAGGAAGGCGAAGAAGGAGAACGAGATGACGATGGCGGTGAGGATGAGCGCCTGCGGCAGCGGGTTTGCCGTCGTATCCGGCAGCACGTCCACGCCCACCGGGATGATCGGCGGAACTTCGCGCGTCAGGCGGCCGGCGGTAAAGAGCAGGAGGTTCACCGCATTGCCCAGTACCGCGATGCCGAGAAGGATGCGCACGCTGTATTTCGACAGCATGAGGTAGACGGCCGAGGCGAAGAAGACGCCGATCAAGATCGAGAACAGCGCTTCCATCAATCCGTCTCCCTTTCCTCGAGCGCCAGCGCAATGGAGGCGATGGAGCCGACGACGACGAAATAGACGCCGATATCGAAGGAGATGACGGTGGCAAGCGGCACCTCGACCCCAAAGAAGCTCGGGTAGATCCAGAGCCCGGTCATGAAGGGCACGCCGGCAAAGAGCGAGACGAAGCCCGACAGCGTCGAAAGAAGTAGGCCAAAGCCGGCGATCGACATCGGGTGGAAGCGGATGGCGCGGCGCACGGCCGAGACGCCATAGGCGATGCCGTAGATGGCAAGGGCGGAAGCGGCGATCAGCCCGCCGATGAAGCCGCCGCCCGGCTCGTTATGGCCGCGCAGGAGCACGAAGACGGAAAAGACCAGCATCAGCGCCGTGATCGGCGGGGCCACCGTGCGCAGGATCAGCGTGTTCATAGGCGGTCTCCCTCAACGGGTGCATCGGCACGCGGGCCTGGCAGCGGATTGCGCAACCGCACGCGGATCAGGGCAAGGACGGCAAGGCCGGTGATCATGACCACGCCGATTTCGCCGAGCGTATCCGTGCCGCGGAAATCGACGATGATGACGTTCACGACATTGGCGCCGTGCGCGATGACCTTGGAATAGGCGTTGAAGAACTCGGTCAGCTGCATGTTGAACGGCAGTTGCGTCGCCTTCATCAGCAGCAGCGTGAAGCCGAGGCCGCAGGCTACGGAAATGACCGCATCGAACCCGAACTGCCGCGGCGGGCGATGGTCGCGCGGCGACAGGCGCAGCCGGGTCATGACGAGCGCGAGGATGACCACCGACAGCGTTTCGACCATGAACTGCGTGAACGAAAGGTCGGCCGCGCCGAATAGCAGGAAGATCACCGCGACGGCAAAGCCCTGGATGCCGAGCGAGACGATCGCCGTCAGGCGGTCATTGGCTCGCAGGAGCGCGCCGAGCCCGATCAGCGCCAGCAGGAAGATTGCCCATTCGTGGAAGAGCACCTCGTCGGGCCAGGTGGGCATCGCCGGCCACTCACCGTAGACGAAGGGCGGCACGAGCAGCGTCAGCGCCAGCAGGATGAAGGTAACGGTGATGTAGATTTCCAGCCGGCCTGGCTGGACGATGCGCGTGGCGGCGACCGAGAAGCGCACGAGGCCGGAAACGACATGGTCGAAGCCGCGATCCGGCCCGCTGCCGATAGCCGCCAGTACACGGATCATCATGTCGCGCGCGCGCTCCAGCTGCAGATAGACGATCACGCCGAAGGCAACGGTGACGACCGACAGCAGCAGCGGCATGCCCAGATGGGGGATGGTGCTGATCTCGACCAGCGTCGGCTCGCCGGCAACCGCGCTTGCCATGGGGGTCGAGATGAAATGGTGGGTGACGGCGGACAGGATGCCGCCGAGGAGGCCGAGCCCCGCCAGCACCGCCGGCCCGAGCCACATCAGGACCGGCCCCTCGTGGGCATGCTTCGGTGTTTCCACATGGGGGCCGAGAAAGGGCTTCAGCGCCACCGCAAAGCCTGCGACGAACATCAGGCCGTTGCCGACTATCGCGACCAGCGTGAAGACTATGGAGCGCAGGTCACCATGGGCGAGCGCATAATAGATCTCTTCCTTGGCGAGGAAGCCGATGAAGAGGGGCAGGCCACCCATGGACAGAGCAGCGAGAAGGGCGGCGGCGAAGGTGATCGGCATGAGGCGGCGCAGGCCGCCAAGCTTCGTCAGGTCGCGTGTGCCGGCCTCGTGATCGACCAGGCCTGCCACCATGAAGAGCGCGCCCTTGAAGAGCGAGTGGGCGACGAGATAAAGCACCGCCGCCTCCACCGCATGCGGCGCGCCGAAGCCGGTCAGCATGACCAGCAAGCCGAGCGAGGCCATGGTGGTATAGGCGAGCATCAGCTTCAGGTCCGTCTGGCGGATGGCAAGCAGCGTGCCGGCGATCAGCGTGACGCCGCCGAAGAAGGGAAGGAGGATCTCCCAGGCGGCCGTGCCTCCCATGACCGGGCTCAGCCGCATGAGGAGATAGACGCCAGCCTTCACCATGGTGGCCGAATGGAGATAGGCGGAAACCGGCGTTGGCGCTTCCATGGCGTTGGGCAGCCAGAAGTGGAAGGGGAACTGGGCCGACTTGGTGAAGGCTCCGCCGAGGAGGAGCAGGAGTGCCGCCAGATAGAACGGGCTCTGGCGCAGCGTGTCGTCGACATGGACGAGGAGCGAGAGCTGCGTGACACCCGTCATGTTCCACAGGAAGATCAGGCCGGCCAGCAGCGAGAGGCCGCCGAGCCCCGTCACCACCAGCGCCTGCAGAGCCGAACGGCGCGCGGCTTCCCGCTCGTGATCGAAACCGATCAGCAGGAAGGAGGTGATCGAGGTCAACTCCCAGTAGACGAAGAGCATCAGGAAGCTGTCGGACACCACGAGACCGAGCATGGCGCCCATGAAGAGCAGGATGAAGCAGATGAAGCGGCCCTGCTGCGGATGGCCCTTCATGTAGCCGCCGGAATAGAGCACGATCAGCGTGCCGATGCCGGTGATCAAAAGCGCGAAGGTGAGCGACAGGCCGTCGAGGAACCAGGAGAAGGAAAGGTTGAGGCTCGGCACCCATGCATAGCCACCGGTCACCACCTCGCCGGCGGAGATCTGCGGCAGAAACGTCAGGAAATGCAGGAAGGACAAGAACGGCGCGGCGGCCAGCGCCCAGCTTCCGCCATGACCGAAACGGCGAACCGCCGCCGGGGCAAGCAGAGCCGCCAGGAACGGCAAGAACAGACACAACAACGTCAACGGCGCCTGATCGGCCATACCTTCTCCCGCTTGATTCTGTTCGGATCGCCCCCTCGGACGGATTGAATACAGGTGCATATGGGAAACAAAACGCCGCCTCAAGACCTTTGCCGCCAAACGTTGGCGTGATCGGTCTTTTCCAACAGGTCTCTGATGCTTATTTCTCGGGCAACGAAAGGACTTTCCATGTCAGACGCGACGAAACCACGCATCGAAAAGACGGACGCCGAGTGGCGCGAGCAGCTGACGCCGGAGCAGTACCGCATCCTGCGCGAACACGGCACAGAGCGCGCCTTTACCGGCCCCTACTGGAACAGCACGGAAAAGGGTCTCTACCGCTGCGCGGCCTGTGACGAGCCGCTGTTCATCTCCGACACCAAATTCGACGCCGGCTGCGGCTGGCCGAGCTATTTCGAGCCGGTGAAGCCGGATGCCGTGACCGAACATCGCGACACCGCCTACGGCATGGTGCGCACCGAGGTGCGCTGCGCCAATTGCGGCGGCCATCTCGGCCACGTCTTCCCCGACGGTCCGCCACCGACCGGGCTGCGGTATTGCATTAACGGACATTCGATGGTGTTCGAGCCATTGGACTAAGGGTGGCGCCGGCGGGCGATAGCGGCTGGCTTTTTCAGCCGACAGGAGGCCATCAAGCACTCCTGTCGGTCGGATGGGTCACTTCAATAGAAGGCCTGCCAATCCTCATCGGATCGTGGCGTCCGCCCCAGAGTTCGCTTGAAAGCGTGCGTGAATGCGCTTTGCGATTTGTAGCCGACCGCGGCGGCAACTGCCGCGACGGTCTGGCCCGCCCTCAGCTTTCGCTGCGCCAGAACCATGCGCCAGCGGGTGAGGTAGTCGAGAGGTGGGTGGCCGACGCGCTCGGTGAAGCGTTGCGTGAAAGCCGAGCGCGACATGCCGACCTCAGATGCCAGCATCGGCACCGTCCAGCGGCATGCAACATTCGCGTGAAGCAATTTGAGCGCCTTGCCGATCCGCGGGTCAGCCAATGCGGAGATCCACCCGACACTCGTCGTCAGACTGCTGGCCACGAAGGCGCGGACAGCCGCGATCACCAGGATTTCCGCAAGCCGCTCAGCGACGAGCGAACCTCCGAGTTCCGCATTGGCAACCTCCGTCCTCAGAGCGTTCAGCGTCCTTGCGACCGCCTCGGCGGTGGAGGATGTCCGGTCGACGCGCAGAAACGTCGGGAGCGCATCCAGAACGAATGCGGCGCTGCCATCCGCGAAGCCGCTGCCGCCGCCCATTAAAGCCGTCTCGTCTCCGCTGCCCAGGCGCACCATGTCGTGTCCTGGCGACGCGTAGAGCGGCATGCCGTCGAACGGTTCGACCGCGGGGTGACTGGCAACCGTGTAGCGCGTGTTGCTGATCAACACGACATCGCCTTCCACCAGTTCTTCCGGTCGATGCTCCGGAAGCAGAAGCCAGCACCGGCCGCGTGTGACGGCGATGAACTTCAATCGCATTCGCCCATCGAAGGAGAGCGCCCAGTCGCCCGCCGCTTCAAGCCCGGTTCCGCGAACGCTGCGCGCGCCGAGGGCCGCAACAACCTCGGAAAACGGATCGGCAATAGTTTTTTCGGCGGATTGCGATAAAGACATGGCCTTTCAAGCATAGATCATCCGATCCATGCCGCATAGATCTGGCTCGTCAAGACAGAAGACGGAGCCATACCTGTGACCATAAGGAACAAAATCGTCGCCATCACCGGAGCCGGACGCGGCATTGGACGGGCCACTGCTATCCACCTTGCGGCGCGCGGCGCGCGTCTTGTGCTTGGCGCGCGAAGCGAAGCGGAGATCGCCGCTGTGGCAGGAGAGATCGAAGCGGCGGGCGGCGAAGCCGTATATGATGCCATCGACGTTACCAGACGTGCGGATATGGAGAGGCTGGTCAACCTTGCCTGCGAGCGTTTCGGGCGGCTCGACGTCATCGTCAACAATGCCGGCATCGGGCCGCTCTCGCGCTTCGACGCCCTGAGGGTCGATGACTGGGACGCGATGATCGACGTGAACCTGAAAGGCGCGCTCTACGGCGTCGCTGCGGCCCTGCCCGTGTTCACCCGCCAGAACAGTGGGCATGTCATCAACGTGGTATCGACCGCTGGGCTCAAGATCGTGCCGACGATGGGCGTCTACGCTGCAACCAAGAATGCATTGCGGACAGCCACCGAAGCGCTTCGGCAGGAATCGCGCAAAAACTTGCGCGTGACGGAGATCTCGCCGGGTTTCATCGACACGAGCTTCGCGGATGCCACTATCGCCGATCCGCAGATCAGAGCGGCCATCCTGAAGCGCAAGGAAGAGCTTGCCATCTCACCGATTGCGATCGCACGGGCAATAGCCTTCGCAATCGAACAACCAAGCGACGTCGAGATCGGCAGCATCGTGGTGCGCCCGACGGCACAGGATTGAGGCGACGCGGCGTCACGGCCCGGCATTCGAGCATGAGACGCCGCCGAAAGTTCATGACGCGGCCACTCGGCTTTGCGGATTGTTGCCAAGTGCGATTTGAGCCGGAGAGGCTCCCCTCGCCTGCATCCGGCGCATGCCTTCAGCCGGTGAGATGACCCGGAGCGTAGCGAGTTGATTGCGCGCACGGCTGATGTCGATCGTAAAAGGTTGGCCGATTAGCCGCAGCATCTGCCGGGTGATTGGCGGCTCGCCTTCGCGGCGGAAGATCCGCCAGACCGCGCCCATCACATCGGCCATCGCCCAGGCGACACCGAACGGCACGGAGCGATCCTCCGGTTCACGCCGCGACTGCCAAGCAGGCGTGTCAGGAGGACTTCAGTGTCGTGTCTTCGCCGTCGCTCACAAAGAAGGCTTCTCCGCCTGTCCCTTGGTCGGCGGCCAGAATGAGCGCGTGGCAGAGGTTGTCGACATGGCAGGTGGAAAGCGCCTGTCCGCCGCCCGCCACCCATTGAAACTGCCCGGAGCGGACGGTCTCGACCATATGATCGAGAGCCGGCATGTCAGGACCACAGATGAATGGCGGCCGGATGGCTACCGTGGAAAGGCCTGTGCGGCGGTCATTGGCGGCCAGCAGCACCTTCTCCGCTTCGGCCTTGGATACAGCATAGGGGGCAAACGACATCTTGTGCAGGGGAATGTTTTCGGCCACGCCATGCATCGGTTCGGGGCGACCCTGACGACGGCGGCGGCGCTGATGATAAGATCCATTGTTCAGCTAACTCGCCTTGGAAAGAGCCACACGAAACAACTTGCTCTCAACCGCCGTCATGGCGGCCTGAGTGCCGCAATCAGCGCTTGAAGCGCCGGCGGCGATTGGCGGCGGCTGGAGTGATAGAGGCGGAAGCCCGGATACGCGGGGCACCAGTCCGCCAGCACCTGAACGAGGGCGCCTGAGGCGATGTCCTCGGCGACGTCATGCTCCATGATGTAGCCCAGGCCGGCGCCAGCGCGCACGGCGGCGAGCGGCAGGTCGCTGTCGTTGGCAACCAAGGGCCCGCTGGTGTAGATCTTGATCTCCTTGCCGGCCTTCTCGAACTCCCAGGGCAGAAGGCCGCCTGAGGTTGTCAGCCGGTAACCGATGCAGGCATGACGGTCGAGATCATAAGATGTCAGAGGCGGCGGGCACCGCTCGAAGTAGCCCGGCGTTGCGACGACGACCGTGCGCAGGTCCGGCCCGAGCTTGACGGCAACCATGTCCCTCGCCACGGCCTCGCCTAACCGGATGCCCGCGTCGAAGCCGCCAGAAACGATGTCGGTCAATCCATCGTCGATGTTCACTTCGACCCGGATGTCGGGGTGGGCGAGAAGGAACGCGGGAAGTTTCGGGAGTAGGACCATCCTGGCCGCATACGCGAAGGTGGTAATGCGCACCGTTCCCGTAACGTCGTTCCGCCATTCCGACAAGGCTTCCAGACCCTGTTCGATCTCCGAGAGCGCAGGGTTGAGAGACTGCAACAGCCGCTCCCCGGCTTCAGTGGGCGCAACGCTGCGCGTCGTGCGGGCTAGCAGCCGCACACCAAGCCGCTCCTCCAGGCCGCGCATCGCATGGCTCACGGCCGAGGGCGACATGCCGAGAATCGCGGCGGCACGGGTGAAGCTCCGCTGCCGGGCCACGATCGTAAACGCCAGGAGATCGTTGAGTTCGCCTCGCTCCATTACTGCATTCTGCTCACAAGTTCATGTAGCCGGCAACCGCTAATCGGCGGCGCGTGACGCGGCTACATTGCAGGACAGCAACCAAGGAGACCGACATGAACCTCACCAGCTACCGTACAATCGGTAAGTCCGGCCTCATCGTCAGCCCCCTGGCGCTCGGCACCATGACGTTCGGCGCAGGCCGTTGGGGAGCGAGCGAAGCGACGTCCCGCGCGCTCTACGACCATTATGTGGACGCCGGCGGCAACTTCATCGACACGGCCGACATCTATTCCGGCGGCGAAAGCGAAACCATGCTGGGGCGCTTCCTCACAGAAAGCAGCCGCCGAGACCGCCTGGTCGTCGCGACGAAGTCCGGTTTCTCACGCGCGCAAGGCACCCCGCTATGGGGCGGTAACGGCGCCAAGAACATCCGCCTTGCAATCGAGGCATCGTTGAAGCGTCTGCAGACGGATTATATCGACATGTACTGGGCTCATGTCTGGGACCGCACGACGCCTGCGGAGGAGGTGTTGCAGACGCTTGCCGATGCGGTTCGCGCGGGAAAGATCCTGCACTACGGCTTCTCCAACACGCCGGCCTGGTACGTCGCCAAGATCGCGACCCTGGCGCAGGCCCACGGACTGCCCCGGCCGGTCGGCCTGCAATACGCCTATTCGCTGCTCGATCGCGGCGTCGAGCTCGATCTTCTGCCGGCCGGTCAGGAACTGGGGATGGGGCTTGTCCCTTGGAGCCCGCTTGGCGGCGGCCTTCTTACCGGCAAATACGGCCGCGAGAAGATTGCCGAAGCCTCACGCGGCAGCGCAATGCCCGACAGTGGCGCGCAGGTCGGCGAGCAGGGCAGCGACGGTCGGTTGAACGGCGACAATCCGTTCGGCGGCATGCTGTTTACGGAGCGCAATTTCGATGTGGTCGATGTTCTCAAGGCTGTTGCCGCCGAGATCGGCCGCACACCGGCGGAAGTCGCCTTGAGATGGGTGGTGGAACGGCCGGGCGTCAGCTCCGTTCTGATCGGCGCCAGCCGCGACGAGCAACTGAGCCAGAACATCGCGTCGCTGGATGTGGAACTGACCGCGGAGCAAAAGCAACGCCTGGAAGAAGCAACGTCACTGCCGCTGCCGAACCCCTACTTCATTTTCCAGCTGCCGATCGAAATGCTGTTTGGTGGACAGAGGGTGGAGCGGTGGTGAGGGGGCTCCGGTACCGGGCGTCTCATCTCCGTCATAAGCAGCGTAGCCGCGCAGTTTCGCGGCTGCTCCGCTTATGACACCGCCCTACCCTCAGCTGTTCAGCGACATCGGCTTCTCCCCGCCCGGCGGCAGGCCAAAGGCTCTTCGCACCCGGTTGAGAAATGCGCCGTAGGGGCGGCCGAGGAGGAGCATCATGGCGGCGGCACCGAGCGTGCCGCGGACGAGGCCGGCGCCGGAAGCGCCGCTGACGGCGATGATGGCGACATAGATCGGCACCTGGAAGCTGATCAGCGCCACGCTGTCCCAGAAGAGCTGCGAGGCGCGCGTGTCTCCAGCACGGCGCATGATCCAGTCGCGCCAGAGCCCGTACGGTCGGCCGACGGGCACCATCAGCGCCGCACCGAGAAGGCGGGCTTGGAAGACCTCTTGCCAGGTCATGCCTGCGATGAAGCGCTCGTTGAGGATGCCGGTTGCGGTGAAGAAGACGATCAGCGCCAGCGTATCGGCAAAGAAGCTCCGCCAGCGAAGGTCCGGATCTGCCGTGGCGTCAGACATGGGCGGTCTTTGCCGGGCTGAGACTGCGAAGGAGGCGCCCGAGAGCGACGAAGGATGAAGCGGTCAATCCCTCGCCTCCTGCCAATGCGGATAGGTGACGTAGGCGGTAACCGCGCCTTCCTCGTGGGAACGGATGGTGACGGTCTCGCCCTTCGGCATGTAGATCACCTCGCCCGGCCCCGCCGTGACGTTGACGGTTTCGGTTGAGACCGTCAGGCGTCCCTCCAGCACCACCATCGTGTCGTGGACCAGCATGGTTTCCTCCAGGCTCTGAAAGGGGCCATAGCGGCCGAAGCCGATCGTGACCGGTCCGCCGTGGCGCTGGTCGATCACGTTGCCGGCGAAGATGTCGCCTTCCTGCCCAGGGGACCGTTCGAATTCGGCGTCAGAGACTGCAAACTTGCTCACCTGCATCGGCTCTCTCCATCTTCGAGACGCGCTCCCCTGATCAACGCACGAAACGAGGCTCGGGTTCAGCGGCCCTATCAACTTGCCAGCACGAGGCCGCCATGGCGGCTGATGCCGGTCTTGATCTCGGCCACCAACGTATCGAGCGCCGGATTGCGAACCTTGCGGCCGCGGCGCAGCACATAGGCCAGTTCTGGCGGCTGCGGCAGGCCGTGATCAAGGATCTCCATCTCCGGCCGCAGGTGGCGTTCGTTCAAGAGCGCGACGCCAAGGCCCGCCATCACGGCGGAGACGATGCCGGCCGAACTTGCGCATTCGAACACCGTTTCCAGCATCACGTCCCCGTCCTGGCCGATATCGAAGGCCCAGCGGCGATAGAAGCAGTCGTCGTCGAAGGAGAGGAAGGGGATGCCCTTTTCCGGCTGCAGCTCCAGTTCCGGATGCTTCACCCAATGCAGCTGTTCGCGAAACAGGACGACATCCGTTGGGCGAACCTCATGGGCGAAGACCTGCACGATGGCGGCATCGATCTCGCTCTCATCCAGCATGGCGCGCAGCACCAGGCTCATGCGCACCCGCGTGCGCACCGTGACCTGCGGATGCAGCCGACGGAAGCGGCCGAGGATGCGGGCAAGGTCGCTGCAGGTGGTGTCCTCCGTCAACCCCAGCGTGAGGCGCCCGGCAAGCGTCGTCTTCGACAGGCTGAGCAGCGCCTCGTCATGCAGGCTGAGGATGCGCACCGCATAATCGAGCAGGTCCTCCCCCGTCGTCGTGAAGGTGGGCGCGCCGGGCTTTCGGACCATCAGCTGGCAGCCGAGGCTTGTCTCGAGCCGCCGGATCTTGTGGCTGACGGCCGACTGCGATAGGCCGAGGGCCTCGGCCGCACGTGTGACGCCGCCGTGGTGGCGGACAGCCGACAGCACCCGCAGCGCATCGATCTCCAGCCGCCGGTTGTTCAGGTCGCTCACTGCGTTCATCGGCGATCTCCCTTTAGCGGAAGCATGACGGGGAAACGCTGCGGCGGCAAGCCGAAATGACAGATCTGACGGCCCTGTCATGATTTTATCAAAATTTGTCATGTGATAGCCGGCAGGTGTTGGGATAGAGCATGGCGTCCTTCCTGTCGCACGAGGCCCCATGAACGAACAGGCCCTTTTATCGACGCCGCCACGGTACAGCCGGCTGCTCTGGCCGCTGATGGCGGCGCTCCTGATCATCGGCTGGAGTTCCGGCTTCGTCGGCATCCGCTATGCGAGCGAAGAGGCAAGTGTCGCGCTGCTTCTGTTCTGGCGCACGCTGCTTTCCGGGCTGATCCTGCTGCCGTTTGCGCTGGCCTTCGGCCCGAGACTGCGCTGGCGCGGCATCCTTGAACAGATACTCTTCGGCGTGATGTCGGTCTTTCTTTATCTTGGGGGGTTTGCGCTGGCGATCGAGCAGCGGGTGCCGACAGGGCTGGTGGCGCTCATCTCCGACCTCGTGCCGCTGGCCATTGCCGCGCTGTCGCAGCCGGTGCTCGGAGAACCCTTGAGTCGCCGGCAATGGCTCGGCACAGCGATCGCGGTCTCGGGCGTACTGATCGTTTCCTTCGACAGCCTGAGCTTCGGAAAAGCGCCACTCTGGGCCTATGGGGTGACCGTTGGCTCGATGCTCGTCTTCGCGCTGGCTTCCGTCCTTTACCGGCGCAGACGGACCGAACCGATGCCCGTCCATCAGAGCCTCTGCATCCATACCCTGACCGGCGCGTTACTCTTCGGGTTCTGCGCGATGCTGCAGGGCGGCCTCGCGCCGCCGATGACGCAGGACTTCGCCATTGGGATCGCCTGGCTTGTGCTGATCGCCACCTTCATGGCCTATGGCATCTATTATACGAGTCTCAGGATGTTTCCCGTCGCCAAGGTGAGTGCCGCCATCTACCTCAGCCCGCCGGTGACCATGCTCTGGGCCTGGGCGCTGTTTTCCGAGCCGCTGACGATGGCGATGTTCGTCGGGCTCGCGGTGACGCTGGCGGGGGTATGGATGACGTCGCGGGACTGAGGACGGCTCACTCGCCGTCCGCGCGATGCAGGCCGCTCACGAGCTGGCGCAACGCTCCGACCGCCTTGTCATGCGTGGCACGGGGGTCCCCGGAGGCGGCGATCCAGAGGGCTGCATTTAGGGCAGCACCATTGACTAGCCGGGCGGCGGCTTCGGCGTCGACCGGCTTTGCCGTACCGTCGATGATCAGCGCTTCGATCGTTTGCGCCGTCGTCTGAAGGCAGGCATTCTGGTTTGGCCATCGCGACGGATCGCCGAGCACCGCCGGACCATCGAACAGCATGATGCGCTGGATCTCCGGCTCCAGTGCCATCTCGATGTAGGCGATGCCTTCGGCAAGGAAGCCGAGCCAGAGCGTGTTGGCCTCGTCGCGGGCCGCACGCATCCGCACGAGCATCTCCCCATCGATCTGGTCGATCACCGCCTGCAGCAGGCCCTTCTTGTCGCCGAAGTTATGGTAGAGCGCACCGCGCGTAAGGCCGGCTTCGGCGGTCAGGTCATCCATGGAGGCAGCCGTATAACCTTTTTCGGCGAACGCCTTACGGGCGGCCCGGATCAGCTTGCTTCTGGTTTCTTCCACCATGTCGGCACGTCGTCTTACGGCCCCACCCGGCCTCCTCTCACTGACATACGCATCGTATGCTTATTGACATACGACGCGTATGCACTTCGATCTGACGGCGGATCTGCTGCCGCACCGAATAGGCCGTAGCCGGCATTGCTGGCGACGACGCGGCCGACTCAGCAAATGCATGTTCGACGGTATCGGGAATTGCGGTCGTGTCGGTCAGGTCGAGGGTTGCAACCCACAGGCGCTCGTCATGAATGCCCTTCAGATCATCGAGCGCGCCCTGGCGGCGGAGCGTCGCGCCTACGCGGTCGCCGCGTGCCAGAAGCTTCTCCGACAGGATCCTGCCAAAGCCGGAGGAGGTGCCGGTGATAAAGCATGTCTGTGTCATTGCTTTTCTCCTTCGCTGGGCCCTGTCGCCCTTGGTTCGAGGAGGAGTGTACAGCGGGTCGTTTCTCCTAATATCCATCCAGTCCTGCATCGACTGATGGTATATATTCATAAATAAGAAGGCGTCCCTCAGCGACCTCACGGCATTCACTGCCGTGGTGGCGCACCGCAGTTTCCGCAAGGCGGCCGATGACTTGGGGCTTGCTCCATTGCACTCAGCCACACGCTGCGCAGCCTCGAGGAACGCATGGCTGTGAGGCTCCTCAACCGGACGACGCGGAGTGTCGCACCGACCGAGGGGGCAACGGCTTTTCGATCGGCTGAGCCCGATGCTGCAGGATCTCGACGCAGCAACTTTCGGAGGTGGATGATTTTCGAAGCGCGCCGCTTTATCGGTGGGAGTTCGAGCGTCGCGGCGAAGAGAGTGTGGTCGATGTCCCGGGACCGCTGAGGCTCGACAGCGTCGAGATGATGGTCGTGGCCGCCGAAAAAGGCCTCGGCCTTGCCTATATTCCTCTGATCGCAGCACAGGACGGCCTTTCAGCCGGACGCCTGAAGATGGCGCTGGAGGATTGGTGTCCGCCGATCGACGGACTCTGCCTCTAATATCCCGGCCATCGGCATGTTCCGCTCGCCCTTCGGGCCTTCATCGAGGTGCTGAAGGAGGTTGGGTGAGACCAAGGCGGGTGGCCGGCGCGCGGAACTTCCACATCCCAATCCTGTTAGTGCGAAAGCTAGGAAGTGAAGGAGGATTGAGGTGTCAGCGACCTCTCAGACCGCATCCGGTGAGGCTGCCGCCTCGCCGCCGCTCCGCTGGGCAGGCTATTCGCTGGGTTTCGCGCTCGGCGGCTTCTTCGACGGCATCCTTCTGCACCAGGTGCTGCAATGGCACCATCTTTTGAGCGGCATCGAGGGCGCGCGCACCGATATCCGCTTCCTGATCCTGACCGACGGGCTCTTCCACGTGCTGATGTATATGGTCGCGGCGCTTGGGCTGTGGCTCCTCTGGCGAGGCCGGCGGCAGTTACCGATGACCGGCGCGGATCGCCTACTCGTTGGCAATGCGCTAATCGGCTTCGGCGCCTGGCACATCATTGACAGCTTTCTGTCGCACTGGATCCTCGGCATCCACCGGATCCGTATGGATGCTGAGAACCCGCTGTTCTGGGATCTGCTCTGGTTCGTCGTCTTCGGCCTTCTCCCGGCGGCGCTCGGCCTGGTACTACGCAGGCGTGGACCGGGCGGAGGCGGCGCAATGCTTCGCTCGCATGCCGGCCTGGTGGCCGCCATCCTGATCGCCGGTCCGTTCGCCGCTCTGCCCGCCCCTGATGACGTAACGGCCATGGTGGTGTTTCGGCCCGGCACCTCGCCCGCGCAGGCCATGGCCGGCATTGCGGCTGCGAATGCAAGGCTGCTGTGGTCGGATGCCGGCGACACCGTCTGGGCCGTGGATATCTCCGGCGGCGGCAATGCCGACGTCTTCTACCGGTACGGCGCCCTGCTCGTCGGCAATTCGATCCTGCCGGCCGGCTGTCTCAACTGGACGCGGGTGTGAGGAGGCTCGTCACTTCCCCATGAGTCTTGAGTTCGTAGGTTGGGAGATCCGGCAGGCCGAACGGTTCAACCGCCTGCTGCGGTTTCTGCCGCGCTATCGCACCGACCGCCGCTGGAATGCCCGGCTGATCCAGACGCTGCTGCGCGCCTGGGACGCAGTGCCGCGACCGTTCCCCCCCGATGACGAGCTGACGGTTGAGGATCGGCTGATCAAGGGCGGCGATCGGCCTCTCAAGCTGCGGCTGATCCGCCCGAAGGGGGCACCGCGCGGTGTCTACCTCACCTTCCATGGGGGCGCCTGGGTGATGGGGACGCCGCGCTTCGACGACCGACTCAATCGCGCGATCGCCGGCAACTGCCGGGTGGCGGTTGCCAGCGTCGACCATCACCTCGCCATCGACGACCGGCTGGACCTTGCCATCGCCGATGCGCACCGGGCGGCCGAATGGGCGGTCACCGCCGGTGCGGAATTCGGGAGCCGGAACATCATCGTCGGCGGCCAGTCTTCCGGCGCGCATCTCGCCGCCTGCGCCCTTCTCCACCTGCGCGACCTGCAGACGGATGCAAGGCTTTCCGGTGCGGCGCTCTTTTACGGCGCCTACGACATGGCCGGATCGCCGGGCCTGCGGAACTCCTCGAACAGGACGCTGCTGATCGATGGCCAGGCTGCGTTTCGCAATCTGCAGCGCCTGACATCTGGCCTGACGGACGAGGAGCGCCGCAACCCTCGGCTTTCGCCGCTCTACGCGGATTTCTCCGGCCTGCCGCCCGCCCTCTTCATTGCCGGCGAGCTCGATCCCGTCTTCGACGACAGCATCCGGATGGCAGATCGGTGGAACAAGGCCAACAGCAACGCGGAGCTTGTGGCGGTTCCTCAGGGCGTACACGGCTTCGACCGCTTTCCGCTGGCAATCGCGCGCAAGACCCACCGCCATCTGCACCGGACGATCAACGAATGGCTGCGGACCGACGAGCATGAGGCAAGGCGACACGAAAGGCAGCCGTGCTCGCAAGTCTAGCGCAGCGGACGCAGCCGCGACCGCTCCGGTGACTGCGCCAGATCTATCATAGCCAGCCGGTTTTTTTGAACCTGTAGTAAAGGAGCGCGCACAGGCCGAAGATCACAAGCAGCACCACATAATAGCCGTAGCGAGTGGTCAGTTCGGGCATGTTCTCGAAGTTCATTCCATATATGCCAGCGATCGCGGTTGGCACAGCGAGAATGGCCGCCCAGGAGGCAAGCTGGCGGGTGATAGCTCCCTGCCGCTGCTGCTCCAGGAGATTGGATGCTTCAAATACCAAGGTGATCACTTCGCGCAAGCCGCCCACCATGCCCTCGACCCGCCTGACATGGTCGTTGACGTCGCGAAAGAACGGCTTGGCGTTCTGGTCGATGCAGGGCAGATCGAGATGGACCAGCTTGCCTGTGACGTCCGACATCGGGCCGAGAATGCGACCAAAGAGGATCAGCTGGCGCCGCAGGCGAAACAAGCGGCGGATCTGCTCACGCTCGAGAAAGGAGGCGAGCATGTGCTTTTCCATCTTCAGTACCTTGTCCTCGATCTCCTGGACAACCGGAAGATATCCGTCGACGATAAAATCAAGAATGGCATGCAGAACGTAATCGGGACCTTGCGAGAGATACTGGGGCGATGCTTCCAGCTGCGATCGCAAATCCGCATGGCCCCGTGCCGAGCCGTGGCGAACCGAAATGATGTGCTGCCTGCCAACAAAGATCGCGGTCTCGCCATAGCGGATCTTGTCGCCTTCCAAATGTGCGGTCTTAGCGACAACAAACAGCTGCTCTCCGTAGATCTCCACCTTCGGCACCTGATGGGCCGACAAGGCATCTTCCACGGCAAGTTGGTGAAGCCCAAAGGTTTTCGCCAGCCCCTCGATCTCGCTTGCGACTGGGTCGTGTAGGCCGATCCAGAGGAAGTCCTCGGGCCCAAGCGCAGGAGGCGCTCCGTCCAGCGGAACCAGTTCGCTCCGTTTGCCGCCACGGTAGACGTGTGAGGCGATAAGAGTCATGGGAAAACCTTTAACGAAGATCTGCGGAAGCGGGCAAGACGTGAGAGGCAGCGGCTGCTCAATACACTACTCGCTGCCCGCAGCGCTAGGCGGAAGCAGACCAGCTATTCCCTCCGGTTTCTCCCGCTGATATCCAAGGCGGACGGCGGCCATCGTGCCGCCTGTCCGGAATTGCGCAGGAGAAACGATGTCGAATGTGGTAAAGTTCAAGCGCCCGCCGAAGCCGAAGGAGCCGAAGCCGGCGCGCAACCCCACCCCGGGGCTGCGCAAATTCGTCACGCTGGCCGGCGTCGTCGCCGCTTTCGTGCTGGCCTGGGCCTATTTCCAGTATGTCGGCGGCTGAGACTGCCCGTTAGCCTTCAGGCAGCGCGTAAGCGATGATGGTATCGCTGATCGGCGTTTCCATGAAGTGGTGACCGCCGGGATAGATGATCACGAACTCGCGTCCGGCGACTTCCACCACCAGTGGGTTTGCCTGACCGCCGCCTGGAAGCACGTCGGTCCACAGCGTTTCGCCGGTCTCGATGTCGATCGCGTGGATCAGGTTATCGGTGGTTGCGGCGATGAAGATCAGGCCACCTGCCGTGACGGCCGGACCGCCATTGTTGGGCGTTCCAATGGTGATCGGCAGCATGGAGGGGATGCCGAAGGGGCCGTTGCGACGCGCGGTGCCAAAGGGGCGATCCCAGACAGTGTCGCCGGTGGCGAGATCGATGGCCCGGATGCCGCCATAGGGCGGCTCCTTGCAGAGGAGTCCGGTGTATTTCACCCGCCAGCCGGCATTGACGTCGATGGCGTAAGGCGCGCCGATCTGAGGACCAGCTTCACCGAGTGGGCCTTCGCTCTCGGCCGGCGGCTCATAGATCGCCCTGAGCCCCGCTTCGTCGGCCTCTTCGCGCGGCACCAGCCGGTTGTGGTTCGGCATGTTGTTGTAGTTGGCGATCAACAGGCCCCGTTCTGGGTCGACCGCAACGGAACCCCAGTCATTGCCGCCGTTATAGCCGGGATACTGGATCCAGTGCTGGTCGCTCGTCGGCGGGGTGTAGATGCCGTCGTAGTGGGAGCGGCGGAACTGGATGCGGCACCACAGCTGGTCGATCGGCGACATGCCCCACATGTCCTCCTCCTCCAGACGCGGGAAAGCCAGCGTGTGGTAGGTGGAAAAGGGCTGGGTCGGCGAGAGGTAGTCCGGCTCGACGCCGCCCTGCGGCACCGGCCGCTCCTCGACCGGAAACAGGGATTCGCCCGTTTCGCGGTTGAGGATGTAGATGTCGCCTTGCTTGGAGGCGAGGATGATGGCCGGCACCGTGCCGTTGTCGGTCGGGAAATCGATCAGCGTCGGCTGGCTGCCGAGGTCGTAGTCCCAGACGTCGCGATGGACAGTCTGGAAGTGCCAGGCAGGTTGGCCGGTGGTGACGTCCAGTGCCACGAGCGAAGTGGAGTATTCGTTCTCCTGCTCGCTTCGGTTCGAGCCGTAGTAATCGACGGCCGAATTGCCCATTGGCAGGAACACGTAGCCGAGCTCCTCGTCGCCAGCGGCGATCGTCCACATGTTCGGCGTTCCGCGGGTATAGATTTCCTCCGGGCCGGCCTGGCTGGTATCGCCGGGGCGGCCCAGGTCCCAGGCCCACTCGAACTCGCCGGTGACGGCGTCGAAGCCGCGGATGACGCCGGAGGGGGAATCCTCGGCATTGCCGTCGGTCACCTGCGCGCCGACGACGACCACGCCGCGCACGATGGTGGGTGGCGACGACATGGCGTACCAGCCGGGCACAGTTTCACCCAGTCCACGTTCGAGATAAACCATGCCGTAGTCGCCGAACTCCAGGCAGAGCCGGCCTGTCTCGGCATCAACCGCGATCAGGCGGGCGTCGAGCGTGCCCCAGATGATGCGGGTTGTGCAAGGGTCGTAGGGATCGGCATCTGGCACCTCGAAGTAGGATACGCCGCGGCAGGTTGCGCCATAGGGAATGGCGTCTACCGGCACCTCGGGGTCGAAATGCCATTCCTCTTTCCCCGACTGCGCATCAATGGAGATGATGCGGCCCATCGGGGTGCAAGCGAAAAGCTTCTCACCGATCTTCAGCGGCGTATTTTCCGGCGAATATTTGCCTTCCGCCTCTGGTGACGGCAGGTCGCCGGTGTGGAATTCCCAGATGCGCTCGAGCTGGTCGACGTTTTCGGGTGTGATCTGCGTCAGCGGCGAATATTTCGTACCGTGCAGGTTGCCGCCCCAGGCCGGCCAATCGGCGCCTGTTTCGCGCATTGCAAGGGCCGGCCTGTCCTCTTCGGCGGACTGGCCTTCGGGCGCGGGATCACGGGGGACCTCGGGATTGATGACGACATCGCTTTCCGTATCGAGCGCGGGCTGACGTCCCGGGATCTGATCGGCCAGAGGCTCGGCAGGCTCTGCCGGAGCGACGATACCGCTACCGGCCGGCGGTGCCGGAGAGACGATGCCGCTGTCGGCCGGGGGCTGAACCGGCGTCTGGGCGGCGGGAGCGGCCCCCTCCTCCGTCTCGGCCTGGGCGAGGACTGTGGTCGGTCGAATCCAGGGGGCAGCGATCAAGCCGATACCCAGCGCCGCCAGGATGGCCATCGCGGTTGCCATTCCGTGGCGCGTGCCGGGGTGCGGGTCGCGACGGCGTAGCGCCGGGATGGCGAAGAAGACGAGCAGCAGGATAACCGTCGGTGCGACAAGGCGGGGAACGAGGGGCCATCCCTGAAGTCCAACCTCCCAGAGCGCCCAGATGACGGTAAAGACATAGGTTGCGCCGTAGACGAGCCCACTCGAATAGCGCCCCATCACCATCAGCACGCCCGAGATCAGCAGGCCGATTCCGGCGACGGCGTAATACCAGGAGCCGCCAAGCGCGATCAGCCAGATACCACCGATGCCGATCGCGAGGCCGAGAAGCACCAGAAGAGCACCAAGCAGGATGGAATACCACCGACTGACGGGATGGGAGGTGTCGCGGTGTGCTGAACGGTTACTCATAGGTGGCTGCCCCCTCGGTTGTTCGCCTTGGATCAGCTTTAGGCAACATGACAGGATACCGATTGTTCCCAATCTGGCTGCAAAAAAAGCCGCAATCGGGCAAGGGCGACAGCCAAGCTGCGTCCGCTTCGGTGGTCGGCTCAGGAGTGCCGACGACGTGGAGGCGCGGGTAGAGCTTCTCAGCCGTGCGGCGGAACCCGCAGTTCAAGGCAGGTGAGATCGAGCCAGCGGCCGAACTTCGTGCCGACCTCGCTGAAGGTGCCGACATTGCGGAAGCCTAGGCTTTCATGCAGCCGCACGGAGGCGGCATTCCCCGCTTCCACGCAGGCGATCATCACGTGGATGCTCCGCTCGCCGGCCACCGCGATCAGCGCCGTCATCAGATGCCGGCCAAGGCCCGCGCCTCTGTGCTCCTTGTGCACGTAGACAGAGTGCTCGACGGAATGGCGGAAGCCTTCGAAGGCGCGCCAGTCGCCGTAGGAGGCGTAACCGGCGACCTGCCCGCCAAGCTCCGCAACCAGCACCGGAAAGTTCTTCGCCTGGCGCGCCTTAAACCACTCCTGCCGGTTCGCCAGATCCACCTGGTTGTCGTTCCAGATCGCCGTCGTGTTGGCGACAGCGTCGTTGTAGATCTCCATGATGGCGGGCAGATCGGCTTCGGTAGCGGCGCGGATGACCGGGACGGACGTCATGTGTTTTTCCATTATAGTTGTCACATGTCCACTATAGCGGACGCCTCCTGGTAACGAAGCGTTTCAGGGCATCAAAGGCCGGCCGGCTTGAAGCTGAAGCAGGTGATGACCGCGCCGTAATGCACGGCGGAGGCCGCGACGACGAAGGCGTGCCAGATGGCGTTCTGGAAGCGCAGCTTTTCCCAAACGTGGAAGATCACCCCGAGCGAGTAGATGATGCCGCCGGTAACGATCAGCCAGACGGTGATCGGCGGCAGGTACTGCGAGATCGGCGCGGCCACAACGACGCCGCTCCAACCCATGGCGAGATAGAGGAGGATCGCCAACCGATCACAACGGCCGGGGAACAGGCATTTCAGCATGATGCCGCCCGCCGCAGTGATCCAGATCGCCACCAGCATGAACAGGATCAGTGGGTCATGCGCGCCGCGCTGAAGGAAGGGCGTGTAGGTGGCGGCGATCAGCACGAAGATGGCCGAATGGTCGAAGCGGCGCAGGATCCATTTGGTGCGCGATATCGGCCAGATATTGTAGGTAAAGGAGATGGAGAGACAGAGAAGCAGACCAAGCCCGTAGATCCAGGCAGCCGCGATCTCGCCGTAGCTCGACCAGACGGTGGCATAGAAGATCATCGCCGTCACACCGATGAGCGCCAGCACGATTCCGATCCCATGCACGATGCCATCGGCAACGATCTCGTGAAAGTCGTAAGGTCTCCCGAACCGGAACAGGTCAGTCATACATTCCTCGCAACGCGTCTCCTTCAGATTTAATGGAGAGGCGATGCGAGGCAAGTTGTTTTGTAGTCGGTTGTTTCACAATGCATTTAAGCTGGTCATATTGACGCAGCTTTTGCAGAAAGGCGTGTGCGGGACGACATCCAGCCGCTCAAGCGAAATCTGCGAAGCAAGCATGATGAGGTCGGCCTTATGCGCCTCGGCAGCCTGCAGGATTTCGCGCGCCGGTGCGCCCTGGCGCACCTCAACATCCGCCGCAGTCTCATAGTGCCCGCGGAGGTCATCAGGCTTGGCTTCCGCTTCGCGCCGCGCATCGAAGGAGATGTCGGCCGGCACCTCGGCGAGCACATAACCGGGCAGGTCTTCGACGACCGCAACAAGGACGAACTTGCCCCCCTTCGCGCAGGAGCTTCCTGGCGCGCGGGACGATCCGCTCCGCTCTCTCCGGCGCTGCAACGTCGATCGCGACGATGATGGTGTTGTTCATTGTTTGCTCCCCTGACGACGATGACCTCTGTCAGCGCCAATGTCGTCTTCGGGGGCATTGCTGCATTGATCATGATCGAGTCGGCGGGAGCGTCGTCAACATTCGCTGAACGAGCTATCAATGCTTCAGGGGCTTGGCCAAACCGTCGTGCCGCGGCACAGTGAGGCAGGCCCAGATACGGTGCCCTCGGAGCTTGGCATGAACGCGCAGAACCTCCCCTTCGCCCTTACCCGGCCGGTCCATGCGGCGCATGTACGTCTCCTCGTGTCCGACCTCGACCTTGTGTCGCGCTACTATCAGACGATGATCGGCCTGGCGCTGATCGAGAATGGTCGTGAAGGGCACGTCCTCGGTGCGGGCGGCGAGCCTCTCTTGACGCTCGTCCACATGCCGGGCGCGAAGCCAGCACCGCGCGGGACGGCGGGGCTCTTCCACACAGCCTTCCTCGTGCCGGACCGCCGTGAGCTTTCGCGCTGGCTTTCGCATGCGGCCGAACTGGACGTGCGGCTGGAGGGTGCCTCGGACCATCTGGTGAGCGAGGCGGTCTACGTCAGCGACCCGGAAGGCAACGGCATCGAAATCTACCGCGACCGCAGGCCGAACGAGTGGCGCTACAATGAGGACGGGACTGTGCAGATGGCGACGGGGAGGCTTAACCTGCACGAACTGCTCGCCAGTGCCCCGGACGAGAAATGGCGTTGCATCGCTGACGGCACGATGATCGGACACATCCACCTGAAGGTTGGCAACCTACCGAAGGCGGAGCGCTTCTATTGCGACGTGATGGGTCTCAAGGTCATGGCGCGATACCCCGGCGCTAGCTTCTTTGCCACCGGCGGTTATCACCATCATCTGGCAGCCAACATCTGGAACAGCCGCGGCGCTGCTGCGCGTGCCGACGGCATGACCGGACTGGGCGGCTACACGCTGCATTTCCACGACCAGCAGGCGCTCGATGCAGTGCTGAAAGCCGCTGCCTCTCAGGAGATATCGGTGGAGCGGACGGCGGAGGGCCACCGCCTCACGGACCCTTGGGGCATCGAGGTCACCCTTTCGTCATAGGCCGCGGAACCGGCGCCTTCCCTGCGCGTTGATGGCGCGCATCGGGGACACGATCATGGCGACTACAGGCGCACAGGGCCGGCGACAGAAAAAAGGGGCGGCCGAATTGCGTCTGGCGCGCGCCGAGGCCGCATTGCCCGGCGAAGACGCCGACATCACCGACTACACGCCACTCGGGCGCGAAGCGCTGGAGGTGGCCGCAAGCTGGGCACTGATCGGAATCTTCTGCCTGCTCGGGCTTGCCGTCGTTTCCTACATGAAGCTGGTGCTGATCCCGATCACGCTTGCCATCGTCGTCGGCATCATTCTCGGCATGGCGGCGGAGCGGCTCGGAGAGATGGGCGTGCCGCGGTTCGGCACCGCGCTCATCCTGTCCTCGGCGGTGGCCGTCGTCCTCTTCCTTCTGATCAACGCGCTTGCGGGACCGATCGGCTTCTTCGTCGAAAACGGTCCCGACATCATCGAGCAGATGATCGACCGGGTGATGCCGTTTCTGCAGCGGCAGGAGTGGCTAAATATCAGCCCCGTGACCTTCCAGACGGGTCCGATGTCGATGGAAAAGCTGCTGGAGAACAGCAGCAGTGTGCTGGCCGTGCTGACCGCTAGCCTGACGCCCGCCATCATCCAAGCGATGATCTTCTTTGCCGCGCTGATGCTCTTTCTCTATGGCCGAGTGCGTTTGCGCCGGACGGTCATCATGGCCTTCCCGCGTCGCCACCAGCGGCTGATCGCCATCCGCGTGCTGAACTCGATGGAAGAGGTTCTCGGCTACTATTTTGCCACCGCCGCGATGCTCTACCTCGCGCTCGGCGTTTCGATGACGGTGATCGCCTACCTGGGCAATCTTGGCTCTCCCGTGATGTGGGGCATCTTCGCCTTCATCTCGAGCTTCATTCCTTATCTCGGCATTACTCTAATGACGGCTTCGGTGGCTTTGGGTGGGGTTTTAACCCATGACACGCTGATCCTCGGCCTCCTGCCGGCCTTCGTCTTCTTCGTCGTGCACTTGCTGATGGAAAACCTTGTGTTTCCCGCGATCATGGGCCGGCAGTGGGAGATCAACCCCTTCCTGGTGTTCATCGCCATCATCTTCTGGACCTGGATGTGGGGGGCCGTCGGCGCCATGCTAGCGCTGCCGCTGTCGCTGATCGTCATGACGATTGCCAACGAACTCTTTCCGGAGCGCAAGACGGTACCGCATTTGCCCGGCTGAGCGCGCTTAGTCGTAGAGGTAGTACTGTTCCCATTCCCCTCGCGGGATCTTGGCGCCGACCTTGTAATGGAACGACCGGATATCCAGTCCGCGCTCACCGGTCACGCACTTGAACTTCAGGCGATACCAGTCTCCGCCACTGCGGAAGGCGGCACCGGGTGCCCTGACGGAATTGCCCTCCTCGACCGGATCGGAGAAGGTGTAGGCGATCACCTTGTCCGGCTTGAGTCCCTTCTGCTCGTCCGCAATCCGCTTCATTGCCTCGATATCACAGCGCTGCTCGCGCCGTTCCTCCGGCGCCAGCGCCTTCAACTGCTTGACGATGCGGGCATCCATGGCCTGCGCGGGACAGACGGCCGCCAGCACCAGAAGCGCCAGGGCTGCAATCTTCTTGTTTCTCAACTTGGCCTCATCCGATGGGATTCGAACGGTCGGAAACTAGGAGACGGGGGCGCAATTCGCCACCTACCAGAGCGGGAAATAGGATCTAGCGGCCGCTGTTGGAGATCATGAGATGAATGGCGTGATGCTTTCGGACGCGGAGAAAGAGAAGATTAAGCTCCGGGCAGAATTATTACGATGGCTTGGACATCGGCGTCATGTTGATTGGTGTGCTGATACCTACTACGCGGCTCATCTACGGCGACATCAGCGCAAGCGTCAGTGCGCGACCTGGCTGGTCGATTCACCGTTGCCTTGTTTCCTGCTCGGTTTGGGTCCTACATTGATTGGAGCGAAAGCACTAGAAAGGTTGAAGACATAACTGATAAACTGATCCTCTTCCTGACGCCAATCATTGGTGTTGCCTGCTTGGCCGCTTTCGTCTGGTGGCAAAACGAGCGCGATGCCGCTTTGCGCGAGTCTCACAGCGAGAAAAAGTAACCCGGTTCTACACGCCTTGCCTCTCGGCAAGCCGCCTCCTATCTCTGGCACTCCCTTCCGTACCAACCGGAGTGCTTCCTTGTCCGTCTCCCGCAAGCCCGTCTTCGCCGACCTTCCCTCCCCGCCCGCTGCTGAAAAGAAGCCGGCATCGGACACGCGCCACGGCATCACCCGCACCGACGACTATGCCTGGATGCGGGCGGGAAACTGGCAGGCGATGTTCAAGGACCCGAGCCTGCTCAACCCCGAACTGCGTGCGCACCTGGAGGCGGAGAATGCATATGTGGGCGCCGCCATGGCGGACACCAAGGCGCTGCAGAAGACGCTGTTTGCGGAGATGAAGGGGCGCATCAAGGAAGACGACAGCTCGGTGCCGATGAAGGACGGTCCTTACGCCTATGGGACCTCCTTCGTCACCGGGGGGGAGCAGCCGCGATATTTTCGCATTCCGCGCGACGCCGACCACAAGGATGAAGCAAGCCGGAAGCTGCTGCTCGATGGCGACAAGGAAGCAAGCGGCAAGGACTATTTTCGCCTCGCCGGCCTCGACCACACCACCGACCACCGCTTCGGCATTTGGGGCTATGACGACAAGGGATCGGAATATTTCACGCTGCGCATCCGCGATCTGGAGACCGGCGAGGATCTCTCCGACGTTATCGAGAACACCGGCGGCGGTGGCGTCTGGGCTCCGGACGGCAAGAGCTTCTTCTATACGCTGCAGGACGAGAACCACCGGCCGTCCAAGGTCTTCCACCACATCGTGGGCCAGCCGCAGTCAGAAGACCGGCTGGTCTACGAGGAGAAGGACCCGGGCTTCTTCATGGGGGTCGGCGGCTCGCTGCTCGACGACTTCATCTATATCGACGTGCATGATCACGAGACGTCGGAATATCGCCTGCTCTCGACGAAAGACCTGATGGCCGAACCGACACTGGTGGCGGAACGGGTCGAAGGCATCGAATATTCGATGACGGAAGGCGGCAACGTCTTCTATATCCTGACCAACGACGGCGGCGCCAAGGATTTCAAGATCATGGAAGCGCCGGCTGATGCGCCGACGAAAGAGAACTGGCGCGAGGTCGTGCCGCACGAAGCGGGACGGCTGATCATCAGCCATATGGCCTTTGCCCGCCACCTCGTCTGGCTGCAGCGCAAGGACGGCCTGCCGCAGATCGTCATCCGTGATAGGCAAAGCGGCAACGAGCACACCATCTCCTTCGACGAGGAAGCCTATTCGCTTGGCCTTCAGGGAGCCGCGGAATACGACACCGACACCATCCGGTTCTCCTATTCGTCGATGACAACGCCGTCGCAGCTCTACGATTACAACATGGCGACGCGCGAGCGGACGCTTCTGAAGACGCAGGAAGTGCCCTCGGGGCACAATCCGGACGACTACGTTACCCGGAGGGTGATGGCGCGGGCGCATGACGGCGAACTGGTGCCTGTCTCGCTGCTCTACCGGACGGATACGCCGCTCGATGGCTCTGCGCCCTGCCTGCTTTACGGCTACGGTGCTTACGGTATCACGATTCCAGCCAGCTTCTCCACCAATGCGCTGTCGCTCGCCGACCGCGGCTTCGTCTACGCCATTGCCCATATCCGCGGCGGCAAGGACAAGGGCTTTTCGTGGTACGAAGACGGGAAGATGAAGAAGAAGGAGAATACCTTCAAGGACTTCATTGCGGCGGCTGATCATCTGGTGGAAGAGAAGTTCACGTGCTACGCGAACATCATCGCCGAGGGCGGGTCTGCCGGCGGCATGCTGATGGGCGCAGTCGCCAACATGGCGCCGGAGAAATTCGCCGGCATCGTCGCCGCCGTTCCCTTCGTCGATGTGCTCAACACCATGCTCGACGACACGCTGCCGCTCACCCCGCCGGAATGGCCGGAATGGGGCAATCCGCTGGAATCGGAAGAGGAGTACAGCTGGATCGCCGCCTACAGCCCCTACGACAATGTCGCGACCAAGCCCTACCCGCCGATCCTGGCGATTTCCGGCCTGACGGACCCTCGCGTCACCTATTGGGAGCCGACCAAGTGGATCGCCAAGCTGCGCGAGACGGCGCCGGAAGCAGGCCCCTATCTGCTGAAGACCAACATGGCGGCAGGGCACGGCGGCAAGTCCGGACGCTTTGAGCGGCTGGAGGAGATCGCCTTCGAATACGCCTTCGCCATCAAGGTGGCGGGAAAGATGTAATATCAACGGCTCCAGCCAACCTCGGGGCCGCTTCCTCTCCTCTAAACTCGACAGGAGCCTTGACGTGACGCCGCGGAACCGGAACGCTGCGGCGGAATTATCCGCTGGAGCGGACATGGAGGCAGCCGGGGCGTGATTTCAAAGCAGTGGTGGATCCTTGTGCGGTTCCTGCGCCGGCTATGGGTGCGGGCGACGCTCTATTGCGTCGTTGCGATATTCGTGGCGCTCGCCGCCATTGCGCTTGATCCCTTCATGCCCTCGGAGCTTCCGCGCAAAGTCGGCACGGATGCCGTCGATGCCATTCTTTCCATCATCGCCTCGAGCATGCTGGCGGTGACGACCTTCTCCATGACGACGCTGGTCTCTGCCACCACGGCTGCCTCCAACAATGCGACGCCGCGCGCGACATCCCTCCTGCTGGAGGACAGCACTTCGCAGAGAGCGCTTTCCACCTTCCTCGGCAGTTTTCTCTTCTCCCTCGTCGGGCTGATCGCGCTCAACACGGAGCTCTACGGGGCCGGCGGTCGCTTCGTTCTCTTCATTGCGACATTGGTCGTCGTGGCATTGATCGTCGTCACGCTCCTCCAGTGGATCGACCACCTGGCGGGGCTCGGGCGGGTCGCGGAAACCATCAGCCGAGTCGAACGTGCCGCTTCCAAGGCCTATCAAGCCCATCGTCGCATGCCCTATCTGGGCTGCGTGCCGCTGCGGGGGGAGGTTCCGGACGGTGCGATCGAGATCCAGCACAACCGTGTGGGCTACCTTCAGCATCTCGACATACAAGCGCTGTCTTCAATTGCCGAGGAGGCAGGTGCCGACATCTATGTGAGGCGCAGGCCCGGCGGCCTTTGCGATCCCTCAACGCCCATTGCCGGTTTGGTTCTGCGTGACAGTGGCGCAACCTACGACCCCAGCCTGACGGAACGCATCCGTGCCGCCTTCACGCTTGGCGAGCGCCGCTCCTATGACCAGGATCCCCGCTTCGGGCTGATTGCGCTTTCCGAGATCGGGTCGCGCGCCCTCTCCCCCGGACTGAACGATCCAGGCACTGCGATCGATGTCCTGGCGACGCTGGTGCGGGTGCTGCTTCCCGATGCCGAGGAGGAGGAGCCGGAAGATCACGAGGTGCAGCATCCGCATGTCCACCTGACGCCGCTCAGCGAAGATGACCTGATCGATTCGGCCTTTATGCCGATCTCCCGCGACGGGGCCGGCATGATCGAGATCGCGATCCGACTGCAGAAGGCGCTCGCGGCCGTCGCCGCTGCGGCCCACCCGGATCTTCGCCTCGCCGCAACGCGATTATCCAAGATTGCCGAGCGGCGGGCACTGGAACACCTGGACTTCGAAGTGGACCGGGAACGGCTGACAGCCGAGGTGGCGAAGCTCTAAGTCTCTGCCCGACAGTCGCCTTGCGCTGCACAACCAGCGGGCGCAAATCACCCACATTCTACTCTTCACCATCTGTCAAGCCACCGATTCGGCTCCGCCACGGTCGTCGCAAGCCTCGCGCAAGGTTCCCGCGTTAACCATTTATTAACGATTGAACCAGGTGTCTTCCCATGAAGATCGACAGCGGACTGAGCAGCTACAACTACCAAAGCCGATCCTCAGATGTCGAGCGGCGGCCGGAAGAGACTGCCCTGCGCGAAAGTGAAACGCCGAAGCGAACGAGTTCCTTTACTGTTGAGAGCAGCACCCTTCTTTCCACCTCGCTGGCCAATGCTCTGTGGATGGTCGGTGATGCGACGAAGCCTGCAACCGAAGCTCCGGCCCCCGTGAATGCAGCGGCAGCTCCGCAAGGCGAATGGGTTGCAGAGCGCTATCGAGAGTTCAGCGAGTTCTGACTTCGGCTTGCGCCCGTCAGTGACTGTGCGCTCGTGCCGCCGTTGAAGATGCGCAGCACTGAGCTTCTCCACGCTCATCATCGACCGTTTTTGCCAAGGCTTGCTCAACTGATCCATGACTGTGGCCGGCATGGGGGTCGAGGGTGACCTCGCCGCCCGACTGCCACTCCTTCCATGACTGGCGCAGGATCTGCAGCGAAGAAGACAGGAAGAGGCCCGCCATGATGGTAGCGACGGCAAGATCCGGCCAGGCGGTGGCGGTGCCCCAGACGCAGAGAGCCGCTATCATAACGATAACATTGCCGATCGCATCATTGCGCGAGCAGAGCCAGACGGAGCGGACATTGGCGTCGCCATCCTTGTAGCTCATCAACAGCAGGACACTTAGAAGATTGGCGGCGAGCGCGAGCAGGCCGATCAGTCCCATCACCGGCGCTTCCGGCACGCCGTTGTAGAACACGCGCCATATCGTCGAGCCGAAGACCCAGAGCCCCATCAGGAAGAGGCTGATCCCCTTGGCAGCAGCGGCCGTGGTGCGGATGCGGATCGATGCGCCGATGACGGCGAGCGAGATGCCGTAGGTGACGGCATCGGCGAAGAAGTCAAGGGCATCCGCCTGCAGCGCCTGCGAGCGTGCCATCTGTCCGGCCGTCATCTCGACGAAGAACATCAGGCCGTTGATGGCGATGACCGCCCAGAGCCGGCGCTTGTAATCGGCCGAAAGGCCTTCGAAGGTAGTGTTCTCGTGGCCGCAGCATGCACTCATGGTCGTCACCTTTTCCTTGCAGAACTCTTGATGACGCCATAGCTAATCCCTCTAGCCACTATAGGTTCAAGAGGGAATTTTGCAAAATGTACTCCATCGGGGATCTCTCACGGCTCACGGGTGTGAAGGTGCCGACCATCCGTTACTACGAGCAGGTGGGGCTGATCAGTGCAGCGCAGCGGTCGGAAGGCAACCAACGGCGCTACGAAAAAAACGATCTCGAGCGCCTTGCCTTCATCCGCCACGCACGAGACCTGGGCTTCGACGTGCCCGCCATCCGAGACCTTATTGCGCTAAGCCACCATCCCGATGCACCCTGCGCCGGTGCCGACAGGATCGCCGAGGACCATCTCGCTGCCGTGCGCGAAAAGATTGCCAAGCTCAGGAAGCTCGAGCGGGAACTGGAGCGGATCGTCTCCCATTGCAGCGGCCATTCGGTGGAAGACTGCTATGTCATACGGGCGCTGTCCGAGCACGGGCTCTGCGAGGCAGAGCATTGACGAGGTCACGCTGTTGTAGCGAACTTCAACAATGAAGGCGAAGGTCGCCATGGACAGCTTTGATGTCGCGGCCGACCCGCCGCGGCGCACGGCCATAGCGCACTGACCTGCCATTGCCTGGAGGGTAACCAAACGCTTCGCCGTTCGCGCCTTCCAGAGAAGTTCGACTGAGGCAAAGTCAATTCACGTCCCCTGAGCCTGCCCGCGGAAGGCGGCAGCAACCTGCCTTCTGGTTTCCTCTATGGAGGAAAGGCCAAGTGTCAACACCGATCGCGATCATTCATCCATAGTTCCACCTCCTTCCAGGAATCACCCTGTAGCCGCTCCAAGTCCACAAAGGCGATTGTACCCTGAAGGCGGCATAGCCGCATGCTCTGCGAATGGTAGACACGCTTGACAACCTCCGCAATCCGGCGCATCAATCGCGGCATGATCGACGCACGCGCACCCATCTCCTGCACGTATTTTTGGGCCTACCGGTAACGGGCGGCTCGACAGATCACAATGTCAACAAGCCGCCGTCAGGCGGCTTTGTTGTTCCAAGACGGCTCCTCCTGACGGCAGAAGAACCAGAAGGAAGCCAAAGATGACGGAAGATACCGAAACTACACTGCCCCGCCCGCCGGTCGTCACCATTCGTGCCGCCAAGCGCCATGACCTGCCGGAACTGAACGAGATGATCATGGCGCTCGCCGCCCATCATGGTGATGCTGCGGGCATGACACAAGACAAGCTCGAACGCGACCTGTTTGGCCCCTTGCCGTGGATCCAGGCGCTGGTGGCCGACAGCGGCGATGGGCTGATGGGCTACGCGATCCTGGTGCCGCTCTACAGGGCGCAGGAAGGTCGTCGCGGCATGGACCTGCATCACCTCTTCGTCCGGGACGGCCAGCGCGGCAACGGCATCGGCCAGCACCTCGTCTCGCGCGCCAGGGAGATTGCCCGCAGCGCCGGCTGCGATTTCCTTTCCGTCAGCGCCGCCACCGGCAATGTCGCCGCCCATCGCTTCTACGAGCAGATGGACTTCCTGGCGCGCCCCGTGACCGGTATGCGTTACATGCAGGCGCTCGCCTGATCGCCCCTGACGGAGGCCTTGCATGGCTCGCATGGCAATTGCACTGACACCGGAGTTCGCCAACTGGGAAGCCGCGCTGCTAATAGCGGTGGCGCGCGGCTATCTCGAGGTGGAGATCATTACCGCTTCGCCCGACGGCGAGCCCGTCACCTCCATGGGTGGGCTCAAGGTGGTGCCGGACATTGCTTATGCCAGCCTCGATCCGGCAGCCTTCGATGCGCTGGTCATTCCGGGCGGTCTTGCCTGGGAAAAAGGTGCGGCACCCGATTTCACCGACCACGTCCGCTCCTTCCACGACTGAGGCAAGGTGGTGGCAGGCATCTGCGCGGCGGCCAGTGCGATCGCGGGAACCGGCCTGCTGAACAGCGTCGCCCATACCGGCAATTCGCTTGCCGCACACCGGCAATACCCTGGTTACGCAGGAGACACACTTTATCGCGACCAGCCGCAGGCGGTCTCGCATGCGCGGGTGATCACCGCGCCCGGCTCCTCTCCGGTCACGTTCACGAAGGAAATCCTCAAGCGCTCGATCTCTGGGGGGCGGAGGCGGAAGCCGCAATCGCCGCGTTCTCCCGCGAACATTGCTGACCTTTCTTCAATCAGCGTGCGCGTGACCCCCACTCTTGGAAGATGACCTGATCGCATGCCCTATCTTGCGGGCATCGTCGCCATTGCAGCAGGCATGTCTGGCCAGTTCCAGCGTGGAGTGTCCGATGCCGAATTCCTTAGAGGCGAGCTCCTTCAGCCGCGCTTTGACCGCCTCGGCCGCTTCTCCGTGCCCCTCCGCCAGCACGACATGTGCTTCCATCGCCGCCAATTGCTCGTCGATCGCGAAGACATGCACGTGGTGGATGTCCACCACGCCCTCCACCCCTGACAGCCGGTCGACCAGTTGCGTCACGTCGATATCGGAGGGCGTGCCGAGCATCAGCATGCGGATCGCGCCGCCAATCTCGGCGAAAGCCTGCCAGAGGATGTAGGCCGCGATAGCCAGCGTCACGATCGGATCGACGATCTGCCAGTCGTAAAGCAGGATCAGCGTGCCGGCGACGATGACGCCGACGGAGCCGAGCGCATCGGCAACATTGTGCACGAAGGCCGCACGGATGTTCATGCTGCCCTTCGACATGGCATAGGTGAGAAAGGCCGTTACCAGATCGACCACCAGCGCCACGACGGCCACCCAAACGACGATCCAACCCTCTACCGACTCCGGCGTGATGAACCGCATAACCGCCTCGTACACGAGGTAGAGGCCGATCACGATCAGGGTGGTGTAGTTGATCAGCGCCGCCACCACTTCCGCCCGCACATAGCCGAAGGTCATCGCCGCATTGGAGGGCCGGCGTGCAATGCGACGGGCATAGGCGGCGATGCCGAGCGAGGCGGCATCGCTGAAATTGTGAAGCGCATCGGCGATCAGCGACAGGCTGCCGGACAGGATGCCGCCGGCAATTTGCGCAAAGGTCAGGCCGACATTGACGAGGATGGCAAGCACCATGCGCTTGTCGCCGCTCGCCGCTTCGGAATGGTGATGATGGTGGTGCGCCATGGGAGATCCTTTCGCCGATCAACCGGTATGCGGCAGGCTTCGTTCCACTCAAGCACTTCTGCGGCGTCTGCATCAATTGACAGCGTATGCCGAGAGTTCTTCCGGATCCCCATTCGGAAATGCCGCCTTCAGATGATCGAGGAAGGCCGAGACCCGGGCATTAAGCAGGCGTCGTGACGGGTAAAGTGCCCAAAGCGAAATGTCGGAGCCTTCCACGTCTCCCCAGCAGACGAGCCGTCCGCCGGCAAGATCGCGGCTGACGAGAGAGATCGGCAGGCGCGCAGCACCCACCCCCGACCGTACGGCATCCCGGATCATCAAAAGCGACGACAGGTGAAGGACGGGCTGAACGACAATCTGAGACTTGCCGGCTGAGGTGGAGACCTGCCACTCGCTCAGCTGTCGGCCACCACTGCGCACCACGGCAGGGGTGGCCGCTTCGTCCCGTGGTGCACACAGGCCAGGGCTCGCGACCACCACCAGCCGGTCGTGCAGGAAGACGCGGCCGACGAGCGTCTCGTCGGGATCCGGATTGACCCGAATGACGAGATCGTAGCCCTCCTCGATCATGTCGACCGGCCGGTCCTCCGTCGTCACCTCCAGCTGCACCTGCGGATGCTTAAGCGCGAATTCGGCGGCGAGCTTGCCCATGGCAGTCTGCGAGAAGAGCAAGGGAGCACTGATGCGCAACCGGCCGCGCGGCGTGCTGCCACCGGCCGCGATCGCGGCCGCCGCCTCATCCAACTCAGTGAGCAGGGCCGCCGTGCGCTGGAAGAGTGCCCGGCCTTCTTCCGTCAGCTTCAGCACCCGGGCGCCGCGCTCGAAAAGGCGCAGATCCAGTGCGGCTTCCAACTCCGCCACGCGGCGCGACAAGGTCGCCTTCGGCCTACCGGATGCTCGCGCGGCTTTGCCGAAACCCCCGTGGAGCGGATGATCGAGCAGATGGGACTGCACGCCACGATCCTGCGGCCCGCCTACTTCATCGGCAACGACCTGACGATCAAGGACGTGGTGACGCAGTACGGCATCTACCCGATGCCGATCGGCAACAAGGGTCTGGCGATGGTCGACACGGCCGACATCGCCGAAGTCGCAGCGCTCGAACTTATCCGGCGAGAGCAGTCGGCGGATGTCCTGCCGCTCGAGCGGATCAATGTCGTGGGTCCTGACACGTTGACCGGGACGGATGTCGCTGCGATCTGGACAGAGGTACTCGGCCGCCCGATCGCCTACCCGGGCGACGACACGGCCGGCTTCGAGCAGACGCTGCGCGGCTTCATGCCGGGCTGGATGGCCTATGACATGCGCCTGATGAGCGAGCGCTTCCTGACGGATGGCATGCTGCCCGAAGAAGGTGATCGCGAGCGGCTGACGGCACTGCTGGGACGTCCGCTCCGCTCCTATCGCGACTTCCCCGCCAAGGTCGCAACCTCGGCCTGACGGCCAAGACGCGGCGCTCGGGCGCAAGCATTCATCCGCCCGACCCGCCGCTATCACTCAACCGCATGAAGATCAAATACGGGCAGGCCTTGGCGCCTGCCGATGGGAGTAACGACCATGCAGATATCCGACAAAGAACCCGTCTCATCTGTCCGCCGCAAGATCACCATGAAAGTTTCGGCAAAATCACGATGGCCGACGAAATAGGCATAGGCGAGCAGCAATGCAGCGGCGAGAAGGATCAGGAAGGACAGCCAGCGGGCGAAATGATCCATCTGCTGCACCAGCGGCGTGGTGATCTGCTCCACCCTCGCCAGCAGGCCGCCGATCCGGCCGATTTCTGTCGCTTGTCCGGTCGCCACTACCAGCCCGCGCGCCGTCCCCTGCGTCACCAGCGTGCCCGACCACAGCATCGAGTGGCGGTCGCCGAGCGCCGCATCCTCAGCCACGGCGGGAACGCACTTTCCGACCGGCACGGATTCCCCTGTGAGGATCGCCTCCTGTGCCGCAAGCCCGTGCGCATCGAGGATGCGCAGGTCCGCCGGCCCTTGTCGCCGGCTTCCAGAAGGACAATGTCGCCGGGCGCGAGGTCTGCCCCCTCCACCGTCGTGCGCCGGCCGTCGCGCAGCACCGCTGCCCGGGGCGCCAGCATGTTGCAGATCGCGGTCATCGCCGCCTCGGCCTTGCCCTCCTGGATGAAGCCGATAACCGCATTGGCGAGCACCACCGCCAGGATCACACCGGTATCCACCCAGTGCTGGAGAGCCCAGGTCACGCCGGCCGCCGCCACAAGCACGTAGATCAGCACATTGTGGAACTGCAGGAGGGAGCGTCGTAAAGGGCCCGGCCCTGCGGCGGTGGGAAGCTGGTTGGGGATATAAGCCGCCAGGCGCTGCTTAGCTTCGGAATCCGTAAGCCCCTGCGGACCCGACGCCAGGGCCGTGAAACGGTCTTCAGGCGGCCTTGCATGCAGGTTCGGGAGATCGGCAAGGTTGACGGTCATAGTGGCGTTCTCTCCCGGGTGCTGGCGTGTGTCAGGAGACGCCAACTTAAGGAAAACTAACCGTGCACTCTTGATCAAGATCAACTTGGCCGGAGCCAGATCTCACTTCAGCTCTGATCCACAGGCCGCTACTCCCGCGCCGGCACCGCCTTCAGATAGGCCGCGATCGCCTGCAGGTCCGCCTCCGGCAGATGAGAGAGGTTCTTCTGCACCTCCACCATCGACCCGCCGGCGGAATCGTAGTCGGGGGTGAAGCCGGTCTGGAAATAGCTGACGAGATCGGATTGGCTCCACGAGCCGACGGAGTCCGAGCCGGGGGTGATGTTCGGGATCCGGCCCTCCCCTTCCGGATTGGGTCCACCGGCGAGCCACAGGTCCGTCTGGAGGCCGCCGAGCGCATTGCGGGGCGTGTGGCATTCGCCGCAATGGCCGGGGCCTTCCACCAGGAACTGGCCCCGCTGTACCGTTTCATCGGCCGAGGCAAGCTCCACCCGCGGGCCCTTGTCGAAGAACAGGAGCTTCCAGGGCCCAAGCGCAATGCGCATATTGTAGGGGAAGGAGAGCTCGTGCGGCGGCGCCACATTGTCGCTCGCCGGCAGCGTCTTCAGGTAGCCGTAGAGGTCGTTGATATCCTCCGGGCTCATGCGGGCATAGGAGGTATAGGGGAAGGACGGGTAGAGGTGCTCGCCCTCGCGCCCGACGCCCTCCGTCATGGCGTTGCCGAAATCGGCAAGCGTCCAGGCGCCGATGCCGGCTTCGGGATCCGGCGAGATGTTGGGCACGTGGAAGGTGCCGAAGGGGCTGGTCAACGCCAGGCCTCCGGAAAGCACCTTGACCTGATCGCCGCTTGCGCCGTCGGCCGCATGGCAACCGGTGCAGCCGCCGGCCCAGAAGAGTGTTTCGCCGTGGGCGAGGTTCGGCTCGCCGAGGCCCTCCCAGCGATCGGCGGCCACAGTCTTTGGCGCCGCAAGATACCAGACCGCAACCGCGCCCAGCGCGATCACGGTCGCCCCGGCACCCATCACCCGTCCCCAACGCAAAGCCATGTATTCTCCAGCTCGCTTGTCGTAAGAGACCGGCGGCAGAAGGCCCGCCGCCAGTCATGCTCAAGTTATTCCACGTGCGCCGACCCTGCCGGCCGCACACCCTTAGCGCTTGAGGCGGTAGGTTTCGTGGCAGGTGCCGCAGGTGGAGCCGAGCGTTTTCATCGCGGCACCGACGGCAGCCTGGTCGGCCGGCATGGAAGCGAGCAATGTCTCAGCCTCGCTCGAGAGTTCTTCTGCCTTCGTGCGGAAATCCTCCATATTCTCCCAGATCGCCGGGGCGGCTTCCGTTTCCATGCCCGTCTCGGAACCCTCAGGGAACTGGTCCGGGAACGCCTTCGCATTGGTGGCGATGGTTTCCAGCGCCGTCTGCACGACGGAGGCCTCGTACGGTTTCTCGCCCTTGGCGATCGCGCCGAGAGCGCCCATAGACCGCCCGATTTCCTTCATCAGGTTCTGGCGAACCACCTGCGGCTCTTCCTGAGCGGCGGCGGGCGAGAGACAGAGGCAGCCGAGGGCGGCCGCGAGTGCGAGAGACGTCAGGCGCATGCAGTGATTCTCCTTGATGACAGCGGACCGAGAGGGCCGCGAGAGCGCGCCGCAGCATCGCCTTCCGCGCCGCCGGAACAAAGTAACAAAGCGGTGATATCGTCAAGAGAATCAAGCGGCTATGTCGTCCTTCCGTCACGTGCGCCAGCTGGCAAAACCCTCCCACAGCGTGACTATCGATACCACCACGAGGAGCAGCCCCGCGCTGCGGCCGATCCAGATGGTGAGGCCGTCATTGCCGACAATTGCCTCTCTGGCCTTGCCGGCGGCAAGCGCCAATCCGCCATAGACCACAACCTGGGTGGCGGCGGTCATCAGCGCCATGGCCAGCGCCTGCGGCGCAAGCGGGCCGAATTCCGGCCGCAGGAACTGCGGATAGATCGCCAGCATGAAGAGATAGGCCTTGGGGTTCATCAGGCAGGTGATCGCTCCACGACGGAAGGCTTGCCAGTGGCTTGCTGGAGCGAGTTCGCAAGCACGAAGATCATGTCCATCCCCGGCACGACGATAACGCCAAACAACAGGGTGAAGAAGAGCCAGAGATTTTCGCCGTAGGTCATGTCAGTTGTTCCTGTCTGCCGGCCCTCCCGAGAAGAGCGTGCAGCTTGTGTTTCAAGCAGATGTGAGGCGATACGGCAGGCCAACTGACAGCGTTCTGTCAGTTGCGGTGAGGGCGGAGGATGGGGAAGCATGCGCAAGGCGTCACGGCTGTTCGAGATCATCCAGATCCTGCGACTTGCCCGCAAGCCGGTGACGGCGGCTCAGATTGCGGCGCAGCTGGAGGTAACGGTGCGCTCCATCTACCGCGACATCGTCGCGCTGCAGGCGATGCGGGTACCGATCGAGGGCGGGCGCGGCATCGGCTATATCCTGCGGCCCGGCTTCACGCTGCCGCCGCTGATGCTGACGGTGGACGAGACCGAAGCGATTCGTGCTGGCGCTGGCGCTTCTGGAGCGGACGGGCGACACGGGGCTCCGGCAGGCCGCGAAGCAGGTGAACCGCAAGATCGCGGGCGCCGTGCCGGCACCGCTTGCCGCAACTTTTTCCGGCTCCGCGCTCCATGCCTGGGGAAGCGTCGCGCCTGCCCCCGAAGCCGCGGACCTGGCGCTGATCCGCCGCGCGATCCGGTGTGAACAGAAGCTCCTCCTCGATTACCGCGACGAGTTCGGCCGGCTGACGGAGCGGATGATCCGGCCGATTGCGCTGATCTATTATTCGCAGACCGCCAATATCGTCGCCTGGTGCGAGCTGCGGCAGGCGATCCGCAACTTCAGGACGGACAGGGTGGAGCACTGCGATCTGGCCGACGACTTCTTTCCTGGCGAGGGCGAGGCGCTGCGCAAGACCTGGATGGACGGGTGGCGGCAGGACGCCGGGGCAGCCTAGAACGGCAGCGTGCGGCTTTCCTCGCGGCCGAAGCCGGTGATCTCCAGCCGGTCTTCATGTATGGCGACCACGGCGAAGGTGTTCTCCGACTCCGTGTCGACCATGCCCTTAAAGTTGACGTACCAGGTCGAGCCGTGGCGCCCGAGATTGCCGACATGGTTGTGGCCGCTGAGATAGACGAGCACATTGCCGGAGCGTTCGAAGAGGCCGACCAGTTCCTGCCATTCCCACAGGTTGTGGGAATTTTCCGGATAGAGCGGGTAATGGCCCATGACGACAACCTTTTCACCGGCCGCCGCGGCATCCGCGAGCACGTTGGAGAGCCAGGCGAGCTGCTCGCGGCTGATGCCGCCGTTCCAGGTCTGGGCGTTCATGGCGCTTGCGGCTTCCAGTGCCGCCAGCCGGGCGACGGCCCGCTCTCGGCGCGGATCGTCCTTGGCCGTATAGAAAAGGCTTTCCTCGTTGCCGTCGATGACGACAAAACGCAGGCCGTTGCGTGAGAAATGGTGATAGGGCGCCGGCATGGAAAGCTTAGCACGAACGTCCGGCAGCTGCTCCGGCGCGACGATGAAATCATGGTTGCCGGGCAGGAAGATGCTGTCGTGGCGCAGCGGCGCGTAACGGGCGAGCACCGCGTCGAAGTTCTCGAACCCCCGGTCGACGAGATCGCCTAGCGTCACGACGAAGGAGAGCTCCTCGGCGTTGAACGCGGCGACGGCCTCGTCAAGCTTTGCCAGACTGTTGGCGAAGTAGCGATTCAGTCCGAGATTGGGCGGCAGCGGCGCGTATTGCGGGTCGGCAATGACGCCGAAGCGGATGAGAGGTATTTCGTGAGGCATGCGCGGCAGTTAAGCCCCGGCCGTGACATCCGTGTGACGTACAACGCGGGCCATGACAAAGGCCCGGGCAGTGACTGCACCGGGCCTTTGATCAAGAGCTTTGAGGGACGCGCTTACTTTGTCGCGGCTTCGTAGCGCTCGAGCACGTAATCCCAGTTGATCAGGTTGTCGACGAAGGCTTCCAGGTACTTCGGACGCGCGTTGCGGTAGTCGATGTAGTAGGAGTGCTCCCACACGTCGACGCCGAGGATCGGCTCGCCACCGTGAACCAGCGGGTTTTCGCCGTTCGGAGTCTTGGAGATTTCCAGCTTGCCGTCCTTGACGGAGAGCCAGGCCCAGCCGGAGCCGAACTGCGTGGTGCCGGCGGCAATCAGGTCGGCCTTGAACTTGTCGTAGCCGCCGAGATCGGAAGCAACCGCGCTTTCCAGTTTGCCCGGAAGCTTGGTGCCGCCGCCGTCCTTCTTCATCCACTTCCAGAAATGGATGTGGTTATAGTGCTGGGCGGCGTTGTTGAAGAGCGTCTGGTGCGTGCCGTAGGATTTCTTGACGACTTCCTCGACCGAAAGATCGCCCATGCCTGCTTCGGACGCCAGCTTGTTGCCGGTGTCGACATAGGCCTTGTGGTGCTTGTCGTGATGGTATTCCAGCGTCTCTGCCGACATGAAGGGCGAGAGAGCGTCGTATGCATAAGGGAGTTCGGGAAGTTCAAAGGCCATGATCTTACTCCTTTTCGGCAAAAGCACCGCAAACAGCGTCGAGCTGGAACATAGGTTCCAAGCGGAGCCGAGGCAACGGGCGGTTTGCCAAAAATGAGGTGGAACGGGGCAAAGACTTGCTGCACTCTCCGGACGGAACGAAACCGCTTGGTACCCAAGGACGACCATCATGCGCCTCCCCTTCCCGCTTGTCGCCTTTGCCATTCTCGGCACAGCAACGACTGCAGTCGCCTCATCGGATGACGCGTGGAAGGAATTTGCGGCCACGGTGGAGCAGAAATGCCTTGCGGCTGCCGGAGACATGCTCGACGCGCCCGAGGCGGTCGTCGATCCCTTCGGAAGTGCGCGCTTCGGGCTGGCGATTGTTACCGGCAAGGCGAAAGGCACCGACACCATGGCCAGCCATATCTGCGTGTTGGACAAGCAGAGCGAGACGGTGGAGATCGGCAGCGAGCTTTCGGCGGAGCAGGTGCGGATAAAAGCTGATAAATGAGCCCTACGCTCCGCCGCGGCACAATGCCCCTTGCGGAACCTTGCGATAGTCGGCGAGTTTGTGGCGACCCCAACGGCCGAGGCTGAACGTGATGCCTGACCTGCTGAGTTCCGAATTCCTGACCTTCGTCGCGATCGGGTTTTTCGCACAGATCATCGACGGTGCGCTCGGCATGGCCTTCGGGGTGCTCGCCACCACCAGCCTTCTGGCGGTCGGCATGCCGCCGGCGGTTGCCAGCGCCATGACGCATGTGACGGAATGCTTCACCACTGCGGCATCCGGGCTGTCCCACCTCTACCACCGCAATGTCGACTGGCGCCTGGTGGTACGGCTCGCCCCGGCCGGCATGCTGGGCGGCGCGATAGGCGCCTATCTTCTCTCCAGCATCGATGCCGAGATGATCGCGCCGCTCGTTTCACTTTACCTGATCGGGGTCGGGATCTTCATCCTCTACAAGGCCTTCCGCCCGAGATGGCCGCGCGACGTGCGCGACTGGATCATTCCTTACGTCGGGGGTGCCGGCGGCCTGCTCGACGCCATGGGCGGCGGCGGATGGGGGCCGATCGTGACTAGCAGCCTTCTCGGCCGCGGCCACGACTTGAAGAAGGTGATCGGCTCGACCAACCTCACCGAATTCGCCGTCACCACAGTGATCTCCCTCACCTTCATCCTGGCGCTCGGCTGGTCGGAACTGTCGTCGGCGCTCGGCCTCATCCTCGGCGGCGTCGTCGCCGCCCCCCTCGGCGCCCTCGTCGTCAACAAGCTACCGGTCAAGCCGCTGATGATCGCCGTCTCGCTGATCATCATCGGTACGGCCGCGGTCAGGCTGTTTTAGGCGGCGCAATCGGCGCCGCCTGCAGATGACGCCTCAAGCAGCCGTCGTGCGGGCCCAGTCCATGTAGAGTTCGAGCGCCTTGCGGGCGACGGGGCCTTCCTGGAGGTCGTGGTCGTCGAGCTTGGTCACCGGGACGATCTTGGAATAGTTGCCGGAGGCGAATATCTCGTCGGCATTCTTGAAGTCTTCCACCGTCAGCGTCACCTCGCGCACGTCTAAACCCGCCTGGCGCAGCAGCGTCATGACCCGCGAGCGGGTGATGCCGGAGAGGAAGGTCCCGTTGGCGATCGGCGTCATCACCACGCCGTCCTTGACCATGAAGATGTTGGAGGAGGCCGTTTCGGCGACATTGCCGTTCAGGTCGCGCATCAGGGCATTGTCGAAGCCGCGGCCCCTCGCCTCGATGATGGCGCGGCCGCTGTTGGGATAAAGGCTGCCGGTCTTGGCGCTGGTCATCGCCACTTCCGGGTTCGGGCGGCGGAAAGGCGAAACGGTGAGCGAGGAGGGCTTTGCCGTATTCATCGGCGCCTCGAACAGGCAAAGGGCAAAGCGGGTGGAGCCGGGATCCGGCGCCACGACGCTGAAGGCGGTGCCGTGTTCGGCCCAGTACATCGGCTTGATGTAGATCGCCGTCTTGCCGTCGAACTTCTTGACGCCTTCGAGCGCCAGCCGCTCGATCTCTTCCGCCGTCATCGTCGGCTTCATGCCCATTGCGGTGGCCGAGCGGTTGACGCGCTGGCAGTGCAGGTCGAGGTCCGGCGAGATGCCGTCGAACCAGCGCGCGCCATCGAACACGGTGGAGCCCAGCCACATCGCATGTGAGGTCGGCCCGATCAGCGGCGGATTTCCTTCCAGCCATTCACCCTCGACAAAGGTCCAGGTGGCGGTGCGGGGGGCGGTATTCACGGGCATTTCAGTCTCCTTGCGATCTCGGGCGAGTGAAGGCTCGCGACGCCCGCGAGGTCAAGGGGATTTTTGCCCGCAAGCCGCCGCGCTGAAGCTCATTTCACCCACTCCACACGTTGAATTCTAACGATATTTTCTGATCCACCGCACCACGGCAAATAAGTGCATCACAAAAAATCATGCAATGAAGAGATCATCAGGAGCGAGAAGGCAGCGGCACAAGGAGGTGCTGGCGGGGCTCCACCGACTCGAAAGGTCCAAGCTCCATACGCGAAGTGGCGACGCGATCGAGCAGGACGAGGCTCAGCACGCTAGCCAGCAGGAACAGAAGGAAGACGAGAAAAGGCCAGCGCATGACGGCTCTCCGGGTTGGAACGCAAAACAAATCCACGGATGACGGCCAGCCGCGGATGCTCCGCTGCCGGCAAATCCAGTTCAGCGCAGAATTGCGTCCACCCGATGGCGAGGCCCGGGAGCGGGCCCCGCCCGCTCCGCCTTTGGTTCAACTTGCGGGTTGCCGCTTACGGTATGGCGGACAAGGCCTCTTCGCGCTGCAGAATGGTCGAGGTGGTCAGCGGATCAACCGTCTCCACCGGCTGCGGCGCAATCATCAACAGTGCGCCAAGTGCTAGGATCATCAGCAGGAGCAAGGTCACCGGAAGCGCCATCTGCATCGATCTTCCCCCTTTTCCCGCATTGCACAGCCCAGCCACCCGCGGAACTCTCGGATAATTGATACGTTCCCGGATTGGTAAGCCGCTACGGCGGCATCAGGCGATATTTCAGAGGACTGGGGCTGCACACCATGACGACGATCCTGGCCGAGGGCGAAAGCTGCTGGCAGAAAGCCCGCGCCGACCGTTTCTCGGTGATCATCGATGCGGCGGACTTCTTCAGGTTCGCCAAGCAATCCATGCTGAAGGCAAAGCGGTCGATCTACCTGATCGGCTGGGACTTCGACACGCGCATCAGGCTCGAGCCCGGCAACAAGAACGCCGACCGGCCGGACAAGCTCGGGCGATTCTTGAGCGCGCTTGCCAGGAAGAACAAGGACATCGACATCCGCATCCTCAAGTGGGATCTCGGACTGATCGCCTCGTTCACGCGCGGAGAGACCCCCTTCTACCTGCTGCGCTGGCTGTTCAACAGCCGCATCCACCTGAAGCTCGATGGCGCTCATCCACCGATGGCGGCGCATCACATGAAGCTTCTGGTGATCGACGACAAGGTCGCCTTTTGCGGCGGGATCGACATGACGATCTGCCGCTGGGATACGCGCGAGCACAAGGAGAACGATCCTGCCCGGCATTCGCCGCGGGGATATCAAGAACCGCCCTGGCACGACGCCACCTCCTGCTGCTCGGGCGCGGCGGCCGCAGTCCTCGCCAATCTTGCCCGCAGCCGCTGGAAGATGGCGACGGAGGAAGAGCTCGAGCCGACGCAGGCGGATGGCGACCCCTGGCCGGACGATCTCGAGGTGGAATACAAGGATGTCGAGATCGGTGTTGCGCGCACGGCACCCCGCTATGGCGGACGCGAGCAGGTGGTGGAGATCGAGACCGTGACGCTTGCCATCATCGCGGCGGCACGGAAATCCCTCTATATCGAGAGCCAGTATTTCGCGTCGCGGCGGATTGCCGAGGCGATCGCCAAGCGGCTGAAGGAGCCGGATCCGCCGGAGGTGGTACTGGTAAATCCGGAGAAGGCAGATGGCTGGCTGGAATCCAAAACGATGGATTCGGCGCGTGTCCGGCTGATGAAGCTGGTCAAGGATGTTGATCACCGCGACCGCTTCCGAATCTTCTACCCCGTCAACGCGGCCGGCACCTCCATCTATGTCCATGCCAAGCTGATGATAGCCGACGACCGCATCCTGAAGATCGGCTCGGCCAACCTCAACAACCGCTCAATGGGCTTCGACACCGAATGCGACGTCATCCTGGAGGCCAAGGACGACGAGGCGGACCTGCAGCAGAGCATCCTCAACGGGCGCAACGGACTGCTTGCGGAGCATCTCGGCCGCTCGCTGGAGGAAATCGAGGCTGGGCTCGTCGCCTCCGGCGGGTCGCTGATTGGGCTGATCGACAAGCTGAACCGGCCGGAAGGCCGAAGCCTGCGGGCGGTGCCGATGCGCGAACTGACGGCCGACGAGCAGATGGTGGCGGAATCGAACATGACGGACCCGGAACGTCCCTCCGGCGTGCACTATCGGCCGTCCCGGTTTTTGCGCAACAGGTTCCGCCAAAAGGCCGCCGTCTAGGCGGCGGGCGCGCCATCAACTCCGACGTCGGATGGCGGTTGTGCCCGTCAGAACCGGGCGCCTCCCGAGCGGCGCGGCCAGAGTTCGCGCACCGGGTCGGCCGGCTCATCGCTTTCCGTCAGCGTGCGGAACTCCTTGAAGATCGCCCACATGATCTTCACCTCGCTCTGCAGGATCGCGGTAGGGCGATGCCGCCGCTGGCAAAGTTGCGGTACTTCTCGCCATAGGCCCTGAGGAAGGCGGTCGCGGCATCGAACATTTCCATGGCCTTGGCCGAGCGCCGCTGCAGATCCACATGTTCGCGGTCGAGCGCCTCGATACGCTCAAGCAGCAGGCGCACCTCCGAGACGTCCAAGGTGACGGGCGCCGCATTCATCTCTTCGAGGTGAGCACGCAGGCGGCGGCCTCTTGATGAGTCTTGCTCATGGGCATTTCTCCGGCGGAGTGTCTGGTGATTCCTATCAAAGTCGCGGCTGCCTGGCTGCTGCGTTCTGTGACGCTCTTGTGCAGGAAGCGTCGCTCCAGCGTCTTTGGCAAGACCGGGAATCGGCGGATGACGCTTCTATGAGACCTTCGCCCGCTCCGCCAGAATTCACGCGCCTTCCCGGCACTGCCGCACCGGTTGAACGACGGTCCGTGCGCCCCATGTAAAGCATGCCTCTTTCTTCCCGGCCCCCGTGGCGGCGCATACCCAAAGGAGCTTTTCATGCATTCAGTCAGCGCCAATGGCGCCAATATCCCGGCTCTCGGCTTTGGCACCTTCCGCATGCCCGATGAGGACGTCTACCGCATCCTGCCGGAGGCCCTGAAGCTCGGCTTTCGCCATGTCGACACCGCCCAGGTCTACAAGAACGAGGCGTCCGTCGGCGATGTCATCCACAAGTCAGGCATTGCCCGCGCCGACATCTTTCTCACCACGAAGGTGTGGGTCGACCGCGTCGGCCACGACGCCTTCATTGCCTCTGTGGACGAAAGCCTGACGAAGCTGAAGACCGATTATGTCGACCTGCTGCTCCTCCACTGGCCGCAGAGCGAGATGCCGCTTGCCGACCGTATCGGAGCGCTGAACGAGCTGCGCCAGGCGGGCAAGGTGAAGAACATCGGCGTCTCAAACTTCTCCACCGCACTGATGGCCGAGGCGGTTCAGCTTTCGGATGCGCCGATCGTCACCAACCAGATCGAATACCACCCCTATCTCGACCAGACCAAGGTGATCGAGGAAGCGCGCAAGACCGGCATGTCGATCACCGCCTACTACCTGATGGCCGACGGAAAAGTGCCACAGGATCCCGTGCTGAAGGAGATCGGCGCGCGCCATGGCAAGACGGCCGCGCAGGTGGTGCTGCGCTGGGCCGTGCAGCAGAAGGACGTGATCGCCCTTTCCAAGACCGCAACCGAAAGCCGACTTGCCGAAAACTTCGACATCTTCAACTTTGCCCTCGGCGATGGCGAGATGGCCGAGATCCACAAGCTGGCCCGCCCCGACGGCCGCATCGTCAGCCCGGGGCATCTGGCACCCGAATGGGATTGATTTACATTGATGGTCAGCCCTCAACGGAAAAGCCGCCGGGCAGCCCCGGCGGCTTTTCAATGGACGTTGATCAGCAGCTCAAACGAACTGGCTGAGCCCTGGAACCGAGGCGACAACGGTGTCGACCGTTTCGTCGCCAGCGTGCTCGCGGGCGACCTTGATGGTTTCCTTGGCAAGCGAGGTGATCTCGCCCATGCCGAGACCGAGGCTCATCAGCTGCTGGCCGAGCGCCATCACGCCGCCGCCGAAGCTCGACATCAGACCACCGAGCAGGCCACCGCCACCCTGGCCTTCGCCGTTGAACTTCGCCACGAGTTCTGGCGCGCCGGGGATGGACTCGATCATCCGGGCAACCGCGGCCTCGTCGGCTTCACGCTGCAGGAAGCCGAGCATCATGCCGACGGCCTTTTCCGCCGTGTCGGGAGCGATGCCAACATTATCGGCGACGCGGGTGACGAGTTCGTTCATCAGTCATTCTCCTCGATATTTGACGTTGACGTCAAGGTAATACGGAAGCGCGCACGGCGTCCAGCGGCAAATGCGCAGATCGGCTGGGTTCGATCAAGAGGATGCCTTGCCCACGTGGTCGGCCATGTAGGCGCCGCGCTCGCCCATCGGCTGCTCTGCCCCAGTAGTGGTGTCCTGCGCCGTCTGGTGCTCGAGTTCGGCATTCAGCTCGGCGCCGATGATGACGATGATCACCGAGATCCAGGTCCAGAACATGAAGCCGATCAAGGCCCCCAGCGTGCCGTAAGTGGCGTTGTAATTGGCGAAGTTGGCGAGATAGTAGGAGACGGCGATCGAGGCCAAGAGCCAACAGATCGTGGCAAAGGCCGTACCCCAGCTCAACCAGGGCGCCCGAGCCGGCTCCCGACTCGGCCCGTATCGGTAGAGCAGTGCAATGCCGCCCATCACAAAGAGCAACAGCACCGGCCAGCGCAGCAGGCTGATCAAGGTCTCGGCCCAGCTACCGATCGACAGGAAGGTGAGGATCGCCGGGACCACGCCAACGGCCACGGTCAGGACGATTACAAGGATCATCACACCGAGCGTAAACAGCAGGGAAATGCCCGTCAGCTTCAGGAAGCTGCGCTTTTCGTCCTCCTCGTAAGCCACGTTCATGGCCTGGAAAAGCGCCTTCATACCGTTGTTGGAGCTCCACAAGGCGATGCCAAGACCGGCAAGCAGGCCGATGCTCAAGGTAGAGCTGTCCTGGCTGGCGAGCGAACGCAACTGCTCGATGAAGATGTCGAGAGCATCGCTCGGCATGACCGTGCTCAGGAATTGAATGCGCTCCGCGATCTGGCTTGGATTGGCAAAAAAGCCGTAGAGAGAGACCAGCGCCGAAATGGCAGGAAACAAGGCCAGCAGCAGATAATAGGTTACCCCCGCAGCAACCAGCATCACGCGATCTTCGTTGATCGCGGCATACAGGCGCCAGAAGACGTCCTTCAGGCCCTTGGAAGGAATCTGATGCGGATTCTTCGCTTCCCGCCCACGACCTGGTTCACGCTTTTCGGCCTTGACTGCGTCGTCCTGCACATCCCTGCTCCCTTACCCTTTGACTCGCAGGTGCTTTTGGGCAGCCGTTGCCGGGCCCTGCTGCGCCATCTATAACCCTTGGCAGCCTAACGCCGCGAGGGAGGGCCGGTTGCATGACGGATGAAGGAAAACTGTTTCTCGGCGGCAGCCGAAACCCCGACGATTCCTTCAAAAAGGCCGAATATCTGGAGCTGAAGTTCGGCAACCGCCACGGTCTGATCACCGGCGCCACCGGGACGGGCAAGACGGTGACGCTGCAGATTCTGGCAGAAAGCTTTTCCAAGGCGGGCGTGCCGGTCTTCTGCTCCGACATCAAGGGCGACCTTTCCGGCATCGCCATGCGCGGGGAGGAAAAGGACTTCCTCCTCAAGCGTGCCGAGCAGATCCAGTTCTCCGACTACGATTTCGCTGACTTTCCGACGATCTTCCTCGACCTTTACGGCGAGAAGGGCCACCGCGTCCGCACCACGATTGCTGAGATGGGCCCTCTCCTGCTCGCCCGGCTGATGGATGCGACGGAGGCGCAGGAAGGCGTTCTCAACATTGCCTTCAAGATCGCCGACGAGGGCGGCATGGCACTGCTCGACCTCAAGGACCTGCAGGCGCTGCTGAACTACATGGGCGAGCACACCAGCGAGATCTCGAGCCGCTACGGCTTCGTTTCCAAGGCTTCTGTGGGTTCGCTGCAGCGCAACCTGCTGGTGCTGGAACAGCAAGGCGCGGAGCATTTCTTCGGCGAACCGGCGCTCGACATCCGCGACCTGATGCGCACGGCGCAGGATGGGCGCGGCATGATCACCGTGCTTGCCGCGGAAAAGCTGATGAACAATCCGCGGCTATACGCGACCTTCTTGCTCTGGCTGCTGTCGGAACTCTTCGAGGAACTGCCGGAGGTCGGGGATCCGGAAAAGCCAAAGCTCGTTTTCTTCTTCGACGAAGCACATCTCCTGTTCAACGAGGCGCCGAAGGTGCTGACCGAACGCATCGAGCAGGTGGTGCGACTGATCCGCTCCAAGGGCGTCGGCGTCTATTTCGTCACGCAGAACCCGCTCGATGTGCCGGAGACCGTGCTCGCACAGCTCGGCAACCGTGTTCAGCATGCGCTGCGTGCCTATACCCCGCGGGAGAAGAAGGCGGTGAAGACTGCGGCGGAAACCTTCCGCGCGAACCCCGCTTTCAATACGGAAGAGGCCATTACCGCACTCGGGACCGGGGAAGCGCTGGTTTCGACGCTGGTGGACGAGGGTGCGCCTTCCATGGTGGAGCGGACGCTGATCCGCCCGCCCTCCTCCCGCATCGGGCCGCTCATCGAGGCGGAGCGGCAGCAGGTGATCAACCGCAGCCCGATTGCCGGCCAGTACGACCGCGATGTCGACCGGGAGTCCGCCTACGAGATCCTGATGGCGCGGGCGAAGAAGGCGGAGGCGGAAAAGCACGAGAGCGAGGCTGACGGCAGCGCCGCCGGCCGATGGACTCTGCCGGGCTTCGGCGACGATCCGGAGGACAAGCTGGCATCGCGGCGCAGTGCCGGCCGCTCGGGCTATCAGCGGGAAACCGTGGTCGAAGCGGCGATGAAAAGTGCGGCACGCTCGATGGCCAACTCGCTTGGCCGTGCCATTGTACGCGGGATATTGGGCAGCCTGAAGCGCTAGGAATAAAGGCGCCCGCGTAGGCCGCCTGGCGGCTTAGCGTTTGCGGACGAACTCCGTCCGCAGCACGAGCTCCTTGATGCAGCCGTGGCGGCAGTCGATCTGTCGGAATCGTCCGTGAGCCGGATCGACCGGATGACGGTCCCCTGCTTCAGCGTCTGGCTGGCGCCCTTGACCTTGAGGTCCTTGATCAGCGTGACGGAATCGCCATCGTGCAGGAGGTTACCGGAAGCGTCGCGAACCTCGACCGCATTCATTTCGGCGGCGGCAGCCAGTTCCGATGCCGGGCGCCATTTGCCGCTCGCTTCGTCATAGACATGATCGTCGCCGGCTGCCATGGATCGATGCTCCTTCGAAAGATCGTTTGTCTGCAGCGCTATATCAGCCTTGAGGTCGAGCACAAGCCGAGACGGGGACCCGCGATCTGCGGAACTCGCAGGGCGGTGTAGCGAATGGCGCCGCCGCCGGGGAACGGGAGAACGGCAAGAGCCGTTACTGTCACAATATACGGTCTCTCCTCGTACAAACGGAACACCAGCAGACGCATGGACGCTTACATCATCATCCTCACGCTGTTTGGCGCGGTCATCCTGCTCACGGCGTGGCTGCCGATGGTGCTGCGCGAACTGCCGCTGTCGCTGCCGATCTTCTGCATCGTGCTCGGCGCTGTGTTTTCCTGGTCGCCGGTCGCGCCGTTTGCGGTCAATCCGCTGGAAAATCGCTACCTCACCGAACACCTGACGGAATTCGTGGTGATCGTCGCGCTGATGGGTGCGGGCCTCAAGCTCGACCGACCGCTCGGCTGGAAAAGCTGGCGAGTGACCTGGCGGTTGCTCGGGATCGCCATGCCGCTGACGATCGCAGCCATCGCCGCCTTCGGCGCCGGGCTGCTCGGCCTGCCTCTGGCATCCGCAGTGCTGCTGGGTGCGGTTCTGGCGCCGACCGATCCGGTGCTTGCCTCCGACGTACAAGTCGGGCCGCCAAAGACGGGAGAGGAGGACGAGGTACGTTTCTCGCTGACCTCGGAGGCCGGCCTGAACGACGGATTGAGCTTTCCCTTCGTTTATCTTGCCATCGCACTGACCGCCCTCGGTGACGGATATGGCGAAATCATCGGGAACTGGCTGGCGGTGGATGTCATCTGGCGTCTTGCAGCCGGTGTTCTTGTGGGCTGGCTGACGGGACGCATCCTGGGATACCTAACCTTTCGCCTGCCCCAGCGCGCCAGCCTGTCACGCACCGGGGACGGGCTCGTGGCGCTCGGGATCACCTGCCTCTGCTATGGCGCGACGGAACTGGTTCACGGCTACGGCTTCTTGGCCGTCTTCGTGGCGGCAGTAACCCTGCGATCGGTCGAGCGCCACAACGCCTATCACAAGAGCCTACATGATTTTGCCGAGCAGATCGAGCGGCTCTTGATGATGCTGCTGATCGTCTGCTTCGGCATGATCCTTGGCGACGGGCGCATCTTCGAGGTGATCAGCTGGGAGATCGTTGCAGTGGCGCTGGTCTCGCTGTTCGTGATCCGGCCGGTGTTCGGCTGGATCAGCCTGATCGGCCTTCCCCACCTGCCGAGCGAGAAGGCGGTGATCAGCTTCTTCGGGATCCGCGGGCTCGGATCCTTCTACTACCTCGCCTTTGCCACCGGCCAGGCTGAGTTCGGAACCGAGCCTAAGCTCTGGGTCACCGTCTTCCTGATCGTCCTGATCTCCATCATCGTTCATGGCGTGGCGGTGACGCCGGTGATGCGCCGCCTCGACCAGCAGCGGTGGGACGAGGAAGCCCCCCGCAGCAAGGGAACCGTTGGCTAATCGCCGTCATCCGGGATCTTGAGGATATTGCCGCAGGCCTTGCAGTGGACTGCATCGCTTTCGTGGCGCTGCAGGCCGCACTTCGGACAGGGGTAGTTCACCTTGTAGGGCCGTACCACTGCTTGCGCCAGCCGCACGAAGAGCGAGATGCCGACGATCATGGTGACCACGGATGTCAACTTTCCTGCAGTGCCCGGCAGGGTGATGTCGCCGAAGCCTGTCGTGGTGATGGTGGCGACGGTGAAGTAGAGGGCGTCGACGAACCCCTCCTCGCCCGGCCGGTTGTAGAAAAAGCTAGTGTAGACGAAGCCGGTGACGACGAAGAGGAAGATCAGCAGGTTGATGAAGGCACGCACAACGTCAAGGAGGTGCGGGTAACCCATGCGACGCAGGCCGACGCGCAAGAGCGTGCTGTTGCCGATTGCCCATAGGCGCAGGGCGCGCAGGAAGGCGAAATTGTAGAGCGTGTGCGGGAAGAGCAAGGTTGCCAGGATGATAACGTCGATCCACGTCATCGGGCGCCGGAAGAGAGCGCCCCAGCTGTGCGCGGCGATGATGCGCAGCAAAAGCTCGGTGCCGATCCACACGGCCACGAGATAATCGATGATCAGGTAGGAGGGCCCGGAGCGCAGGTACGGGCCGAAGAGGAAGAAGGCGAGGATGGCAATATCGACGATGGCAAACAACGCCTGCCAGCGGAGCGCCATCGCATCCCGTCCGCGCTCTACTCGCTGAAGTGTATTGCGGAAGGAATGATATCGTGGCGTCGTGCTCGGCTCGGATGGCTGGAATGTCATCCTGGGGAAGATAGCTGCCACAGCGCCGGCATCAAGGCTTGGCTCTCTGCGAGCGCGAGTGAAAGCGCTACTGGATTCCCATAGTCCCCTTAACACCGTCTTCGCCAAGGCTCTTCAGGATGGCGCTTCGCGCACGATTGACGCGGCTCTTGATCGTACCGATCGGACAATTGCAGCGAAGTGCCGCCTGCTCATAGCTTTCGCCGCGCATCAGCACCGTTTCGAAGGCATCTCGATAATGTTCCGGCAGATCGGCAAGTGCCCGCTGGAACTCATGCGCCCGCACCGACCACTCCTGCGGCGCGTCGATGGCCCGGTGGAGCGAGGCGCAGTCTTCGATGCCGACGAACTCGCGCTTACCCTGCCCGTACCGGGTGCAGAAGGTGTTGCGCATGATGGTGAACATCCAGGACTTGAGGCTGGTGCCGGGACGGAACTTGTCGAGATTGGCAAACGCCCGCAGCAGCGTTTCCTGGACCAGGTCATCGACATCGTGCGGGTTGGGATAAAAGCGCCGGGCAAAGCTGCGAAGCGCTGGAACGAGTTGAAGGACTTCCACCTGGAGGTGGGCGAGGACGGCTTTGTCTGTCATGGAAAAGCTCCCGTATCTGTGAGGCTGAATTCATCAGCCCCGCAGATCGTTCCGTTCACCCCCGATTTTTTTCGCACCGAACATGTTCAAGAGACGCGTCGCGCCATCGTTTCCCGGTCTGCCATCATGCCGGCGAGATCGCGCAGCTTGCGCGGCGGCTCGGTCAGCCCGATACGGTAGAGCCTGAGGACAAGTCTGGCGACATCCTGAGGGTCACGCGCAGGGCGGTGGGCGCCTTTTTCCCCCAGAAGATCGTGGACCGTCGCATGCATTAATCCGATCTCTTCAGAGGAAAGTATTTCTGGAAAGAAATTGCGTTGATCTGACATGGAAGCTCCTCCCGGAGAGGCCGACCTTGGCATGGGCCGCCCGTTGTCGCCTCCATCACGATAAGCTCATATATTCAGAGATCAACGCCAAAACGTCAGCAGAGCATCACTGGAGCGTCGTCTGGTGCGAACCGAGCAGTTGATGAACAATCGCATTGATGTTTGCTGGAGCCGCGGAAAACGTAAACCCGCCATGGGAGTCGGCCACCGGTCCCGCAAACAGCGCAGGAATGGCCAGGCTGTCGAAGATCTCCACCGCACCAAGCAACGACACGGCATCATAGCCGACATCGATGATCGCGCCGTCGACCTGTGCGCCCAACGAGGCCTTGGCCAGATCCGCAGCGGCAACCGGCCCCTGCAGATCAATGCCTGCATTGGTCCAAGCCTGGCGCACCGCCGGCGATAGGAAGGAAGGTGGCCCCACCACCAGCAGCCTTATCCTGCGCATCGTTACCTTTGTCGTCTGACCACCCCTCCGCCGGATCGGCAGAGAGTTCATCCCTAAAGTGTAGCGAGCGTTGCATGAACCTAGTTTTAACGGAGCGGCAGCCACCTTACTCGATTGCTATCTGACCCGCGCCACAAGGCAGAACATCGCATTCTGCGGATCAAGGCATTGAGCAATCCAGCTTCCGCCAGGCACCTCATTCGGGCCGTTCACCAGCTTCCCGCCACCCTGCTTCACACGTTCCAGAGCTGCATCCAGTCTGTCGACATTGAAGTAATAGACCCAGCTGGGTGCGGGAAAACTCTCCGGCCGCTTCATCATGCCGCCGACGGCTTTACCGTGCTCGGCAAAGATGCGGTACGGGCCCATCGCGCCCATGTCGAAGTCCTGATCCTTGGTCCAGCCGAACATCCGCCCGTAGAAGCCGGTCGCGGCATCGACACTCTCGGTATAGAGCTCGTACCAGGCGGCGGTTCCCTGCGCGCCCTCCGGCGCCGGAGGCGGCATGTCGTCCATCGGCAACGGCGTCATGATGTTGAGGACCGCGCCGTCAGGATCGGCTACGACGGCGAAGCGACCGACCTCTGGGATGTCCTCCGGCTGACGATGCACAATCCCGCCATTTTCCTTGAAGTCGCGGGCCATCTGATCGACATCGTCGACGGCCACATAGCCGCTCCAGCTCGGCGGCATGTGACCGGCGAGCTCGGCAGGCATTGGCATCATGCCGCCGATACCGAGGCACTTTTCGCCCTCGCCGATCTCGAACAGATAATAGGGGTGGTCAACGTCCATGGACAGCGGCTTCACCGACCAGCCGAGGACGGCCCTGTAAAAGCGTCCCGCCGCCTCCGTGTCGGAGGTCATCAGCTCGCACCAGATGAACTTGCCGTGGGTGTCGCTTCGCGTTTCCAATGCGGTTTGCAGCATTTCGACCTCCGTTGTTCGGCCGCGGCCGAGGTTTTGCGTGATCGACGTCGCAGCGGTCCTTTTCAGGACATGCGGGTGTAATGGGCTTCCATGAACTGGCTCCAGCTTCCGTCAGTCTGACGAGCACTGGAGGTGAAGATCCGGTTGTTATCGTCTTGGAAGAGGATCTGCTCTCGATACTCGCCTGTCTTTGCGGGATCCTGAAAATCCGGCCCGGTGGTATAGAGGCTGAGCGTGTTGCCATCTGCCGAGATCTCGCCTTCATAGACCCACATGTGGGTCATCATCGAGCCTATCCAGCTGCCGACATACTTGCCCTTTTGCGGGTCGAAGCCAAGCGTGAGAACTGTGGTTGCGGGGCCGCCGCCGTCAGGCGTTTGGCCCCTGCCCTCCGCCACGAACCAGATGTCCTGTAGCGAGCGCACTTCCTCCGTCCAGGGCTCGTCGCCGGTCATGTCCTTGGCGGTCACCCTCCACGTCCCGACCAGTCTTTTCAGAAACGAGTGCTCGGCCTGCGGCCTTGCCATCTCCATTGCCATGACCTTCCCTCCAGGCTTGAAAGACGATGCGCGCCATTAATGGCAACAGGATGAAGCTTCGCTCTCCATCGCCGGTTCGTATTCGTCATGACGCATGACGAAGTCCATCGTGCCCTCCTCGTTGCGGCCGAAGCGCGCAGGATCGAGCACCATCAGCGTGCCGATCAGTTCCTCGCCGCCGCGGGCGTAGGTGGAGTAGGTGTGAAAAATGTCGCCCTTGTCGTTCCTGTAGAAGGCTGAAAGGCCGGGCAGCTCGTCATGGGCATCAGCCGACGGCGTTGCACGGAAGTTGTAGTAGACCGTCTTCTTCGCCAGATCCTCCGGAGTGAAGGAGACGTGGAAGTCGAAGTTGAAATCCGAGCCATGCGAGGAGACCCAGGGGAATTTCCAGGCCATGCGCGCCTTATAAGCCATGATCTTGTCGATCGGCGCGCGGGAGACCGCGACATAGGTCACATCGTGATGATTGAGATGCGCGAGCGTGCCGTCGACATGGTCAGAGTGGAAGGAGCAGCCGACGCAGCCGGCATCCCACTCGGGTCCCATCATGAAGTGATAGACCAAAAGCTGGCTGCGGCCGTCGAACAAGTCGGAAAGGTGCTTCTCCCCCTCCGGCGTCTGGAAAACGTAGTCCTTGTCCATCTTCACCCAAGGGAGTGCGCGGCGCTCAGTGCGCACCTTGTCGCGCAGACGGGTCTCCTCCTTTTCCAGCTGCAACAGCCGGCGACGGGCCTCCAGCCATTCCTCCCGGGACACAACAGGGTTCATTGGCGACGCAACAACGTTCATGCGACCTCCTTTTGCTTGACACTTAGGTTGATATCAACATATTTGAGCCATGTCAAACAGCATGCTGATTCCGTTTTCCACCACACTGCACGTCCGCGACACATGCCTTTGCCTTCATGTCCAGCGGGCGGCGCGCTTGCTCGCCCGCCGCTTCGACATCGCACTGAAGCCGCTGGGGCTGAACAACGGGCAGTTCTCACTGATGATGTCCTTGAACCGGCCGGAGGCCGCGCCGATGGGTGCCGTCGCCGAGGTTCTCTCCATGGACCGCACGACGCTGACGGCTGCGATCAAGGTGCTGGAACGGCGCGGGCTCGTGGAGACACTGCCGGACCCCAAAGACCGGCGCAGCCGGCTGATACGGCTGACGAACGAGGGAACCTCCCTGCTCTCCGCGGCGCTGCCGATCTGGCAGGAGGTTCACGGCGCGCTGGACGACGAACTGGGCGCGGAGATGGCGCCGCTGCGAAAGACGCTGCTCGCTATCAGGTGAAGAATGGCCAGGGCCAGGGGAACGAAGACCGCTCCCTGGCTCGGCAACGTTAGGCCACGGAAACCGGCACTTCCGTGGAGGTGCGCATGGCGTGGCTGTAAGGGCAGACGATGTGGGCCTTTGCGACCAGATCTTCCGCCTGCGCCTTGTCGAGGCCCGGAATGTCGACGACGAGCGAGACTTCGATGCCGAAGCCGGTTCCATCCTCACGCGGGCCGATGCCGACGGTGGCGGTTACCTTCGCATCGTCCGGAATCTTCACCTTTTCCTTACCGGCGACATTCTTCAGCGCACCGAGGAAGCAGGCGGAGTAGCCGGCGGCGAAGAGCTGCTCCGGATTGGTCCCAGTTGCACCATCGCCACCGAGTTCCTTCGGCACGGTCAGCGCCACATCCAGGACGCCGTTTTCCGAGACAGCGTGGCCCGAACGGCCACCGGTGGCAGATGCTTTGGTGGTGTAGAGGATCGGCATGGCAGGTTCCTTCCTTCAAGGTGGGATGGCTTTCGCACTTAGATTGTGCACAATTCAATTACCCGCATTGCATTCCGGCGTCAAGCCTGAGAAGATACGCCTGTCGAAAGATAGAGCAGGATGCCGTGACGTCAGGTCGCAAGACGAAAACGCCGAAGAGTCCAACGCCCGCGCCGGTGGATGCGATGCTGTGCTTTGCCATCTATGGCGCGGCCCACGCGTTCACACGCGCCTATAAGCCTTTGCTCGACCCGCTCGGGCTGACCTATCCGCAATACCTCGTGATGCTGACCCTGTGGGAAGAGGACGGACAGTCGGTCAAGACGATCGGCGAGCGGCTCGGCCTCGATTCCGGAACGCTTTCCCCTCTCCTCAAGCGCCTCGAACAGGCTCGGCTCGTGATGCGGCGGCGCTACACCCAGGACGAGCGGCAGGTACGTATTCAGCTGACGCCAAAAGGCGATGCCCTGCGGCAGAAGGCCGTCGGCGTCATGCAGGAGATCGGCTCAGCCACCGGCTGCAGCCTGAACGAGGCGGAGACGTTGCGAGAAGGTCTGGTGGATCTGAGGCGTCGACTGCTGAAGCAGCCGACGACCTGATCTTTGATCACTGCCAGACGACGATGCGGGCGTTTTCCGGGACGCGCTCGTAGAGGTCGATGACGTCCTGGTTCATCAGGCGCACGCAGCCGGAGGAGACGGCCTTGCCGATGGAATTCCATTCCGGCGAGCCGTGCAGGCGGTAGAGCGTGTCCTTGCCGCCCTTGAAGATGTAAAGAGCGCGCGCGCCGAGCGGGTTGTTGAGGCCCGGGGGCATGCCGCCATTGTCAGCCGAATACTTGGCGAGCTCCGGCTGGCGGGCGATCATTTCCTGCGGCGGGGTCCATTTCGGCCACTTCTGCCGCCATTCGATGACGCCCTCGCCTTCCCAGGCGAAGCCTTCGCGACCGATACCGACGCCGTAGCGCATGGCGGTGCCGCCGGGCTCGACGAGGTAGAGGAAGCGGGACGCGGTATCGACGACCACGGTGCCCGGCCGCTCGCCCGTGGGGTCGACGACCTGCTGGCGGTAGTAACGCGGATTGATCTCCCAGTAGGGGACGGCCGGAATGACGTAGCCGTTGTCGACGACGGTTCCATACATGGCGTCGAGTTCAGCGGAACGGCCGGAAGGAAGCTGCGGCGGCGGCGCAAAGGCCACCGGCGTTGCGGAAATGGGACGCGGGCCACTGGAGGCGCATCCGGCAAGGGTCGAAGCTGCACCCGCCGCAAGAAGCGACAACACGCTCCGGCGGGAATAGATGGTAGTGCTGTTCATATTGGGAAACCGCCCGATTTCTCGTTCTTTGACTTGGCCATCAACGGCAACGGCGGCGCAATTGTTCCACCGGCAGACGTCCGTATCACGGCATGCTTTACGCTTCCCTACGTCAGCGTCGCTACGAACGGAAGGCACGTTCCCGTGAGCCTAGGCGGCGGCCGGTCTCTCAGAGTACGACGATGGGCGTGGAATCGGGAACCCGATCATAAAGGTCGATGACGTCCTGGTTGAGCATGCGCACGCAGCCGGACGAGGTGGCTTTGCCGACCGACTGCCAGTCGGGCGTACCGTGGACGCGGTAGAGCGTGTCCTTGCCGTCCTTGAAGATGTAGAGGGCGCGCGCCCCGAGCGGGTTGTTGAGGCCGGGATTCGCACCGCCTTCCGCGGCCGCGAACTGGCGCAGCTCCGGCTGGCGGGCCACCATGTCGCTCGGCGGCGTCCAGCGCGGCCACTTCGCCTTCCACTGGATGACACCGCGGCCGGACCAGGCAAAGCCTTCCTTGCCGAGCCCAACACCGTACCGGATCGCCTTGCCGCCGGACTGCACGAGATAGAGATACTGCTCTCTCGTATCGACGACGATGGTGCCGGGGGCCTCCGTCGTCTGATAGGCCACTTCTTGGCGCAGGAAGCGCGGATCGATGCGCAAATAGGGGATGGCGGGAAGCGTGTGGCCACCATCGTTGATCACCCCGTACATCACCCGGTGGACCGGGTTGGTGACCGGCAGGCCATAGGTCGGGCGATAGGTCTGGTGGAAATAGGTGGGATAGAGCTGGCGCCGGTGCGGGATGCCGCCCGGCATCGGCGGCGGCTGGTTCGTCGGCGGGTCGACATAGGGCGGAACGTAGAAGACGGGCGCCGTCTCCTGCACGAAGACGTCGGGGTTCATTCGGCTGGTATCCGTCACCAGGATGCAGCCGCTCAGCGACGCTGCGGCAGTTCCGGCGGCAAGCAGGGAAAGGCTTCGGCGCAGAGTGTGAGGCAAAGACGACATGAAAACCCGATTCCGGCAGATGATCCCATGTCCAACATGCGCGACGCGGCTGGTGCGAAGCTGACGGCGGGGATGGTTTGCCGCTGCGGGTGCGGAGGTGGAGACTGCAGCGATCTACCTGTCTTGCCATGGCGGGAGGCGCAAGCAAGCGCACAGCGATTAGAGCCATTTGGCTTTCGCTGGCGCATTAGGGTCGAAACCCGATGGTCATGTTGATTTGCCGCGGAAAATCAGATTCAAGATTTCCGATCAATGGATTGGAGGCTTAAATGGGTCGCTTGTTTTGGCTGTCGGATGAGCAATGGGCGGTGATCGAGCCCCTGTTGCCGAGGAACAAGGGCGGGGCTCGCCGGGTCGATGATCGTCGAGTGATCTCCGGCATCATCCACGTTCTCAAGGTCGGCTGCCGGTGGTGCGATTGTCCGCGCGACTATGGCCCTTCGACCACGGTCAACAACCGCTTCAATCGTTGGTCTCGCAAACGGTTCTGGACTGAATTGGTCGAGGCGCTCGCGACGTCCGGCGCGGTCACCAAAAGCACCTCCATCGACAGCACCTACGTCAAGGCGCACCGCTCGGCCCATGGCGGCAAAGGGGGGCGAAAAATCAGGCTATCGGACCTTCGCGCGGCGGGAAAACCACCAAAATCCACGTCCTCACCGACGTGATCGGACGCCCTTTTGCGTTCATGCTGATACGACGCCGAAGGCTACAAGAGCCGCCACCTCATCGAGAACGCCTTCTGCCGACTGAAAGACTTCCGACGCGTCGCAACACGTTACGACAAGCTCGCCAGAAACTTCCTCTCCGCAGTCGCCTTGGCTACCCTTGTCGCATTCTGGCTATGAATTCAGTCTCAACCTCAGAGATTGCTCCGCACTGCAACAAATCACCATGTACTTTCAGGTAGCCATTATTATTAGAAATTGAATCTTTCCCGTCCACCAATAAGCCACTGTCAAATGGGCACAGGTCGGGAAATCAATGTCGGAAGTTACCATCAAGCGTCCTCTCTGGATGACGATCACAGCATGCGGTTTTGCCGCCGTTCTCTTTACAAGCATCGCGATCGGGGGGACGGCGTGGCACCGCCAGTCGCTGGCGTCGGAAGATGCGCTGCAGCGGGAAATGGCGAGCGATCTTGCGCTGATCGAAACGGACATGGCCGCGCAGAAGAAGGCTGCCTCGGCACTGGCGTTGACGCTGGCCGCTGAACCTGAGGTTGCCGGCCTGATCACCAGCAATGCGCGCGAGGCCATTGTCACTCGCCATGCGGCGGCACTTCCTGCTGTCGTGAGCGAAGGAGGGCTTCAGCTCATTACCTTCATCAACGCCAACGGCGAAGCCGTTGCCCGCATCCATACTCCGGAAAAGTTCGGCGACGACATGAAGGGCCGCCGCAAGACGGTAATCGAGGCGCTCTCCAGCGGCAAGCTCGTCGCAGGCATTGAGCCTGGCCGCACGGCCGTTAGCATGTTCGCAACGGCTCCAGTATTGGCCGATGGCAAAGTGGTCGGCGCCGTCGACGTCGGAACCAGCCTGACCAACGCCTACTTCGAGCCCCTCGCTGCCCGGATCGGCGGTGAAGTGGCCGTTTACGTCATGGTCGACGGAAAGCTTGAGAAGCAGGCTTCCACCACGGACACGACCCTTCTTTCCGACGAAGAACTCAAGGCCGCCTTTGATGGCCAGCCGGTCAAGAAACGTCTCACGGAAGGCGACCTCACCTATGCCGTACGGGCCATGCCGTTCAACAACTACTCGGGGGCGAAGATCGGGATGATCGAGATCGCAGCCGACGTTAGCGACATGGTCAATGACGGCAAAACGGCGCTGTGGATGACGATCGGCGGCTCCATCGTTGTCTCTGTCCTCTCGCTTCTTGGCTTCTATCTGTTTGCCCGAGCACTGGCACGCACCCTCGGTCGCCTGACAGGAACGATGACGAGCCTTGCCGCCGGCGATCTCAACGCGACGATCGAAGGAGAAAACCGCCCGGACGAATTGGGTGCCATGGCGCGTGCCGTGCAGGTATTCAAGGACAATGCCCTCAAGACGGTCGAGATTGAGCGCCGGGCCGAAGCCCAGCGCAACCAGACCGAGGAGCAGCGCCGCCAGATCGCCGAGCAAGAGCGTATCCGTGCCGAAGCGATGGCACAGGCAACCTCGGGGCTTGCTGGCGGACTGAAGCAACTGGCTGCCGGTGATCTTGCAGTCCAGCTGAACCAGCCGTTCGCGGAAGAGTTCGAAGGTCTACGTGACGACTTCAACCGTGCCATCGAACAGCTGCGCTCGGCGCTGACATCCGTTGCCGGCTCCACCAGCTCGATCGACAGCGGCTCGCGCGAGATCAGCCAGAGCGCGGAGGATCTTTCCAGGCGCACCGAGCAGCAGGCCGCTTCGCTGGAAGAGACCGCAGCCGCGCTCGACCAGATCACCGCCAATGTCGCCAATTCTTCCAAGCGGGCGGAAGAGGCCCGCACGGTGGCCATCCAGGCGAACGAGAGTGCGCGCCAGTCAGGGGCGGTCGTTGCCAATGCGGTCGATGCCATGGGCAAGATCGAGCAGTCGTCGAACCAGATCTCCTCGATCATCGGCGTGATCGACGACATCGCCTTTCAGACCAACCTCTTGGCCCTCAATGCCGGTGTGGAAGCCGCCCGCGCAGGCGAGGCCGGCAAGGGCTTTGCGGTCGTTGCCCAGGAGGTGCGCGAGCTCGCCCAACGCTCGGCGACCGCTGCCAAGGAGATCAAGGACCTGATCCGCAACTCTTCCGTCGAGGTGGAGAACGGCGTCCATCTCGTCAGCCAGACGGGCGAGGCCTTGAAGACGATCGAGACCTATATCGTCTCGATCAACCAGCACATGGATGCAATCGCCACCTCGGCGCGCGAACAGTCGGTCGGCCTCTCGGAGGTGAACACCGCCGTCAACCAAATGGACCAGGTGACGCAGCAGAATGCGGCGATGGTGGAAGAAGCCAATGCCGCCGGCGCAACGCTTGCCACCGAAGCCGGCCGCCTGCGCGAGCTCGTGTCGCAGTTCCAGCTGGGTGGCGCCTCGTCCGGCTATGCGGCGCGGAGCTCGGCTGCGGCAAGGCCGAGCTCGGCGCCGGCGGCCTCGCCTGCTCGCGGCATGGTCAACAAGATCGCCCGCGCCTTCACCGGTAAGAGCGCCACCGCCGCCGCCGTCAGCAATGACAGCTGGGAAGAGTTCTGAGGCCTCAGAGCATCAACGTTGAACTGAACGAAGGCGGGCTCACGAGGCCCGTCTTATCTCTTTTTTACGGGTCTCAGCGACGGCGCGTCTGCTCTCCCGGAACTTCTTGTTCTTCAGCAGGTTCTCCACGATACGCGGATTCCGCGCGTGGAGGAGCAGGCCGTGGATCGGGACGTATTTCTTGCGCTCTTTGCCCTTGTCATCGTGACGTCGGCGGTGATGCTGCTGATCCCAAGCTGACGGGCTACCGTAACGAGGCAAAATTGCCGACCCTGAGGACACAGAGGCCGGAGCGATCGCAACGCGCCCACGTGCCTTGCGCATCGGTTGTCTCATCGGCAACCGTGCCATAACTCCAGATCCCTTCGCAATCTTACGGCACATCGCACCGTTCCTGGAGTTCCCATGGTTGACCCAAGGAAGCAGTCATTGGACCGGGAGCAGTTCTTGAAGCGCCAGCAGGTGCTGGCCGAATTCGGCGATTTTGCCATCCGCTCAGACGATCTTGACGAGGTGCTGACCGAGGCGTGCCGGCTGGTCGGCGAGGCACTGCAAACCTACCGCTCCAAGGTTGCTGGAGATCCACGGGGGCGAGGACAAGCTCCGCGTCCGCGCGGCAGTAGGCTGGGATCCGGAGAGCGTCGGGGTCGAGCTCGACATGAGCGAACACTCCTCGGAAACCTATTCGATCCGATCCGGGGCGCCGGTGATCACGCAGGATATCTCCAAGGAAGACCGCTTTAAGATTCCTCATTTCATGAAGGATGCAGGCGTTGTCGCGCTTGCCAATGTGCCGATCTTCGTTCCGGGCCGCGAGCCCTACGGGCATCTGCAGGTCGACAGTCAGGAACCGCGAAGGTTCGATGACGTGGACACCCAGTTTCTCAGGACCTATGCCACCATCCTCGGGCCGGTGATCGACCGACTGCAGAAGCTGGAGGCGTTGAAAGCCAGCGAGGAGCGCTTTGGCCTGATCGTCGAGAATGCCCGCGACTACGCGATCTTCGTCTCCGACGCCAACGACCGGATTATCGACTGGCACAAGGGTGCGGAGGTCGTCTGCGGGTGGACGGCGGAGGAGGCGGACGGCATGTGCGCCAGCAAGCTGTTTACCAAGGAAGACCGGGCGCACGGCGAGGACAGGAACGAAATGCGCACCGCCATTGAAAAGGGGAAGGCGCCGAATGTTCGCTGGCATCTGCGCAAGGACGGGAGCCTCGTGTTCATCGAGGGCTCGGTGACGTACCTGCACGGCAGAGCTTTCAGCGCATTCCAGCGGCCGGGCGAAGATTACGCTCGAGGGGGCCCAAGAGTTGCGGCTGCGTTCGCGGGCCATCCAGACCTTCGCGCTGGCGCTGCACGAGCTTGCCACCAATGCCGTCAAATACGGCGCCCTGTCGGCGCCTGAGGGTCATCTCACCATTCGCTGGCGCATCGAGCACGAGGGGGATGCGCCGCTCCTGTCTCTCGAGTGGTTGGAGACGGGCGTTGACGACATGCCGGCGGTGGATGCGGCGCCTCTGGGCTCCGGCTACGGGCGGGAACTGATCGAGCGCGCCCTTCCCTACCAGCTCAAGGCAAGGACCACTTACGAAATGGGTGAAGACGGCATCCGCTGCACCATCCGGGCTCCCATCACCTTCGATCATTAGGAGAATCATCTGTGGCGGGAGGCATACTGGCTGATCTTACTGTCCTGGTGTCGAAGACGAATACTTCATCGCCGACGAACTCGGAGGGGACTTGAGGACGCAGACGCCGCGGTTCTCGGCCCTGCCGGGACGCTGAACGATGCCGGTGCTCTTCTGGACGGTGGCGAGAGTGTCGGATTCGCCCTCCTCGACGCGAACCTCAACGCTGAAAGCAGCTTTCCGATCGCGGATCGGCTGATCGAACGTCAGATCCCCTTCATCTTCGTTACCGGCTATGGCGACAGCAGCATTCCAGCCCGTTTCTCGCACGTCACGCGTCTGGAGAAGCCCGTCGATATGCCAAGGATCATCGACGCCATACGGGGCGGTTAAGCCTCGCGCGCCTCGACCATGGCCGTCAGCGTCGAGAGACGGTCGGCGTCGCGCGGCAGCTTGTCCACTCGAAGGCGGGCGATGCGGGGGAAGCGCATGGCGACGCCGGACTTGTGGCGGGTGGAGCGGTTGATCCCTTCAAAAGCGACCTCCAGGACAAAACCGAAATCCGGTTCTGCCCGTACGGCCCGCACGGGTCCAAAACGCTCAACCGTGTTGTCGCGCACAAACTTGTCGAGAACTTCGAGTTCGGCATCGGTGAAGCCAAAATAGGCCTTGCCAACCGGCACCAGCTGTTCGCCGTCTGGCGTCTCCGACCAGACTCCGAAGGTGAAGTCGGAATAATAGCTGGAGCGTCTACCGTGGCCGCGCTGAGCATAGAGCATCACCGCATCAATATTGTAGGGATCGCGCTTCCACTTGAACCAGGGGCCTTTGAGTCGCCCAGCCTGGTACGGGCTGTCCTTGCGCTTGATCATGACGCCCTCGATCACCGGATCGGGTGGATTGACGCGCAGACGGTCGAGCTCCTGCCAGTCAGAGAATGCAACGAGATCCGACAGGTCGAAACGGTCGTGGGGCGCCTTGCTGATCACCTCGCCCAGCAGCTCACGGCGCTCAAAGAAGCTGCGGGTGCGGATGTCCTCGTCGCTCTGAAACAGCAGGTCATAGGCGCGCACGAAGGCTGGATAGTCGTCGAGCATCCGGCTGGTCACCGTCTTGCGGTTCAGCCGCTGCTGCAGGTCGGAGAAGGTGCGGGTCGGGCTGTTGGAGCGCATGGTGCCGCCAACCAGAAGCTCGCCATCGACCACGCCCTCGAAGTTGATCGCGTCGACGATATCGGGAAAGGCGCCGGTGATGTCGTCGCCGGAGCGGGAATAGAGTTTCTTGGTACCGCCATAGCTCGACATCTGGACGCGGATGCCGTCCCATTTCCATTCGGCGGCGTAATCCTCCGGATCGAGCTTTTCAAGATCGCCCTCCTCGACGGGGTTGGCGAGCATAACGGAATGGAAGATCGCGGGTGTGGCCAGCACCGGCTTCTCCGCCCTCCCCTCTAGCCAGGCGAAGAGGGGTTCGTAGGGCGGCCCGAGCCCGTGCCAGAGCGTCTCGATCTCCGTCACGTCCTTGCCGCTCATATCGGAGAGGGCCTGCTTGGCCAGGCGGGCGGAGACGCCGATGCGCAGCGATCCGGTGGCGAGCTTCAGGAAGGCGAAGCGGCTGGAGGGATCGAGGTGGTCGAGCAGGTCGCGCACGGCGGCGCGCACTTCCGTGCGGCCAAGCGAGTTCATCATGGCCACGACTTCGGAAAGCCGCGGCTGCTCCTCGTCGGTCGTGTCGTCCTTTTCGCCGTCGTCCCAGACCAGCGCCATCGTTTCGGCGAGGTCGCCGACGTAATCGTAGGAATACTGGAAGAGCACCGGATCGAGCTTTTCCAGCACCAGCTCGCGCAGGAGCGCCGGCTTGATGTTTCTAAGATCGAGCGTACCGGCGAGCGCCGCGAGGCCATAGCCGCGGTCGGGATCGGGCGTGTCGCGAAAATAGTCGGCAAGCAGCTTCAGCTTCCCGTTGCGCGACGGGGTCAGGACGAGGCGATCGAGAAGCGTGGCGAAGGCTTTCATCAGTCCCTCTCGTCCTCGTAGCCAACAAGGTGCAGCGGGCGGGCCGGGAAGCCCTGCAGTTCGCACCAGCGCACCAGCGCCTCCTCGCGGCCGTGCGTCACCCAGACCTCCGATGGTCCGACCTCCTTGATGGTTTCAAGAAGTTCCGGCCAGTCGCAATGATCGGAGATCACCAGCGGCAGCTCCACCCCACCCTGCTTGGCCCGCTGCCGCACCATCATCCAGCCGGAGGCGAAGGCAATCAGCGGCTCGTTGAAGCGGCGCGCCCAGCGATCCTGGAAGGCTGACGGTGGTCCGACCACCACGGCCCCTTTGAAAGCATCGGGATCCTTCTTCTCCAGCGTCGCCGGTCGAATGTCGCCAAGCTCGATACCCTGGTCGCGGTAGTAGTCACAGAGGCGAGACAAGGCCCCGTGAATATAGATCGGCTCGTGATAGCCGCAGTCGCGGATCAGCCGGATGACGCGCTGCGCCTTGCCGAGCGCATAGGCGCCGATCATGTGGCTGCGCTCGGGAAACTGCTTCAGAGAGGTGAGCAGCTTGCCTATCTCGCTTTTCGGGTCCGGATGATGGAACACCGGCAGGCCGAAGGTCGCCTCGGTGATGAAGACGTCGCAAGCCACGGGTTCAAAGGAGGCGCAGGTCGGGTCGGTGCCCCGCTTGTAGTCGCCGGATACATTGATCCTCAGCCCGTCCCTCTGGATCAGGATCTGCGCCGACCCGAGCACATGGCCGGCTGGATGGAAGCAGACAGTGACGCCGTCGACATCGACGCTTTCGCCGTAGCCGACCGCCTGTTCAGACCCGCAGAAATCCTCGCCGTAGCGGATGCGCATGATGTCGAGCGTCTGGCGCGTGGCAAGTACCTTTCCGTGGCCGGAGCGAGCGTGATCGGAATGGCCATGGGTGATCAGCGCCCGCTCGACGGGCCGCACCGGATCGACATGGAAACGGCCGATGGGACAGAACAGCCCGGCCGCAGTGGGATGAAGCAGCGCCTCTGGTTTCATGCCCAGAAAAATAGGGCGGCCGGACCGGGATAGAAGAGCCGGTCAGGCCTTGGTTTCGCCGGCTGCAGGCAGCCGGACGTTCTTCAGCATCAAGCCGGCGACAAGGCCGACAAAGGCGATCAGCGCGCCGGTCTGAAACAGGCTCTCGAAGGCATTGGCGTAGATCATGCCGATCTGGTGCTGCACCTCGGGCGAAAGGGTCGCGAGGAGCTTCGGCGTCAGCGTCGCCGGGCTTTCCACGCCCGGCAGATCGAGGCTGACACTGCCGAGATAGGTGCCGATGATGGCGCCGTAGATGGAGATCGCAATTGCCGCGCCGCCCATGCGGCTCAGCGTGACGGCGCCAGTCGCAGCGCCGGTGTCCGCCTTCGGCGCGCTGTTCTGCACGCCAATCACCGGCGCCTGCTGACCGAAGCCGATCGCCAGTCCCTGCATCGTCAGCAGCAGGCCGACCAGAACGAGCGGCGTGCCGGCCTGAAGCTGCGACATCAAGAGGAGCGAGACGATGTTGAGCGTCAGCCCCGTGACGACAAAGGGCTTGTAGCGGCCATAGCGGGCGATCAGCCGTCCGGCCGAGAGCGAGCCGCAGACGATGCCACCGGTCGCGCAGATGAAGAACAGGCCCGCGACGGTCGGCGAAAGGCCGGTCGTTGTCTGCAGGAAGAGCGCCAGGTAGTTGACGAGACCGATGCCGATGCCGCCGCTCGTCAGCGAAATGACGATCAGCAGTGGAAAGGTCGGATCCTTGAACAGGCGCAGCGGCATGACCGGCTCGGACACACGCCTTTCGACCACGACGAAGAAGATGGCGCACAGCATTCCGGCGGCAAGGACGAGCAGTGTCTGCCAAGCGAAGAAGGCCTTGAACAGTTGCACGGCATCGGCAGCAAGCACGATGGAGGTGGTGACGCCGGCGAGCAGCAGCGCACCGAAGACATCGATCGTCGGCTGACGCGTCGGGCGCCGGTGCGGCAGGAGGAGGGCGATGCCGGTGACGATGACGATGCCGATCGGGAGATTGATCAAAAAGATCGAACGCCAGCCGAAGAGATCGCTCATCGTGCCGCCCAAGGTGGGGCCGATGCTGCCCGAGGCCATCAGCATGAGGCTCGAATAGCTTTGGTAGCGGGCGCGCTTGCGCGGCTCGAAAAGGTCGGCGTTGATGGAAAAGATCGAGACCATGATGCCGCCGCCGCCCAGGCCCTGGAAGATGCGGGCGGAGATCAGCGAGTCCATCGACCAGGCCAGCCCGCAGAGCAGGGAACCTGCGACAAAGATGGAGATGGCGGCAAGCATCACGTATTTGCGGCCGAACAGATCGCCGAGCTTGCCGTAGACCGGCATCACCGCACTCATCGCCAGCAGATAGGCCGAGCCGACCCAGCCGAAACGTTCGAGTGCACCGAACTCGCCGACGATGGTCGGCAGCGCCGTGGAGACGATCTGGTTGTCGAGTGTCGCCATGAACAGCGCCGCCATCAGAAACCAGAAGACGACGAGGCGCCGCCGATGATCCTCGATCAAAGGGCGCACAGGCGCCGCAGCCGTCATGTCCATTGAAGTCGCTCCTTAGCAGAGCGGGATTTATGTGCGTTTAGCATATATTTGTCAATGGCACTTGCTTGCTCGCAGCAGAGGACTTTGCCAAAGTGGGAAGAAAAAGGAGGAGCTATGACGTCGCCAGATCGATCCGCTACATCCGCGCCGCCAGACCAGTTGCAGCATATCGCCCAGACGCTGACGCGCATGCGGCTTTTGATCCGCAAGCGAACGATCGGCCGGATGGCGATTGCCAAGGTCTCGCCCGGGCTGGACGTCTCGCATCTCGACGTGTTGGAGGCGATGCGGATCATCGTGGCCGAGGGTGGCGAAGTGACCGTCGGCGCGATTGCAGAAACTATGCGCATCGACCCGTCGCGCGGCAGCCGCATGGTGACCGAGCTCGTTTCACGGGGAATTCTGGAGCGGGGTGTGTCGCAAGCGGACGCCCGACGTTCGATCGTCAATCGCACCCATCTCGGGGATCGGCTTCTTCAGGAGCTGCGCGAGGTCAAGCACGCGCTGGTCGCGGAAGTGCTGGCGGGGTGGACGGACGAGCAGATTGCAACCTTCGCAGAACTCTTCGAGCGCTTCACCGCCGGTTTCGAGGCATCGGCATCGAAAAAGCCTGAGGGATAACGGTTGGGATCATTCAGGTAGGCCTGCGCCAGATCTGCAGCTGATCTCGACCGCCGCTCTTGGCGGCGTAAAGTGCCTTGTCGGCCTTGGCGAGCAGCGCCTCCGGTGTCTCGCCGTCTTCCGGGAAGAAGGCGACGCCCATGCTGCAGGTGACATGCACATCGGCGCCGTCGATTGCCACAGGAGTGGAAAGAGTTGCACGGAATTCCTGGAGGCGCAGGACGACATCGCCGTTCTGCTCGTGGCGGGGATTGCTAAAGACGATGGCAAATTCGTCGCCGCCCAGCCGGACGAGCAGGTCGCTTGCGCGGATGCACTGGCCCAGCCGGTCGGCGAGCGTTCTCAAAACCTCGTCGCCGGCCGCATGGCCCAGCGTGTCGTTGATCTGCTTGAAGTTGTCGAGATCGATATAGGTTGCGGTGACGCGGCGCTGCTCGCGTCTCGCTTCGACGATTGCCCGGTTGAACTGGGCCCAGAAGAGGCTGCGGTTCGGCAGACCCGTCAGCGCATCGTGATGCGCCATGTGGCGGATGCGCTCTTCCGTGCGAGTGCGCTCGATAGCGATGCCGGCAAGGTCGGTTGCCATGGCCGTCAGTTCCCGCTCACGCGGCGTCGGCTCCCGCACGGTGTTGGAATAGAGGGCAAAGGTGCCGAGCAGGATGTCTTCCGCAGAGATGATCGGCGTGGACCAGCAGGAGCGGAAGCCGAACTGAAGCGGAAGATCGCGGAAGTCTTCCCACAGCGGGTCGTTCGCTACATCGCTTACAATTACCGGCTCCCGCCGCCAGGCGGCCGTACCGCAGGAGCCGGCACGCGGACCGATCGCCATGCCGTCGATGCGCTGGCAATAAGCCTCAGGCAAACCGGGGGCAGCGCCGTTGCGCAAACGCTCCGTGCCGTCCTCCGTCAGCAGCACGGCAGCCGTGATGCCGTCCAGCTGCTCCTCCACCAGTTCGACTAGGCCGTGAAGAACTCTCTCCAGCGGCTGCCCGCGGGCGATCATATCGAGAAGCCTTGCGTGGCCGCGGCGCAGCCCGTCCTGGCGTTTGCGCTCGGTAATATCTCGGGAGAGGCCGATCAGACCGACGATCTCGCCCTCCGGATTGCGCAGGGCCGTCTTGGTCGACTGGAACCAGTGCAACCCTCCGCCGATTTCCAGCTTGTGCTCGATATCGGCCAGCGGTTCCCCGGTCGTCATGACAGTCTGCTCCGCGAGAAAGAGCTCTTCCGCCGCTTCCCTGCCGAGGAAATCGAAGTCCGTCTTGCCGAGAAGGCTGGTTGCACCGTCGAAGCCGTGCGCCCGCGCCGTTGCGGAATTGGCAAGCACGAAGCGGCTGCGCCTATCCTTGACGTAGATATAGTCGGGAAATTGATTGATCAGCGAATGGAGGTTCAGCTCGTTGATGACGAGCAGTGCCTCGCTAATATCCGCTTTGGTGGAGACTCGCAGGAGACGGGTACACAGCTCCTCCAGCGACACCGAGTCGGGGTGCAGATGCACGTCATGTGACACAGGACTTTCCATCCAATGCCTCTCCTCATTCGCTGGGCTAACGAAGATGCTTCACTCGGTTCGCAGGATACTGAGGCGCAAATCCTTAATCTTCTTTAAGATAATGCGGTAAAATGCCGACTTCGGCAAAGGAACCGCGCTTGCCTTTCCTCACCGGCGCGGCGCAGGACGGCGGAGGCCCAGGTGATCACGAGGCGGAATACACTTGCCATGCTGGCTCTGGCGGCAGGATCCAGCTTTGCCGGCCGGCGCGCCTCGGCAAATCCGGCGCTGTCCCTGACGGATCTGCGTGGCTCCCTCGACGCTGGCGCAGCCGGACTTTCACCCGGACGCGAGGATCAGACCGGAAAGCTTCTCGCCTTGATCCGTGAGGCAGTCCGCACGAATCAGTGGGTCTTTCTGCCAGCCGGGCGCTACGAGGTTGGCAGGCTTTCACTGCCCGACAAGACCCGGCTCGTAGGGATTGCCGGAGCGACGGAGATTGCCTTTGCCGGCGGCGGGAGCTTCCTCGGTTCCGAAGGTGCGGGACGGATAGAGCTTTCCAACATCACCTTCGACGGCGCCGGTCTGCCGCTGTCGGAGAATGCGCCGGCGATGCTGCATCTGCGCGATGTCGATGAGCTTTCGATCAACAACTGCGTGGTGACGGGATGTAGAAAGACCGGCCTCCAGCTGGAGCGCTGCGGCGGGACGGTCCGTGACTGCCAGATTTCCGGCATCGGCGAATACGGCATCTATGCACTCGACAGCCGCGGCCTTTCGGTGCGGGAGAACAGACTTGCCGACTGCGGCAATGGCGGCATCCTGATCCACAGAAGCGAAGTCGGCGAGGACGGTTCGATCGTTTCCGGCAACCGCATCACGCGGACCGGCGCGACCTATGGCGGTACGGGACAGTTCGGCAATGCGATCAACCTCTACCGCGCCGGCGGGGTGATCGTTTCCAGCAACCACATCTCCGACAGCGCCTTTACCGCCATTCGCGCCAATGCGTCCTCCAACATCCAGATATCCGACAACCAGTGCCTCCGTTCAGGCGAAACAGCAATCTACTCTGAATTCGGCTTCGAGGGCGCCATGGTGACCAGCAATCTGATCGACGGAGCCGCCAATGGCATCAACATCGCGAACTTCAACGAAGGCGGCCGGCTGGCGATCGTTTCCAATAACATCGTCCGCAACATTTCGCTGACGGGTCCTTACGAGCATGACAGCGTCGGCTTCGGGATCGGCATCGGCGTCGAGGCGGACACCGTGGTTTCCGGTAACCTGCTCGAGAACGTTCCGCGCTTCGGCATGCTGCTCGGTTGGGGTCCCTACCTGCGCAATGTCGCTGCCACCGGAAACATCGTCCGCTCTGCCCGGATCGGCTGCGCGGTGTCGGTCGTGGAAGAGGCCGGGAGCGCGCTGATCAGCGACAACATCTTCGAGGGCTGCGGCGACGGCGCCATCCGCGGCTTCCGCTGGCATGAGACGGCAACCGCTGAACTGGCCGCGGGCGGCGCAACCTTCGAGCATCTGACGATCGGCGGCAACCGTATCGGCTGATTCATCGAAAGAATTCATCGTGACCGAACGCACAATGATCTTCCGCTTTTGCCTTGCCGCCCCTAGCGTGCGGACAACACTCGACAGGAGAACACGATGCTGACGATCTATGGTGTCTATCGCTCGCGCGCCACGCGGCCGCTCTGGCTTCTCGAGGAGATCGGCCTCGATTTCGCCCACCAGCCGGTGATCCAGGCCTATCGCCTGCCGATTGCCGAGGCGCCCGACGCACCGCTCAACACCCGCTCGCCGCAGTTCCTCGCGGTCAACCCGATGGCACTCATTCCGTCGATGGACGACGAGGGCTTCGTGCTGCACGAGTCGCTCGCCATCACGCTCTACCTGGCGAAGAAGTATGGCGGGCAACTCGGCCCGAAGGATCTGCAGGAAGATGCGCTGATGGTGCAGTGGGCGCTCTTTGCCGCAACCGGGATCGAAACTCCGGCGCTCGACATGCAGAAACTGCTCGGCGGTGATCAGGCCAACACACCCGAAGGCACAACCAAGGCGCAGGCACTGGCGGCCAGCCTGGAGCGGCCCTTTGATGTGCTTGAGGCGCACCTGAAGCAGACCGGCACCATGGTCGGTGGCCGCTTTACCGCAGCGGACATCATCGTGGCGGAGATTGTCCGTTACGCACAGGGCTACGCACCGCTGCTTGCGGCGCGCCCGGCGCTGAAGGCGTGGCTGGAAGGCTGCCAGGCCCGCGCCGGGTTCAAGGCCATGTGGGAGAAGCGCCTGCAGGAGCCCGCATAAGGCGGTCCACCGACCGCATCTCCTCGCGCAGCCAGTCACGGAACGCCCGCACCTTTGCGGGCGATTTGCTTCCGGCCGGGGTGACGAGATAATGCGCCATACCGGTGGAAGCCTCGATGTCGAACGGCTTCACCAAGCGCCCCTGCTCCAGAGCGAATGCTGCCAGCGTCTGCCAGGCGAGCATGACGCCCTGCCCCGCAATGGTGGCATCGAGGCAGAGCGAGGCGTCGTTGAAGACGTGCCGGGTTTCAATGCTGCCACCGGTGAGCCCCGCCTTTTCCAGCCAGATTTCCCAGGAGAAGAGCGAGGGACCATCGATGATCGCCGGCAGCTTCAGGATGTCGGCTGGCTCCTGCAGCCTTTCCGCAAGCGCCGGCGCGACAACCGGGTAGACGCGCTGCTCCATCAGCAATTCGGCATCGACACCCGGCCACTGCCCGCCGCCGACGCGGATGGCGAGGTCGATATCGCCGGTGCCGAGATCGGCGAGCGCTGTGGTCGCCTCTATGCGCAGGCGAATGTCCGGGTACCTCTGCGAGAACCGGTCCAGTCGATGGACGAGGAAGCGGGCAGCAAAGACGGGCGCCACCGAGATCGTCAGGAGCGTCTCGTCCGTCTGCCGACCAAGCATCACCGCCTGCGAGAGACCGTGAAAGGCTTCCGTCAGCCGCGCCAGCATCGGCCTTGCGCCTTCAATTGGGACAAGGCCTCTCGGCGTTCTGTGGAAGACGGTGTGGCCGAGTTGTGTCTCGGCCTTGATCACCTGCTGGCTGACCGCTCCGAGCGTCACGCCGAGCTCATCGGCCGCCGCCTGCAGCGAGCCGAGCCGCCCGACTGCTTCCAGCGCCCGAAGGCCGTTGAGGTGGAGCGTATTCAGGTTCTTCATACAGCTTTTCTATAGGGTGAGCCTGAAGAACTCAATGGATCGCCTCATCAATCGGCACCATTATGCACCTGCAAGTCAACCTACTTGCGAGGTCTAGGCCATGCTGCCGCTACAGATAATCTTGAAGCTATTTTACTGGCTCGCTTCCCCCGACCAGCCGCCGTTCGATACTGATGATCCCTTCCGACACCCACACATCGCCCGGATGTCGGCGCGGCAGCTTGCCGACCTGCCGATGTCCCGCCCGGAGCGGAAGCCTAACGATGCCAAGGATAAGCCACCGCTCAAACGCTGCGCCTGAGGATCAGGCCGCCGCCGCCTCCTTCTCCGTTTCCAGCGCACGCTGGACCGCCGGGCGCTGGCGCAGACGGCGGTAATGCTCCGCCACTTTCGGGAAGGCATTGATGTCTACGCCGGCGCCACCCAGCCAGTCTGCCATGGTGAATAGGTAGCAATCCGCAACGGAATAGTTTTCGCCGAGCACGTAGGGGCCTTCGAAGAGGTCGTTCTCGATGACGGCGAAAGAGTCCCCCATGTTGCGGGGCATCTTCGCCGCCATGTCCTCCAGCGATTCCGGCTTCTCCGCCCAGCGATAGCCGCGGCGCTTGTGGGCGTAGGCGACGTGGACCGTAGAGGCGATGTAGCTGTTGAAGCCCTGCATGCGGGCGAACTCGAAGGCATCGTCCAGCGGCGCAAGCTTTGCCTCCGGCGCGGCCTGGGCAATGAAGGCGAGAATGGCGGGGCTTTCGATCAGCGTGCCCTTGTCCGTCACCAGTGCCGGGACGCGGCCATTCGGGTTGTGCTTCAGGTAATCCGGCGAGCGCTGCTCATCCTTGGCGAAGTTCACCCGACGCAACTGATAGGGCAGCCCGGATTCCGCGAGCGCAATGTGGCTCGCCAGCGAGCAGGCGTTTGGTGAAAAGAACAGCGTGAACATCAGCGACCTCCATCCGGGTGACGGAGGTCATCTGTCGTCCTCGGCGGCAGGTTCAAGTGGCCGGCAGCCGGATCAGCTGAAGAGCGCGTCCGTCACGCGAACCTTACCCACCTCGATGCCGTTCCAGTTCTTCAGCGAATGGTTCGCCATAGCCATCAGCTGGGCGTGGGTATCACCGTCCTTGTCGAAATAGCGGGCGATGAGGGCGAAGATCATGGATTCGGCCGCGCGCGTCGTGCCGTCCTCACATTTCACCGCCATAGCGACGCCCTGCTCCGGCAGAGCCGCAATGAAGACGCCTTCGGCACCCGTCTTGGCGAAGATCTTTCCGGGCGCCACCTGCATCAGCTTCGTGCAGGCGCGGTTGGTGCCGGCGACATAGAAGGGCACCGCCATGCACGCCTCCATCAGCCGCCGCGATGCCTTTGCCCGCAGCGGCTCCAGCCCCTGCCCCGTCACCATCTTGGCAAAGCCGTGCGCAAGCCCGCGAAGCGGGATCGCGTAGCTCGGGATCGAGCAGCCGTCGATGCCGCAGTTGTCGTGGCCCAAGGTCGCGCCGGTCAGGCTTTCCATCGTGGCGCGAATATCGGCCTGCAGCGGATGATCGTAATCGACATAGCCTTCAACCTCATAGCCCAAATGGGCGCAGGTGCAGACGAAGCCGGAATGCTTGCCCGAGCAGTTGTTGTGCAGGGCGTTCGGCTTTTCCAGCGTGCGCGCCTGGTGGATCAAGGTCCTCTGGTCGCTCGACCAGTGGGAACCGCATTCGAGTGCGGAGGCATCGCGGCCGACCCGCTCCAGCATGGAGGCGGCGAGCGCCACATGCGCATCTTCGCCCGAATGCGAGGCGCAGGCGATTGCCAGTTCCTTATCACCAAAGCCATAGGCGTCTGCCGCGCCACTCTCCACCAGCGGCAGCGCCTGCATGGCCTTACAGGCCGAGCGGGGGAAGACGCCGGCATCCGGATCACCGAAGGAGAAGAGAGACTTGCCGTCGCCGTCGAGGACAATCCCCAAGCCGCGATGGCGGCTTTCCACGATGTTGCCACGGGTGACTTCGACGGTAACGGGGTTTTGCATTGGCTTGCCCTGGATTTGCTGACTTCAATCGCTCATAGCCGACCGGTACGTGACTTGCACAGGGTCTATCGCATGAAATCGTTGAAGCGGCTGCTTCTGGTGATCTTCGTGGTCTATCTTCTGCCGACCTTCGCTTCGGCTGGATGGTGGGCGATCCAGGACCGGCCGGGACGCTGGAGCGAGGCGCTCTGGTCGTCGGCGCATGTCCTGCCCCCAGCGAGCGAGAGTGAAGAGGCCGCAATCTACGTCTTCTCAGCCACCACCGGCGGCATGAAGGGCGCTGTTTCAAGCCATGCCTGGATCGTTACGAAGGAAAAGGGTGCCGCTAGCTATACGCGCTACGACAAGGTTGGTTGGGGCTCACCGATCCGTCGCAACCACCGGCCGGCGGACGCCTACTGGTACTCGAACCCGCCGCAGTTGGTGACCGCCGTCACTGGCACGGCGGCGGAACTGCTGATACCGAAGGTGGAAGGGGCGATCGCGGACTACCCCTACGCGCAGCCGGGCAGCTACAAGATCTTCCCCGGGCCGAATTCCAACACCTTCGTAGCGCATGTGCTGCGGACGGTTCCGGAGTTGGGCGTGGTCCTGCCGCCCCATGCCGTGGGCCGGGACTATCTGCCGGACGGCGATTTCGTCCTTCTGGATGCCGACGGGCGCGACCTGCATGTGACGCTGCGCGGACTGCTCGGCTTCTCAGCCGGCGTGCGCAGCGGCATTGAGGTTCATTTCCTTGGACTGGTGGCGGGGCTAGACCTCGCCGAGCCGGGCATCAAGGTGCCGGCGCTTGGGCGGATCGGCATCTAGGAGAGCGGTCTTCCAGAAATGCAAAACGCCCGCTTTTGGCGGGCGCTCACATGGACTAGGTCTCGACCAGCTTAGAAGCCGGCGGCCTGGCGGGCGACGCGATGGATATCGCCGCGTGCAATGCCAAGATCGCTCAGTTCGCGCGGGGTCATGCGGCCCAGCTCGTTGACAGTCTGACGGTATCTGCGCCAGTTGCTGAAAGTGCGTGCTACGTTCATGATGATCCCCCTTTCCGTGGGTTTTCGAAGCTTTGGCGGCCACTCACTGGCGCCTTCGTTCGCTTCGATGTCCCTTAGATAAGCAGAGGCGCTTCCGGTTAGAAGCGCCCAATAAACAGGCCACCCATGCATGAGATGCATAGGGCTGGTCTCAAGTCATCTACGAAAAGGTGGGAACGAAAAAGGGCCGCACCAGGCGACCCTTCTCGTGAATTTGGTCCGTTCAACGAACCCGGATGCTTCAAGCGTCCGAAGGAAAATGTGTTCAGGCCGAGGGCTGCCCCGTCATGACCATCACCTTTCCAAAGTCCGAAACGCAGACCGAAATCTCACTCGACATTGGATCACCTTCCTTTCATTACGTTGACGATGATCAAAAGGTAGGTGCTCCGTCCGGAGCATGCAAGGCACGTTCTGTGACAACTTTTGAATGTAAGTGAGTTGCGGTGTCATCCGAACTGCTTAGCATTCGCCTGCCGGTTATTGATTCCCCTCACCGCAGATCAAGCACGATCTTGCCGATATGACTGCTCGTTTCCATCAGCCGATGCGCCTCCACCACCTGATCGAACGGCATAACCGAATGGATGACCGGCGCCACTGCCCCGTTCGCGAGAAGCGGCCAGACCTGGTCCCGCAGCTCGTCGCGGATCGCCCGCTTCTCCTCCGCCGTGCGGGGGCGCATCGTTGAACCGGTCACCGCCAGTCGCTTGACCATGATCGGCGAGAGGTTGACCTTTTCGGCAACGGCGCCGCCGAGGAAAGCGATGATGGAAAGGCAGCCGTCCTTTGCGAGCGCGCTGAGGTTCTGCTCGAAATAGCTGGCGCCGATCATGTCGAGGATGACGTCGACGCCTTTGCCCTGCGTTTCTGCCTTCACCACCTCCACGAAGTCTTCCTCGCGGTAGTTGATGGCACGCTTGGCGCCGAGCTTGCGGCATGCGTCGCATTTTTCGGCCGAACCGGCCGTAGTGTAGACGTCGGCGCCGAAGGCCTTGGCAAGCTGGATCGCGGTCGTGCCGATACCGCTCGATCCGCCATGGATCAGAACGGTCTCGCCTTCGGTCAGGCCGGCCATCTGGAAGAGGTTTGCCCAGACGGTGAAGAAGGTTTCCGGCAGAGCCGCGGCCTTGACGGCATCGTAGCCCTCAGGGAACGGCAGCGCTTGTCCCTCTGGCAGGGCGCAGTATTCGGCATAGCCGCCGCCGTTTGCGAGGCCGCAGACCTTGTCGCCGATGGTAAAGCGGCTCACACCCTCGCCGAGCGCAACGACCGTTCCGGCGACCTCAAGCCCGAGGATGGGGCTGGCATCCTTCGGCGGCGGATAGTTGCCGCTTCGCTGCGCCACGTCTGGACGATTGACGCCGGCTGCCTCCACCTTGACGATGATCTCCCCTGGGCGAAGCTGTGGTACCGGGCCCGTCGCCAGTTGCATGACCTCCGGCCCGCCAAAGCTTTGCAAGTCAACGTGGCGCATCTGTTGGGGAAGTGGCATGGCAGTCTCCTCGTGGTGGCGGAGAAGGAGACTTAGGACGGGGCCTCGCCGCTGAAAAGATGAGGCGCCGTTTCGGTGTCATTTTGTCTCGCCGAAGGTGGCGAAGACGAGGCCGGATGCCGCCTCCTTGGCCTGCGCCTTCACCGCCGCAATACTGCTTGCAATGCGGTTCGCATCGTCGAGCAGCAGGCCCTTGGGAAGCTCCATCACCCCGATCGAGCAGCGTAACAGGGGGAAATCGCGTTCAAGCCCTTGGCGATCACGACCCTTGATGCGGCCGGCCTCCCGCTCTTCGGGCGAATAGAGGGCGATCACATCGTCGTGGAAGTCGCTCAGCAGGCGTTCCAGGATTTCGGTCAGTTCGTCCCGGGTCCAGTCATGCACGCCGATAAAGAAGTCGTCGCCGCCCACATGGCCGAGGAAGAGGTCGTCGGAGAAGAAATAGCGGCGGAGCAGCGCGGAGAAGAGCGAGATGGCATGATCGCCGACGTGGAAGCCGTAATGGTCGTTGAACGGCTTGAAGTGGTCGAAGTCGCAGTAGCAAAAAAAGCGGGTGTCGTCCTCGTTGCGCCCGGCTTCCTGCATGAAGTCGCTGATCGCGCGATTGCCCGGCAGCCCCGTCAGCGGGTTCTGGTCCTGGGCGATCTTCAACTGCTTTTCGCTGATGACCTTGATGAGCGAGGCTGCGGACACGACGCCCGCATAGCGCATGTTCTCCGTCAGGATGACGCAGGTGCTGTTGTCCATGCTGGCAAACAGGCTCATCAGTTCCTCGGCATCGGCATCAAGGCCGATGATGGGCGCCATGTCGACGAAATGCGAGATCGTCCGCTCATAGACCTTGTTCTTCAGCAGGTCGCGGCCAAAGGGCTGATAGATGTATTCCTTCAGGTGGTATTCGTTGATGACGCCGCGCGGCTCGCCATTCGCGTTGAGGACCGGGAAGAAGGCCTGGCGCGGATTGCGCCGGAAGAGTTCGAAGACGGTGTCGATACTCTGGTGCTCGAAGACGGTTGGCAGGTTCTCGATCTGCTTGCGGATGAGGATCTCGTCCAGCGACTGGCTGGAGCGTCGGACCCGGCCGATTTCGGCCAGATGCGGGAAGGCCGGCTGCAACTCGTTGAGAAACGTGGTTGGCCGAGCGATCAGGTAGCCCTGCACGAGATCGACGCCGTATTCGCGGCAGGCCAGAAGCTCCGCCTCTGTCTCGATCCCTTCGGCAATCACACGGATGCCAAGCACATGGGCGATGTGAACGATGTTCTTCACCAGGTGGCGCTTGCGCGGGCTCTGGTCCATCTCGGCAACAAAGTGCCGGTCGATCTTGAGATAGTCGACCTGATAATCACAGAGGAGCTTCATCTCGCCGTGCCCGACGCCGAAGTCGTCGATCGCGAGCTTGAAACCTGCCTTGCGCAGCTTGCCGACGAGCGCCGCAAACTCAGGCACGCCAGTATTATCGAAGCGTTCGGAGAGCTCGAAGCAGACGGACGACGGCGGGATGCCCGTCTTGCGCAGATGCTGGACGAGGCGCTCGATGATATAGTCGCCATCCTTGATCAGCCGGACGTCTAGATTAAGGAAAAGTGTGGTCGAGGCGAAGTCAGGGAGCGTCGCGAACTTGGCGAGCGAACGGCCTGCCAACATCTGTTCGAGCGCCAGCAGCTGCCCCGCCTCCGCCGCCTGGTCCAGCAGTTCCAGCGGAGAGGAAAAGCCGATGCGGTCGAACCCGCGCATAAGGGTTTCGTAGCCGAAGACGGTCCCTGTCGAGACCTCGACGATGGGCTGGAAGGCGCTTTCCAGGACCAGCTTCGAGAGCGTGAGCAGCTGATCTCCCGCATAACGCCTGAGGATGGCAGGCTCGATCAGCGAGGCCGAACTCATGACTTACTCCATACGCGCAATCACTTAAAAACACGCGCGGAGCCTTGCCGGAATCCGTCAACAATCCCTTTCCCGAAGATGAAGGTTATATGAAGATTGGACGACAGGTGGCGCGGCTGCGGATCAGCCGCGGGCCGCCATGGCAACGGCGATCATCGCCCATCCCTGTAGCGTCAGATCAACGGCAAGGAAGAGTCCAAGGATCCATAGGCTGTTCACGGGCCAGCCGATCGCGATGATGACGCCGGCAATGATGGTGACGATGCCGCCGAAGATCACCCAGCCGGAGCCGCGCATCGGCCGCATCCGGAAGCCCACCCAGGTGCGGACGGCGCCGGCAATCACCAAGGCTACCGCCATGAACAGCGTCAGGATGACGGCTGTCAGCGCCGGGTTCCAGAACGCCAGGATGCCGGCGATCGTATAGAGCAAGCCGCTCAATCCCCAGTAGATCGCCTCGCTCCAGCCCTTGACCTGAAAGGCGTGGACGAGCTGGAAGGCGCCGCCGGCGAACATCATCGCGCCGATGTAGAAGACGGAGGCGACAGTGGCGAGGAAGAGGTTGAGGAAGGCGACGATGCCGAAGACCAACATCAGGATGCCGAGGGTCAGGAACCACCCCCACTTGCCTCTGACATGCTCTGCATGCGGTGTTTGCATTCCAAAAGCCATGACACGCATCTCCTTTTGGATCGATGTCAGCAACCATAAGCAAGACAACTGGAGGATCATTGCGCGAAATCAACATGGCCGCGCTCCCTCAGGTTTGTTATTGATTGATCAGTCAATCAAAGATAGACTTCTGGAAACTGGAGTTCTCAATCATGCCTCGTATCGGAATGGAGCCGCTGCGCCGCAAGGCGCTCGTCGACGCGACACTGCGAACGATCGGTCAGCAGGGCTCGCTGGACGTGACGATGTCGGAGATCGCGCGTGAAGCTGGCGTCTCGCCAGCCCTGGCACATCATTATTTCGGCAGCAAGCAGCAGCTGCTCGTTGCGACAATCCGCAGCCTTCTTGCGCGACTGCGGACCGATGCCGTCGCAGCTTTAGAGAATGTCGAGACGCCGCGGGAGCGGCTTTCGGCGATTATTCGCGTCTCCTTCCAGGCCGACCAGTTCGCGCCCGAGACCGTGGCTGCCTGGCTTGCCTTCTATGTCGAGGCACAGCGCTCTGAAGAGGTGCGGCGTCTTCTCATCATCTACGCCCGGCGGTTGCGCTCCAACCTGCTCGACAGCCTGGAGCGCCTCTGCCCGCCGGACGACGCGGCACGCATCGCGGAGGGCGTCGCGGCGATGATCGACGGGCTCTACATCCGCCAGAGCCTGCGCTCCGCCCCCATCGGCAGTACTGCCTCCGTGACCCTGACCGAAGACTATCTCGACCTGCAGCTTCGCCCGTTCCTTCGCCAGGACGAACCGGGCACGCTTGCACCGAACCCAAGTCATCGCCGAGGAGAATGATCATGCGCGCGCAACCAAAAGCCAGCCACTTTGTCGATGGCGAATACGTCGAGGACGCAGCCGGCGCCGTGATCGAGAGCATCTATCCGGCGAGTGGAGAGGTCATTGCCAAGCTGCATGCAGCGACGTCCGGGATCGTGGAGCGGGCGGTTGCCTCTGCCAAGCGGGCGCAGGGAGAATGGGCGGCGATGAGCCCAACCGCCCGTGGCCGCGTGTTGAAGCGGGCAGCCGAGATCATGCGCGAGCGCAATCGTGAACTGTCGGAACTGGAAACCCTCGACACCGGTAAGCCGATCCAGGAGACGATCGTTGCCGATCCCACCTCCGGGGCCGACAGCCTGGAATTCTTCGGCGGCATTGCGGCCACGGCGCTGAATGGGTCGCACATTCCCCTTGGCGGCGACTGGGCCTATACGAAGCGCGTGCCGCTCGGTGTCTGTGTCGGCATAGGGGCCTGGAATTATCCGCAGCAGATCTGCTGCTGGAAGGCGGCACCGGCGCTTGCCGCCGGAAATGCTATGGTGTTCAAGCCGTCGGAAAACACGCCGCTCGGGACGCTGAAGATCGCCGAGATCCTGATCGAGGCGGGCCTGCCAAAGGGCGTGTTCAACGTCATCCAGGGGGACCGCGACACTGGTCCCATGCTCGTCAACCATCCGGATGTCGCCAAGATTTCGCTTACCGGTTCCGTTCCCACCGGCCGCAAAGTGGCGGGTGCCGCGGCGGGCCAGATGAAGCACGTGACGATGGAGCTTGGCGGCAAGTCGCCGCTGATCGTCTTCGACGACGCCGATATCGACAGCGCCATCGGCGGCGCCATGCTCGGCAATTTCTATTCCACCGGGCAGGTCTGCTCCAACGGAACGCGCGTCTTCGTGCAGAAGCGGATCAAGGAGGTGTTCCTGTCACGGCTCAAGGCCCGGACGGAAAAGATCGTGGTCGGGGACCCGCTTCGGGAGGAAACGCAGATAGGTCCGCTCGTCTCAAGGGCTCAGCACGAGAAGGTTCTGGCCTATATCGAAAAGGGCAAGGCCGAAGGGGCGAGGCTCATCACCGGCGGCGGCATCCCCAATGATTTTTCCGGTGAGGGTTTCTACGTGCAGCCGACGGTGTTTGCCGACGTCACCGACGAGATGACAATCGCGCGCGAGGAGATCTTCGGGCCCGTCATGTGCGTGCTCGACTTCGACGACGAGGCGGACGTGGTCGCGCGCGCCAACGCCACCGAGTTCGGTCTGTCTGGCGGCGTCTTCACCGCGGACCTGACCCGCGCCCACCGCGTAGTGGACCAGATGCAGGCAGGCACGCTCTGGATCAACACCTACAACCTTTGCCCGGTCGAGATCCCCTTCGGCGGCTCCAAGCAATCGGGCTTCGGCCGCGAAAACTCGGCGGCGGCGCTGGAGCACTATACCGAACTGAAGACCGTCTACGTGGCCATGGGCCCGGTTCAATCGCCGTATTGAGGAGATCGGGATGACCAGTGCAGATTTCGTCATCATCGGCTCCGGTTCGGCGGGCTCCGCCATGGCCTACCGGCTGTCGGAGGACGGCAAGCATTCGGTAATCGTCATCGAGGCGGGCGGCTCCGACATCGGCCCCTTCATCCAAATGCCGGCAGCGCTTGCCTGGCCGATGAGCATGAAACGCTACAATTGGGGTTATCTTTCCGAACCGGAGCCCAACCTCAACAACCGACGCATCACGGCCCCGCGCGGCAAGGTGATCGGCGGCTCGTCCTCGATCAACGGGCTCGTCTACGTGCGCGGCCATTCGGAAGACTACAACCGCTGGGAAGAGCTCGGCGCACGTGGCTGGGCCTATGCGGACGTGCTACCCTACTTCAAGCGCATGGAGCATTCCCATGGCGGCGAGGACGGCTGGCGCGGCAAGGAGGGTCCGTTGCATGTCCGCCGCGGACCGATGGTCAATCCGCTCTTCCACGCCTTCATCGAGGCCGGCAAGGAAGCAGGCTTCGAGCTGACGGACGACTATAACGGCTCCAAGCAGGAAGGCTTCGGCCTGATGGAGCAGACGATCCACATGGGTCGTCGCTGGTCTGCCGCGAACGCCTATCTGCGGCCGGCGTTGAAACGGTCGAATGTGAAGCTGGTCTACGGGCTGGCCCAGAAGATCGTGATCGAGAACGGTCGGGCAACCGGCGTCGAGATCGAGCGGGGCGGACAGACGGAGGTGATCCGGGCAAACCGCGAGGTGATCGTCGCCGCTTCCTCCTTCAACTCGCCGAAGCTCCTGATGCATTCCGGGATCGGGCCGGCGGCGCATCTGAAGGAGATGGGGATCGAGGTCATGCTTGATCGCCCTGGCGTCGGCGCCAACCTGCAGGACCACATGGAGTTCTACTTCCAGCAGGTTTCCAAGAAGCCGGTCTCGCTTTATTCGTGGCTGCCCTGGTTCTGGCAGGGGGTCGCCGGTGCGCAATGGGTGCTTACCAAGGGCGGGCTCGGCGCTTCCAATCAGTTCGAAGCCTGCGCCTTCATCCGCTCTGCCGCGGGCTTGAAGCAGCCGGACATCCAGTATCACTTCCTGCCGGTCGCCATCTCCTATGACGGCAAGGCAGCTGCTCGCAGCCACGGCTTCCAGGTCCATGTGGGCTACAACCTGTCGAAATCGCGCGGCAGCGTGAGGCTGCGTTCGCCGGATCCGAAGGCGGAACCGGTCATCCGCTTCAACTACATGAGCCATCCGGAGGACTGGGAAAAATTCCGCCACTGCGTGCGGCTGACCCGCGAGATCTTCAGCCAGAAGGCCTTTGAGCCCTATCGAGGACCGGAGATCCAGCCGGGCGAGAACGTCCAGACGGACGAGGAGATCGACGCCTTCCTGCGCCAGCACCTAGAAAGCGCCTACCACCCCTGCGGCACCTGTCGGATGGGCGACAGGGACGATCCCATGGCGGTGGTCGACCCGAAATGCCGCGTGATCGGGGTGGACGGGCTGCGCGTGGCAGATAGCTCGATCTTCCCGCACATCACCTATGGCAACCTGAACGGGCCTTCGATCATGACCGGCGAAAAGGCCGCCGACCATATTCTCGACCGTCGGCCGCTGCCGCGCTCCAACCAGCAGCCATGGATCAATCCGCGGGCTGAGATCAGCGACCGCTGATCGACCGCCGATCCCGACCGGTGCCGGCCGATCGGTTGAGGAAAGCGGCCTATCCGCCGGCAAGCGGCCTTGCAATGCTCCGCCACGGGGCGAATAAGGGGCAGCATACAAAGCCCCAACCGATCGTAGACAGATGCCCTTCTCCTACCGCAAGTCCAAGATGCTCCGCCGTTCCCGGGTGATGTGGGGCTCGTGGCAGACCTGGAAGCCGCGGGTCGTGTTCTGGATCGGGGCGATCGCCATCGGGCTTGTGAGTGTTGCCTTCGCCAAGGCGGCCGACGAGGCGCAGGCGCTGTTTCTGGGGGTTACCTCTTCGGGACGCTTCGCTTTCCTGCTGCCGCTGATCGTCACGCCGGCAGGCTTTGCCCTGTGCACCTGGCTGGCGATGACCTACTTTCCCAACGCGCAGGGCAGCGGCATTCCGCAGGCGATCGCGGCGCGCCATCTGCGCGACGAGCCGAGCCGCTCTGCCCTCTTGTCGCTGAGGCTCGCCGTCGGCAAGATCATGCTCACTGTCGTGGGGCTTCTGTCGGGCGCCTCCATCGGGCGCGAGGGTCCGACGGTCCAGGTCGGTGCCTCAATCATGCTCGCCGCCGGGCGTTTTGGTGGCATGGCGCAAAGTAAGGGACTAATCCTCGCCGGTTCCGCGGCAGGCATCGCCGCCGCCTTCAACACGCCTCTGGCCGGTATCGTCTTCGCCATCGAGGAGATGAGCCGGACCTACGAGTCGCGCGCCAACGGCCTGGTGCTGACGGCCGTCGTGCTCTCCGGCCTTGCTGCGCTGGGGCTCGTCGGCAGTTATACCTATTTCGGCGAGAACGGGCTGTCGGTCGCCACGGAACTCGACTGGATGATGGTGGTGCTTTGCGGCGTCGGCGGCGGGGCTCTTGGAGCGCTCTTCAGCCACGGCGGGCTGACCCTTTCCCGCAGCATTCGCCGCTGGGCGCAGCCGGAACCCTTAAAGCGGATGCTGATGCTTGCCAGCGGCTGCGGCCTTGCCGTTGCCTTGATCGGCATCCTTTCCGGCGGACAGACGTTCGGGACGGGGTACGAACAGGCGCGGACGATGCTGGAAGGGGAGATGGTCTCGCCTCTCTTCTTCATCGAGAAGCTCGGGGCCACCTTCCTGTCGATGATCTCCGGCATTCCGGGCGGCATCTTTGCACCATCGCTTGCGGTGGGCGTCGGCTTCGGCGGGACGCTTGGGACCATGCTGGGCGCCAGCATCGGCCTCTCGGCGATGCTTGGGATGGCGGGCTATTTTTCCGGCGTCGTGCAGGCACCGATGACGGCCTTCGTCATCATCATCGAAATGACGGGCAACCACGAGGCGGTGATCCCGATCATGGCGGCCTCCATGCTCGGCTACATCACCTCCCGCATCATTGCGCCGGAGCCGCTCTACCATGGCCTGTCGCGCGCCTTCATCGCGCAAGCGATCCGCGCGCGGCGGACTGGCGAAGAGCGTACCTAGCCAAGCTAGAGGAAGCCGATCCAGCGACCGGCAACGATGGCGCTGATCCAGATCAGGCTGGACAGGAGCGCCGAGAACCGCAGCGGCGCCGGGGCCGTTCCTCCAGCCAATATGGCTCGCCACCCGGCCGTTCGATGAACCGCCAGCGCGTGAGCCACACCAAATGCGACAAGAGAGACCTTCGCCAGGAAGGCCGGGTTCTGCGCGTATTCCTGCGGCCGAACCGAGAAGAGACAGAGGCCGGTCAGAACGGCGAGCACCGCACCGGAGGCGGCGATGCGGGACAGGAAGAGTGCCAGCGACTGAAGCGGCACGGTGGCGAACATGCCGAGGATGCGGAGATCGAGCGACAGGATCGCACCAAACAGGGCGCCGATCGCCATGATATGCGCCGCATTCACCAGCAGATAGACGGTGGGCGAGACAGTCAGCGCCCGCGCCACCATGGTCTGCGATAGTGGCTCAAGCCACTCCAAGCGCTAAGCCTCAGTTGGTCTGGATCCGTTCGGGATAGATATCGTAGGTCTTGTTGCCGACCATGACCCGGACCGCTTTCATTCGCAGTTCATCGCGGTCCTTCGACCGGTTGCCGATCAGGGTGACGGCATCTCCGACACTCGCCACGCCTTCCACGAAGCCGGAGCGCTGCGTCTTGCCGGGATTGCTGAGTTCGACCGTCCACACCCCATCCTCCGCCTGAACCTGCATGGACGGATGCGGCGGCGCGAAGGAGATTTCGGTGATGGTGCCGGTCAGTTCTATCTGCTCGGCCTCGGCCCAGGAAAACCCGTGGTGAGCAGTCGCAGCCGTGGCTGTGAACATGCCGAGGGCGCCGGCAACGAGCAGTTTCGGAAAGAGCATTCGCAGCATGTTCAATCTCCTTTATCGGGACTGTACGCGAAAATGTGGAGCCTCCGGCAGATCGCCAGAGGGCCTCACCTGGAAGTGAAGTGCCGAGGGGGATGCAATCCGGGAATGACCGGCTGACAAACCGCGGCCTCTATGGGCAAATTCTGCTGGAGCCTCGGTCCGCATCCTTGCCGATCCGCTAAAGAAACTTAGTTCCTAGCACTGGACGAACGGCGGAGGAGCACGCGTTCGTTCGGTCGCGGGCTCGTAGGGAGAGAGTATGCCGCATCGCCGCACCAGGTCGGAACGAGTGACGTTGACGGACGTTGCAGATAGCCTCGGCGTCAGCCCCATCACTGTGTCGCGCGCCTTACGCGAACCGGCGAAAGTGTCTGAGACGCTGCGGGAGCGGGTTCTGGCTCGCGTGGACGAAATGGGCTATGTGCCGGATCTTGCGGCGCGGGCGCTCGCAAGCCGCCACAGCGGCGTGATTGGGGTGCTTGCCCCCGCACTTACCAGCCACGCGCATCTCGGCATCATGCGCGGCATCGAGGAGCGAGTGCGGACCTCGGACCTGCGTATTCAATACGCCAGCTCCCGGTATGATCCAGAAGAAGAATGTCGGCAGATCCGCCTGTTCCTGTCGCAGCATCCCACGGGGATCCTTCTTTCCGGCCTGCAGGAACGTGACGGCATCATGGAGTTGCTGCAGCGGGCTCCCTGCCCCGTGGTCCAGATCGTCGACCTTCACCTGACGCAGAGCGGAATGACTGTCGGCATCAATCACTGCGATGCCGCAACGGCCGCTGTCCGCCATCTCCTCGCTTGCGGTTACCGGCGGATCGGCCTCATCGGCGGAACGCGCGACGTGCGCTCCGAGCGGCGACAGGAAGGTTACTGCCTTGCCATGCGCGAGGCAGGACTTGCAGATCTGTCGCTGGTCGCTTCGGAGGATGCGCCCACCAGCGTGCAGCTCGGCTGCCAGCTTCTCCAGCGGCTGAGATCGCAGGCACCTGATCTCGACTGCGTCTTCTGCCAGAACGACGACCTTGCGCTCGGCGCGCTTTTTGAGGCGCAGCGGTTGGGACTTGCCGTGCCTGATCTCGGTATCTGCGGCTACAACGATCTCGGCTTTGCGCGCTACAGCCATCCCGCAATCACCACGGTGCGCGTCCCCAGGTTCGAGATGGGGTACAGGGCGATAGACCTCCTGATCCGCGTCGTCAACGGCGAGCGGCCGCCGACCGCGCCGATCGACCTTGGGTTCGAGGTCGTCGAGCGCGGCACGACACGCAGGATCAGCGGCTAGACTTGATCAGTCAGATGTCGCTGCCGGCGTTGGAGAAGAGGTCGGCTGCCTGAGCCGAGGTCATCCGCCGCACATCGGCCTCGTCGCGGCGGTTGGCGAAAAGTTCGCTCGCCATGATCTGATCGGCAAGATCCGCCGGAAGCGAGAGCACGACGCGCTCCCCTTCGTAGCGAATGCCGACGCCGCCGCTGTGCTTGTTGGTGATCATGCCGCCCGCCACGGTGTTGTGGGTCTCGGGATCAATCAGGATGAAGGCACCGGTGGCGCGGTTCTGGTCGTAAGGGTCGAAGATTGCCTGCTCGTCGAAGCTCAGGCGCACTCTCCCGATGGCATTCATTGCCAGACGCTCGGCATGCGGACGCCAGGACGCAGAGGCAAGCTCCAGCTGCGAAGTCGGCTTTACCGAGACGCGCTGGCGGCGCGAGCCGCTCTTCAGCCAGTAACGCTTGCCTGGCTCGATGCCTTCCGGCTGCAGGGCGACAATCCGTGCCTCGAACTCGAGGCCCTTCATCGGCTGCGCATCGAGGGATACGATCATGTCGCCGCGCGACACGTCGACCTGGCGGTCGAGCACGAGCGTGATGGCGTCTCCGGCAACGGCAGCATTGCGGACAAGGTCGAAGGTGACGATCTGCTTGACGTTGGCGACCATTCCTGACGGCAGGATGGCGACGGAATCGCCGGGCTTAACCGAACCGCCGGCTACGGTTCCCTGATAGCCGCGGAAGCTTTCGCCGGGACGTGAAACACGCTGCACTGGAAGACGGAAGCCGCCGGCCTGGGAGGATCTGACCGTGGCAAGCTCCAACGTCTCCACCAGGGTGGGGCCGTCATACCAGGGGATTACATTGCCTGCGGGATAGACGACATTTTCGCCCTTCAGCGCCGACATCGGTATCGCGGTGATCTGGCGGACGCCGAGCGAGAGCGCCAGTTCCTTAAAGTCATGGGAGATCTTGTCGAAGACAGCGCGGTCGTAGCCGACAAGGTCGAACTTGTTGACCGCCAAAACGAATTGCCCGATGCCCATCAGCGAGGCGATGGTGGCGTGGCGACGGGTCTGCTCCAGAAGGCCGGCACGGGCATCGACAAGCAGCACCGCAAGATCGGCCGTCGAGGCGCCGGTTGCCATGTTGCGGGTATACTGCTCGTGACCGGGCGTGTCGGCGACGATGAAGGAGCGGCGGTCGGTGGCAAAATAGCGGTAGGCGACGTCGATGGTGATGCCCTGCTCGCGCTCGGCCTGCAGCCCGTCGAGCAGGAGCGCGAAGTCCGGCAGGCCCAGATCGTTCTGCTGGCCCGAATCCCGCTGCAGCGTGGCAGCTTGGTCTTCCTTGACGGCCTTGGTGTCCCAGAGCAGCCGGCCGATCAGAGTGGACTTGCCGTCGTCAACCGAGCCGCAGGTGATCAAACGCAGCGGTCGGCTGTCACGCGTCATTGGCACGGCGTCAGACGCGGGATGAACGGCGACCGAGGCGGCGGTGGCGGATGCGATCATCTCAGAAATATCCTTCGCGTTTCTTCTTTTCCATCGACCCGGACTGGTCGCGGTCGATCGCGCGTCCCTGGCGTTCGGAGACGGTGGCAATCTCGAGTTCGGCAATCACTTCCTCCAGCGTCGTGGCCGTGGAGCGGATGCCGCCGGTGAGCGGCCAGCAGCCTAGCGTGCGGAAGCGCAACATGCCCTCCTGCACCTGCTCACCCGGAAGCGGCTCGAAGCGAGGATCCTCCGCCCACATCAGCATGCCGTCGCGCTCCACGTACTTGCGTTTCTTGGCGTAGTAGAGCGGCGGCAGCGGGATGTTTTCGGCCTGGATGTAGCGCCAGATGTCGACTTCGGTCCAGTTGGACAGCGGAAAGGCGCGGACGCTTTCGCCCTTCCGGACCATGCCATTGTAGACGTTCCAGAGCTCCGGGCGCTGGTTGCGCGGATCCCATTTGTGATCGGGGGTGCGGAAGGAATAGATGCGCTCCTTGGCCCGCGAAGCTTCCTCGTCGCGCCGCGCGCCCCCGAAGGCTGCGTCATACTTGCCGGCGTCCAGCGCCTGGCGGAGTGCTTCGGTCTTCATCACGTCCGTGTGGTAGGCGGAGCCGTGGGTGATCGGCGAGATGCCTTCGGCCGCACCGCGCGGATTGGTGTGGACAATCAGGTCGAGCTCGAAGCGGCGTGCCATCTCATCGCGAAAGGCGATCATTTCCGGGAATTTCCACCCGGTATCGATGTGAAGCAGCGGGAACGGGATGCGGCCGGGATGGAAAGCCTTGCGTGCCAGATGCAGCAGGACGGATGAGTCCTTGCCGATCGAATACAGCATCACGGGCCGTTCGAATTCGGCGGCCACCTCGCGGAAGATGTGGATTGCCTCGTTTTCCAGCGCCTTCAGGTGCGGATCGAGCGGTGGCTTGTTGGACGAAGCAGGCTTGGGTTCTGCTGCGTGAAGAGTATCGGACATGCAAACATTCTCCGGGGCGAACTGCGGCTGTTCGCCGGGGCTCAAAGGGAACTGGAGGTCAATGAAGGTGCGGGAATCTCCGGCACGTGCAGGCCGCATTCCCGCTTCTCGTCGTTTTCCCACCACCAGCGGCCGGCGCGCTCCGGCTCGCCGGGCTTAATGGCGCGGGTGCAGGGCTCACAACCGATCGACGGGTAGCCGCGCTTGTGCAGCGGGTTCGTCGGTACCGCATGCTCCTCGACATAGGCGTTGATGTGATCCAGCGACCAGTCGGCAAGCGGGTTGACCTTGATGAGGCCACGGTCAGGATCATACTCGACGAACGGGGTGCTTGCGCGGTTGCCGGACTGGCTGCGGCGCAGGCCGGTTACCCATACTGTCGCTCCTGCAAGCGCTTGGGCCAGCGGCTTGACCTTGCGCACGTGGCAGCAGGCGTGTCTGGCCTCGACGCTCTCGTAGAAACCGTTGAGACCATATTGTGCCGCATAGGCATCCACATCTGCCGGCTCGGGGCGGAATTGGCGGATGTCGATGCCGAAGCGATCTTCGGTCTCGTCGATCAGCGCAAGCGTCTCGGGAAACAGGCGACCGGTTTCCAGCGTCGCGATCTCGACGTCGAGCCGCGCGATGCCGATTGCGGCAGTGATGACCTGATCTTCTATGCCCAGGCTGGTCGTGAAGACGGCTCGGCCCAGCTCGGCGGCGAGCGACAGCCGCCCGGCAAGATCAAGCCGTTCGAACTGCGCATCAAGACCAGCGGCGATATCGGCCAGAGGACGGCCGGAGGCTTCTTGGATCGTCATCGGGTTCTTCCATTTTCTTTTCCCGATTATGGAGACACGAGCCGGTGACGGACAGAAACAGCGGTTTCATGAGGCGCTCAGGATGAGCAAATCTCTCTCCAAACCCTGCGCCAAGGAGAAAAGCTGACATGTGAGCGCATCGACTGTTCCAGGTTTGAAATCCCGAGCCGTTTCCGTTATGGCCAAAGCCCAGGACGCCGCCGCTCGTCGAAGATCGAAAATCGGCGCAGATATTTGGTTTGCAAGATGATTTCTCAAAAGGCGAGATATGCGCTGCGGGCGCTGACGGCTCTGGCACAGGCCGAAAGCGGCGCGTCGATGATGATCTCAGAGATTGCGGCCCAGCAGTGCATTCCGAAGAAGTTCCTGGAGCAGATCCTGCTCGACCTCAAGCGCGCCGGCATCGTCGCCAGCCGCCGCGGCAAGCAAGGGGGCTATCTGCTGCTCAAGCCCGCCGACAGCATCACCTATGGTGACGTCCTGCGCCTGATCGACGGACCGATCGCGCCCCTGCCCTGCCTTTCCGTTACCGCCTACCGAAAATGCGAGGATTGCGACGGCGAGCAGCTTTGCGAGATCCGGCACGTCTTTGCCCGCGTCGCCGACGCCACCCGCGACGTCCTGTTCAGCACCACCATCGCCGATGCCCTCGGCGACACAGCGAAATCGCGCGAACGTCTCAGCGCCTAAAGCGGAAGTTTTCAGCCCGGACACCGGAAATATCGTTGCTGCGAGTTGCAGCTTCTGCAATCTGCTCCTTCTTCCACCGCCCCCGGCAGCGATAACATCAAGTCGGCGCAGCAGGCGGAAGGGAAAGACTTTTGCGTCCGCTTGGCCGCCGATTGCTAAACACTAACAGGTAGACTTACCCGGGTCAGAGCGGAGGAAAGTCAGCATGTTCAAGTTCAGTCATGGGTTGGGCGCCCTCGCCCTCAGTCTCTTCCTCACCTTCGGCCTCTTCACGCCGGCCAACGCCGAGACCACTCTCCTCAACGTTTCCTATGATCCAACCCGGGAATTCTACGCGGAGTTTAATCGGCTGTTCGCCGATCACTGGAAGAAGGACACGGGGGAAACGATCCAGGTCGAGCAATCGCAGGGCGGCTCCGGGCGGCAGGCCCGGGCTGTCATCGAAGGCTGGACGCCGATGTCGTCACCTTGGCGCTCGGCAGCGACATCGGCGCGATTGCCAAACGCAGCGGCAAGATCGCGCCGACTGGCGCGGCAAGTTCCCGCACAATTCCGCCCCCTATACGTCGACGATCGTCTTCCTCGTCCGCAAGGGTAATCCAAAGGACATCAACAACTGGGGCGACCTCATCAAGGAGGGGATCGAGATCATCACGCCGAACCCCAAGACCTCCGGCGGCGCCCGCTGGAACTATCTGGCCGCCTGGGCCTGGGCCAACGATGCCTTCGCCGGCGACCATCAAAAGATCAAGGATTACATGGCCGATCTATTCCGCCACGTTGCCGTGATGGATACGGGTGCACGCGGCGCGACCACCACCTTTACAGACCGCCAGATGGGAGATGTGCTGCTGGCATGGGAGAATGAGGCCTACCTCGCGCTCAAGGAGGTCGGTGACGATGCCTTCGACATCGTGGTGCCGCCGATTTCCGTCCTGGCGGAGCCGCCGGTGGCCGTCGTGGATGCAAATGTCGACAAGCGCAAAACGCGCAATGCGGCGGAAGCCTACCTTAAGTATCTCTATTCGGACGAGGCGCAAAACCTCATCGCCAAGCACTTCTTCCGCCCGGCCAATCCCGCGGCAGTCGCGCCCAAGCTCCTGCAGCGCCTGCCACAGGTCAAGCTGTTGACGATCGACGATCCGATCTTCGGTGGGTGGCCGAAGGCGCAGGCACAACACTTCGCAAATGGCGGCATCTTCGACCAGATCTATGCCGGCCGAAACTGACCGCATCCGCAGGATCATGTGACATTCCTGTGAAAGAGCGGGGAACAAAATCGATTCATCCGAATTCGGGCTATGTCCCGTCGAAATGGAGAGCAGCATGGCAGCGTCGGCGCATATCCACGTCAAGCCCGAGGATCATATCCTGACCATCCAGGAAGCGATCGAGCCGGTCTACAACCGTCTGGCCCTAGAATGCGAGGCCAGGATCATCGATGCAGCCGTACGCGCCGGCTGGTCGGCAGAGGAAGCGGTCTCGGCCATCGAGGATCTGCGCAAGCGCGACGTGCTGGAGAGCACGCACTGATGTCGTCGACCAGTGCGACGCAGTGTTGCCGAGCACCTCTGGTGCAGAGTGTCTATTGAGAGCTTGGGAGAGGTGCAACCGAGGGAGTGGCAGGTTCGGCCACTGCCAGCGGCTGCAATTCGTCCGCACCGAGCGTTTCCACTTCGAGCAGTTTCGTTGCGGAGGCCTCCAGCGTGTCGCGGCGACGCGTGAGAGTGTCCACTGCCGGTTCGAAGGCCCTATCAATGATGCGGCGCACCTCCTCGTCGATCGCATCGGCGGTGTGCTCGCCGTAGTCGTGCTGCCTTGCGCCGCTGAAGAACGGATCCGGCGCGAGGTATGAGCGCTGCTCGGTTTCCAGAGCAATATGGCCGATCTTCTCCGACATGCCGTAGCGGGTGACCATGGCACGGGCAATGTCGGTAACCTTCGCCAGATCGTCTGCCGCACCGGTGGACAGGTGCGCGAAGACAATGAGCTCCGCCGCCCGCCCGCCCAGGAGCACCGCCATCTTGTTCTCCAGTTCTTCCCGCGTCATCAGGAAGCGGTCCTCCGTCGGCCGCTGAATGGTGTAGCCGAGCGCCCCGACGCCGCGAGGAGTGATCGAGACCTTGTGGACCGGATCCACCCCCGGCAACGACAATGCGACCAGTGCATGCCCCATCTCGTGATAAGCGACGATCTGGCGCTCCTTCGGATTGAGGAGCCGGTTGCGCTTCTCAAGACCCGCCACGATCCGTTCCACCGCATTGGTGAAATCATTCATCGTGACCGCCTCGGCTTTGCGCCGGGTCGCAAGAAGGGCGGCCTCGTTCACGAGGTTTGCAAGATCGGCGCCGGTGAAACCGGGCGTCAGCGCTGCCACCTGCTCCGGATCCACATCGGCGCCGATTTTGGCCTTGGCCATATGGAGCTTCAGGATCTGGATGCGGCCGCCCTTGTCGGGACGGTCGACCAGAACCTGCCGGTCGAAGCGGCCGGCACGCAGCAAGGCCGGGTCGAGGATTTCGGGCCGGTTCGTCGCCGCGAGCAGCACGACGCCAAGGGACGGATCGAAACCGTCAAGCTCGACGAGCAGCTGGTTCAAGGTCTGCTCCTTTTCATCATGGCCGCCCATCATCGGGCCGGCGCCGCGAGCCCGGCCCAAAGCGTCCAGCTCGTCGATGAAGATGATGGCCGGCGCCTTGGCACGCGCTTGCTCGAAAAGGTCGCGCACACGGGCGGCGCCGACGCCCACAAACATTTCGACGAACTCTGAGCCGGAGATCGAGAAGAAGGGTACCCCTGCCTCGCCGGCCACTGCCCGGGCAATCAGCGTCTTGCCCGTCCCCGGAGGTCCCACGAGCAAGACTCCCTTGGGCATGCGGCCGCCGAGCCTTCCGTATTCCGTCGCGTTACGAAGGAATTCCACGATCTCCTTTAGCTCATCCTCAGCCTCGTCGACCCCGGCCACATCATCGAAGCTGACCTTCACATCTGTCTCGACATAGATCTTTGCGCGGCTCTTTCCGATCTGCATCAGACCGCCTCCGACACCGGCACCCATTCGCCGGATCATCACGTACCAGATGCCGAAGAAGAGCAGGATCGGCAGGGTCCAGGACAGGATATTGCCGAGCAGGTTGCTTTCGATGCGGCCGGTATAGACGGCGCCGCTTTGCTGCAGCTCGTCCACCAGTGCAGGATCGACACGGGTGCTGACGAACACGGTCTCGCCGCCCGGCAGCGCCTGCTTGAACGTCCCCTGCACGTAGTTGTCGGAAACCGCCACTTCCGCAATCTTGTTCTCGCGCAGATAGGTTTGAAACTGGCTGTAGGGAATTTCGGTGACCTGCTGGCTGTAGGCGAAGAGGTACTGGATGATCAGCACCCCGAAAATCGCCAGGATCCAGTACCAGACATTGAACTTGGCGTTGTTCATCGTGGTCACCGTCCGTTCGGAAAACCGCTGATGCCGGCTCCGAAGCAGAGACAAGCGCATCCCGCAGCCCTGCGCAAGTCTGCAGTCGGCCCACGTCGCGCCGAAAAGCGCGGCAGTCGGAGAAACCCCCGTCCTTTTGGCTGAGACACGGATGCGTGAGGGAACGACTGCCCATCCAACGACTTCGACGCAGACACAAAAAAACCAGGAGGAAACCCATGTCAGCCGATTGGCCAATGTTCATCCTGCAATCCATCGCAGTCTTCGGCATGGTGGGCGCACTGTTTATCCGGACGTGACGTCCGCGCGCTCTGCGACCATTCCGGCCGAAGCGAAGACATTGCATGGAGTGAGGCAAACGGGTCGGGTGCGCGCGTTGCGGCAACAAAAAATCCCGCTCCCGCGGGCATCTTCAGCTGGTCGGAGTGGCAAGATTCGAACTTGCGACCCCCACGTCCCGAACGTGGTGCGCTACCAGACTGCGCTACACTCCGTGACCAGCGGCGCCTCTATAGACCAGCCGGTGGGGTTCGGCAAGCGGTCCGTCGCAAATTTGCGAGAGTGTTTGACGGCTTCATGACGGTCGGACGAAGGGGGCTCCGTGGCAAAAAAGCGGCGGTTGAACTTTTTCGGCGAGGACAGCTTCAGGCATCTGCGATGGCTTGTCGGAATCTGGTAGGCGGTCGGCACACGCCTGAGGGCGCCATCAAACAGGGTTTCAGGAACATGAGCCTCCGCACCATTGCATCGACGGCCGCGTTTGCCGTCCTTCTGTCCGCATGCACCACCACCAGTGCACCCTCCAACCCGATCGAAGCGCGTTGGGTCGGCCAGTCCGCCGGCGCCTTTTTCGCCCGGTACAGCCCGCCGATGAGCGATACCCCGGCAGGCTCGACTACGCTCTACAACTGGCGCGGCGGCTACCAGCGCATCAAGCTGCAGAATGGCCGCACGGCCAATGTCAGCTGCGCGGCCCAGATCACGGTGGACGAAGACTACGTGATCCGCAAGATCCGCATCACCGCCGACCGACAGGGCGCCAAGGGCCAGAGCTATTGCGAGGAACTGCTAACGGAGAGCTGACTCGGGCCGCCGTTTAGCCATAGAGACCTTGGTTATGAACTCGAAAGCCTGCACTACCCATCGGCGGGCTTTCTCTTTTCGCCACAAGGCGCTAGCTTGTCTTCGAAGATGGCTCGAACCACCGTGATGCCTCGCCGCCAATGAAGCGCCTCCTGCTATTCCTCTTTGTGTCTCTCGCGCCGCTGCAGGCGGGCGCGGTGCAGGCTCCCGACCAGCCGAAGAAGTCCGACGATCAAGCACGGCACTGCGTCTCGTCCTGGAAAGATCCCTATTCGGGAGAGGAGCTGTGCATCCGACAGGAGAGCTTTAACCGCGACCTCTGCACCGGGATTGAGCACTTTGCCAAGGCGCGTGCGGTGCCCGCAGACTTCTTCGCACGGCTGATCTGGCGCGAAAGCCTTTTCCGGCCGCGCGCGGTCAGTCCGAAAGGGGCCGAGGGCATCGCGCAGTTCATGCCTGCGACCGCGAAGCTGCGCGGCCTTGATGACAGCTTCGACGTTCTTGCCGCTCTGGAGGCATCGGCCACCTATCTTCGGGAACTGAACGACCGGTTCGGCGGCTATGGGCTCGCGGCAGCGGCCTATAACGCCGGAGAGGCGCGGCTCAGCGGGTTTCTCGCCGGCAAATCACTGCCGCTCGAGACACGCGCCTATGTGCTCGCCATCACCGGACATTCCGTGGAGAAATGGGTGCGCGACCCGCCGGATACGGCAGCTGCACCGCTTGCGAAGAACAAGTCCTTCCTCGAGAACTGCGTGACGCTAGCCGATCGCCGGCGGCTCACACCGACGATGCTCTCTGCCGATGCGGCTTGGGCACCTTGGGGTGTCCAACTTGCGGCGCATCTTGACCCGGATGTTGCGCGCCGGCTGTTCGACCGTGCCCTCGACAGGCTTCCGGATGCTCTGCGTGGCGAGCAGGCGATGATCGTACGCCAGACCCGCGGCAATTTCGGTTACCGGACCCGCTATGCAGCGCGAATAGGACGGGACACAAGGGCGGAGGCGCAGGCGCTTTGCGCGCGTATTAAGGCTGCCGGTGGGGCCTGTACCGTGCTGCGCAACTAGCGCTCGCCCGCGCCCCGTCTCTCTGCGTCACCTGGTGGACGTGGGCGAAGTCGGGAACATCTGCGGCCTCTCCGCTTTCTCTTCTCGTGGCCGGTCAAACCCGGCAAGCAGTGAAGAAATAGGAGAGACCCATGCTGAAATTCATAGGCGGCACGATCGGCGCCATCTTCCTGATCGGCCTGATCGTCGTGATCCTGCTCCTGATGCTGATCTTCTGATCTGTCGGGCTCGAAGAGCGGGCTTTGCCGGCGCCTGATCTTAGGCGTCAGCGAGGAGCCACGTCGCGTTCCCAGTACCACGCGACGTACATGCGTTTGCGATCGTGGCCGCGTGCCTTCAGGATGGCACGGATCGCACGAACATCTTCCTTTTCGCAAGCCACCCAGACGTAAGTTTCCTCGTCGATCGAGTTGACTGCCTCAGCGATCGCCTCACGAAGCTGCCCGCGGCTTCCATGCCCGTAGTCTTTCCGGTGCAGCCAGCGCATGTCGAGTAAGCCCTGAGTCGGCAAAGGCTGTTCCTCCGCCTCATCCTCGACCTCCAGGATGACCGTCATAGAGGTTCCCTCGGAAGCTTCTGCGACGATTCGTGCGATGGCGGGAAGTGCCGCTTCGTCGCCAGCAAGGAAGACCTTGGAAGCCTGCGGCAGATCTCCGCCGCCGGGGCCGATCAGGGCTACCTTGTCCCCGGGCTGAGCGTCGCGGGCGAAATCGGCACCTGGGGTGGCGATGCCGGGTGCCGGATGCTGCAGGAAGTCGATCCAGATTTCGCGGCGCTCCGCGTCAACGTGACGGATCGTGTAGACCCGAACCAGAATCTCATCCTCTCCCGTTGGCCAGGCGATGCGGCCGTCGGCGCCCAGCCCCGGCCACACCGGTAGCCTTCCCTTCGGCGGGACAAGCAGACGCACATGCATGTCACCGCCGATGAAGGGTGAAACGTCAGCGCAGGAGACCTTCACCCGTCGCATGCGCGGCGTAACGTCTTCCGTCGAAACGACCGTCACCTCGTGCAGGTTGGGCAGGCGCGCAACCGGTGCCGGATCAGACCACGACAGTTCGAAGGGCTCCCCGCCGGCAAAGTAGAAGAGGTGCTCGGCGATCATGTTGCGGGTCAGATGAAGGGCCTCTTCGGTCGGGCAGGAGAGCTCGATCATCAAACGGTTCTCGGCAAGCCGGATGTCAGCGGTTCCGATGTCGCTTTTCAGAAGTACGGTGTTTTCGGTCCGCCGGACCTCGGAATGCTCGACGAAGTGCTCACACAACTCGTCGAGCATTCCGATTGCGTTCGTTGGAATGGCGAAACCCGAAAGGTTGAAGGCCGCTACTGCGTTCATGACTATTTCCTCTTCGCCAATGCTGCCTCGGAGAGGCGCCAAAGTTTGGTGTCAGGCATTGTCTCCCTCCGTCCGGTGCCGGCCGATTGGCAGCATGATCGGACGGCCTGAGATGGGATCGGTGATGATGCGGCTTTGAAGGCCGAAGATTGTCCGCACCGTCTCTTCCGTCAGCACATCTTCGGGAGAACCGGCTATGTGAAGGCGGCCACTCGCCATAGCCAGGAGGTGATCTGCATAACGGGCGGCAAGATTAAGATCGTGCAGCACCATGACGATGGTGGTCGATCGCACCTGATTGAGATCGACCAACAGATCGAGAACCTCGATCTGGTGACTGATGTCGAGAAAAGTAGTCGGCTCATCGAGAAGGAGGATCTCGGTCTGCTGCGCGAGCGCCATGGCAATCCAGACGCGTTGGCGCTGTCCTCCGGAAAGCTCATCCATTGTTCGGTTAGCAAGTTGTGCCGTCTTCGTCGCGGCAAGCGCGCTCGCCACGGCCTCATCGTCCTTGGCCGTCCAGCTGGAGAACAGTCTCTGGTGGGGGTGGCGGCCTCGGCTGACGAGGTCGGCGACGGTGATGCCTTCAGGTGCGATCGGAGACTGCGGGAGCAGGCCCATGGTCTGGGCAAGCTGGCGGGACGGCATCCGGTGGATCGACTTCCCGTCGAGAAGCACATGTCCCTGATGCGGGGAAATCAGCCGGGACATTGTCCGCAGCAAGGTGGATTTTCCGCAGGCATTCGCGCCGACGATGACGGTGATGCGGCCGGGCGGCACTGCCAATTCCAGGCCGCGGAGGATTTCCGTCTCGCCATATCCGGCCGACAAACCGCTGACCCTAAGAGAACGGGCGCTCATAGTGATCCTCCGGTCCTGTTGAGGCGGACGATCAGAAAGATGAGATAGGGGGCACCGAGCGCTCCTGTGACGACGCCAACGGGGTAACGGCTCGGCAGGAGAAACTGACCCACGTAATCGCTCAGGAGCACCAGTGCGGCGCCGACAAGTGCGGCGGGCACTAGAACCGAGCCGTTGCCAGCCAAGAGACGGGCGGCGATCGAGCCGGACAGGAAGGCGGCGAAGGAAACGGGGCCGACAATCGCCGTGGCGACGGAGATCAGTCCGACGGCCGCCACCATGACGATAATTCGTGTTTGCGCGACGTCCGTTCCCAGCCCTGCGGCCGTGTCGTCGCCGAGGGTGAGCGTATCGAGGTCACGGCTGCGGCTGAGGAGCAGCCCGCCGAACACCACGAGTGCCACCAGAACCGGAACCGCCTGACTGAGCTGCGCGCTGTTGAGGCTGCCCGACAGCCAGCGGATCGCCTCCTGTAGGTTCCATGACGGCGCTTGGGTCAGAGTATAGGCGATGAAGCTCTCCAGCATTGCAGCCACGCCGATCCCAACGAGGATGATGCGGCTACCGGCAACTCCGTTGCGGAAGGACAGGCCGTAGATGGCGAGAGCCACAGCAATGCCTGCCAGCACGGCAAGAACCGAAACCAGAGGGCCATTCCATTGCAGCACGACGATCGCGAAGACCGCTGCGGCGCTGGCGCCCAAATTGATACCGATGATGTCGGGGCTTGCGAGCGGGTTGCGCAGCATCACCTGGAATGCGGCTCCCCCGAACCCGAAGCACAAACCGGTGAGCATGCCGAGCACGGCCCGCGGCAGGCGCAGCTGCCAAACGCTAAAGCTGACGCCAGGAACGTCCTCGCCAATAAGCACCCGAGCGAGCTCTGCGGGAGGCGTGAAACTCTGACCAAGCATCAGCGTCAGCAGGAAAAGTGCCGCGATCATCGCAAGCAGGATAGTCATCACCATCTGCCGGCGGCGTGCCCTGTTGCGGCGGCCTTCGAGCATCGAGCTCATGGATGCGGTCGTGGCGGTCATAGCTGCCGACTCCGCTGGTGCCTAACCATCCAGATGAAGAAGGGCGCCCCGATGAAGGCGGTCACAACGCCCACCTCCAGCTCGCTCGGCCGTGCGGCAATGCGTCCCACAACATCGGCGGCGACAAGAAGGCACGCTCCGCCGATGGTGGAAAATGGCAGCAGCCAGCGATGGTCCACGCCGACCAGCTGCCGGCAGAGATGTGGGACCACAAGCCCGACAAAGCCGATCGGTCCGCATACGGCGGTCGTGGCGCCGCACAGGAGGACGGCACCAAGAGCGGCGGTGGCGCGGGCAAGCGCAACACGCTCGCCGAGCCCAGCAGCCATTTCGTCCCCCAGCGCAAGGGAATTCAACCGGCGCGCCGACGATAGGCTGAGCAATAGTCCGGCGGCTAGGAAGGGTGCAGCCTCCAGGGTCGCATCGAATGTCGCCCCTCCGACACCCCCTACCCGCCAGGACTGGATGCCACCTGCGATGTCCGTCCGCGGAAGTATGACGGCAGTGACAAAGGAGGCAAAGGCAACGGAGGTTGCAACCCCCGCCAGCGCCAGCTTGAGCGGCGTTGCGCCGCCGCGGCCGAGCGAGCCTATGACATAAACGAAGACGGCCGACAGTGCGGCTCCGACGATCGCCGTCCAGATGTAGGCATCAGCGGATGTGACGCCGAACCAGGCGACGCCAACTACAACGGCGAGCGAGGCGCCGAGATTGACGCCGAGGATGCCGGGATCAGCCAGGGGATTGCGCGTTACACCCTGCATGACGGCGCCCGCAAGCCCAAGTGCAGAGCCCGCCAGGACCGCCAGCAGCGTACGTGGTATCCTGACCGCCACCGCGGCTTGTTCGATAGTTGCCACCTGTCCCCTTAGCGCCGATACAATATCAACCCAGCCCACCTGGCGAGTGCCTACAGCCACCGAGAGAAGACAAAGCGCAGCAAGCAGCGCAAGGGCCGCAGCCAGCCAGGCACGACGGCTGCGGTTCGACCTGCCCGCTCGGTCGCGGGGAAACTGCCCCTGCCGGAGAGCCAGCTTCATTCGGCTTTCTTCACGGCCTGCGCGAGCAGAGCAACGTAATCTTCCAGAACCCAGGAGATCGACAACGGCGTCGGATTGGCGGCGGTCCCAAGCGGATTGCGCCCGAGGAGGACGACGGAATCCTTGGCAACGGCCGGCATTCTCGAAAGCAGCGGGTTGGTCGCCATCGCATCATGCAGATCGGAACCGCCATAGGTGACGACGATGTCGACATCGTCAAAGGCATCGACGCGTTCGGCGCTGATGGAGCCGGAGAAGCGGCCATCCTTCGAAGCCTCGACGACGCTTTTCGGCGACTTCAGCCCGAGGTCCTCGAAGAATCTCACGCGCGCGTCGTGCGTTGTATAGAAGTTGACGATGCTGAGATCCCTGGGATCCAGATGGGTCACGAACATTGCCGACTTGCCATGCAGTTCGGGATGGCCCGCGACCACCTCAGCAATCTCGGCCTCAATGCGAGCGATCAAGGCATCGCCTTCCTTCGCCATCCCGAGCCCTGCACTGTTGAGCCGGATCATTTCGCGCCAGTCGGTGGACCAGGCGCTTTGCGGATAAGCGACCACCGGGGCAATCTGGCTCAGCGTGTCATAGTCACTTTGACTGAGGCCCGAATAGGCAGCCAGAATGACATCGGGCCTGGTCGCCGCAACGGCTTCGAAATCAATCCCATCGCCCTCGTCGAACAGCACCGGCGCTTCGCCACCCCGTCCTGTCAGCGTCTCTTCGACCCAGGGCAGCAGACCGTTTCCGTCGTCATCTCCGAAGTTTGCGGCGGCAAAACCGACGGGAACGATACCGAGTGCAAGCGGCACTTCATGGTTTGCCCACGCCACCGTCGCCACGCGCTGTGGCTTCTTCGTGATGATGGTCGTTCCGAAGGCGTGCTTGATCGTCACCGGATAGCCAGTCTCGTTTCCAGCCCAGCTTTCAGGGACAAGGCAGAGGCACACAAGGACCAACGAGGCAAAGGCGCGAACGCAGCGCAACATCGCGAGACATCCTCTCTAAGAACTTCAACTAACTTGAGTTCAAGTGTCAGGTTCATCCGGCTCCGTCAAGCGCAGGACCGCCTTCCCAATACGATGCGGCGAAGTTTCCGGAGATTCCTACAAATGCGGTGGAATTTACAATACTGGATAATGATGCTCAAGTTAATTGGCGGCAGGGGCGCAAGCGTTCAGCCGTTGCAGGAGCTTTAGGGGAAGAGACTGCGATTGATTGGCAAGGGCTGCGACCAATCAACCATCCGGTCGGGTCACCGACCTACATCAACAGTGTTCAGTTCCGGGTTCAAACATGACAATTGAGAGACGAGGCCGCAATCTTCGGGGGATCGGCACCAAGGGCTGGCAGGCGTTGCTGCTCAGTTGCACGGCGCTTGCCGCAATCTCTGCCACTTCCGCCATGGCGCAGGATGCCGGCAGTGTCGGTTCCGGCACTGAACTCGAGACGATCGTCATCGAGGGCAGCGGGAACGGCGCGGACAATGATGCACGCTCGATCGTGGCCACACAGGCGACGGGTACCGGGAAAATGCCCGCTCCGATCCTGACGACGCCGGCTTCTGTTTCGGTGATCACGTCGAAGGAACTCAAGGAGCGCGGCGCAGAGAGCGTCGAGCAGGCTGTTCAGTACACTGCGGGCGTGGTGACGGATTTCTACGGTTCTGACGATCGGTACGACTACTTCGATATCCGCGGCTTCACGCCTTATACATATCGTGACGGGCTCGCGATCGGCAGAACCTTTGGTGCGGCACGGGAAGAGCCTTACGCATTTGAGCGCATCGAAGTCCTGAAGGGGGCGAGTTCTGCGGGCTTCGGAGCAGCCGAGCCTGGCGGCTCCGTCAACTATGTTACAAAGCTGCCCAAGAGCGAACGTTTCGGCGAGGTTTACGGTACGGTCGGCTCCTTCGCTCACAAGGAGACCGGCTTCGACTTCGGCGACAACATCACCGAAGATGACACGCTTTCCTACCGCCTTACCGGGAAGTTTCAAGACGCAGACGCCGAATACGATTACTCTCAGAACGATGAGAAATTCATCATGGGTGGCCTGACGTGGCGCCCCACCGACTTGACCAGTCTCTCCTTCGTCTTCGACCATCTGAACACAGACGGCGTCCCGGGCAGCGGCGGACAGCCGATCGGCACAGACTTCGACAGGGATCGATTCTTCGGCGAGCCCGACTACTACTTCCGCACGACGAACCGCAACACCTACAGCATGATGTTTGATCATGACTTCGGCAACGGACTGAGCTTCGGCTCCAATGCCCGATATATGAAGTCCGGCGATACGTTCGGGAGTGCCTATCTCTCCAACACCCGCACCGATGGCTCCAGCATTTCCGACCGCTATTACTTCGGCAACGACAAGTCGAGCGAGCAGTTCGTTGTCGACGCGAACCTGATGTACGAGACGCAGTTCCACGAGGTGAAGAGCCGCACACTTGCAGGCATAGACTACAACAACTTCAACTCGCAGAACTTTGGCCTGTATATCCCTGTCGCTCCTCCCATCAATTGGCTAAATCCCGTCTATGCAGGCGGCCCGCCATCCACGGCCCCTAACTCTGGCACGCGCACCGATCAGACGACAAACGGTATCTATCTTCAGCAGGAACTGACATTCTCCGACAGGCTGACCGCAAGCCTTGGGCTGCGTAATGACTGGCTGGACCTGAGCGAAACGAACCTATTTACCGGAGTGACGACGGCTGGCGACTACAGCGAATTCACCAGCCGTTTCGGACTGAGCTACAAGATCACTGAGGAGCTTGCGGCATATGCGAGCTATGCCGAATCCGTTGCACCGCCGGGTGTGGGAAGTGAACCCACCACGGGCAAGCAATACGAGGTGGGCATCAAGTACCAGCCGGAAGCCTTTCCCGCGCTGTTCACTGCGTCTGTCTATGATCTAACCAAAGGCAACATCACGGTCTTCGACAGTGTCACCTATCTGCCGGACACGGTGGAGAAGGTACGACATCGAGGCATCGAGCTCGAAGCCAGAGCAGAAATAACGGACAATATCGGACTGATCGCGGCCTATAGCTACATCGACTCGAAGATCGATGAGCCTGGCGGAGCCAACAATGGGAACCGCCTCATGCGCGTTCCCGAGCATCTCGCGTCGATCTGGGGCACCTACACGCTGCCTGGCAACGGCGTCCGCGGCGACATGACCTTTGGCCTCGGAGCGCGCTACACCGACTCCTATTTCACCGACATCGCCAACACAATTTCCTCGGAAAGTGCAGTCGTATTCGATGCGTCCTTCACCTATGAAATCAGGGAGAACACGACGCTCCAGCTAAACGCCAGCAACCTTTTCGATGAAAAGCACGTAGCGAGCCAGGACAGCGGGGGCGTTTACTACAGCCCCGGCCGCGCCATTTACGCCACACTGCGCCAGACCTGGTAACTCCAATAACTCACCCCGGGAGGTAACGCGGGTGAGTTATACATCTAACGCGTCCTGTGCAGCCGGCGCCAGGCGGCGGGAGTTTCCCCCGCCACCTGGCGGAAGGCCTTGGTCAGATGCGCCTGGTCGGAAAAGCTGAGTTGAGCCGCAATGTCGGCGACACTCAGATCAGACTGCGACAACAGGTTCTTGGCGCGCTCGACCCGTGCTGCGAGTTGCCACTGCAGCGGTGTCTTTCCCGTGGTCTGCTTGAAGACGTTGGTGAACCAGCTCTCCGACAACCCGACAATCTCGGCCATCTCGGCCACACTTAAACGACCGTCGGTACGGCTGTTGAGGCACATGGTGAGCTTGTTGATCTGCGCCTGGGTCAGCCGCCCTGTGCCCGCTTCCGCGCTCTCTGCGGGAATATCCAGAAGCGCCGTGGCGATGCTTCCGGCAAGGTTCTCCGCATAGACGCCGTGCCGGGACGGCATCGACACCTCCCTGACGAGAAGGCCCGCGAGTATCTCCGCCCCCCCAAGATCCTGTATTTCCACGGGCCGGCGAATGATGGTGCGCGCGGCAGAACCGCCGACGGTCGGAGAAAGAAAACGCAACAACCGATCCTGGTGCAGATGCAAATCCAGATGAGAGAAGCTGTGCGCCGAGGTGAACTTCGTCCACAGAGGCACGCCAGCGGGAACGAAGACTGCCCGTGTCATCGGCCGACCGTGCGGCCCGGACACATCCTCCCGATTGGACATCCGTATCTGACACGACACGTCGTTGAAGAAGATCACGAAGCGAGGATCGGGCGACAGGTAGTATCCACGCGCACCGGCTTGCCCCTCGGCGTCCCAGTACACGCTCATCAGGCCTTCCAGACCCCGCCATCGTTCCGGTACAACGGGGCGAATGCCATCCGTGCAGCAGGTCATCGAGTGCTGATACGTCACTACGAGGGACTACCTCTACCGTTCGTTCAAAGCCTATCGTCAGGCCACCGGTGCCTCACTGCGGCGGCATCGCCTAACTAAGTCTACTGCCGTTATCATCTTTTCGCCCCCTCGCAAACACCTAATGGCCGTGCTCTCGTGCTGTCAGATGAGCGGAGGCCGCTGCCGAGATGGAACTATTGGCCCGATCTCGCGTCTGGCCAGGGACGACTTTGTCACAAGCCGTGTCAGAAGAAACCCCGGACACTTGGAGAACACGATGCGGGAAATCTGCCAGAGCTGTCTGAAAGCAAGCTTTCGCCCTGCGGTGTTCCTCGCCGGCCTTCTCCTCTGCGGTGCTACCTTGTCTCAGGAAGCCAATGCCGTTCGACCTGACGCGCCGCCCGTTGTAACCGTGGCGCGGGCGCAGCCACGGGAACTCCTTCGGCGCGTTCCGATCGCAGCGACACTCGTGCCGCGGGACGAAGTTCTCGTCTATCCGCGGATCAACGGCTATCGAGTGACCGAGCTTCTGGCGGAAGCGGGCGATCAGGTGGAGGCGGGGGAGGTCATCGCACGGCTCGAGGACCGCACGCTGCGTCTTGAACTGGCGCAGGCTGAAGCCGCGGAAGCACGTGCACGCGCAGCCGTCGAGCAGGCGACGAGCCAGGTGAGTTCGGCAGAGGCGGGCCTCGCGCGGGCGCAGAGTTCTCTTGAGCGGACCCGCCAGTTGCAGCAGCAGGGAACCGGGACGCAGGCGGCACTGGACGAGGCTGTCGCTGCGGAACTGACGGCGCAGGCGGAACTTCAGTCTGCGCAGAGCGGCGTGACCGTTGCCGAGGCCCAGTTGGAGGAGGCGCAGGCGAGGCTTGATGTGGCCCGGGAGAATCTGGGAAGTGCCGCCATCACCTCTCCGGTTGCCGGTACCATTTCGGCACGAAACGCACAGGTGGGCGCTATCGCCAGTGCGAGCGGCGACCCGCTGTTCCGGATCATCCAGCAAGGCACGGTAGAAGCACGTGCGGAGGTGATAGAGACCGATCTCGCTTTGCTTGAGGCCGGCGACCCGGCGGTCGTCGATGTTGCAGGGCTTGGACCGGTGGAGGGCGAAGTGCGGTTGATCGCCACGGAGGTCGACCCACAGACCCGGTTAGGTACGCTACGTATCAGCCTGAACCAGCAGGATGGGCTGCGGCCTGGCCTGTTTGCCGGTGGCTGGATCACCGTGGACCGCCGGCAGGCGATCGCCGTCCCCGCAGCCGCCATCATTTCCGATGCGGGGGGCTCTTACGTCCTCCGGGTCGAAGACGGCACGGTGGAACGCCGTGCAGTTGAGCCGGGCCTGGTCTGGCAGGACTGGCGCGAAGTGCGTGGCGGCCTCTCAGAGGGGGATGTGGTGATCGCGCGTGCTGGCCCGTTTTTCAACGACGGCGATGAAGTAAGGCCGCGCCCCATGGAAGAGGCCTCCGCCGGTGTTGCCGTGGGCCAGAACGAAGCGGGTGTCGAATGAACCTTTCGACCTGGGCAATCCGTAATCCGGTACCGCCGATCGCGCTCTTCCTCGTGCTGTGCATTCTCGGCTTCGTCAGCTTCTTTCGAATGCCGGTCACGCAAATGCCGAACGTCGATCTGCCCGTAGTGACGGCAACGATCGGTCTTCCAGGCGCCGCGCCGCCTGAGGTGGTGAGCCAGGTGGTGCAGCCTGTAGAGGCGGAGATGAATGACGTGCCGGGAGTTCGCCACCTGACCTCCACCGCGGATGACGGCGTTGCGAGCTTCACCGTCGAGTTTGCCGTGGGCACGGACACGGCCCGTGCCTTGCGGGATGTCGAAGATGCCGTCACAGCCGCCCGCTCGCAAATGCCTGACTCCATCACCGAACCGGTTGTGCAGAGACTGGATTTCAGCGGCGCTCCCATCCTCACCTATGCCGTCTCCGATCCGACGCGCTCGATTGAAGCGCTCTCCTCCTTCATCGATGACGTGGTTTCTCCGACGCTGCAGGCTGCAGGCGGCGTCGGGCGGGTCACTCGCATCGGAGGGGCAGAGCGTGAGATTTCGGTCGAGCTTGATCCGTCACGCCTTCTTGCGCTCGGCCTCACCATCGCAGAGGTCAATTCGCAGTTAAGAGCGAGCAATCTGGATCTCGGCGGCGGCCGGGGGGAACTCGCAGGTCAGGAGTATTCCATCCGTACGCTGGGTGGCGCCGGCAGTCTTGAGGCTTTGGCCGCTTTTCCGGTTCGCCTGTCCGCCGGCGGCACCGTCAGGCTGGACCAGCTAGGCACGATTGAAGACAGCGCGCCGGATCCGCGGAGCTTCGCCCTTTTCGGCGGCCAATCGGTCGTCGCCTTCGGCGTCTTCCGGGCGACAGGGGCCAGCGACCTTCGTGCCGCCGAGAATGCGAAGGAGCAGTTGGCGGACCTCACGGAGCTTTACCCCGACGTCAACTTTGCGCTGGTGGATGATGCCACGATCTACACCGAAGCAAACTTCGAGACGGCCATGGACACCCTTTACGAAGGCGCTTTCCTAGCCATCATCGTCGTCTTCTTCTTTCTTCGCAATTGGCGGGCAACGGTGGTGGCGCTTGTTGCTCTGCCGCTTTCGGCCATCCCGACATTCGCAGTGATGGACTTGCTCGGCTTTTCACTCAACACTTTAAGCCTGCTTGCCATCACATTGGTCGTCGGCGTCCTCGTCGACGATGCGATCGTAGAAATCGAAAACATCGTGCGGCACATCCACATGGGCACGCCAGCCTATGACGCCGCGGAAGAGGCCGCTACCGAGATCGGCACGACGGTCATCGCCATCAGCCTTACCATCGTCGCGGTATTCGCGCCCGTGGGTTTCATGGGTGGGATTGCCGGTCCCTTCTTCCGGCAGTTCGGCATGACGGTTGCAATCGCCGTTCTCTTCTCGCTCCTCGTCGCGCGTCTGATCACCCCGATGTTTGCAGCATATTTCCTCAAGAGCCGAAGCTTCGCCGGGGAGGAGGAAGACGGCGCCATCATGCGGTTCTACATGCGTTCTCTTGACTGGACGCTCAGGCACAAGGCGATCACGCTGGTTGCCGGACTTGGTGTCTTTAGCGGTTCTCTCTATTCCGCAACGCTGTTGCCAACGGAATTCGTGCCGCCAAGCGACACCGGACGCACTACTGTATCCGTCGAATTGCCCCCTGGCTCCGAACTGGAGGACGCCCGTGACGTGGCGCAGGAAGTCACCGCAGCCCTCACGGAAATTCCCGAGGTGCGGTCAATATTCGTTGAAGGTTCTTCTCCGACAGCGCTCAGGGTGCAGGTCAATTACGGTGAGCGCAGCGAGCGGGATCGCTCAGCCGACGAGATCGATGCGGAAATGGAGGCAAGGCTGGCGGATGTCGCGGATGTGCGCCTCTTCGTGCTGCCCGATAGCGGGGCGCGCGACGTCTCAGTAAACGTTTTGGGAGAAACAGAAAGCTCTGCCTCAGAAGCGGCCCGTATGCTCGCCATCAGGCTGAACGACCTGCCGCAGCTGCGCAAAGTCTCCACGGAAGCTGCACTGGCCCGGCCGGAAATCCAGATCATCCCGAGGCCGGACCGTGCCGCTGAGCTCGGAGTCAGCACCGCCTCCCTCGCCGAGACGATCAGGCTGGCGACTGCTGGAGACGCCGAGGCCAACCTGCCGCGTTTCAATGCAGGCGAAGATCAGGTGCCAATCCGCGTTCTGCTTGACGAGGAGGCGCGCAACAACCTTTCACAGCTTGCGGGGCTCCGCGTACCCTCCTCGTCCGGGCGACAGGTTCCCATCATTGCCGTGGCTGACGTGCGGCTTTCGACGGGGCCGAGCGTGATCGAACGCTACGACAGGAACTACCGGGTGACGGTGGAAGCCGATCTTGCCGAGGGTGTCGCACTGGGGCCCGCCATGGCCGCCGTCCAGCAGGCAGCGGATGCGCTGCAGATGCCGGAAGGCACCTCGATACAGGCAGCGGGCGATGCGGAAACGATGAACGAGATCTTTTCCAGCTTCGGCTTTGCGATGGGGGCTGGCATCTTGCTCGTCTATGTTGTCCTGGTCCTTCTGTTCGGCAGCTTCGTCACGCCCATCACCATTCTCCTTTCTTTGCCACTCGCCATCGGTGGTGCAATCTTCGCCCTCTATCTCTTCGGCTCCAGCATCGGGCTACCCGTCGTCATCGGCTTCCTGATGCTGATGGGCATCGTCACGAAGAATGCAATCATGCTGGTGGAATTTGCGCTTGAGGCGGCTCGCAATGGCGTGGATCTCGTTGCCGCCATCAAGGATGCGGGGCATAAGAGGGCCCGGCCGATCATCATGACAACGGTCGCGATGTCGGCTGGCATGGTGCCCTCGGCGCTCGCGTTTGGCACAGGAGGAGAGTTCAGAGCTCCGATGGCAATCGCCGTGATTGGTGGACTGCTGCTTTCAACGCTGCTCTCCCTGCTCTTCGTACCTTCGCTCTTCATTGCAATAGAGTGGGCGAAGCTCCAGCTGAGACGGCTGCTGGCATGGCTCCTGCCGATTGAAGGGAGCTCCGCCGGCCGATCGAAAGGGTAGTGTCAAAGCGTCCTGCCCAAGTGGGCTTCTACGGCCAGAACCATTTTGCTGTTGGCCCGCCAGAATTTCTCGCGCAGTGACAGCCACGTATAGCCGTGTCAGCCACCAGGCGCGGCCAGCGAGGAGATTTCTTTAGCCTCCCGCTGCCGCTTGTGACCATCTCGAACCTTTAGAAAACGTTTTAAGCCTGGAGCGGAACGAGCTTGCCGCTCTGGCGCTTGTAAACGCGTTCGACCACTCCCATTAAACCCACTTTGAATAGTTGCAGTTGCATAGTTCATTGGTGAGCCCGCCCGACCGTGTCAGCCGTTAGTCATGCATGATGTGTGCGCAAAGCGAGAGGTTTGACTGGGGCCGCCTGCACCGATCGATGCGCCGAGGATGCTCTTCAGCTCAGGCCCTTGCCGTTACCGCCTCAAGAGTGCGGCGGTTTTGGGCGTCCTGTTGAAAAGCTCTATGGTCACGACGGGCCCTTTTCTGCTCGTACATTGCAGTATCCGCGCGCTTGAGCAGCGTCTGCATGGGCTCGCTCTCTTCGCTCGTCGCCCAGCCCATCGACAGGCTGAGTGGCATCGCCGAATAGAACTGGTTGTTGATCTTGAGCAGTTCTAGGATTGCCTCTGCAGTCGCCACGACCGCCTGACGATCGGCACCGGGCATGAGGACAGCAAATTCGTCTCCGCCGATGCGGGCCGCCCGATTGGGTGGCGAAACGGCGCCGTTGAGGATCTCTCCCATTCGACGAAGAAGTGCATCACCGGCATCGTGACCAAGCCGGTCATTCGCCTCCTTAAGACCGTCAAGATCAAGGATAATCGCCGACACCGGGCGGAGGGTCTTGCGCTCCAGTCGGTTGAGCTCCTCCATGTAAAAGGCGCGATTGTGAAGCCGGGTTAGAACGTCGTGCTTTCCCAGATATTCGAGATAGGCCTCCGCCTTCTTCCGCGCCGTGATGTCGGTCAGCGCAACCTGAACAAGCGACCAGTCGTTCTCGTGGCCGGGGAAGACGCGAAACTGCAAAAGTACGTGGCGTTCCGAACCGTCCAGCGCGTAATTCAGCACTTCCCGCTGATGCACCAGGTCGCCGTTCCATAGGTCCATCAGCTGCTCGCGGAACTGCTTCTCCATTCCGTCCCGAAAGATGTCGCCCAGTTGCGAAAGGAGCTGCTGTCGATTGTCCGCCACGAAGAGGTCGAGCGTCGCCTGGTTGACGTCAATCACGCGGATCTCGCTCATGCACTGCCGAACGAATTCAGGATGGACATCCATGAAGACGCGGAAGTCCTCAATCCCGCGCCATCTCACGTCGTCGAGGAGCTTCTTGATGCCTGTGAAATCCTCCATCCAGAGGGACACGGGAGAATGGTCGAACATCGCCTGCGAATGGCGACGCTCAATGCGCTCCTGGCGCCGCGCTTCTTCTCGCTCCGTCACGTCCTCGGTTGTCAGAAGGATGCGGTCCAGCGACTGTTTATGACCGGGAAGGACGATGCCGCGCAGCTGGATATCGAGCCGACGCCCTGAGAGCGAGTAATTGATGGCGTTGCTTGAGAACTGGCTCTTTCCCTGCCATAGCTCGCAAAGCTCGTTGATGTGGCTCTCCAGCATTTCGTCGCGAAAGACACTCCCTAGGTTTGCGACGAGGTGATCCAGATCGCGCGCTTCGAACAGCTCCAGCGTCTTTCTGTTGACCTGAAGAACCTTGATTTGTTGGGAGCACATCGCCACGCGGCCGACATCCTGCCTGAGATAGGTGGCCAGATCTTCGATGCCCTCGGCACGCCACCGTGAAAACAAGGCAGCCACTCCGCTGAAATCTTCGATCCACATGGCGACCGGCGCCAGTTCGAATGTATCCAGGCTCTCGTTCAGGTCCATGATCGCTGCAATCCTCGGTATGGTCCACGGTGCTCGCACCACGCATACCGAGCATGATAAGGACGAAACGTAAACCAGTTCGTTTACAGCGCCGCACGCATGATCGCCCCCAACCGATCTGCGTTGTGCAAACGACCCGCTCCGTCCCAAGGGTGCTAGGTGTTGTTGTGCGTGAGCGCTATATCGGGAAGAACGACAGGTTCTTGCCTTTGGTGCGGTGTCGATGATGGGTGGAGTGATGAAGCGAGTGGGAGGCCGGGCAAGACTCGCTAATCCTCTGCAGCGGCCACGTCTCTTCTTCGACAGGTGTCCGGAGGTGATTTATGCGGTGGGTGACGTTCACGGCTGCTTCGACCTGCTTGTTCGGATGGAGGAGCAGATTGCGGAAAATGCCGCGCACCTACAGGGCGAAAGTGGATCGTCCTGCTGGGCGACTATGTCTGCCGGGGCCCTCGCAGCCGTGACGCCCTCGACCACCTGCTTCGGCCGCCGCCCGCGGGCTTCACCCGTTTATGCCTCGCCGGCGAACACGAGGAGCTGATGCTTTCCTACCTGCCCGAACCGGAGCCTAACCATTCCTGGCTGCAGCTCGACGGACGGGAAACGCTGATGTCATACGGCATCAACGCGATTACGGCCGACAGCTGATGCGCACTGTGCTTAAAGGACGGCATGACTGCCGGCCATGTAGAATTTCTAAAAAGCGCGCCGTCGCTCCTCTCGGTCCCGGACTTCGTCTTCGTCCACGGCGGGCTTCGGCAGGGAGTACCGCTGGAGCGGCAGTCTGAAGACGATTTACTCTGGCTCCGTCCCCAGGAAGGTGAAGCGCCCGCTTCGACTGACTTCCTGCTCGTGCACGGCCACACGCCGGTCCCTTCAAATAGAGGTCGGGTCGGGCCGGATCAACGTGGATACCCGTGCCTACAAGAGTGGCATCTTATCCTGCGTCAGGATCAACAGGGATGGCAGGGTCGCGCGCTTCGCTCTTCGCTGAGTGCGCTCCCCACAAGATCCACGATCACGCTTCGTAGTATGATATGTACCTCTCGCGGAACTGCTCCGGCGTTCCCGGCTCCGCATAGCGGTGAAGCTGGGACATGTCGGTGTTGTTGAGCACCGTGCCGATCAGCTTGGACGCAATTTGCGGCTCGGCGGAAAGCACGTTCTGCACCGTCTTTACCGGCGTCGCACCCCATTGAGTGACGAAGATGAAGCCGTCCACCTGCGGTTCCAGCGCTTTTGCATCGATGACAGGCACAAGAGGAGCAAGGTCGATGACGATGACGTCGAATGTATCTCGCGCACTGTCCAGGAAGCGTGCCATCCCGGGCGATGACAGGAGCTCGCTGGTGTGTGCCAGCTTCCTGGCATTGCTCGCGATCGGCAGAATGGCAAGCTTCGACCGGCGATCGACGCGAACCGCCTGCGCCCATTCTGCCTCCTGCAATACGACTTCGACCAGGCCGATCTGAGGCTCGGCGGAGAGCATCTTGCTGAGGCCCGGATTGCGCATGTCGGCATCGACGACGAGGGTCCTGACGCCGCTTGCCGCCAGCACGCCGGCGAAGTTTGCCGCAACCGTCGACTTACCTTCGCCCGGCAGGCAGGAGACGACGCCGATGACCCTCGGCTTCTTTCCCTGCAGGACGACGTCGCAGGCCAGCCGCGTGTTCCTCAGCGTCTCGGCGAAGCTCGACCGCGGAGCGTCCACGGCGTAGCGCATCATCTGTCGGAAATCGATGGCCTCCCCCTCGAGTGCCTGCTGCGGCTCGTTTCCGGCAAGTGCTTCCAAAGGCAGCTTCTTGCTCATGATGTGCGGCAGGTACCCCAGGAAGCGCAGGCCGAGCTTGGACTGCACGTCTTCGCCTGTCCGGAAGTATCGCTCGCGCATTTCGAGGAAGCCGGCGAGGCCACCGCCCACCATCAGGCCGAGGACAATCGAAAGCACCATCGTCATCGTCTTCTTTGGGCTCGATGGCGCGGTGGGAACACCGGCCTCCGAGATGACCCGGGCCTTCGCAATGGGGAAGGACTGAAGCTGCGAGGCGCGCTCGAAACGGGTGAGATAGGACTGATATAGCGTCTTCAGCGCAGCCGCCTTCTGCTCGAGCTCTGCCAGCTGCACCATGGAGACGTTGGCTTCGGAATTTGTGCCAGAGACCTGTTCGATGCTTTGGCGCAGCGACTTCTCCCGCGAGCTTGCGACCTCGAACTCGTTGCGGAAGCTGCTCGTCAGCTGCTCGAGCTCACGATAAATCTGCTGGGCAAGATCCTCCTTCTCGGCGTTCAAGGCGACAGCCTGCTGATGGTCGGCACCGAACTGCTGAACGATCGCCTGCTGGCGTTCGCTGGCTGCAAGATATCTCTTCCGGAGGTCCTGCAGGATTGAATTGTCGGTTTCCCGGGTGGAGACGACGGCATTGTTGACGGCAGCCTCGGGTCCCTGATCAATGATCGCCCTGTATTGCTCGTAGCGTGCCGATGCCGTGGCAGCGTCGGCCTGCGCGATGATGAGCTGGCTGTTGAGGTCAGCCAGCTGCTGTGTCGACAGCAGCTCTCCGCGAGGTGATACCAGTCCGTGCTCGATCTTGTATTGCTCGACCGCCAGGGACGCTTGCTGAGCGCGCGCGTTCAGGTCGTTCAGCCGCTCCTGAAGCCAGACCGACGCCTTCTCGCTCGCGTCGAAATTGGCATTCAGCTGTTCTTCGATATAGGCGTTCGCATAGGTCTTCGCGATCCTTGCCGACAGCTGCGGATCGGGAGACACGACTGCAAGCGCGATGACGGAGCTGCGGCCGACCCTGTTGACGTTCAGGGACTGCTGAAGGACCGCAGCCGCCTTCTCGCGTCGGCCACTGCGCATGGCCTCTTCCGATGCCGGCGGTTCTGCAGGCCGCAGCGCGAATACGACATTCTTGATCGTGCTCTTCACGATATCGAGCGGAGAGCGCGGCGGGTCGACAATCAGGTCGTTGTCGGAGAGTTCCGCATCGTCGACGACCCGAAGGGCGAGAGCCTTGGACTTGAGGATTTCGACCGCGCTCGACATCCGGTTGTCGATCTGCTGCGCGCTCTGGACCTCATCCTGCTCTTCAGCGAACCGCGAGAGGTTCTCGTCGATGAGGATCTGGGTCATCGCCGTATAGGTCGGCTGGGCGGCAAAGAGATAGATGCTTGCGAGGATCATCGCGGCGACGACGCAGGCGATGATGATGCCCAATCTGCGCATTACGGCAGTCCAGAGCTTGTCCAGATCGATGAAGCTATCGCTGTCCTGCTCGTTATCCCTGAACATCGACCGGGATCGGAAACTCATCTGTTCCATGTCGGTCACCTTAATTTCCTGCTCATGTGCCCCAAGAAGGTGGCATCTCTTGTCTCTTGCCTTAAGGACGTTTCCTGCCCTTTCGACCTCTGATCTGTCTGTCGGCCGCTGAAAGCAATTCGCCGGCACCGCGTCCGGCGGCTCATCCAGGCTGGCGAACCCTACGCTTGCGACCACCGGACCGCCCCAGCACATCAGACGACCGGTCGAGGAGACGCTGGACGCGAACCGCGATCGGCATCCGCAGGTGTCGCAGCGCCGCCGGATGGGCAATAGCCGCGCGAATGACGCCGCCCGGCGAGCGCGCCTTGATGGCATCGACCACTGTAAGGAACGTGTGGGCTTCGATCAGGCTGCGCGTCCGACGGTACTGCGCCGCCAGAACACTCCCCTTCAACGGAAAACGAGCTTGGAAATCGCAATCGCCTGCGAGCATGGCATCCACGTGGCGAAGCTCCAGCACGCGGGATATCGACTCCTGCCTCAGGTGATAGATGTAGCCTGCAGAGGGTTCGACCGCACAACGTCCGCCGCTCGCCAGCGCCGACGCCATCATGATGTAGTCTTCGCCGATCCTCAGCTCCTCGCCGAAAACCAGATCATGGCGCAGCAGAAAGTCCCGGCGGAACATCGGCTTCATGTAGCCAAAGTTGAAGGTATCGCGGAAAATCACGTTGGAATCGATGTATTCGGCGAGCGTGATCTCCGTTCGCCGAGCCAGTTCTTCGGTCGTGAACATCTGCGTCGCGTTGCCGCCGCCCATGGGGATCACTTCCAGGTTGTCGACGACGATATCGGCTCCCATCGAGCGGGCGCGCTCGATCATCGCGGATGATCGTTGCGGCCTTACCTCGTCATCGGCGTCCAGCACCGCAATCCAAGCTCCCGATGCAGCGGCGATCCCTGTATTGCGTGCCCTTCCCGGCCCGCCATTCTCAGCCTGCCTGATCACCTTCACGCGCCCGTCGTCGAACCCGGTCGCGATGGCAGAAGTGGAGTCGGTGGAGCAGTCGTCGACGACGACCACTTCGACGGCGACCGAGGTCTGCGCCAAGGCGCTATCGATTGATCGAGCAAGGGTGTCTTCCGCGTTATAGGCGGCAATTACGAATGTGACGTCCGGCTGTTGCGACGCGTCGCTCATGAGGCCTCCACCAGTCCATATTGGCGAATTTCGCGCACTCCCAGCAGGCCGGTGACAGCACCGGCATGAAGGACTGCGCGCAAGATGAATTTGTTGCGGCGTATCGGCATGGCTGCCGTCGCCAGCGCTGCGACAGCGCAATAGGTCGACTTCGCCAGCGCAAGCCCCGCCTGCGGCACGCGGCCGCCCCGTGCATTCTTGCTGGCAAGGATGCGGCCATGGGTTTGGCCAGAACGGAAGCGGCGCTTGCACAACCAGGTGAAACAGGTCCGGGCGGCGGGCACCGGCTCTCGCAGAAGTGCTTTCGGCGCAAAGGCGATGGAGCCGCCGTCGTCCGTCATGGCAGAAAAGAACTGCGTATCCTCGCCACCACTTTGTCCAAGCGCCAGGCTGAACCGACGTCCCGCAACATGGGGCGAGCGCATGTCGAGGATGACGTTGCAGGTATAGCCCGTCTTGATCGTCCCCGAGACCCAGACCGGCCTCGTCGAATGCAGATCCCCGTTTCGCATCCATTCGGGCGCCGTGTCGTCATAGACGGCTTCGACAGGACCCAGCACCGCGTCCGCGCCGGTGGTACGGATGGTCTCGTAGAGCTCCTGCAACCACCCCCGAGTGGCCACTTCGTCGTCATCGATGAAAGCAAGATAGTCCGCCTTGCAGGCAGCCAGGCATGCGTTTCGGGCGAGCGAAATGTTCGATTGCGGGCAATGGACGTATTCGATCTCGTAGGGCGCCTCCGCCCGCATTGCATCGACCAAAGCATGCGCATTGGGCTCTGCCTCGTTGTCGGCGACGATCAGCCGGATGTTCAACCCGGGCGGAGGCGTCAGCTCGAAAAGAGAAATCAGCGTGTCACGAAGCGCGGGGCGCCGGAAGGTACAAACGGCAATGTCTACCGAAACGGGTGCGTGGGTCATGCCAGTCACTGAGCGACCCTCCTTCGTCCAATCCGCAAAAGCTCCGACCAGAATCCCGCCGACCAGGCAAAGTGCATGATCATTGCCGAAACCGCTGCCATCGGGCCGTATGGATTCTTCTGCGAAACCGCGATCCAGAAGCCATAGGCGACGCACAAGCCTGCCCACAGGACGAATGGCACAGCCGCGATCCAATGCAGGAATGCCAGCAATGCCCCGACGAAGACGGGAACCACAGCCAGCGGAAGAGCCTGCCGAAGCTTGGGCACCATCCGGTGCTTCAGCATGTTTCTCGCCCTGCCCCGTCCATAGCCGAGGTACTGACGGTAAAGGGACCAAGCCGTGGACCGCGGGTAATAGGTCATGAATGTTTCACCCGTCATCCAGATTCTGAAGCCAGCTATCGCAAGGCGGTAATCGAGCTCGGCATCCTCGTTGTGGCTGAAGCTCTCGTCATAGCCGCCGACGGCACGAAAGGCCGAGATGCGCATCAGCGCATGGTGGCCGTGATCCACCCAATGGCCGCCTCCACCGTCGCGGTGCTTGGAGCCTCCGTTGCCGAGCTTGGAATTTTGGGCGACAGCCGTTGCTCGCTGGAAGAAACCAAATCCGACCGTCTTCATGCCGACCACGACGGAATCGGCTTGTCGTGCGACGGCTTCTCCCAACAGAACCTGGCAATAGTCTGGCGGGTAATCCCCGTGGGCATCGACGCGGATCAGAAATTCGCAGTTGTCGCCGAAGTGCTCCACCGCGAGATTGACGCCGGGGGCCTGAAGGCGCTTTGGATTATGGAGAAAGCGAACATCAGGAAATTCCCCTGTTACGTCCTCGACGATCTGCCTGGTCCCATCGGTGCTGCCTCCGTCGACAACGACGATCGGCATACTCCGGTCGCCACGTCCTTGGACAAGCTGGCGCAAGAGCCGCTCAATGTTCGCTTCCTCATTGAGGCAGGGGATCGCGATCAAGGCATCGTGCTGTTTCATTGCCTCACCCGTCATGGTGTGCCTCCGGACTGCAGCGGTGACTGAAGGGGACGCGCAGATGGCTGGGTGCTGCCGTACAGGCCCGACAGGCGCTGAACCAGTGCCCGACTCTCCTCGGGGCCGCTGACCCAGCTCGAGGGGTCGATCATCGCCATACGCTGGGAGAATTCGCTGTATTCGCTCGCGTTCATCTCGTCGAAGATTGCCGCCAGTTCCTCAGGCGCTGCGGTCTTCAGGGTGAGTCCGATCGATTTGCGCTGCAGGAAGCGACCCGTTTCCGTCGAGCAGAGCGCAATGGGGACTGCTCCATAGAGCGAACCCTCGTACAGGCGGTTCGGCAGCAGCCAGTCCGAATTCAGGCCCTCTTCGAAGAAGTCGATCGCCCAGGTGAAATGGACGTTGCGATAGATTTCGGCCAGGTCTTCCGGGTTGCGGTAGGGGCCAGCGAAGTGGACGTGGGGCGCTTCCCTGACCAGCCTATCGAAGTCTTCGAACTCGCTGTAGGCAGGTCGGCCGCGAAGCACGATTTCGATTTTCCCCTCCATCTGCCGCGCGAAATCGGTCAGGATCTGCAGGGACTTTCTGCAGCGGAGCGCGCCGAACCAACCGATGCGCCAAGGTTCCCCCGCAGACGGAGGGGCAGGGCGCGGTTGACCGGTGCGAAGGCGACCACCAAGATTGAGCACCTTGTTTTCCAAAAGCAGGGTCGGAAGATCGAGCCGGGACCGCTTCTCGAAGTAGTTCTCGATGAATGCAGGCGAGCTCGTCAGGATGAGGCTGGCGTTTCGGCCGAAATAGCCCTCTGCTGTCCGCAGCATCCGTCCCTTGCTGCCGTTATCGAGAAGCAGGCGGTGGATATCCAGGCACTCGTAGACGATCGGTGTCTCGCCGCCGAACAGGTTCGACGCCCGGCCCGCCAGCGCGAGCATTTCGAGATTTCGAGCCAGGATAACGTCTGGTCTTGTGACGTCTGCAAGCTTGCGCTTCAGCGTCACCGATGCCGACAAGACTGCGGCCACGCGTTGGCCCATGCGAGCATCTGCTGTTCGTCCGAGAACAATAATGCGCACCTCGGGGTCATCCGCGAGCATATTACCGGCACGCTGGAAGCCTGCCACGGTGACGCGTGCTCCGCCCGCCTTCAACATCAGCACGCGGCGACGCACAGCGGCGTCGCTCAGGTCATGTGCAAGGTAGAGAACATCAGTCATACAGCCTGTCTCCTTCGCTTACTCTCGCCCGGCTTTTGCTGGCGGCTCAGTCCAGCTTGCAAAGGAGCGACTCCGGAAACTGGCAAACATCGCCTTGAGCCGTGAAGGCGACGCGCTCGACCTCCATCGTCCGCGGCCCTTCGTAAGAGAAGGGACCCATCCAGTTCTTCAAGTTGTCGGAGCCCCAGAAGCTGAGAAAGATCTTCTGCGGGTTTGACGGTATCTTGGAGGCATCCGTGACTTCGTGAACAAGCTCGCCATTCACGAAATAGCGCAGCCGCCCTTCCTCCCACATGAAGGCAAAGTCGTTGAAGACTTCATCTGCGCTCTCCTCCAGGCTGACGAGCTTTTCGTTGCCGCCCTTGCCCGAGACATATTGATTGAGCTGCACCTGATCGAGGTTCTTGCCGAGCACCTCGAAATCGATCTCGTCGTGCGGCTTCTTGTCGGTGGGCCCGATATAGGTAAAGAAGGCGGAATTGCGTCCGGATCCCTCTCCCGCCTTCATCCGAACCTCATAGGTGCCGTGGCCATAGCGTGCGCGGGTCTGGATCTCGCCACAAGCGAACTTGCGATCGCCAGCCTCGGCTGCTTCGAACCCCAGCTGCAGGGTGCCGTTCTCGATCTGCACCTGCCGTTTCGACCAGGTGCAATTCTGGTGGGAGCCATTGCTCCAGCCATCGGAGACATACCAGCGGGAGGTGTCGAGCCGATCGAACTCCTCTACGAAGGATCCACCTCCGGTGCCGGTCTGAGCAACGGCACTAGAGCCGGATGCAATCAGAGCCAGTGCGATCAAGGGGGCGGTAAGCGTGTGCTTTGCAGCGGGGGACGTTGTCTTCATGACTTATCTCCAATCTTGGCTGAGCGCGGCAGCGTTGGTGGCGGTGGCTTCAGCATTGCGCGCACCACCGGGGGCGAGCGCCGATGGCCGGCGGCGACCTCGGCTTCCGGTCAGGACCTTATAGACGGTGGGCAGCAGTCGATTGATCATCGCATTGGATGTGACCAGGACCGTGAACGTCACGATGAGCGCGCCGACGTAAAAGAACGGGTAAGCGTCCGCCGAACCCACGCGGTTCCAGACCATCCACAACCCGACGAGCAAGGGGTAGTGGGCGCAGAAGACCCAGAAGCTGAGGCTTCCCGTTTGCGCCAGTTTCTGCCCGAGCGCGCTCCGGATCAGCAGCGCCGAAAGCAGCCAGAACCCTAGAGCTCCCACGATCGAGAGCGTATTTTGTGCGAGCTCGAGCCAATACGGGAAGGCCGGCCCCGTCCAATATAAGCCGGCTGCCAGGACGATGGCAGCAAGGAGGACGACCACCACTCCTGCCGCGGCGTGTCGATCAAGTGCCTTCGCATCGAGCCCGTGTATCGCGACAGCGATGCCGAGAGCGAAGCTGAACAAGATCGACTTCTTCAGCACCAACCCGATCGTTACATAAGGCAGTATCGCAAGGAGAAACAGGCTACCGCAGGTAAGCCAAGGCGCCCGATGGACCAGCGCAGCAAGAATGGGGGAGAGCAGGATGCAGACGAGCAGATCCCGCAGGAAGTAGAGCGGCAGGTTGACGGGATATCCCTGCAGCGCGAAGGCATGATCGGCCATTTCCGCAGGGCCACTATTAGCCATATCGGGAAAGTAGCCGATCCCGATCTGCGCTTGCTGCATCAGCAGGACCAGCAGCAGGAGCCCGAGGTTCCACAGCAGGAACGGCAACAGCACCGTGTTGAGCTTCGACAGAACGACCGGAGCGAACTGGAAATTCGAGACGCCACGGCGAAAAAGAAGATAGCCGGAGATTGCACTCAAGCACGGGACACCGATGCGAAAGAGGCTCTCTCCAAGGAAGACCCTGAGCCAGTCGAACGCCCCGAACGTGCCGAGGAAGGGACTTGTCTCGTCGTTGAACGGCACGTGAACGAAGACGATGCCGCCAATCAACAGGATGCGCATCAAGTTGATGCGGGAGGATAGGTTCTGATCGACTGCCAAACGAGTCACCCCTATTTGGGCAGCGCCTCCCTTCGCCACCGTTTCAGTCAGAGCAGACTTTCGCCCGCGTCCGCAGAACATCAACGTCGCATTGGAGGAAAATGTGGCGGCGCAGCAAAAAGGGAAGGCCGTGTCAGACTTTTGGAGCCCGGCAAGTTTGACGTTGTTCCCGCTCCCACTGAGAACAAGGGAATGTTAGACTCCTCAAACGGACCTTGATGATCCGGATTTCTGTTCGCATTCGAATAATTTTGGGAGGGTGCATCGACCTGCGCCTACACCGGTTGCGCGCAATATGGCTCCAATCGGGCAGTTACACTGCAACAGCCGATCGCGTTTTCACGAGCTGGAGGAGTTTTCGCAGCAGCGTTCTTTCCGTCAGCAGAAGAAGAACCCCATAGACGAGGCCCCCGAGCGCCGCGCCTGCGACGAGTTCAAGGTAGGGATTGTCCAGGCGGGCCTGGAAGTGGCCCATGGCTGCGCGCACGCAAACGGCCATAACCATGGCGTTGATCATGGACCGGCTGCTCGTCACCAGGCCGCTCAGCAACGGGATATCTTCGACGCGGAACACCACCCAGGAATAACCGATGAGCGTGACGGCGTTCACGACGCAAAGGGCGATCATCGCATCTACCAGATTGCCGTACCAGGCCGCGAAGGCGATGGCTGCCGTGGTGACGATCGCCCGAATGACTGCCGACCAGAACAGAACTCTCCCGTGCCCCGTTCCCTTCAGATAAGGAATGAACGTGCTGCAGGGCGTGATGATACCTTTCGACAGGGCGAGCAGTCCAAGCACCGGCCAGGCATGAGCCCAACCCTGGCCGAAGATAGCGGTCATCGCCGGCTGGGCCACCGCCCACAGGCCGAACATGGCTGGCGCGAGCAGCACCGTCGTTACCTGCGTGCTCAACATCAGTGCGTTGGAGCGGCGCTTGCGATCGTCTCCCATCAGGCTGAAGGCTGGAAACAGCACGCCCATGACCGCCGTCAGCACGACCTGATTGGGGATGCTTGCGAAGCGGTTGGCGACCGAATAGGCGCCGGCATCCGCCAGTCCCAGCAGACGGGCAATCACGATCATCGGAGACTGGAAGGTGACAAAATTTGCGATCTCGGAACCCATGACACCGGAGCTGAACCCCAGGAGCGGCGTTAGCTTTCGGGGGCGCAGCACTGGCCTCGGCAGGTAGCGTGAGGCGGAATAAAGTCCGACGAGGCGGATCAACGCCGCGCAGAACAACTGCGTCACAAGCGCCCAGACGCCGAACCCGTGGTAGGCCATGACCACTGCGGCGATCGCGGCCACGGATTCCGAGATCGTGCTCCACATCGCGTCCTTGCTGAAGTTCATCCGCTTGGCGAGAAGCGTATAGGCGACGTCGCCCGAGAGCTGCAGGGGAATCAGCAAGGCCATGACCTGCAAGAGCGGTCCGCTTTCGGGCGCCCCCATCAGGGTTCCCAGCGGCTCTGCGCCTGCGTAAAGGAAAAAAGACATCAGGCACGCGATGGCAAGATTGGCCCAGAACACGCTGTGAACCGTGTCCTCGTCCGTGTCCTGCTGCATGATCAGAGCAGCCGTCAGTCCGGCGCCTCCGATCATCGTCAGGAACTGCACCACGGTAAGCGCAATCGCCACCACGCCGAACTCATCCGGCGACAAAAGCCTTGCCAAGATCGGTACTGTGACAAACTTCAGCCCGAATGTCGCAGTCTTTGACAGGACACTCCACCCGACGTTTGTGGTGATCGTCTTCACGCCATGAACTGGAGCCATAGAGGAGTAGGTCCGTGGTTGGAGCGTCGGCGCAAGGAGTTGTGCCAGCCGCTCGCAGGCAAGAAATCAGGCTGTAGCTTTCATTCCTTCAGGACAGCAGGGGCGAAAAGATGGCGACCTTCACAGTGATCATTCCCTTCTATCAACGAGAGGCCGGAATCCTGCGCCGTGCGCTGGACTCCATCTTCAGTCAGACGCTTCAGGATTTCGACGTGCTCGTCGTCGATGATGAATCCCCCGTTCCGGCAGAGAATGAACTGGAGCCTCTTGACGCGAATGCAAGATCAAGGATCACCGTCTTAAAGCAGGCAAATGCTGGCCCAGGCGGCGCTCGAAACACCGGTCTCGACAATGTGCCGGCATCGACCCGCTTAGTCGCCTTTCTGGATTCTGACGATCTATGGCTTCCCGATCATCTGAACAACGCGCAGGAGTTCATGACGCGCTTCGACGGCGACTGCTATTGGGATTCGATGCAGGCGAGTTCCGAATTCTACTATCACTTCGGAATGGCGGAACTGGAGGCGAAGGAAGGTGGCAAGCGCCTTTCGGATGCGCCTCTCGTCATCGAGATGCCGGATCTTGCCAGCGTGATGCTGAAGAACTGGAGCTTCCTGCACCTTTCCTGCATGGTGCTTGGGCGCGATCTCTTCGAGAAGATCCGCTTCGATGCGGCCTTGCGCCTTGCCGCCGAAGACGTCTTGTTCTTCTGCGATTGCATCATGGCCTCGAAGCGCACGCTGCTGTGCGACGAAGCGGGTGCTGTCAGGGGGCTGGGGCTGAACATCTTCCACAGCATCGACAACCAGTCTCCGCAGTTTCTGCGGCAGCAGTTCAACACCTGGGAAGCGCTTGATCGCTTGGAGCAGCGCTTTTCGCGCCGCCCCGAAGACGTCGCATCCATCACGCTTTACAAGGACCGGGCGCGCCAGCAGGCGCTGTGGAGCCAGGCGGGCCGTGTGCGCAAACGCGCCGCTCCCGATATCGGCCTGCTGGCACGGTGGGCCTGGCGCGACCCGAGACTTCTACGAACCTTGGTGGAGCTTGGCGCCGGCAAATTTCCGCGTACCAACCGGCAATCAAGCCCCTAACCTTTCGCCCCATCACGGAGAGCAGAGATGAAGCCGTATCATTGGCCATCACATCATGGAAATTTCGGCGACGACCTGAACCTGTGGCTCTGGGATGCGCTGCTGCCGGGCCTGCGGGAGGTGCGGGAGGAAACGCTGCTCGTGGGGGTCGGCACCGTCTTGAACCCGACCTTGCTTCCGAGCGGCGTCCATAAACTCGTCATCGGTAGTGGTTATGGCTATGGCGAGCCGCCGGATACGAATGACACGCGTGAATGGGACATCCGCTGCGTTCGCGGCCCGAGAACCGCGCAGCGACTGGGCCTGCCGCCCCAGATGGGGATCGTCGATCCCGCGGTGATGATCAGCGACATGGCAGAATTCCTGAACCTGCCGAAGCTTCACAAGAAGACCTTCGTGCCGCACTGGGAATCGGCGGAATTCGGCATCTGGCAGTCGGTGTGCGAACCCGCAGGCCTGACCTATCTCGATCCCCGCGGCGAGGCCAAATCGGTGATCCGCCACATCGCGCAATCCGAACTAATAATCGCGGAATCCATGCATGGCGCCATCCTTGCGGATGCCTTCCGGGTGCCGTGGGTCGCGGTGACGACCTCCTCCTCGATCAACGACTTCAAGTGGAACGACTGGGCAACGAGCGTCGGCGTCACCTACCGGCCGCGCTTCGTTCCGGTGTCCACCCGGGCCGAAGCGATCAAGAAGAGGACCCGTTTCTGGGGGCTCTCCTTTGACCGTGACACGGCGACGCCGGTCACCGCCGAACCCGCGTCCGGCGAGGTTCTTGCGCGGCCGAAGCCGTCACAAGGCGGCGTGCGCGGGGCAGCTAAGCAACTGCTGGCGGCACCTTCCATCCTGTCGCTTTGGCAGGCGAGCCGCGAGGAGCCGCAGCTGAGCAATGACCACACCCTTGCATCCCTCAAAGAGCGCTTTCACGAGGTTCTCGATGGTGTCCGCCGTGACTACTTATGAGCCAATGGCACGCCCGGCAGCAGGTATCTGAAGCCGGTTTCCGGAGCGACATCCGCCTGCGCCGGTCGGAGGCGCTGCGTCTTATCGCTGTAGATCCCTGACGCGATGGCAGGCATGGCAGCCGGATCGCGAAGGGCGAAGCGCAACGCCTCCGCCATGCCACCGCGTTTCTTGCTGTCGAGGAAGGCGCGCAGGCGGTAGCGATCGCGGATATGGCTTTCATGCCGCCTGATTGCTGCCGCGACGTCCTCGGGTAATCCCGGTGTCTTGCGAACAGCCGCATCGGCTTCACAGAGGCGCCGCAAGTCCTCGGTCCTGTGTTGCCCGCTCAAGGAGTCGGGCCTGACTACGGCGCCGTAGCCGACGTGCTCGATGACCGTATAGCGGGCGCCCTTGACCAGAGCGCGCAGGTAGAGATCATAGTCTTCGCCCAGCCGAAGGTTCTCGTTGTAGCGCAGACCGTGCTCGTCCAGGAAGCTCCGCCGCATCACCGGCTTCAGAAACCCGATCTCACCCCGCCGCAATCCGGGCTGGCTGATATTGCCCTCGATGAATTCGATCGTCGATAGCGACCGTGCCCGCGCCTGGAAGTCCTGAGGCTGATGCTGCGGATGGGAGGTTCGGGTGAAGGCGATATTGTCGGCGATCAGGTCCCAGTCACGATGCTGCAGCATCGCCTCAAAGCGCCCGGGGAAGAAGAAGTCATCTGCATCCAGGATGGCAATCAAAGGCGCAGCCGAGTTCTCGATCGCGACATTTCGTGCAGCCGCCGGCCCGCGATTGGTTTTCAGCGAGATCACCCGCAGCCGTCCGCTGCCATCGCCTGCGCTTTCGGCCACCGCCGCCGTGTCGTCGGTGGAGGCGTCGTCGACGAGGACCACTTCCGTCACGCCCGGCTGGGAGAGCGCCGAGCGTATTGCCGCCGGAAGGATCGCGGCCGCATTCCTGGCGGCGATGATCACACAGATCGCATCAGGGAAGGGTTTTGTCATGTCCGTTGTCTCTCGTGATGTCGTGCGACGCCACTAGAAGCTAGGAAGATGACCGTGATGTGGAAGACCGATGGATGGACCTCAGTGCCGAGCTGCGTCAGCAGGAATGTCATCTGCTGCATGAGCATCCACTGCCTGCTGCGGATGTGAGGGTTCTGCTGCTCCGCTTCGGTGGCGCTTCTCCTGGCGAACCAGATAGAGAATTCCTACGAAGTAGCCGACCTGCAGAAGAACAGCGCAAACGACTGTTGAAAGCAACGCTGTCAAAAGGGATCCGCTCTGCCAGAAAGCCGCGACGGCAAATACCAGCAGGACACAAATCATACTGAAGAATACGCGCGGCGCGTACATGGACTCAATCCTCCCGGACATGCAGATCGTAGGTGGTCTGTTTGCTCCTCTCCAGTCATTGAAGCATATCGAGCTTTACAGGTACACAGGTTCAGACAGCGAATATGCAGGGAAGTGATGAAACTTTCGTAAGTTTCGCCCTCTCCAACCGATCGAGCCATTGGGCGGTGGCTGGCCCTGCCTCAGGTCGGACACAATTCCGCCCGCGTGCGACACTTGCTGCTGCGCCAGGGGTTCGACGGAGATTGATATCGATCAACTTTTGTATCGCAGGTGTAGCGGCAAGCCCCACAACTGCTGCGTTGCAACAATGTATTGCACTGCACAAGTGTGAGGCAAATCCTTGCACATATTTGCCTCTAGCAAAGCACTATCATCAATAGCTAAGAATTTTTGGTGGAGCTCAACGTTGTTTGCGATGTATTGGTCGCTGAATTTAGCATATATTAATTCGTGCTCCACAATTTTACATAAATACATATACAAGTTTATTGAAAATCAACCGACTGGCCGCGGCCCGGATTCGCAGCGTATCAGTGCGTACCACAGCCTGCTGGCTGCTCACCCGGTGTATGCGAAAATTCACACTCCTACCAAACTGCGACCACAGACTTATTATCCTTTGGGCGCGCACGAACCGCCACCAGGCGACCGACACAATCGCACACTTAGATGGAGCCATTCTATGAAGTCAGCGACACGTTCGGCCGGATTGCCGTTCTTCAACGCAGGCGAGAACTCTCCCGGCGTTGCCACTGGGGGGCTCGCCAAGCGCAGCTTCGATCTAACAGCTGCCTTGGCGGCGTTGATCATCTTCAGCCCCATTTTTCTTCTGATCATGGCGCTCGTCAAATTTTCCGATGGCGGCTCGGTCTTTTACGGCCATCGCAGGGTGGGCCACCACGGGCGGTACTTCCACTGCCTCAAGTTCCGCACGATGGTGCCGAACGGGGACGAGGTGTTGCGGGCCTACCTCAATGCCAATCCCGTCGCCGCCGAGGAGTGGCGCAGGACACGCAAGCTGCGCACTGATCCGCGGGTCACAGCGGTGGGCGCTGTCCTTCGCAAGTTGAGCCTCGACGAACTGCCCCAGCTCATCAACATCATCCGTGGCGACATGAGCGTGGTGGGGCCCCGTCCCGTGGTGGACGAGGAACTGAATCTTTACGATGCCCACGCCGCCTATTACCTGAGCACCCGCCCGGGCCTGACCGGCCTCTGGCAGATCAGCGGGCGAAACGACGTCTCCTACGAGAGCAGGATCGCCTTCGACACGCATTACGTCCAGAACTGGTCGCTCGTTCAGGACGTCCTGATCATCGCGAAGACCATTCCGGCGGTCTGCCTGTCCCGCGGAAGCTACTGAGCACTCCGCGCACGATCGTATCGCAAGTGGCACGATCTCAGGCGAAGATGAATCTCATCTTCGCCTTGAGCCGCTAAAGGAACAGATAAGGAAACAAGATGCGCAACAAGACGCCCGCATCGCGCCCGAAGATGGCCGCTATCGGCCTCCTCGCCTCTGCCCTGGCATTGGCAGCGGCTGCCCCCGGCCAGGCCGAAGAGACTGCCTATCACCTGGGCGTCATGGACCAGGTCAGGATCCGGGTGGCCGAATGGCAGCCTGCAGAAGGTACGATCCGGGACTGGAGCGTCATCGGAGGCGATTACGCGGTCGGTCCGGGCGGGAGCATCTCCCTGCCGTTCATCGGCGAGCTGCCGGTTGCTGGAAAGACCACCGGCGAGGTTTCCAAGGAGATCGGTCAACGGCTTCAAAGCGAGTTCGCGCTGAGAACCGAGCCTTCGGCCTCTGTAGAGATCGCGAAGTTTCGGCCGGTCTATCTTACGGGCGATGTCACGACGCCTGGAGAATACCCTTACGTGCCGGGGATGACGGTGCTCAAGGCAGTGAGCCTCGCTGGCGGTCTACGGCGCGCAGATGCCGGCCAGCGCTTTGCCCGCGACTTCATCAACGCAAGCGGCAATGCTGCCGTCTACGGAAGCGAACGGGGGCGGTTGCTCGCCCGCCAGGCGCGGCTGCTGGCGGAAATAGAGGGCGCCGACGATATTGCGATGCCTGCATCCCTGGAGAACGTTCCGGATGCGCGGGCTCTTCTTGAGAGCGAGAAGGCGCTGATGAAGTCGCGGCGTGAGCGCTATGAGCTTCAGCTTAAGGCGCTCGCCGACCTTCGGGATCTGCTCCAGAACGAGGTGAAGTCGCTCCAGCAAAAAGCGGAAACGCAGAAGGAGCAGCTGAAGCTGGTTCAGCGAGACCGGGAACGCATCTCGCGCCTCAGCGAGCAGGGTCTGGCGACAAGCCAGCGCCGTCTGTCCATCGAAGAGCGCACCGCAGATGTGGAATCCACTTTGCTTGACATCGATACCGCCTCGCTGCGCGCCAAGCAGGACATCAGCAAGGCCAACCAGGACGAGATAAACCTGCGCAACGACTGGGAAGCGCAGCGCACGAAGGAACTCCAGGATACCGAAGCTGAACTGGAGAAGCTGGACCTGGAGCTCAACACCAGCCGCCAGTTGATGTCCGAGGCGCTTGCGCAGTCGGCGGAAGCCCTGAAATTCGACGCGACTAAAGCCACCATCAAGTACGTTGTGGTTCGCGAGGAAGGCGACGGCACGAAGGAAACAGCCGTTACCGAATCCACGCGCCTGAAGCCTGGTGACGTCGTCAAGGTTGCCTCCGAAGTGCTGATGCAGTGAGGCCGCGATGAAGATCGCCAAGGCGATGATTGTGGGTCCGCAGCGCAACCAGGCCTACGGGCTGCTTGCGCTGATGCTATCGTTCTTCGTCTTCGCCTATTCGACCCGCTTCGGGCCGATCTCCATCCTCTTGTACTACGGCTTTTGGCTTCCGTTGGTGCTGGTGGACTACAAGAGGGTGCTGGGCCGGTACAGCCGCTACGGCTGGATCTTTGCCTTCGCGATTGTCTGCTTCCTGTCGAGCTTCTGGTCGGCGGCGCCCGCTACCTCGCTTCGCGCCTCCATCCAATACCTGACGCATATCGTATGCGCGCTGATCGCCGTGCGCGTTCTTGCACCGCAGACATTGTCGCGCGGTGCCATGATAGGCTGCTTCGTGGTGCTACTCTACTCGCTGATGGCCGGGAGCTACCATTACGATCCACTCGACGGAAGCTACAGCTTCGTTGGTGCGTTCTCCTCCAAGAACCAGCTCGGTTTCTATGCGTCGCTCGGCGTTCTCTTCACCTTCACGACCTGTTTCATCTTCCCCGCGTCCGGCATCTGGCGGCTGCTTGCGGCCGGTGTGGGGCTGGTTTCCGGTTACTCGCTTTTCGCCTCCCAGTCGGCGACCTCCGTCATCACGACGCTGGCCGTCCTCTTCGTGGCGGGGGCAATGCAGATCATCGTGCGCGTGTCTCCCAGGCAGCGGCGTGTCCTCTTCATTGCCGGTCTCTTTATCGGTGTGGGCGCGGCGGCCTTTGTCCTCCAATCGGGCGCCATGAATGCCGTGCTGGGCGCCTTCGGCAAGGACACCACGCTGACGGGACGCACCTATCTATGGCAGCAGGGCATGGTGGCCGCAGGCAACGCGCCATGGCTCGGTGTCGGATACCAGGGCTACTGGGTTCCAGGCTTCCCCGACGCGGAGCGCCTTTGGGACGACTTCTTCATCGCCTCGCGCAGCGGCTTCCATTTCCACAACACCTATATCGAGACGATGGTCGAGACCGGCCTGCTCGGCACGCTTCTCCTCGTGCTCGTTCTGGTGCGGACCGCGGCGGGCCATTTCGGACGCCTGTTGCTCCTCAACCGGAGCACCGAGGCCGGCCTCCTTTTCCCGGTCATCACGCTCCTGATCATACGCTCCTTCGTGGAGATCGACGTGATGCACCCCTACCACGTGGGTTCTTTCCTGCTCTACTTCGCGGCCGGACGCCTGACGCTTGTGCAGCGGCAGCCGAGTTTGGCTCCGAACGCCATACCGGCCCGCCAGGCCCGCCCCTACGACCGGCTTCGACCAATCCCTCTCGGCTCGGGGTAACGCCCATGCACTTGACGCACCCTCGCGACATCAGCCAGACAAGAGGAACGCTCTACGGGATCCAGTATCTTCGTGCCTTTGCAGCCGCCGCCGTCGTGGTGTTCCATGCTGCGGAGCGCAACGGGCTTCACTTCAACATCGGCGCTGCGGGTGTCGACGTCTTCTTCGTCGTCAGCGGCTTCATCATGATGGTGATCAATGCGCGACGCCCGGCGGCACCGATGCAGTTCCTGCGCGATAGGTTGCTCCGCATCGCGCCGAGCTACTGGATCGTGACGACCATCATGCTGGCAGGCGCGGCCGCGGGGCTATTTCCCAACCTGCTGATCGAGCCTCTGCACGTCCTCGGCTCCTACCTCTTCCTGCCGGTTCCGTCACCAAATGGCGGCCACCTGTGGCCTGTCCTCGTGCAGGGGTGGACGCTGAACTACGAGATGTTCTTCTACCTCGTCTTCGCCGCTGCCCTCCTCGCGCCCTCAGGAAAGCAGCTGCCGTTAATGGCTGGCGTTCTCCTGCTGCTTGTGCTCGCCGGAAGTCTAACAGGGCGCGACGGCCCCCTGCTCAGTTTCTACACGCAGCCGCTGATCCTCGAATTCGCCGGTGGTGCGTGGCTGGGCACTCTCTGGCTGCGCGGGAAAACATTCGGACCGTTGCTCGGCACGTTGATGATCGTCACTGCCCTCGCCGGATTCTCCACTATCGAGCTTGGGGGCTTCGAGTTCGACGCTTGGACCTGCGGGCCTCTGGCAATGGCTTTGGTGGCGGGGGTACTGGCCCTCGAGGCGGCGAAGAGGCTACCGAACTTGCCGATGATGGCCTACGTCGGTGACGCCTCCTATTCCACCTACCTCTGGCATACGCTGGCTCTCGCCGTCGTCACCAAGGCGGGCACTCATCTGGGCCTCAGTCCATTGACAGTCGCAGCTGCCGGGGTGGTTGCTGGCGTCCTGATCGGTGTCGTGGCCTATGAGGTGGTGGAAAAGCCGATCCAGTCTCTGGTGAAGCGCCGACGCCTCGCCCCTGGTCAAGCGCTCACGCGCCCGCCAGGCCACTAGGTCTAGCTCGGCGCCGAGTCCCCTTTTGCGTTTTTCCGACAGATGCTCGACCAGCCGAAGCGCAATGGTACCGCCGTCAGTGTACAGTTTTGCATGCCCACTGGTTGCAAAGACGCATATACAGATTTCTGGCTGATGCGCCCGACGATCGGCGTGGACAACACTATCCTCGGAGCCATCAGACGGGAGGACGGCCTGGCCTCGTATCTATACCAACCACTTGGGATTGCGCCTTGGCGAGCAGCCTGAAGCTGCCGCTTCTGCACATTCCGCTATGCTGCCGAGGCGAACGCTTCGCCCACTCAAGCCGGGGCCATAGTGGGCGTACTTCCCCGAATTCGTCAGCACCGTGCGAGCATCTGGTGGGAATACCGGCTCACTTATGGAGCACCAGCAAAGATCCGGCAAGACTGTCACGCCCGCATCCTGCAGAGCAGCGAGCGTACCGTCTTCCGCAGCGCTCGCAATGACGTCATGTCCGGCCGTGATGATAACCCAGACGTCCGCGTGACGCTTCCGGCCTGCCAGCGCCGCCTTGAAGGCGCGGCATTCGGCGAGCGACGCGTGGGGACTGCCGAGAGCAACCAGTTCGACCTGCTCGGGTCCTGCGGAAAGCTGTTGCCAAGCCTCGGCCATATCCGTTCGCACAATGGTGCGCCGAGGCAGGCCCGAAGCATTGGATGACGCGGCCTCCGGAGTGATGCCTTCCATATGCAGCATAGGCGCAGCCGAAGTGGTTCCGAAAGCCGCGCAGAGCGCCTTGAGATCGTCGCGCGATGGGGTTGCAGAGGCAAGGCCACGCAGCAAGGGGATTCTGTCTGGGGAACGCTGACCCGCGAGGTAGCCGATTGTTGGCCAGAAGGCGTCATCAACCTGCGCCGGCAATTCTACATCAATGACAAGCTCCGCCCCGCGATGTTCGTCGAGATAGACGCCAGCCAGCGGGGCACGCCCTGTCAAAGCGATACATAGGTCGAGAAAGTCGGGATGTTTCGGCGTCCGCGCACCCAGCACCGAATTAGCGAAGATGACGGCGTTGGATTCCGCCCAGGCGATGGTTTCCCCAGCAGACGGTGCACTCGAGAGCAAATAGGGCGAACAGGTGTAGGTTGGCCGGCAGCCCATTTCTACATAAGCTTCCGCAAGCTTTGCCGCCGGTTCTCCGAACGCTTCGGGGACGTTCTGCGTGCGCCAGTTCGCATAGTCGACAGAGATCGCGTTCATGGTGGTCGGGACCCGAACCTGTGCTCCAGTACCTGCAATCTTCTGCGCGAAGAGAAGGTTGGCATGGCTGGCGTAGATACAGCCGTCGATATGAGCTTGTGTCACGTCGATGAGCCTCTTCGCGCCCTGCTGGGCCGCCATGGCGCAGATGATCTGCATCGCCTGTTGGACGCCCGCCCCGAATTCACCAGAGAGCTTAGCGCGGTCCTCCACCGTCAGTTCAAGTGCGCCGGTGGATGGCGGCGCCAGTGGGATGGTCCTGCCGTCGGCCTCGATATGGCTGGGGATGATCCTAGCACGGCTGCATGTGGATAGAGCCTGAAAAACATCTTCAGATACACGGACAACCGGGATCGGCCTGTCGAACATCATGGCTGCCACCAGCGCGCCCAGCGTCAACACATCCTCCGGGCCGCTGAATACCAGAGCCGCAGGGGCACGATCGTTGAGGATCAAGTCAAGCAGGACTCCGGAGCCGGTGCAGGATCCACGGCTCGACGGCATCAGGAGGACAGCGCCGGCCATACAGGCCCCGTGCAGCGGATGATGGACGTCGATGACCTTGCCATCTTCCGGGGAGACGCCGCCCCAGAAGCTCAGAGCCTCTGTCGTCGACAGGATCCGTCCCTCAGCTTCTCCCGCGACGATGCTCTGCGAACATTCCGTCCTTCTCATTTGACGACAAAGCCGTGGGCGAAGGGATCGCGGTCATCAATGAAGATCGTGTTGATGCCCGTCATGCGTGCCCAACCTGCGATGGAGGGGATTATGGCATCTCGACCTGCCACCGTCGTGGCGGCCTCAACCCGGCCCCTGAACAGGGACCCAATGATCGACTCATGGACGAATTCGTCGCCCACCTTGAGCTTCCCTTTCGCCGCCAGTTGCGCCATTCGGGCAGAAGTTCCCGTTCCACAGGGGGAGCGGTCGATTGCCTTTTCGCCATAGAAGACCGCATTGCGAGCATGCGCCTCCGGATGGACCGCCTTGCCGGTCCATTCGATATGGCTCAGGCCACGGATCTCCGGATGCTCCGGATGTACGAACTCATACTTGGCATTGAGCGCGGCCCGCAGCTTAGGGCTCCAGCCGACCAGTTCTCCAGCGGTGTGATCAGCCATGTCACGAAAGTTCTTCTGCGGCTCGACGATCGCATAGAAATTGCCGCCGTAGGCAACGTCGACGACAATTTCGCCCAACCCCTCGACTTCTGCAGTCAACCCCTCGGCATAGAGGAAGCCGGGGACGTTGGTGAGGCGCACCTCCTCCACGAAACGTCCTTCCTGGCGATATGTGATGTCCACCTTGCCGGCCGGCGCTTCGATGGAGAGCTTTCCCGGCTCGCGGGGAATGATGAGGCCATTTTCGATCCCCATGGTGATCGTACCGATCGTGCCGTGACCGCACATGGGCAGACAGCCGGACGTCTCGATGAAGAGAACCGCCACCTCGCAGTCCGAGCGCGTCGGCGGATAAAGGATCGAGCCAGACATCATGTCGTGGCCGCGCGGCTCGTACATGAGGCCCGTGCGGATCCAGTCATATTCGCGGAGAAAATGTGCCCGCTTCTCGAGCATGTTCGCTCCTTCGAGCCGCGGGCCGCCACCGGATACGAGGCGAACCGGGTTCCCGCAGGTATGCCCGTCGATGCAGGAGAAGGTATAGGAAGCCATGGTTTTAACTCTGTCAGAAGCGTTGAGGCGAGAAGGGTGATATGTCGATGGCAGGCCGCTGATCCGTCAAGAGATCAGCGACAAGCCGAGCGGTTCCGGCTGATTGCGTGAGACCGAGGTGTCCATGGCCGAAGGCATAGATAACACGGGCCTGATCGCGCGCACGCCCGATCGCCGGCAGACTGTCGGGCAATGACGGCCGGAAACCCATCCACTGCACGCCGCCTTCGGACTTCAAGCCGGGCAAGAACGCCTGTGCTTTCGTGAGCATTGCCTGCGCGCGCTTGTAGTTCGGCGGCAGATCAAGCCCGCCGAGCTCAACTGCGCCTCCGACGCGGATGCCGGTGGAGAGGCGGGTGACCACGAAGCCATGTCCGCCGAAGGTGACCTGCGTCCTGAGGTCGAGGGCATTGTGCGGCAAGGTCGTATTATAGCCGCGCTCCGTCTCCAGTGGGATGCGCTCGCCAATGGTGCGGGCGATGCGGTGTGAGAAAGCACCGGCGGCCAGCACTACGCGCGTGCAGCGGCGTTTCTCGCCTTTCATCATGACCTCGACGCCCGCCTCGTCTGGTCGCAATGCCGTGACATCCGCTTGTTCGATCCTGCCGCCCTTGCCACGGAAATGATCCGCGAGGGCGATCGTATAGAGCTTCGGATCCGCGATAGAGTACCAGCCGGGGGTGAAGGTTCCGTGGGTGAAACGAGGTGCCAGACCAGGTTGAACTTCCGCCATCCCCGCCGAATCAAGGTGGCGGAACTCGATGCCATGCCTTTCACGCGCTTCCCAACCCGGAAGCGACGCCTCGAGCTCGGGCTGGCCTTCGTAAACCTGTAGATTGCCATCCCTGCGCAGCATGTGCAGCGTCCCTGTCTGCTGCAGGAATGGCTCGAGCTCAGCCTTCGAGAGATCCATCAAGGCAGTTTGCGCATCGATCGAAGACGCAACGCGGGCCGGAGAACAGGCTCGCCAGAAGCGGTACATCCATGGCGCGATCTTCGGCGCATAAGCGGGCGGAATCGAAAGCGGTCCAAGTGGGTCGAGAAGCCAATTCGGCGCTTTTCTCATGATACCCGGCGACGCAAGCGGCAGGATGTCGGTGAAGGCGAAGGCACCTGCATTTCCGGCCGACGCGCCCGCCGCTGGCCCTTCTCGGTCAAGCACCGTCACTGAGAGACCCCTCGCCTGCGCAGCGATCGCGGCGGAGAGACCGATCACACCTGCCCCGATGACGATCACGTCCGGCTGTATCATCAGCGGACGCTCCCGAGAAACTCCTGCGTTTCCGGCTTCCGAGGTGAGCCGAATATCTCATCAGGCGCACCGATCTCCGCCATCACGCCCTGGTGGAAAAACGCAACACGGTCGGAAACATCACGCGCGAAGGCCATTTCATGGGTGACGCAAATCATCGTCATCCCTTCCTCCGCAAGCATCTTGAGGGTGTCCAGCACCTCTCCAACCAGCATGGGGTCGAGAGCCGAGGTGACCTCGTCGAACAGCATGTATTCCGGAGACATGGCAAGTGCACGAGCGATTGCCATGCGCTGCTGCTGGCCGCCCGACATTCTGTTCGGATAGACCGACAGCTTCTCATGCAGACCCACATGAGTGAGTTGCTTCACCGCGATCTCCTCAGCCTTGTCCCTCGAAAGGCCGAGAACCTTACGTGGCGCCAGCATCACGTTCTCCAGCACGGTCAGGTGAGGAAAAGCATTCCACTGCTGGAAGACGATCCCCACCCTCTGGCGCAGCTTGTTGAGGTCCGTCGTCTTCGCATGAACCTCGGTGCCATCGATCCGGATCCGGCCCGCGTTGATGGGCTCAAGACCGTTGATGCAAGTCAGCAGCGTAGATTTTCCCGAGCCCGATCCGCCGATAATTGTGACCACCTCACCCTTCTCGACGTTCAGGTTGATTCCCTTGAGGACCTCCAAATTGCCGAAGGATTTATGGGCATTCTCAATCTCAATCATGGGGAGACCACCGTCTTTCGAGATAACCGCCGAGCCGGGCAATGGGGAAGCTGATGATAAAGTATATGGCGCCGCAGATCAGAAGGATGAACAGCGGCTCCTGCAGGCGGGTGACCAGGATCTGCGATGCGCGCAGCAACTCGATCAGGCCGAGCCACAGCACAAGCGCCGAGTCCTTCATGACGCCCAGCGTCAGTCCGATCCAAGCCGGGAGCGAGACACGCGTTGCCAGCGGCGCAACGATGTAGCGCATGTCCTGTCCCCAGGTCATGCCCAAAGAGCGGCCGGCGCGGCGGGTCGTTACGGGCACGGAGGCGATGCCGCCTCTGACGATCTCGGTGCAGTAGGCTGCAGTGTAGAGCGAGAGAACCACGCAGGACGTCGTGAACGGCGGCCAACCAAGCTTTGCAATCGACTGCAGAGCGTTTCCAAGCACCAACTGGATTAGGAGCGGCACGGACCGGAAAATGTCTAAGAAGAACATCAGCGGCATCGACCAGATCGGTCCGGCCTGGAAGCGGATCACACCAAAGATGATCCCCATGATCGTCCCGGCGGCAACCGATACCGCAGTCACGGCGAGGGTCATGGCCGCACCTTGGCCGAGGAAGAGAAGGTCGTTCCATGTGAGGGCGGTATCGAGCATGCCGTACCCTCCTAGTAGCGGAACATGCGCCAGGCTAAGGCCCTGGCGGCCAAGGTCACGGCCTTGGCGATGAAGTAATAGATCACTGCAGCGATGGCGAAGAATTCGAAGGTGCGAAACGAGCGCGCGTTAAGTTCCTGTGTAACACCAGCGAGATCCGTGTTCATCCCGACCGTCACGCCGAGTGACGTCATCAGGATCGCCCATACCATCTGGTTCGTCGCCGGCAGATAGGCGACGCGCAGCATCTGCGGCAGCACGATGAACCGGAAGGCCTGCAGCGAGTTCATGCCGAGAGATCGGCCTGCACGCGTCTGCGTCTCGGGGATTGCCTTCAGCGCACCGCGAAAGTTCTCCGCTAGATAACCCGCATTGTTGAAGGCGATGCCTGCCAGTAGGGCTGCATAGGGACTGAGGTGAATGCCAAAATTGCCCAGCCCGAAATGGGCCATGTAGATCTGAAACAAAGCGGGCGTGTTGCGTGCAACCTCAACCCAGACTGCCGCGATTCCCGACAGAATCCGGCTGCCGGACAGGCGAAAACCCGTCAGCGCAATTGCGCAGGCCAGACCAATGACCATCGACAGTACGGCAACCTGGAGAGTGACGAGGGCGCCGTCGAGCATCTGAGGCAGTGCCCTGAGCGCCTGATTCCAGTGGAAAGTGTAGTTGAACATCCCCGCCTCGCTTCTTTAAAGGGAGCAGCGGCGCCCGCTACTCGCCAGCGCCGCCTCGGAAACGGGTCAATTAGCGATAGACGCCGCCGACAGTGAGATCCGGCGCCTCGCCGCCTACCCACTTTTCATAGAGCTCCGCGTAACGTCCCGTCCGGACCTGCTGGTTGATGAACAGGTTGAGGTAGTTAATGAGGCCGTACTCCTCGCGATTGGTGAAAAGGGCGACATAATCAGTATCGAAGGGCGCCTTGCCAACAACCGAAAGTCCGGTGAAGTTGCCCGACTTCACGTTCGCCTGGGCGACGGTCGAGGTGGAAACCGTCGCGTCAATCTGCCCCTGGCTCAGAGCCAGGAATACATCGGCCTGCGTCTGATAAGGGCGGAACTCGCCTTCGCCCCAAGCTTTGACCTGCTCCTCAAGAGCGATTGCCTCATACGTACCAGCCGTTGCGCCGACCACCTTGCCCTTCATGTCCTCGAAAGACTTCACACCGGACTTGTCATTCGCGGTGACCGCCATTTCGAATGCGAAGTACGGGATCGTCATTCCAACCGTCTTGGCGCGTTCCAGAGTGTCGGAGGTCGAGGCCACACCGACATCCACGCGGCCGGACATCAGGGCCGGGATGCGCTCTGGAAAGGGCGTCTCGACGATCTCGGCAGTCACTCCGAGCGCCTTTGCCAGATCGTTGCAATAATCAACGTCAAAGCCAACAGGCTGGTTGTCCGCGTCACGCGATCCCATGGGAGGGAAGTCAAGGACGACTGCACAGCGCAGGGTGCCCGATCCGATGATGTCATCCAGTTTGTCAGCGTGTGCAGCGCCGCCGAGTGCGGTGGCAGCCATGAGGCCGAAAACCAGAACCGAAACCTTATTCATTGATCTCTCCCAATCATGCGATCTTCGCCTGCGCAGGACCGCCCCGCGCGGAGCCACGAAAATCGCCATTAAGGATACAATAAAAATACAACAAGTATATAGTAAATGAAAAAAAGTTCAGAGCCGAAGGTCGCCTCGCCCTCATTGACTGGTACCGTCTGCCTTTAGGCTGCCCCTTCAGTGGCAGGTTTTGGTGGCTTAGGGCGCGGGTAGCGCCAGCATGACATATTGCCCTCATGTGCCGTCCGGGAGCTCGTTGAAGCCGAACTCCCCTAACGATGGGGATCACCGACTTCTTCCAATGAGAAAGCCATCGGCAGGGAGGCAGCCTCAGATTTGCGCTTGCCGAAATGGTGTATACTATATGTATCCAGAACCAACTGCCTACCGCATCTCGGTCGGCCCAGCTTTGAGAGACAAAAGATGACAGAGACGTTCACCCTGACGATTGCAGCGCTCCATGAACGAGTCGACGCCATCTTCTTGAAGGCAGGCCTCAACGCCTTGCAGGCGAGTGCTCTTGCTCGGGTCATCGTCGCGGGTGAGAGAGATGCGTGCAAATCGCACGGCATCTATCGCATCGAAGGTGCCCTGCGCACGGTCAAGGCGGGAAAGGTGAAACCCGATGCCATCCCTTCGCTCGATCTGAACGAAGGTTCGGCCATCGTCAAAGTCAATGCCGGAGGGGGATTTGCCAATCCTGCCTTCGAAGTGGGCGTTCCCGCACTTGCCGCGCGCGCACGCCAATTTGGATTGGCTGCTCTCGTCATCAATGACTGTACCCACTTCTCAGCACTCTGGCCGGAAGTGGAAGCCGTCACCGAGGAAGGGCTTGCGGCTCTCGTCATGTGCCCCAGTTACGCGACGGTCGCCCCTACCGGCGGCACGAAGCCGCTGCTCGGCACAAATCCCTTCGCCTTCGGCTGGCCTCGCAAAGGGAGCACCCCCTATGTCTTCGACTTCGCCACATCCGTGGCTGCTCGCGGCGAGGTAGAATTGCACCGGCGTGCGGGCAAGCAGTTACCCGAAGGCTGGGCAATCGACGTAGATGGCGAACTGACAACCGATCCGGAAGCGGCATTGGCCGGCGCCATGCTTCCCTTCGGCGGCCACAAGGGATCGGCAATTGGCACAATGATCGAACTTCTTGCCGGCATCATGATCGGAGACCTCACCAGCCCCGAGGTCCTCGACTACCTGGGAACGACGACGCTTGCCCCTATGCATGGTGAACTCATAATCGCGCTTTCTCCCGAGGCATTTTCTGCCGGACGCCGCGGTGATCCCTTCGCTCGCGCCGAAGCTCTCTTCGGAAGCATCATCGGTCAGGGAGCTCGCCTTCCCTCAATGCGTCGCTTCCTCGCACGAGAAAAATCGGAGGCGCAAGGCATTGCGTTGACGACTGCGGAAATGGAACAGCTCGACCGCCTGTTGGAGAAAGGCCTGGACGCGGTCGCGTGACGCCGGAGAGGAGCTCTGGGGATCACCCGTCACTGGCTCACGCTTGACCAAAAAGGCCCTCCTTGTAGGGGGCCTTTTCTTGTATGACATGCAGTTTAAGCCTTGTATGTCTGCACTGCGCCCGGCAGCTTGCTCCACTCCGCATACCATGTATCGAAGAGCTTCAGCTGGGTTTCGACATAGCCTCGTTGGCTTTCGGACAGTTCGTCCGTCTCGTTGAAGTGCAGCGAGTATTCCTTGTCGCCCTTCAGAACCATCATGTGCTTGAAGTAAAGGACCAGATCGGGACCCTCGTCGAACGACGACAGCACCGCAAGGGCCGACTCAAGTTCAAGGGCGCGCTGACGGGCATCGACGTCGCCTTTCGCGGCGGCCTGAGCGAGCTTGCACATATGCAGCACTTCCTTTGGCAAGACGCAGCCGATCCCGGTAATGGCACCGGTCGCGCCACAGTTCACGAAGCCGTGGAAAACGCAGGTATCGACCCCGATCATCAGCGAGACGTCATCGTCGCGACTGGTAATGTTCTCCGCGGCATAGCGCATGTCGGCAGCGCCACCGAACTCCTTGAAGCCGACCAAGTTCGGGTGCTCGGCCCGCAAGGCGAAAAAGAGATCGGCGCGCGTTGCAAAGCCATAGTAGGGGCTGTTGTAGATCACGGCCGGCAGATCCGGCGCAGCGGAAAGAATTGCCTTGAAGTGGTGCTTCTGAGCCACCACGACAGAACCACGGGAGAGCACACGCGGTATTACCATCAAACCCTGCGCCCCGACCTTCTGCGCGTGAGCGGCATGCGCGACGGCTGACGCCGTGTTTACTGCACCGGTCCCGACGATGACCGGAACCCCGGCCTTCACCAGACGCTCAACCCCCTCCATGCGCTGCTCATCGGTCAGCAGTGGCCAGTCGCCCATAGAGCCACAGTATACGACAGCTGACATCCCTTTGCCGATCAACTCCTTGCCCTTGCGGACCAGTGCGTCGAAATCCGGCCTGCGATCATCCTTGCACGGGGTCATCAAGGCGGGGATGGCACCAGAAAAAATCTTGGCCTTCACATCAGTCTCCTTCAACCATTCTGTTTGGCAGTCACCCGGCCAGGATGCTCCAAGCCCGCCGCCAGCTGACGTCATTAACATTTTGCATTTTGTTTGTCGACAACATGAATGCAAACCTTAAAGAGAGATATCTAGCCCGCCGTTCGGATTGAACAGCTTCTGCACCTGAGCGACGATCTGCTCAGCATGAGCCTTGCCGAGGCGGTCCGCCTTCTCCACATCGCGTGCTTTGATTGCAGCAATGATCTCCGCGTGTTCCTCCACGAAACGCTGCGGGAACTGCTCCTCGTAGGACCGGTAATAGAGACGAAGGATGCGGCGCCCCTCGTCAAGCAGCCTGCGGAAGAGGCTCGTGAAGTAGGGGTTGCGCCCGGCTTCGGCGATGGCTGCATGGAAGGCCGCATTCGTTGCAATCATCGCCAGCGCGTCCCGCGCCTCCACCGCCGCCGCATAATCCTGGTGAAAGCCTTGGATGACGGACAGGTCTTCCGGCCGATAATTCTGGGCCGCAAGCCGCGTCGTGACTCGGTACATTAGCACCAAGGCATCGAAAAAGGTGCTGAGATTGAGGAAGTCGATGTTCGACACCATGGTGGAACGGTTCGGCAGCGTTTCGATGAGCCCTTCCCCGGCAAGCCGCACCAAAGCCTCGCGGATCGGCGTCCGCGACATCTTGAACCGTTCCGCCAGTTGCACCTCATCAACGGGGCTGCCGGGGGCGAGCTCGAGGTCGAGAATCTGGTTGCGGAGAAGGTCGTATACCATTTTGACGCCAGACCCGCGCTTGCGTTCGGGCACCGATAGGGAAGCAGTTTCGGCCATTGAATATCCTCTTGTCGACAGTTAAAATACAATTCTGCAGCTGATCAATCAATCAATTAAACTGATTCAATCTGCTGTCGCCAAGTGCTGGTGACTGGTTCTCATGGACGCCTTGAGTGAAGCAGTACCGTCACAGGACAAACGGGAGAGAACATATGCGTAGCAGCAAGGTCATCCATATCGTCTCATGTCACGCTGAAGGCGAAGTGGGAGATGTGATTGTGGGCGGGGTGGCGCCGCCACCTGGGCGGACGCTGTGGGAGCAACGCAAGTTCATTGCCGAAGACAAGACGCTACGAAACTTCGTGCTAAACGAGCCGCGCGGGGGCGTCTTCCGCCATATCAACTTGCTCGTGCCGCCGAAGGATCCGCGGGCGACCATGGGCTTCATCATCATGGAGCCGGAGGACACCCCTCCCATGTCGGGATCCAATTCCATCTGTGTTTCCACTGTTTTGCTCGACAGCGGCATCGTCCCCATGGTCGAGCCGGAAACGCGCATGGCACTTGAAGCACCGGGCGGATTGGTCGATGTCGTCGCATCCTGCCGCGATGGGAAGGCTGAGCGTATCACCGTCACGAACGTGCCGTCGTTCGCCGACAACTTGGATGCGAAGCTCGAAGTGGAAGGACTCGGCACGCTCACCGTCGACACCGCCTACGGCGGCGACAGCTTCGTCTTCGCCGACGCCCACGCACTAGGTTTTGCTGTCACTCCAGACGAAGCACGCGAACTTGCTGAGACTGGCATCCGGATAACCAATGCGGCAAATGAGCAACTGGGTTTCACCCATCCGGACAACCCGGAATGGAACCACATATCCTTCTGCCAACTGACGCTGCCGGTCGAGGAGCGAGGCGGGACACTGCACGGTCGCAATACAGTCGTGATCCAGCCTGCCAAACTTGACCGCTCGCCAACGGGGACCGGTTGTTCGGCGCGCATGGCCTTGCTTCACGCTCGCGGTCAGATCAATGTGGGGCAGCGCTTCTGCGGCTATTCCATCATCAATTCACGTTTCGATTGCCGCATCGTCAGGCAAACCACTGTCGGAGGTCGCCCTGCAATCGTACCAGAAATCTCGGGCCGCGCTTGGATCACCGGTACGCATCAGGTGATGCTCGATCCTGAAGACCCTTGGCCGGCCGGCTACCGCCTCGCCGACACATGGCCCGGCACCCGCCACTCGTGAATCTGCATCTGGAAGTGCTCTTCAAACAATTCAGCGGCTGTCTAGACCCGCTGATCCAGCGTCAATGGACGAGCTGGACCGGTAGCTGGCGGCACCCGTTTCTGCGGGTGCATTCATGCACCTGTCGGCAGGCCGGAAGCGAGAATGTCAGGCCCGAAACTTCACAAAGCCGACAGGTGAACCGCGGTGACTGGACGAAGGCCTTGACGGGGCCTTCGCATCAGTCCGTCGCCTTCGCCAAACGATAGAAGGCGCTGTTCTGGTTTGACACGAGCATCTCGTGCGATCCGTTTTCGACGATCCTCCCGCCGTCCACAACGAAGATACGGTTCGCTTTCGTGATGGTTGTGAGCCTATGTGCGATGACGAGGGTGGCGCGGCCTTCCGACAGTTCCGCCAGTGACGCCTGGATTGCCCGCTCCGTTTCCGTATCGAGGGCCGAAGTTGCCTCGTCCAGGATCAGGATGGGAGGGTTCTTCAGAAAGATTCTTGCGATGGCCAGCCGCTGCTTCTGACCGCCGGATAGCTTGACGCCCCTTTCGCCGATGACCGTGTCATAGCCATCCGGGAGGTCCGCGATCATGGTATCCAAGCGCGCCCGCCGTGCCGCATGTCGCACCTCGTCGTCGGAGGCCTCCAGCCTGCCATAGAGAATGTTGTCGCGGATCGTTCCGGCAAACAGGAAGACGTCCTGCTGAACGATGCCGATGTTTGCACGCAGCGATCTCAGCGTAACGGCGCGGATGTCCGTCCCGTCGATGCTGATTGTCCCCTCGCTTGGCTCGTAGAAGCGCGGCAGGAGGGAGCAGATCGTCGTCTTACCCGCGCCGGACGGTCCCACGAACGCCACCGTCTCGCCCGGCTCGATGTGGAAATCAATATAGTCCAGAACCCTGCGTCCGTTCCGGTAGCCGAAGCTCACCTGCGCATAACGGATCTCCCCACGTGGGCGCACGAGCTCGATGGCGCCAGGACAGTCCGCGATATCAGGCTCGGTGGCAAGAAACTGCGTGTAGCGCTGGAAGCCGGCGATTCCCTTCGGATAGGTTTCTATCACCGCATTGATCTTCTCGATCGGCCGGAAGAACACGTTGACCAGCAGCAGAAAACCAACGAAGCCGCCGGCCGACAGGCTACCGGTGATAACGAACCATGCGCCCGCCAGCATCACCACGACCTGAACGAAGCGCATGGAGAGGTAACTCAGCGACGTTGCCGCCGCCATCACCTTGTAGGCCTGTAGCTTGGTGGTTCGATAGTTGCAGTTGTCTTCGGCGAAGAGCTTGCGCTCGTGATCCTCGTTGGCGAACGCCTGCACGACCCGGATGCCGCCCACGTTGGCTTCGATGCGCGTGTTGAAGTCAGCTACGCGGCCATAGAGCGCGTGCCAGGTATTGGTCATCCGCTGGCCGTAGAAGGTCGTGACGATTGCCGTCAGCGGCACGATGATCGTAGTGATTGTCGCGAGCGGCATATGCACCCACATCATCAGCGCGAACGCCCCGATGAGCGTCATCACGGCCAAAAACAGATCTTCGGGACCGTGGTGGGCAACCTCACCGATCTCCTCGAGATCCTTGGTCAGCCTTGCGACGAGATTTCCGGTCTTTTCGTTGTCGAAGTAGCCGAAGGAAAGCTTCTGCAGGTGGTCAAACGCCTTGCGGCGCATCTCGGTCTCGATGTTGATGCCAAGCATGTGGCCCCAGTAGACCACGACGATCTGAAGACCAGCGCTCAAGAGGTAGACGGCGAGAAGACAGAGCGCTGCCAGCGCGATGAGATCCAACCGTTGGGTCGGCAGCAGGCGATCAATGAAGAGCGTCACTGCCATGGGGAAGGCAAGCTCGAGCAGGCCTGCCGCGACGGCGCAGGAAAAATCCATCAGGAAGAGCTTCCGGTGGGGCCCGTAATAGGCGGCGAAGCGGCGAATGAGATCGTTCATGCGTTTGCCTTCGTGGCGAAGCTACTGGTCGCTCTTACGGCCAAGCAGCCAAAGAAGATAGGGGCCGCCAATCAGCGCGGCGAAGAGACCGAGTGGGATCTGGTAGGGATAGATGACCAGCCGCGAAAGCCAGTCCGAGGCAATCATCAGGCCGGCACCAGACATCAGGGCTGCCATGAGCTGATGCGCCGGGCGCTGGAACCCAACCATGCGGGCCAGATGCGGCGCCACCAGCCCGGTCAGGCTAAGAGGCCCAGCGGCGAAGGAGCCGGCGGCGGTCAGCAAAGCGGCGAGCAGCGCAAGCGCAAGCCTTGCCCGCGCCACCGGAAGCCCGAGCCCACGGTTGACATCAGCACCGAGCGGGAGAATGGCCAGCCAGCGGCCAAGGAGGAACAGCGGCGCCACCAGCACGATTGAGGCACTCACTACAAAAGTTGCCTCTAGCGCCCCGACACGGTTGGTCGATCCCGACATCCAGAGAAGCAGGAGATAGCTGCGCATATTCCCTTGAGCGAGGACGAGCGTCACGAGCGCCATGGCGAGCGCACCGGCAGCCACCCCGGCAAGGAGAACCCTTTCAGCGGAAAAGGCGGATCGGCCCGTCATTGCGGTCATCAGCAGGAAGGTCACGAGTGCCCCGGCGGCCATGGAGCCGAGCATCACCGGCAGCGACGGGAAGGCAACGAGGAATAGCGCCACCGCAAGGCCCGCACCGGCACCGGCGCTGACCCCCAGCACCTCCGGACCGGCAAGCGGATTGCCGGTGATCCGCTGCATGATCATGCCAGCAGCGGCGAGCATCGCCCCTGCCCCGCCGGCCGCGAGAAGCCGGGGCAGGCGGAACGGCAGGAGGTCGGCGAACTCGCTGCCAAGGCTCATCTCCAGACCCTTGTCCGAGGCCCCGAGCGTCAATGCCAGACCGAAGATGCAAAGGAAGGCCACGCCCAGGACCGCGAGACCGAGTCCCGGACGCCGCAACCGCTGCAGGGGTACTGAACTCGCCGTTCGCAGCCCGAGAGTGCTCCGCACCCGCGGCAGGAGCAGAAGCAGCAGCGGCCCGCCGAGAAGCGCCGTGGCAGCACCTGCCGGTGCAAGATCGGAGAAACCAGGGCCGAGCAATTGCATCAGACTGTCGGCGGCAAACAACAGGAGGGCGCCAGCCAAAGCGGCAGCGGAGGTGATCTCTGCGGCGGTCCGCGCCCCGCAGTACCGCGCAATCGCGGGGGCAGCGAGCCCCAGAAAGCCAATTACGCCAACGATCGCCGTCACTGAGGCGGCCAGCCAGACCGCCAGTGTCAGGACTGCAAACCGAATGGCATGGACACTCACTCCGAGACTGCGAGCAGCAGAATCGTTCAGCGACATTACACGCAGCGGCCGCATCAGCAGCATTGTCGCAAGCCCGCCGAGCGCCAGACGCGGGAGGATCGAAAGAACGCCGCTCCAGTCCTGCTGGCTGAGCGAGCCCGATCCCCAGATGAAGATGGACATGACATATTCGCCACGTGCGAGGATCAACGCCACGCTGAGCGCGGCGGCGATCATCGTCACGATCATGCCCGAGAGTACCACAGTCACTGGATCCAGTTGCCGCCGCCAGCTCAGTGCCAGCACCACGGCGAATGACAGAAAGCCTCCGGCGAAGGCAATGATCTCACGGGGCAGCACCAGCAGGCCTGGCACGAGAGCGAGCGCTACCGACAGCGCCAGTTGCGCCCCGGCGGCGATGCCAAGCGTGGATGCATCGGCGATCGGGTTGCGCAGCACATGCTGCAGCAGGGCTCCTGACAGACCGAGCGCGGCGCCGACGAACAGACCAAGCGCAGCGCGCGGCATCAGGCTCTGCCAGATCAGGATCTCCCGCAGCATCTGCGCCTGCTCCGGTGACCCTGGTACGACCGGCATCAGCCAGATTGTCAGCAGCAGGAGCCCGAGGCAGCTGAGCCCCGCCCCTGCCAGAAGAAGACTGCGGCGAGCCTTCAAGCGTGGCCGTATGGGCTCAGCCATTCCATGCACGGGAAAGGCCCTCCGTCAGCAGCTCGGCGAACCGTGCCGCCGCCGGCAGCGCACCATAAGGACTGACGGACGCGAGGCTCAGCACCCGCCCCTTGCTTACCTGCGGCAGCGCATCCCAGAAGGCGCTTGTCTCCAGCGCCGCAATGGCGTCGGCCGGATGTGGTGGGATCAACACGATCCAGGCTTCCGGCATGGTCGCGAGTGTTTCGATCCCAACGGGCGCATTGGCGCTATAGGCCGTCGCGCCCTTCCAGGCATTCTCAAGCCCAAGGCGCTCAAGGACCGCACCGAACATGCTGTCGGCGCCGAAGACGCGGTAGTGCCGCGCGTCTCCCACGTTAACTGGCAGCACCGGCCGCCCATCCCCCGCCGCCATTACCTGCCGCTGGCGCAGCAGTTGAGCCTCTACTTCGTCGATCAGCTTCGCTGCCGCCGTCAGGTTTAACAGTTCGCCGATTTCCCCCGTCGCCTCCACCGCAAGTGCAAACGGGTCTTTCTCGGGCATATAGATTGAATGTGTCTCTACCGGCGCAATCCGCGCAAGCACGGGTTCGCTGGAGGCGTAGAAGTTAGAGTTGAACACTACCTCCGGCCCGGCATGGTAGAGCGCTTCGAAATTCGGCAGGCCGCGCAGGCCGAGATCCGTCACGCCTGGCGGCACCTGAGGAGTTACCGCCACCTCGCGGAACTGGCGAAGCTCTGCGCCTGCCACGACATTGGCGCCGATCGCCAACAGAGTTTCCAACAACGCCCAGTCCAGCGTTGCGACCCGCGTCCCTGCGGTGCCCGCAAAGAGGGGGGATGGCACGGCAAGCAGTGAAAGACCGGCCAAAACCTGACGACGCGTACAGGGAGGAGAGCCGGCAGTCATAGGAGGTAACAGACAGGGTGCTGGTGCTGCGGATGCTCGAAGACGCCCATGTCGACGCCGAAGATCTGCTTGAGCGTGTCGGATCGCATGACTTCCCGAGGACTGCCGCTCATCAGCACCCGTCCGCCGTTCAGCGCAATGATCGTATCGCAGTAGCGAGCGGCAAGATTGATCTCGTGAAGCACGACGATCACCGTTAAACCCTGTTCCTCAGCCAGCGTCCGCACCAGGGCGAGAACCCCTGCCTGGTGCGCAAGGTCGAGAGCGGACGTCGGCTCATCGAGGATCAGGCAGCGCGCATCCTGTGCCAGCATCATGGCAATCCAGGCGCGCTGCCGCTCGCCGCCCGACATGTTGTCGACGCGGCGATCGGCGAAGGAAGCAAGATCGGACCGCTGGATTGCCGCCTCGACGGCCCGACGGTCGACCTTACCGAACCGGCCGAGTGTCCCGTGCCAAGGAAAGCGTCCTAGCGCCACCAACTCGCGGACCGTCATGCCGTCAGCGCCCGGCGTAAACTGCGGCATGTAAGCGACCTGTCGAGCAAAGGCTCGACCGCTCCAATCGGCCAGAGACCGACCACTCCAGAAGACGTCTCCGGACGTCGGAGCTACCTGCCGCGCAATGATCTTGAGCAGCGTACTCTTGCCCGACCCGTTTGGCCCGACGAGGCCGCAGACCCTTCCGGCCTGAATGTCCATATCGATGCCGGACAAAATCGTCCTCCCGTTTGCCGAGAAGCCGACGCCGCTGAGAGACAGAAACCCGTCCGGCATGCCCTGTTCAACCATTCCGACTCTCGTTTACCACGTCTTGCTCAACTTGAGCGTTACGGTGCGTGCCTCGCCGTAGCCGCAGAAGGACATCGTGTTGCAGCCCGCCACATACTCCTTGTCGAACAGGTTGGTCACGTTGAGTGCCGCCTTCCAGTCGTTCTTTTCATAGCGGATACCGGCATCGAATACCGTGGCTCCCGGCACGCGCAACGTGTTGGCATCGTCGGCCCAAGATTCGCCCTTGTAGCGGACGCCAGCGCCGAGGCTCACGCCTTCCAGCACGCCCTGTGTCACGGTATAGTCCAACCACAGAGCCGCCTGCGCCTTCGGCACCAATAGTGGCGTGTTTCCTTCAAGAGCCGGCGTTCCCGGATAATCCGTGAATTTTATGTCCGTATACGACGCAGAGGCCAGAACCTTCCAGTTCTGGTCGATATTGAATTTACCCTCTAATTCAGCACCGCGCGAGCGGACATCGCCAACCTGCCGGTCGCCGACCGTCGGGATGCTGACGGTATAGTTCTGCTTGTCGATCTGGAAGACCGAAGCCATCAGAATGCCGTCAAACCAAGTCGGCTCATACTTGAAGCCGGCTTCGTACTGCTCGCCCTCCTCCGGCTCAAGTGCGCCATCGGCCCCACTACCAACGAGGGGGCTGAAAAATGTCGCTACGCTGACATAGGGCGTCAGACCGTTCTCGAACTCGTAGGCCACGCCTGCGCGGCCGCTCCAGGCGGTGTCTGTCAGGCTGGATAATGTCTGCGCAAGCCGGTCATCTACCTCGCTATCAAGGTAGTCGAAGCGACCATTGAGCGTCGCAATCCAGCCGTCGCCAAACTTGATCTGGTTCTGCGCATAAACGCCCACCTGATGGATCGTGTAGACCTGCTGCGTGAAAGGCGCGAGTGACGGGATTGGCAGTTCATACGGCAGATCATTCGGGTCAGCCGGGGTGGGATAGCTGCCCCAAGGAGTTGCCGTCTGATTGTTGTCGAGCTGGTAGTAGCGATAGTCGAGGCCGGCCATGAACCTGTGATCGGCGCCACCGACACTAAACTCGTTCTCAACACGGTTGTCGACGTTGAACGAGTCGGCCTGCGAGCGCACGTCGTCTGCATAAAGGTTGACAAGGCCATCGGTCTGGTCGGCAAAGTCGAACGGGTAAAGCTGTCGCTCGCGCTTGTCGAGATGGCCGTAACGCAGGTTCTGCGTGAACTTCCAACCACCATCGAACTCATGCTCAAACTCATAGCCGACCATCGCTTGGGTCATGCGACCGATGTCAAAGTCCTCCTCCCCGAGATACACGTCACGGTCTAGCCTGCCAAAGAATGGGTTACTGACCACGGTCCCGGAATAGGGCAGGAAGCCATTGGACGTATGGGTCTGGTCCAGTCTGCTGACATAGGCATAAACGTTGAGGCTCGTTGCCTCGTCCGGCTGCCAGGTCACCTGCGGCATCACGAAGCCGTGGATGTCCTCCTGCTCATTCGAATAGCCGTCGCCGCCTGAAAGCTTGCCTGTCATCCGATAGCTCATGGCGCTGTTGCCGCTAATCTCGTCGGAAACGTCGAACCCGGCAAAAGCGCTGCCGTTACTGTCGATGCCGATCTCGGTGTAGAAATACGGTTCGGCGGTCGGACGCTTGCGCACCAGGTTGACGAGTCCACCGGCGTTGGCGCCACCAAGAAGCACAGAAGCCGGTCCTTTAAGAACCTCGACGCGCTCCAGCATGAAGGGATCGATCTGAAAATTGCCGAATGCGTGGCTCGTCAGGGCCAGGTTATCGAGGAAGAGGCCCGTCTGGCTCGCGTTGAAGCCGCGCACGTAGATCCAGTCGGTATCCGGATCAGATCCGTAAGGCTGCGCGAAAACGCCTGGCGTGTAGACCAACGCCTGATCGACCTTCTCCACAACACCCCGGTCATTCAGCTCCTCGCGTCCAACGACAGAGACAGACTGTGGAATCTCGTTGATCGGTGTGCCTGTCTTGGAGCCCGTCGTCGTCTGCTTCGCGACATACCCGTTAACAGGTCCCACCGCGGATTGTCCGCCCGAGCCGCCCTCCGTTTCGATGACGATGGTTTCCAGCTGCGCATCCTGCGCCAGCGCCGGCGCCGCCGCAGCAATCACCGCTAAAGCAGGACAAGCCTTCAGAAGCTTCGTCATCACCCTCAAATCCCGCATGCTTCAACGCCCCAACCTGTGCCGCAGCCCCTGCCCGCGGCTTCTACAATAGGTGAGCAATTAACTCATCTTTACGTGGGCAGCTTGAAGCCATTTGCGACTTTTGAACGTTTTCGACGAATCTGACCGCCTTACCGCCTACATGTGCGCTTTGCGCCACTGGGAGGGTGTCATGCCGACCACCTGACCAAAAATACGGGTGAAATGCGCCTGATCCGCAAAACCGGTGTCGGCTGCCACCTCGCTCAAGGAGGTTGTGCGGGAGAGCAGCAACTGCTGCGCCCGCTTGATGCGCGCCTTCATCTGCCATTGGTGCGGCGCCGTACCGGTCGACGCCTTGAAGGCACGGCTGAAGTGGGATTGTGACAAGCCTGTGAGGGTCGCCAGTTCCTCAAGCCGGATGTTGCGCAGGCAGTTGCTGTCGATGAAGTCCAGCGCCCGGCGCAGTTGCCAGGATGCGAGCGCGCTCTTCTGCCGGGGAATACTACGTCCAAGCTTTATCGCATCGATGACCAGTGCCAGGGAAAGACCATCGCCATAAAGATCGTGCAGCGGCTGTGGATTGGCGCATTCCTCTGCAATCAGACGGGCAAGGGCAAAGATCTTTTGATCACTGAACAGCAGATTGGCCTCCTGGAGACGCCCTGGATCAAGATCATCTCCCAATCTTTGCAGAAGCGCGTCTGCATCGAAGTGGAGGTCGAGGTGACGCATGGTACGCACCCTGACTACATCCACCCAAAGATCCATGCCGGCAGGCACGTAGGAGATTGGCCGATGCTCGGTATCCTGAGGCAACGAGGCGCCGTTTGCCGTCATCTTGACGAGCGGCCGGCCCTCGCCTTCCATCTCCAGCAGAATGAACAGCCGTGGATCCTGCGCCACATAGTAGCCGCCGGCATAAGGGGCACATTCCACCTCCGTCAGATCGGCGGTCATGCCGTTCCACTGACGGCTGCGGATCTTTCCAACGACGCTGAAGCCGTCGATCCGGTTGTTCATCCGGGGCTGGAAGGTCATGGCAATAACTTGAGATTCAACAGAAACTTTTATGGGTAAATGTGGGATTGCTGTCAATCAGGCAGTTGCTGGCGAAGCGCAAAACGGGCGTCCCGGATTTCAGGAGGGGGAGACTGTGGGTGTATGCTTTGTCGAGCAAGACGGGAATCGCGTCGGCGGAACCTGAGGATAGGGACCAGCGCTTTTCAATCGATGCCGCCTGAACGGTCACCCATGTACTAGATGGACATTGTTACCTGTGTGTCGGGACGGGAACCCGGCCTTGGCTGGGGCGCCTGGATTCGAACCAGGGGATGGCGGTACCAAAAACCGCTGCCTTACCGCTTGGCTACGCCCCACCGTTTGACGGCCGCTCGGAAGGCGGCGAAACGCCGCTCCGGCGGTTGCGGGGTGATCTAGCAAAGCTTCGATGCGGCGGCAATCGGTGCAGTGACTGTTTTTTGAAGATTTCCCGAACCACATCGTGCTAGGCGCGGGCGAACCCAGGATGATGATCAGGCGGAAAGATTATGGCCGAAGACGACGATGCGAAGGAACCCGAGTTCGATCTCGTCTTTCAGCCCGCCTATGGCCGTGCGGTGCCCGTTGCGCCAAAGGTGATGCGGGTCACGGTCAACAACCCTTCCCCGTTCACCTTCCATGGCACGAATACTTATCTCTTGGGCCACTCTTCCCTTGCACTGATCGACCCCGGGCCGGAGGACGAGGCGCACTTCGAGGCTCTCATGGCGGCAATCGACGGGCGGGAAGTAACCCATATATTCGTCAGCCACACCCATCGCGATCATTCGCCGCTGGCAGCGCGGCTGAAACGGGCGACCGGGGCGATCACCGTGGCGGAAGGTCCGCATCGGTCGGCGCGACCGCTGTTCTTCGGCGAGGCCAATCCGCTTGCCGAAAGTGCCGACGCGGATTTCGTACCGGACGTTGCGATCGGCGACGGGGAAAAACTGGAAGGAGACGGATGGACCATCGAGGCGATCCACACTCCCGGCCACACCGCCAATCACACCGTGTTCGCGCTTGAAGGCAGCGGCATCCTGTTCTCCGCCGACCACGTGATGTCCTGGGCGACGACGATCGTGGCACCGCCGGATGGTTCGATGGCCGACTACATGGCTTCGCTCGACAAGCTGCTTTCACGCGACGACCGGCTGATGCTACCGGGCCACGGCGGGCCGGTGCGCGAGCCGCAGTCCTTCCTGCGCGGCCTTCGCACCCACCGGCGCATGCGCGAGCGGGCCGTTCTGGAGCGGATCAAGGCGGGCGACCGGCTGATCCCGGACATGGTGCGGGCGATCTATACCCGTACGGACCCGCGCCTGCACGGTGCGGCGGCGCTATCGGTGCTTGCCCATCTCGAAGACCTCGTCGAAAAGGGCCGTGTGACCACAGAAGGGCCTCCTTCTCTTGCCGGCGCCTATTTTCCGGCCTGACCTTCACCTCTACCCAGCACATGGAACATCAGCTCTGCCATTCCCGTTCTCCTGGCGAAGTGCGGCCGGACCGGTCGCACAGTCACATCAGCAGAAGCGAGGACCTCATGAAAACGATCGTACTTGCAGCCGCCGCGACGCTTATTGCCGCAAGCGCGTTTGCCCAGGTTCCCATAAAGGCGCCGATCGTAGTGCTTCCCGAAGCGGTGCAGGGCAATGCGCCCACCTATCTCTTTGCCGGCAATCTGGACGACTATGACATCTACGGCGCCGACGGCGACGAGATCGGTGAAGTCGAGGACGTGCTGCTCAACATGGATGGGACGGTTGCCGCTGTCGCAGTCGAAGTCGGCGGCTTCCTCGGCATCGGGGAAAAGGACGTTCTCGTCGACTGGAGCGCGCTGGAAGTGACGCGTGACGGGGACGACGTCCGCATCACCGCGCCGACGCTAACGCGCGAAGTGCTGGAAGACGCGCAGGCGGTGGATCTCGACAAGCTGGGTCTTGCTCGCGACTGATCCGGCGGAGGCGCCGCGGCGAAGGCTTTGACTCAGCCGCCGGCTATCCCCAGAAGCTCGGCGTCGAGGCGGTCTAGGAAATCTTCAGCGATCTCGGCACTCAGGCCCAAATCATGGGCGCCGTAGCGGGAGGCGATGCGAACATCGACGGAGGTCGTTTCTTCGTCCTCCCGCAGTCTGATCACCACGTCGAATGGCAGCCCCAGGAAGAAGGTCCGCGCTTCACCCTGGAGAAGCAGTTCGCCGCGGGTCGGAAGCAGTTCGTTGGCCGCTGGGAGCTCCTCCAGGGTCGGTCGCGGCCCAGGCCGCGGCAGCGGGACGGGAACCGATTGCGGCAGCGGAAACGCGACCCCCTCGTCGGCCGGCGCGTCCCCAGGCTCCTGCGAAGCATCGGGATCCTCTTCGTCACGCGTCTGAAGCGTGATGCGAGATGACAGCGCTGCTGCCTCCACGCCCTCCAGTACGCGGTCCAGAGCCCCTTCGTAACGGCGCCCGGTGAGGCCTGGATAGGCGCCGATCTGCGCGCGCCGGTCGGCCAACGTAGGGGCCGTGCGTCCCCGCAGCCATTCCTGATCGTAGTCGGGTTCCGTCAGAAAGAGAGGCGGATCCTCCGTGTCCGTCGTCACCTCGTGCAGTGCTGGCCGAGTGAGATAGGGGACGGCGCCGGCGGCGACGACGGCAATCGGGATTGCCGCATAGATCAAGGCCTTGGCGGACGCAAGTCCCCCCTCCGCGCCCTTCTGCCAGAGGCGCATCAATCCCAGGAGCGATAGCGGAACGGCGGCCGCGGCAATGGCTGCGGACACGAGAAGAAGTGCGAGAAAATCCGGCGTGCGCAGCGGCCCGAAACGATGTCCCAATGTCGCCAGCACGAACAGCAGGAGCGCTGCCAGCGCAATCCGGCGGGCCGCATAGGCGGAGTGGGAGATGGGCCGGACATAGCGGACGGTCATGGAATCACAGCATCTGGAATTGGCCTATGCATTCCTGACTGTGTAGAACAGGTCGGGGCATATTAAAATCGCAAATGCCCATACGGAGACACGCCATGCGACCAGCCATTATCGTATTCTCTGCCGCCATCCTGCCGCTGGCGCTGGCCGGTTGCCAGACGATGACGCCGGAGGAGCGCCGCGCAGCCGATCAGCGCAGCTGCGCGGGCTACGGTTTCAAGCCTGGCACCGATGCCATGGCCCGCTGCCTGCTCGACCTGGATCTCGACCGGCGTGCGGACATGCGCAGCTGGCGCGATCAGCAGGCACGCACGATGTGGGGGCCGATGTATGTGGAGCGGCGCATCATCATCAAGGAAGACTGAGGATGCGACTTCTCGGCACGGCGCTTTCTTCACGACGTCGCCAGGCAATCGCAGCCTGGGCGGCAGCAAGGCGCGCGATCGGTACGCGGAACGGTGAACAGGAGACATAGTCCAGCCCGATCTCTTCGCAAAAGGTGATCGAGGTAGGATCTCCCCCATGTTCGCCGCAGATACCAAGCTTCAGGTCACCGCGGGTTTTGCGCCCGCGCTCGGCGGCCAGACTGATGAGTTCGCCAACGCCATCCAGGTCGAGCGAAACGAAGGGATCCTGGTCAATGATGCCCTTGCGCTGATAGGTGGGGATGAAGCCGGCTGCATCGTCGCGCGAAATGCCGAAGGTCGTCTGCGTCAAGTCGTTGGTGCCGAAGGAGAAGAACTGCGCCGTCTCGGCAATGACATGCGCGCGAATGGCCGCTCGCGGCAGTTCGATCATGGTTCCGGCGAGATAGTCGATCCGCACGCCGGTTTCTCTTGCGACCTGAGCGGAGATGCGATCGATTGACCCTTTCACGTAGTCGAGCTCGGAGCGCAGGCTGACGAGCGGCACCAGGATTTCCAGCGCGACCGCCTCGCCCGTCTCGCGGGCCGCTGCAATGGCCGCCTCGAAAATCGCCCGGGCCTGCATTTCCGCGATCTCCGGGTAGGAGATGGCGAGGCGGCAGCCGCGATGGCCGAGCATCGGATTGAACTCGTGCAGCGCCTCCACCCGCCGGCGCAGAAAGCCCGCCTCCATCTGCATGGCCGCCGCGACCTCTTCGACCTCCTCCTCCGACTTCGGCAGAAATTCATGGAGCGGCGGGTCGAGGAGGCGGATCGTCACCGGCAGGCCGTGCATGATGGAGAAGAGATCGGTGAAATCGGAGCGCTGCATCGGCAGAAGCTTTGCCAGAGCTGCGCGCCTGCCCGCCTCGTCCTCTGCCAGGATCATCTCGCGCATCACATGGATGCGCTCGCCGTCGAAGAACATGTGTTCGGTGCGGCAAAGGCCGATGCCTTCCGCCCCGAAGGATCGCGCAGCATGCGCATCGGCCGGAGTATCGGCGTTGGCGCGCACGGTCATGCGGCGGGCCTTGTCGGCCCATTCCATGAGGCGTCCGAAGTCGCCCGAAAGCTCCGGCTGGATCATCGGCACGCTGCCCTTCAGCACGTGCCCTGACGAACCGTCGACCGTGACCATGTCACCCTTTTTCAAGATGATGCCGCCGGGGCAGACCAGCTGCTCGTGACGCAGATCCACCCGCATATTGCCTGCGCCGACGACACAGGGGATGCCCATACCCCGTGCCACGACGGCGGCGTGACTGGTCATTCCGCCGCGCGTGGTAAGGATCGCCTCCGCCGCGTGCATGCCATGAATATCCTCCGGGCTCGTTTCGACGCGCACCAGAACGACCTTGCGACCTTCAGCTTCCGCCACGACCGCTTCCTCCGCCGTGAAGGCGATCTCGCCTGCGGCCGCCCCGGGAGAGGCGGGAAGGCCGGAGCCGATCACGCTTCGCTCAACGCGCTGGTCGATCGTCGGATGGAGCAACTGGTCGAGCGATGACGGCTCGATGCGGCTGACCGCATCCTCTTCCGAGATTAGCCCTTCCCCCACCATGTCGACGGCAATCTTCATGGCAGCCCGCGTGGTCCGCTTTCCGGCGCGGGTCTGCAGCATCCACAACTTGCCGCGCTCGACCGTGAACTCCACGTCCTGCATGTCGCGGTAATGGGCTTCCAGGCGGTCGCAGATGGAAACGAACTGGCGGAAGGCTTCCGGCATCAGTTTCTCCATCGACGGCTTGTCGGAGCCGGATGACAGGCGCCCCTCCTCCGTCAGCGACTGCGGGGTGCGGATACCGGAAACGACATCCTCCCCTTGCGCGTTGACGAGAAATTCGCCGTAGAGGGCCCTTTCCCCCGTGGACGGATTACGGGTGAAGGCAACGCCAGTCGCGGACGACGAGCCGTGATTGCCGAAGACCATGGCCTGCACGTTGACGGCCGTCCCCCATTGCTCCGGAATGCGGTGCAGCGAGCGATAAGTCACGGCCCGCGGGTTCATCCAGCTGGCAAAGACGGCGGCGATCGCGCCCCAGAGTTGGACGTGTGGATCCTGCGGAAAGGTCTCGCCAAACTCCTCTTCAATCAGGCGCTTGTAGAGCCCGACGACATGCTCCAACTCAAACGCAGAGAGGTCGGTGTCGTAGTCATGGCCGCGGCGCGCCTTTTCGTCTTCGAGAACCTCCTCGAAGATTTCGTGGTCGATGCCCATCACCACGTCGGCATACATCTGGATGAAACGCCGGTAGCTGTCCCAGGCAAAGCGCGCGTCGGCCGCGTCGTTGCCAAGTGCCTGGACGGTTTCATCGTTCAGGCCGAGGTTGAGGACCGTGTCCATCATGCCAGGCATGGAAGCCCGCGCGCCGGAGCGAATGGAAAGGAGAAGCGGCTTGCTGCTGCCGCCGAAGGTGCGGCCGGTCTCGGCCTCCATGCCGGCAATGCCAGCCAGCACCTGCGCCTTCAGGTCTTCCGGTAGGGAGCAATTGTTGGCGAAATACCAGGCGCAGGCGTCGGTGAGGATCGTCAGTCCCGGCGGCACCGGCAGGCCAAGATTTGCCATTTCGGCAAGGTTTGCACCCTTGCCGCCGAGCATCGCCACGTCTGCGGCGCTTCCTTCCGCCTTGCCTCCACCGAAGCGGTAGACCCACTTCCTCATCCGCCTGCTCCACCCAATGCAGTGTTTTTGGTTAGGCATACAGTTTCCGCTGCTGTTTGAAAACGTGCGGCGGAGCAATAATGTTGCAATGCAACAAAGGTCGAAAGCGGCGAGTGGGTCAGCTTGCCTCGCGCAGGAGCTCGGCCGTTTGCAGGTCAACCGAAACAAGCTGGGAAACGCCCTGCTCGGCCATGGTGACGCCGAACAGTCGGTTCATGCGGGCCATGGTGATCGGGTTGTGGGTGATGATCACGAAGCGGGTCTCGGTCGAGGCGGCCATCTCGTCCATCAGGTTGCAGTAGCGCTCGACGTTATGGTCGTCGAGGGGAGCATCGACCTCGTCGAGAACGCAGATCGGGGCGGGATTGGTGAGGAAGACGGCAAATATCAAGGCCATGGCCGTCAGGGCCTGCTCGCCACCGGACAGCAGCGTCATCGTCTGCGGCTTCTTGCCCGGCGGACGGGCCAGAATTTCCAGTCCGGCTTCGAGCGGATCGTCGGACTCGATCAGCTGCAACTCAGCCGTGCCGCCGTTGAACAGGTGCGTGAAGAGCCGCTGGAACTCCGCGTTGACGACGTCGAAGGCGGCAATCAGTCGCTCGCGACCCTCGCGGTTGAGGCTCTGGATGGCGCCGCGCAGCTTGCGGATCGCGTCAATGATGTCGTCACGCTCGCGGATCAGAGCCTCGAGCTTGTTGGACAGCTCCTTCTGCTCCTCGTCTGCCCTGAGGTTGACCGCACCGAGCCGCTCGCGCTCCATCTTCAGCCGATCCACCTCGCGCTCGATGTCCCTGACATCGGGAAGTGCCAAACCGGGGGCGATGCCAGCGAGCCGCATGACCTCCGGAGGAGACACGCCGAGGGCCTCCTGGATCCGCAGCTCGCTTTCGTGACGCCGTTCGGCGGAGGAGACCAGCCGTTCTTCAGCGCGGCCGCGCTTTTCCCGCGCCTCCGCCAGCTCGGCAAGTGCGGTGGTGGCGATGCGATCGGCATCGCGCTGACGCGTCTCCGCCTCGGCAAGCTTGTCCGTGGCCAATTTGCGCGCAGCTTCCGCCTTCTGCAGCTCCGACAGGAGGTTGCGGCGCGTTTCCTCGATCTCCTCCGGGGCGGCCTCCAGATCTGCAATTTCCTCGCGGGCCTCCTCCTCGCGTTCGCGAAGCGTCGCGACATGGCTTTCGGTGCTCGTCGCACGTGCCTGCCAGGCGGACCGCTCCTGGGCGACCGCGCTCAAGCGGCGGCGGCGGTTCTCGGCTTCTCGGTTTAGCCCCTCGTAGCGCGCCCGCGCCTCCGCCAGCATGCTCCGGTCGGTCGCCACCGCCAGCTGCTGGTCACGCAGGCGCTGGTCGATGTCTGTGAGATCCGGTGCATCCTCCAGTTCGATGCGCGCATTCTCCTCCTGCAGGAGGAGCTCATCGATCTGGATGCGCACATGGCTCTCCGCTTCGGTGACCACATCCCGCCGGCGAAGGAGGTCACCGGCCGCCCGCTCCGCTGCTGCGAGCGCGTCGCGTGCATCGGCAAGCTGACGCGCCACAATCCGGTTGCGCTCGCGCGCCTCGTCAAGACGCGTTTCTTCTGCAACGATCGCGGAGGCCGCATCCGAAAGGGCTGCTTCGGCGTCCGCAAGGACGATGGCCGCTTCCTCAATCTCTTCTTCCAGCTCTGCAAGGCGGTTCTTTTGCGACAATCGCAGCGCGGCAGCGCCGGGCGCTTCCGATCCGGCGACATGGCCGTCCCAGCGGTAGACCGCCCCTTCCCTGGTCACCAGCTTCTGGCCGGGCTTCAGCTCCGCCATCAGCCGCTGTGCATCAGTCGCATCCACGACGCCGATCTGCGCCAGGCGACGGGTTAGTTCGGGCGGCGCGGTAGCATAGGAGAGAAGCGGCGTGCAGTCGGTCGGAAGGGCCGGATCGTTGGAACCATCCCCATTGAGAGACCAAAACGACGGCGCCGCAGGGTTGATCGAACTCTCGAGATCATCCCCCAGCGCAGCACCCAGTGCGGCTTCATAACCGCGATCAACGCGAATCGCCTCGGCAACCGGCGGGAAATCGGCGCAGGCATCACTCGCCGCCAGCATCCGCGAAATCGTGCGTGCTTCCGTTTCCAGTCCATTGACCTTGGCACGAGCCGCTTCCAAGGGACCCCGGGCCTCAGCCTCTGATGACCGCGCCCGTGCCAAGCTGGCCTCAACGTCCTCCGCAGCGGCAGCAGCCTCCTCCACGGCATATTCCGCCGCTTCAACCACTTCCCGCCGTTCCGCCGGATCGTCCAGCGAGGAGAGCTTATCGGAGATAGACTGGAGTTCGGCTTCCGCATCCTGCAACTGCCGGTCCAGCTTCTGCCGACGCTCGCCGAGGTCGCGAATCTGCCGTTCCAGCTGTACGCGGGACGCGGCGGCCTCCGCACGTTCCGCGGTCACCGCAGCAAACTGTCTTTCGCTTTCCGCGAGCGTCGCTGCTGCGGCCTCGAAGATCTCGCGCACCTCCTCCGCCTCTGCGCCGCCATGCTCCAGAAGTTCGTTGAGCTCCTGCTCCTCCTCGTCGAGCTTTGCCAGGAAGCCGGCATTGTCGGCGACCAGCTGTTCCTCGCGACGAATATCCTCGGACAGTTGGAGCAGACGGCGGGAAAGTTCGTCGCGGCGCTTCAGGAGGCGCCCCGCTTCCTCGTCGAGCTGCGTGCGGGCGATCTGGATGCGCTGAAGGGTAGCCCCCGCCTTCGCCTCCTCCTCGCGCAGTTCTGGCAGCTTCAGGCTGACGATGGCTTGTGCCTTCGCCGCCTCCATCTGCGCATGCGCCTTCTCGGCAACGACGACCGTCGCCTGGTTCAGCGCCGTCTCGGCCTCCAGCTCTGCCTCGCTTGCCTGCGTCCAGCGGATATGGAGGAGCATGGCTTCGCGGGCACGGATGTCGGCCGATAACATCTTGAAGCGGTTTGCCTGCCGGGCTTGGCGCTTCAGGCTCTCGATCTGGCTTTCCAGCTGCGCAACGATATCCTCCAGCCGTTCCAGGTTGCCTTCGGCCGCGCGCAGCCGAAGCTCCGCCTCATGGCGGCGCGAATGCAGACCGGAGATGCCGGCCGCCTCTTCCAGCAGTTGCCGGCGCGCCTGGGGCTTGGCGTTGATCAATTCGCCGATGCGCCCCTGCCCCACCATCGACGGAGAGCGGGCACCCGTGGAAGCGTCCGCAAACAGAAGCTGGACGTCCTTGGCACGCGCTTCCTTGCCATTGATGCGGTAGAGCGAGCCGTTCTCGCGCTCGATACGGCGCGAGACCTGGATTTCGTCGGCATCATTGAAGGCGGCAGGCGCGGTGCGGTCGCTGTTGTCGAGGAAAAGCGAGACTTCGGCGGTGTTGCGGGCCGGGCGATTGCCGGAACCGGAGAAGATGACGTCGTCCATGCCGGACGCGCGCATGTTCTTGTAGGAGTTTTCGCCCATGACCCAGCGGAGCGCTTCGACCAGGTTGGACTTGCCGCAGCCATTGGGGCCGACAACACCGGTCAGCCCGCGCTCGATGATGAACTCGGTGGGTTCGACAAAGGACTTGAACCCGAGGACGCGCAGCTTGTTGAACTTCATGCCGCACCCCGGAAACGGACGGCGGACACGCGGGTGCCGCCGCCGGTCAGATCACCTACGGGCTCAGAGCAAGCTGTCGATAAGAGCCGACATGCTTTCAACAGACATGGCCCCCGCATAGCGCTTGCCGTTGATGAGGAAGGTCGGCGTCGAGTTGACGCCGAATTCATCGGCACCGCGCTTCATCGTGGCGTTCACATCATCGAGAAGCTGCTGGTTCGTCAAGCAGCCCTGGAAAGTCTCCTGTGAGAAACCAGCAAGTTTCGCCATTTGCAGCAGGGCCGCGCGGCCATCCTCAGCTGCAGCCCAGGTATTCTGCTGCTTCATCAGCATCGAGACCATCGGGAAATACTGTTCAGGCGTGCTGTGCTCCTGCGGGTTCGACGGCTGGCAACGGGCAAGCATGAAGGCTGCCGCGGCGCGTGGATCGAACGGGAACTCGCGGATGATGAAACGGACTTTCCCGGTATCGACGTACTTCGTCTTGATTTCGTCGAAGGTATTGTTGTGGAAGGTTGCGCAATGCGGGCAAGTCATCGACATGTATTCGATGATTTGGACCGGGGCATTATCCTCACCAATCGCCATCTCCGGCAGAGCACCTGGCTTCAGAGCCTCGCTCATGTCGACCTCGCCCTGTGCCTCCGGCAGTTCCTGAGCGAATGCGTCCGTTGCCGCAAGCGGCAGCGCCAGAACCAGTGCCGCAGTCGCGACACCTCCGAGAAGGGCTCGTCTTGTGATGTTCGTTCCGTTCATGTTCATCAGACACCTGCGTTGGATTACGAAAAGGTTGGCTTTCCGTAGCGCGGCCTTGAAGGAGGGACAAGGTGACCGCCAATGAAAAGCTTCAAAGCTTCGTGACATGTGGAAGCTGAACGCCGGCTATACGCCGCTTGATAAGGTCAGCGCATTTTCTTCTGCAAGACCGCAGTGCCAAGCCTTGTGACGGCCTTCTTGAGGGCCTCACTCTCGATCCCTTCCATCATGCCCTCCAGCCGTCTCGCCTCTTCTCCGCGCAAGGGTTTGGGAGGGCGCCGATGTTTTACGGACTGCGAGACCGGCTTCTGGATAATGCGGATCTGGCGCACCGCAGGGAAGCCGAAGAAGGCGTTGATGCGGGCGATTAACTCACCCTGAGCATGGGTCAGGAACAGCGCGCGCGCCCCTTCACAGGCAATCGTCAGCGTTCCCGCCTGATAGCCGCCCGCGTCGTCCGAGGCATCCCGCCTGGGCCAGGCGATCTTTTCCGGCCGGCTGCAATCGGCAAATTCCTGGCCGGCGATCTCGTCCCACGAGCCGAGCAATGCCGTGGAGATGCCTGCGCGCCGTGCCAGAACGGGATCAATGATGCCATTGGCAACTTCCGCGATCTGCATCTCGCCCTTGGGGCGGAAGGGCTTCGCTTCACGCGACATGGCCGTCCTCCAGCGCATGATCGCTGAAGACAGAGACCATGGAGAGGGCGCCGATCCCAATCAACGTGTTCGTGCGCATAGTGGGAAGTGTCATTGCCGTTCTCTCGTTGACGTCTGACGCTCCGGAGCGATAGGAGTGCCTTATCTTACGACCAGAGACTTTTCCAGCGACGTGTCCGCCACCTCCACAACTCAAGCATTGCTCGCCTGGTATGACAAGCACCACCGGGAGTTGCCGTGGCGGGTATCTCCCAAAGCGGCCGCTCAAGGGAAGCGGCCGGAGCCTTATCATATCTGGCTGTCGGAGGTCATGCTGCAGCAGACGACCGTGACAGCCGTGAAATCCTACTTCACGAAATTTCTCGACCTGTGGCCGAGGATAGAGGATCTGGCGACAGCTCCGACGGAAGACGTGATGGCGGCTTGGGCCGGGCTTGGATACTATGCCCGTGCCCGCAACCTCAAGAAATGCGCTGAAGCGGTCGCAGCACATCATGGTGGATCCTTCCCAGACACGGAAGAGGGCCTGCGCAGCCTGCCCGGGATCGGCGACTACACATCTGCTGCTGTCGCTGCGATCGCCTTCAATCGCCAGGCGGCCGTGATGGACGGCAATGTCGAGCGCGTGATCTCCCGTCTCTTTGCGATTGATGCCCCGTTGCCCGGCTCAAAGCCCTTCATGAAGCAGCGCGTGGTGGAACTGACGCCTGTGGACCGGCCGGGCGATTTTGCGCAGGCGATGATGGATCTCGGTGCGACGATCTGTACGCCGAAACGCCCGGCCTGCGCCCTCTGCCCGATCAACGACCGATGCCTGGCCCTTGCCGAGCACGATCCGGAGCGGTTGCCGGTGAAGGCGGCAAAGAAGGAAAAGCCGGTCCGTTTTGGCGCTGCCTTCGTCGCCGTTAGTCCAGAAGGAGAGGTTCTCCTGCGCCGGCGGATCGACAGCGGGCTTCTCGGCGGCATGACCGAAGTACCAACCACTGGCTGGACGGCGCGACAGGACGGCGGCCAGACGGCGGAGCACGCGCCTTTCACCGCCGAATGGGAGAGTTGTGGCGCGGTGACCCACGTCTTCACGCACTTCGAGCTGCGGCTTTCGGTGTTTCGAGCAGCGGTCACGCGCGACTCAGATACAGGCTGGTGGGAACCGGTGACGAACCTCCACGCCCAGGCTCTGCCGACCGTCATGAAAAAGGTAATTACACAGGCTATCCCTCTGGCCTTCCGGAAACACGCGAGCTAGCTGCAAGGAAAAACAATGGCAGGCCCGATCAACCATATCGTCTTCGACATCGGCAAGGTGCTGATCCACTACGACCCCAACCTGCCCTATCTCCGCCTGATCCCGGACGAGGACGAGCGGCGCTGGTTCTTTGCGAATGTCTGTACACATGAGTGGAACCTCGAACAGGACCGCGGCAGACCATGGAGCGAGGCAGAAGCACTGCTGATCGAGAAATTTCCGGAGCGGGAAGAGCAGATCCGGGCCTTCCGGCAATACTGGCCGGAGATGGTGCCTTATGCCTATGATGACAGCGTCAGGATCATGGAGGGGCTGATCGACGAAGGCCGTGACGTGACGATGCTGACGAACTTCGCAGCCGACACTTTCCGCCACGCCCGGGAGATGTACCCGTTCCTCAACAAGCCCCGCGGCGTGACCGTCTCAGGCGAGATCGAGCTGATCAAGCCGGACCGGGAGATCTACGAAAAGCACGCCGAGCACTTCGGGCTCGATCCCGCGGCAACCATCTTCATCGACGACTCGCCTGCGAATGTGGAGGGTGCACGTGCGGCGGGGTGGCAGGCGGTGCATTTCACAGATGCCGACCGGTTGCGGCAGGATCTGGCGTCCTTCGGCATCGACACATGAATGCAAAGTGACGCCCGGAGGTCAGCCTCCTCCGGGCGTCAGCTTATCCCCTTCCGGGACTAGAGGTACAAAAACCGGAAGGAGAAATGCGGGTCCGGCACGACAGGTGGATCGTCAGTCGAGTTTCGCCAGACCGTTGCGGATGACGGCTCGAAGGTTGTCGATGGGGCGGAGAGACTTGCCGTCCTCGTAATGCCAGAAGGTCCAGCCGTTGCAGGCGTCAAGACCCTGTACCTTTGCGCCAAGGCGATGGATGGAGCCGGCATCGCCACCGGCAGCCAGCGTGCCGTCGGCGCGGATGATGGCGCTCCAGCGGCGCTTGTCGTCCGTCAGAACCTGACCCGGCTTGACCAGACCGCTTTCCACCAGCGTGTTGAAGGCGACGCGCGGCTCGGCCTTCTTACCCGTCATCACCGTCAGTTCGGCCTTGCCCAGCGGTTCGACAGCGGCGATGCGTTCGGAAGCCGCGTCGATATAGTCCTGCTCGCGCTCGATGCCGACGAAGTTGCGGCCGAGACGCTTGGCGACGGCACCGGTGGTGCCGGTCCCGAAAAAAGGATCGAGGATCACGTCGCCCGGCTTCGTCGATGCCATGATGACGCGTGCGAGCAGCGCCTCCGGCTTTTGTGTCGGATGCACCTTCTTGCCGTCCTCTCCCTTCAGCCGCTCGCCGCCGGAGCAGATTGGAAACAGCCAGTCGGAGCGCATCTGGACGTCATCGTTGGACGCCTTGAGCGCCTCGTAATTGAACGTGTAGGACTTCGCCTTGGCGTCGCGGCTGGCCCAGATCATCGTCTCGTGGGCGTTCTGGAACCGGCGCCCCTTGAAGTTCGGCATCGGGTTGGTCTTGCGCCAGACGATGTCGTTCAAGAGCCAGAAGTTGAGGTCCTGAAGCATTGCGCCGACGCGGAAGATATTGTGGTAGGAACCGATCACCCAGATGGTGCCGTTCGGCTTCAGCACGCGGCGGCAGGCGAGCAGCCAGGCGCGGGTGAAGGCATCATAGGCCTGAAAGGAAGCGAACTGATCCCATTCGTCGTCAACGGCATCGACCAGCGACTGGTCGGGGCGGTGAAGGGTTCCGCCGAGCTGTAGATTGTATGGCGGATCTGCGAAGATCGCGTCGACCGAACGGTCGGGCAGCGCCTCGAGCGCGGCGACGCAGTCGCCCTTGATGATGGTATTGAGCCAGGTGCCGGGCCGACCCTGCTGACGCAGATCGGCAAGCGGAAGGACTGCTGCCATGGGATACTCGCTGTTACGCTTACTCGATACTTTACTGTCCGTTATGGTTACCCAACTTGGTTACGAAATGCTGAAGGCGGCGGACGATTTCGAGAATATCTGCGGCTATGGCAAGGAAGCTTCGCCTGCGGTAAAACCTCCCCCACGGAGAGAAGCGAGGCGATCGAGAAGCTGAAGGCGCAGGCCGATGCCATACGGGCACTCGGTGCCACCTCTCTTTACCTATTTGGGTCCGTTGCGAGAGATGAAGCCAATGCCGGAAGTGATCTCGACCTCTTCATTGATTATGATCCTGGGGCGCGCTTCAACGCCTTCGATCTGGTCGAGATCAAGCTTTTCCTCAAGGACGAACTGAATTTGTCCGTCGACATCACGACACACGACAGCCTGCACTCAATGCTGCACGACCGGATCGGAGATGCCGCGCTTCAGGTCTTTTGATGGTCAAATAAGTCCACCATTTCATCGCCGAGATGCTCGAAGCCGTCGCTGTAGTCGAGCATGCGGTTGGAAACCGATCCGTTGAGGAATACGAGTCGGACAGGATAACCCGGTTTGCTGTTGAACGAGCCATCGAGATCGTTTCCGACGCAAGTCGACGTATTTCGGACGAGCTCCTGGCCACCCAACCGGAGATCGAGTGGAAGAAGGTCCGAGGGATAGGCAACATACTGAGGCACGAGTATCACGGTCTCTCTGAAACCGTTATCTGGGGCGTTATAGTGGATGAACTGCCCCGTCTAAGGAGTGCATGGGTCTCGATGCGAGAAGCTGCACGACGGCCCTGATTGACCTCCATGCACCGCGTTGCTGTCGTCCGGCGCCTCTGCGCGCTCGTACATGCCGTAGTCGCGGACGATGTGGCCGATGCGAAGCCGGTAGTCAGCAAAGATGCTGTTGCGGCCGGCGTGTTGCGCTGCCCGGTGAGCTTCGAGGTTGCGCCACTGCCGGACCGCCTCGTCGTCGCGCCAGAAGGAGAGCGAGAGGAGCTTGCCGCGCAGCGTCAGGCTTTCGAAGCGCTCGATCGAGATGAAACCGTCGATCTTCTCCAGTTCGGCCCGCAGCTCGCCGGCCAGATCGAGATAGCGATGGCGTTCGCCCATGAAGGGCACGACCTCGAAGATCACGGCGATCATGGCGTCACCCCCGGGCCATGCGGCAGCGACATGTTCTTCAGGAAGATGCGGTCCTCCTTCAGGATGAAGGATTCGCGCCTGGCTAATTCGTAGTTTTGCCGGCCGAGGGGATCCTCTGCCAGGCGGGCACGGTAGGCTTCGTAGGCGGCGAGGCTCTCGATGTTGTAGACGCCATAGGCGGTCGTAGCCGAACCTTCGTGCGGCCCGAAGTAGCCAATAAGATCTGCGCCGCACCGTGGGATAGCCTGGCCCCAGTTGCGGGCGTAGTCGGCGAAAGCATCCCTGCGAATGGGATCGATCTCGTAGCGTATAAAACAGGTGATCATGTGTTTTCCTTTCGATGCATGGGCATCCTAGCCGGTTGCCTCGCATCCATGCTTCGGTTACGATCGAACTATGAAGGAAGGTCCGGATATTGCACGCATCGGTACGCTGATCGGAGATCCGGCGCGCGCCAACATGCTGACCGCGCTGATGAGCGGGCAGGCGCTGACGGCGACGGAGCTGGCGCAGGCGGCGGGCGTCACGCTGCAGACGGCGAGTTCGCACCTGTCGAAGCTGCAGGATGGCGGGTTGGTGTCGCAGCGCAAGCAAAGCCGCCATCGGTATTTCGCCTTGGCCGACCCCGCGACCGGAGCACTGCTGGAAGCAATCATGGGCTTTGCTGCCAGTCGCGGGCACCTGCGGCACCAGCCGGGACCGAAAGATCCGGCGCTTCGCAAGGCACGCGTCTGCTACGACCACCTCGCCGGCGACTACGGCGTACGGATGCTCGACAGCTTGCTCGATAGGCAGGCCATCCGTCCCGAGGGGGACGGCCTTGTTCTGACGCCAGAAGGCGAGCGCCTTCTGGGCGAGATGGGATTGCATCTTGCTCTGCTGCGCACATCGCGCCGGCCGATGTGCAAGTCCTGCCTCGACTGGAGCGAACGGCGCTCCCATCTCGCCGGCACTGTCGGCAAGGCGCTGCTTTCACACTTCCTGACGAGTGGGTGGGCACGGCGCAGCGAGGACAGCCGCGCCGTCGTATTCAGCCCTGAAGGTGAGCGACAGTTTGGGGCGCTGTTTCCGGCCTTCCGTGTGTCGCCTGCAGTCTGACACCTGAATAACTGGATCCCGCGACGCCGCTACAGAGCGTTGACCATTGGCAGCCCTGGCATGCGGAACCTGCCGCACCTTTCGCGAAGGCAGCTCTCAGGGTCCTCAGCATCTGCGCATGGGGAGTGAGCCGCAGGCCCGGCAGGATTGGCCGGCGTAGAGCCAGAGCGACGACTTGGCGCGCACGCTCGTCCCGTGCCTGGACGCTCTCGGCGGTACAATGAGCGTCTTTGTCCTGGAGCAGCGGCCCGCAGACGTCATCCGGCCCCTCCACGATCTCAATCTGCTCGCCCGCCGAAAGACGGCGAACGAGAGCGAGATAGTTGGCGACGAAAGCCGGGGTATAGCCTTCGCCAACAAAAGTCAGCATGCACAACAGGTGATGAGCGCGCAGTCGAACAACCACTTAGGCAGCAGCCTTGCTGCGGTGATCGTCGACGCCCTTGAGGATTGCGGCAGCGAGTGCCGACTTCAGGACAGCGCCCAGGATGAAGGGAGCGACGCCGAGCGCCCAGCCATTTTCCGCTCCGATCAGGCTGGCCAGATAGGCACCGCCGATCGCGAGGCAGAGCAGATTGGCAGTAAGATGCGCCGCGAAGCTACGCGCGACGCAGCGACCGGCCCAGCCTTGCGCGGCAAGCCAGCCGGCCAAGATGGCGATCAGCGGGAAAGACGCCAGGTAACCGGCGGTAGGACCTGCGAAAGGAGCCAATCCGCCCGAACCGCCTGCAAGCACCGGTGCTCCCAGGGCTGCCTCGCCCAGCCATGCAAGAACGGTGAGGCCGCCAAGACGCCAGCCGTAGAGCGCACCGACCATGGTTACGGCAAAGGTCTGCATGGTGATCGGCACGGGGTACATCGGCACAGCTATCTGGGATGCGACTGCCAGGAAGAAGGTGCCGGCAAGCACGAAGACGGCTTTCGTGACCAACGATCGCCCGACCAGGCGGAGCGGGTCGAAAGGGACAGAGACTTGGGTGAGAAGTGAAACCATGCGACGCTCCTTTGCGTTTTATAGATAATTCATTGATACGATCTATCTCTTTCCAGGATTCGCCTGTGCAGGCAAGTGGCGATGAGCCGGTGACCTAGTGAGAAGCCGCATCGACACCCCCACCCGAAAAATGAGATGGGCCGGCGCAGCGATGCTTGATGCCAATTATCTATAATCCTAGCCGACGATGGCGAAAGTCTCGCGCGTGGCAGGAGAGTCTGCGCCTCGCGGGCCGCGGCCGATCCATTGGACATGCTTCTGCAGGATTGTCGCGGCCTCTTGGGTCTTTCCTTGGCGAAGGGCCGCAAGAATCGTCCGGTGGTCGTGGTCCGTGCGCTTCTCCCAGCCGGACTGCCAGGCGGAGAATAGAAAACGTGCGCTGGCGGAATGCAGATCGTCGATCGAGGCCAGCAGCCGCTTCATGCCGCAGGGCTGCAAAATGAGACGGTGGAAGCGCCGGTTGGCGTCTTCCCAGGCGTGAACATCGGCTGCCGCGTCACCCTCGCGGGTGGCCTCTTCCGCAGCATCCAGGATAGCGGGCGTCAGGTGCCGCGCCGCATGGCGCAGCGCCAGCCCCTCGAGCGCCGCTCGCATTTCAGCCACCTCACGCACCTGCGAAAGATCGAAGGCGGCAACCCGCACGCCGCGGCGCGGCTCGCTGATTGCCAGACCCTGCGCCTCGAGGCGCCGGAAAGCTTCGCGGACGGGAACATGACTTGCTTGGAATTCTTCGGCAATGTAGTCCTGACGCAAGCGGGACCCAGGCGCGATTTCACCGCGGACGATGCGTTCGGCAAGGACGCGACTGATGCGACCGGCGATTGTGTCTTCCCGTTCCTTTGCCATGCAACCTCCTTAGATGGCGCCCCAGACGTTGTCGATAGCCGGTCGGTTCTGCCGGGCCTGCCATGCGGCGGCAAGAGTTGAGCATATGGCCCCGGTTGGATAAAAGACCCGCCTCACCTCCCCGGAAAGGCATATTCATGAATGGTCTCGACCTCATCATCTTCGATTGCGACGGCGTCCTCGTCGATTCGGAGATCATCGCGGCGCAAGTGGAATCGCGCCTGCTGACGGAGGCAGGATATCCGATCAGCGTCGAGGAGATGTGCGAGCGCTTTGCCGGCATGACCTGGCGCAACATCCTGCTGCAGGTGGAGAAGGAATCGGAGATCCCGCTTTCGGCCTCGCTGATCGATAAGTCGGAAAAACTGCTCGACGCGCGGCTCGCTCGCGACGTGAAGGTCATCGACGGGGTCAAGCTCGCGTTGTCGCGCTTGACGACGCGGCGCTGCATCTGCTCCAATTCCAGCATGCACCGGCTGGACATGATGCTGGAGAAAGTTGGACTAAAGCCTTATTTCGAGCCGAACATCTTTTCGGCAAAGACACTCGGGCCCGACAGGGTCAAGCCTAAGCCGGACATCTTCCTGCACGCGGCCGAACACTTCAGGGTTTCGCCGCAGAAAGTGCTGGTGGTCGAGGATTCCGTTCATGGGGTGCATGGTGCGGCGGCTGCGGGCATGCGGGTCATCGGCTTTACCGGCGGATCCCACACCTATCCGACGCATTCCGACCAACTTACGGATGCCGGCGCAGAAACGGTCATCTCGCGAATGAGCGACCTGCCGGCCATGGTAGCGGCGTTAAGCGACTGGGCGGTGGGGCTTTAGCCGGACCGCCCTTGTTTCGGGCTAGTTCTTTGAAGGAATGTCGAAGCCGAGGCGGACGCGGGTGAAGCGCGAGGCGCCGCCCTGGGCGTTCGGGATCTGGACGTCCGGCTTGCTGAAGATGAACTGCGTACCGGCCGTCGGCAGTTCGACGGGGAAGCTCACCTTCTGCGAATAGATGACATTGTCGCCGTCGACGACCTCCACCAGAACCGGCAGGTTCACCTGCCCAGCGCTGACGGCGGGACCGGCGACGATGCGGCCCTGCGCCACGACGTTGATCGTGATGGTACTCTCGTTCGCAGTGCACTGACGGGTCGCTTCGGCGAGCGAGGCCTGGTAGGCGAGCTTTTCCGGATTATCTTGACCGCCGCGGGCATAGGAGCGGTAGATCGCCGTCTCCTCCCGCATGACGACCGGAGGGCAGAAGGCCTGCACGACCGGTGTTGCGGCCTCTGCGGCCGGCGCGGACGCAGCGCTCAGACCTGCGGTGGGCGAGGAGGAACTGCAGCCTGCAACGACCGCCAGAAGAGAAACCGACAAAAGCATGCGCGTGACTGTAGCCAACACTGTACTCAACCCTCTCAACATCTTTCCGGTCCGGCGAAGGCGCGCCGGAATGGGCCCTTCCGGCCTTTCGCAGCCAATTTTCCTGGTCTATACCAGCCGCGCAAATAAAAATCGATTAGGGATTCAGGGTCGTGGAATACATTTCTACCCGCGGAGAGGCGCCCGCTCTCGGCTTTCGTGACGCATTGCTCGCCGGCCTCGCACGCGACGGCGGTCTCTACATGCCGCGCGAATGGCCGGCGCTGACGAAGCGCGAGATCCGCGCGTTCCGCGGCATGAGCTATCAGGAGATCGCGTTCGAGATCCTGAAGTGCTTTACCGGAGACGAGATTGCGGCAGACGACCTGCGCAGGATGATCGACGAGGCCTATGCGACCTTCCGTCATCCCGCAGTCGCACCTCTTGTTCAGACGGGTCCCAATGATTTCGTGCTGGAGCTCTTTCACGGCACGACACTGGCGTTCAAGGACGTCGCCATGCAGCTGCTCGCCCGGCTGATGGATCACGTGCTGGCCGAGCGGGGCCAGCGCGCGACGATCGTCGGCGCCACCTCGGGGGATACCGGCGGCGCGGCGATCGACGCCTTTGCCGGACGCGACCGGACCGACATCTTCATCCTCTTTCCGAAGGGGAAGGTATCTCCGGTCCAGCAGCGGCAGATGACGACCTCTACCGCAAGCAATGTCCACGCTATCGCGGTGGAAGGCAATTTCGACGACTGCCAGAACCTCGTGAAGGAGATGTTCAACGACGTCGCATTCCGGGATCGCGTCGGGCTCTCCGGGGTCAATTCGATTAACTGGGCGCGCATCATGACGCAAGTCGTCTACTATTTCACCGCCGCGGTTTCGCTGGGCGGCCCCGATCGCAAAGTCTCCTTCACCGTCCCCACCGGGAATTTCGGCGACATCTTCGCAGGCTATGTCGCAAAGCGCATGGGTCTGCCGATCGAACGGCTGGTGATCGCCACCAACGACAACGACATCCTGGCCCGCACGCTGAAGCGCGGCCGGTACGAGATGCGCGGCGTCAAGGCCACCACGTCGCCGTCGATGGACATCCAGATCTCCTCAAATTTCGAGCGGCTGCTGTTTGAAGCCTATGGACGTGACCCATCGTCCGTACGTGCGGCGATGGCCAGTCTGAAGCAGTCAGGCGCCTTCGAAGTCCAGCCGGAAGCGCTCAAAGCGATTCGAAAGGAATTTCGCGCAGCACGCGCTACGGAGAAGCAGGTTGCAGCAACGATCCGCGAAACGCTGGCGGAGACCGGCTATCTGATCGATCCGCACACTGCCACCGGTGTCTTCGTTGCCAGGAAGCATGCCAAGGCAAGCAGCCCGATGGTGACGCTTTCGACCGCACACCCGGCCAAGTTTCCCGCTTCGGTAAAATCCGCTTGCGGAATTGACCCGGCGCTCCCATCATGGCTCGCTGATCTGATGAACAGGGAGGAGCGCTTCGACATTCTGCCTGCCGAGCTCAAGGACGTCGAAGGCTTCATCGGCAGACATGCACGAGCAGGCAAGTGAGTGGCGGCGTGCCAGAAAGACAAGCAATGAATGTACAAGTGACCCGGCTTCCTTCCGGGTTGACGGTCGTGACCGAGGCGATGCCGCATCTCGAAAGCGTGGCTCTCGGCGTCTGGATCAAGTCCGGTTCGCGTAACGAAACGGAAGCGGAGCATGGCATCGCCCATCTCCTCGAACACATGGCGTTCAAGGGCACGACGCGACGCAGCGCCCGCGACATTGCCGAGGAAATCGAGAATGTCGGCGGCGAACTCAACGCCGCCACCTCCACCGAGACGACGTCCTATTACGCACGGGTCCTTAAGGATCACGTGCCGCTGGCGGTCGACTTGCTGGCGGATATCCTGACGGAATCCTTGTTCGACGACGAGGAACTGCGGCGCGAGAAGCACGTGATCCTGCAGGAGATCGGCGCTGCCAATGATACGCCGGACGATGTTGTCTTCGACAAGTTTTCCGAGACCGCCTATCTCGGCCAGACGATCGGCCGGCCGATCCTCGGCACCCCGGAGACGGTGAAGAGCTTTACTCCGGGACAGATCCGTAACTACCTCTCGCGCAACTATACGACTGAGCGGATGTTCGTCGTGGCGGCGGGTGCGGTGGATCACGACGAGTTCTGCAAACAGGTCGAACAGCGGTTCGCGAGCCTGCCGCAGACGCCAATCGCCCCTCCGGTGCAGGAGACGGCACGCTATATCGGCGGCGACACCAGAGAAGTGCGCGATTTGATGGACGCACAGATCCTGCTCGGCTTCGAGGGCAAGGCCTACCACATGCGGGACTTCTACTGCTCGCAGATCCTAGCCAACATCCTCGGCGGCGGCATGTCCTCCCGCCTCTTCCAGGAAGTGCGCGAGCATCGTGGCCTCTGTTATTCCGTCTATGCCTTCCATTGGGGCTTCTCCGATACCGGCATCTTCGGCATCCATGCCGCCACGGGTGGCGAGGATATTCCGAAGCTGGTACCGGTGATCATCGACGAGCTGCGCAAGGCTTCCGAGACGATCCACCAGCAGGAGATCGACCGCGCGCGGGCGCAGATCCGCGCGCAGCTGTTGATGGGCCAGGAAAGCCCTGCCGCACGCGCAGGTCAGATCGCCCGGCAGATGATCCTCTACGGCCGGCCGATCCCCAACGACGAGCTGATGGAACGGTTGGAGGGCATCACGACCGAGCGCCTGACGGATCTTTCCGGCCGGCTGTTCTTCGACACCGTCCCCACGCTTTCCGCCGTCGGGCCGATAGAAAAGCTGGTGCCGATGGAAGAACTCTCGTCCGCGCTTGCACCCCAGTCGGCGAAGACAAAGCGCGCTGCCGGTTGATCCGGTGACGCCTGAGTGGCAGCGTCACATGAAGCGGCCGCAGCCCCTTTTCGAGGCGGCGGCCGGTGCCGGACGATCTGGCACCACATCTCAACGGGGAGCGCCCGCGACCCGATGATCGTCTGGAGTGGGACATGACGAGATCGATCTTTCGGTTTTTGTCGCGGCAGCCGGACACCCCGCTCCTCTATGGCGAGCAACATCTGCTGCGGCTCGCCCATCATAGCGACTACCGTCAGTGGTTTTCGATTCGCTCGGAAAGCCGAGCCTTTCTCCAGCCCTGGGAGCCAACCTGGCGGGAAGACGAGCTGTCGGAGGTTTCCTTTCGCGCCCGCGTCCATCGCGGCATTGAGGAGTATCGTGCCGGCTATGCCGTTCCGCTGCTGTTGTTCAGCCGGCCGGACATGCGGCTGCTCGGTGGATTGACGATCGGCTACATCCGGCGCGGTGCAGCACAGAGCTGCATGATCGGCTACTGGATGGGCGAGCGCCACGCCGGCCAGGGGCACATGCTGGCGGCTCTCAAGATCGCCATCCCCTACATCTACGGGCAACTTCAGTTGCACCGGATCGAGGCTGCCTGTATTCCGGATAACTGGAAGAGTGTCCGGCTCCTTGAAAAAGCCGGCTTCGAGCGGGAAGGCCTTTTGCGAAGATATCTCAAGATCAACGGCGAGTGGCGCGATCACATCATGTTCTCGCGACTGCCGGACGATGGTGAATTCGGAAAGATGACAAGGCAATGACCGCCCGCTACACGAACATGGCGGGACTCCGCTGCGTGATGATGCTGATCATCACGCTGGCGGCAGCATTTATCGGTCTCGCCTTGCCGGCAGCGGCCGTCGAGCCCGTGAAGATTTCCCGTGACGACAACGCGCTCGACCTCACCGAGATGACGGAGATCTACGCCAATCAGGGCGAAGCCTTCCAAGTCTCGACCGCAGCCGGCGCCGACGGCATTCGCCGCCGGATCGAGGTGCGGGCGAGTTCGCCCAACCACAATGGCGACTGGGCCGTGTTTGCGCTGGCCAACGTTTCCGAGGAGCAGCTCGAGCGGGTGATCGTCGCGCCGCATTTCCGCCTGGTCGGGTCGAAGATGTTCTGGCCCGATCTCGGATCGCAGCGCATCATCGCGATCACGCCGAGCGAAGGCTTTGCGCTTGATCGTGAGCCTAGTCCCGATGCCGATGTCTTCCGCATCACCCTCAATCCTGGCTCGGTGATCACCTTCGTCGCCGAGCTTTCGACGCCGACGCTGCCGCAGCTCTATCTCTGGGAGCCGGCGGCCTACAAGGATACCGTCAACGCCTTCACGCTCTATCGGGGCATCGTGCTCGGGATTGCAGGGCTTCTTGCGGTCTTCCTCACCATCCTGTTCGTGGTGAAGGGCACCTCTATGCTGCCGGCAGCGGCGGCGCTCGCATGGGCGGTGCTCGCCTATATCTGCGTCGACTTCGGCTTCCTCGACAAGCTGATCAGCATCACAGCGAGCGATCAGCGAATATGGCGGGCCTGCGCGGAAGTGGCACTCGCCTCAAGTCTGGTGATCTTCCTGTTCACCTACCTCAATCTTAGCCGATGGCATGTGCATCTGGGCTATGCGACGCTCGCCTGGGTACTGGGTCTTGCGCTCCTCTTCGCAGTGGCGGTCTATGACCCCTCCATGGCATCGGGCATCGCACGCCTATCCTTCGCGCTGACCGCCAGCTGCGGCATTTTGCTGATCATTTATCTTGGTCTCAGCCGCTACGACCGGGCCATCCTGCTCGTGCCGACGTGGGCGTTGATCCTCGTCTGGCTGTTCGGCGGCTGGCTGACGGTGACGGGCCAGCTCGACAACGACATCATCCAGCCCGCCCTCGGCGGCGGCCTGGTACTGATCGTGCTTCTGATCGGCTTCACCGTCATGCAGCACGCCTTTGCCGGCGGCGCCTACCAGCAGGGGCTGTTCTCCGATCTGGAACGGCAGTCGCTGGCGCTGACAGGCTCTGGTGACACCGTGTGGGACTGGGATGTGGCGCGCGACCGGGTCGTCACCACCCCCGACATCTCGGCAAAGCTCGGCCTTGACACGGGCGCCATGCACGGTCCCATCCGCAACTGGCTGCCGCGGCTTCATCCGGATGACCGGGACCGGTTCAAGGCCACGCTCGACGTGCTGCTAGAGCATCGTCGCGGACGCCTGAACCACGAATTCCGCATCCGCGCCGAAGACGGCCACTTCCATTGGCTGCAGATCCGTGCCCGCCCCGTACTGGGATCGAACGGCGAGATCATCCGCTGCGTGGGCACGATCGCCGACATCACCGAGCAGAAGAATTCGGTCGAGCGCCTGCTGCAGGACGCCATGCACGACAATCTGACGGGACTGCCCAACCGCCAGGTCTTCCTCGACCGGTTGCAGTCCGTGCTGACGCTTGCCAACAGCAGCGACAGCGTACGTCCGACGGTTCTTGCCATCGACATCGACCGCTACAAGCAGGTGAACGATGCCCTGGGGATCGCGGCGGGAGACAATATCCTCATCGCCCTCACCCGCAGGCTGCGTCGACTGCTCAGGCCGCAAGACACGCTGGCGCGGCTTTCCGGCGACCAGTTCGGGTTGATCCTGGTGTCCGAAACCGATCCGGCCAAGGTGGCCGACTTCGCCGATGCAATCTCGCAGGCGATCATGGTGCCGATAAACTTCGCCAACCGCGAGATCATCCTCACGGCCTCGATCGGGCTTGCCTCCTGGGTTGACCGGCAGGAGAGCTCGTCCGAACTATTGAGCGACGCGGAACTTGCCATGTATCGGGCGAAACGCGGCGGTGGCAACCGAGTCGAGCCGTTCCGTCCGATCTTCCGCACCTCCGGTACCGACCGCCTGCAGATCGAGACGGACCTGCGCCGCGCGATCGACCGCAAGGAGCTTTCAATTGCCTACCAGCCGATCATCCGGCTGAGCGACGGCGAGGTTGCTGGCTTCGAGGCTCTGATGCGCTGGGAGCATCCGCGCCGCGGCACGATCCCGCCTTCGGAGTTCATCCCGATTGCGGAAAACTCCGACCTTATCGGTCCGCTCGGCCTGTTCGCGCTTGAGCGTGCTGCCGCCGACCTGATCGACTGGCAGCGCCAGACAGGTGAGCTGCCGATCTTCCTGTCGGTGAACCTGTCCAGCGCGCAGCTGCTCAACAATAACCTTTATAACGAGGTGCGGGGGCTGCTGGCCAAGAGCGAATGTGATCCGGCGCAGCTGAAGCTGGAGCTGACGGAATCCGTGATGATGGAGAATCCGGAACAGGCCCGCCTTCTCCTGACGAAGCTGAAGGAAATCGGCTTAGGGCTTGCCCTCGACGACTTCGGCACCGGCTATTCCTCGCTCGCCTATCTGACGCAGTTCCCGTTCGACACGATCAAGCTCGACAAGGCGCTCGTGCGGGACGTGCGCGAGCGGCGGGCAGTGCTGCTACGCTCGGTCATCGCCATGGCCCGGTCGCTCGAGATGGCCGTCGTCGCCGAAGGCATCGAGACCGATGAGGATGCGGTGGAGCTCGGCAAGATGGGATGCCAGTTCGGCCAGAGCTTCCTGTTCGGACCTCCAACCAATGCCGACGCAACGCTGCGGCTCCTCAAGGAACGCTTCCCGCTGACCAAGCGCGCCTGAGCGGAATCTCTGATACAAAGAACCCGCCGGCGAGCCGGCGGGTTCTTTGTATCTAATTCAGAATGAAATGGTTAGGCGCGGTCGACGATCTTCTTGGCGCCATCCTTCAGCTCGCCCTTGGCCTGCTGGCCGTGGCCCTTGCCTTCCTGGGCTGCGCCCTTCGCCTCCATGCCGCGATCGTTCGTCGCATCGCCGGCAGCCTGACGGGCCTTGCCTGCCATCTCGTTGGCCTTGCCTTCGATCTTGTCTGTGGTGCTGCTCATCGCGCGTCTCCTTCGCTGTCTCGGCCATACTGGCCGGTCGGAAGAAGAACGCGGCGGCTATGATGTTCGTTCCGTGGCCTTCAAGCATGTCCGGCTTCGGTAGAAAGCGCCTCCGGCGTGATGCCGAGAAGCGCCAAGGCACGCTCATACTTCGTATCCACGTTGGGGTCGTAGATCAGGTCCTGGCAGGACGGGCAATTGAGCCAGCCATTGTTGGCGATTTCCACCTCGAGCTGACCTGGCCCCCAGCCGGCATAGCCAAGCATCATGGTGGCACGCCGAGGCCCCTTGCCCTGGCTGATCGCCCGGATGATGTCCAAAGTCGCCGTCAGGCAGACATCGTCCGTGACCGGAATACTGGATTCGCCGGAATAGTCGTCGGAATGGAGGACGAAGCCACGGCCGGTCTCGACGGGACCACCCATCAGCACCGGGAAACCACGCAGATCGATGCCCTTGGATGCCTCGTTGTCGTCATCCAGCATATCGAGATGGTCCAATACGTCCAGGAAGGAGACCGGCTGGTGGCGGTTGATGATGAAGCCCATGGCGCCGGCGGGCGAATGGGCACAGATATAGATGACGGAGCGCGCGAAATTACCGTCCTGAAGGCCGGGCATGGCGATCAGGAACTGGCCGTCGAGAAAGCCTCGCTCTTTCTCATCTCGTAAATAAGATACCACGAACCAGACGCCTCCGTTTGCCGGTTTCGGACGCTTTGACCGCGGACCGGCTGCCTATTAAACGAAGATGGGGCAGCCGTACCCCGCAATCAACCTAAAATGATCGGACGGAGATCGAAGGTGGCTGGCTCCCGCTCACCAGTTCCGCTAGAGCATTGCTTCCATGAAGACTGTCGATCACAGACACAATTTCGCGATCCGCTCCCTGGCGCGCCTGGCGCCTGCAGCGATGCTCGCCGCCTTGGCTTTCGTTGTCCCGGCAAAGGCTGAGACGACCGACTGGGCCCATAACGAGGGCGGCCGGATGCGGGTCGTCGCCTTGCCTCCCGCAACCAACGGCACTGTCAAGGGTGCGCTACAGATCGAGCCTAATGAGGGGTGGATTACCTACTGGCGGGAGCCGGGCGATGCGGGCATTCCGCCGCAGCTGATCGTATCGCCGGACGAGGGCGTCGAACTCACCCGCCTCGCCTACCCCATTCCGAAGCGGATCGACAACGGGCCGCTTCGCGACATCGGCTACGATCATCCCGTGACACTGCCGTTCGAACTTGCGGTGAAGGACGCCACTAAGCCCCTCAGCATCGGCGTCTCGGCTTTCGTGGGCCTCTGCCGGAACATCTGTATTCCGTTCCAGGCGAGGTTCGAACTCAATCTTGCCTCACAGGGTGCGACGCCCGTCCAGGAGGCGATGGTTCTTGCTTCCGCCGAGGCAAATCTGCCGGAGCCACCGTCAGACGACTTTGCGGTCACCCAATATACCCTGAGCGGCAACCAGATGCTGCAGCTCAAGCTCCGCCTGCCTCGCGGTACCGCCGCCGCGCCCGAAGTCATCGTCACAGGACCGCAGGGGCACACCTTCTTCGACAGCCAGAACGGCCAAAAGGAAGGCGACCTTTATGTTCTCGACATTCCGATCGAGAAATTGCCGAAGGATTACGAGATGCGCGGCAAGCGCTGGGGCATCCTCGTCATCGCCGGTGACCGGGCGATGGAAACGTCACTTGCCTTCAATTAGCGGGAACCTATAGTGCTGGCCACCCGCAAGAGGAGACCAGCGCCATGACCATCGCTATCGGAGACAAGCTTCCCGCCGCTACCTTCAAGGAAAAGACCGCAGACGGTCCGGTAGAAATCTCCACCGACGAACTCTTCAAGGGCAAGCGCGTCGTCCTCTTCGCGGTTCCGGGTGCCTTCACTCCCACCTGCTCGCTGAACCACCTGCCGGGCTTCCTGGAGAACCGCGACGCGATCCTGTCACGCGGTGTGGACGATATCGCTGTTGTCGCCGTCAACGATTGGCATGTGATGGGAGCCTGGGCGCAGTCCTCCGGCGGCATGGGCAAGATCCACTTCCTGTCCGACTGGGACGGCGCCTTCACAAAGGCGCTTGGGCTTGAGATTGACCTCTCGGCCGGTGGCCTCGGCGTTCGGTCCAAGCGTTATTCGATGCTCGTAGATGATGGCGTCGTGAAGACGCTGAATATCGAAGACAGCCCAGGCCAGGCCGCCGTTTCGAGCGCTGCGAGGATCATCGAGCAGCTCTGACCAGCCTCCGCCGACAAGAAAAAAGGAGCCTCTCGGGGCTCCTTTTGCGTTCAGGTCTCCATGTCGAACACCAGGAGGCCGGCAAGCCCACCGTCGGTCGATGCGACGATGCGGTCTCCCACCGCCACATGATCGGGATGGATAAGATAGGCGTCGCGCGCCTCGGCATTCTCGAAGGTTACGATAAAGCCGTCCTTGAAGCCGCCGTTCAATCCTTCGGGCGAGACGTTAGGACCAGACTTGACCTCCAGCATGCCCGGCACCACCGACATCAGGGCTGCGATCGCGTCGTAGATCGCCTGCTTGTCGGCCGACTGCAGCGCAGACTTGAACCTCAGAAACACACAATGCTGGATCATACCGCACCTCCGCTTGAACCCGCATGGACCATAAGAACAAAATACAAAAGAACAACCGGATAGAAGCGCCGCTGCATGTTGCGCCAAAAAGCGCGGAGCGAATCGAATTGCGGGCCTACCGCTTCTTGAACGGGGCCATCCCGAGCCGCGCCAGCTCATCGGCTCGCTCGTTCTCCGGATGCCCCGCATGCCCCTTAATCCAGTGCAGCGTGACCTTGTGCTTGTTGCGCGCCTCTTCCAGCTGCTGCCAGAGCTCTGCATTCTTTACCGGCTTCTTGTCGGCGGTTTTCCAGCCGTTCTTCTTCCAGCCGAAGATCCACTTGGAGATACCGTCCTTGACGTAGGCGCTGTCGGTGTAGAGGTCGACCTCGCAGGCTGCTGTCAGCGCATTCAGCGCCTGGATCGCCGCCATAAGCTCCATGCGGTTGTTGGTTGTCTGCGGCTCCCCGCCGAACATTTCCTTCTCGATCTCGCCATAGCGGAGGATCGCACCCCAGCCACCAGGACCGGGATTTCCGGAGCATGCCCCATCGGTGAAGATATCGACGTGCTTCATTGGCGAGGCTCCGCTGCAAGTCCGTATTCGATGCTCGTCTCGATCGCGCGATGGAAGCGCAGCTTCCTCAGATATTCGAGCGGATCCTTCTTCACCACCAGAGCGCCCGCCGGCGTCGTCAGCCAGTCGTAGAGGCGGGTCAGGAAGAAGCGCAGGGCAGAGCCGCGCGCCAGCACCGGGAGAGCCTCCCTCTCGGCCGCCGACAGCGGCCGCACACTGCCATAACCTTCCAGAAGCGCCATGCCCTTCGTCAGGTTGTAGGAGCCGTCCTTCTCGAAGCACCAGGCATTCAGGCAGATCGCCACATCATAGGCGTAAAAGTCGTTGCAGGCGAAATAGAAGTCGATCAGGCCCGAAAGCTCGTCACCGAGGAAGAAGACATTGTCCTGGAAGAGGTCGGCGTGGATGACGCCGGCCGGAAGATCCGCCGGCCAATGCTGTTCCAGATAGGCGAGCTCTGCGGAGACCTCCTCCTGCAGGCCAGCCTCGACCTCGTCTGCCCGATCGCGAGACTTGCCCCAAAGGTTGCGCCAGCCTTCGACCGACAAGGCGTTCGGCCGCTTCAGCGAGAAGCCTTCGCTGCCGAGATGCATCTTCGCAAGCGCCACCCCCACTTCCCGGCAGTGCCTCGCCTCCGGCTTGCGAAGCCACATCCCTTCCAGGAAGGAGATGAGAGCGGCGGGACGCCCCGAGAGCTCCCCGAGCAACTGCCCGTCGCGACGCGGCAAGGGCAGCGGGCAGGAAAGGCCGCGCGCTCTAAGATGCTGCATCAGCCCCAGAAAGAACGGCAGGTCCGCCTTGTCGACCCGCTTCTCGTAGAGAGTGAGGATCAGCGGATCCTGCGTGGTGTGCAGCAGGAAGTTGGAATTCTCCACGCCTTCCGCGATCCCTTTATAGGAGGTGAGCTCGCCGACATCGTAGTGCGTGAGGAAGGCTCTCAGGTCGTTTTCGGTGATGTCGGTGTAAACGGCCACGGCGTATCTCGGCGTCTCGGGTGGGCGTCCCGCGTCCACATCTGTGGCACGGGAATCAACGATCTTCTAACCTATTGGAAATGGAATCGTCACCCGTTGACGAATGCCATGTCTTCGCGTGTGAGCGGCACGCCGCGGAGCTCTCGGTTCACCAGGAAGTTTTCCGTCTCCTCCGCCGTGATCGCAAGCTCGACCTTAGCGTCGTAGCGCGAGCGGAAGGCTTCGATGATCTCCTCAACAATCACCTCCGGCGCAGATGCGCCTGCGGAGATTCCGAGGGTCGAGATGGGGCTGATGGACTCCCAGTCGAGCTCGGAGGCACGCTGCACGAGCAGCGACCGCTGGGCGCCCGCCCGCAACGCCACTTCGACCAGCCGCTTGGAATTCGAGGAGTTCGGTGCACCAACGACGATGAAAAGGTCGCAGCCGGGGGCCGCCTCCTTCACCGCATCCTGCCGGTTGGTGGTGGCGTAGCAGATGGAATCGGCTGCGGGTGCCTGCAGGTTCGGGAAGCGCTCCTGCAGCTTCACGATGACGCCTGCGGTGTCGTCGACTGAGAGCGTCGTCTGGGTCACGAATCCAAGGTTGTCCGGATCCGCCGGCGCATAGACCTCGGCATCCTCCACCGTCTCGACGAGCGATACCGTCCCTTCCGGAAGCTGACCCATCGTGCCTATCACCTCCGGATGACCGGCATGGCCGATCAGGATGACGTGGCGACCGAGGCGCTGATGGCGCATCGCCTGCTTGTGCACCTTGGAGACCAGCGGGCACGTGGCGTCCAGATAGAAGAGATTACGCGCCTGTGCATCTTCGGGAACGGACTTCGGCACGCCGTGGGCGGAGAAGACCACCGGCTGCTCCCGGTGCTCAGCCGGAATTTCGTTCAGCTCCTCGACGAAGACGGCACCCTTGGCTTCCAGACCTTCGACGACGTAGCGGTTGTGCACGATCTCATGGCGAACATAGACTGGTGCGCCATAGGCCTTCAGTGCCAGAACCACGATCTGGATCGCGCGATCGACGCCTGCACAGAAACCGCGCGGCCCGCAAAGGCGGATCGTGAGCGGCGGCTTCTCGGCTGTGTTGTCTAGGTGGATGTTCATGCGTTCCGCTGCTGGTCGGTGGCAGATGCCGTCCATATAGGCGAGCCCACTCGCGCCCGCCAAGGAAAAGTTTGCTATTGCGGCCGATCGCCGGGTCGGCGGCGCCACAAGACGCCGATCACGACCACGACCAGGGCTCCTGCCAAGCCGTACCATGTGACGGCATATTGCAGGTGGTTGTTGGGGAGCGCGAACTGCGTCACCCCGCCCTGCGGCCAGCCGCCGGGATTGGTCTGCGAAGCGTCGACGTCCATGAAGAACGGCAGGACGCGGCCGCCGCCCAGGCTCGCCGTTTCCGTCATTGCATCGAGATCCTTCCAGTAAAAGATGTTCTTCGCGGGGTCGTTGTCCGGTACGATTGCCGAAGGCTTCCCATCCAGCCTGGAACGGGCATAGCCGGTGAGCGTGACCTTGCCCTCGACCTGCCCCTGCACGCGGAGGGCGGGATCCTTCATCTCGTAGGGGATAAAGCCGCGGTTGACGAAAAGGACGCCCCCATCTTCCAAGGTCACCGGGGTGTAGACATAGAAGCCGGTACGGCCCTCATGGGTGGCGAAGAAGTGCCGCTCGCGCTGATGATCGAAGGTACCGGTCACCTGCACCCGTCGGTACTCGATATCATCCCCGCGCGCCACCATGGCCGCGATGGCGACGGCATCGACGGGCTCGCCGTGCTGCCGCTCGGCCATGTCGGCCAACAGTTGCTCCTTCCAGTGCAGGCGCTGTACCTGCCAGGTGCCGAGCGAAAGCAGAATCGCCATCGCAGCGACGACAGCGACGGCGGTCACAATCACCCTTGTTCGACTCATGGGAGGCGCATTGTAGCCCTCACCCAAGGCTTCGGTCTTGTTGGTCATGCTTACTCTCTAATGCAGAAGGGCGGCTTTCGCCGCCCTCCCTCAATTTGGTCATTAAGCTTCGCCCGATCAATGGGCGAGCGGTGCGCCCCAGCCGCCCCAGATGTAGATGGCGAAGAAGAGGAAGAGCCAGACAACGTCGACGAAGTGCCAGTACCAGGCCGCCGCCTCAAAGCCAAAGTGCCTCTCCGGGGTAAAACCGCCGCGCATGGCACGGATCAGGCAGACAGCCAAGAAGATGGTGCCGATCAAGACGTGGAAGCCGTGGAAGCCGGTCGCCATGAAGAAGGTCGCGCCGTAGATCGAGTTGGAGAACGCGAAAGGCGCGGTCGCATACTCGTAGGCCTGGACGCAGGAGAACAGGATGCCGAGGGCAACCGTCAGTGCAAGACCGGTGACGAGGCCCTTGCGATCATTGTGCAGCAGTGCGTGGTGCGCCCAGGTGACGCAGGTGCCCGAGAGCAGCAGGATGACCGTGTTGTAGATCGGCAGGTGCCAGGGATCGAGAACCTCGATGCCTGCCGGCGGCCACTGGCCGCCGAGAGCTTCGACGCGGGTCGCCTGAATGGCTTCATTGGCGTACAGGCTGGCATCGAAGAAGGCCCAGAACCACGCCACGAAGAACATCACTTCCGAAGCAATGAACATGATCATGCCGTAGCGCAGATGCAGCGACACGACGCGGGTATGGTTGCCCTCGCGGCCTTCCTTGATGGTGTCGCTCCACCAGCCGATCATTACGTACACGATGATCGCGAGGCCGAGATAGAACAGCCACGGATTGGCAAGGTTCATGCCGAACAGGTTGAACTGGCCGCCATTCAGGTAGCGCATGTATCCGATGCCACCGAAGGTGATGACGAACGCACCGATGGACGCCAACAGCGGCCAAGGGCTCGGATCGATGATGTGGTAGTCGTGATTTTTCTGATGCGCGTCGGCCATGTCAGAATCCCCGGATCAATGCTTCTCCGCCGGCTGCCCGGCAGAATCCTCTCAAAGTTGCCCTTTGGCTGCCTTACCCTTTTCCTGCACCGCTGCAACCGGCTTTGACGGCTGCGTCGGGTAGAATGTGTAGGACAGCGTGATCGTCTTGATGTTCTTGGTCTCTTCAGCCTTGGTGATCTCCGGGTCGATGAAGAACACCACCGGCATTTCCAGCGTCTCACCAGGCTGAAGCGTCGTTTCGGTGAAGCAGAAGCACTGCACCTTGTTGAAGTAGGCCCCCGCCTCCATCGGCGTGACGTTAAAGACAGCCGTGCCCGTGGCTGCCGTGCTGGAGCGATTCGTGGCGGTGAAGTTCACCTGAACCGTCTCGCCAATCTTCGGCGCAATCGGCTTGGCCGGCTTGAACTCCCAGTTCAGCCCGGTCGAAGTATTAGCGTCGAAACTGACCGGCATGGTGCGCTCGAGGATCGTCTCGGAATACTGCTCCGTACGCTGCGTCGTGCCGTTATAGCCCGTCACCTGGCAGAAGATGCGGTAAAGCGGAACCGCTGCATAGGCCATCCCGACCATGCCGCCGGCAAACACGAAGCACAGGGCCATGATGGCGCCGTTGCCAAGCCTTTTGCTCTGCTGTTGCTTCACTGCTTCTGCCATGACGATGTCCTCAGTTCCCCCACCCGCCGATCTTGACCAGCGTGATGACGTAGAAGAGCGCAACGAGCGCCGCCAGGACCAGGCCGAGCGCGATGTTGCGGTTGCGCCGCGACTTCTTCTGCTTGTCTGTCACCTTCACCGTTTCGATCACAGCAGGCCTCCGACAAGGGCGCCGAAGCCTGCGGCGAAATGATCCGCCATCAAGGCGGAGAAGATCGCGAAAAGATAGAAGATCGAATAGCCGAACATCTTCTTGGCCGCGATCATCTTCTCGTCGCCATCTGGCATGCGCCAAACGGCGATGGAACAGTAGATGAAGATGGCACTGAGCAAAGCAGCGAAGATGCCGTAGCCGATCCCGGCAAGACCGGTGAAATAGGGAGCCACGGCAGTTGCAGCGGTGAGAGCCGAATAGACGACGATCTGGTTCTTGGTCGACCGCTCGCCCGCGACGTTCGGCATCATCGGAATGCCGACGGAACCGTAGTCGCGCATCTTGAAGAGGGCGAGCGCCCAGAAGTGAGCAGGCGTCCAGAGGAAGATGATCAGGAACAGCAGCACGCTGTCGATGGAGACGCCACCCGTAACGCAGGCCCAGCCGAGCATCGGGGGGAAGGCTCCGGAAGCTCCGCCGATGACGATGTTTTGTGGCGTCGAGCGCTTCAGCCACATCGTGTAGACAACGGCGTAGAAGAAGATGGTGAAGGCCAGCAGGCACGCTGCGAACCAGTTGACCGCCAGACCGAGGATGGTGACGGAGAAGACGGAGAGCGTCAGACCGAAGGCGAGTGCCTCGCGCGGCTCGATCCGTCCGGTCGGAATGGGACGCTTGGCGGTGCGCGACATAACGGCGTCGATGTCGGCATCATACCACATATTGAGTGCACCGGAGGCGCCTGCGCCAACGGCAATGCAGAGGATGGAGATCAGCCCGAGGATGGGGTTGATCTCGCCCGGTGCCAGCAGCAGCCCGACGACTGCCGTGAACACCACAAGCGACATGACGCGGGGCTTCAGAAGCTCGAAGAAATCGCGAGCGCCCGCTTCGGAAAGGCTGAAGCCTCCGTCGATCCCAGCTGTCTCGTGATTGTCGATTACCGTCATCATGCCGTCCTGTCTTACTGGTCAGGGCACCGCGCTGCGGTGCCCTGTTCTTTGCTTGTCGATCAGCGGATCTTCGGAAGCTGTTCCCACTGGTGGAACGGCGGAGGCGAAGACAGCTGCCACTCGAGTGTGCTTGCGCCCTCACCCCAGGGATTGTCGCCGGCGATCCGCTTCTTGGCGAAGGCTTCCCAGATCATGAACAGGAAGATGATGACGCCGAAGAAGGAGATGTAGGAGCCGATCGAGGACACGTAGTTCCAGCCGACATAGGCGTCCGGGTAATCAATGTATCGACGTGGCATACCGGCGAGACCCAGGAAGTGCTGCGGGAAGAACACGAGGTTCACACCGATGAACATCACCCAGAAGTGCAAGTTCCCGAGCGCTTCGGAATACATGTAGCCGCTCATCTTCGGGAACCAGTAGTACCAGGCTGCGAAGATGGCGAAGACGGCGCCGAGCGACAAAACGTAGTGGAAGTGGGCAACCACGTAGTAGGTGTCGTGCAGCGAACGGTCGAGGCCGGCATTAGCGAGCTGGACGCCCGTGACGCCGCCGACGGTGAAGAGGAAGATGAACCCGATCGCCCAGATCATCGGCGTGCGGAAGCTCAGTGAGCCGCCCCACATCGTCGCAATCCACGAGAAGATCTTGATGCCCGTCGGAACCGCGATCACCATGGTGGCGAAGACAAAGTAGCGCTGGGCATCAAGTGAGAGGCCGACCGTATACATGTGGTGCGCCCACACGATGAAGCCGACAGCGCCGATTGCGACCATTGCGTAAGCCATGCCGAGATAACCGAAGACAGGCTTGCGCGAGAAGGTCGAGATGATGTGGCTGATGATGCCGAAGCCCGGCAGGATCAGGATGTAGACTTCCGGGTGACCGAAGAACCAGAAGAGGTGCTGGTAAAGGATCGGGTCACCGCCGCCTTCCGGCGCAAAGAAGGTCGTGCCGAAGTTGCGGTCGGTCAGCAGCATGGTGATGCCGCCCGCCAAAACCGGCAGCGAAAGCAGCAGCAGGAAGGCTGTGACGAGAACGGACCAGGCGAAGAGCGGCATCTTGTGGATGGTCATACCCGGCGCGCGCATGTTGAGGATCGTGGTGATGAAGTTGATCGCACCAAGGATCGAAGAGGCACCCGAAACGTGCAGCGCAAAGATTGCCAGATCGATCGCCGGGCCGGGATGGCCTGCCGTCGAAAGCGGAGGATACAGCGTCCAGCCACCGCCTGCGCCATAAGCGCCTGCCGGACCTTCGACGAAGAGCGACAGCATGAGCAGCAGGAAGGACGGCGGCAGCAGCCAGAACGAGATGTTGTTCAGGCGCGGGAAGGCCATGTCCGGAGCACCGATCATGATCGGGATCATCCAGTTGGCAAAACCGCCGATCAGGGCCGGCATGACCATGAAGAAGATCATGACCAGCGCGTGCGCCGTGGTGAAGACATTGTACATGTGCTTGCCGCCATCGATGGCAGCTTCGCCTTCGAAGCCGTAGACCATGGAGGCCAGACCATGGAAGATCTGGATGCCAGGCTCCTGCAGCTCCATGCGCATGAACACGGACAGAAGGCCGCCGACGATACCCGCCATGATCGCGAAGATCAGGTAGAGCGTGCCGATGTCCTTGTGGTTGGTCGACAGAAACCAGCGGGCGAAGAAGCCCGGCTTGTGGTCGTGATGTCCATGCGCGTCGTCGTGCGAGGCAGCGCGGGCGTGTGCGTGGTCGTCATGAGCGGTAGGTCCAGCCATTGTCCTCACTCCTCGTTACTTGTTTTCGGTCGCGGCGACGCGGACGGCATCAGCCGACTGATCGGCCGAAGCCATCAGGGCACGGTTCGCACCGGCGAGATCTTCTCGGGCAGCGGTCGACCAGGCAGCGTATTGTTCATCCGAAACGACGCGGATCGCGATCGGCATGAAGGCATGATCCTTGCCGCAAAGCTCGGAGCACTGACCGTAATACATGCCTTCCTTCTCGGCGCGGAACCAGGTTTCATTCAGACGACCCGGGACGGCGTCGATCTTCAGACCAAAGGCCGGCATTGCGAATGCGTGAATGACATCCGTCGGCGCTGCCGTCACGAGAAGGCGGACCGTCTTGTTGACCGGCACGACCAGTTCGTTGTCGACGGCTAAGAGGCGCGGGTAGGCAGCCAGATCTTCCTTGCCGATTTCAGCGCGGTCTTCATCCTTCAGCATGTAGGAGTCGAAGGAGAGCGGGTCTTCGCCACCTTCATACTCGTAGCTCCACAGCCATTGCGTCGCCGTCGCCTTCACCGTCAGGTCCGGATTGGTCGGGATCGTCAACTGGGCATTCAGAAGATTGAAGGAGGGAATAGCAATGAAGAAGAGAACGAGCACAGGCCCAATCGTCCAGATGATCTCGATCATCGTGTTGTGGCTGGTGCGCGACGGCACCGGATTGGCGCTTGCGCGGAACTTCATGACGACCGCAACGATCAGGATGAGCACCAGGAAGGTGATCGGGACAATGAACCACAGGGTGTAGTTATTGAACCACTTGATTTCCTGCATGATCGGGGTGGCCGGCACCTGCATGTCCACCTGCCACGGTGTCGGCTGATCAGCAAAACCGGCAGAGGCAAAGAGCAGACAGATGAGCGCCGTCATCACCGCAAAAGCTCTGTTCATCACAACTATTCTCCTCAGGCGTTTGATTTCGATCAAATCGAAACGCAGAATCCAGGCTAGATGGTCTGCTTCAATCACAGTTTGCCGGCTGCCGCAATATCTGCCGGGAAAAGCCAGTGCGGCATTTTTGCGCGTCGTCAAACGCCCGTGACAGAGCGCATTTTAGCAAGTTTTGCGCCCTTCCGTCACTCGGTGTCTTGCCCCCGGGTCCCATTTTCGCCTCACTCCATTGGAAAGAGGACGGGGCTTTTCATTTGAAGCCTTGGGCGCCAAGAATAGCCGCACCGATTCGCCATTAGGGGGTTCCATGGGTCGTTCCTCAATCATCGCCGCTTGCCTTGCCGTCGCCCTTGCCGGCTCGTCGCTTCCTGCGCGGGCTCAGCAGAGTGCCGTTCCGGCTCCGCAAGCGCCGACGCAGGAACGGGCGCCGCAGCCGAGCGCGCCGCAACAGCAGCCCGGAACCGTTCGCGAGAACCATGGCGCATGGTCGATCATCTGCGACCGCCCCGCCGGCGCCTCCACCGAACAGTGCGCGCTGATGCAGAACGTGATCGCCGAAGATCGTCCGGAAGTCGGGCTCTCCGTCGTCGTTCTGAAGACGGCGGACCGCAAGGCAAAGATCCTGCGCATCCTCGCCCCGCTCGGCGTGTTGCTGAAGGACGGCATGGAGCTCTATGTCGACAACAACAATATCGGCCGCGCCTATTTCACCCGCTGCTTCTCGGAAGGTTGCTATGTCGAGGTGGAAATTGACGACGAGTTGATGCGGATTCTGAGGGCCGGCAAGAACGCCGTCTTTGCACTTCGAGAATCGGTTGATCAGGATCGCGTCGGCATTCCAATCGAGCTCAATGGCTTTGCCGCCGGATACGACGCCCTCCCCTAACCTTGCTTCGGCTCGACACGGGACCTACATCGGTCGAAACGCTCTTGAATGCCCAAGGAGCGAAGGAGCCTTTCATGAATACCGACCTTCTGAGCCTGTTCGACTGCGACGAGGCGCGCCTGCGCCGGATCCTCGCCGAGACGCTTGCGGGCGCCGACGACGGCGAACTCTTCGTCGAACATGCACAGGCGGAATCGCTGACGTTCGATAACGGCCGATTGAAGGGCGGAAGCTTCAATACGGACCAAGGCTTTGGACTACGCTCCGTCGCCGGCGAGGCTGTCGGGTACGCGCATGCCGGCGAGCTTTCGGCCGCAGCACTGGAGCGTGCCGCCGATGCTGTTCGTGCCGTGACAGCCGGCTATTCCGGCTCCTATGCAGCCGCCCCCCAGCGGACGAACACGAAGTATTACGGTGACGACAACCCGATCGGGCAGCCCAGCTTCGAGGAAAAGGTCAAGCTGCTGACGGAGATCGACGCCTATCTGCGGAGCAAGGATCCGAAGGTGCGGCAGGTGACGGCCACGGCTTCGGCAAGCTGGCAAGTCGTTGATATCCTGCGCGCCGACGGGCACCGCATGCAGGACATCCGTCCGATGACACGGGTCAACATCTCGGTTGTCGTCGGCGAAGGTGACCGGCAGGAATCCGGCTCCTTCGGCACCGGCGGGCGCATGGGCTTCGGCGACTTCGTGGTGTCCGGAAACTGGCAGTCTGGCGCAGACGAGGCTCTGCGGCAGGCGCTGGTGAACCTGGAGGCGATCGATGCGCCGGCCGGCACCATGGACATCGTGCTCGGCAATGGTTGGCCGGGTGTCATGCTGCACGAAGCCGTCGGCCACGGGCTGGAAGGCGACTTCAACCGCAAGAAGACCTCGGCCTTTGCCGGGCTCCTCGGCGAGATGGTTGCCGCGCCCGGCGTCACCGTCGTGGACGACGGCACGATCGATGGTCGCCGCGGTTCGATCACGATTGACGATGAAGGCACGCCTTCCGGTTACAATGTGCTGATCGAAAACGGCAAGCTGGTCGGCTACATGCATGACCGGCAGAATGCCCGGCTAATGGGCATGACGCCGACCGGCAACGGCCGCCGCCAGGGCTATTCGCACGTGCCTATGCCGCGCATGACCAATACCTATATGCTATCAGGCGACAAGACGCCGGAAGAGATGATCACCTCGGTCAAGAAGGGCATCTATGCCGTTTCCTTCGGCGGCGGCCAGGTCGATATCACCTCCGGCAAGTTCGTCTTCGGCTGCACCGAGGCCTACATGATTGAGGACGGCAAGATCGGCCCGGCGATCAAGGGCGCCATGCTGATCGGCAACGGGCCGGACGCGATGAAGCGTGTCTCGATGGTCGGCAACGACACCAAGCTCGATACCGGCATCGGCAATTGCGGCAAGGCCGGCCAGTGGGTTCCCGTCGGCGTCGGCCAGCCGCATCTGCGGATGGACCAGATGACGGTCGGCGGCACGCGGACCTGACCGCGTGCCAGGCAACGCCCTCGTTCCCGAGCTTGCGGTGTCCGACTGGCAGAGGAGCCGCAGCTTCTACTGCGACCTGATCGGCTTCTCCGTGCGCTACGAGAGACCAGAAGAAGGTTTCTCCTATCTTGTTCTCGACGGCGCCGAGCTGATGATCGACCAGATCGGCGTCGGCCGGACCTTCACCGTCGCCGACGCACCCGTTGAACGACCTTTTGGTCGAGGGCTCAACCTTCAGCTCAGAGTGCCTGACGTTGGCGCAATCCTTCGGCGCTTGGAGCTTGCGAATGTCTCGTTCTACCTGCCCTTGGAGGAGAAGTAGTACCGGCGCGACGACCGAGAGGTGGGCAACCGGCAATTCGTCGTGGCGGACCCGGACGGCTATCTTGTCAGGCCGTTCGAGGAACTTGGGGAGCGTCCCTTGGAAGCGTCTGCGGGCTGAACCGCCACTTGCGCTCGATCGCAGCTTCGACGCCCAGCTCGCTGGCGCGGGCGAAGAGCAGGATGTGGCCCAGGACATCTGCAGCCTCATCCGCCAATTCGCGCGCGAGGGCGTCGGACGTGCGTTCCCCAGTCCGGCCGCAACGGCTGATCCCGTTTCAAGCCTGGGTCAACTCACCGACTTCCTCGTGGCAGTTTCAGCACGTACCAGTCAAGATCCCGGGTGAGACCTTGGGTTCGGCATAACGGCGAGAGGCTGCCTCGACCTCCTGCATCAGGCGGCAGAGCATCTTCGTTCTCCCTTTGTGTTGCCACCTGACAATGATTCACCCGTCCACGCCCATTTGACCGTCCTTATTGGCGACGGTTCCAAGCCCTATCCTTGAGAGATTTCTTGCGGCGCCTTTTCCGACTTTGACTGCCTTTCAGGCGGAGTGGCAGAGACTGACTTTCCTTCTTCAACAATACTTAAGATTGCAGCATCTATCCTTGCGCCCGCTAAAACTATAGGGCGTGACATTGATCAGTTTGCACCATGAATTGAAAGGCATCTGGCGCCGGGGCGGCAAGCGCAACGTCATTGCTGGTGCGCTGAACGCTGCCCATCTCGCGTCGAATGCCGGTTTTTTTTCCAGCCACCGAGGTCGCGGTGCCATCTTTACGCTGCATCATGTCCGTCCGGCCGCACAACTTTTCGAACCGAACGCCCATCTCGAGGTGACGCCGGAGTTCCTCGACGCCGCCATCGTGCAGCTTCGTTCCGATGGCTATGAGTTCGTGCGCCTCGACGACGTGCCGGCGCGGCTGGCATCTTCCGATACCAAGCCGTTCGCTGCCTTTACCCTCGACGACGGCTACCACAACAATGCCGAATACGCGCTTCCAGTCTTCGAGCGCCACAAAGTCCCCTTCACCGTTTTCATCACGCGCGGGTTTGCCGAACGCACCTACTCGCTTTGGTGGGAAACGCTTGGCGCGTTCATGCCGTCAGCGAGCGAGCTCACGTTCGACTTCGGCAGTGGACCGGAGACAATCGACCTGTCAACGTCGGTGCGCATCCAAGACTGCGTCAAGAGGTTTGCACGTTACGTCTCGGAGCGCGATGAGGCAGAAGCCGTGGCTGCCATCGATACACTTGCGCGCCGGCATGGGGTCGATCCTCTCGAGCTGACGGCGCGGCTGGTGATGGGGCGCGACGATCTGCTGAGGCTGGTCGAGCATCCTCTCGCCGCGCTCGGCGCCCACACGATCAGCCACCGCGCTGTCAGCCGGCTTTCGCCCCAGGAGGCGCGCGAAGAGCTGCGCCAGTCGGCGGACTGGCTGGAGCGACTGACTGGCGAAAGGCCGTCGACCTTCGCCTTTCCCTATGGCACCCGCGCTGCCGTTGCGGCGCGCGATGTCGAGATTGCAAAAGATCTCGGCTTTTCCGTCGCCGTCACGACCCAGCCGGGAACGCTTTCGGAGCGATCGCTGGATCACCTGACCGGCCTGCCGCGGATCTCGCTGAACGGCTACTTCCAGCGACCGAAATACGTCTCGGCACTTGCCTCCGGCATCCCGTTTGCGCTGATGTCGCGCTAAGCGATCAGGGATACATCCGGACCTTTTCCCACTCTCCCTCCGGAGAGGCGCGGCGAAACTCAATGCGGTCGTGCAGGCGGAACGGCCTGTCGTGCCAGAACTCGATCGACACCGGCTTGATGCGGAAGCCGGACCAGTGGGATGGCCGCGGGATTTCACCGATGGCATAGCGGGTGGTGAATTCCGCAACCGCCTTCTCCAGAGCAAAACGCCCCTCGAGCGGGCGCGACTGCTTAGATGCCCAGGCGCCGATGCGGCTGCCACGCGGGCGGGTTGCGTAATAGGCGTCGGCTTCCGCGTCGGTCACGACCTCGACCTCGCCACGGAGCCGGACCTGGCGGCGCAGCGACTTCCAGTGGAAGCACATGGCGGCCTTCTTCCGGGCCAGGATTTCCCTGCCCTTCTGGCTTTCAAAGTTGGTGTAGAAGACAAATCCCGCCTCGTCATAGCCCTTGAGCAGCACCATTCGGACATTCGGCAGGCCGTTCTCGTCTACGGTCGCGAGTGCAACGGCAGTCGGATCGTTGATCTCGGAGGCCTCTGCATCCTTCAGCCACTTGCCGAAGAGCGTGAAGGGTTCGCTCTCTTCGGTAAAGTCACCGCTTGTTAACTCAATCTCAGACATATTGACTAAAACGCTCCCGACTGGTGAATTTGCCCGTGACTCACGCCCGAACAGGACGCAAGGTGGCATCGATAGCAAAGCCGAACAACTGCTCTTATAGGGCGATGCCGCGGGTTGTGCATCTGCTCGTTCTGGCGGCCACCGCGCTCGGTGCCGCCTCCTGCACCAGCAGCCTTGATCTTCTCGGCAGTGCCAAAGTAGATCGCTCCATCGCAACCGGCACCGTACCTGCCGTCGCCGCCTCCACCAGCAGTCTTTCGGATGAAGCGACTGTGCGCAATGCGGTAAGTTCGGCCGATCTTGCCAAGATCGGCGAAGCGCCGCTGCCTTGGGCCAATGCCGCGACAGGTAGTGCCGGCGTGGTCTCGACCATCCGAGAGGCCCGCAATGACGGGCATGTCTGCCGTGACTTCAAGACCACACGGCATTCCTATGACGGTATTGCAATGTTCTCCGGCCAGACCTGCCTCACCGGCAGTGGCGACTGGTTGCTGACGGCTTTCGACCGGCAGTAGAAACTTAACCGTTCTGCGGGCCGCTCCGTCCCCGTAACCACTGATTCAGAACTGTGCTGCTAACCTCCCCTTGAAGGGTGGATGCCGCGGTTGAGGAACCGCCGGAGTCCTGCCCGCGTTGTTGCGGATGTCGGGCCCGGATTGGCGCCCTCGCTCAGTGGAACCGGTGGTCATCGATGCGCGATCCTTATTCTGTTCTTGGTGTGCAGCGAAATGCCGATGCCGACGAGATCAAGTCGGCATGGCGGACCAAAGCGAAGTCTGTTCATCCGGACCACAACCAGGACGATCCGGCCGCCTCCAGCCGCTTTGCCGAAATCGGCCGCGCCTACGAGGTGCTGAAGGACCCGGAGCGCCGCAAGAGATACGACCGGGCCGTCGACGCGCATCAGACTATCCTGCAGCAGCGCCAGGCGGCGAGGGAAGCCGCGGAGCGCGCGAAGGCGGCTCGTGCCAATGCCGAGAAGGTGATGGAGGAGCTGGCGCGCGCCAATGCCCAGCGCGCCCAGGCGCAGGCGAACAGCGCCGGCGAAGCGGCCGAGGACATGGTCGAGAGGATCTTCGGCGCCGCTGCAGGTGGGGAAGGCAAGGAGAGCAGAAGTGCCGCTGGTGGCGCATCCGCCGCCTATCGCAAGGCTGCGTCTGCGGGGCCGCAAGACGCTCAGACAAGCCAAACGGCCCAAGCCGCAGACCCAATCCATGAGAACGCCGAAGAGGCTGCCAAACCGGAAGCCTCCGAGGCACAACCGCTGGCGGTTCAGGCGGTCGAGGTCATTGCTTCGCTGATGCGCCGCATCCGCCGCGTTGCACCACCGCCAGAGAAGGCGCCCGATCACGCAGTCGAGGCGAAGGCGACGCTGGAGGACCTGCTGAAGCTGAACCTCGTCGCGATCAAGCTCCCGGATGACCGCGAGGTGCGTCTTCCTTTGGAAGCCGGCATGACCGACGGTCACGTTGCCCGCATGAAGGGCCAGGGTCTCAAGGTGCAGGGTATGCAGCGCGGTGACCTGTTGGTGACGCTGAGGATCGAGAAGGACACCCGCTTCCGCGTCGACGGCTTTGATCTCCACACGGTGCTGCCGATCTCGTTGGAAGACGCCGTGCTTGGTTCCGAACGCGAGATCGAGACGCCGGAAGGGCCGCGAACCGTGGCGGTCCCTGCCTGGTCTGGTTCCGACCGCAACATCGTCCTGGAGGGCCTTGGCCTCCACGACGACAACGGCGGACGAGGTAATCTCATCGTCGAGATCCGCGTTCTGCTGCACGAGAAGCCGGACGAGAAGATCACCGACCTGATGCGCCACATGCGCGAAGGCCTGTATATCTAGGCAGGTTGCGCGATCACGCACCCATTGTTACCGCGCCTTACATGAGATGATCTGCGTTAACTTGAACGGCTGACCCGGCTATGCCATAGGCAACCTTCGATTTTTGCAGCACGATATTCGTCTCAGAGGGCATAGCATGGTTCAGGCTTCGGGCCTCATGGCAGGTAAGCGCGGCGTCATCATGGGCGTCGCCAACAATCGTTCAATCGCCTGGGGCATTGCCAAGGCCATCCACGCACAGGGTGGCGAGATCGCGCTGACCTATCAGGGCGAGGCCTTGAAACGGCGCGTCGAGCCGCTGGCAGCCGAAATCGGTGCCGTGGTTGCAGGCGATTGCGACGTTGGCGACGAAGCAAGCATTGATACGGCTTTCGCGGAAATCGAAAAGCTCTGGGGCAAGATCGACTTCCTGGTCCATGCCATCGGGTTTTCCGACAAGGACGAACTCACGGGGCGTTACGTTGACACGACCGCCGAGAACTTCGACAAGACGATGCGCATTTCGGTGTATTCCTTCACCTCCGTCGCACGTCGCGCGGAAAAGCTGATGACCAATGGCGGGTCGATGCTGACGCTGACCTATTACGGCGCTGAAAAGGTGATGCCGAACTACAACGTGATGGGCGTGGCGAAAGCCGCGCTTGAGGCAAGCGTGAAGTATCTGGCGGTCGACCTTGGCCCGAAGAACATCCGTGTCAACGCAATTTCCGCCGGCCCCATCAAGACGCTGGCCGCCTCCGGCATTGGCGACTTCCGCTACATTCTGAAGTGGAACGAGTACAACGCGCCGCTGCGCCGCACCGTCAGCATCGAGGAAGTCGGCGATGTCGGGCTTTACATGCTGTCCGACCTGTCGCGCTCGGTGACCGGCGAGGTGCACCACGCCGACAGCGGCTATCACGTTGTCGGCATGAAGGCCGTGGACGCGCCCGACATCTCGGTCGTCAAGGACTAATCCGGAGACCGTCTGCCGTGCTCATCTACATGATCCGGCACGGCCAGACGGACTGGAATGCCGAGGGACGCCTGCAGGGGCAGAAGGACATCAGCCTCAACGCCCTCGGCCGCGTGCAGGCAAGCCGCAATGGGGAGATGCTGCTGCGAGTGCCCGGCAGCGATATCGCCGGCTTCGATTTCGTTTCCAGCCCCCTCTCCCGCACGCGGGAGACCATGGAGCGCCTGCGCGGGGCCATGGGTCTCAACCCCGATGACTATCGCATCGATGAGCGCCTGCTGGAACTTTCCTTCGGTGACTGGGAAGGCCAGACGCTGGAAGAGGTCGGGCGCATTGCGCCGGAACGGGTTGTCGCTCGGTTAGAGCAGAAATGGAATTTCATTCCACCCGGACCATCTGCGGAAAGCTATGAAATCCTCTCCTGGCGCGTCGGTGCCTGGCTGAGATCACTGGCCGGGCCAACGGTGGCTGTGACGCACGGAGGCGTGGTCCGATCCGTATTCCGTCTGGTGACAAACCTCTCGGAAGATCAGGCTGCAACCATGACCGTTCCGCAGGACAAGATCCTCAAGGTCGATCTTGCAGACGGCACCCTGCACTGGTTCTAGATCATAGACGCTGCACGAGAGAATGCGGCGATCTAGCGGACGATCTCCAGATCGTCGACGACGCGATGCCCATCCACTTCCGTATAGAACACCAACACTTTGACGCCCGCCTCCAGACCTTCGAAGTTGAATTCGTCCGGAACCTTGTATGTCTGGCCGTCATCGAGGGTGAGGGTCAGCGAATTGACGTCGATGTCGTCGATTGTCGCCTCCACATCCGCGCTCTGGGCAAAGCCGCTCAGGGGAGACAGGAGACTGGCGGTAGCAAGCAGAGCGGCAATGAGGAGACGCATGGTGGGAGCCTTCGACGTAGCCTTTGAGCGATTGGACGACGCAAAGAATAGCCCTCCGATTGTGGCGAAAATCGCCCGCACCGATGACATTTTCCGTACAAGTTGTGACTAGAATCCTAACTGACTTCACGGGACTAGCACCGACAGGGCTCCAATTAGCGACAGCAACCTTGATGAGATTATCCCGAAAATGCCGATGCGGCGTGCAATGCCGCATTAACCCGCGACTGTTACACCTCTTCCATGAGCACTAGCTTTAAGAGGTGGAAGAGGTTGGGACGTTTGCTGTCGCTCGCGGAGCGCTTGAACAGCCTCTTCAGGCAAAACCACATCTTCTTCGCCGCCATGGTCGCGGTTGCCTTGGCGGTGATTGCCGTTGCCCTGTCGCTCGACCGGCGACATCAGGTGCAGTATCAGCAGGAACTGCATGAACAGACCCAAAGGGCGGCTGCAGCCATCTCCCGGCGTCTCTCTTCGCGCATCCAGATCGATCTCGCTTCCGCTCAGCGCCTCAGCCAGATTGCCTCTCACCAACCTGCTGGCTTTCAGGCTCTGCTTCACCGCGTGGTCGAACAGGAACTTGCGAAGCACTCCCACGTCATCGGCCTCGGATTGGCACCCGACTTCAGGCTCGAGCGGGTCTTCAGCCGCGCCTCCTCACCTGCAATCCAAGCAGACGCTGCCAGATCCCGCGATCGTCTGACGGCGCTGCTGGATGGCCCCTTGTCGAAGCGCAAGCCGATGATGGTGAGCTTCCCCGGTAAGGCCTTTCTTGCTCTGATCCGCCCAAACGACGGGGAATTCGATGTCAGGGAAGCTCCCGGTGCGGCGGTGGTGCTGATCGACAAGCAGCAGCTGATGCGGGAGGCGGGTGTTGCCCCTTCCGCAGCACTGGAAGCGCAGATGCCAAGCCTCGACTGGTTGGACGTGGCGGTTGTCGACCTTGGCCAAACGCAGGATCAGCTGTTCTTCGGCGATCCGTCGATTTTGGAGAAGCGTCCCTTGAGCTGGAACATGACGGTGGTGGACACCACCTGGCAGATCCTCGCCGTTCCAAAGAGCGGCTGGGATGTGGCGGCTCCAGACCAGTTGGAATACCGGTTCTCGCTTGCGCTCGGCGGCCTTGCCCTCATCGTGCCGGTCGTGATGGCGAGCCTTCTAATCGGCGAACGAAATCGTAACATCACTGCGCTCAAGGCCCGCGAAGCCAATCTTCTCGAGCTGTCTCAACGCTTCAACCTCGCAATGGAAGCGTCCAACATCGGCATCTGGGAGGTTACACGCGACGGCCAGCATCTGTTCTGGGATGAACGCGCCGCCGCCGTGCATGGTCAACCCGCCAGCGGTCTCGACAATCGGCTCGAGGACTGGCTGGAGGTGATCCATCCGCAGGATCGGCCGGCCGCCGAGGCTCATTTCTTCACCTGCACCTGCGTCAGACACGCCTGCAGCGAAACCTACAGGGTGCTGCTGCCTGACGGCACGGAGAGGCATGTTCGCTCGGCCGGAGCAAGTTATCGCAACCCCGACGGAAGCATGCGTACGGCGGGTATCGTGTGGGACGTTACGGCCGACGAGATGATGACGCAGACGCTGCGCCAGGCCAAGCAGGTGAGCGACATCAAGAATGCTGAACTGGAACTGGCGCTGGACGAGCTTTCCAGGCGGGAGCAGGAGCTGGAGGAGCTTTCCAACAAGCTGGACCTCGCGCTTGCGTCCTACAGCTGCGGGATTTGGGAGTATGACCCTTTCACCAACGTGGAACGCTGGGACGAACGGATGTGCCAGCTCTACGGCATCCCCTACACTGACGGCATCATCTCCAAGTCCCAGTGGTTCGCGCTCATCCATCCGGACGACCGGGCCCAGGCGGAGGACGTATCGGCGCGATTCCTCAGCCGCGATATTCAGGATGCGCTGGTCGTTCGGGTTGCGAAGCCTGACGGAGGTATCCGCTACATTCGCTCCGTCGGTCAGCTGCAAATGGACCGCAACGGCAACAGGAAGATCATCGGCATTGCCTTCGACGTCACCGAAGATGCACTGCTGACGGCAGAACTGAAAGCCGCTAAGGCAGAATCGGACGCAAAGAACGCCGAACTTGAGGTGGCAAAGAGCCGGATCGAGCACAATGCGCTGCACGATCCGCTGACGTCGCTGGCGAACCGGCGCAAGCTGGACATGGAGCTCGATCGGATCTCTCGGGACAGCCGGGAGGAACGTCAGAAATTCACCATCCTCCATCTCGACCTGGACAGGTTCAAGCAGATCAACGACACGCTTGGTCATGCAGCTGGCGATGCAATGCTCACTCACGCATCCGAGGTCCTGTCACGCAACGTCCGCGGCAGCGATCTCGTCGCACGGATTGGCGGCGACGAGTTCGTCATCCTGGCGAGGGGCAGCAGCGGCAGTGACGAGATGGCGCAGCTTGCCGGACGCATCATCGCCGAACTACATCAACCGATCGATTTCGACGGCTTCGAGTGCCGATGCGGCGTCTCGATCGGAATTGCGGTTGCCGGCGGCTTGAATATCGATGCGCGTCGCATCCTCGTCAACGCCGACATCGCTCTCTACCGGGCAAAGGCCATGGGCCGGAACCGCTATGAGTTCTTCACCCAGAACCTGCAAGCGGAGATCATCAGCCACAAGCGGACCGCCGATGAGGTGCTGGCCGGTATCGACAACGACGAATTCGTCACCTGGTATCAGCCGCAGTTCAATGCACAGACAAACGAGCTGACCGGCGTCGAAGCGCTCGTGCGCTGGCGACATCCGCATTTCGGCATCCTGGCACCGGACCGGTTCCTGAAGATTGCCGAAGATCTCAACGTCGCCGCAACGCTTGACCATATCGTTCTTCAGACGGTGCTGAAGGACAAGATGCGGTGGACAGCCATGGGGCTGCAGGTACCCAAGGTTTCCGTCAACGTTTCCTCGCGCCGTCTGCATGACGAAGGACTGGTGGGAACGCTGCGCAGCCTTTCCATCCGGCCTGGAGAGATCTCGTTTGAACTCGTGGAATCGATCTTCCTCGACGAGCACGAGGATATCGCCGCCACCAATCTCGACCAGATCAAGGCGCTCGGCATTGATATCGAGATCGATGACTTCGGTACCGGACACACCTCGATCGTGAGCCTTCTGAAGCTCAAGCCAAAGCGGTTGAAGATCGATCGGCAATTGGTGATGCCGATCCTGAACTCGCCGCAGGAGCGGGCTCTGGTGCGCTCCATCATCGACATTGCCCGCTCGCTGGGTGTGGAGACCGTAGCGGAGGGCGTCGAAACGATGCAACATGCCGCGCTGCTGCGGGATCTTGGATGCGACCTGCTGCAGGGCTACGCGTTTGCGCGGCCGCTTGGCTTTGAGGATTTCACGCAGATGGCGCTTGCAAACTGGGCAAGAGCGGCGGCCTGAGGCCGCTCTGCCGGCATAAGTAGGGCTTGTCGCTCGGCGCCGTTTTCCATAAGACAGCCGCGTCGGGGTCCGGCACCCCTCCAAATTCGGTCTGCCATGTCTCACAACACCTTTGGCCATCTCTTCCGCGTAACCACCTGGGGCGAGAGTCACGGTCCCGCTCTCGGCTGCGTCGTCGACGGCTGCCCTCCCGGCATCCGTCTGACGCTTGGCGAAATCCAGAGCTGGATGGACAAGCGCAAGCCCGGCCAGTCCCGCTTCGTGACGCAGCGGCGCGAAGACGATATCGTCAAGATCCTTTCCGGCGTGATGTTCGACGACGACGGTGAGACGATGATCACCACCGGCACGCCGATCTCCATGCTGATCGAGAACACCGACCAACGCTCCAAAGACTATGGCGAGATTGCCCGGCGCTACCGGCCGGGACATGCCGACTTCACCTATGACCTGAAATATGGGATCCGCGACTATCGCGGCGGTGGCCGCTCCTCTGCCCGTGAAACGGCCGCCCGTGTCGCCGCAGGTGCCGTTGCGCGCAAGGTACTTCCCGACCTCGTCGTCCGCGGTGCGCTGGTGCAGATCGGCAAGCACAAGATCAACCGCGAAAATTGGGACTGGGCACAGGTCGATCAAAACCCGTTCTTCTGCCCGGATCAGCAAATGGTGCCTGTTTGGGAAGAGTACCTGGACTCCATCCGACGGGCCGGATCTTCGATCGGTGCCGTGGTCGAAGTCGTCGCCGACAACGTTCCGGCAGGCCTTGGCGCCCCTATCTATAGTAAGCTGGACCAGGACATCGCGTCCCTGCTGATGTCGATCAATGCCGTCAAGGGTGTTGAAATCGGCGAAGGTTTCGCTTCCGCGGAACTCTCGGGCGAGGAGAATGCAGACGAGATGCGGACGGGCAACGACGGGACACCGCTGTTTCTTTCCAATCACGCCGGCGGTATTCTTGGCGGCATTTCTACCGGGCAGCCGGTCGTTGCACGCTTCGCCATCAAGCCCACCTCCTCCATTCTGACCGAGCGCCAATCGATCGACGCGGACGGCAACAATGTTGAGGTTCGTACGAAGGGCCGACATGATCCGTGTGTCGGCATTCGCGCCGTACCGATCGGGGAGGCCATGGTCGCCTGTGCAATCGTCGATCATTACCTCAGGGACCGGGGCCAGACCGGCCGGCTGCGATAAGGAAATTCCCATGGCCTATGACCAGAAGCGTGTCGTCGACGCCATCCGTGCCTTCGAGGCCGGCGAGATCGTGGTCGTCACCGACGACGACGACCGCGAGAACGAAGGCGACCTGATCGTTGCCGCCGTTCATTGCACGGCGGAAAAGATGGCCTTCATCGTACGCCATACCTCGGGCATCGTATGCGCGCCCATGCCAAGGGAAGAGGCAAAGCGGCTGAACCTCAACGCCATGGTGGCGGAGAACGATTCCGCCCATACGACGGCCTTTACCGTCACCGTCGACTTCAAGCACGGCACCACCACCGGGATTTCCGCCGACGACCGGACGCTCACCGTCCGCAACCTTGCTAATCCGAACGCGGGGCCGGCCGATTTCGTCCGTCCCGGCCACATCTTTCCGCTGATCGCCCGCGAAGGCGGCGTTTTGATGCGCTCCGGCCATACGGAAGCCGCGGTCGATCTGTGCAAGCTTGCAGGCCTGCCTCCGGTCGGCGTCATCTGCGAACTGGTCAACGACAACGGCAGCGTGATGCGCGGCCCGCAGGTGGCAGATTTCGCTGTCACGCATGGTCTGAAGCAGGTGTCGGTGGCGGATCTGATCGCGTACCGCCAGCGCAAGGAAACGCTGATCGAACTGCAGTCGCAGTTCGAGGTGGAGACGCCTTACGGCAAGGCGAAGGGTCATGCCTATTCGCTGCCTTGGGACCCGATGCAGCACGTCGCCATCATCTTCGGTGACATCCGCGACGGCATCGATGTTCCCGTTCGGCTGCATCTGGAAAATGTGGCGGACGACGTCTTCGGCACCCGCCGTCCGGTCGACCGCTACATGCAGACGATCGCCGGGGATGGCCGTGGCGTGATCATCTACCTGCGTGAAGGCTCGGTCGGCGTCGGGCAGAAGGATCACGGCCGCCGGCATCGCCACGATCAGGAGGCGCACGAGCAGGCGCAGGCCCGCGAAAGCGAGTGGCTGGAGATCGGCCTGGGTGCGCAGATCCTGAAGGATCTTGGGGTCAGCTCCATCAAGCTTCTTACCCGCAGCGAGCGCCATTATGTGGGACTGGAAGGCTTCGGCATCCGGATTGCGGAAACGGCGATCTGCTGAGATTGTGACCCGGGCTGCTGTGATTAGCCGGTGATCGGGCCTTCGACGTGCGGCTCAAGGGCGCCGCTCCATGCCAGCCGATAGACATCCCCCTGCCGCACCGACTGAACGGCGGCAGGGCGCAGGACTGCGAAGCAGGTGCCTCCCTTCTTTCGGACGGAGGGATAGATGATGCCGTTCAGGCCGGCGGCCCTTACCTGCTCCGCCAGCGCATTGCCGGCAGGGTAACCGATTTCCTTGTCGGCCTGCAGGCTCGGATGCGTCGGCCTCTCGCGCAGATCGGCGAACTCGCCCGACACGCTGCAGAACATTTCCGCATATTCCACCACGGTCTTAAAGCTGCCGGTCCGGGCCAGAAACTCGGTCATGTGAAAGATGATCTCCGCAAGGCAGGTCTCCACGGCGAGTGCGGCATACCAAGCGCCACGATACTCGCCGTTGAAGCGGTTCGGCTCCCGCGGCTTTGCATAGGCGAAACTCGCATTGATGAAGTGCGCATGCGGCACGTCGGAGACCAGCTCGTTGGCGGCCAAGCCGGTGATCCCGGTCACCTCCGCCACCCTGCGGCTACTGGTCGCGCTCTCGATCTCCGCCAATTGCTCCAGTTCCGCCTCGTCATCGACGAGCGGCGCGAGCACCGCCTCGCGAAGCCGCGCCGTCGTCACCAGTCGTACCGTCTTCGGATAGGCCGTGGTGATAACCGGAACGCCATCAACCAGCACCTAAAGGCCTCCGCGCACCGCGTCAACATAGCGGCGGGTATCCAGCATTAGAGGGATACCCCCCTCGATCATCGACGTGACGGGTGTGCGGCCTGCGAACAACGGCCCGGTATTCGGCAGCATCGGCCAGCGGTCGGCCATCGCGTCGGCAAACAGGAGATGCAGGCCCTTGTAGATCCCGATCAGAACCGAGACCCGCGTCATCTGATCCTGGCTCAGCGTGCGGCGCCCCTCACCCTCCGGCTTCAATCGCTCCCAGGTGCTGACCGAAACACCGAGAAGTGCTGCGGCCTGGGCGCTGGTCAGACCCCATTGCTCGACAAGTCGGCGGTAGGCCTTGAGGGCGGTGCCGGCAAGACGAGCCCGGTCGGCCTCCACTGCGAACCCCTGCAGCGTCACGGGGTTTGGGATACCCTTCTGCTCCAATGCCTGCACCATAGGCCATCTCCATCAACTGACGGATAAATATAGTTCATTTGAGGGCTCTTCGCCAGCCCTGACTATCCGCGCCACCCGTCGGCATAGGTGACCCCTTCGACGCCTGCGAATTTCGCCACGCGCGCAAGCTCCGCCTCCAGCTTCTCCAGCCGTCCGGCGGAAGCGCGTAAGCAGCCCTCCAACCACAGCCGCCGCACATCCAGGCTTCCCGTCCTGCGGTTGGCCTTCATGTCGATGCGGCCGATCATCCGGTCGCCCTCGATCAGCGGAAAGACATAGTAGCCGTACTGGCGTTGCGACTCCGGCACGAAGATCTCGATCCGATAGTTGAAGTTGAACAGCCGCTCGGCACGGTTGCGATCACGCAGCAGCGGATCGAAGGGGCTCAGCACCCGGACGCGTCTCGGGGGTTCCGGAACATCCCCCAGCTGTTCTGGGAACCCTGCAAAGGAGTGCGCCGCACGAGGACGGCTGCCGTTTGCGCTTTGGATCACCACATCAGTCAGTTCGCCGCGATGGGCGTCTACCCACTCTTTCGCCTCCTGCGGGGTGACGAGGGCCCAGAAGGCGGCGATTTCTCCGGATGTTGCGAAGCCGAGCCTTTCAAGCGCGCTGCGGCAGGCCCAGTCGATGAATTCTTCGTGGCTTACTTCCGGTTCATGGTAGCGGGCTGGCAGGACGCGCTCGGTGAGATCATAGATCTTCTGGAAGTTGACCCGGCCGGCGATGGCGAGCTTGCCGGTGTGCCAGTAATATTCGAGCGCGGTCTTGTTCGGGTGCCAGTTCCACCAGCCGCCGGATTTGTGTTCTTCCGCCTTCATTTCACGGGCCATGATCGGCCCGTTCTCGACGATCCGCTGATAGGTTTCCTCAAAGGCGCTGTCGAAGTCTTCGCCCTGCCATTTGCGCCAGCGTTCGCCAATCACCGCCTCCCGTCTGACAAAGCGATGCTTCCAGTAGCGGAAGAATTTCGACGGGATGACCGAGGCGTCATGGGTCCAGTGCTCGAAGAGCTCGCCTTCCTTCTCCAGCAGCTGCCGCAGGTGGTCTCGGCGATAGGTCTGATTGCGGGAGAACAGGATCATGTGATGGGCGCGTTCGACCGTCGCGATACTGTCGATCTGAACGAAGCCGAGCTTCTCGATCAGTGACAAAAGATGCTGCTTGCTCAAACTGCGGGTGGGCGGCTGGGACAAGCCCTGCCGTTCCAGAAAGATCTTTCGCGCCAATAAGTTCGAGATGAGAATCGCCATGACAGTAGACTAGGATGATCCAGGGCAGTCCGCAATGTTCACGATCTGTTTTGCGTTCCCCTCCCCGCTCATCCGGTCTATAGCAGCCGGCGGACTGAGAGGTGGCGCGTGGACATCCGTTTTGAGCAGGCAGGAGCGACCTTCGGCGACCGCGTGGCAGTCGAGCCGCTGACGCTGTCGTTGACGGAGCGGCGGATCGCCATCATCGGCCTCAACGGCTCCGGCAAGACAACGTTTGCCCGGATGATCAATGGTCTCGTGAGACCGACAACGGGGCACGTGACGATCAACGGGTTGGACACTGTAGGCGACGGCGAGGATGTGCGCAGCCAGGTCGGCTTCATCTTCCAGAACCCGCAGAACCAGATCATCCTGCCTATCCTGCGCGAAGATATTGCGCTTGGCCTGAAGACCCGGCGGCTTCCTGTGGCAGTGGTGGATGACGCCGTTGAAGCCATCCTTGCTCGGTTCGGGATCGAACATCTGGCAGCGCGACGGGCGCATGAGCTTTCGGGCGGTGAGTTGCAGCTTGCCGCCCTCGCTTCCGTTCTCGTGACGGAACCGGAGATCGTCATCCTGGACGAGCCGACGAACCAGCTGGACCTGCGCAACCGGGCGCAGGTAGAAACGACGCTACGCCTGCTGGACGAGAGCGTGCTGGTGATCAGCCACGACTTGGCCCTGATCGAGGATTTCGACCGTGCGCTGATGTTTCACGAGGGGCGCCTCGCCGCGGATGGTACGCCTTGCGAGGTCATCGCGGAGTACCGGAAGATCGCGGCGCCATGAAATCGCTCTATGTCGAAGGCGACAGCTTCTTTCACCGCCTGCCGCCGCGCCCGAAGCTCATACTCCTGCTCGTTGCGAGCCTTGCCCTCTTCTTGACCCGCTCGCCCCTTCTGCTCGGCCTGGCCGCAGGTGCCGCCGCGCTGCTCTACAGCTCTCTCGGGATCGGCTGGCGGCAAAGCAGGATCCGCCTGCGGCCGATCCTGCTGACGATCGCGATCGTGGCGCTGGCGACCCTTGTGTTAAACTCCATGGAGGAAGGTATCGCGGTCCTGCTGCGGCTGACGACGCTGATGCTGCTGGCTGCCGCCGTCAGCGCCACGGTGCCGATCGGCGACTTCATCAATGAGGTGACGCTTGCGGCTCGACCGCTGGAGAGGCTGGGACTGGTGAAGGCGTCCGACATCGGACTTTCCGTCGGGCTCGTTATCCGCTTTGTTCCGGAGGTCGATTCACGGTTTCAGCAACTGCGACAGGCACATCAGGCGCGGGGGTTGAAGGTACGGGCAACGACGATGATTGTGCCGCTGATCATCCAGACGCTGAAGTCTGCCGACGAGATCGCCGCGGCGATTGACGCGCGCGGCATCCGTGGGCAAAGACAGGCGCGAAATTCGGAGGATTCTCGATGACCACACGCGATCTCGTCCTTGCCGCCCTGTTTGCGGCCATCATCGTTGCGCTCGGCCTGCTGCCGCCGATCATGCTCGGCTTCATTCCCGTGCCGATCACCGCGCAGTCGATGGGCGTGATGCTGGCCGGCGTCATTCTGGGCGCACGGCGTGGAACCGTTGCGGTGCTGCTCGTTCTCCTGCTCGCGGCCATCGGCCTTCCGGTGCTCTCCGGTGGACGTGGGGGACTGGCCGTCTTTGCCGCACCCACCACAGGCTACCTGATCGGCTGGGCGTTTGCTGCCTTCACGACCGGTTTCATTGCCGAGCGCGTCGTCAGGCCATCGCAGACCTCGCTCACCCAGACGCTTGGCTTCTTCGTCGCGGCAGTGGCGGGCGGCGTGGTGGTTCTTTATGCCTTCGGCATCACCTATCTCGCCTTTATCACCGGCATTGGCATGAACAAGGCGTTCATCGGCTCCATGGCCTTCATTCCGGGTGACGTCGTCAAGGCGGTTGTTGCGGCTCTGGCGGGCCGCGCCGTTTTGGCAGGCTACCCGCTGCTGCCGGCCCGTGCCTAGTTATCGGGGCTGACCCGATCTCGACGCTGGTGCCGCCTTACCATTCCGCGGCGGCCCGAATCTCGGCATCGGTCAGACCAGCAGTGATCTGCGACATCACCTCGTGCTGGCGCTTGCCGCTGCGGAAAGCCTTCAGCTGCGTGTCGATGTAGATGACGTTCTCGCCCGCAAGGTGAGGCGCGTCCTCGATCACTGCCAATCCGTCCGCTCCATGACAGGAGACGCAGACAGAGGCGCCATGGCCTCGCTTTTGCCCGGCGGAAGTTTTGCGCTGACCGGCTGGGAAGCATACCACGCGGCCAGATCGGCAATGGTCTTGTCATCAAGCCTCTTGCCACGACCGACATCATCTCATGCGTGCGGTGCCGTCGCGAAAGGCCGTGAGCTGGTGCATCAGTTCGGTGGCGCTTTCGCCGCCGATGTGTGGCGCGATCGGAATGCGCGCACGACCGTCGATGCCGTGGCAGGTGCGGCACATACCCGCTTTCTGGCGCCCGGCCGCCGGATCTCCCGGCGGCTCCTGTCCCGATGCAAGGTCCGGTCTGCCTTGGGGAAAGACAGGCCGCCCAAGGCGAGGATTGCGATCCAACGCATCAATTGCCCTCGTACCAGATGCGGTAGAGCGCTCCGACAAGATCGTCCGAGACCAGGATCGAGCCGTCGCGCAGTTGCGCCACGTCGACGGGGCGGCCAAGATATTCACCGTCCTCGTCGATACAGCCTTGCGCGAGCGGTTCGCTCGTGGCCTTCCCCTCGTCATCCGCGTAGGCCACCATCACCCGCGCACCGATCGGGGTGGTGCGTTTCCAAGGCCCGTGCTGGGCCGAGAAGATGGCGTTCCGATACTTCTGCGGGAACATGTCGCCGCTATAGAACGTCATGCCGAGCGGCATGCGCATCCATCTCGATGGCCGGCATGACGACTTCGACCGGCACCTCCTGGCCCTCGTATTCCTTCCTCCTAACGTTGCGGCCACCGTACCAGGGGTGCCCGAAGTTCTGCCTCGCAGCGGTCTGCCGGTTGATCTCGCCGAGCGGTATGTCGTCACCCATGCCGTCCACCTGGTTGTCGCTAAACCAGGGCTCCCCCGTGACCGGATGGAAGTCATGGCCGACGGAGTTGCGCACGCCGCGGGTAAGACCTCCCGGCCCGTCCCATCGGTGTTGATGCGGATGATCCCGCCGATGCCCCACTTGTTGAACTCGTCCAGGCTCTCGGCCGGAGCGACGTTGAACGGCTGTCCAAGCGAGATGTAGACCTTGCCGTCCGGCCCGACCTTGCAGACCCGCGCGGTGTGGTTGAAGCTCTCATGTTGCGACGGGATCAGTTCCCTCTGCTTGATCAGGTTGAAGGCCGCAACGTGGGGGCTTTCCTAGAAGAACTTGGCGGCGGGAAACAGGAGCACACGGTTCTGCTCGGCGATGCAGAGGAACCCGTCATCGGAGAAGCGAGGGCCGTTCGGAATCGCGGAGGTCAGCGAAGGTGCGAAGTCCTTCACCTCGTCGGCCACACGATCCTTGTTGGGGTCGTGACCGCCATACCTTGTCCTTGCGCGTGCCGACAAAGGTGACAATCCCTTGCGCGCCGACAGCCATGTGGTGGGCGTCCGGCACAATGGCATAGAGCCCGATCTTGAAGCCTGGCGGAAGCTTGATCCGCTCGAGGTTCTTCTTGCCCCCCCCCTCGGCATAATCTCCGCCTTGCTCGATCATGGTGAACTTGGTCGTGCCGGTCGTCTGGAAATTAGACAGCTTCTCCAGATTGTCGGGCACGTCAGGGGTCTGCGCGTGAGCGAGGCCGGCGGCAAGCGCGAGCATGGCTACGGATGACAACAACTGTTTCATGATTTTCTCCCAGATCAGTCACGTCGTTATGCGCACGCCACGCGGAGCGGCGTGTCAGAGTGCATCCTCGTCATGTCATTCAATCAGGGCTGCCATGGCGTCTGTGCTTCCCAACACGCACCACATCGGCAATTAAGAAACCGAACCCGTTCGCTGTCAGTTCGATAAGAGGGCGGCTCACGCGCCCAGGTCACAGGAACTGGTAGAGCCAGTCGCGGAGGTCTTCCGGCAGGGCGACGGGCTCCCGCTTCTCCCGGTCGCAGGCGGTCCAGACGATTTCCGTCTCCGCCACCTCTTCGTTGCTGCGCATCATGCGCACCAGGAAGCCGGCGGACTTGCCGCCGATCTTGCTGACATGCACGTCCATGCGCACCACGTCGCCCACGTGGAGCGCCGCGTGAAGGGTGCAGGTGACCTTGCTGACGGTGAAGTGCGGATCGGTCGCCGCAGCCGGACGGCGGGCCCAGAACGTCGTCAGCGCCTCCTCCGCACGGTGAACGTAGACGGCCCGGAACATCTCCCCATGCAGATCCACGTCGCGAAAGGGAACCTTGAACTCCAGATACTCGACAGCTTCCTTGGCCACGTAACCTCCAGCATACCCCTCTTCATGTAAGCGCATTCCTTTCGCCTCCACAAGCTGGGCGACCGCGGCAGCTTGAAAAGCAAGGCCTTCTGCGCCATGTCGTGGCAAACCGGAGACGCCGCCTGATGTCCACCCGCCTTTACGAACACGACATCTTCCTCGACCACCGGACACCGGAAGGTCATCCGGAACGCCCGGACCGGCTGCGGTCGCTGGCGATCGCTCTGCAGCACCCGAACTTCGAGAAGCTTGACCGGAAGAAGGCGCCGCAGGCCAACGAGGACGCCGTCCTCCTGGCCCATCCGGAGGAACACCTGCGCTCGGTGATGCGTGAGATTCCGGAAGAGGACGAGATCCACCAGATCGAGGCCGATACCTATGTCGGGCCGAAGAGCCTGCAGGCGGCGCTGACCGGCATCGGGGCTGCGATGGCGGCCGTCGACGATGTCTTCACGGGCAAGGCGGATAATGTCTTCGTCGCCGCCCGGCCGCCGGGTCACCATGCCGAGAAGACGAAGGCAATGGGCTTCTGCCTCTTCAACAACGCGGCGATCGCCGCGCGTCACGCGCAGAAGACCTATGGCGTGGAGCGCGTGGCGATTGTCGACTGGGACGTCCATCACGGCAACGGAACGCAGGACATCTTCTGGGACGATCCTTCCGTGCTGTTCTGTTCGACGCACCAGATGCCGCTTTACCCGTGGACCGGCGCACGCGACGAGACCGGCACCAAGGGGAACATCGTCAATGCGCCGCTGGAGGCGAATTCCGCCAGCGAACATTTCCGCGACGCCTTCAAGACGCGCGTGCTGCCGGCGCTGGAGGATTTTCGGCCGGACTTCCTGGTCATTTCGGCAGGTTTCGACGCTCATCACCGCGACCCGCTGGCGCAGATCAACCTCGTCGGCGACGATTTTGACTGGGCAACCGGCCGTCTGATGGAGGTCGCCGGCAAGTATTCCGGCAACAGGCTTATCAGCCTTCTGGAGGGAGGATATGATCTGGAGGGCCTCGCCGAGTCGGCGGGATTGCATATTTGCAGACTGATGAAGGGCTGAAGATGACCGAGAGCGGCGAAACCATTGATGTCAGCGGCTACACCTTCGAGAAGGCCGTGGCGGAGCTGGAAAACATCGTCGCTCGGCTGGAGCGCGGTGACGTGGCGCTCGACGAGTCGATTGCCATCTACGAGCGCGGCGAAGCTCTGAAGAAGCATTGCGAGAAGCTGCTGACAGCCGCCGAGAACCGCATCGAAAAGATCCGCCTCGACCGCTCGGGACGACCGCAGGGTGTCGAGCCGCTCGACAATGGATAAGCTCGGACGAGCCTCGAGACCTATCGTTCTGTGTATGCTGCATTTCTGACACAAAGCGATTGACGGGGCCGACCCGCCTCCCCATGATAGCGCCATTGAACGATGGTCTTGGGAGGAAAAATCGTGAAATCAATCAAGCTCATGCTTGCGGCAACGCTGGCGGTTTCGGCAAGCTTTGCAACGACTGGTGCGAAGGCGCAGGAATTCATCAACGTACTGACGGGCGGTACGTCCGGCGTCTATTATCCGCTCGGCGTCGCGCTTTCGGAAATCTACGGCGAGAAGATTGAGGGTGCGCGCACGCAGGTGCAGTCCACCAAGGCCTCCGTCGAAAACCTCAACCTGTTGCAGGCCGGCCGTGGCGAGATCGGCTTCTCGCTCGGCGATTCAGTGCAGATGGCCTGGGAAGGCAATACGGAAGCGGGCTTTCCCGGCAAGCTGGACAAGCTGCGCGGCATCGCTGCCATCTACCCGAACTATATCCAGATCGTGGCCAGCAAGGATTCCGGCGTCAAGACGCTCGCGGACCTGAAGGGCAGGAGCCTTTCCGTCGGTGCACCAAAGTCCGGCACGGAGCTGAACGCCCGGGCCATTTTCGAAGCGGCCGGCATGTCCTACGAAGATCTGGGTAAGACCGAGTATCTGCCGTTCGCTGAATCCGTCGAGCTGATCAAGAACCGTCAGCTGGATGCGACGCTGCAGTCAGCCGGTCTGGGTGTCGCGTCGATCCGCGATCTTGCAAGCTCTGTGCCGATCAACGTCGTCGCCGTGCCGGCGGCCGAGGTGGAGAAGATCGGCGCGCCCTACATCCCGGTGACCATCCCGGCGGGTACCTATGAGGGCCAGGAGGAAGACGTACAGACTGCCGCCGTCGGCAACTTCCTGATCACCCACGAGGATGTCTCAGAAGAAACGGCCTACCAGATGACCAAGCTCCTGTTCGAGAACCTGGATCGTCTCGCTGCCGCCCATGCGGCCGCCAAGGCCATCGATCCGAAGAAGGCCCTGGAAGGCATGCCGGTACCGCTGCATCCAGGTGCAGAGCGCTACTACAAAGAAGCTGGGCTGATGCAGTAGTCCGACACCTAGGCTTCTGTCCCGCAGCCGCGTGCCCGTGGCTGCGGGATTTTCTTGTTGCGCAGACATCCGAGGGTTTCGATGAGCGATCTAGCAGCTGTGGAGAGCCGGCCGGCTCCGCATTCTACGGAAGAGGCGGTTGAAGGCCTCCCGCCCGGCTTCGGCGAGGGCTTAAGCGGGCGGATCGCATTCTGGATTGCCTTTACCTTCTCCTTGTTCCAGCTCTGGACCGCCGCCTATGGCACACTGCCCAGCCAGGTGGTACGGGCCATGCACGTGGGCTTCCTGCTGCTTCTCGGCTTCGGGCTGATCGCCAACCTCGTCGCCAAGCGGCCTGCCGCGAAGATCTGGTTCTGGGCGCTCGGGATCGTCGGCTTCCTGACCGGGATCTACAACTGGATCTTCTATGAGGATCTAATCCTGCGCAGCGGCTTCCTGACCGGCATGGATCTCGCGGTCGGAACGGTCGTCATCGCGCTCGTCTTCGAAGGCGCCCGGCGCCTGATGGGCCTGCCGCTGACGGTGATCGCTGCTGTCTTCCTCATCTACTGTTTCTTCGGCCAGTATTTCCCACCGCCCTTCATCCATCGCGGCTACGACTTCGAGCTTATCATCGAGCACTTCGGCTTCGGCACCGAAGGCATCTACGGCACGCCGATCTATGTTTCCGCGGCCTATATCTTCATCTTCGTTGTCTTTGCCGCCTTCCTTGAACGGGCTGGCATGTTGGCTCTGTTCAATGACTTCGCACTCGGTCTGGTCGGCACTTGGCGCGGTGGACCGGCGCAGGTTTGCGTCATGTCGTCGGCGCTGATGGGGACGATCTCCGGCTCCGGTGTTGCCAATGTGGTGGCAAGCGGCCAATTCACCATTCCGCTGATGAAGCGCTTTGGCTTCCGCTCGTCGTTTTCGGGTGGCGTGGAGGCAACCTCCTCGATGGGCGGGCAGATCATGCCGCCGGTGATGGGTGCCGTCGCCTTCATCATGGCCGAAACCCTGAACTTGCCTTACGCGGATATCGTCAAGGCGGCGCTCATCCCGGCAATCCTCTATTTCGGCGTCTGCTTTTGGATGGTGTTCCTCGAAGCGGGCAAGGCAGGCTTGCGAGGCATGAACAAGGCTGAACTACCGAACCCCTGGCTTGCCGTGAAGGAGCATTGGCCGCTGATCCTGCCGCTTGCGGCGCTGATCTATCTGCTGTTTGCCGGCTATACGCCGATCTTCGCCGGCACAATGGGGCTGGCGCTGGTGGTCGTGCTGATTCTGGGCATGCCGCTGGCCGCCCGCATCGGCCCGCTGGCCTTCCGGATCGTCTTCTGGTTGACGCTCGGTTTCGCCGCAGCATCCTTCTTGGAGTTCGGCGTCAACATCCTGGCGCTTGTCATCCTCGGGCTGATCGTCGCGTGCCTGTTCGTCAACGGGGGGCGTGAAACCCTTGCTATATGCCGGGATGCGATGGCCCAGGGCGCCAAGAACGCGCTGCCCGTCGGTATTGCATGCGCCATCGTCGGCATCGTCATCGGCACGCTGACGCTGACCGGGATTGCCTCCACCTTCATCGGCTTCATCATCCGCGTCGGGGAGGACAACCTGTTCCTGTCGCTCGTGCTGACGATGATCACCTGCCTGATCCTCGGCATGGGCATCCCGACCATCCCGAACTATATCATCACCTCGTCGCTGGCCGGTCCTGCCCTGCTGGAACTCGGCGTGCCGCTCCTCGTCAGCCACATGTTCGTCTTCTATTTCGGCATCATGGCCGACCTGACGCCGCCGGTAGCGCTGGCCTGCTTTGCGGCAGCCCCGATGGCGAAGACGTCCGGGTTCAAGATCTCGATTGAGGCGACGAAGCTTGCAACGGCGGGATTCGTCGTTCCCTTCATGGCCGTCTATGCACCGGCGTTAATGCTGCAGGATGCGGGGCCGATCGCTGCGGCCTGGGGCTATCCGGTGGAAGTCGCCTATGTCTTCGCCAAGGCCTGCTTCGGCATTGCGCTCTGGGGCACCGCCGTCGTCGGCTTCATGTTGACGCGCATGGCGATGTGGGAGCGGCTCCTGGCCTTCGCAGCAGGCGCCAGTACGATCGTGGCCCTGCCTCTTACCGACGAGATCGGTTGGGTGCTCGGCATCGGGGTGATCGCGCAGCACTGGCTGCGGGCGCGCCGGAGCACCCGCATCGCCGCGGCGCCATGACCGCCACCATCGGCCTCTGCCTGCTTCTCGGCGGCAAGACGACAGTGATCGCCGCGTCCATGTTCACGCTGTCCTGGAACCACTCGGTGCAGAAGACGGAATGGCGGGAGACATGGGCGGTGACAGCTGCAGGACTGAGGCTGACGGAAGCGGCGGTCGAGAGTTCGGGGGCCGGCATGGAGCCGGGCGCTAATGCCGTTCTCAGGGATGGCTGGTGGGTCTGGGCGCCCAAGCTACCGGTGCAGCCGCGGCTGACGCTTGCCGCGTCGGGCGCGACCGGGGGCGGCTGGACGCTCTGCCACCCTGGCGGTTGCTCCGAGATCGGCGCGAAAGTCGGCGAAAACGTGGTGCTTACGCCCTGTCCATGAGGCAGTCGTTTTCCGGCGGAAGGTGCGGCTGTATCTTCTGCCGGAACGTTGGAACAACGAGCCTGCATCATCTGTTGCACCGTAGCACAAAAGAGACAGGTGATACGATGACGACTGCGACAGGAACGCCCCCCCATCAGCCCCCCGCAAAGCCCAGCGACGAAGCGGACGAGAACCAGCTCAAGATGGCCGCCGAAGAGGGACAGAAGTACCTCGCCTCCCTCGAATACATGGCCACCAAGGTGGCCGACACAGGCGGCAAGACCCGCGCAGGCGACTATATCGTCGGTTTCGCCCAGGAACGTGCCGAGGGCATGTACCATATGAAGAACGGCAAGCTGGAGTGGATGGAAGCGCCCTCCGACATGAACTGCCATATGGAGATCGCTGTCGCCGATGCGGCCGACAACCGCTTCATCCCCTATCTCGACATCGACTGCACCCTGTCCAAGGACGGCACGGTGGTGACATCGTTCAAGCCGGACTTCCTCTGGCACCCGGGCCTCTATCACTACGGCAAGGACCTGATGCTGCCGGACGGCGATGGCACCTACGACCTCAAGATAAAGATCGCGCCGCCGACCTTTCCTCGCCATGACGAAACGAACGGCAAGCGCTTCGCCGAGCCGGTCGAGGTGGAGTTCAAGGGCATCAAGATCACGACGGGCCACGAATAGTCCGCCTCGCCCTGACATTTTCTTACAGGCCTTCTCAGCCGCTTCAGCCGCGAATGGGGAGGCCATCTCACATCGATCCGCCGGATCTCGGAATGGAGGCGCAGCGGCCCTGTCTAACACATTGTTCGCGGGATTGGGATAGGCAGGGCGTCTAGCGAATTGTAAGTAGCGCCACAGGATCGGATATCCGGCGAGGGATGAGGATCGATCCGCCACTCCTGACGTGAGGTGCATCCATGTCCTTCTTTCCCGGCATCGATCCTGAACCCGGCGACAGCTTCGCCTGCGATGCAATCGAAGACCTCATCATCCCGCGTTCAAGCGACATCGGTGGCTTTGCCGTGCGCCGGGCGCTGCCGACACGGCAACGAAGGCTGGTCGGCCCCTTCATCTTCTTCGACCGGATGGGACCGGCGCTACTGCGGGCGGGGGAGGCACTAGACGTCAAGCCGCATCCCCACATCGGGCTATCGACCGTCACCTACCTGTTCGACGGCGAGATCAAGCATCGCGACAGTCTCGGGACGGAGCTTGTGATCAAGCCCGGCGACATCAACCTCATGACCGCCGGCCGCGGCATCGTGCACTCGGAGCGGACACCGGAGAACCTGCGCGGCAAACCCCTCTCGGTATCCGGCCTGCAGACTTGGCTCGCGCTTCCGGACGAAAGAGAGGAGATCGAGCCAGGTTTTTCCCATACAGGCGCCGAGGTGATGCCGGTGATCGACAGCGGCGGTGCAAGCGGCCGCATTGTCATTGGCAGCTTTGCAGGCCTCTCCTCGCCCGTGCCGACCTTTTCCGACACGCTTTATGTGGACCTGTGGCTTGAACCACAGCGCGCCTTCCCCTTCCCCGCCGATCACGAGGAACGGGCGATCTACATCCTCTCCGGCGAGCTGGAAATCTCTGGTGATCGTTTCGCTGCCGACCAGTTGCTGGTGTTGCGACCGGGGGACGAGATCACGCTCACGGCCGGCGACCAAGGATGCCACCTGATGCTGTTCGGCGGTGCGGCGCTGAACTCGAAGCGCTATATCTGGTGGAACTTCGTGTCCTCTTCGAAAGATAGGATAGAGCAGGCAAAGCAGGAGTGGCGGACGGGCAAGTTCGACATCGTGCCGGGGGACGAGGAAGAGTTTGTGCCTTTGCCCGAGAGATGAAATCCGCTAAGGCACTTACTTGAAAAAGCCCATTTCCTCCTCATGTTGGAGGCATTGATCGCATCCGAAAGAGCAGAAAAGGCCAGACTTCGTGACACCCCTCCCCCAGACGCCGCTGCTCGACACGGTCAAGTTTCCTGCAGACCTGAGGATGATCGAAGACCGGGATTTGCCCCAGCTTGCGCGCGAAGTGCGTGACGAGATGATCGATGCGGTCTCCAAAACCGGCGGACATCTCGGTGCGGGTCTCGGGGTGGTCGAGCTGACGATTGCGATCCACAAGGTCTTCAACACGCCGGACGACAGGCTGATCTTCGACGTTGGACATCAGTGCTACCCGCACAAGATCCTCACGGGACGGCGCGACCGCATCCGCACGTTGCGCCAGGAGAACGGCCTGTCAGGCTTCACCCGCCGGGCCGAAAGCGACTACGACCCCTTTGGCGCCGCACACTCCTCCACTTCGATATCTGCCGGCCTTGGCATGGCGGTGGCCTCAGGCCTTTCAGGCTCGAAGCGCAACGTGATCTCGGTGATCGGCGACGGCGCGATGTCGGCCGGCATGGCCTATGAGGCCCTCAACAATGCCGGCGCGCTCGATGCGCGCCTGATCGTCATCCTCAACGACAACGACATGTCGATCGCACCGCCGACGGGCGCGATGAGCGCGTACCTCGCGCGCCTTGCCTCCGGCCGCACCTATATGGGCGTGCGCGAGATCGGCAAGAAGCTGACGGCCTATCTTGGCAAGGGCGTCGACCGCGCCATCACCCGCGCCGTGGAACACGCGCGCGGCTATGTGACCGGCGGCACGATGTTTGAGGAGATGGGCTTCTACCATATCGGCCCGATCGACGGACATTCGTTCGAACACCTGCTGCCCGTACTGCGCAACGTGCGCGACAATGCGCGCGGACCGGTGCTGATCCATGTCTGCACCCAGAAGGGCAAGGGTTATCCACCGGCGGAAGCGGCGCTCGATAAATATCACGGCGTCAGCAAATTCGACGTCATCACCGGCACACAGGCGAAGGCGAAGCCCAATGCGCCGAGCTACACGAGCGTCTTCGGAGAATCGCTCGTGCAGGAGGCCCGTCTCGACGACAAGATCGTCGGCATTACGGCGGCGATGCCGAACGGAACCGGCATCGACAAGCTGGCGGAGGTCTTCCCGGCGCGGACCTTCGACGTCGGCATTGCCGAGCAGCATGCAGTGACCTTCGCGGCCGGCCTTGCCGCCGAGGGCTACAAGCCCTTCTGCGCCATTTACTCTACCTTCCTGCAGCGCGGCTACGACCAGGTCGTCCACGACGTGGCGATCCAGGGCCTGCCGGTCCGGTTTCCGATCGATCGCGCCGGTTTTGTTGGCGCGGACGGTCCGACGCATGCGGGCTCTTTCGACACGACTTTCCTTGCCACCCTGCCCGGCATGGTGGTGATGGCGGCGGCCGACGAGGCCGAGCTCAAGCACATGGTGCGCACGGCCACAGCCTATGACGAAGGGCCGATTTCCTTCAGGTATCCACGCGGCGAAGGCGTTGGCGTCGAGATGCCGGAGCGTGGGCAGATCCTGGAGATCGGTAAGGGCCGCATCGTCAAGGAAGGCTCGAAAGTCGCGCTGCTTTCGTTCGGAACGCGTCTCAAGGAATGTCTGCTGGCGGCCGAGGACCTGGATGCCGCAGGGCTTTCCACCACGGTTGCCGACGCGCGCTTCGCCAAGCCGCTCGATCACGAGTTGATCCGCCAGCTTGTTCGGCATCACGAGGTTCTTGTCACCATCGAGGAAGGCGCGGTCGGCGGGTTCGGAGCGCATGTCCTGCAGTCCCTTGCCTCTGCAGGCTTGCTCGACAACGGGCTGAAGATCCGCTCCATGGTGCTGCCCGATGTCTGGATGGAGCAGGCGAGCCCCGATGCCATGTATGCGAAAGCCGGTCTCGACCGAACCGGCATCGTCGGCACGGTGTTCAATGCGCTCGGCCACAAGCAGGTCGGCATGGGTGCGGCGGGATAACGTCGCAACATCGATACTACGGATAGCAAACACGGCCGGGTTGAACCGGCCGTTTTTCATTCGAGCACTGCAGTCGTCTCAGAACTCTTCCCAGTTGTCCTCGCTCGGCTTTGCCGCAGCGGCGCCGCTGCCGAAGGCGGCGGTGAGCTTGCCGTGGAGAGCGCTGGCCGGCGACGGCGCAGGACGCGACGCGGCTGTTGCCGGCATCGGCGCGCGAGCCGGGACCGGTTTGGCTGCCGGCTTGCTGACCGGTGCCGCGACTGGCGCGGGCGCGGCGGAGGCCATGACCGGCTTCGATGGAGGTGCAAGAGGCGCGGGGCTTGCTATCCGCGGTGCAGCGCGGTTGGTCGCCTGGCTGCCGAGGTTGAACTGCCGCAGCAAGCTGTTCAGCGATTCCGCCTCGCTGGCGAGCGAATGGCTGGCGGCGGTCTGCTGCTCCACCATGGCCGCATTCTGCTGGGTTCCCTGGTCCATCGTGTTGACCGCGACATTGATCTCCTGAAGGCCGGTCGACTGCTCGCGAGTGGAGGTGACGATCGCCTTGATGTGTTCGTTGATCTCCTGGACTTCTCCGACGATGGCTTCAAGGGCCTGGCCCGTTTCACCGACGAGGGCGACGCCGGCATCCACCTGGTCAGAGGAGGTGGTGATCAGTGACTTGATCTCCTTGGCGGCATTGGCCGAGCGCTGGGCGAGCTCGCGCACTTCCTGGGCGACGACGGCAAAGCCCTTGCCTGCCTCCCCGGCCCGCGCCGCCTCGACGCCCGCGTTGAGGGCAAGCAGGTTGGTCTGGAAGGCGATGTCGTCGATCACGCTGATGATGTTAATGATCTCGCCGGAGGACTTCGAGATCTGTCCCATGGCATCCACCGCGCGGCGCACGACATCACCGGACTTCTCGGCACCCGCACGGGCCCGTTCGACACGCTGGCCGACGTCTTCGGCACGCTTGGCGGCATCCTTGACGGTGGTCGTGACCTCTTCCAGTGCTGCCGCCGTCTGCTCAACTGAGGCCGCCTGCTGCTCCGTGCGGCGTGCAAGATTGTCCGCAGCGACCCGTATCTCGTCTGCGCCAGCATTAATGGCCGAGGCGTTGGCACCGACGGACTGAAGCGCAGCCTGCAGCTTGGCAACCGCCTCGTTGAAGTCCACGCGAAGACGGTCGAGGTTACCGGCGAAGGGTGCGTCGATGCGATAGGCGACATCACCGTTGGAGAGGTTGGAGAGGCCTTTTGCAAGGGAATCGACCGCAAATTCCAACTGCCCTGCTTCGCGCGCCTTCAGCTCCTCATTGCTCAGCCGATCGCGCTCGGCCGCGGCACGGGCAGCTTCGCTCTCCCGCTCCAGGCGACGCTTCTCGATGGCGGCATCCTTGAAGACCGCGACGGCTTGCGCCATGCGACCGACTTCGTCGCCGCGGTTCAGTGCTGGAACGTTGATGTTGTTGTTTCCGCTGGCGAGCTGGGACATCGCGTGCGTCATGCCGACGATGGGAATGACGATGGCACGCGAGAGCGCCCAAACGAGGCCGGTGGCGATCACGCCTGCCGCAGCACCGCCGATCATGAGCGCCATCATGACGTTCCACTGCGCGTTTTCCTGCTCAGCCTGCATGGCATCCGTCAGCTTGATCACGTCCTGCTTGATGGTCATGGCCGCGTCACGGAATGCACCGAGCTGACCTTTCGACTGGCTTTTGCCGATCTCGACGATTTCCGAAACCGGTGCTTCCGTCGTCTTGCGTGCTGTCAGCTGGGGTTCGCTGAGCTCCTTGTGGAAGGCATCCGCAGCGGTGCGCATCTGGTCCAGCGAGGCAACCAGTGCGGGGCGATCGGCAGCGGCCTTCTTGGCTTCCTCGAGCTCGGCAATCATCTTCTCGCGCTCGGCGAACACGGCGTTAAAGGTGCTGTCGCTCCGGAACAGCAGATAGCCGCGCTGGTTGACCGCCTGTTCCAGCAGCGCCTCGAGCGCATTATCGACGTGATGCAGGATAGCGTTTGCCTTTGTCTGCTCGACCGAAGCTCGCGTCGCTTGAACGACCTGCCAAAAGACGCCCGCCGATGCCAGCAGGCAGACAGACATCACTGCAGCGAAGGTGCCGATTAGCTTTCTGTTCAGGGAGAGGTTTCGGAGGGCCATTTTTTCCGCCGGTAAACAGACTGAAATTGAACGACTGGTCCGAACTGATTTCGGACGTCGAAGACTGCGGCGCGAGGTCAGGGCGCTGCCGAGAAGGAATCGCATCTGCCTTAAAATTCCATTGAGAAAAGGATACAGAATTCCCTTTGCTGGATGCGGATACGCCTAAAATCCTTGCACATTTGACGAAAGCCAATCATGGAGACGCGATGTCGCCTGCCGCCCCTCAACGCCTCGACCAACTGCTCGTCTCAATCCGGCTTTTTGAGAGCCGATCGCGGGCGCGGGATGCTGTCATGCGCGGCACCGTCAAGGTGAATGGTCAGACTGTGACGAAGCCCGGTCAAGTCTTTCCCGCAGATGCGGTCGTGGAGATCGATGATCCGGCACAAAACTATGTTTCGCGGGCGGCGCTCAAGCTCTTCGCGGCGCTGGAGCACTTCCAGCTGACGGTTTTCGGGAAAGAATGCCTCGATGTCGGCGCCTCCACCGGCGGTTTCACGCAGGTCTTGTTGGAAGCTGGCGCAAGCCATGTGACGGCGGTCGATGTGGGGCACGGTCAGATGCATCCCCGCCTTGCCGACGATCCGCGCGTGACGAACCTGGAAGGGCTAAATGCGCGGGATCTGACGGCGGACGATCTTGAGGGCAGAACGCCGTCCGTGGTCGTCTCGGACGTTTCCTTCATCTCGCTGAAGCTCGCTTTGCCGCCCGCGTTGAACTTGGCCGAGCCCGGGGCCATATGCGTGCTGCTGGTCAAGCCGCAGTTCGAGGCCGGCCGAGAGGCGATCGGCAAGGGCGGCCTCCTGAAACGGCCGGAGACGGCTGAAGAGATCGCGGGCGAGTTGGAGCTCTGGCTGACAGAGGAAAGGGGCTGGACTAGCCTTGGACTTATTCCTTCTCCCATTGCAGGCGGCGAAGGCAACCAGGAATTCCTGCTCGCAGGACGGAAGACATGAGCACAGAAACCGTCACCATCTCGAAGCTTGGCGCAAAGGGCCATGGAATTGCGCACGGGCCGCAGGGGCCGATCTATGTGGCGCATGCCCTGCCGGGCGAAACGGTAGCGATCGCGCTAAACGGCAACCACGGCACGGTCATCTCCACCTCGGCAGTCTCCGAGGATCGGGCCGAGCCGCTCTGTCGCCACTTCGATCCGGACCGCGATGCCTGCGGGGGTTGCACGCTGCAGCACCTCGCCAGCGCTCCCTACGAAGCCTTCAAGCGTGATCTCGTCGTTGACGCGTTGAAGGCAAAGGGGATCGACGGGTTGGTTGCGCCGGTGGTCAGTTGCGCGGTCGGCCAGAGGCGCCGCGCCGTCTTTTCCGCACGCCAGACCGAGAAGGGGCTGCTGCTCGGTTTCAATCGTGCGGAAACCAACCATATTGTTTCGATCGAGGAATGTCCTATCGCCTCGCCCGGTATCTTGAGCGGGCTTCCTGCCATCCGTGCAGTTGCCGAGTCCTGTGCCGCCGGAGCAGACACGTTCCGACTAACCGTCACCGAAACCCTTACCGGGCTTGATCTCGCAGCCGAGGGGCTGAAGCCGCTGAACGAGAAGCAGCGTCGACGCGTCATCGAAACCGTTCTCGCAGCCAAGGGCGTTGCACGCGTATCAGCCAATGGCGAGGTGCTGGTGGAGCCGCAAAAGCCCCTCGTCGACTTTGGCGGCGTAGCAGTCTCCCCTCCACCCGGCGCCTTCATGCAGGCCACGAAGGAGGCCGAGGATGCGATGGCAGAGCTTTTGCTGTCCCACGTGGGCAAGGCGAAACGGGTCCTGGATCTCTTTGCTGGTTCAGGCACGTTCGCTCTGCGCCTTGCCCGCACCGGACGGGTGCATGCGGTGGAAGGGGAGGAAAAGCCACTGAAGGCGCTCGACCAGGCGGCCCGCAACACGCAAGGCCTCAAGGCGGTGACTGTCGAGAAGCGGGACCTGTTCCGGCGCCCTCTGACCACGCAGGAACTGAAACAGTACGATGCCGTCGTGTTCGATCCGCCTCGAGCGGGTGCGGAGGCACAGGTGAAGGAGCTGGCGCGATCAGGCGTCAAGAAGATCGCCGCTGTCAGCTGCAATCCCCTCACGCTCGCGCGAGACCTCAGAACCCTCATCGACGGCGGCTACAAGGTCCGCTCCGTGACACCTATCGACCAGTTCCTGTGGTCGACGCACGTCGAAGCGGTCGCCTTGCTGGAGCGGTAGCTTCAGCTTTTACGGCCCATGAATGCCTCGAAAGCTGCGCGGGCTTCGGCGCTGCGCAGCTGCTTGGTGAAGTGAACAAGCTCCTCGTCCATGCGGGCAAGGACGTCGTCGCCATTGCGGATGAGGCTGCGGGCGATCTTCAGGGCGTGCGGCGGTTTTTGCGCAAGCCTTGCAGCAAGTGCCAGCGTTTCGGCCTCGACCGCATCGGCTGGGACGACCTTCCAGATGATGCCTGCTTCGCGGGCCTGCTCGGCAGAAAATCCTTCGCCGGCAGCGAGAAGCGCAAACGCCCTCTGGTGGCCCATGATGCGTGGGGCAATGAGGCTCGAGGCCGCTTCCGGAACGAGCGCGAGATCGACGAAGGGCGTGCGGAACACGCTGCGGTCGGAGGCTAACGTCATGTCGCAATGCAGGTTGAGCGTCGTGCCGATGCCGATCGCCAGACCATCCACGCCCGAGACTAGCGGCTTATCACAGGTCGCCAGCGCCTGGAGGAAATCCACTGCCGCCGGGCGCCCGCCGTCGCCCATGGCATAGGCAAGGAAATCGGCCATGTCGTTGCCGGCGGAAAAGCATCCTTCGGTGCCGAGGAAGGCAACAGCACGAACGGAGGCGTGATTGTCCGCCTCGCGCAGCGCTACGGTCATCCGCTCGTACATCTCGGTGGTGATGGCATTCTTCTTGTCCGGCCGGTTGAACCGCATAACCATCACGCCTGGCTGCGCCTGGGGATGCTCGACAAGGACATGTTCGCTCATTGCCGTCGCCTCAGGCCAGAACCGCGCGTGCAGCTTCCAAGCTTGCCGCCCCTTCGACCACCTGCCGCTTCAAGGCAGAGGTCTCCGGAAGCAGATTCTCGGCTGCGAAACGGCACAATACGATGCGTTGATCGGACTTGCTATCGTCTGACGCGGCCAGAGCACCCTTGGCGAGATAGACGCCGGTCAGCACGAGGCCGAACAGGCGCTGGTACGGCGTTGCTCCCGCCAAAGCCTCGGAGTGCCGACCCTCCGACTGTGCCTTCAGGAGCCAGCCTGTCGCCGCCTCCAGATCGTCGATTGCAGCATGAAGGCGATCGGCCGTCAGGCCAAATTGCGTATCATTGGCCGCTTCGACGCGGCGCACGACCTCCTTCAGTTCGCTGATGAAGCCTTCGACCTGAGCGCCGGCGGAGAGCGGCAGCTTGCGGGTCACGAGATCGATTGCCTGGATGCCGTTCGTACCTTCGTAAATCGGCGCGATGCGCGCGTCCCGCAGATAGCGCGCAGCACCAGTCTCCTCGATGAAGCCCATGCCGCCATGGACCTGGACGCCGAGGGACGCCACATCGACGCCGACATCGGTGGAGTAGGACTTGGCGATTGGCGTCAGCAGGGCCGCCCGTTCCGCCCACACCCTGGCCTCCTCCCCTTCACCGTGGCGCGCCATGTCGAGCGCGTGGGCGCAGGCATAGCAGATGGCGCGGGAGCCTTGCGTGAGCGCCTTCATGGTCAGAAGCATGCGGGCGACGTCCGGGTGCTCGATGATCGGGCTCATGCCCGACCCACTCCAGCCAGGCGCCTTGCCCTGCGTGCGTTCGCGCGCATAGTCGATCGCCTTCTGGGTGGCCGCTTCGGCAATCGCAACACCTTGGATACCGACAGCGAGGCGAGCATTGTTCATCATCGTGAACATGCAGGCGAGGCCCTTGTTCTCCTCGCCGATGAGCCAGCCAATGGCGCCCTTCTCGTCGCCGAACTTGCCGTCGCCGTAGATCATGGTGCAGGTGGGAGAGCCGTGGATGCCGAGCTTGTGCTCGATCGAGTGACAGAACACGTCGTTGCGCGCACCGAGCGAACCGTCTTCCTTCACCAGGAACTTCGGCACGAGAAAGAGCGAGATGCCGCGGGTGCCGGCAGGGGCGTTCGGAAGCCGCGCCAAAACCAAATGAATGATGTTGTCGGCCGCGTCGTGCTCGCCCCAGGTGATGTAGATCTTCTGGCCGAAGATGCGATAGCTGCCGTCATCGCGGCGCTCGGCGCGGGTCTTCAGCACGCCGAGATCGGAGCCCGCATGCGGCTCCGTAAGGTTCATCGTTCCCGTCCACTCGCCGGAGACGAGCTTCTCGAGATACGTCGCCTTGAGTTCATCGCTGCCATGCTTGTGGAGCGACTCGATGGCGCCCATCGTCAGCGTCGGCGCCAGCGCAAAGGCCATGGAAGCGGAATTCCACATCTCCAGCGCGGCGACGTTGAGCATGTTGGGCAGGCTCTGGCCGCCGAACTCCTCCGGGCCCGTCAGGCCGTTCCAGCCACCTTCCCGCCACGATCGATAGAGATCTGCCCAGCCATCGGGAGTGGTCACGACACCGTCCGATACACGGGCACCCTGACGGTCGCCGGTTACACCCAGCGGCGCCATCTCGTTGGATGCGAATCTCCCCGCTTCCTCGAGGATCGCATCGACGAGGTCGCTACCGAGGTCTCCGAGCTTGCCGGTCTGCAAGGCGTCGGACAATCCGGCGACATGGTTGAGCGTGAAGGCTATATCTGCGACGGGGGCTTTGTACATCTGGCGATCCTCCTCATGACCGGCTGAGAGGCAAGTCTTGCGATCCTGCAGCATTTTCGCTTTTTACGTAAACGTAAATGTGCTTGTCAATCAGCGACGCGGCTTCGCTGACAGGATGGAACATGAAGAAGGCCCACGCAACGACGGCTGCGCGGGCCTTCAGGATCAGCTGATGATCGCTCAGTAATAGGGCGAGTAACAGGTCCGCCGGGGACCGTGATACGGCTGAAAAGTGTTGGAATAGCTGTCATACGAGCGGTAGCGCGCGCTGCACCATTCGTAGTGGCGCGGGTTGATGCCGCTGGCCCGATAAACCGGAGCCGGGACCGGATGCACGTAACGCGGCGGCGCGGCGATCGCACCGCCTATCAGAGCACCGGCGCCGAAGGCCGCCAGCGGGAACCAATAGCCATCGTGGTAGCGGTGACCATGCCTGTAGTGACGATAGCCGCGATGGCCGTGATAGTAGCCGCGGTGATATTCGCGGTGGCGGACCTGCGTTACGTCGGACTTTACGTCGGTGGCGGCCGCTGGCGCCGCAACAACCGGCATGGCCTGTGCCGGAACGACAGCACCGGCAATGACCGTTGCGGAGAGTGCGGCGACCGCGACCTGCCTGAACAGATTTAGCATCCTTGTCTCCATCTAAGTTGAACTGCCTGCGCTCCTGCTCACAGCGCTCGAAACGAGCGTTGGTTATTGGATCGCGATCACCCTAGGAAACCCAAGCTGAACCGCCCATCAACGCTGATCCTGGAAAAAAGCTCCGCACCAACAGAAAAAGCCGCTCCGTTCGAGGAGCGGCTTCACGATCGATCCTGAGGGATCAGGAATAGGGCGAGTAGCACTGACGGCGAGGGCCCTCATAGGGCTGATAGGTGTTGTCCGACGCCCGGTAGGAGCGGTAACGGTTTTCGCACCACTGGTAGTGCCGCGCGCTGAGGCTGCGGCTGGGGCGGGCCTGGGACGAGCTGCCGCCGATGATGGCCCCGCTTGCGAAGGCTGCAAGCGGGAACCAGAAGCCGTTGTAGTAGCGATAGCCGGGGCGGCGGTTGCGATAGCCGCGATAACCATTGTGGTAGCCTGCGCGATAGCCGCGGCGATAGTGACGCCGGTCATCGCGGCGATCCCACCGGCGGTCACCGCGATCGCGGTACTGAACGTCGGTTACCGTAGTATGGGCCGCAGCGGTCGGTGCCGAGGGCAACGGCATTGCCTGAACCGGGACGAAACTGGAGACCGCAATGGCGAAGGCTGCGGCCATGGTGGTGAAGCGAGAACTGAAAGCACGCATGGAGTTTCCTCTCTTGTCTTTTGTATCTGTCGACAGAACCGATGATCCAAGGGTTGGTTCCGTTTCCAGGTCGTGTTTCTTCACCGGCAAATCGAGAAGAGATACCAGTGCTTAACCATGTTCGGTTACCGTTTCTCTGAGATAAACAGGGAGATCTGCCGGTGCCGAGCAGCGGAAAGCTTCGCTATTACGACGCAACACCGGGAGCAGGCAGGGCGGGGAGCGCCGCCCCTCACTCCGAGTTTCTCCGCACTGGGCGGATCGAGCGGAGCTCACCTGAACGCCCCTCGCCGGGCAGACGCTATATCAGTGCGGAGGAAGTGGCTGAACGAACGGGGCGGATACTCACCGCAGCTGGCGAAACGACCTACCAGCGCATCAATTCCTTTCACCGTGCGATCCGCCTGCCCAAGGCGATCTTCTACCGCGTGTTCGATGACATCCCACATTTCGGCTATTGCCACGTGACAACCGCCAGCACCGCCTTCAAGGCGGAGGAGCCCGTGAACTGGTCCTTCTACATCGCCAACTTCTCATCCGAGATCAGCGAGACCTATCCGTTCTTCGAGCGCATTCGCAGCGGCAAGGGCCGGATGTATTTTGCCGTCGCGTTCGAGAAGGCACCGGGCGACATGTTCAAGATCGACCGCTCGCTGCGCAAGAACGGCCTGCTGTTCCGCACCAGCGATCCGCAGGTGGCTTTGCGCAACGTGCTGATGCTGGGTGCACCGAACGAGGCTGCGCGTTCTCTCGTGAGGCAGATGGACGGCTAACGATGGATTGCCGGCGACGGCCATTCCGCGCTAGGAACGGCGGCATGACAGCGAAGATCATCCATATCAGCGACGGGGCCGAGACAGCCATCGAAGCGGCGAAGGCGGCCCTTTCGAAGAGCCTTCCCGTCGCCATCCCGACCGAGACGGTCTATGGTCTTGCTGCTGATGCCACCGATCCGGTAGCGATCACCCGCATCTATGAGACGAAGGGGCGGCCCCGCTTCAACCCTCTGATCTGCCACATGGCAGATCTTGCGATGGCGGAGCGATACGCGATCTTCGATCCTGTTTCGCGCCGACTGGCGGAGCATTTCTGGCCAGGACCGCTGACGCTTGTTCTGCCGCTCAGAGAAGGCGGCGGCATTCATCCACTGGCGACGGCGGGGCTGGATACCGTCGGCATCCGCGTCCCCAAAGGGCTTGCTTCAGCTCTGATCCATTCGTTTGGCAGGCCGCTTGCCGCACCAAGCGCCAATACCTCGGGAATGGTCAGCCCGACCAGCGCTTTACATGTGACGGAAGATCTAGGAGAAAAGCTCGGTCTGATCATCGATGGCGACGCCTCGCCTGTCGGGGTGGAATCGACGATCGTGCGGGTTGAGAAGGATTGCATCCGGCTTCTTCGCCCGGGCGGCGTTTCGGCAGAAGCACTTGCGGCGGCCACCGCGCTGCCGATCCTGCGGCCGCAATCGCCTTCACCAACAATCGAAGCGCCGGGTATGCTCGCGTCTCACTACGCACCGACGGCGCCGGTCCGGCTCAATGCGAGGGACGTGGTCCCGGGCGAAGCAATCATCTGCTTCGGTGACACATCCACGCTCGACCTCGGGCAAGCCGCCCTCGTTCTCAACCTCAGCCCGAACGGGGATCTGCGCGAAGCGGCGGCCAACCTCTTCGACTACCTGAAAAAGGCGGACGCTGCCTCGGTCAATGGCATAGCGGTGACGCCGATACCACATGAAGGTCTAGGCGAAGCGATCAACGACCGCCTTACTCGTGCCGCCGCACCAAGGACTTGAGGACACGCGCAATGGACCGCCAGGCCACCCCTTCCGATCTTATTGGGCGCTTCGCCGCCATCGTGGGGGAAGCGAACGCCCTACGGGACGAGCGGGACATCGCACCGCGGCTGGTTGAAAACCGCGGACTCTACCGTGGCGCCTCCCCGATGGTGCTGAGGCCGGGATCCACGGAGGAGGTGTCCCGTATTCTTTCGCTTGCGACGGAAACACGAACACCGATCGTGCCTCAGACCGGCAATACCGGTCTCGTTGGCGGCCAAACGCCGAGCAGCAGCGGCAATGAGCTCATCGTCTCGCTGGAGCGGATGCACCGCATCCGGGATGTGGACCCGGTTGCCAACGTGCTTGTTGCAGACGGCGGCGCGATTCTTGCAGACGTTCAGAAGGCGGCGGCGGACGTCAATCGCCTCTTTCCCCTTTCGCTCGGCTCGGAAGGCACCTGCCGCATCGGGGGCAATCTCTCTACCAACGCAGGAGGTACCGCAGTGCTTGCCTATGGCAACATGCGCCAGCTCTGCCTTGGACTGGAGGTCGTCTTGCCGACCGGCGAGATCTGGGACGGCCTTCGACGGCTGAAGAAGGACAATACCGGCTACGACCTGCGTGATCTCTTCATCGGCGCGGAAGGCACGCTCGGCATCATCACCGGAGCGGTGCTGCGGCTATTCCCCCAGCCGGTGGGCCACCAGGTCGCCTTCGCCGGCGTTTCCTCACCCGCCGATGCGCTGCGCCTCTTCGAGAAGGCCTCAAACCTCTGCGGCACGGCGCTAACCGGTTTCGAGCTGATGCCACGCATTGGCATCGAGTTCACCACACGCCACATCGAGAGTGTCCGCGATCCGCTGTCGGAACCTCATCCATGGTATGCGCTGATCGACATTTCGACCTCCGACTCGGCGGAAACTGCCCAGACGATGGTCGAGGCGCTGCTTTCGGCCGGTGTAGAGGAAGGCATCGTGCGAGACGCCGTCATCGCCTCGTCCGTGGCGCAGCAGCAGGCGCTCTGGCACATGCGCGAGAGCATGTCGGATGCGCAGAAGCCGGAGGGCGGATCTATCAAGCACGACGTCTCCGTGCCGATTTCAAAGGTCCCGACATTCATGGAGCGTGCGGAAAGCGCGGTACTGGCGGCCATGCCCGGCGCCCGCATCTGCGCCTTCGGGCATCTGGGCGACGGCAACATCCACTACAACATTTCCCAGCCCGTGGGGGCGGACAAGACTGAATTCCTGGCTCGCTGGCATGAAATCAACGAGATCGTCCATGCCATCGTGCGTGACATGGACGGCTCGATCTCGGCGGAACATGGGATCGGCCAGTTGAAGCGGGACGAACTTGCGCGTATCCGCCCGCCCATCGAGATCGACCTGATGCGCCGCATCAAGTGGAGCTTCGACCCGGCTGGCATCATGAATCCGGGGAAGGTAATTTCGCTGTGAGAGGTTTTCGCTACTGTCGCAACTGCGACAGAGACCATAGCGTATCGGCGCTGATGCCCGAGTAGGCACTGGCACCAGTTAAGATGTCCACGGGAGACGGCCCTGTGGAGCCAGTCTCCAGGTCGTAAAGAATCGTGAATCGCTGGATCAACTTTTGCAGCTTCTGCGGATCGGACAGATCGGACAGGGTCAGGTGTTTTTCTATCAACTTCGCCTGCTGGTCCACATCCATGTTGGCCATTTCGCTTGGTAGGCTGAAGGCAATGCGGACGAACTCTGCCAGCGCCTCGTCGCCGATGATGCCGTAAGCATCGGTGATCGAGCCTGCCATTCGCTCAAAGTAGAGAGCGAGCCGAACGCCGGCGTTTTCATTGCCTTGTTCTGTTTCCAGCGTTTGCCGCAGGTACATTTGCTGCGTCTCGATCGTTTGGCCGAGGTTCTGGACTGACGCAGAGGTGTTACGATCAAGATTGCCACTGGCGTCGAAGTTGAAGGTTCCGAGAATTTCGGCGAAGCGGCTGTCCGTCTGCTGATTGACAAAGCTTTCTGGATCTTCCAGGTCCGAACCAAAGACCTGCCTTAGGAAATCATCTGTCACTGTTTGAGGATCCAGCCCCTTAGCCGTCAGTATAAAATCGACCAGCCTTCGATCGGCAAGGAGTTCATTGAGGGTTTTGATCCCTGCCATGGTGCTGGTGTAGTAGGAGGCCTCGGCATCCGCCTTCTCGCGTGCTGCCTCTTCCTCTGCACCTTTCAGGAAGCGAGTCTGCTGAACGATATACTCTTTCGCCGTCGCAGTGACTGTCGCGGGCGATTGCGCCTGGATTGGCGCTGTGACGCTACCGTCGCGCGTGAAGTTGAATGCCTGCGCAAGCGTAAGATAGCGCTCATCTTTTAGTCCGTACACGTAGCTTTTGGGATCCGACAGATCGCTTTTTAGGACATTCTTGAGTGTCAACATTGAAACTGAATCCGGATCAAGGCCGACAGCCTTGAGAGCAAATCCATAGATGGCTTCATCTGACAGGAAGTCGTCGATCGATTTGACTGCCGCCATTTCGGACTTGTAGAGGCTGATCGCTTTCTCGTCTGCCTCCTCCTGTTTGTCGTCATAGCGGCTGAAATAATTGTTCGCGGTCAACTGCGTCTGCGCTACAGTTTGCACCTGCGTTCCATTTACAGTTCCGTCGGTGTTGAAGTTGAACGCCTTCGCTAGCTCAATATACTGCGGCCTTTCCTCGGCATAGAGGTTAGCGTAGCTTTTCGGATCACTGAGATCGCTTGTCAGGATCTGCTCCAAAGTCGATTTGACCACGTAAAGCTCATCTAAATTAAATGCCTTGCGCACATAGTCATAGAGTCGTGGATCATCCAGAAGTTCATCAACGTTCGTCACTGCTGTAATCTTCTGTTCAAAATACTCGCGCTCTCGCAGTGCCGACTCGCGCGTTTGCCGAGGCTGGCCGAGCAGATAGAGATCAGTGGTTGCCGCCAGTTGCTGCTCCGTTTGGGCAGCACCCTTGGCAGACGTGCCGTCGGCAGCAAATTCAAAGGCGCCAGCGAGGTCGATGTGGGCCTGCGTGGACAGGATCGCCTTCTGATAACCCGCAATCTCCGCCTTCAGCGCTGTCTTCTTCTCGACATGCTCCGTTGCATTGTTGCCCAGCGCGGCAAGCTCCGCTTGCGTCGCACTCAGCTTCGCAGCCAGATAATCCATTTGGTCCTTGAGCACTGTGTTGGTGTAGCTGTTGGGATCGTCCTTGTCGCTGGTCATCGCCTGTCTGACAACATCATAGGAGTAGACGCTATCGTCGATGCCTAGCGCGCCGAATACGTACTGGCGCAGCCGGTCGTTCTGAAGAATGTCATCGACATTGTCGACCTGCGCTATCATCACCTTGTAGTAGCGCGTTTCCTCGGCAACCGCGTCTTCCATCGCCAGAATACTCTGGTCGTACAGCTCCAGCATATCCTCCTGCTGCGCCGCCGACTGTGCGATCGGCGTTGCCCCGGATGCGGAGAAACTGAAGCCTGCAGCAAACGTCTTATATCGTTCGTCGGTAAGCAGATTGGCGTAACTGTTAGGATCGCCTAGGTCACTCTCCAGGACCTTCTTCATGAAGGCCTTGGCGTAGGTCATCTCCTCTAGGCCGTAAGCCTTCATCGCATATGAGTACAGCCGATAGTCGTCCATGAATTCCTCAATGGTCGAGACCTTGCCGATATTCTCTTGGTAATACTGCGCCTCACGCGCAACCTGCTGATCCGAAGCAACGCGCTGCAGCGTCTTGAACATGTCGCGGTTGACGAGGTCGTAGCTGAGATAGGTCGAGACCATGGACTGAAGCTCCGCTCATAGTAATGCCGTTGCCATCATGGCGCCGGAGCCTTGCCCGTGGCTTTAGCGTCTTCCGCCATGGGACGTTCACCCTCTGGAAACCGAGTCGCCTCGGGTTTCGATAACCATCGACGGAGGCAAAGCTTCATTAACCGCGAATATTAAGCCGTCAGGCAGGTGACGGCTCGTATGGTCTGTCCATCAGAGGACAAAAGTCCCGTGGAGAAACCGGAAACGGCTCTCAGGTAAAACAAGGGTAGTATACACGATGACGAACACGGTTCTGAAGCCTGCCTGGGCAGGCTCCACCCTCAGGTTGGACCCCACGCGCTTTCCGCAGCAAGTGACCTACGCCCTGCGTGGCTCGTCCGAAGACGTCATGATCACCCTCGACGAGCGCGGCGCAGTGCTCCGAAAGGTCCTGCCTACGAGCGGCCTGCCTCTATCTTTTGCACTGCCGGCACGCGCCTTCAAGGGCGTCGCCGCCCGCGCCATCGATCATGGCGACGGTGAGGTCACCGTTACGCTTGAGCTGCACCACGAGGATCCCGAGCTCTGCATTCCGCTCTTGGTTGCGCACGACCTTTGCGACATTGCTGCCGATTGGCGCAGCTGGTCGGATGCCTTCCGCATCCCGATGCTGATGGTCGAGGCAGACGGTATCGCCCGGCCGCTGGAAAACCACCTCGGCGACGTACGCGCCCATGCCGCCAAGCCGCGCCGTCGCCATTCCTATTTTGCAAGCCGGCGCCCGCGCTTCCTGGTCCGTCGCACCACCGGCAAGCTCGGCGTGACGATGAAGATCGAAGGCAAGGAGATCATCGCGCGCCGCTGAAAGGTCCACCGCCGCCACGCGCTGATGCTGGAGCCCGGCCGCAAGCCGGGTTCCTGCGTTTCAGGCAAAGGGGATCGCGAGGACGAGGCCGGCAAAGATCACAGCTCCGACCCGGCTATTTGACTTGAAGAGCGAGAGGCACTGGTCCGAATCGTCGATGTCAAGAACGAGGATCTGCCAGGCAAACATGACTGCGGCGATCAGCAGCCCGAGGTAGGCAATGAAGCCTACGCCCGCTGCGGCATAGGCCAGTAGCAGTAGAAACAGCGTCGCTCCATACAGGCCGATCAGCCACCGCTTCGTGTTTTGTCCGAAGAGACGGGCGGTGGAGCGAACCCCCACCAACGCGTCATCCTCCTTGTCCTGATGGGCGTAGATCGTGTCATAGCCGATCGTCCAGGCGACTGCACCCAGATAAAGCCAGACTGGCGCCATTGCCAGGCCACCGAAGATGCCCGCCCAACCCATCAGCCCGCCCCAGGAGAAGGCCAGACCGAGGAAGAACTGCGGCCAATCGGTGAAGCGTTTGGCGAACGGGTAAACGGCAACAACCGCGAGCGAGAGGATGCCGAGGGTGATTGCGGAAGCGTTGAACTGAATCAGCACAAGCAGCCCCACCATCGCCTGGACCGCAAGAAATGCCTTTGCCTCAAACCGGCTCACGCGCCCGGACGGCAGAGGTCGTGAGCGGGTGCGGGCGACCTCGCTGTCGATTACGTGGTCGACGAGGTCATTATAGGTGCAGCCGGCGCCGCGCATCGCGACCGAGCCCGCAAAGAAGAGAAAGAGGTGGAAGACGAAGAGGCTAACCGAGAGCTGATCGAGATCCGCGGCATGGTTGGCCGCCAGCGCCGACGACCAGAAGCAGGGCCACATCAGCAGCTGCCAGCCGATCGGCCGGTCCCACCGCGCAAGCTGCGCATAGGGCCAGGCGGACCGGGGCAGAACCCGGTAGACCCAGTTTCCGGATGGCGCGTCCGCCACCCTGTCCTTCAAATGATCAACATTGCTCATTTCCGGTTTCTACAGGCGCAGAAACCGGCCGGTCAAGCGAAGGCTACACGGCAATCCTGTCTGGCCGTATCCGGCTTTCTTCCAATGCCTTCAATTCCGCTTCACGCAGCAGGATGTAGTCACGATTATCCGGCACCGCCGTCCGCTTCTTGACGATCTGCATCTGGAAGATGAAGAAGTTCTCGTGGGTGAAGGCCATTTCCGATGCCGCCAGATAGAACTCCCACATGCGCACGAACCGCTCGTCATAAACGGCTGCCGCCTTCTCCCTGTTGTCCATGAATCGCTGGCGCCAGTGACGCAGCGTATGGGCGTAATGCATCGGCAAGATCTCGATGTCGGAGACGAGCAGCCCGGCCTTCTCGACCGCAGGCATCACCTCCGAGATTGCTGGGATGTAGCCGCCGGGGAAAATGTACTTCTCGATCCACGGAGCATTATAGAGCGCAGGGTAAGGCTGGCCGATCGAGTGCAACACCATGACGCCGTCGTCGGCCAGGACGTCGTTCACCTTGTTAAAGAAGCGACGGTAGTTCAGCCGTCCGACATGCTCGAACATGCCGACCGATACCACCCTGTCATATTTCGTGTGCGGCTGCAGGTAGTAGTAATCCTGCAGCTCGAAACGCACGCTTTTGTTGAGTCCCCGCTTGGTTGCGCGCTCGCGGGAGATCTTCAGCTGCTCGGTGCTCAGCGTAATCCCGGTGACGTCGACGCCGGAAGCTTCGGCGAGATACATGGCCATGCCGCCCCAGCCTGAACCAATCTCCAGCACGCGCTGCCCCTCTTCGGCGAGAAGCTTGGCGGCGATGTGTCGTTTCTTGGTCAGTTGCGCTTCATCGAGCGAGATGCCCGGCGGATTGAAGTAGGCGCAGGAATACTGCCAGTCCTCGTCGAGGAAGAGCGAGAACAGCCTTTCGTCCAGATCATAGTGATGCGCCACGTTGCGGCGGTTGTGGTTGATCGGGACACGGTTGCGGAACTGTGAGGCGAGCATGCGCAGGATGCCGCGCCAGATCATTCCGAACGTCAGCCCCTCGCTGAGGGTGTTGTCCTTCACCAGCGCGAGGAACTCGTAGATGTCGCCTTCCTCGACCGTCAGCCGGCCATCCATGTACAACTCGCCAAGCTTGAGTTGTGGGTCAGCGTAGAGTTCCCTCTCTGCGGCTTCGTCGGCGAAGCGGATCACCACCCGCCGGTCGCCACCGCTGCCGAACTGCCTATCGCCGCCCGGGCCACGGACGATCAGCGTGCCATTCCTGATGATTTTATGAAGCAGAGTATTGAGGGACGAGGCCATAGACTCACCTCCGAGATACTGATCTAGCTCATTAATCCGGTTGAAGTTACTACCTGTCACAACAGAGACAAGTATTATTCTCCATCAAGAAAGCAGTTCAGGAGGGCGCCCGCGCAAGCGCAGCCGCCCTGGCTCTCGGCAAGTGTACACCTCAGCGTTTCTTCATGGCCTCCGCCAAGGCCGCACCCAATCCCCCCATCTGGCGCTCTGCCTTCTTTGCAGGAGCAGCACTACCGTAGCGAGAGGTATTCGCGTTGCTCCGGTTATCCCGCGTGGGAGCCGGCGCCGGCTCGCCTCCCTCCTTGCGCATCGTCAGCCCGATCCGCTTGCGCTTTACGTCCACCTCGACAACACGCACCTTCACCACATCGCCGGCCTTCACGACCTCATGCGGATCCTTGACGAAGCGGTCTGCCAGTTGCGAGACATGCACCAGCCCATCCTGATGAACGCCGATATCCACGAAGGCGCCGAAGGCTGCGACGTTGGTGACGGTGCCCTCCAGTATCAAACCGGGCTTCAGGTCGCTAATCTCGTCGATCCCCTCGGCAAAGGTCGCGGTCTTGAAGCTCGGACGGGGATCGCGGCCGGGCTTTTCCAGCTCGGCGAGAATGTCCTTCACCGTCGGCAGGCCGAACTGCTCGTCGACGAATCGCCGCGGATCGAGCTTCTTCAGGGCTGCGCTGTCGCCCATCAGGGTGCGCAGGTCACGACCGCAGGCGGCGACGATCTTCTTGGCGACGCCATAGGCTTCCGGGTGTACCGCCGAGGCATCCAGCGGCTCCTTACCGTTGGGAATGCGCAGGAAGCCTGCTGCCTGTTCGAACGTGCGATTGCCGAGGCGAGCAACCTTCAGGAGCTCCTTGCGGCTTTGGAAGGGGCCGTTCTGATCCCGATGGACGACAATGGCATCGGCAATCGAGCGGCTGAGGCCGGAGACGCGTGACAGGAGCGGTGCGGAGGCGGTGTTGAGATCGACGCCGACGGCGTTCACCGCATCCTCCACCACGGCATCGAGCGACCGCGACAGCTTCCCCTGGTCGACGTCATGCTGATATTGGCCAACGCCGATAGACTTCGGCTCGATCTTCACCAGTTCCGCGAGCGGATCCTGCAGGCGGCGGGCAATCGAGACGGCACCCCGCAACGATACATCCAGCCCCGGAAATTCTGCCGCAGCCGTTTCCGATGCGGAGTAGACGGAGGCGCCCGCCTCCGAGACAATAACCTTGGTCGGTTTCGGCGCCGTCAGGTTTGTCAGCATGTCGGCCACCAGCTTTTCGGTTTCGCGGCTGCCGGTGCCGTTGCCGATGGCAATCAACTCGATCTTGTACTTGCGCACGAGATTGGCAAGTTCTGCTTGTGTCCCGCGAACATCGTTACGCGGGGGAAACGGATAAACGGTGGTGGTTTCCAAGAGCTTGCCTGTGCCATCCACCACGGCAACCTTGACGCCGGTCCGGATGCCGGGATCGAGGCCCATAGTGGGCCGCGAGCCTGCGGGGGCGGCAAGGAGCAGGTCCTTGAGGTTGCGCGAAAAGACGTGGATCGCCTCCTCCTCGGCGCGCTCGCGCAGCTCCCGCATCAGATCGAGCGACAGGGAGGTGTTGAGCTTCACGCGCCAGGTCCAGCCGGCGACATCCATCAGCCAGCGGTCCGCCGGTCCCTTGTCGCCAATCTGGAAGGTAGCGGCGATGATCCGCTGCGCCGGTTTCACCGGTGACGGGTCGTCCTGGTCCACCTCGATCGAGAGCGTCAGAACTTCCTCGTTCCAACCACGCAGCATGGCAAGCGCGCGGTGGCCGGGGGCGGTCACCCAGCGTTCCGAATGATCGAAGTAGTCGGCAAACTTGGCGCCGGCTTCCTGCTTGCCTTCGACGACCTTCGCCTTCAGCATTGCGCCGTTGCGCATGTGCTGGCGCAGACGACCGAGCAGGCCGGCGTTTTCCGAGATGGTTTCGGCCACGATGTCGCGTGCGCCTTCCAGCGCCATCTTCACATCCGTGACCTCTCCAGCGACGTAACCCTCGGCCAGCTTGGCAGGATCGGCTGTGCGCTCCGCCCAGATTGCATCCGCCAGCGGACCAAGACCCCGCTCGCGCGCGATTTCTGCGCGGGTGCGGCGCTTCGGCTTGTAGGGAAGGTACAGATCTTCAAGCTCAGCCTTTGTCGCAGCACCGGCGAGTTTGCTGGCAAGCTCATCGGTCATCTTCCCCTGGGAATTGATCGACTCGACGATCGACACGCGCCGCGCCTCAAGCTCGCGCAGGTATACGAGCCGTTCGGAGAGCGTGCGAAGCTGCGTGTCATCCAGGCCGCCCGTCACTTCCTTACGGTAGCGGGCGATGAAGGGCACGGTGGCGCCTTCGTCGATCAGCCCGATCGCGGCGGCCGCCTGATCGGGACGGGCGTTGATCTCCGCGGAAATCACGGCGGCAAGGGAGCGAATATCGGCGGCCATGGCAGTCTCTCTCGTTTCGGAGGCGCGACCATAGTCAAACTTTGAGGCAAGGCAACGTGGAGGAAGCCCGATTCCACAAGTTGCACGCTTGACCTTTGCCGCCCCTCCCCTTAACCGCCGCACAAGGCAAAAAGAGAGGGCGTGACATGAAGGTTCTGCTGATCGGCTCCGGTGGCCGCGAACATGCGCTGACCTGGAAGCTTGCCCAATCACCAAAGCTTACGAAGCTTTTCGCCGCACCGGGCAATCCGGGCATCGCCGAACATGCCGAACTTCTTCCGCTGGATATCGACGACCACTCCTCGGTCGTCGCCTTTTGCCGCGACGCAGCAGTGGATCTTGTGGTCGTCGGTCCGGAAGCGCCGCTGGTTGCGGGACTGGCGGATCGATTGCGCGAGGCGGGAATTGTTACCTTCGGGCCATCGGCTGCCGCAGCACAGCTGGAAGGCTCCAAGGGGTTCACGAAGGATCTCTGCGCCCGCTACGGGATCCCGACCGGCGCTTATCGCCGCTTCACCAATGCTAACGAAGCGAAGGCGTATGTCATCGAGCAGGGAGCGCCAATCGTCATCAAGGCCGACGGTCTGGCCGCCGGCAAGGGCGTGACCGTTGCCATGATGCTAGATGAAGCGCTTGCCGCCGTCGACGATTGCTTCTCCGGCGCCCTCGGCTCCGCAGGTGCGGAAGTTGTCGTAGAGGCCTTTCTCGACGGCGAGGAAGCGAGTTTCTTCTGCCTGTCGGACGGCAAGACGGCACTGGCGCTTGCGACCGCGCAGGACCACAAGCGTGTGGGCGACGGCGACACCGGGCCGAACACCGGCGGCATGGGGGCGTATTCGCCGGCACCTGTGATGACGCCGAACATGGTGGACCGCACCATGAAGGAGATCATCGAGCCGACCATCCGGGGCATGGCGGAAAGCGGCCATCCTTTCACCGGCGTCTTCTTTGCCGGACTGATGATCACTGCCAAGGGTCCCGAGCTCATCGAATACAATGTCCGCTTCGGCGACCCGGAATGCCAGGTGCTGATGATGCGGTTGAAAAGCGATCTCCTGCCGCTGCTTCACGCTGCGGCTACCGGCACGCTCGAGCAGGCTGAGGCCGAATGGTCAGACGACGTCGCGCTGACCGTGGTCATGGCGTCGAACGGCTATCCCGGATCCTATGAGAAGAACACGCCGATCGTCTCCCTTCCAACGACCGGTACTGACGAGAAGATCTTTCACGCCGGCACCGCGATGAACAACGGGCAGCTGGTGGCGACGGGCGGCCGCGTCCTGAATGTGACGGCAACCGGCGCCACCGTGGCCGACGCGCAGGCGAAGGCCTATGCTCTGATCGAGCTTGTCGATTGGGAAAACGGTTTCTGCCGCCGGGATATCGGCTGGCGTGCCATCGCTCGCGAAAACACCTGAGCCGTTCATTCAATTTTTACCAGTCCTGCTGACGGGATGGAAACGGTCTGGCGCTACACCTCTCACATCATGAGAGGAGTCAAGCCATGCGTTTTCTGCTGACGAGCGCCCTGATCCTGGCGAGCTGCCCGACCCTAGCGTCATCGCTGACGCTGGTTATCACCCACGGCGGCAATGGCAGCGTCGTTATGAAGAGCTGTAGCGACTGCCCTCCCCTGAAGCCGAAGGACGAAGCGTCCGGCTACAAGGTCCCCGTCCTTGAGCCGGGTGTGCAAAAGACTGAGGTGGTAGAGATCGGTGGCGAGAAGAAGGTGCTGCGCACCGAAGCTTGGCTGGGCGGATCGCCCGTCGTCTATGTCAGCAAGGTCCATGACTGGACATTTGCCAACAGCTCGATGCTCGCGAGCTCGAGCCGGGACGGCATAGACCGTCAGGCTCTGGTCGGATCGGTGGAAGCAGACATGTCGTCTGCCGCAGACCCCGCACAAGAGCCGCAGGCGCTCAATCTTGCTACGATGCAGCTGCGACTGAACTGACGCGCTTCAGTCCGCCGCAATCGACGGACTGATGGTCACCTGACAGGGGCTTCCGCCCTCAGCCTGCGATCTTCGAGAAGTCGGCGACGGTTGCCGTTGCCTCGCGGATCGCCTTCAGCAGCGCGAGACGATTGGCGCGGACTGCGGTATCCTCGTCGTTGACGAGCACATCCTCGAAAAAGCGATCGACCGGAGCCCGCAGCTTTGCAAGAGCTTCCATGGCCGAGCGGAAGTCTTCCTTGGCGATCGCCTCGGTTGCTTCGCCGGAGGCCGCCTTGATTGCTGACCACAGCGCCTTCTCGGCGTCGAGCTTCAGCAATTCCTCCGAAACGCCGTCGGCGACGACCGTGCCCTTCTTTTCCTCCGCAGCCAGCAGCTGCACCGCACGCTTGGTGCCGGCAAGAAGATTTCGGCCCTCTTCCGAGGTGATGAAGGCGGTCAGCGCCTCGGCGCGGCGGGCGACCATCAGGAGGTCGTCGGCTTCCGGCGTCAGCACGGCGTCGATGATGTCGTGGCGGGCGCCCTGGTCGCGCAGATAGACCTTAAGGCGGTCGTGGAAGAAGGAGAGCAGGTCCTCCACGGTCCGGGCAGAGGGATCGACGACGGGGAAGGTCTCGTTGATGTAGCTGTTGTCCGCCAGAGCCTGCGCCTTCTCAGATCCCTCAACGCTCATCGGCGACACGGTGGGAGCCCCTGCGTCTCCCGGCATTGCCGCCTGCAGCACCGGCAGCAGATTGAGCCGCACGTTGCACTCCAGCAGGATGCGGACGACGCCAAGGGCCGCCCGGCGAAGCGCGTAAGGGTCCTTTGAGCCGGTCGGCTTCTCGTCGATTGCCCAAAAGCCGGTGAGCGTATCCAGCTTGTCGGCCAGTGCGACGGTGATCGACACCTTGTCGTCGGGCACGCGGTCGGACGGGCCCTGCGGCTTGTAGTGATCCTCAACGGCGGCAGCGACCGAAGCGTCCTCGCCCTGAAGTGCCGCATAGCGGCGCCCCATGAGGCCCTGCAGCTCTGGAAACTCTCCGACGGCTTCGGTGCGGAGGTCGGCCTTGGCGAGCACGACCGCCCGATCGACCAGCTTTGCATCTGCATGGATCATCTCGGCGAGCTTAGCCGCAAGCGACCTGATGCGGGCGACGCGCTGCCCCTGCGTCCCAAGCTTCGCATGAAAGGTGACGTTCAGTGCGTCGAGCTTCGCCATGCGCTGATCGAGCGGCTTCTTGAGATCGAGAGCGAAGGTCTTGGCCGATGCTTCCAGTTCCTGGAGATCCGGCAGATTGCCCTGGTCTCGTGTCCAGAAGTGCTTGGCATCCGACAGGCGTGCGCGCACGACCTTGCCGTTGCCGTGGATGATCTCTTTGCCGCCGTCCTTGGCCTCAATGTTGGAGACGAGAATGAAGCGGTTGGAAAGTCTTTCCTCTCCCTGCAGGCGGGCGACGAAGCACTTCTGGTTGGTCTTGATGGTCAGCCGGATGATCTCCGTTGGGATTTCAAGATAGTCCTGCTCGAACTCGCCCATCAGCACATGCGGCCATTCGACAAGGCCCGACACTTCTTCCAGCAGGCCCTCGTCCTCGACCAATTCCAGACCGTTGGCGAAGGCCAGATCGCGGGAATCGTGGAGGATCACGTCCTTGCGGCGCTCCGCATCCAGCATGACCTTCGCCTTCTCAAGGCTCGTCACATAATCGTCGAAGCGGCGCACGGTGATTGGCTCCGGCGCGTGAAAGCGATGCCCGTAGGTAACGTTGCCGGCCACAAGGCCGTCGATCTCGAACGGAATGACCTGCGTCTCGTCATGCTCGGGACCGAAGACGCAGACGATGGACTGCAGCGGTCGGACCCAGCGGAGGCTTTCCGATCCCTTGCCGTCGACGCCGCCGAATCGAGCGCCCTTTGGCATGGAGGCCGCACCCCACCGCATGGACTTCGGCCAAGGGAAGTTGCGAATGATGCCGGGCATGACGGCAGCGATGACCTCTTCCGCCGCTCGCCCGGGCCTGGAAAGCACAGCCAGGTAGAAGTCGCCCTTTTTCGGATCGCTCACCACCTGCGCTTCCGCGACGGACGACAGGCCCGCCTTGCGCAGAAAGCCCTGCACCGCCTGCTCCGGCGCCTTGGTGGAGGGACCCTTGATCTCCTCGCGCTGATCCGCAGAACGCGCCGTGAGGCCGCGGACATCAAGCGTCAGCCGACGCGGCGTCCAGTATTCGCGCGCACCCTCGTAAGTCAGACCTGCCTCGACCAGTGCATCGGTGACGAGTTTCTTCAGGTCGCCGGCAGCCTTGCGCTGCATGCGGGCCGGGATTTCCTCCGAGCGGAGTTCAAGAAGCAGATCAGGCATATGGTCAACTTTTCAGTCAATTTCACACAGATGGCTTAGCGTGCCGAGGCTCTAGCAAGCCAACCGGAAAAAGTCATCAGCAAGGGTGTTGAAAGTGTCAGTCGGCTACCAACCGCCGCCGCCCCCTCCTCCTCCTCCGCCGCCGGAAAAGCCGCCGCCGGAGGAGAAGCCGGAGGACGAGGAGCTGGTCTTCGGTGCCGGGATGGTGGAGGCGATGGTCGAGGCCATGGAGGACGAGAAGCCGCCGATGCGGCCGCCGAAGCTGCCGATGTCGCGGCCTCCGTACCATGTCGGTACGTAGCTTGCCGCAGCAGCGCCTGCCGCAGCCGAAGCAAGCCATGCTTCGAAGTGCTCACTCCACGGCTTTTCAACACCGAGCGCTACTGCGTAGGGCAATAGCGTCTCGAAGTGCTGCGGCGACATCTGCGGAGCGCCTGCCATGTTCATCCGGTCCTTCTCGGCAAGGGTAAGATAGGTTCGCAGACCCTCTATCCCGTCCATCAGCTTACGCCCCAACGGGGTCGGTGCTCCCATCAGGAAGAAGAAGATGACGTTCACCAGCACGATCCCCCCAACCGACACGAGGAGCGGCCAGTGGTCCTGTGCGGAAAGCTCGGCAAAGACCATCACAAGGAGGCTTGAGAGGATGGAAATGGCCACGAGGCCGAAAAAGCCGAGAATGACCACGGAGAAGATCTTGGACGCCAGCGAGCGGCCGCGCCGGAGCCTCTTGCCGATGCTCACCGCAAAGCTGCCGAAGAAGGCGGCCAGGAAAACCGGAACGATGAAGACGACCATCAGGTCCGGCTCGATGTTTCCGAACAGGAACAGCAGGGCGAGCGCGACAGCGCTCAGGGCGACGCCGCCAATCACGTAGCCGATGTTCGAGCGATAGTATTTGCCTCGATGTTCCGTCTCTATCGCGCGGCGGAAATTGGCGCCGACGGTCTGAATCTTGGAGCCGTTCGCCTTGTCGATGACCATTTCTTCGCCAGGGCTGCCGATGTCCTTGAGTAGAGCTGCTTGCCCAGCAGGCAAGGAGGGGTTGATCCTCTTGTCGGTACGGCGGATCGTGATCGAGGATTTCAGGCCTTCCAGCGTGACATAGCCCGTGACCGCCAGATCGATGGCGCTCGCCGACAGTGCCGTCCAGCCGCCGCCCGAAAATCCCTTGTTGTCGATATAGTTTGCAAGGGCCGGCGAAATGCCATCGGGCGGATCCCAGCGCGGCACGACCACACCTTCCGCCGGGTCACGGCCGACGCGCGTCCAGTTGCGGGCGTAGTAGAGCGCGACGACGAGCAGCCCGCCAAGCCCCAAGATCGCGTTCATGTTGTCGCGCAGCCACCAGCCTCGCTGCTCGGCATTCGATGGCGGATCGATCACGCCTTTTTGAATTCCCACCACCACCGTCAGCCCTTCCCCCGGTAGAAGAGGCTGCAGCGTGGAGAAGACGGCCGTGTTTCCGTTCGCGCGCATGGTGACATTCGTGTCGGCGCTGCCGAGCGGTCCTGTATAGGCGACCGTTTCCGTCACCTGGGAACCGGCAGGCAGCGTCACCCGAGCCGACGCCTGTTCGATCCGGAACATCCAGCCGTTGCCGGTGACATTCCAGTAAAGCTCGTCGTGATCGTCGAAATAGCGGATCTGCCGGTCGGTCCTGTAGGTGATCACATAGGTGTACGGACCACGGTCGAGCTGCGATTCGGCAGAACCGGCATAGATGCGAACGCCGCCGGCAACGCTTTCGGTATGCCACTCCTCCGGTTCCCCGTCGCGGGTGACGGAGAGGACCTCGAAGTCCACCCGTAGCGTACGCCCCTCCTCGTCTTCCAAGGTCAGCGGAAAGTCCCGAAAGATGCCGCGCCGGATGTCGCGGCCTTCGGCGTGGACCGTGATGGTTTCGGCAACCGTCAGTTCGCCATCGGCCGCAACCTGGATATCGGAATGATAGGAGCTGATACTTTCGGCTGCCATGGCTTGTATGGCCATGGCCAGCCAGAGCAGGACAGGCAGGAGGAACCGCAACATCGTCCGTCCGCTAGAACTTGACCGCAGGAACTGCCCGATCGGCCGGATCCTCGATCTCGAAATACTCGCGCTTGGAGAACCCGAACTGATTGGCGACGATGTTCGATGGCACGCTTTCGACCTTCACGTTCAGGTCGCGCACGGCGCCGTTGTAGTAGCGCCGGGACATCTGGACCTCGTGTTCGATCGCTTCTAACGAGTTCTGCAGTTCCAGGAAGTTCTGGTTCGCCTTTAAGTCCGGATAGGCTTCAGCCAAAGCAACGAGCCTGCCGAGCGCCTGGCTGAGCAGGCCCTCCGCCTGCGCCCGGCTTGCAACATCGCCGGGTGCGACGGACTGGGCACGGTTTCGAAGCTCGACGACCTCCTCGAAGGTCGACTTCTCGTGAGCGGCATAGCCCTTCACGGTCTCGATCAGGTTCGGGATGAGGTCGGCGCGGCGCTTCAGCTGCACGTCGATCCCCGACCACGCCTCCTCCGCCATCTGACGCGACTTGACGAGGCTGTTGTAGAGGAAGACGCCGTACAGGATGATTAGTACGACAATGCCGAGCAGGATATACATCCGAAGACCCCCAGAAGCTTTCAGTCCGGCCGGACACTAGAAAGCTTTTAGAAACCCGTCAAACTGCCGTTCTTCAGGCCGCTTCGCTGCCGAAATTGATGCCGCCGGCATCCGTCAGCAGGAAGGCTTCCCCGCAAGCCTTGGCGAGGGTGCGCACGCGCAGGATGTAGCTCTGCCGCTCCGTGACCGAAATCACGCCGCGGGCATCGAGCAGGTTGAAGACGTGCGATGCCTTGATGCACTGGTCGTAGGCCGGGAAGACGCATTTGTGCAGCATCTGGTTTGCACTGGCACCAGGGGCGCCGGCTGCCAGCAGAGCCTGGCACTCCTTCTCCGCGTCGATGAAGTGTCGGTGCAGCATTGCGGTATCGGCGAACTCGAAGTTATGGCGGGAATATTCCTGCTCGGCCTGCAGAAAGACGTCGCCGTAGGAAATCTTCTCTTCGCCTTCGCGACCGTTGAAGTTCAGCTCATAGACGTTGTCGACGCCTTGGACGTACATGGCGAGGCGCTCGAGGCCGTAGGTGAGTTCGCCGGCAACAGGCGAGCATTCGATGCCGCAGACCTGTTGGAAATAGGTGAACTGCGAAACTTCCATGCCGTCGCACCAGCATTCCCAGCCGAGGCCCCAGGCGCCGAGCGTCGGGCTTTCCCAGTCGTCCTCGACGAAGCGGACATCGTGCAGCAGAGGATCGAGCCCGATTGCCTTCAGGGAACCAAGATAGAGCTCCTGCAGATTGGACGGGTTAGGCTTCAGGATGACCTGGTACTGGTAGTAGTGCTGCAGGCGGTTCGGGTTTTCCCCGTAGCGGCCGTCAGACGGGCGACGGGACGGCTGCACATAGGCAGCCTTCCACGGCTTCGGACCGAGCGCACGAAGGGTCGTGGCCGGATGGAACGTGCCGGCGCCGACTTCCATGTCGTAAGGCTGCAGTACGGCGCAGCCCTTGTCCGCCCAGTAGTTGTGCAGAGCCAGGATCAGCCCCTGGAAGGAGCGTGTCGGGGACATGTGGTCGGGAAGGTCGGTCATCGCTTTTCGCCGGCATCTTTGATTAGATGCGGACGAGTGCCATGCAGAGCCGCAAGGGTCAAGGTTTTATGGATCTGCCGGTGTCGCGCTCAATCGTCATTACGTTTCACGCGGTACTCGCCCGTCTCCGGATCCTTGACCAGCGTGCCTGAGGCGCCCGTCTCCCGCTCCTTTCCCCGCTCGCGAGAGCGCGCCGTCAGCTTCTCGGCATCCCGAACGAACCGTTGGTAGAGCAGCCAGCCGCCACCAACGATCAGGATGAAGAAAATGAGCTGCACCATCTCCGTCGCTTCCCCCCCAAATCGGCCCTCAAAGGCCGTAACGGCTCCACATTGCCTTTTCCTCCAGCGCTTCCGCAAGACCGGATGCGGCACCGGCACCGATTGCGCCGGCACCACCCTGTCCGCTGACGACGCCCGGAAGGCGGCGACCGAACATATTGCGGGCCCCTGCGACTAGTTCGAGACGCGTCTTGTCACCGTAGCGGCACTTAAGCGTTTCGCGCATTTCACCGATGCCATCGACCAGGCCGAGGTCGAGCCCGCGGACGCCGGTCCAGAACAATCCCGAGAAGATCGTCGCATCATCAGCCAGCCGGCTGCCGCGGCGCGCCTTCACCATGTCGATGAAGACCTTGTGGATCTCCAGCTGTAGCGTCTTCAGATATTCGACGTCACCTTCCTTCTCGGGCTGGAACGGGTCGAGGATCACCTTGTTCTCGCCTGCCGTGTAAACACGACGCTCCACGCCGATCTTGCGCAGCAGCTCCGGGAAACCGAAACCGCCGGAGACTACGCCTATCGAACCGACGATCGAGGTCGGGTCGGCGAAGATCTCGTCACCTGCAAGAGCGATCATGTAGCCTCCAGATGCCGCGACATCCTCGACGAACATCAGGACCTTCTTGTTCTTCTCCTCGGCCAAGGCGCGAATGCGCTGGTAGATCAGCCGAGACTGGACCGGCGAGCCGCCCGGCGAATTGATGGAGATAGCAACGGCCGGCGCATCCTTCTTGGCGAAAGCCTTTTCCAGCATCGGCGCAACATTGGCGAGGTTGAGGCTTGGCCGGAACTGGCTGCCGCCGGTCATGATGACGCCTTGAAGCCTGACGACCGGAATGGCTGTTCCCTCCTTACGGAATCGCTTCGGCATCACACGCGACAATAATCCAGCCATTTCAGATCCTTCTCCACGGGTTGGTGAAGACAGATGTATGGTCAGCGACCGCAAACGCAATGGGACTGTTTGGTTTTTCAGCGACGGGCGGGGTGGCGGCGCGAGTAGCCCAAGCGACCGTTATTGAGATCGTCTGCCGTCCTGGTGAAGCTATGTCCCTCGTCCCCATGGAGGAACAGCGGTGCCCGAAAAAGAAGCCGTGCGCGCGATCCCTTGATCGCCGTGACCAGCAGTCGCGTTGCGTCCTCCTTGGGCCGGGGATGAACGGCGGTGATTTCCAGTCCGCCGAACCGCTTGCCGCAGGCGGCGATGATCTCGGCCACCGACTGCGGCCTTGCGATGAGAGAGAGCTGTCCTCCAGGTTTCATGATCGCGCCCGCCGTCCTGATCCAGCTCTCGAACAGGCCTTCACGCATGGCATGAGCTTCCGCCTTCAGCGCATCGGGGGTCAGGCGGTCGGTCGGATCGTTGAAGGGCGGGTTCATGATGACATGATCGTGAACCTCGTCCTCCAGGCCGGCGACGAACCTCGCCTTGCCGGTCAGCGTGACATCCGCTTCGAGTACCACCACGCGCGACGCGACAGCCTCGTTCTCGGGCAGCGAAAGGGTCTTGCGCGCATACTCGGCCATCAGGGGCGACCGCTCGACCAGCAGAACGCGCGCCTGCGGAAGCCGCGACGCAACGGCAAGGCCGACCGCTCCGGCACCCGAACCGAGGTCGGCGACACTCACAGGACCCGCAGCATCCACGAGCGATGCGAGCAGCATGGCATCTACGCCGGATCGATGCCCGGCTCCCTTCGGCTGTACTACATGGAAGCGGCCTCTGTGGAACGCGTCGATGGTCTCGCTCATGCGGGCCGCTCCCGAAGCTCCCCCGCCAGGCCGGCGTCGGTCAAGATCCGGCGCGCTTCGTCTGCCCGGTCTTCCTCGACGAGGAAGCGGCGCGGCAGCAAGCCCAAGGAGCCTTCGAGGATGCTCATGGTCTGATCGGCAATCATGCAGTGTATGCCTGCGTCACGGATGAGGCTCTCAGCAAAGGAGAGAAGCACCGCATCATTCGTCCGGATGAGTTCCTGCATTGGATCCAATTTCACATTTCAATGTTTGGCAATTCGCGTCAGGGACGCTATAGGGCGATTTCTATAGCCCGTCGCGGCTTTTGAACAGGAGATCGGATCGTTGGGCGTCGTCGTACCGCTTGAAGAGGGCAAGAAGAAGCCGGCTTCCGTCAAGCCTCTCGTGGATCTGACGAAGGCAGATATGGAACGGGTCAACCAGCTGATCCTGTCCAAGGCAGGCTCCGACGTCCAGATGATCCCGGAGGTTGCCAACCACCTGATCTCTTCCGGTGGCAAGCGCTTGCGCCCGATGCTCACGCTCGCTGCGGCATCGATGTTCGGCTATGAGGGTGCAGGCCACGTGAAGCTGGCGACCAGCGTAGAGTTCATGCACACGGCGACGCTGTTGCACGACGACGTGGTGGACGAAAGCGACTTGCGCCGCGGCAAGTCGACGGCCCGGACGATCTGGGGCAACCAAGCGAGCGTTCTCGTCGGCGACTTCCTGCTCGGCCAGGCCTTCCGCATGATGGTGGATGTCGGCTCGCTCGATGCGCTGGATGTTCTTTCAACGGCCGCCTCGGTGATTGCCGAGGGCGAGGTGCTGCAGCTTTCCGTCGCGAAGAACATGGAGACGACGGAGGACGACTATCTTTCGGTCATCCGCGCCAAGACGGCCGCTCTGTTTGCCGCCGCCGCCGAAGTTGGCCCGATCATTGCCGAGGCCGACAAGGCGAACCGCGCCGCACTTCGCTCCTTCGGGATGAATCTCGGCTACGCTTTCCAGATGGTCGACGACGCGCTGGATTATGGCGGCACCGCCGCGGACCTCGGCAAGAATGTCGGCGACGATTTCCGCGAAGGCAAAATTACGCTTCCAGTGATTCTTGCCTTCAGGCGTGGAACCGCTGACGAACAAGCGTTTTGGCGTCGCGCTATCGAAAACGGCGAAAGCTCGGAGGAGAACCTCGTGCGCGCCCTGGAGCTGATCCGCAAGCACGACGCGCTGAACGACACGATCGGCCGTGCCATCCATTACGGCACCATCGCGCGCGATGCGCTCGCTCCGCTGCCGGCCTCGCCTCACAAGGCGGCGCTGCTGGAAGTGATCGACTTCTCCATCCAGCGCGTGAACTAGGCCATCGTGAGCTCCAAGTTTTCTTGCGGTGCTGCGCCAAAAAAGCCATGCTGTCGGTGAATCAATCGGTGCGAGACGTCATGGCGAAAGCCGCCGCGTCACGTTAACGAAAGGCACCTTCATGCGGCATACCTCCAAACTCTTCCTGCTCTCCAGTGCAGCGCTGGTGATGGCCCTCTTCTTCGCAGGAGCCCCGAATGCCGCCACGCCGGAAGCGAAGCCCGCGGAAGAGAATGTGACATTCGAGCCTGCGAAGGTCGGCTCCTTCGCCGGCGCTTTCCTGGCCGCCCGCACGGCGGATGTCGATCACGATTACGACACGGCGATCCCGCTCTATCGAAAGGCGCTGGAATTCGATCCATCAAACCTGGAGATCCGCGAGCGCCTGATGATCGCGCTGCTGCTGGACGGTCAGTTCGAGGAAGGCCTGGCGGAGGCAGAAGCGCTCAAGGAAGACGATGCGGTAGAGCGCATTACCACCATCGTTCGCGGTCTCGACGCGATCCGTGACGGGCGGTTTGCCGATGCGAAGGAAATGGTGGCCTACAAGGGGCCCAACGATCTCGACCGGCTGACTCAGACGCTGATCGGCGCCTGGGCGGATGTCGGTGCCGGCAAGGGCAAGCGCGCCCTCGAGACCGTCTCGAAGATGAAAGGTCCTGACTGGTTCAAGGTCTTTACCGACTACCACATGGGCGCGATGGCGATCCAGATGGGAGACACCAGTGCGGCCCGCAAGCACCTGACGGCGGCCATCACCAATGAAGAGGCCGTGGCCACGGCGCCCGACACCTTCATGCGTGCTGTGATGGCACTGGCCCGGCTCGAAGCGGCGGCAGGCAACAAACAGAAGGCGCTCGATGCGATCTCCGTTGGCGACGGGATGATCAGCAATTACGCGCCGCTCAAGGCCCTTCGCGAGAGCATCGAGGCCGGCGAGAAGCCGGAGCAGCAGATAACCAGCGCTGCCGAGGGTGCGTCGGCAGTGCTATTCTCCGTCGGTGCGGCCTTGAACCGCCAAGGGGCGGAGGACATGGTCTCCCTCTACCTGCAGGTTTCGCATGCTCTCGATCCCGACAGCGCCGACACGCTAATCCTGCTCGGTGGCATTGCCGAAAAGCTGGAGCAGCCGGAGCGGGCAATTTCTTACTACCAGCAGGTTCCGGAGGATTCGCCAATGCGGCGTATTTCGGAGCTGCAGCTCGGTCTGGCACTTGCTGGCACTGACAAGGTGAACGATGCACGGGAACACCTGAAGGCGCTCATTGAATCGGACCCGTCTGACCTTCGCAGCTACCTTGCCTATGGCAGCGTGCTTTCCGATGCCAAGGACTACGAGGCAATGGCCGCCAATTACGACAAGGCAGTCGAGGCTATCGGTCCGGTTGCCGACCCCGGCGACTGGACAATCTTCTTCCAGCGCGGCATCGCCTACGAGCGCCTGAAGAAGTGGGAGCAGGCCGAGCCGAACTTCCGCAAGGCGCTGGAGCTTAATCCGGAACAGCCGCAGGTGCTGAACTACTTGGGCTACTCCTGGGTGGACATGAACCGCAACCTAGACGAGGGGCTCGACATGATCCGTCGCGCGGTGGAGCTGCGCCCGGATGATGGCTATGTCGTCGACTCGCTGGGCTGGGCCTATTACCGCCTCGGCCGCTTCGAGGAAGCGGTGGCGGAACTGGAGCGGGCCGTTCAGCTGCGCGCTGGCGATGCGACCATCAACGATCACCTGGGCGACGCCTACTGGCGTGTCGGGCGCAAGCTCGAGGCCGTCTACCAGTGGAACCGGGCGCTGATCTCCGAAGGCGAGGACGTCAACCGCGAGCACATCAAGGAAAAGATCGCTGAAGGCCTGCCTCCGCTCGATCCGACGGCGACCACCGCGGACAAGAGCCCTTCTGCGCCTGCCGCACCTGCCCCGGCGCCCGCACCGGCCGACAAGAAATCCTGAGGACTATGCTCACTCGGGCTGCGACGCACGAGGCGGACGAATTCTCGAGGGCGGCCGTGGTCGAGCTGGCGCCAGCGAAGATCAACCTTGCGCTGCACGTAGTGGGGCAACGTCCGGACGGATATCATCTACTGGAGAGCGTCGTAACCTTCGCCGATATCGGCGATCGTTTGGCGCTCTCTCCATCAGCGGAGGACAGTTTCGGCCTCTCCGGGCCGTTTTCTGCATCGCTTCGCGCCGACGCGGGCAATCTCGTCGTGCGTGCACGGGAGATGTTGCGCAGCTGGCTGCAAGAACACGGGCAGGATGCGCCACCGGTCGCGATCCATCTTGAAAAAAACCTGCCGGTGGCTTCCGGGATCGGCGGCGGATCTGCGGATGCCGCGGCGGTATTGAAGGGGCTAGCCCAGCTTTGGGACGACAAGATCACGGACCGCGAGATGGCGGCATTGGCGCTTGCACTGGGTGCGGACGTGCCTATGTGTTTTGCCGGAATACCATCGCTCGCGCGCGGCATCGGCGAGGATCTCCTGCCGCTCCCCGACCTGCCCAGCCTGCACCTGGTGTTGGGCAATCCGCTCCGCAGCGTCTCGACGCCGGAGATCTTCGCGAGGCTTGCCTGCAAGCAAAACCCGCCGATCGGCAACATAAGCGGCGACGGCTGGATTAGCCTGTTGCCTCACCTGCGCAACGACCTTCAAGCGCCAGCCAGTGCGCTGGTTCCAGAGATCGGGGATCTCTCTGAACTCATCGCTGGTGAAGGGGCCCTACTGACCCGCATGTCCGGTTCCGGCGCCACCTGCTTCGGCATCTTTTCGTCCAGAGGGGCTGCAGACGAGGCTGCAGAGCGCCTGAGAGCGCTGCGGCCGAACTGGTACTTCCAGCCGACGACAACAATTTCCGGAGCGCCAGCATGAGCCGCATCGACGAAAGCCGCCCGTTCATTCCCGTCGGCATCGCAGTGCTAACCGTGTCCGACACGCGATCCCTTGACACCGACAAGTCAGGTGACACCCTGGTGAGCAGGCTGACGGAGGCAGGGCACAGATTGGCGGCGCGCGCCATCGTAGCAGACGACAAGGACCAGATCGCCGCGCAGGTGAGGGACTGGACAGAGGATCCCAAGATCGACGTAGTGATAACCACGGGCGGCACCGGCTTTACCGGCCGCGATGTTACCCCCGAGGCCCTGGAGCCGCTGTTCGAGAAGCGGATGGACGGCTTCTCCGAGGTCTTCCATCGCATTTCCTACGACAAGATCGGCACCTCAACGATCCAGTCGCGGGCGACGGGCGGGGTCGCAAACGCCACCTTCATCTTCGTGCTTCCCGGCTCTCCCGGCGCCTGCAAGGATGCCTGGGATGGCATCCTCGCCGCCCAGCTCGACTACCGGCACATGCCCTGCAACTTCATCGAGATCATGCCGCGCCTCGACGAGCATCTGCGCCGCAGCGGCAGCTAGCGTGCCGGAATAGAGACGGCAGCCTTCGCTGCCCGGGCCGGCACCAGTTCGCTGCGCAGGGTGGCCAGCTTCAGCCGGCTGACGAGGGCATGCAGGTTCATGCCCGGCTGAACCGAAGCCAAGGCCTGCCGCTTCTGCAATAGCAAGCCATGTTCCAGCGGCGGAGCGCCCGACAAGATTCGCCGCAGCAGGGGCCGACGGTACCGCCGGACTAGAGAGAAGCGGGCGGGCTCTGTCGCTGTTGCAAGATATTCCAGGACTTCGTCGACCCAACCCTGCTGCAGGCGTGCGCCCGCCTCGAGGAGCAGGAGCCACTCTCCGCGCACCGTCCGCAGCACATCCTGGAGCTCCCAATCCGTGTGGAAGCGGCAGCCTGCTGCATCCGCAACCCGTGCAGACCCGTCCTTCGAGCCATGATCGAGAATCACAACGTCTGCGATGAGACCTTCCACAGCCGCTGAAACCAGTACAGACAGAGTCTGTGCCAGCTCGGCCTCGTCATCGCGGGTTTCCATGAGAACCGTCAGCATTCCCAACATCTATCCTATCGCAGGCGCAATTTCCACAGGGGCACACCATGCAGTTTGTTCTTGCATTGTTCTCTTCCCTGCCCTATCTGTATCTGCGTAGTCGAGAGGGACGAACCCTCTCTCGGAGCCTCACATGAACGAGCTGACCCATTTGCGGCAGGCTGCTTTCGCGCCTGCTCATACGGCTGATATTGCCGATGCGCTGGTGAATTCGTCAGGCCTGCGGATCGAGGTGGATCGCCGACGCGGCCGTGGTGCAGGATTGAACCCTAGCGGACGTTTTGAGGAGGAGCGGCGCGAGAACTTCGACGACGGCTGGCAGACACTTGAGGAATTGGCGCCTTTTTCGACCGAAGTGCAGGTCGAGAAGCCGCGGACCGCGATTACCCGCAACGAGTCGCCGGATATCTCGTTCGACCGGTCGATCAATCCCTATCGCGGCTGCGAGCACGGCTGCATCTACTGCTTTGCGCGCCCGACCCACAGCTTCATGGGCCTTTCCCCGGGACTGGACTTCGAGGCAAAGCTGTTTGCCAAGCCGGACGTGCCGAAGCTGCTGCAGCGCGAGCTTAGTCGACCAGACTACAAGGTGCGAGCGATCGCGATCGGCACAAACACCGACCCCTATCAGCCGATTGAGCGCGAGTGGCGCATCATGCGGCAAATCCTGGAAGTTTTGCAGAAGGCGAACCATCCGGTCGCGATTGTGACCAAGTCGGCGCTGATCACCCGCGACATCGATATCCTGGCCGACATGGCGTCCAAAGGACTTGCCAAGGTCGGGATCTCGGTCACCACGCTGGACCGCAAGCTGGCGCGGACGATGGAGCCACGGGCATCGACGCCGACGAAGCGTCTTGAGGCGATCAAGGCGCTCACAGAGGCTGGCATCCCGACAGCTGTCATGGCAGCGCCGGTGATCCCCGCGCTCAATGACCACGAGATTGAACGGATCCTTGAGGCCGGGCACGCAGCAGGAGCCAGAGAGGCAAGCTACGTGCTGCTTCGGCTGCCACTTGAGGTAAGTCCGATCTTTCGTGACTGGCTGCTGCGCAATTATCCGGACCGCTACAGGCACGTCATGTCCCTGGTGCGCTCCATGCGCGGCGGCAAGGACTACGACGCCGACTTCACCAAGCGCATGAAGGGCTCCGGCCCCTATGCCTGGCAGATCGGCCGGCGCTTCGAGATGGCGACGAAACGGCTCGGCATGGGCCGGCGCGGGCTGCCACTCCGCGACGACCTGTTCGTGCGGCCGGACGGCGGCGGCATCCAGTTGTCGCTGCTCTAGTCGATCACGATTTGCCGGGGCGATGATCGCCGCGGCGGATTTCGGCGCGGACGCCGCCTCCGTCCGCCGCCGGAAATGACCCGGCCCCGCCTCCCGTGGCGGGACAGTGTGCCGCATCACACTGAGCCGGGCTTGCAGGAGATCGGGTGGGCGTGCGAGTCTGCCGCCATGTTGTCTCGCACGTCCCCCGATTCTCCGCTCCTCTTCGAGGAGGTCCCGCTTGTTCCGGACTTCAGCCTTGAACGCGTGGCGCGCAAAGCAGGCCATTGGCCAGTTGCCGGTACGGATGAGGCTGGTCGGGGACCGCTCGCGGGACCTGTCGTGGCCGCCGCCGTCATTCTCGACCCGGAGAACATTCCGGAGGGCCTCCACGATTCCAAGCAATTGAGCGCCGCTCAGCGCGAGAGCCTGTTCGAGGTGATCATGGCGACTGCCGATGTCTCCATCGCCGCATCCGGTCCCCGGCACATCGACGATCGCAATATCCTGAGGGCGAGCCTAGACGCGATGCGCCGTGCCGTCGCCGGACTTGCCATCAGCCCCGCCTATGTTCTGGCCGACGGACGCGACGTGCCACAGGGTCTCTGCTGCCCCGGCAAGGCGGTCATCAAGGGCGATTCCCGGTCCGTCTCGATCGCCGCTGCCTCCATCATCGCCAAGGTAACCCGCGACCGCATGATGACGCGCGCTCATTCCGTCTTTCCGCTTTACGGCTTCAACAGCCATGCCGGCTACGCCACCCCGCAGCATCGAGCGGGTATCGAGGCGCATGGTCCCTGCATCCTCCACCGCATGAGCTTTCGCCCGCTGCGGAAGAATGAGTCGGCTGAATAGCGCATCCAGCAGAGAATGCAGCAATGAAAAAGCCCCCGGTGCATCGTGAACTGACCCCCGAAAGTTGGACATCAACCCCCGGGGGGGTTTGCATGTCCAAATACAACGCGCGTTCAAATGTTGTGTCGTGGGATTTCATCAAAACAGCGAGCGTGGTAGCTGGCAGGTGGCTGCGCGAACGGCATCGATCGTTCGACGGCGCGCAAATGGGTAGCGAACTATGCGGCCCATGGTTTGGCTGGATCGGAGAAGAAAGTCAGCCACTATGACGCGAGCCTCAAGGTATCGGTTCTGCGTCGGATGTGGAAGGATGGAACGGAGAGCTTCTTTGCCATCTCAAATTGGGGTTATTCCACCCGAAAAAATTTGCCAGCGTTCAAGCTCTGCAAACGGCGATCACTGACTACATCCACTAATACAACGATCACCGCATCAAAATGAAACTCAAAGGGCTGAGCCCTGTACAGTACAGGACTCAGCCCTTCAATTTGACCAGCCTTTAGACCGTCCAACTCTCGGGAGTTAGTTCAAAACGGGGCGGGCTTCTCGCAATTAGCTCTGCCTTGCCGGCTCTCAGTTCAGGCGCGATTGCACCTTGCCGAGAGAGTCTTTGAACAGGGCTTCCTGTGTCCCGGCGTCGGCTTTCCTGGCGATGACCTTCCCGGCCGCGGCAATGGCGAGGTCGACGGCAGCGGAGCGAACGGCCGCAACTGCGTCGGCTTCCGCCTGCTTGATCTTCTGCTCCGAAAGGGCGTTGCGGCGGGCAACGAATTCTTCCGTCTTCTGCTTTGCCTCTTCCGTCAGCATGGCTGCTTCCCGCTCAGCGGCGGCAACGATCTCGGCGGCTTCGGCTTCGGCTTCCTTGCGCTTGCGCTGATACTCGGCCAGCAGCTGCTGAGCCTCCTCGCGCAGGCGCTTGGCTTCCGCAAGCTCATTGCGGATGTTGTCGGCGCGCTCGTCCAGCGACTTGCTGATCATGCCCGGCACCTTGAGGTAAACAAGCAAGACAAAGAACAGGATGAGGCCAACGAGGGCGAAGAATGTTGCATCGAGCGCCATGGATCAGGCCTCCTTCGGAGATGACGCGGCGATTGCCGCCTTGATGTCGTCTGCGCTTGCCTTGGCACCGATCAGCTGATCGACGATGGCAGCGGCAGTCTCCTCGGCGATCGTGCCGACCTGGGCGAACGCCTGCGACTTGATCTCGCCGATGCGCGCTTCGGCAGTCGCCAGTTTCTGAGCCAACTCAGTCTCGATAGCCGCTCGATCCGTGGCTGCCTTGGACTTGGCAGCCTCACGAGCCGTTTCACCGATCACGTTTGCTTTGGAGCGGGCCTCGGCGAGTTCCTTCTCGTAGGTTTCGACGGCCGCATCGGCTTCCGCCTTGAGCCGGGACGCTTCGTCGAGATCCTGAGCGATGCGGTCATGACGCTGCTCGAGGATGCCGCCGACGCGGGGAACGAGAACCTTCTGCATCAGCAGATAGAAAAGACCAAAGGTGATGACCAGCCACAACAGCTGCGACGGATACGTCGAAGCATCGAAGGGCGGGAAAGGCCCGGTGGCATGGGCGCCCTCATGGGCAACACCGGTTTCCGTGTGCACGACGCCCGCAGGCGCGGCGCCCGGCGCTTCATGCGTCTCAGTGGCTTCCGGCGCGGTCTGCGCAAATGCCGAAGTCACGAACATCATCACCTCCAGGTGGGGTACTAAATGCGAAGGATCACGGTACGCCGTTCAGGCGACCGTGATCCGTAGCCCGAAGCCGTGATCAGACGGCGAACAGGAGAAGGAGAGCAACGAGCAGCGAGAAGATGCCCAGAGCTTCCGTAACGGCGAAGCCGAATACCAGACGGCCGAACTGGCTGTCAGCGGCAGACGGGTTGCGCAGGGCGCCCGACAGGTAGTTGCCGAAGATGTTGCCGAGGCCGAGAGCCGTACCGGCCATACCAAAGCAAGCCAGACCTGCACCGATGAACTTTGCTGCTTCCGCTTCCATGTAAGAACTCCTTGAATGGGTTGTTGCGGCTGATGACTGACGCCTCAGGACGCCAATGTGGTTATTCCTTAGTGCCCACCGGGGTGGACCGCGTCATTGAGGTACATGCATGTCAGTACCGCGAAGACATAGGCCTGCAGGAAGGCGACGAGGAATTCGAGACCCGTCAGAGCGACGGTCATGATGAGAGGCAGGATCGCGCCGCCGATGCCGAGCGCACCCAGCGCACCGAGCGAGGCGACGAAGCCCGAGAAGACCTTCAGCGTGATGTGACCCGCCAGCATGTTGGCGAAAAGACGCACGGACAGCGAGATCGGACGGGACAAGAAGGAGATGATCTCGATCGCAACCACCAGCGGCAGCAGAACGCCAGGCACGCCGCTCGGCACGAAGACGTTCAGGAAGTGGAACCCGTGCTTGTAGAACCCGTAAACGAGGACCGTTCCGATGACGAACAGAGCCAGCGCGAAGGTGACGATGATCTGGCTGGTGACGGTGAAGAAGTAGGGGAACATGCCGAGCAGGTTCGCCGTGAGGACGAACATGAACAGCGTGAAGACCATGGGGAAGAACTTCATGCCCGAACTGCCAGCACCTTCGCGCAGCATTCCGGCAATGAATTCGTAAGACATTTCCGCCACGGACTGCGCACGGCCGGGGATCAGCCCGCGCTGAGAGGTTGCGAAATACAGAAAACCAGCAGCACAGGCGACCGTTGCCACCATGAAAAGCGAGGCATTGGTGAAGGAAAAATCCATCCCGCCGATTTCGATCGGGACGATCTTGCTGATCTGGAACTGATGGGTCGGATCGTTAGCCACCGTCTACCTTCTTTCTACCTTCGCTCGCCTGCCATAGACCGCCAGTCGGCAACCTATCGCGTCGGCCCTTTGTCCTGCTTGCTGCCAAGGCCGGGCGGCGTCGCCACCACTCCTACAGCACGCATCACGTTCAATACACCGGCAGCAAAACCCAGCAGGAGGAGTATCACCAGCCCCCAAGGCCCTGTACCGGCAAAACGGTCGAGAAGATAGCCGAGCATAGCACCAACGGCGATCGCGGCGATGAACTCCGAAGAGATCTTCAGACCGAGAGCCATTCCTCGACGGCTTTCCTCGCTCTGCGCGTCCCGCTTCGCCTCGGCCGCTTCATCCGCATCCACTTCCGCCAGTTCGGCGGCCAGACGCTTTCGACGCTGCTCCAGACTCTCGTCCCGGTCCCCCGTCATTCGCCAACACCCTTGCTGATCTCATCGTATCCACGGCCTCGAGGCCACGAGATCCGTCCGAAACATCCTGACAGCGAGGGATTTCGCGCCTTCCGGCCCGTTTTCAAGTCGGGCGCAACATAGTTTTGAGCGCCTGCATAGTCAAGGCATACCAAAGCACTGCACAGCGGCAATATTTTTATTTGTTTTCAATGCCTTGGGCGCTCTCTATACATCCGCGACGAAACGCGCATGGGAATCTGTTGCCTCAGATGTCCCCAAGTCAGCTCCAGCCGCCGCCATAGGTGCGGTAGAAGACGTGCAGGCCGATGCGCCCGACCTTCTTCATCGTACGTGCCCAGCCGGGCCGCACATAGACGGCGTGGTAGTGGGTGGAGGAGCCAACTTCCTTCAGCCAGATCTTACCGGCCGTCACCGCCATGGCGACCTCGCGGGCCATCTTCCAGTGGTATTCTGAGCGGATGCGATCTCGGATGTTGTCGCAGGCGAAGGAGAACTGGCAGCGGTTGCGCCAGTCCTTGTTCTGGTAGACGACATCACAAATGCTGTTGGGGTAGGCCGGGTTGCGCACCCTATTAAGGATCACCTGAGCAACTGCCGCCTGGCCGCGTGCCGATTCTCCCCTCGCCTCGAAATAGATGCCGGATGCCAGGCACTGCTGCTCACGCGCAGAGAAGGCTTCGGCCGGTAGCGGCTTGGCGGCCCAGGCATGGTCGTCCGGGGCGATCGGCGGGATGAAGCGGCCAACCTCTGGTTTTTGCAGGATAGCATCGAAGGGCGACTGGCGGGCAAAGTCCGGCTCCGGCGGCGCATAGGCGGTCGCCAGCACATCGGCGCGCTCGTTGGTCACAAGGCTGGCGATCATCGGCGAGACACCCGGCGCCGGTCGCTCGTCCTTGCGGAAATAGAACTCGGCAAGTTCGATCTGCTTTGCAGCCTTTCCGAGCCGAGCGAAGGCGGTGAGTTCCTCCTTCGTTTCCAGCGGCAGGGTGAGCGCGCTGGTGCGCTGGAGGACCGAGCCGGCGGTGAAGGATTTCGGCGGCTGCATCGGCTCTACCGCAACGATGCGCCCTCTCTTCGACTTGCGGTTTACCCGGTCTTCATCCGGCGTTGATTCGCCCGTGGGCGCTCCGGCGGCGAACGCGATCTTGCGTCCATCGGGCAAGGCCAGGCCGGCGTCCCCCGGCAGGAGCCGTTCCATGTCCGGGAAAGCGAGCTCTGAGGAATGGATGGATCCGGCCGGAGACTGGGTGAGGACGACGCGCCACCTGTTGCTTGCATCGAGGCCTGACAGGAGGTCGGAGAGATCACCATGCGCGGCGATGGAAGGGAAGCCCAGCCAGCAAGCGAGGCCGAAGACGGTGGGAGCAATCCATGCATCCACACGAACGCGAGACTTGAGACTCAAGACGCCAATCGAACGCAAAACCGGAAACTCCAAGGGACACGAAAGCAGTGTCTGGAGAATCGATCATTAACCTTGATGAGCCGTTAATAGGCTCAAGGGGCAGCTTGCAAAGAGCGGGAAATCCGATGCGTTCACGGATTTGTCAGATGATCAGATCAGCCTCGTCACTCGAACACGATCGCCGGGGCTGCGCGAACTGATCTTCCCTGCAAGCCTTGCCAGGCCTTCGCTGCGATGTCCCTATAGATCTTGGCGGCCGCTCCTTCCGGGTCGGCGACGACGACCGGCGTTCCGATGTCAGAGGTCTCGCGAATTTCCATCGTCAGCGGCACTTCGCCGAGGAATGGCACGCCGATGCGCTCTGACTCGTTGCGGGCGCCGCCATGGCCGAAGATATTGTAGCGAGTGCCGGTATCGGGTGCGAGGAAGTAGCTCATGTTCTCGATGATGCCGAGGAGCGGGACCTCGACCTTGCCGAACATCGTGATGGCCTTGCGGGCGTCGATCAGCGCGAGATCCTGCGGGGTCGACACCACGACGGCACCGGCGAGCGGTACCTGCTGGGCAAGCGTGAGCTGTACGTCACCGGTGCCCGGCGGCATGTCGACGACGAGTACGTCCAGATCCCCCCAGGCTACCTCACGCAGCATCTGAAGGAGCGCGGATTGCACCATCGGCCCGCGCCAGATCATCGCGGTCTCCTCATCCACGAGGAAGCCCATCGACATGGCCTTGAGGCCATAGTTTTCCATCGGCACGATGATACGGTTCTCGATCTGCTGTGGGCGACCGGAAATCTTCAGGAGCCGCGGAATAGACGGGCCATAGATATCGGCATCGAGGATGCCGACGCGTAGGCCGTTTGCCTGGAAACCGAGGGCGAGGTTGACGGCGGTGGTCGACTTGCCGACGCCGCCCTTGCCCGAGGCCACGGCGATGATTGCGCCAACGCCGGGGACACCTGTCTTGGCAGGACGGGGTTGTGCGGGATGGGCATGCGCGGCCGGAGGAGCCTGCTTCTGCGGTTGCGGTGCCGGCGCGCCACCTTGGCCTGCCTTTCGATCTGCGGTGAGGGTAACGAGAACTCCCTTCACATCCGGCACCGCCTTGACCGTACGCTCCGCCGCGAGACGCAGCGGCTCCAGCTCCTTGGCCCGCTCGGCAGGCACACTGATCGAGAAATAAACCTTGTTGCCGGATATGAAGATGTCGGAGACCATGCCGCGCGAGACGATATCGTCTTCCAGATCCGGGCCGCGCACTTTGGCAAGTGCTGTGAGGACCTGTTCCTTCGTCACGTCGGGCATATCGAACTCCTGTCACGCAGCGACATTTGCGTCGCCCACTTCAGGAGCCTTTATAGGAGGTGCCCTGCTGGTCCCGCAACCGGAATGACGCCGCCGCCCGACCGGCTGCCTGCGGCGCTCAGGATCGGACGGCGGCCCTTTTTGACGACGTCTCTGCGGACGCCCTTCAGTCCCCTCTGGACCTGGGCTTGTCTATGCATGGTTCGTGCCAAAACAGGCGGAGGAGCTTTTTCGGCCATTCTCTTCGACAGACAGGCGAGACGGGAGCCTCGAGGCCTACTTTTTGCGCAGGTCGAACCAACCTGAGGCATCCCCAATGCTGCTGAAAAAGAAAAAGCTACTTGATGAGCCCCGTGCGTAGGGCTTTGGCCACGGCCTGGGTTCTGTTGACGGTGTCGAGCTTCTTGGCCGCCCGATTGAGGTAATGATTGACCGTGTGCTCGGAGAGCCCAAGGATCTCTGCAATCTCGGCGCTCGTCTTGCCGGCAGCGGTCCAGTTCAAGCAATCCAGTTCTCGCTCCGTCAATGTATCGGTGGCGCGTACAGTCACACTGCGGATCTGCGCGAGCGTCTCGTAGACGTGGATCGCGATGTAGTTGAGCTCCATCATCTGCTGCAGGTCGAAGACGAGGTTCTCGCCCGCCAAGGCCACCGAGCCTCTCAGCCCGGTGCCGTCCTGAACAGGGAAATGAGCTCCGCGAAGCAGGCCATAGCGGCGGAACAGTTTCTCCGACTCGTTGCTGCCATGCTCCTTCGTCACATCTTCCATGTTGAAGGAGAACGGCAGGGCCGATTCGCGCAACCGCTTCAGAACCGGGCTTGCGGCGAGAAGGCCCTCCTTGTCGTAGGCGGCGATAAGTTCAGCTGGTAGACTGGTGATAACGGTTGTCGACGACAGGGTTAACGAGGTGACCGGCGGCAGGTTCAGAACCATGAAGGCACGGGCACCGTAGTCTTCGCTCAGGCGTTTCATGAAGCGGAAGACGTCGAACTGCGTCTTCAGTCCCGCGGTCTCCCTGAGCTTTGCCTCCACCGACTCGGCCTGAAGTAACGTTTTCATCTGCGGCATTGGCCCAAATTCTCGCTTCTCCAACCAGCGATGCTCGCTTGGGCGAGGCCGCGGGCAGGAAGTGTACAGATTGGCGGCCTTGAGGATGTCTGGATGCGGAAATCCGCCCGGCCGAACGTCGGTTGCAAAGACGCAAGCAGAGGTATTCCGAAAGTTTCTCAATGGCAATTGGTATTCCTGATCGAGGATCGGATTTTCTCCAGTTTCGCACGATGTTCCAGCTGATCGAAGATCTGGCGCACTTGCCTTCGACGTCACATCCCGCCAAAGGTGGACTCCTCGATCAGCAGGATTAGCTCATGTCGGCCATGCCCCATCACGACCAAGTCCTCTCCTCAACCGTTTGCGAACTTGGCGAAGGGCCCAGCTATGAGCATGAGACGGACACGCTCTGGTGGCTCGACATTCTCGGAAAAACTCTTCACGAACTACATCTTCAATCACGGACGAAACGGGAGCATCCGCTGCCAGTGATGGCGAGCGTCGTCGCCCGGATCGATGGCTCCCGTCAGATGATGGCAACCGAAGGTGGCATCTTCATCCGTGATCGTGACAGCGGCGATTTCTCGCTCTATTGCGAGCTCGAGCCCGGCAAGGCGAGCAACCGCTCGAACGATGGGCGGGTGCACCCGAGCGGCAGCCTGTGGATCGGCACGATGAGCAAGACTGGCGAAGACGGTGCCGGCGCGATCTATCACGTAGCCGATGGCCGGGTGGCCGAGCTTTTTGGCAAGATCAGCATTCCGAACTCCATCTGCTTTGCCCCGGATGGCGCCACCGGCTACTTTGTTGATACGCGGGTAAACCAGCTGATGCGGGTGCCGCTCGATGCCGCGACGGGTCTACCTGTCGGGGCGGCCGAGGTGCTGGTTGATACCAGCGACCGGGCCGGCGGCATGGATGGCTCCGTCTGTGATGCCCAAGGTAATATCTGGAACGCCCGATGGGGAGCAGGCGCCGTCGAGTGCTTCGATCCCACCGGCAAGCTTCTCGCCAAGCACGAGCTGCCTGCAAAGCGGACGACGTGCCCCGTGTTCTGCGGCAGGGACTTCGACCGGCTCGCGGTCACCTCGGCCTGGGAAGGGATGAGCGCTGCAGAGCGGGCAAGCGATCCCTTGGCGGGGCAGTTGTTTACCCTGCCCATCAGCGTTTCGGGCAGAGCGGAGCCGGTGTTCAAGGCGTAGGCAAGCAGACCCGTCCGGATCTGGAGAGGTCCAAGGCGGGGCAGCCGTTTTAGCCGTGGCCAGTGTTGCCGAGCAAAACAGCTCGGCGAAGCCCTACGTCGACTGCTGATAGCGACTCCGAAGGTAGGTGTGCGTTGCGGCTGTGTCGGCTGGCTTGCCGTAGTAGTAGCCCTGGCCCATACCGCAGCCCAGCGCCTTCAGCTTCTCGGCGTCTTCGTGGGTCTCTATGCCTTCTGCAACCACCTGAAGCTCGAGCCCGTCGCACATGGCGACGATCGCCTTGACGATATGTTCCGACGCACGGTCAGTGGTGATCTGGGACACGAATGCGCGGTCGATCTTGACCTTATCGAAGGTGAAGTCGCGAAGCCGCCCGAGGCTGGACTGTCCGGTGCCGAAGTCGTCCAGAGAGATCTTGACCCCGTGCTGCCGCAGGTCTGCAATGATGCGCTGGGCGGTATCGGCGGACGTCATCACCGCAGTCTCGGTAATCTCGAGTTCCAAGCGATGCGGACCGAGGCCGGCCCGCGCCAACGTCGACAGGATGGTCTCGCTGGTGCCGGGATCCATCAACTGCGCCGAGGAAAGATTGAATGAGAGGAAGAGCTCCTGCGGCCAGGACAGCGCCGCTTCTGCAGCCTTGCTCAACAGCACTTCGGAGAGAGCGTCGATGAAACCTCGCTCTTCCGCAAGCGGCACGAACACGGAAGGGGAGACAAAACCGAGATCATGGTCGATCCAGCGCGCGAGAGCTTCAAAACCCAGAACTGCCCCGTCCTGCAGACGCACGATCGGCTGAAAGTAAACCTCAACCGCGTCGGTGATGATGGCGTTGCGAAGCGCCTGTTCAAGATGGGTCGCTCGCTTCATCTCCTCCGCGATCTCGCTGGAATACACGGTGATCTGACCGCGTCCGCGCCGCTTGGACCGGTAGAGCGCCGTTTCTGCGCTTCTCAGCAGATCCTCGAAGTTTTCGCCGGCAAACGGGTAGACTGCAAAACCGAAAGAGGCGGACAGGCGGACGTTGCGATCTCCTAGATCATAGGGCGCGGAAAGAACGTCCTTCATCATCTGGCCGATCCGCTCGGCACCGCCCCGTTCGAACACAAGCGGAAAGATGAAGGCAAACTGGTCGCCCTCGTGCCGGGTGACCGTTGCCCCGTCCGGAGCACAGGCCTTCAACCGATGCGCCACTTGGCAGAGGATCTCGTCGCCAGCCTCAGCGCCGAACAGATCGTTGATCGGCTTGAAGCCGTCGAGGTTGGCGATGCAGATGGTGAAGGGTGCAGGATCCTGCGCGCGCTCGGCGGCAAGCAGCCGCACCTTGTCGCGCAGCCGGTAGCGGTTGCCGAGACCCGTTAGCGGGTCACTATATGCCATTGCCTGCAGTTCGTTCTGACTGACCTGCGGCAACAGATTGCCCGCCGACCTCATGGGAAATCCGATACTCAGTACATTTTCGCTGGAAGATGAAGGACAAAGATTAACAAATCACACCCCCCCAGAGAGGCGAAAGCCGAGACATTTCATGGCATTAACGTAGACTGCAACTTCCTGCCGTTCCGTTCGGGATGTTTCAGGCGTACATCTTCTGCGCCAACCAGGCATCGCGCACACCCGAATTCGCGAGCGCGGGAGATGCAAAAGGGCGGCGGATTGTCCTCAGAAAATCCATACCGGGGGCGATCCGCTCTGCGATGAGGGCTTTCCAAGCCATCGAGAATCCTCGAAAATTGCCCAATGGCCGTGAAGCTTCTTCCAGAGACCCTGATCAACCAGATCGCTGCCGGCGAGGTCATCGAGCGACCCGCCAGTGCTGCCAAGGAATTGATCGAGAACGCGATCGACGCCGGTGCCACGCGGATCGAGATTGCCACCGCCGGAGGCGGCAAGAGCCTGCTGCGGATCACCGACAACGGCTGCGGCATGGATGCAGGCGACCTAGAGCTTGCGGTGCGTCGGCATTGTACGTCCAAGATCAACACGACGTTGGACGACATCCGCACGCTTGGCTTTCGTGGAGAAGCCCTGCCCTCCATCGGCTCCGTTGCCAAACTGACGATCACCAGCCGGCGCGCCGGCGACCAACAGGGATCACAGGTCTCGGTTGTTGGAGGAACGACGTCGCCCGTTCGTCCGGCACCGGCGAACCAGGGCACTGTGGTAGAGGTGCGCGACATCTTCTTCGCTACGCCGGCGCGCCTGAAATTTCTGAAGTCCGAACGGGCGGAGGCCGGGGCGATCACCGAGATGGTGAAGCGCATGGCGATCGCCTTCCCGGGGATCCGCTTCGTCCTTTCAGGTCCAGACCGCTCCAACTTGGAGCTTCCGTCGACGGGTGACGACCCGCTAGCGCGGATCGCGCAGATCCTCGGGCGCGAGTTCAAGGACAATGCGATCGAGATCGACGCCTTGCGCGAGGATGTCACCCTCACTGGCTTTGCAGGCGTGCCGACCTTCAACCGCGGCAACTCCGGGCACCAGTATGCCTTCGTCAACGGGCGCCCGGTCCAGGACAAGCTGATCCTGTCGGCCATTCGCGGCGCCTATGCAGAAACGGTGCCTTCCGGCCGTTATCCGGTGGCGGTGCTCTCCATCACGCTCGATCCCGCACTGGTCGACGTCAATGTTCATCCGGCAAAGGCGGACGTGCGGTTTCGCGACCCCGGCCTGATCCGTGGACTTATTGTCGGCGCCATTCGTGAAGCGCTAGCGCGCGAGGGCAGCCGCGCTGCCACCACGAGCGCAAGCGGCCTCACGAGCGCCTTCCGCCCTGGCTACGCCACGGCAGCCGCGCCATCAGCGCCCTGGACAGCACACACCTCACCATCGCGTCCGCTGATGCCGGCCTTCGGATTTGCCGAAACGGAGCAGCGGGGTTTTGACAGCGTCACGATCCCTTCCGCCCGGGCCGAGACTGTCACGAGTGCTGACATTTTGATGAGCGCCCACCCGGATGGCGCCCAATATCGTCTCGGCGCTGCACGTGCGCAACTGCACGAGAACTATATCGTTGCGCAGACGGACGACGGCCTGGTCATTGTGGACCAGCATGCCGCACACGAAAGGCTCGTCTTTGAGGCGATGCGAAAGGCGCTCGATGCCGGGCGGCTTGCGTCTCAGTCTCTCCTGATCCCAGAGATCGTCGATCTGCCGGAAGAAGATTGTGATCGGCTGATGGCTTACGCCCAGGAGCTCGATCGTTTCGGGTTGGCGATCGAGCGTTTCGGTCCCGGAGCCATTGCCGTCCGGGAAACGCCGGCCATGCTGGGTGAAATTGACGCCGCCGGCATGGTTCGCGATCTAGCTGACGAAGTGGCGGAATGGAACACCGCCGGCGGGCTGCGCGCCAAGCTTGAACATGTGGCTGCCACCATGGCCTGCCACGGATCCGTCCGGTCCGGCCGACGCCTTCGTCCAGAGGAGATGAATGCGCTGCTTCGCCAAATGGAGGTGACGCCGGGTTCGGGGCAGTGCAATCACGGCCGGCCGACCTATATCGAGCTGAAGCTGTCGGACATCGAGCGGTTGTTCGGCCGCAGCTGACGGCAGCCGACGCAGGGTGGCGCCAAGACGAAACCCGCTGTAAAGCGAAGACATGATTTTCGGGAGGAGAAAACGAATGAACCGGTTCGAGGGAAGCGGCAATCGGGAAGCGAAGATCCGGTATCTCGACGGCGACTACCAACTGATCAGCGCCGGGTCCCACGTTATCTGCGCCGTGACCGGCGCGCAGATCCCGCTTGACGAACTGCGCTACTGGAGTATTGCCCGCCAGGAAGCCTATGTCGATGTTGCGGCCTCGCTTGAGGCGGACAAGCGCGCGGGCATTCTGCCAAACCAATCCCGTGCCTGACGCAGCACCTTTCAGGCCGCTGACCGGCTCTCGCTCAGTCGTCTCTGCCGATAGGACGCCATCGCCGAGTCAATGATACGATTCAGCGCATGCGGATCATCGAAGATCATGTCGACCTCCACTACGCGAAGCTTCTGCAGCAGTTGATCTGCTGATCCGTGCCCACCAGCAAGACGCACGGCATCCTTTGCGGTCGTGACCGGCAAAAGCCCCTGCCGATCGGCATCGGCTAGGATATCGGCGACTTCATCATCGCTGAAGTAGTGATGATCCGAGAATGATCGGCGCTCCACTAGCTTTGCTCCAAGCGCCTCGACCGTCCGGTAGAACTTTTCCGGATCCGCTATCCCGGCGAACCCAAGAACCGGCTGCCCTTGGAGATCGGGCGCTGATTGCGGCACGAGAGAGGCGACGTAAAAGGGCTTTCCTGCGCGAGCGGCCTGACGCACCAGTGGGTCTGCGGCATCGCCATTGCCCACCTTCAGGATCGCCGACAGGTGGCGCATCTGTTCGGCGATCGGCGCCCGCACCGGTCCTGCCGGAACCAGATGGCCGTTGCCGACGCCGCGAACGCTGTCGATCACAATAAGGGCGAAGTCGATCACGATCCGCGCACTCTGGAAGCCGTCGTCCATGATGATCAGGTCAACGCCCTCGGCAACCAATCTCTGAGCCCCCTCGACCCGCTTCCTCGATATGGCAGTAATCGCCTCGCGTGCCAGAAGCAGCGCCTCGTCGCCTACGGCACCGGCGCGGTGATGATGGGGATCAACGATAGTCGTGACGTCCAAGGAGCCGCCATAGCCCCGGCTGAGGAAGCCCGGCTTCAGCCCGCGCTGCATTGCCGCCCTTGCCAGTGCTATTGCCGTCGGCGTCTTGCCGGCACCTCCGACGGTGAAATTGCCGACGCAGATGACGGGCGCCGGGACGACCACGCGCCGTGCCTTGGCGAGACGCCGGCCGGAGATTTTGCCATAAAGGAATGATGCGGGCGCAAGGCTCCAGGCGCGCCAATCGGCCTTCGTCCACCAGAAGGGCGGTGCTTCCGACACCATAAGCTCGTCTCCACTGTCACCTTGAACCGCCGGCAACAAATGAGACTTTCCTGCAAAAGGCAAGAGTGAAGCCCTGCGGTCTCTCAGCCGATCTTTTCGTCGCACAGCAGAAGTTCCTCCAGCGAGGCGATGCTATCGAGGCAGAGGTCTGCGAGGGGCGCCAGCGTGTCACGGGTTCCGGTGCCGGTCAGCACGCCGATGCTGGCACTCACGCCAGCATTCGCGCCCATGGCCAGGTCATGCTTGTTGTCGCCCACCATCGCGATGCTGCCGGGTTCCAATCCGACTGCAGCGCAGAAGCCGAGCACCATGCCAGGTTCCGGTTTGATCCCAAAGCCGCTGTCGTAACCCGCGACGAAGTCGACATAGCGGTCGATCTTGAAACGCCGCGCCGTCTGGCGGATCGACAATTCATTGTCGCTCGACGCAATGCCGAGCTTCAGCCCCCGCGCCTTCAGACGCGAGAAGAGTGAACGCAGATCAGTTACCGGGACGGCATATTCCGTGGCCTGCACGAAAAGCGCATCCAGCCGCGACGTCAGATCTTCAACAGTCAGAGGTGAACCGGCTGCAATGAAACCAGCGGCGATTTCTGCGGCATTGCCAGCGGCATAGAGGCTATCGGCATGGGTGTGGCCGGAGATGGGGTCCATGCCGGCCGCCACGAGCAACTTTGTCTCGAGGTTGGCGTTACCTGCCGCAGCAAGGCGCGCGGCCTCCCGGTTTACGGGAGCCCAGCTCTCGTCATAGCGAATGAGGGTGCCGTCCTTGTCGAAGAGGATGCCTCCAATGCCGCGGAGGGCGTTACGGCTCATTGCGCCGCAACGTTGCGCGGCTGCAGCCGGGCGCTCACCGTCAGCGGATTGATGTAGGGCTCAAGCGCCTTGACGGTGGCCGAGAGGGCGCCGCGCATCTCCTGGGTCGCTTCCTGCCCGGCATCGATCATCTTTTTGCGGGCAATATCGTTGCTCAGCAGATAGTGCACGGCCTTGGCCAGCATCTCGGTGTCGCGAACGAGGCGGGCACCGCCCCTACGCACCAGATTGGAATAAGCGTCACGGAAGTTCTCGACCCGGCTGCCGGAGAGAACTGCACAACCGACCATGGCCGGCTCCATCGGGTTCTGGCCACCCTCGCCCGTCAGCGACCGGCCGACGAAGGCGACCTCCGTAAGCCGCAGGTAGAGACCCATCTCGCCAATGCTGTCGCCAATGAAGATGTCCGTTTCCTCGGTCAGCATGTCGTTGCGCGACCGGCGTGCAACCACCAGCCCCTGAGCCTTCAACATGGTTTCGATATCGTCAGCCCGTTCCGGATGCCGGGGCACGATGATCGTCAGCTGCCCGTTTCTCGCCTTCAGCGCCTTGTGGATCTTGGCTGCCGCCTTTTCCTCACCCTCGAAGGTCGAAATCGCGGCCCAGGTCTTGCGGCCGCCGATCTGCTGGCGATACCGCTCCACGAGCGATGGGTCGCAGGGCGGAGGATCGGTATCGCCCTTCAGATTGCCCGACACGAGGACCGGCCAGGCCCCGAGGTCGCGGAAGCGCTCGGCATCGAGATCGCTCTGAGCGACGACCAGCGACATGCGCCCGAAAAGGGCTTCCGCCACCTGGTCGTGGCGCTGCCAGCGTTCGAAGGACCGATCGGAGATGCGGGCATTCACGCGAATTTGCGGAATCTTGCGCCGGGCGAGCTCCAGAACCGTCGTCGGCCATATCTCCGACTCTGCGGTGATGCAGGCGTCGGGCCGCCAGTAGCGCAGGAAGCGCTTGACGGGGAACTTGAGGTCGATCGGGACATATTGATGGATAACCTGGTCGCCCAGCCGCGTGCGGACCAGCTCGGCCGAGGTCACGGTGCCGGTGGTCAGAAGGACATTGATCTCACGGCGGCACAGTTCCCGCATGAGCGGGATGAGGGCAAGCGTTTCACCGACGCTCGCCGAATGCAGCCAGACCAGAGGCCCGCGCGGTCGCGGCTGGCTTGCATAGCCGAAGCGCTCGTTGCGACGCTGCCGGTCTTCCTTACCCTTGTAGGTACGATAGGCGAGATAAGGGGCGGCGAGAGGATAGAGAACAATTCCCGCGATCCGGTATCCCGTCAGTGCCGCACGCGCCAACCCCTTGCTCATGGCAGATGCCTTTGATGGGTGGCTGTCTGCGCCAAGCTGAGGTGTCCTTCGTACAATCATCCAAAAAAGGACTTTTGCTTTAGAATTACGTCAAATTCAGGTTTTGGACAGGATGCAATGTCGGGAAGGCTGTCGCCAAGCGGAAACCGCAGTTTATCCCCAATATGATGTTATTCGCCTTTAGCTTCTGGATCGAGCAGCTTGTGCATGTGGACGATGAAGTAACGCATTTCTGCATTGTCTACCGTCTGCTGTGCTTTCGACCGCCAGGCCATCAGCGCACTGGCATAGTCCGGAAATATGCCGACGATATCCAGCTTCGACAGGTCCTTGAACTGCACGCCGCTGAGGCTCGATAGTTCACCGCCGAATACCAGGTGGAGGAGTTGCTTCTTTTCACTTGCTTCCGTCATGTCTCAACCCTTTGCCAGTCCCCCCGAGGCCCCTGCTTGCGGCAAGCGATCCCAAAGGTCAACCCGTGGGATCGTCTGGCATGAACATCCGCAGCTTGTCCAGAGCGTGACCCGCGCCGGCACGAAGGACACCATGCTTGACGCTCTCGCGATTGTAGACCAGCCGGCTGCCATCGGCATCGACAAGCTGCCCGCCGGCCCTTTCCAGGATGATATCGGCGGCCGCCAGATCCCAGTCATGGGAGTTGCGCTTGACGATCGTCCCGTCGATCGTCCCATCGGCGGTCATCGCGAGACGGTAAGCGAGCGAAGGCACATGGCGCACCCGTTGAACGGAGGTCCGATGCTGCGGCTGGACAAACTTCAGCACGTCCTCCGCAACGGCAAGCTTGAGAGGATCCTGCGACTGTGGGTGGGAAACCGTGATCGCCTGGTCGTTCTTCAGCGCCGGCTGGCCAAGCGCCGCAGAGAACTCTTCGCCCAGGGCGGGCGCTACGAGGACACCCGCGACCGGACGGCCATGGTGAACGACCGCAACGGAAACGCACCAGGTTTTCTCGCCGCCAATGAAGGCGCGGGTTCCGTCGATCGGATCCACGACGAACAGCGTCTCACGTTCCAACCGACCCGTGTCGTCGTCCGTCTCTTCCGAAAGCCAGCCGTAACTGGGCCGGGCTTCTAGCAACATGCCCTGCAGCTTGTCGTTCGCGGCAAAATCGGCGACACTGACGGGCGAGCGATCGCCGTTCTTCCACCAGACCTCCGGTGCCTTTCCAAAATAACCGAGGGCGATCTTGCCGGCTTCCGCGGCGGCGAGCCTGATTAGTGCCAGATCCTCGCTCCAGCGATTTGCATGAGCGTCCATGGCTATCGCCCCGCCAGGGTCATGCCCTCGATGGCGATCGTCGGCGAGGCGACGCCGAACTTTCGATCGATGTCATTGGCGGGCGTCAGCCGCATGAACATGTCCTTGAGGTTGGACGCAATCGTCACCTCCGAAACGGGATAGGCGAGTTCGCCGTCCTCGATCCAGAAGCCGGTCGCACCACGGCTGTACTCGCCGGTCACCATGTTGACGCCCTGCCCGATCAGTTCCGTTACGTAAAAGCCCGTGCCGATGCTGCGGATGAGATCCTCCGGCGCAGTGTCGCCCGGCTCCAGCGCAAGATTGGTGGAGGCGGCACCAACCGAGGTGCCCCCGCGTACGCCACGGCCATTGGTTGGCAGGCCGAGTTCACGCCCGGTCGAGGTGGAGAGGAACCAGTGCTTCAGCACGCCATCCTCGATCATCGCCATGCGCTCGCCCTTTACACCTTCACCATCAAAGGGTCGGGATGAGGAGCCGCGTACCTTCAGCGGGTCATCGGTAATGCTCAAGCCAGACTTCAGCACCTGCTGGCCCATCTTGTCCTTCAGGAAGCTCGTCTTGCGCGCAACGGCGCCGCCGTTGATCGCGCCTGCAATGTGGCCGACGAAGCCGCGCGCGATGCGCGGATCGAAGACGACCGTGAGGTTCTTGCCCGTCGGCACCTGGCGGGGGTTGAGGCGCTTGACCACCCGGTCGCCTGCACGCCGGCCGATCGTCTTCGGATCATCGAGGTCGGCGAAGTAGAGGCGACTGTCGAAGTCGTAGTCGCGCTCCATCTTGGTGCCCTCGCCGGCGATGACGCTGACGGAACGGCCGAAGCGGGTCGCCATATAGCTGCCGGAAAAACCGTGGGAGGTGACCAGAACCAATCCACCCATGCCCGCCGACGCACCTGCGCCCGACGAATTGCGGACGCCGTCCACATCCAGCGCCGCCTGCTCCATTTCAAGCGCGGCCTGCCGCAGATCGTCGGTTGGAACTTCGGTCGGATCGAACAGCTCCAGATCCGGATAGGAGCGTGCAAGATGGATTTCGTCGGCGAGGCAGGCATACGGATCTTCCGGTGAAACCTTCGCCATCGCCACGGCGCGCTCTGCCAACGTCTTCATGTCGAAGCCGGGATTTGCCGAGACGCTGGCGACGCGGTTGCCGACAAAGACCCGCAGCGAGAAATCGTCGCTTTCTGAGGCTTCCGTTCCCTCGACCTTGCCGAGCCGGACGCTGACGGATCGGGAGCGCGAGCGGACGACGACGGCGTCTGCCTGGTCTGCTCCAGCAGCCTTTGCAAGATCAATCAGATGTGCTGCGCGCGAGAGAAGAGTTTTGGAGTCGAATTCGGAGGTCATTGTGTACCTTTCGTTGCCGCTCCATTTATTGTGCGGCTAGTAAGGCATCAAGGCTCGCTTGCCGATTCTTCCGCTAACAGTGCAGGTGCAGGGTTGTTTCCATGACGATGTCAGGCTCGCTTTTTCCCCAGATGCTTGTTCTGCTCGCGGGCGCCGTGGTCGCTGCTCCGATCTTCCGCAAGCTCGGTCTTGGCACCGTCCTCGGTTACCTCGCGGCCGGGGTCGTGATCGGGCCGGTGATGCAGCAGATCACGGAAGCGGAAGAAGTTCTGCACGTGGCCGAGTTCGGTATTGTCTTTCTGCTCTTCATCATAGGGCTCGAGTTGAAGCCGTCGCGGCTCTGGCAGATGCGCGGCGATGTTTTCGGACTGGGCACGGCCCAGGTGGTCGTAACGGGCGTGGTGCTGACGGGCCTTTCCCTCCTCGTCGGGCTTGCCGAATGGCGCGGCAGTCTCGTCATCGGCTTTGGCCTTGCCCTTTCCTCAACTGCTTTCGCGCTGCAGATCCTAAGCGATGATGGCGACCTGAACAGCCGATATGGGCAACGCTCGTTTTCGATCCTGCTCTTCCAGGATCTTGCGATCGTGCCTCTGCTGGCGCTCGTCAGCATCCTCGCCACCGGTGTCGGCGAAACGGAGACGTCGGCCCTCACGGGGCTCGCCGTCGCGGTCGGGGCAGTGGTGGCCATGATCCTTGCCGGACGTTACCTGCTGACTCCACTCTTCCAGGTGATCGCTCGGACAGGCGCCCGTGAGGTGATGATCGCAACAGCGCTCCTCATCGTGCTCGGTTCGGCAGCGGCGATGCAGGCCGTCGGTCTTTCGATGGCGATGGGGGCCTTCCTTGCCGGCGTGATGCTGGCAGAGTCCTCGTATCGACACGAGCTGGAAGCGGATATCGAGCCTTTCCGCGGCCTGCTGCTCGCCCTCTTCTTCATAGCGGTCGGCCTGTCGCTGGAGGTGGACGTTCTTTGGGAGCAGTTGGGCTTCATCCTGGTGGCGGTGCCAGTCTTTATGCTGACCAAAGGTCTCATCACCTATGCCCTCTGCCGCCTGCTCGGCTCGCCGCACAATGACGCCTTGCGCATCGCCTTCCTGCTGCCGCAGGGCGGCGAATTCGGCTTCGTTCTCTTCACCACCGCAGTTGCGGCGGGGCTTCTCTCCTCCGGCACGGCCTCGCTACTCATCGCAATCGTGACACTTTCGATGGCGCTGACGCCGCTTGGCGCGACGATCGCCCGGCGGCTTATGAAGGTCGAACATGAGGAGCTCGACGAGGACTTCGAGGGTGCCGGCGCGGACGTGCTGATGATCGGCTTCTCGCGCTTCGGCCAGATTGCGGCGCAGATCCTGCTTGCCGGCGGTCGTGATGTGACGGTGATCGACGATTCCGCCGATCGCGTGCGCCAGGCGGCATCCTTCGGCTTTCGCATCTATTTCGGTGACGGCACCCGAAAGGAAGTGCTCATCGCCTCGGGGATCGAGAAGGCGAAGATCGTCGCTGTACTCACTCAGAAGCGGGAAGTGACGGACAAGATCGTCGACCTGATCCGCTCCGAATTTCCAGAAACCAAGCTCTATGTTCGCTCCTACGACCGAATCCACACGATCTCGCTTCGCGGTCGCGGCGTCGACTACGAACTGCGCGAAACATTGGAGTCTGGCCTGCTGTTCGGACGCAAGACACTGGAGGCGCTCGGAATGAGCGGCGCAGAAGCCGAAGCGATCGAGGAAGACATTCGCAAGCGTGACGAGGAGCGGCTGCTCATCCAGGCGGCGGACGGGCTGATGGCGGGGCGGCACATGCTGCACAACCGACCGGTAAAGCCCGAGCCGCTGATCAAGCCGAAGAATGCTCCGGCCGCAGAAGACGAAGGGGCGCTGGCGGAAGAAGTCGCGGACTAGGCTTCGGCAGCAAGGTATATCGCCTCGACGGCACGCTTCACGTCGTCCTTCACCGCTGCGCACTGCTCGAGAATTTCCTTGGCCTTGAGGAAGTCGAGCACGCGGTAGCGGTTGACCGGAGGCCGCAGGAAGATGTGCGGCGGCTGAAGACGAAGCTTCAGATCGATGGCCGACTGCATCATCAGCTGGCTTGCACCGAACATGCTATCGATGCGGCTCGGCGGCTGGGACGCGTCGCCTTCCGGAGCACCGATCACGTCGACTCCGATGACGACGTCTGCCAGATCCATCAGATGGTCATAGGGGATCGGGTTGTAGACGCCGCCGTCGATCATGATGCGGCCGTTGATGCGAAGCGGCATGAAGATGCCGGGCAGTGCTGCCGATGCCGCCAGCGCCGTCGTCAGATCGCCGGATTCCAGCACCACCTCGGCCTGCCCATAATAATCCGTCGCCGTCACCTTGAGCGGGATGTGCAAGCATTCGAAGTCCTGCGGGATCTGCGGCGGCAGAAGCGCCTTCAGCACGAGCTCGAGATTGAACTGGCCAAAGCGGAAGCCGCCGAGCGTGTCGCGCATGGAGGCAGGCCCGAGGCTCCAGAGCTTGTTGGCGAGCGTGCCGCGCGGACCGATTGTCTCCAGCGTGTAAGAGTGGATCTCCTCGCCGCTCATCCCCGCCGCCATTGCGGCACCGACGATGGCCCCGATCGACGATCCTGCGATGGCGACAGGCCGTATGCCCAGCTCGTCCAGCGCCTCGATCACACAGATGTGGGAAAGGCCACGCGCGCCGCCGCCACCGAAGGCGATGGCAAAGGTAAGCTCGCCGCTGCTCCTCTTGCGGGGAAGTTCGTGAAGGGCGAGCTTGGTGTTCATGCCTTGGCCGTCAATTAGGCTGATAGCGGAAGAAGTGCATACGGGTATCACCAAAGATCCGCTGTTCGAGCGGTTTAAAGACGTCATGTACCTGCGGCAGGACGTCAGCCCGCTCTTCGAGAATGGCTAGGGCTCCAGGCTCCAGCCAACGGCCGGCATGCGCGGCGAAAAGAGCTGCCTCGCCCAACGCCTTGCCGTAGGGAGGATCGGCGAACAGGAACTGGAACGGCTCGATCGTGCCGACGTCCCCCAGACTGGTCGCGTCGCGCCGAAGAATGCGGGTGCGCCCGTGCAGCGCCAGCGACTCGATGTTTTCCCAGAGCAGCCCCCTGCCCTCGACGCTGTTTTCCACGAAGAGCGCCGCCTTGCAGCCGCGTGACAAGGCCTCGATGCCGACAGCGCCAGTGCCGGCGAAGAGATCGATCACCCGGGTCTGCTGCAAGGCCTCGGGATAAACGTGGCTGATGATGTTGAACAGGCTTTCGCGCGTCCGGTCGATCGTCGGCCGGATGTCGTTTGACTTCGGTGCGGCCAAAGTCCGGCCGCGGAGATCTCCACCGACGATCCGCATGACGGCCTAGCCCCGTGGTGTGCGGGGCTTGCCACCGGACGGGCGGCCTCCCGGGCGACCGCCGCCACCCGACGGCTTGCCACGTCCACCCCCCGGTTTCCCGCCGGAGGGCTTGCCACCACCAGGCTTTCCGCCAGTTGGCTTTCCACGCGGGCGGTCACCGAAGGGCCGGTCACCCGCCGGCCTCTCCCCGCGCGCGCCCTCGGACCTCGAGCGGTCGCCGTCAGCGCGTGCGGCGCGGCGCTTGTCGGAAAACGGACGCTCGCCACGAGACGGACGGTCGCTATAGGGGCGGTCGCTGCGGGGGCGGTCGGGCCTGCCCTCGCCGGAGAACGACTTGCCGCGGGGCCGGTCGCCCTCCTCGCGCGGCTTGCGGTCGCCGCGCGGACGATCGCCGCCGAAGCCTTCGCGCCTGGAACGCGCGCCGGTCGAACGGCCGGCCCTGTCGCCATCGCGGCCGCGACCAGCATCGCGATCACCGGACGAGCGCTTGCGGCCGAAGTCCCCACCACGCTCGCTTCTGCTTTCGGGCGGTGTTTCGGCGCGAATCCAGTCGCTGTCGTCCTCGGCGCGGTTGACCACGACGCGACGTTCGCTCTGCGGCTTCGGCTTGTCGAACAGCCGTTCGGCTTCTGCGCGCGCGAAGGACTTTCTTGCCTGACCATCTGCCGTTGGACGCGCACCTGGCGCCATCCAGACATTGGCGGTGCGGGACGTGCCCATGGGCGGACGCTTCTTCGGCTTATCCTCGGCGAAACCCCAGTCTTCACGCGGACTGCCCGCGCGCTGACCCTTGCCACCAAAGCTCCGGTCGTCGCTGCGCTTGGCAGGGCGATCGGAGCGCTTCTCGCGCCGCGGCTCGGAACGCTCGTCCTTGGCCCAGCCGCTTTTTTCTTTTCCATCTGCACGGGCGGCGCGCGGTGCCGGCGTCTCGTCGCCTGCGCCTTCGCTGTAAACGGGAGCATCGAAATTGGCCTTGGCTTCGTCGATCAGTCGCGGACCGAGCTGGTCGCGCAGAGTACGGCCGCGGACCTCGATGACCTCACCCTCGGGAAGGTCTCCCAGCTGAAACGGGCCGTAGGAGATCCGGATGAGGCGGTTCACCTCAAGACCGAGCGCTCCCAAAACATTCTTGATTTCGCGGTTCTTGCCTTCACGCAGGCCCATGGTGAGCCAGACGTTGCGGCCCTGTTGCCGGTCGAGTGTCGCTTCGATCGCACCGTACAGCACACCGTCGACGGCGATGCCGTCCCTCAGCTTGTCGAGATCGGCCTGCTCGATCTCACCGTGAGCACGAACACGGTAGCGGCGCAGCCAGCCCGTCGTCGGAAGTTCTAGCACGCGTGAGAGGCCGCCGTCATTGGTGAGGAGCAGCAGGCCTTCCGTATTGATGTCGAGGCGGCCGATGGAAAGCACGCGCGGCAGGCCTTCCGGCAGATTGTCGAAGACCGTCGGGCGCCCCTCCGGATCCGAATTCGTCGTCACCAGGCCGGCCGGCTTGTGGTAGAGCCAGAGCCGTGTCCGCTCGATGCCGCGGATCGGGGCACCATCAACCTCGATGCGGTCCTCCAGCGTTGCATTGACGACAGGCGTGTCCAGCACCTGACCGTTCAAGCGCACGCGGCCTTCCATAATCATCCGCTCGACGTCCCGCCGGGACGCGACGCCTGCGCGAGCGAGCAGCTTAGAAATGCGCTCGGGCTTGGCTGGAGCATCTGCTGACGCAGCCGGGGTGGGATTGGCGTCCACCTTCCGCGGCGGCCGGCTGTCGGCATCCCGATCGTCGTTCTTCCTCGGCTTCAGACCGCCTTTGGCAGAGAAGCCTGGCTTGCCTCCGGCCTTCGGTTTGGTTTCGCGATCGAAGTGCTTGGCTCCGCCGCGCTTCGGCTTGTCTTTGGATGTCATTTGTTGTTTGCCTGAAGCGTGATGTCGAACGGACTGATCCGGACATTCAAGTTGGTTGAGGTGCGTCTTGGGCTCTCCACGATCGGGAGGCGCTGGTTTGTTGCTTCCTACCAGTTCACGGGACCCGGGTTAAGAGGAAATCGCCGATAATGCGGAAGACGGACGGTTTCATGGCCGAGGCGATGCGGGAGGCCCGGCTGGCGGCGGAGCGCGGCGAAGTCCCCGTGGGCGCCGTGCTCGTGCTCGACGGAGAGATTGTCGCCCGCTCGGGAAACCGCACCCGGACGGATCAGGATGTGACGGCCCATGCCGAGATCGTGGTGATCCGTGAGGCGGCGAGCGTTCTTGGCCAGGAGCGTCTGAAGGGCGCCGATCTCTACGTGACGCTCGAACCCTGCACGATGTGCGCCGGTGCGATCTCCTTTGCCCGCATCCGCAGGCTCTACTATGGAGCGGAGGATCCAAAAGGCGGTGCCGTCGACAACGGCGTTCGGTTCTTTTCGCAGCCGACCTGCCACCACGTGCCCGACGTCTATGCCGGCCTCGCCGAAACCGAGGCCGGGCAGTTGCTCACGGACTTCTTCAGGTCACGTCGTCCGGACTGACAGGACGCCCTACTGGAAGGGCTTCCACCAGCTGGAGGACTGCTTGGCGGCCTGCGCCTCCTTCTTGCGGCGGCGCTCCTTCTGCGTTTCAGGTTCGCCGAGATCGCCTAAGGCTGCGGCATCGACCGCACGGTATTCCGCCGGGGGGTCCGTCAGCGACCGGCGACGCGCCGTAACATCGACCGTCTCCTGGTTCTGCTTGGCTTGGCGGAAGGCTTCCCACTTCTCCGACTCGGTCATCTGCCCGGCTTTGCCCTTGCCGGCAAGCAGGGGAGAACGGTAGCGCGGATTGTTCTCGTTTTCGCTCGCTTCCTGTCGCAAACGCTCACGCGTCTCCTCAGGCGATTCGACCCAAGCCGCGTTGTTCTCACGGCTGGCGAGCGAGGTCTGCGGCGGCGGCAGGGACTTGTCTTGGGCAGCAACCACCAGTTCCGGGCGAGGGTTGTACTTGACGTTCGGCTTCTCGCTGCCGCCTAGCGAAATGGCCGAGCCGAGGTCGTCACCGAGCTGCTCCATTGCGGAGGTTCCGGTGCCGTAGGTCGGGCTGCTCATACAGCCGGTAAGGCCAACCATCCCGGCCATGATGCCGGCCACGCTCAAAGCGGCGCGAAACCCATGCGTCGTCTTCATCAAAATCCTTCCAGCGGCGCCCGTCCTTCGACGCCCCTCAGATACCCGCTGATCACGGCCTGACGGAAAAATCCGGCCAATTTCGGGCAGATGTACCGGATGATCCGCCAAAGCGCAATCATCCGGCCAGCCGTTCATCAGCTCAGGCGGCCTAGCTGCGTCAGCTCCCGAAGGGCGGCGGCGTCCCGTGCAGAGACATCCGGATAGTCCGGATCCGAACCGACATCGCGGGTAACCTTCCACGACCGGGCGCACTTCGTGCCTTCCGCGAGCTGCGGCTCGACAGCAACCTTCGTTCCGTCCTCCAGGCGGAAAGCAGCTGCCGGACCTTCGCCCGCCATCACGGAAATATCGGAGGTGATGCAGATCTCTGCAAAGTCTAGACCGTCCAGGGCCTTCATCAGCTCGGGGTCGGCGATATGGACGACCGGAGCCGCTTCCAGGGACGAGCCGATCCGCTTCTCTTTGCGCTCTACTTCGAGCGCACCGGTAACGGCACGACGAACAGTGCGAACCTTCTTCCACTTCTCCGAGATCGCCTCGTTCTGCCAGCCAGCCGGGAGATCCGGGAACTGCTGAAGGTGGACGGAAATTGCCCCCGGGTCGCGCGACAGCCAGGCCTCTTCCGCCGTGAACGGCATCATCGGGGCAAACCATAAAACCAGGCAGTCGAATAGCTTGCGGATGACACAGAGTGCGGCACGACGGCGCATCGACGACGGCGCATCGCAGTAGAGTGCGTCCTTACGGATGTCGAAGTAGAAGGCCGAGAGTTCGACGTTGGCGAAATCGGATAAGGCGCGAACGATGCGCTTGAAATCGAACTCATCGTAGCCCTTGCGCACCAACTGATCGAGTTCGAACAGCCGGTGCAGCATGAGCTTTTCCAGCTCCGGCAGATCGGCATAGGAGACTTCCTCACCCTGGTCGTGGGCAAGCGTGCCGAGCATCCAGCGGATCGTGTTGCGGATCTTGCGATAGGCATCGATGTTGGTCTGGATGATCGTCTTGCCGAGGCGCTGGTCTTCCCAGTAGTCGGTGTTCATGACCCAGAGCCGCAGGATGTCCGCGCCCGACTGCGCCATCACCTCCTGCGGCGTAACCGTATTGCCGAGCGACTTCGACATCTTGCGGCCGTCCTCGGCCATGGTGAAGCCATGGGTGACGACAGCGTTGTAGGGCGCGCGGCCACGGGTGGCGCAGCTTTCCAAGAGGGAGGAATGGAACCAGCCGCGATGCTGGTCGGAGCCTTCGAGGTAGACGTCGGCCGGCCACTTCAGGTCCGGGCGGTCTTCCAGCGTAAAGGTGTGGGTCGAGCCCGAGTCGAACCAGACATCGAGGATGTCGTTGACCATCTGCCACCTCTCGCCGTCATGCTCGCTGCCGAGGAAGCGCTCCTTGGCGCCTTCGGCGAACCAGGCATCGGCGCCTTCCTTCTCGAAGGCTTCAAGAATGCGAGCATTCACCTTTTCGTCGCGCAGGACGCTGCCTTCGGCATCGGCAAAGATGCAGATCGGCACGCCCCAGGCGCGCTGACGGGACAGCACCCAGTCCGGGCGCTGCTCGATCATGGCGCGCAGGCGGTTCTGGCCAGCGGCGGGCACGAAGCGGGTGTCGTCTATGGCCGAGAGCGCACGGGTACGCAACGTCGTGCCGTCGCTCAGGTCCTTGTCCATGTAGACGAACCACTGCGGCGTGTTGCGGAAGATCACCGGCTTCTTGGAGCGCCAGGAATGCGGATAGTCGTGCTTGATGCGACCCCGGGCAAACAGTTGCTTAAACTCGATCAGCGCTTCGATGACGCGCTTGTTGGCATCGCCCTTCTTGCCGTTGTCGTCGAGCACGCGAGCAGCACCGCCTTCAGCCGAAGGGCCAAAACCGGGGGCGTCTTCGGTGTAGAAGCCGGCGTCATCGACCGGGAACGGGATCTTGGTGTCGATGCCAAGCGCTTCTAGTTGCTTGATGCTGCTCATCCAGGCGTCGAAGTCCTCGCGCCCATGGGAAGGTGCCGTATGAACGAAACCGGTGCCGGCATCGTCAGTAACATGGTCGCCACTCAGCAGCGGAACCGGGAATTCATATCCTCCGCCCAGCTGCCGCAACGGATGCCCGCACAACAGCCGGCCAAGCTCCCCAGCGGCGACACCACGCAGCTTCTTGTACTGCAGCTTCGCCTTCTTGAATGACTCCTCTGCGAGGTTTTCCGCAAAGACCAGCTTCTCGCCCGGCCGTGGGCCGAAGTCGTTATCTGCTTCCGTCACCTCGTAGAGTGCATACTGGACCTTCGGTGAGTAGGCGATCGCACGGTTGCCTGGGATCGTCCAAGGCGTCGTGGTCCAGATGACGACGAAGGCGCCTTGAAGGTCACCGAGAGAACCGCCCTCGGCGTTCTGGGCGCTGACAGCCTGCCGGAAGCCGTCTCCTCTGTCCAGCGCGCCCGGCTCAACGCTCCGAAGGATCGGGAACTTCACCCAGATCGTGTCGCTTTCGACCTCGTGATACTCGACCTCCGCTTCCGCCAGAGCGGTACGCTCGACGACCGACCACATGACCGGCTTGGAGCCGCGATAAAGCTGCCCGCTCATGGCGATCTTCAGAAGTTCGCCGGCGATGCGGGCTTCCGCGTGGAAGGCCATGGTCGTGTAGGGATTGTCGAAATCGCCCTCGATGCCGAGGCGGCGGAACTCGTCGGACTGGATGTCGATCCAGCCTTGCGCAAACTCGCGGCATTCCTTGCGGAATTCGTTGATCGGAACCTCGTTTTTGTCCTTGCCCTTCTCGCGGTACTTCTCCTCGATCTTCCATTCGATCGGCAGGCCGTGGCAGTCCCAGCCGGGCACGTAGTTCGAGTCAAAGCCGCGCATCTGGAAGGAGCGGGTGATGACGTCCTTCAGCACCTTGTTCAGCGCGTGACCGATGTGGATGTGGCCGTTGGCATAGGGAGGGCCGTCGTGGAGGACGAACTTTTCACGTCCCGCAGCGGAGGCACGCAGCTTCTTGTAGAGCCCCATCTCCTTCCACTTCGCCGCGATCTCCGGCTCCTTCTGCGGCAGGCCGGCGCGCATCGGGAAGTCGGTTTCGGGCAGGTAGAGGGTCTTCGAGTAGTCGAGCTTTTCGGCGGTATCGGTCATGATCAGGCAATCGTCTCTGGCGCCGGTCGGGCGCATCCGGATAAAGAGAATTCGGTGGCGGAAGCGCGTGGGAGCGCCAAAAACCCGGACCTTCCGGACGCCTGGCTTCAAGCGGCGCGGAAGGCCGGGCCGGTAATTCGTATGAAGCGGGCCGGCAGGCAGTGTGTCATGGCCCGCGTCTTTACGAGGTTTCGCGCACGAAAGGAAGAGGTAGGCGGGTGGAGGCGGTCCTTTGCCCTCGCCACAGACAGAGAGCGTGGGCTCTGGGATGTTGTACCCTTGCCCCATCCATCATAACCTCAGTCGTGGTGACCTTCTTGGTCTCTCAGGAGAGCGGAATGAAAAGGGCTTTTTTCATCTAGGCGCATTGGGATGAGGAGGCAAAAACCTTCTACTCCGAGAGCGACATCGAAGGTCTTCATATCACGAGGCTCCGTCAATCGACAGCTTTGAGGAGGTTATCTTCGACACTGCCGTCGACCTCATCGTTGGAAACCACATGACGGATACAGATGTGACAGGCACGCCGATGAAGGACCTCATTCCCGCCATCCTATGGCCGGGGCCTGCCGAACCTGCAGTCGCCGCCTGATTGTGGATGGTTACTACAAGCTCGTTCGCGATATTATCTCCGAGCTCGGGTTCCACTACATCAAGAATGCCAAGGGCTCGCATGAGAAGTGGAAGTCTGCGATACGGGCAAGATACTTCTTGTGCCGCGCAACCTGCAAAGTCGGAAGACTGCCAACTCTCGATACTGAAGGACGCAGGCTCTTCATAAAGGCTCTAATGGGCGTTAGAAAACGATCCGGCTGTCGAGCTGACCCAGCGGCCGGACGCCGGCAAGAAGCGCCCGCGCCTCCTCCTCGTCACGCTTCATCTGCTCGACCAGCGGGTCCAGACCGTCGAACTTCAGCTCGTCGCGCAGATGGCCGAAGAAGGAAACGGAGCACGTCTGACCGTAGAGATTGCCGGAGAAGTCGAAGAGATAGGTTTCAAGGAGCGGCGCGCCGTTTTCGGTGACCGTCGGACGGCGGCCGTAGCTTGCGACACCATCGTGAAGGGCGCCATCTTCCGTTCGGAAGCGGACGGCATAGACGCCGGCCTTGAGCTGCGTTTCCGGCGCAAGGGCCATGTTGGCGGTGGGATAGCCGAGTGTGCGGCCGAGTTTCTCGCCGCCGACGACCTCTGCTTCCACGGTGTAGCGGTAGCCGAGCAGCCCGGCCGCCGCGACGACGTCGCCTTCGGCGAGCAGGTCCCGGATACGGCTCGAGGAGATGACGTCGGCGTTCTCGTCACGATAGGCGTCAACGAGGCTGACAGTGAAGCCAAGTTGTTCACCCGCCGCCATCAGATAGGCGGGTCCACCTTCCCGCCCCTTGCCGAAGTGGAAGTCGAAGCCGGTGACCACAGCGGAAGCCTCAAGCCAGCCGACCAGGACCGACTGAACGAAGTCCTCGGCCGATCGCTGCGAGAATTGGGGGTCGAACGGATATTCGATGACGCAATGAAAGCCCGCGGCCTCCAGCAGCCGCGCCTTCAGCGGTGCCGGCGTCAGCCGATAGACGGGCTGGTCCGGCTGAAAGACGGTGCGCGGATGCGGCTCGAAGGTCAGTACCAGCGCCGAAACGCCCTTCGATCCTGAAAGCGAGAGCGCCTTGTCGAGAACGCTGAGATGGCCGCGATGGACGCCGTCGAAGTTGCCGATCGCGACCACGCCGCCCTTCAGGTGGCCCGGCAGAGGCTCTTTCTTCTCGTTGCGGTGAAACAGGGTCATGAGCGAGCCTTAAGCGAGTCTCGGCATCCACCACTGGGGTGCCGCGCCTTCGCGCTCGAGCCAGCCGTTCATCACCGCCTCGTCGATCTCGCCGTTGATCGTGTACTCGTTTACGTGGATGCCGGCGCTGATATAGAGAAGGTCCAGCCCTTGAGAAATCGCGCCCCGCACATCGGTCGGCATGCCGTCGCCGATGGCAACAACACGATCCCTGGCAAATTCGCCGCGGGTCTGGCGGGCAAAGGCCAGCGCTTCCTCGTAGATCGGTGTGTGGGGCTTGCCGGCGATCCGCGTCTGGCCGCCGAGTTGCTCGTAATAGGCGGCGACGGAGCCGGCGCAGGGAATGATGCGATGGCCGCGCTCTACCACGAGATCCGGGTTGGCGCAGATGAACGGGACATCGCGCTTCTGGAACGCGTCCAGCATGTCGTGGTAATCTTCCGGGACTTCCTTCTCATCGTCGAAGAAGCCGGTGCAGACGATTGCGTCTGCTGCATCGGCTCCGACGACTTCGACATCCAGTCCGTCGAACAGCGGCATGTCGCGCTCCGGCCCGAGCAGGAAGACCTTCTTCGGCCCTTCGGCAATCAGGTGTCGCGTCACGTCGCCGGAGGTGACGATGCGGTCATAGGCCTCGTCCGGCACGCCCAGGAGGCGCAGCTGACTGATCACGCCCGGGGAAGGACGAGGAGAGTTGGTGATCAGGACTACCGTCACGCCCGCCTTGCGGGCCTCTGCCAGCGCTTCGCAGGCATCCGGAAAGGCATCGACGCCGTTGTGGAGGACCCCCCAGACATCGGAGAGGACGACGTCGTAATTGCCGGTGATCTCGCTGAGGGTGCTGATGCGCTTGGCCATGCCTGCTTCCGAGCTGGTATCTGGAGGCGCTGACATCGCAAAGCTTTCTCTGGAGTGCAAGAAGTTTCAGCCGCACCACCAGGCCGGCTTTGGACGGAGCCAAATTTCGGATTGATTTCGAGATGCCGTTCTTGACTCGCGACCGGCGCCCCCTTATCTCGACGCCTGTTGGCACTCTTCATCGAGGAGTGCTAGCACCCCCCATACGGGTCTCGAAAGACCTGTCCGTGTCATTTGATCGAGGGACAAGACAATGGCAAGCACCAATTTCCGCCCCCTGCACGATCGCGTCGTCGTTCGCCGCGTCGAGTCTGAAGCCAAGACCAAGGGTGGCATCATCATTCCGGACACCGCCAAGGAAAAGCCGCAGGAAGGCGAAATCGTCGCCGTCGGCTCCGGCGCGCGTGACGAGTCCGGCAAGATCGTCGCACTCGACGTCAAGGTCGGTGACCGCGTTCTGTTCGGCAAGTGGTCCGGTACGGAAGTCAAGCTCGACGGCGAAGACCTTCTGATCATGAAGGAAGCCGACATCATGGGCATCATCGGCTGACTCTAAGCCGACTGCTTCCACTGAATTATCGCTGACAACCCTCTTCAGGAGTCAACAAAATGGCAGCTAAAGAAATCAAGTTTGGCCGCACCGCGCGCGAAAAGATGCTGCACGGCGTCGACGTTCTCGCAGATGCAGTGAAGGTGACCCTCGGTCCGAAGGGCCGTAACGTCATCATCGACAAGTCTTTCGGCGCTCCGCGCATCACCAAGGACGGTGTATCGGTCGCCAAGGAAATCGAACTGGAAGACAAGTTCGAGAACATGGGTGCCCAGATGGTCCGCGAAGTTGCTTCGAAGACCAACGACATCGCCGGTGACGGCACCACCACTGCAACAGTTCTTGCCCAGGCGATCGTTCGCGAAGGCAACAAGGCCGTTGCAGCCGGCATGAACCCGATGGACCTGAAGCGCGGCATCGATCTCGCCGTTGCCGAAGTCGTTCGTGACCTGCAGGCGAAGGCCAAGAAGATCTCGACTTCGGAAGAAGTTGCCCAGGTCGGCACGATCTCCGCAAACGGCGACGCCCAGGTTGGCCGTGACATCGCTGAAGCGATGCAGAAGGTCGGCAACGAAGGCGTCATCACCGTCGAAGAAGCCAAGACCGCCGAAACCGAACTCGAAGTCGTCGAAGGCATGCAGTTCGACCGCGGCTACCTGTCGCCTTACTTCGTGACGAACCCGGAGAAGATGGTCGCTGATCTTGACGACGCGTACATCCTGCTGCACGAAAAGAAGCTTTCGAACCTTCAGGCGATGCTGCCGGTTCTGGAAGCCGTCGTTCAGTCCGGCAAGCCGCTCCTCATCATTGCTGAAGACGTCGAAGGGGAAGCTCTTGCAACGCTCGTCGTCAACAAGCTGCGCGGTGGTCTGAAGATCGCTGCCGTCAAGGCTCCTGGCTTCGGCGACCGCCGCAAGGCCATGCTCGAAGACATCGCCATCCTGACGGGCGGCACTGTCATCTCCGAAGACCTCGGCATCAAGCTCGAAAACGTCACGCTCGACATGCTCGGCCGTGCGAAGAAGGTTTCGATCTCCAAGGAAAACACCACGATCGTCGACGGCGCTGGCCAGAAGACCGACATCGAAGGTCGCGTTGCTCAGATCAAGGCGCAGATCGAGGAGACCACTTCGGACTACGACCGCGAGAAGCTGCAGGAACGTCTTGCCAAGCTCGCTGGCGGCGTTGCCGTTATCCGCGTTGGCGGCTCCACGGAAGTCGAAGTCAAGGAGCGCAAGGACCGCATCGACGACGCTCTGAACGCGACCCGCGCTGCCGTTCAGGAAGGCATCGTCCCGGGTGGTGGTACCGCTCTCCTCCGTTCGTCCACGAAGATCGCTGCCAAGGGCGAGAACGACGACCAGGAAGCCGGCATCAACATCGTTCGCCGTGCGCTCCAGTCGCTGGTTCGCCAGATCGCCACCAACGCTGGTGACGAAGCTTCAATCGTTGTCGGCAAGATCCTCGACAAGAACGAAGAGAACTTCGGCTACAACGCTCAGACGTCTGAATATGGCGACATGATCGCCATGGGCATCGTTGACCCGGTCAAGGTTGTTCGCACGGCCCTGCAGAACGCAGCTTCGGTTGCCTCGCTGCTGATCACGACGGAAGCCATGGTCGCCGAGCTGCCGAAGAAGGACGCTCCGGCCGGCATGCCTGGCGGCATGGGCGGAATGGGCGGCATGGACATGATGTAAGACCTTCGGGTCTTCACATCTGAGCCATCCGGTTCAGTTTCGGGAAGGGCGGTCTTCGGGCCGCCCTTTTCTGATATTCGCCAATAGGGTGAAGCGTCACCGTTCACTCAAAGACGACAATCCGTTGCCAATTGTTCATCTTTCAGAATGGCAATGGATGCGGCATCTTTCCTCCAGAATTCGATGCCCTGACAGCCGATCCAATCTGGAGTTATTCCTATGACCAACACCACCACCAACAACCTTCTGCTTCTCGCCGGCCGCGTTCTTCTGTCGGCCATGTTCATCATGTCCGGCTATGGCAAGCTCGTTGATCCCGCCGGTACCGCCGGCATGATTGCCGGTGCCGGCTTCCCGGCCGCGACAGGTCTTGCCTATCTTGCCGGTCTCTTCGAGTTGCTGGCCGGCCTTGCCGTGATCGTCGGCTTTGAGGCGCGCATCGCCGCGATCCTGCTTGCCGCCTTCACCGTCTTTACCGGTTTGGTCTTCCATTCCGGCGCCATCAACGTGCCTGACTTCCCGGAAGCTGCCAATGGCATGCTGACGATGTTCAACGGCCTGATGATGATGAAGAACCTGACGATCGCGGGCGGCTTCCTGGCACTCGCTGCAGCCGGTGCCGGTGCCTATTCGCTTGACGCCCGCCGCAGCGGCACCGTCGCAGTGGCCGCCTAAGCCCGACCTTAAGTCCTCCCAAGGACGGGGCGCTGGACCAGCCGGTCCGGCGCCCTCTTTCTTTGCTAGGTGCGGCGCTGCGCCAGCCAGACGGTGGCGCCACCGCACTCCGGATCCTGCGTCACTCGAGAGACGATCCGGAAACCGTTCTCTTCGAGCAGTGTCGCATATTCCTCGCGATCGAGGCTGGCGTGAAAGAGCGGTTCGCCGCCGAACTCGCCCATAGCGACACCGGCGAAGTGCCCGGCTGTAAACATCAGCGCTGCACCCGGCGCCGAGAGATAGGCAAAGATCAGGAACATCTCCCGCTGGTCGGCGGGGTTCAGGTGGAAGAAACTGTGCCAGGCAAGGATGCCGTTAAAGGTTCGCCCCGGCGGCAGCCTACGCATATCGCGGACGATCCACTGCTCTCGCGGGAAGCGCTGCCGGCAGAGATCGATCATGCTTTGTGAGCTATCCACTCCTGTCACGCGAAAGCCGCGAGCGATCAAGTGCGCGGCGAGCGGCTCTCCGGCGCCGCAACCGAGATCGAGTACCGTCCCGTTGGCCGGTAGGAGAGCGGCGAAGCGGTCCAGCCACGGTCTCTCGAAGAGGTTCTTCCCGCGCAAATGATCGAACGCCAGCGCGTGGCGCTCGTAGAGCCCGATGACGTCTTCATCCTCAGCCATCACTCCCGCCCGTGACCGCTCTCACTGCACGGACGATCTGCTCGACCCGTGGGTCCGCATTATGCTCCGGCTTGCGGGCGCGCACAAGGCAGGCCTCGCTCTTCAGGATCACGCCGTCGGTCAGCACCTTCAGGTGATTGGCCTTCAGCGTCGAGCCGGTCGAGGTAATGTCGACGATGATATCGGCCTGCCCTGCGGCCGGTGCGCCCTCGGTCGCGCCGAGGCTTTCGACGATGCGGTAGAGCTGGATGCCGTGCTGGCGGGAAAAGAACTGCTGGGTCAGGCGCCAGTACTTCGTTGCGATCGCAAGCCGCCTGCCGTGACGGGCGCGGAAATCTGCGGCGACATCGCCGAGGTCCGCCATCGTCTCGACGTCGAGCCAGATCTCCGGCACTGCGACAACCACATCCGCCTGACCGAAGCCAAGCCGGGCGCAGAACTCCACCTTTTCGTCGACACCGGGCATCCCTTCGCGAACCAGATCCTCCCCTGTCACGCCAAAATCCACAGTCTCGGCTGCCAGTTCACGGGCGATCTCCGAAGCGGAGAGATAGGCAATCTCGACGCCATCCACGCCTTCCAGCCGCCCCCGATAAGACCGGTCATTGCCGATGCTGGTAATGCCAAGACCGGCGCGCTCGAAGATCTCGACGGTTCCGTCCTTGATCCGCCCCTTAGAGGGTAGTGCGATGGTAAGGGTCATTGAGCTTCCCTCGCCGTTTCGATCCGGTCCAGCCAAAGCGCGAAACCGACGGCAGGAATGCGATCCTTTGCGCCGAGCAGCGTCAGAAGCCGGTCGAAGCGACCGCCGCCGGCCAATACGGCCGAGCCTCCCTCCTCCGTCACCTCGAAGACGAGGCCGGTGTAGTAATCGAGCGGCCTGCCGAAGGCGGCGCGATAGGTCATGGCGGAGAGATCAACGCCAATAACGGAGAGCGCCGCCACCCGGGCGTCGAATTGCGCGATCGCCGGACCGAGCTTCAGACCGGCGGCATCGGCGAACCCAGCAAGCGCTGCGGAGGCTTGCGATAGCGGCAGGCGCAACGTGAGGAACTCGCGCAGCAGGAGCAACGCGCCGCCATCGAGCTGCGTTTGGGCGAGTGTGCGTTTCTCCCTCAGCCGCCTTGCGATTTCGAGCGGGGAGCGGCTGGCATTCGTGGAATAGCCCGTTGCCTGCATGGTGCTGTCGATCCGTGCCACAAGCTCATCCTCGTTTCCGGAGGCGAGCAGCAAGGCGATCTCGGGGTCCAGTCCCGCTACTGGCTGCGGCCGAGCAAGCCGTTCGAGAAGGGCTTCAAGATGCGCCATGTCGCCGAAGGCATGGATCAGCCGCTTCTGCCACCCGAGGGGCAGGCCGAGCGCCTTGACGACCGCTTCGAAAACGGCCTGATCCCCCAAGGTAACGGTCAGAGGACGGCTGGGCAGAAGGCGGGAGAGGATGCCGAAGGCATCGGCGATTGCGCGGGCGTCCGCGCTGGCGATGTCGGCTTCACCCAGATCCTCGATGCCGGCCTGATAGAACTCGTGTGCGCCCTCTCGCCGCTGGCGGAAGACCTCCCCTAGATAGGAATATCGCTTCGGCGTGCCGGTGGCGGTTTCGATGTGGCGCAGACAGACGGGGATGGTGAATTCTGGTCGCAGGCAGAGGCTGGCGCCCGTTTCGCTTTCCGTCAGGAAGATGCGGCGGCGCAGGTCCTCGCCCGCCATGTCGAGGAAGGGCTCTGCCGGCTGAATGACCGGCGTGTTGACCCGCACCGTCCGGCGGCGTTCGAACTCCTCCAGCAGCTCGCCGGAAAACTCCGGCATGTCGATCAGCGGCATGGTCAGCCTTCCCGCCGACGGTCTTCCGCCTGAGCCGCCAGGATCTCCTTCACCTTGGCGATGAGATTGGCTTCCGGCACCGTCTCCTGCGCTACCCTCGCCTCTCGCCAGGTGGCGTTGTCCTCGATCTCGCCGGACAACCGCTTCCCCTCGATCAGGTCCTTGATCTGCACTACACCTTCAGCCCGCTCGTCGCCGCCCTGGATGATGGCAATCGGGGCGCCGCGGCGGTCGGCATATTTCAGCTGATTGCCGAACTTCTTCCAGTTGCCCTGGTACATTTCGGCACGGATGCCTTCGGCGCGCAGCTGTTGCGTGAAGCGCTGGTAGCGGCCCATGCTTTCCACATCGCCATCCATGACGGTGACGAGGACGGGCCCGAGAACCTCGTCCTGGCCGAGTTTGCCGAGGTTCTTCAGCGCCGTCATGAGGCGCGACACACCGATGGAAAAGCCGGTGGCTGGCACCGGCTGACCCATGAAGCGGGAGACGAGACCGTCATAACGACCGCCACCGCCGACCGAGCCGAAGACGACCTTTTCGCCCTTTTCGTTGGTGACGTCGAAGGTGAGTTCGGCTTCGAAGACGGGGCCGGTGTAGTATTCGAGACCGCGGACGACAGAGGGGTCGATCTTGACGCGATCCGGTCCGTACCCAGCCTCGGCGGCCAGAGCGCCGATCGTGTTAAGCTCGCCCACGCCCTCGCCGCCCTTGGCGGTGCCCGCCACGAGTTCACCGAGTTGGCCGGCGCTCTCCGCGTAGTCCTTGATGCCGACGAAGAAGAGAACCTTGTCGATCTGCGCGGCATTCAGTCCCGCACCCTTGGTGAAGTCACCGCTCTCATCCTTGCGGCCTTCGCCGAGCAGGAGCTTGACGCCCTCCGGACCGAACTTGTCTAGCTTGTCGATGGCGCGCAGCACATTCAGACGCTGCCCCGCCTTATCGTCACCGCCAAGGCCAATTGCCTCCATCACGCCATCCAGAACCTTGCGGTTGTTGACCCGGATCACATAATCGCCGCGCTTGATGCCAAGCGCTTCCATAGTATCCGCCATCATCATGCACATTTCGGCATCGGCCTGAACGCCCGGCGCCCCGACCGTGTCGGCGTCGAACTGCATGAATTGGCGAAAGCGGCCGGGGCCCGGCTTTTCGTTGCGGAAGACATAGCCAGCGCGGTAGGTGCGGAAGGGCAGTTGGATCTCGTTGAAGTTTTCCGCGACATGGCGGGCGAGCGGCGCCGTCAGGTCGTAGCGAAGGCTCATCCACTGGTCGTCATCGTCCTGTAGGGAGAAGACGCCCTCGTTCGGGCGGTCGCTGTCGGGCAGGAATTTGCCGAGCGCATCGGTATACTCGAAGAGCGGCGTCTCGACAGGATCAAAACCGTATCGCTCGTAGACCTCGCGGATCTTGGCGATCATCTCGTTGGTGGCATGGATATCGGCGGCCGAGCGATCGACGAAGCCACGCGGCAAGCGGGCCTTCAGTTTCTGGGGTTTCTTCTGCTTGTCGCTCATGATCGGATGTCCACTGCCAGCGGCCCCGGAAAGGGGCGAATTTCGTGTGCGGTTTCTTAGAGGATGGGAGCCGGAGCGGCAAGGCCGGGCGACTGGCGAAGGGGTGGCGGCAATGGTATATGTCGGCACGAAAGGGTCACGGCCATGAACAAACGCGTCACGATCGAAATGCCCGACGAGATGCTGAAGCTCGTCGAAGAATATGCGGCGGAAGCCGGGACCGCGACAGATGACTATTTGCGCGACGTCATCGAGCAGCATCTGGAAGATCTGAACGATATCGCGGCGGCCGAAGTGGCGATGCAGAGCATTCGCGATGGCGAACCGACCTATCCTCTTGCAGAAGTGAAGCAGAGACTGGGCCTCGACCATTGAGTTCCGGGCAAAAGCCGAGAAGCAGCTACAGCGCCTTGAATCGGGCGATGCCGCACGCATCGTTTCTTTCCCGGAAGATCGCTTGGCGGCACGTAAACCCTCGTGAACTTGGCACGGCACTCAGAGGTCACGCGCTCGGCGTTTACTACCGCGTCGGCGATTACCGCATCATCTGCGATATCCAGGATCAGAGGCTCGTGGTGCTGGTCGCGGAGATCGGCTACCGGCGCGAGATCTACCGCTAGCTCATGATCGTAGAAGCTATACAATACGCCGCGACCACTCCAGTCACGCCGGCTCAATTTCGCCCGTTCATCGGCGCCTCAGTCAGCCTCTGGTCGCGCGCCACGCGCTGCGCAAACGAATGGGCGGCGCATGAGGAGAATTGCAGAAGGTTTGTATCCGACACGATCAACGGCATGCGCCGCCGCCGAACAGTGGTGGTACTGGGATCTGGACTCTTACGTGACGTGCCCGTTGGAGCGCTCTCCCGTGGGTTCGACACGGTGGTGCTGGTTGACCTGGTGCATCTGGCGAGCGTGCGGATGTGGCTGAAGGCAAGGCGGTTTGGCAATGTCCGGCTTTTCCACCGGGATCTTGCGGGGCTTGAAGATGCTTTGGACGGCAAGCAACCGGAGTCGCTTTCCTTCCTGCGGCAGGTTCCCTATCTCGACCTCGTCATCTCGGCGAACCTGCTGTCGCAGATCGGTGTGGGTGCGGAACGCCGGCTGGAGCAGAACAACGACACAAAGCGGGCGGAAGTCGTGCGGAAGCTCATCCATGCGCATCTGCGCGACCTGGACGCGTTGCCATGTAGCACCATCCTCCTGACCGATGCCTCCTACTCTGTTCTCGGCCGTTCGGGCAAAAGACTGGAGTCTGAGGACCTGCTGCATGGAATGCCGGTGCCGGATGCAGACGAGCGGTGGCCATGGCCGGTCGTGCCGTTTGGCGAACAGAGTCGAGACTACCAGGTTGTTCACGATGTCGTGGCAAAGCGGGTCTTGCGCTAGAACAATTGCACTGCCGCAATTGTGCTAAGCAGGTGCACATGAAGCGTCTGCCGCCCTGCTAGTCGTCCTCTCCTGGCTGTTGCACGGCACAATGCCGGTGACGGTCGCGAATGCTGCCGCCAGCCCTGTCCCCGTTGCGACCACCGGCGATCAAGCGGCTCATCGCCTGCATTCAAATCATCACCTTACTGTAGAGGAAGATCCGCTTCTGCATCGCGACGTGGGTCACGAGACCATTCCCGCCTGCTCGACCTTTCTCTGCTTCGTCTGCGCCACCGTCCTACCGCTGCCGCCGACCGAGATCGTTGTCCGCAATGGTCTTTTCTTCCGGATCGACAGCAGGAGCGGTCCGCTCGTTGCTTCCGAACCCGTGCCGCTGGAACGACCGCCGAAAGACATCGGCCGACTTATCGCTCCAAACCAATTCAAGGACACGGAAAGGACATACCATGTCTGTCAGACACCTGATCATCACCTCCGCCCTCGCACTGGCGCTTGCAGGGCCCGCCTTCGCACAAGACACGCACGGCCACGGGCATGCCGAGACGTCCCTGGCAGCGTCCGACAATCCGGTTGCCAAGGCGTTCGAGGACGCCAATCTGACCATGCATCGCGACATGGCCATCGATTATACCGGGGATGCCGACATTGACTTCGTGCGCAGCATGATCCCGCATCATAAAGGCGCCATCGACATCGCGAAGATCCAGCTGCAACACGGCAAGGATCCGGAGATGCGCAAGCTTGCCGAAGACGTCATCAAGGCGCAGGAGGCGGAGATCGCCGGCATGCGCAAGTGGCTTGCTGCGCGGGGCATGTAATCCTCTGGACCGGGCAGGCAGTCTTGCCCGGTCCTCCTCACCGATCCATATCAGACGCTGGAGGTATTCCATGCGCCCGATCACCGCCATCGGCTTCGATGCCGACGACACACTCTGGCAGAACGAGCAGTTCTACCGCCTGACGGAACAGCAGTTTGCGACCCTTCTCGGCGACTATGCCGGAGGATCCCAGGTCTCAGACAGGCTGCTGGAAGCCGAGAAGCGGAACCTCGAGCACTACGGCTTCGGCATCAAGGGCTTCACGCTGTCGATGATCGAAACCGCGATCGAGGTCACCAACGGCAACGTCCCCGCTAAGACCATCAGCGACATCCTGGACATCGGACGCGAACTGCTGCGTCATCCTGTCGAGACGCTGCCCCATGTGGAGGAGACGCTGCGGGCGCTGAACGGGGAGTATCTTCTCGTTCTGATCACCAAGGGCGATCTCTTCGACCAGGAGCGTAAGCTGGCGCAATCGGGGCTGGGAGATCTTTTCGACGCGATCGAGATCGTAAGCGACAAGAGCGCCACCACATACCGGCGGATTTTCTCCAAGCTCGCTGACGGCCCTGACCGGGCGATGATGGTTGGCAACTCGTTGAAATCGGACATCGTGCCAGCGATCGCGGCCGGCAGCTACGGCGTCTTCATTCCACACGCGCTGACCTGGATCGTTGAGCATGTGGAGCCGCCCAAGGACGCACCGCGTTTCAGGCAGATCGAGCACATCGGCCAATTGCCGGAGGTGCTGGAGCAGATTAGGGCCGCTTGAACTCCGCCCGCAGCCGGTCGACCTCCGGCTGACAGAAGCAGCCGGCGAGGTGATCGTTGACCAGGCCCATGGCCTGCATGAAGGCATAGACGGTGGTCGGGCCGACAAAGGTCCAACCGCGCTTCTTCAGGTCCTTTGAAAGGCGGACGGAGGTGGGCGTCGTCGGGTTCGCCAGCAGCGTCGCAAGGTCCATCACCTCCGGTCGGTCGCCCGCAGGTGGCTCGAAGCGCCAGAAGTAGTAAGCGAGTGAGCCGAACTCGTCGCGCATCTCGACGGCCCGCCGGGCATTGTTGATCGTCGAGACGATCTTGCCGCGGTGCCGAATGATGCCCGGGTCCGCCACCAACCGCCCCACGTCGTCCTCATTGAAGCGGGCAATCTTGTCGAAGTCGAAGCCCGCGAAGGCGGCACGAAAATTCTCGCGCTTGCGCAGGATGGTCAGCCAGGAAAGCCCCGACTGGAAGCCTTCCAGGCAGATTTTCTCGAACAGCCGGAAATCGTCCTTTACCGGCCGGCCCCATTCCTCGTCGTGGTACCGGCGATAATCGTCGAGGCCGCCATGCCAGAAGCAGCGGCCCTGCCCGTCCTCGCCTGTGATGATGCCGTCGTTTTCCATCATTCCTCGATCGTTAACGCTGCCTGCCTTACCTTCAGCCTCGGTCAACCATTCTCGAAAACCCCCGGCTAACCCTGCTGAAAGGTTTATCTTCCGAGATCAATTTCAATCGCCACCCGTTTACACTTCCCTCGTTCTCCCTTGGCAGCGTGAGCTGCAATGGGGCGAGAAATGCCCTTCGGTGCATGTGTAGCGAGTGGATCCGACAATGAACAAGATGCTTCTGCTGGCCTTAAGCCTTCTTCCCGCGTTTGCAGCCACGGCGCAAGCAAATGACCGATATCGAGAGCGGCCGCCGGTGATCGTGAGCCCGGACCTGACGGCGCCCTGGGTCATGCAACTCGGCGGCAAGGTGCGACCCGTGGTCTATCCGGTCCGACCGTCCCAGCCGCGCAGTCTCTTCCAGCAGCGCCCGCGGAGCACGGACGCCCGGCGTGGCAATTCGCAACCGGCCAGCATGCGCCCCAACAGGGTCGTCCGGATCCAGATCGAGCCGCAGTTCCTGCCGCAAACAGTCGCCTATCAGACGAAGCACGCGCCCGGAACGATCGTCATCGACACCAATAACCGGTTCCTCTACCTCGTCACCGGCAACGGCCAGGCTCGCCGCTATGGTGTGGGCGTCGGCAAGCCGGGCTTCGAATGGGCCGGCACACACAAGATCACCCGCAAGGCGGAGTGGCCGCGCTGGACACCGCCGCAGGAAATGATCGCGCGCGAGGCCGCCAAGGGCCATTACCTCCCGGCGACCATGGAAGGCGGCCCGGCCAATCCGCTGGGCGCCCGCGCCATGTATCTCGGCTCAACGCTCTATCGCATCCATGGCACGAATGCGCCGTGGACAATCGGCAGCGCCGTCTCCTCCGGCTGCATCCGCATGCGCAACGAGGACGTCGTCGATCTCTACGAGAGGGTCAACGTCGGCGCCAAGGTCATCGTCATGTAAGAAAGATGTGGCCGGATCGCCACGATCCGGTCCTTTTTCGCGCAGCCGCCGCTATTCCTTCCGCATCGTCTTGTCGGGCGAACGGCACCAGCACATCTTGCTCCCCTTTTCAGGTCAAGCTGATGCAAGGGGTCAGGATGAAGTCGCATAAAATGCTGATTGCGGTCGCCGGTCTGGCGGTCACCATGGTGGCGGGCGAAGCCCCCGCCCAGACGTCACGTTCTGCGCAGCCGCAGACGACGGCAAGCGACGTGGCGCCGGCCGTGCGCAATCGCGCGGTGCCGGAAAAATACAAGCGGCGGATGGTGCGCTTCTCGACGGACGAAGCCCCCGGCACCATCATCGTCGATACCAACAACAAGTTCCTCTACTATGTGGAAGGTCGCAACCGCGCGATCCGCTACGGCATTGGGGTCGGCCGCGAAGGCTTCGGCTGGTCCGGGGTCGTCAAGATCGGACGCAAGGCCGAATGGCCAAGCTGGACGCCGCCGGCCGAGATGCGCCGCCGCGAAGCTGCACGGGGCCACGTCCTGCCGGCCGTTCAAAAGGGAGGACCGGATAATCCGCTCGGCGCTCGCGCCATGTACCTCTACAAAGGTGGGCGGGACACGATCTTCCGCATTCACGGCACCAACCAGCCCTGGTCGATCGGCCTCAACCTCTCCTCCGGCTGCATCCGCATGATGAACAAGGATGTCGAGCACCTTTACGAGCGGGCACCGGTCGGCACGAAGGTGGTCGTCATCGGCCCGGGCAACAAGCATGGAGACGTCGCCTTCCAGGATCGTGGAATCGACATCTTCCGGACGCTGTTTGGCGGCTAAGATGAAGGAGGCGGGTGCGAGCCCGCCTTCATGTTCCCGTTATGAAGCGCCGATAGGGTGATGAGCGGCGTTGAGTCGCCGCCTCTCAGACAAAGGGACGCACGGGCTGCGTCTCGTGACGCAACCAATCGGGTCCTCATGCGCACACTCGCTTCGCTTTCCCTTGCATCTTCAGCTCTGGCGACCGGCCTCGCCTTCACCTCGCCCATTTTGGCCGCGGATCTCACGCCGATCCAGTTGACGCCGGCCGAGACCACGTATGTCGCACCGGCCACATCCGGCTATTTCGAGTTCTCTGCCTATGGCGGCTATCAGACGGCGCCGCACAGCGACGTCGAGGTATCGGACGGACCGGACTTCACCGCAGGCTGGGAAGGAAAGTCCTTCTCCACACCCCCTTACTGGGGCGTCCGCGGTAGCTACTGGTTCGGCGATGGCCAGTTGGCGAACCTCGGCGTGTCGCTGGATTTCACCCATGCGAAGGTCTATGCCGATGACGAGACGCTGAGGGAAACTGGCTGGTCGCATTTCGAGATGACCGACGGGATCAACCTGTTGACGGTCAACGCGCTCTACCGCTTCCCGATCGAGGGCAGCCGGTTCACCCCCTATGTCGGCGCGGGCGCCGGTATCAACGTGCCGCATATCGAGGTGACCCGGCCAAGCGGCACAACCTCGGAATACCAGTTCGGTGGAGCGACCCTGCAGGCGCAGGCTGGCGTCAAGTACGACATCAGCGATCGCTGGGCCGCCTTCGTCGAGTACAAGGGCAACTATTCCTGGGTCGACGTAGACATCGATAGCGGCGCCTCGCTGCAGACCGAAGTCCTCACCAATGCGGTAAACGTCGGGGTGTCCCTGAAGTTCTAACAGCGGATGAAGCTCTGTGAGAATTCGGCCGTAAGGCCGGCTTTTCTAGTGGAGCTTGGCAGGTTTCGGGCCACCATAGGCCCAGTCGAGCAGTTCGATCGTGTGGACGATCGGGATTGAAGTGCCGGTGCCGATCTGGGTCATGCAGCCGATATTGCCCGTTGCGATGAGATCCGGACGCGTCGCTTCGATGTTCTTCACCTTGCGAGCCTTCAACTGCTGGGAGATTTCCGGCTGCATGATATTGTAGGTCCCGGCCGAGCCGCAGCAGAGATGACCCTCCGGCGGATCGCGCACCACGAAGCCCGCATTCTTCAACAGGTTTTTCGGCGCCATCGTGATCTTCTGGCCATGCTGCATAGAGCAGGCGGAGTGGTAGGTAACGGTCAGTTCGCGGCTATTGAGTTTTGGGAGATCCAGCGTCGCCAGATATTCCGTCACGTCCTTGGCAAGGGCGGACACATGGGCCGCCTTCTTTGCATAATGCGGATCAAGCCGGAGCATGTGCCCGTAGTCCTTGACCGTGGTCCCGCAGCCCGAGGTCGTGATGATGATGGCATCGAGCCCGCCGGCTTCGATCTCGCGGGTCCAGGCATCGACATTGGAGCGGGCGAAACCGAGTGCCGGATCCTCCTTGCCCATGTGATGGACAAGGGCCCCGCAACAACCCTCGCCTTCCGGCACCACGACCTCTATCCCTAGGCGGGTCAGCAGCCGTATGGTCGCTTCGTTAATGCCGGGGTCAAGCACAGGCTGCGCGCAGCCGCTCAAGATCGCGACGCGGCCACGCCGCTCCGCCTCCGGCGCGCGGCTGCCGGGCTGCATCGAATCCGACCTCCGCAACGCTCCCGTCGGAGCAAGCTGGAGCATAGCTGCTAGCGGTTTGAGCGGGGACAGGCGATCGAAGAACGGAGCGAGCGGGCGGCTCACCTTAGCGAGCGCTAGGGCCGTCCGGAAACGTTTTGGATAGGGAAGCACCCCCGCAAGCACATTACGGATCATGCGGTCGATCAGCGGCCGCCGGTACGTCTTTTCAATGTGCACGCGCGCATGGTCTACCAGATGCATGTAATCGACGCCAGACGGACAGGTGGTCACGCACGCAAGGCAGGACAGACAGCGATCGATATGGGTCACCACCTCGGCATCCGCCGCACGGCCGTTCTCGAGCATGTCCTTGATCAGGTAGATCCGGCCACGCGGGCTGTCGAGTTCGTTGCCGAGCGTCACGTAGGTGGGACAGGTCGCGGTGCAAAAGCCGCAATGCACGCAGCGCCGCAGTATCTTTTCCGATTCCGCCACCTGCGGATCGGCAAGCTGTTCGGCGGTGAAACTGGTCTGCACGTCTATACTCCCGCCATCTTGCCTGGGTTGAAGATGCCGTCCGGATCGAGCTTCTGCTTGACGCGCGCCGAAAGGGCCGCGACGGCATCACATTCAGGATGGAAGGCCTCAAGCCGCTCCCTCACCGCATCCGGCGCGCGGACCAGCGTTGCATGGCCGCCGCCCAGCGCCTTGATGTAGCGCCGCAGCCGCTGCTCCTCCGGATCTGCCTCCATCTGCATCCAGACAAGACCGCCTTGCCAATCATAAAATGCGTCTACGCCGGCTTCCAGACGAAGGGCTGCAACCAGCTGATGCCCGATGGACGGCGCAACCGAAACCCGCCAGAGCGGCTTGTTGGGGAAGCCCTTGTAGGGGGCCACGTCCCGGATTTCCTTCCAAAGGTTGCGGCTCAGGTCCGGCCCTAGCCGGGACACCGAGCCGAAGCTCCGCATCATATCGCAAAGCTTTTCGGCGCGCACGGAAACCGACGCTTCCAGACCCTCCAGACGCAGCACCGTCGCCTCCCCGTCCGGCAGTTCAACGCTGGGGAAGCGTCCGCGTACCGTTTGCGGCAGATGGGCCGCGCCGGAGACTTCTACCGGCATGGCCATCGCCACGGCCATCGCCTGCGTCGCCGCCTGATCGTCCAGCCCCGAAAGGACGATCGTCTCCACCGTTGCCGGCACCGGCAAAACGCGGAACGTCACTTCCGTGAGGAAGCCGAGCGTGCCGTGGGAGCCCGCAAGCAGCTTGACCAGATCGAGCCCGGTGACGTTCTTCATCACCCGCCCGCCGGCGCGGATGATCTCGCCGCGGCCATTGACGAAGCGAATGCCGAGCAGGCTGTCGCGTGCGGCGCCGGCGACAAAGCGCCGGGGTCCAGAAACGTTGGCGGCGAAGACGCCACCGATCGTCGGCTCCCCCGCGGTTCCCATCACGGCACGATGGTCCATTGGTTCAAAGCCCATCATCTGCCTGTTGACCGCCAGGAGAGCTTCAATCTCTGCGACAGGCGTTCCGGCCTTAGCCGTCATTACCATTTCCGCCGGTTCGTAGTCGACAATCCCGGTCAGCGCTGACGAGCTTAAGGTCTCCTCCGCCAGGACACTGTTGCCGAAACCGCTTCGGGTTCCACCGCCCATGATGGACAGCATCGTTCCTCTCGATGCGGCATTGCGGATGCCATAGGCGGCATCATTTTCCGTGTGCGGCGTCAGCGTCATGCAGCCGGTCGCCCCTCAAGCGGAAACACCTTGGAGGGATTGAGGATCCAGTCCGGATCGAAGGCCGCGCGCACTGCCATCTGCTGGTTCAAATCAGCATCGGAATACTGGTGGCGCATGAGGTCACGCTTCTCAATGCCGACCCCATGCTCGCCCGTCAGGCAGCCGCCGGCATCGACGCACAGCTTCAGGATTTCATTGCCCGCTTCTTCGGCGCGCGCAGCATCTTCCGGGTCGTTGGCGTTGAAGAGGATCAAGGGATGCATGTTGCCATCGCCGGCGTGGAAGACATTGGCAACGCGCAGGCCAAAGCGCTCAACGATCTCGGACGTCTTCTCGAGCACATAGGAGAGCTTGCCGAGCGGCACCGTGCCGTCCATGCAGATGTAGTCGGAGATCCGGCCGGTCGCTCCAAAGGCGGATTTGCGGCCTTTCCAGATCAGCGCCGCTTCCGTGGCACTTTGGCTTTCACGCACGGTTCTGACGCCATGGCGGCCGGCGATCTCGACGATCTTCTTCAGCGTCGCCTCCATCTCGGCCTCCGATCCCTCGACCTCGACGATCAGCAGAGCGCCGACGTCAAGCGGGTAGCCCGCCTGAGCGAAGGCTTCGCAGATCTCGATTGCGGGCTTGTCCATGAACTCGATCGCGACCGGGATAATGCCCGAGCCGATCACGTCCGCGACACAGGCGCCTGCTTCCTGGGACGTATCGAAGCCGAACAACACCGGGCGCGCACCTTCCGGTTTCGCAATCAGCCGGACGGTCGCTTCGGTGACGATGCCGAGCTGTCCCTCAGAGCCACAGACGAGGCCGAGGAGATCGTAGCCCGCCGGATCCAGATGCTTGCCGCCCAGTTCGATGACCGTGCCGTCGACGAGCACCATCGTCACGCCCAACAGATTGTTTGTGGTGACGCCATACTTCAGACAGTGCGCGCCACCAGAATTCATGCCGATATTGCCGCCGATCGTGCAGGCGAGCTGCGAGCTTGGATCAGGGGCATAGAAGAACCCCTCCGGGCTTACGGCGTCAGAAATGCGGAGGTTGGTCACGCCCGCCTGGACAGTTGCCGTTCTGTTCGCCGGATCGACCTCCAGGATACGGGTCATCTTGGAAAGCCCCAGCACCACCGCATCCTCCTGCGGGATGGCGCCACCCGACAGGGAGGTTCCCGCACCGCGCGCGATCACCGGAATTCCGTAACGATGGCAGTATCTCATCACCGCTGCCACCTGCTCGGTCGTCTTCGGCAGGACGACAGCCAGCGGCAGCCGGCGATAGGCGACGAAGGCGTCGGTCTCGAAGGGAACGAGTTCTCGCGCCTCGTGGACGACGCATTCCGGCGGCAGAAGATCGACAAGATCGCCGATGATCGTTGCGCGCCGCGCCACAACAGCCGTCCGCGGCTTCAGGAACCTGATTGCTTCTGACATCCTCACCTCCCGCCGGCCGCCCTTATCCGAGAGCGATGATCGCGCTTAACATGGCTTGCCACCTAAGGCTATGCCAGCCGATCGTTCCACTTCGTGGCCAAAAGCAGGATGCGCGATCAGTTTCCTGTGATTTCCGGTCGCTGTTGCCCTGACCGATGGCCCAGTCTGCACTATATTCGTGATTGCGCATGAAAAGAAGATGCCGACGGAACGCGACTTGAACGCGTGTTCATGGTACAAGAATCAGCACAAAGGAGCAAACAACCTTGAACCTTCTCGCCCGCCTCAAGACAGATGTCGGCCTGATGCTGCGGCGCCCGCCCAAGCAGCAGTATGCTGCGCTGTGCTACCGGACGAAGAAGAAGCAGGGGGAGATCGAGGTGCTGCTCCTGACCAGCCGGGATACCGGGCGATGGGTCATCCCCAAGGGTTGGCCCATGCCTGCCAAGAAGGCGCATGCGGTGGCCGAGCGCGAAGCCTATGAGGAGGCGGGCGTGAAGGGGAAGGTCGAGAAGGAACCCTTGGGCCACTATCACTACAACAAGGCGCTCCGGACCGGCCTGAAAATTCCGGTGCGCGTCCAGGTCCATGCACTCGAGGTGCAGGAAATGCTGAAGAACTTTCCCGAGAAGGGAAGCCGCCGCCTGGAATGGGTCAGCCTACAGGAGGCGGCAAAGCGTGTGAACGAGCCGGAACTCAAGGCGCTCTTCACAGTTTTCGACACAAGAGCCTCGGGGCCAGATTTGAAGACCGCCACTGCCGGTTGACGCGGCAGCTGTCACAAAACTGTCATATTGCAATCCGGCGGCAATGCCAGTAGTCGACCGCCTGCGTGGTCTCGCCTTCGGGGCCCCTCCTCGACTGACAGCCACGGGCGCGGATCTACCGCACCCGGGACAAAAGGATCCCTGATGGCACAGCAGCCACCGCACCTTGTTAAGCAGACGCTTGATAAGGACCTCGACAAGATCACCTCCGTTGAAGCCGCTACCCAAAATGTTTCCCGCGGACTGGCGGGGCCTGGCATCGCGCTGATCTTCCTGGTTGCTGCGACGATGTTCGCAGCCGTCTACGTGATCGGCAAGCCTGGGGCTGTCGTCGTCGTCGCGGCGGCTGCCGTCGGCGCCTACATGGCGATGAACATCGGCGCGAACGACGTCACCAACAATGTCGGCCCTGCCGTCGGCTCCCGCGCGATGTCCATGGGGCTTGCGCTCGCCATTGCCGCAGTCTTCGAAACGGCGGGCGCGATGATCGCCGGCGGCGATGTCGTCGAGACGGTGTCAAAGGGGATCGTCAACCCTGCCCTGTTTGGCAGCACCGACATGTTCATCTGGGCGATGATGGCGGCCCTGCTCTCTTCTGCCCTTTGGGTGAACCTCGCCACCTGGATCGGGGCTCCCGTATCTACCACGCATGCCGTTGTCGGCGGCGTCCTGGGTGCGGGGATCGCGGCGGCGGGCGCCTCGGCGGTGGACTGGCCGCAGATGGCTGGCATTGCAGCCAGCTGGGTGATTTCACCCGTGATGGGCGGCGTCGTCGCCGCACTCTTCCTTGCCTTCATCAAGGAATTCATCATCTACCGCCACGACAAGATCGCATCGGCGCGCAAATGGGTGCCTGTGCTGATCGGCGTGATGACGGGCGCATTCGCCGCCTATCTGGCCCTGAAGGGGCTGCGCCAGCTCTTTCATCTTCCGCTCAGCACCGCATCTATGATTGGCCTTTCTTCTGGCCTCGCAGCGTGGGGACTCAGCATTCCCCTGATCCGGCGCCAGTCCGAGGGGCTGGAAAACCGCAATCAGTCGCTGCGGAAACTGTTCCAGATGCCGCTAGTTTTTGCGGCGGCACTACTGTCCTTCGCCCACGGCGCCAATGATGTTGCCAATGCCATCGGTCCGCTGGCGGCGATCGTTTCCGTGGCTCAGGGCAATGGCGTCACCAATGCCGTGTCTATCCCGCTGTGGGTCATGGTCATCGGCGCCTTCGGCATTTCCGTCGGCCTTCTGCTGTTCGGGCCACGCCTGATCAAGCTGGTAGGCGAACAGATCACCAAGCTCAATCCTATGCGTGCCTTCTGCGTCTCGCTCTCGGCGGCGCTGACCGTGATCGTTGCGTCCTGGCTCGGCCTTCCGGTCAGCTCCACGCATATCGCTGTCGGAGCAGTCTTCGGCGTTGGCTTCTTCCGCGAGTGGTACACGCGCAACTCCAAACGGCGCGCCGAATACATGAAGATGAAGGCGGACCGCTGGGAAATCGAGGAACGGCCGGAACGCAACGCAGAAGAACTGCGCCGCCGCTACCTCGTGCGGCGCTCGCACTTCATGACCATCGTCGCAGCGTGGGTAATCACTGTTCCGGCAGCCGGCGGGCTTGCGGCTGTTCTTTATTGGGTTATGTCTCTGCTCTTCATCTGAACGGCTTAGGGCTTCCAGAATGCGTACCAACTTCCGGATGCAGCGGCTTTTTGTTGATGCGCATTTGTCGCCCGGCGACTCGGTGGAGGCCACTCCGGAGCAGTTCAACTACCTCGTCAACGTCTTGCGACTCAACGAGGGGGCGCAAATCCTCGTCTTCAACGGACGCGAAGGCGAATGGCTGGCCGAGCTTTCCTTTCCCTCCCGCAAGAAGCTGCTGATCCGGCCGCGAGAGCAGACGCGGTCGCAGCCGCCAGCACCCGACCTTCAGTACCTCTTCGCACCGCTCAAGGTCGGCCGTCTCGACTACATAGTGCAGAAGGCCGTGGAGATGGGGGCAGGGCTTCTCCAGCCGGTGATGACGCAGCACGTGCAGGGCAAGATCACCAACCTCGACCGCCTGCAGGCGAATGCCGTGGAGGCCGCCGAGCAGTGCGGGATTCTCTCGATCCCCGCGGTGGCGCCGCCGGTGAAGCTGCGGGACCTGCTGGACGGCTGGTCGAGCAATCGGCGTATCATCTTCTGCGACGAGGGCGAGGAGAGCCACAATCCCCTCCCCCTGGTGGCCGGCATCCGCGAGACTCAGCTGGCGCTGCTGGTCGGGCCGGAGGGTGGGTTCTCGCAGGAAGAGCGCACGCTGCTGCGCAGCCTAGACTTCGTCACGCCGATCCCGCTCGGGCCGCGCATCCTCCGGGCGGACACGGCTGCGGTTGCAGCGCTTGCCGTAATCCAGGCCAGCATTGGCGATTGGCGGTAGATCCTCGCCCGTGATTTTCTGAAAGCATCTTGAAAGAAATTCACTTGCGCCGCACTTCAATCCGGTTAAAGCAGCCGAACGCGACAGTTCTGTCGGTCCTACAAGGTACATCCCATGGCCCGTGACACCACCGACCAGACACCGCTGACTTCGGTGTCCGAGCTTTCCGCCTACCTTGCCAGCGGCGCGCGGCCCAAGGAACAGTTCCGGCTCGGGACAGAACACGAGAAGTTCGCCTTCTTCTGCGCCGACCACAGCCCGGTTCCCTATGCAGGCGAGGCCAGCATTTCCGCCCTGCTGAAGGGTATGCAGGAGAAGCTCGGCTGGGACCCGATCATGGACGGGGACAATATCATTGGTCTCGCCGAACGCGCCGGCATGGGCGCCATCTCGATCGAACCGGGCGGCCAGTTCGAGCTTTCGGGCGCGCCGCTGGAGACAATCCATCAGACCTGTTCGGAATCCAATCGTCACCTAGATGTGCTGCGGGACGTGGCCGAACCGATGGGTATCCGGTTCCTGGGCATCGGCGGCAGCCCCAAGTGGAGCCTCTCCGAGACGCCGCAGATGCCTAAATCACGCTACGAGATCATGACGCGCTACATGCCGAAGGTCGGCGCCAAGGGTCTCGACATGATGTACCGCACCTGCACCATCCAGGTGAATCTCGACTTCTCCTCGGAAGAGGACATGGCCCGCAAGATGCGGCTTTCGATGAAGCTGCAGCCGGTCGCCACGGCACTCTTCGCCTCCTCCCCGTTCACCGAAGGCAAGCCGAACGGCCTTCTCTCCTGGCGCGGCGACATCTGGCGCGATACGGACAACCAGCGCTCCGGCCTGCTTCCCTTCGTCTTCAACAATGACTTCGGCTTTGAAGACTACGTGGAATGGGCGCTCGACGTGCCGATGTATTTCGTCGTCCGCGACGGCAAGTATCACGACTGCACCCATGTCACTTTCAGGCAGTTCATGAACGGGGCACTGAAGGGCGAGGTCGCCGACTGGCAGCCGACGATGGGGGACTGGACCAACCATCTCTCGACGCTCTTTCCCGACGTGCGGCTGAAGCGCTTCCTGGAAATGCGCGGCGCCGATGGCGGGCCGTGGCGGCGCATCTGCGCCCTGCCGGCATTCTGGGTGGGCCTGCTCTATGATGATGCGGCCTTGGCCGCAGCCGAGGAGCTGACTGCCGGCTGGAACTTCGAGGACGTGCTGCAGTTGCGGGATGCTGTGCCGGCGAAGGCGCTGAAGGCGGAGGTTACAGGCCGACCACTTCGTGAGGTTGCGAAGGCGGTTGTGGAGATCTCGCGCTCCGGGCTTGCGGCGCGCAAGCGGCTGAACAGCGAGGGCCAGGACGAGACGGTGTTCCTGACGACGCTGGACGAGGTGCTGGCGAAGAAGGCAACCATGGCCGACGATCTGCTGATGCTTTACAACGGCCGCTGGCAGCAGTCGGTCGAGCCGATCTTCGACGAATTCAAGTACTGAATCGCCGCGCCCGAAAAACCGGTTTCCGTCACTAACTTTCCGGATATATTGGCATATCACGCCAATCGGAAAGGACGCCTTATGCTGCCACTGTTCGACATGATGCTGAAGGCACAGAACGGGGCTGCAATGGACGCAATGGCCAAGCAGTTCAACCTGGCGCAGGAACAGGCCGCGCAGGCGATAGCGGCGCTGACGCCGGCCTTCTCCTCAGGCTTCAAGCGTACAGCCACTAACCCTTACGACTTCTCGTCGCTGATGAGCACGATGATGTCTGGTGCCTATGCCAAATATTTCGAAGACCTCGGCAAGGCCTTTACACCACAAGGCATGGCAGACGGGAATGCCGTGCTGGACAAGCTGTTCGGATCTCCGGAGGTCTCGCGCGCGGTCGCCGCACAGGCGGCGCAGCTGACCGGGCTCGGGCAGGAAGTACTGCGCAACATGATGCCGGTCATGGCCGACATGGTGATGGGCGGGATGTTCAAGCAGGCGACTGGGCAGATGCAGCAGGGGGCGGACATCTTTGCCTCCACGCCCATGGGGCAGATGACGAAGCAATGGCTGGAGAGTCTCGGGATGCAGCCAAAGCCGACGGCTCCGAGCAGTCCGGCAGATATCTTCGACAACCCCTTCATGCAGAGCGTGCGGGCTGCCTGGGGCCTGGATCGACCGGCGAGCCCGACGACGCATGCTCATCCCAGTCCATTCGCCGATAATCCGTTCATGCAGGCATTCCAGGGCATGATGTCCGGTTCAATGGCAAGCTCAGGTCAGGCAGGGGGCAAGGCTGCGGCTAATCCCTACATCGAAGCGCTAACGGGAATGTTTGACAGCGGCCTTGAGGTCCAGAAGGCCTACCAGAAGAACATGGAATCGATCTTCGAGACCTATATGGGCGGCAAGCCTGGCAGCCAGCAGACAGCCGAAGGCGACGACAAAGCATAAAAAAAGCCCGGCCTGGAGGTCCGGGCCGGGCAAGCGGCAGGGCTATTGGCTATCACCCTGCGGGGAAAAATCACTCAGTTGCGCGATAGGCGCTGAAACCTCGTCAGAGCACGCCGCCGCGCCGATTCTGCCAGAAGGGCAGAGGGATCGTCGAAGAGGCCGGAGCCATGGGTCGCCTTCATCACGTCGTGCCGGGTCAGGCCGATGTCGTCGAGTTGGCGGTCGTCGAGGTCATGCAGCCGGTTCGCCACCCATCGGTTGCGGAGCACACGCCAGACATAGCCCATCAAAGCCAACGTAACGGAGGCGTAGCCGCGCTGGGCTGGACGCTCCTGAACGAGGTCGAGTTCAACTATCTGGGCCGTGCGCATGATCGTATCCTTTCCATCGGCACGAGAAGGACCTCCCGTTCCGCGGAAGTCCTGCGGAAAGGTGGTCAGGGGCTGCGGGCGCCGTTAAGCGCCCGATGTCATGATTACAGCCTCGTATATGCATCAGACGGTATTGATCAGTCCAACGAATGTTTCTAATGATTGTCATCAGCTACTCTGATGGATGATTGTGCCATGTCAGCTCCTCTCGATATCGACCAGCTTCACACCTTTCTCGCCATCGTCGACACCGGCAGCTTCACGAAGGCCGCCGATCGCGTCTTCAAGACGCAGTCTGCCGTCTCCATGCAGATGCGTCGGCTGGAGGAGCGGATCGGCAAGCAGCTCTTTGCCAAGGACGGGCGCGGCAACCGCCTGACGGCCGAGGGCGAGAAGCTGCTCAACTACGCACGGCGCATCATCCGGCTGAACAACGAGGCGATCGCCGCCTTCGACGACAACCGGCTGGAGGGCACGCTGAGAATCGGCACGCCGGACGATTATGCCGATCGCTACATGCCGGAGATCATCGGGCGCTTTGCCAAGACGCATCCGAATGTCGAGCTCTATATTGTTTGCGAAAACTCGGCGAGCCTGGCGGAGCGGATGGCACGGGGGGAACTGGACATCGCTCTCGTAACCCACAATCCGCGGGCCCGCATCTCTGACGTGGTGCGGACGGAGCCTCTCTGCTGGGTGGCCTCCGCAAACCACCCGCTGCGCGACGACGCGCCGGTGCCGCTTGCCGTGGGACGCCGCGACTGCCTCTGGCGCCAGCTTGCCTGCTCGGCGCTCGATGCGGATGGGCGCGAATATCAGGTGCTGTTCACCAGCTGGTCGTCGACGGTCGTTGCCGCCGCCGTGCTCGCGGGCATGGCGGTCTCTGTACTACCGGAATCGGCACTGCGGCCGGGGATGAAGGTGTTGACGTCTAGCGATGGTTTTCCGCCGCTTCCGCCGGTGCAGATCGGCCTGATGAAGCGGCCGGGTCTTTCGCCTTCGCTGATGAACGCCATCACCGACCACATCGCCGCCTGCCTCGACAATATTTCTCCGGCTGTGGTGCCGGACGATCTGGACGCCGAGCCTAAGGGGATCGCGCGTGCGCTGAAGGTGCGCGCAGGACAGATGGCGACAAGCTGGTAGGCAACAAAACCGGGGCCAGAGCCCCGGTCCAGCTTGATGACAAACCCCCGCCCCACCTTCTCAAGGACCAAGATTCACGGAACGTCTCTGAATCGAAAAGAGAACGGATCGGAGTCGAAGTAGCGCCAGCAAAGGCAAAGAGGACATTGTCAGCAGTCTGAACCGGGGCCAGAGCCCCGGTCCTTCTCAGCACATACCGATGTTATTCGGCGGCGGTGGGCTGCGCTGAAATCGTATCGGCCTTGTAGCCGTGGAGACGTTCAAGCGCTGCGCGGACACCGGCTTCGTAGTCTGGATGCACGAGCTTGAAATGCGCCAGCTGCCGCTCGATGATCTCGCCCGGAACGCCACCCATTGCTGCCGCGATATTGGAAAATAGGCGACCCTTCTGCCCCTCGTCGAAGAGGTTGAAGAGAGCCCGCGGCTGGGAATAGTCGTCGTTGCCTTCGCGGTGGTTGTAGCGGGCCATGTCGCCGGAGATCTTCAGCGGCGGCTCCTTGGCGGAGGCATCTTCGAACGGGCCGTTGACGGAGTTCGGCTCGTAATAGGCGTTCGGGTTGCCGGTGCGCAGGCCGCCGTAGGTGTTCATCTGGCCATCGCGGTGATAGTGATGGACAGGGCACTTCGGCTGGTTGACCGGGATGTTCTCGTAGTGCGTGCCGAGCCGGTAACGGTGGGCATCGGCGTAGGAGAACACGCGCGCCTGCAGCATCTTGTCGGGCGAATGGCTGATTCCCGGTACGACGTTCGACGGAGAGAAGGCTGCCTGCTCGATTTCTGCGAAGTAGTTGTCCGCATTGCGGTTCAGCTCCATCACGCCGACGTCGATCGGCGGGAATTCCGCATGCGGCCAGACCTTGGTGAGGTCGAACGGGTTGTAGGAGGTCCGTTCCGCCTGCTCCTCGGTCATCACCTGGACCTGGACCTTCCAGCGCGGGAACTCGCCACGCTCGATGCCGCCGAAGAGGGCTTCCTGATAACCTTCGCGGGTCTTGCCGATCAGGGCTTCGCCTTCTTCGTTCGTGAAGTGCTTATGGCCCTGCAGCGTCTTGAAGTGGAACTTCACCCAGTAGCGCTCGCCGGCGTCGTTCCAGAAGGAATAGGTGTGCGAGCCGTAGCCGTTCATGTGCATCGGGTCGACCGGCAGACCGCGGTCGGACATCAGGATGGTCACCTGATGCAGGCTTTCCGGCGACAGCGACCAGAAGTCCCACATCGCGGTTGCCGAACGCAGGTTGGTGCGGGGATGACGCTTCTGGGTATGGATGAAATCAGGAAACTTCAGCGGGTCACGGATAAAGAAGACCGGCGTGTTGTTGCCGACGAGATCCCAGTTGCCGTCCGGCGTATAGAACTTTAGCGCAAATCCGCGAACGTCGCGCTCGTGGTCGGCGGCGCCCATTTCACCGGCAACCGTAGAGAAGCGCGCGAGCATCGGCGTCTCCGCGCCCGGCTGCAGACATTTCGCCTTCGTGTACTTGGAAATGTCGCCGGTGATCTTAAGCGTACCGTAGGCGCCCCAGCCCTTGGCGTGCACGACGCGCTCCGGGATGCGTTCACGGTTCTGGTGAGCCAGCTTCTCGATCAGCTGGTAGTCCTGCAGCATGACGCCGCCACGCGGGCCGGCGGTCATGGTGTTCTGGTTGTCCGGTATCGGCGCACCGGCCGTCGTCGTCATCGTGGGACGATCAGACATTGCGTGTCTCCCCTGTTTGAAGATTTCGAACCATTCTAGGCTACCCATTGACCATCGCACTGCGGTTCCATAGTTTCCAATATTATTTTCTTCGAAGATCGATCGGAAATTCCTATGGGACTGACGCTCCGGCAGATGCGCTATTTTGCGGCGCTCGCCAAGGAACGGCATTTCGGGCGAGCAGCCGACGCCGCGCATATTAGCCAGCCTGCACTGTCTGCTCAAATCCTGGATCTGGAGCAGACTTTGGGCGTGCGCTTGGTGGAGCGAAACCGCAATGGCATCCTTCTGACGCGGGACGGAGAGGAGGTCCTGCAAAAGGTGTCTTTGATATTGGAGCAGGTCGAACGGCTGGAAGGCCTCCGGCGTAGCAGCAGCAGCATGCTGGACGGCCTGGTGCGCATCGGCATCATCCCGACCGTCGCCCCCTATCTCGTGCCAAAGCTCGTCCCGTGTCTACGCAATCTTTCTGCCTCGCTGGAACTGGAGCTGAAAGAGGCGGTGACGGATCGGTTGATCGTGGATCTGCAGGAAGGTAGGCTCGATGCCGTAATTGCAGCGCTTCCGGTTCAAGGCGACGGCCTGGAGACCGTCTCCCTTTTCACCGACCGCTTCTTCATGGCCATCGCCAACAATGCCGAAGCGATCCTCATGTCGCCGCTGACGGAGACCCAGGTCGATATCGACCGCCTGCTGCTTCTGGAGGAAGGCCACTGCCTGCGTGAACAGGCGCTTTCGGTCTGCGGCACGGCAGGCAAGCGCAGCTTGGTGAATTTCGGCGCCACGTCCATGACAACGCTCTTGCAGATGGTGTCGCACGACATGGGAATGACGCTGATCCCCGAGATGGCGATCCCGACCGAAACGGCACGCAACGATATCCGCATCGTCCCCTTCGCAGACCCGGCACCGTCGCGGGAGATCGGCTTGATCTGGCGAAGATCGAGCGGGCGGCGCGACGAGATGAAGGCGCTGGCAGACGCCATCTCAGACCGCGCCACAACGAACCGCTGAGGCGGGCGGGCGCTCCGCCCCGTGGATCAGGACAGGTGGGTCTTGAAGAACTCCACCGTCCGCTGCCAGGCGAGATCCGCTGCCTCCTTATTGTAGCGTGCGGCGGACGTGTCGTTGTTGAAGGCGTGGTTGACGCCGTCATAGACGTGGATCTCGAAGACCTTGCCGTTTTCCTCCAATGCCGCCCGATATGCATCGATGCCAGCGTTGATTCGGTCGTCGAGGCCCGCATAATGAAGCATCAGCGGTGCTTCGATGGCAGCCACGTCTTCGACCGGCGGCTGGGAGCCGTAGTAGACGACGCCTGCACCCAGCTCTGGAGACTTCGTGGCCAACCGGTTGACGAGGCCACCGCCCCAGCAGAAGCCCACCGCGCCGACCTCGCCGTTCGTTCTGTCGAGTTCTGAGAGATAGACACGGGTCGCCTCGGCATTGGCCGTGGTCTGTTCAGCGTCAAGCGAGGAGAACATCTGCCGCGCCTGATCTTCGTCTGCGGGCGTTCCTCCCTGCGGCGAAAGGAAGTCGGGCGCCAAAGCCACAAAGCCTTCCAGCGCCATACGGCGCGCCACGTCGCGGATATGGGCATTGAGCCCCCGATTCTCGTGGATGACGATGACCGCAGGTAGATCCTCGGCAGCATCTTTCGGCCGCACGAGATAGCCTTTCATCTCACCTTCTGCCCCCGGATAGGTCACATCCTCGGTCACGAGGCGATCATCGTCCTCCGGCACGATCTGTGCGCGCGCACCGCTTGCGGCAAGCATGGGGGCAATAGCAGCTGCGGCCGCTCCAGAACCGGCCAGAGCGGTGAGCTTGTCCATGAACGCGCGGCGGTCGAGGGTGAGGTGGGTATATTCGTCGTAGGCGTTGATCATCGCCTGGGTGATATTTGGTTTTTCCATGACGTGCTCCTCCGCTGGTGCAACGCCCCGTACCGAACGGCAAAGGGCCGGACGACCCAAGCTAGATCATCCGGCTCCAACACAGGTGACACTTTAGCGTGAAAGCTCAGGCCGCCAGATCGAGCACGACGCGGCCATCGATCCGGCCCTCCTCCATGCAATGGAAAATGTCGTTGATATTCTCGGTCTTGTCCCACGAGAAATGCGAGGCGACCTTGCCCTCGCCGGCAAATTGCAGCGAATCCTCGAGATCCTGCCTCGTGCCGACAATCGAGCCGCGCACGGTGATGCGCTTCAGGACGGGCCGAAGACCGGCAGCGAGATGTAGCCCGGCGGCAGGCCGACCAGCGACATGGTGCCCTTGGATCGCAGGAAGCCGCAAGCCTGCTCCATGGCCTCGGGCGAGACGCCCATCACCAGCGCACCGTGCACGCCACCGATTGCCTTCTGCACCTGCTCGACGGCATCCGGGGCCTTGCCGTCCACCAACATGTCCGCATCGAGCTTCTTAGCAAGCTCCAGCTTATCGTCGAAGATGTCGGCCGCGACGACATGCATGCCCATGGCCTTGGCATATTGCACACCATACGGCCGAGGCCGCCGATGCCCGAGATCACCACCCATTCGCCGGCCTTTACCTCGGTTTCCTTCAGTCCTTTGTAGACGGTGACACCAGCACAGAGCACAGGAGCGACCGGACCGAACTCCAGCTTGTCCGGCAGGCGCCCGACTAAATCGGGATCGGCGAAACCATACTGCGCGAAGGTGCCATTGACGAAATAGCCGGTATTCTGCTGGCTGCCGCACAGCGTTTCCCAGCGGGTGCGGCAAGGTGTGCAGCAGCCGCAGGCGGTGTGCAGCCAGGCGACGCCGACGCGTTCACCTTCCTTGATGCGCGACACGCCGCCCCTAGCTTTGCGACAAAGCCAACGTCTTCGTGGCCCGGAATGAAGGGCGGGCTTGGCTTCACGGCCAGTCGCCGTTTGGCTGCGTGAAGGTCGGCATGGCAGACGCCAGTCACTTCGTATTTCACCAGAATCTGCCCATGGCCCGGCTCCGGGATCGGCATCTCCTCGATCACCAGCGGCTTGCGGAACTCACGTACCACGGCGGCTTTCATCAATGCAGACATCTGCGGTCCCTTCTCAAACGGAAGCCGCTCAGGGCGGCGTTGCGTGAGAGGACCTAGCGCAGACCAGCGGTGGCGATGTTGATCCACCGCAAAACGCCGTCAGCTGAATGCGAGCCAGACGCCCAGCCAGATCCACAGGGCGATTAGGATGAAGTATCCGGTGATCCAGACCGGGCGCCGATAGCGGAGCCGATTGCTGGTGATGTGGACATAGGAGTGGACGTAGCGCGACAGCACGAAGGCCCACGCAAGCACCGCCGTCACCACATTGTCCGCCGTCGTGATGTAAAGCGCCAGGCAGACGGCATGAAAAAGGATTGGGAGTTCGAACTGGTTCTTCAGGTTGTTGTGGATGATCAGGCTCTCGATCGGCTCCTCAAGGTTTGCCTTGAACTGTTCTGCTCTGGCCGTGCCGGCACGGACGGCCCCGATGCGGCGACTGGAGAGAAGGTAGTAGAGGGCGAAGACGAGGAACGCGTGCGCGATCATTGGCCAGATCATCATCGTGCTGAAGGTCATTTCCGCTCCTGGGTTCGAACTGCGACTGGTATGGCATCGCGCCGTTGGAAAGGCATGAAAAAGCCACGGCAGGCTGCTGCCATGGCTCTGATGTTCCGTCAGACGCTCTAGTCGGGATCAGGCGCCGCCGGGATAATTCGGGCTTTCACGAGTGATGGTGATCCCGTGCGGGTGGCTTTCTCGCAGGCCAGCGCCGGAAATCTTCACGAAAGTTGCCTTTTCCTGGTACTCGGCGATATTCGCCCCGCCGACATAGCCCATCGCAGCCTTCAAGCCACCCGCGAGCTGGTGGAGTACGGCCGAGACCGGTCCCTTATAGGGTACTTGGCCTTCAATCCCTTCCGGTACCAGTTTCAGCGTGTCACGCACTTCCGCCTGGAAGTAGCGATCGGCCGAGCCGCGGGCCATGGCGCCGACGGAGCCCATGCCGCGGTATGCCTTGAAGGATCGGCCCTGGTAGAGATAGACCTCACCCGGGCTTTCGTCCGTACCGGCGAGAAGCGACCCGACCATCACGGCCGAGGCACCGGCGGCGATAGCCTTGGCGAGGTCGCCGGAGAACTTGATGCCGCCGTCGGCGATGATCGGGATGTTCTGGTCTTGCGCAGCCTGGACGGCTGCCATGATGGCTGCAAGCTGCGGAACACCGACACCTGCCACAATACGGGTGGTGCAGATCGAACCAGGGCCGATACCGACCTTCACTGCATCAGCGCCTGCATCAATGAGCGCCTTTGTTCCATCGGAGGTAGCGACGTTGCCGGCCATGACGCGCACGGAATTGGAAAGCTTCTTGACCCGCGTAACAGCGTCCAGCACGCGCTGGGAATGACCGTGCGCCGTATCGACCACCAACAGGTCGACCCCGGCATCAATCAGCCGCTCGGCGCGCTCAAAGCCGTCATCCCCCACGCTGATTGCCGCGGCCGCCCGCAGGCGCCCCTGCGCATCCTTTGAGGCGTTCGGGTTGAGCTGGGACTTTTCGATATCCTTGACCGTGATGAGCCCGACACAATGGCCCTGCCCGTCGACAACCAGCAGCTTCTCGATCCGGTGCTTGTGCAGGAGCCTCTTCGCTTCGGACTGGTCGACATTGTCGTTGACCGTGATGAGGTTCTCGCGGGTCATCAGCTCATAAATTTTCTGCGCCGGATCGGAGGCGAAGCGGACGTCGCGATTGGTGAGGATGCCGACGAGGCGGCCCGTCTTTTGCCCCCCATTGCCGCCGTTCTCGACGACAGGAATCCCGGAGATCCCGTGGATCTTCATCAGCGAGAGCGCCTCAGCGAGCGACGCATCTGGCCCGATGGTGACGGGATTGACGACCATGCCGCTCTCGAACTTCTTGACCTGACGGACCTCTTCGGCCTGCTCGCTCGGCGTAAGATTGCGATGGATGACGCCGATGCCGCCGGCCTGCGCCATGGCAATCGCAAGTCGGCCTTCGGTGACCGTGTCCATGGCGGAAGACAGGATCGGCAGGTTGAGATCGATGTCCTGGGCGATTCTCGTGGCGATATTGGTCTGGCCCGGCATGATTTCGGAATGGCCGGGCTGCAGCAGCACGTCGTCGAAGGTGAGCGCATCAGCGCCGGTTGCCGATTCAATAATGCGTGCCATGGCCAATTTCCTTCAGGTCAGAAATGCGAGGGACGCACCGGAACGAGGAATCGTCCGTCCGGGCGTTCTCAAAAAATGTTGCTCGGAAGTTGGCGAGGGCTGGTAACACGTTCATGACAGGAAGGGAATAGCAAAAACCCGGAGGCGGGATGCCTCCGGGTTTGCAGGTGGAGCGTAAGCTTCAGATCTCGAACTGGTATGTCTTCGGCACGAAGCGGTATCCCGTATCCAGCTTCTCCACATAGCCCACCGACGGGAACGGCATGTGGTAGCCTAGGAAGGCGACTTTGTCTGCCGCGATCATGTCGAAGACCTTCTTGCGCGTCTCGGCGGCCATGGCCTTGTCCATGTCGAAGCGCACCTCCCATTCGGGACGCTGCAGCGACAGAACATAGTGATTGGCCGTGTCAGCAGTCATTACCAGCCTACGCCCCTCCGATTCGACGTTGAAAATCAGGTGACCTGGGGTGTGACCGAAAGCCTCCATGCTGGTGATACCGGGCACGACGTCATCTCCCCCGCCGATGAAGGTCATCTTGTCCGCAAACGGCTTCACCTTCTCCAGAACGGCCTTGTGCCCGTTCTCGGCAGGCGTTCCCACGCGTGCTGGATCGGTCCAAAAGTCGTACTCCACCTGACCCGCCACATAACGGGCGTTCGGGAAGGCCGGGCTGCCGTCCTCCTCCACCAGCCCGCCGATGTGGTCGCCATGCATGTGGGTGAGCACCACGATCGAGACATCTTCCGGCGTATAGCCGCCGGCGGCCAGTCCTTCGATCAAGCGGCCCATTCCCTGAGCGCGACCGCCGGGACCCATGCCGGTGTCGAACAGAACGACGTCACTGCCCGTATTGACGATGGCTGGGGCAAAGCTGTTGACGAACTCGTCCGCCGGAAGGAAGTTTTCGCGCAGAAGCTCGCCCACGGTCTCCGCCGACTGATCGGTGCCGAAGGTGTCGCTTGGCGCATCCGAGGTTCGCGACCCGTCCTTGACCACGAGAACATTGAAGCTGCCAACTTTGAGGCGATCCGTCTGCGGCGGCATGGCCCGGTTGATTTCCAATCGCTTTGTCTCCTGCGCCTGGGCTTTACCGGTCAGAATGGCGGGTGCCGCCACTATGCCGGCACCGGCAGTTCCCAAAAGCGTGCGGCGGCCGATGGTCATCGTCATCGTCATCTCCCCTTGCTGTCAACTGGCCCTGATGCCAGCACGAGGAACATAAGCAACGTATGGCCTGCGAAAACCGGCGTCACGCAGACGTGAAGCGAATCTGAACGGCACAGGTTTCGATGATTGGCATGTTGTGAGATCGGGACTAAGGAAGCAGTCTCCTCCCGCCGCAGGCGCCTCATGAACCGAATCGTCCCGCTGATCCTTGCTGTTGCCCTTTTCATGGAGCAGATGGATTCCACTGTCATCTCGACGGCACTGCCGGCGATCGCCGCAGATCTCGGCGTCGGCCCCATCACGCTGAAGCTCGCGCTAACCTCCTACATGGTTGCACTCGCCGTGTTCATTCCGATCAGCGGCTGGATGGCTGACCGGTTCGGCGCCAAGAAGATCTTTCGGATAGCAATCTTGGTCTTCATCATCGGTTCGATCTTCTGCGCCGTATCCGGCTCGCTTCTGCAGTTCGTCCTATCGCGCTTTCTCCAGGGCATGGGCGGCGCGATGATGACCCCAGTCGGGCGACTCGTTCTGCTGCGCACGACGAAGCGAAGCGAACTTGTTTCGGCGATGGCTCTGCTCACCATACCCGCGCTTGCGGGTCCGCTGACTGGCCCACCGGTCGGCGGCTTCATCACGACCTATTTCTCCTGGCACTGGATATTCATCATCAACGTGCCGATCGGCCTCCTTGGCATTGTGCTGTCCGGGATCTATCTGCCGAACCTCGACCACCTGCGGCCGCCGCCGATCGACTGGACCGGCTTTTTTCTCGTTGCCGTGGCCGCAGCCGGCACCGTGTTCGGCCTTTCCGTGGTCAGCCTGCCAGCACTGCCGCCTTTCGTCGGGATCGCGACTACCGCCGTCGGGATCCTCTGCGGCGCGCTGTATTTCCGTCACGCCCGACGCCACCCCTCGCCGATTCTGAGCTTCTCCGTCTTCGAGAACGAAGCCTTCCGCGCCGCCACCTCGAGCGGGACGATCTTCCGCATCGCGACCGGCGCCATTCCCTTCCTCATGCCACTGATGCTGCAGCTTGCTTTCGGCCTCAACCCATTTCGGTCGGGCATGATCACCTTTGCGGGTGCGCTCGGGGCGTTGACGGTCAAGTTCATTGCGCGGCGCGTTTTCGCCGCCACCGGCTTCAAGGCTACGCTGATCACCGCGAGCATTCTCGCTGCCTGCACCACGGCCGCGAACGGCTTCTTTACGCCTGACACCTCACACGCCCTGATCATCGCCTTTCTGGTGATGTCCGGCCTTTGCCGATCGTTCTTCTTCACCGGCAGCAATGCGCTGAGCTACTCGGAGATTGATGATGCGCAGGCAAGCCACGCCACCTCGATCGCCTCCGTGCTGCAGCAGGTGAGCCTGGCGCTCGGCGTTGCCTTTGCCGCCTTCATTCTCGAAGCCTCTTCGGTCCTACACGGCACACATCTGCAGCTTGCAGACTTCCACCTCGCCTTCTTCATCGTCGCAGGCGTATCGCTGCTTGCCGTCGTGCCGCTGCTAGGCCTCAGTCGGGACGCCGGCGCAGCCGCTTCCGGCCACCCGCCTAAAACCGTCGAAGCGGAAGCGGCCGAATAGTCAGCCTTCCTCTTCGGCATCCGCTACGGTAGTACGGCCCTTAAAACCTTTGGCGAGCAGAAACATCTCGACCGATTCCGAGCGCGATGCCCCCGGCTTGATGTGGATGACCTGCCGGAAATATTGCTTCAGCATGTTGAGGAGGTCTCGTTCCGTGCCGCCCTGGAAGGTCTTGGCCAGGAAATGGCCGCCCTCCCGCAGCACCTCGACGGCAAAATAGGCGGCGACCTCGCACAGATGCATCGTGCGCAGGTGGTCGGTCTTCTGATGACCGGTCGTCGGTGCCGCCATGTCGGAGACGACGAGATCAGGTGCGCCGCCGATTGCCTCCACCAGCAGGCGCGGCGCTTCCGGATCGAGGAAGTCGAGCTGCAGGATCCTCACCCCGGGAAGCGGCGCCATCTCCAGAAAGTCGATCGCCGCAACGCGGATATCGTCGTCCGTCGAGCCGGTGACCTTGGCGGCAATCTGCGACCAGCTGCCGGGAGCTGCCCCAAGATCGATGATGCGACGCGCACCCTTCAGGATCTGGTGCTTTTCGTCGATCTCCAGAAGCTTGAAGGCGGCGCGCGCGCGGTAACCTTCCAGTTTCGCCCGCTGGACATAAGGATCATTGATGTGACGCTCGATCCAGCGGCGGGAGGACGCCTTCAGCTTGCCCTTCTTCACCTTCTGGCCGAGTTTGCGGCCCGTGCGGTTGCTGCCGACCGGCGGTTTAGTCATCGGCGTGCTCCTTCATCGTGCCGTTCGGCAGCCATGCGCCGGGGTCGGCCGCGGCGCCAAGCACCGTCATCGGCCATCATGTCGGTCAGGATGCCTTCGCGTAGGCCGCGGTCTGCCACACGCATGCGCGCGCTTGGCCAGCGCCTGCGGATTGCTTCCAGAATGGCGCAGCCGGCAAGCACCAGATCGGCCCGGTCCGGTCCGATGCAGGGATTGGCGGCGCGATCGGCAAAGCCCCAGGATAGGAGCTTCGCCTGCATCGCCGTCACCTCGGCATCAGACAGCCACAGGCCGTCGACCTTGCGGCGGTCATAGCGCGGCAGATCGAGGTGGACACCGGCAAGCGTCGTTACCGTTCCTGATGTCCCGATCAGGTGGAAATCCTCCAGCCGCGCATGCGGTTCGCCGAGCGGCGGGCAATCGAACCGTGCCAGCATGCCTTCCACTTCCGTCACCATCGCCTCGAAGACATTGGGCGTCACATCACGTCCGCCGTGGCGTTCGGAGAGCGTCACAACGCCGACGGGAAGCGAGGTCCAGTGGGTGATATGGTTGGCAAGCCGGCTGGACCGGTTGTTGCCGATGCGGATCACGGCGATCTCGGAGGAACCGCCACCGATGTCGAAGAGCACGACCGAGCGCGCTTCCCGGCCGACAAGCGACGAACAGCCGGAAACAGCAAGCCGCGCTTCCGTTTCCCGATCAATGATCTCCAGCGTCAGTCCGGTTTCGCGCGTGACCCGTTCCAGAAACAGCGCACCATTGTCGGCAGAGCGGCAGGCCTCAGTAGCGATCAGCCGCATCTTGCGGATCGGCCGGCCGGCAAGCTTGGAGGCGCAAACCTTCAACGCCTCGACGGCGCGATCCATCGCCTCGTCGGACAGGCGCCGGTTAGCTGCAAGTCCCTCCCCCAGCCGCACGATGCGCGAGAAGGCATCCACGACCCGGAACTGGCCGGGGCGCGTCGGCTGCGCAATCAGCAGGCGGCAGTTGTTGGTTCCAAGATCAAGGGCCGCATAGAAGTCGTCGCGGTAGATCTGCGGCGGCGCGGTGTTTTCGCCTTGGGCCAGCTTCGCCGTCTGGCCATTGGGCAGACGGATGGCAAGAGTCGGATCGAATGCCGGCTCATTACGCGCCTGCACGAGCGGACGCCCCTGCAACCCGCGCCCGCCGCGGTTCTTCTTGCGCCGCTTACGCTTGCCCGTTTCAGGTCGCTCGGCCACAAGCGCAACGACGGCATCACGTCCGTTCAGCGCATTGCCACCTTCCGCTCGACCGTTCGATGCAGAGCGGGCACGGCGGCGCTTGCGCTTTCGCGCCGGGTTTGCGGGTTCATTCGTCTCGGGCCGTTCGACCGGAGCGGCATCCTGTGCCGATCCACCATGTGCGGATGGCGCCGCGTTGAGGTTCTTGCCCCGACGCTTCGCCTTGCGGCGACGGGACGATCTCCCTTCGCCGCGCCCTGCGGTCGACGCCCCGCCTTCGGGCGGCTTACCGCCGCTGTCGGGGTCCATCAGTTCATGTCCATCTCGCCGCGCAAGGCCTGTTCGGCATGCAGCTGGCGTTTATCGTTTCGTTGGCGGCAAGATAACAGCGGCAGGCAAAATCGCCAACGGGTTTTTCGTCCGCTATTCGTGCACCCTTGGGACGTGCTCGGGAGCGGAACTTTTTTTGCCGAAGGGTATTTGCATAATCGGACGCATTGGTTATAAGCCGCCCACCGAGCGACGCACCGCGTCACTTTTGGGGAATAGGTTAACGGTAGACCCACGGACTCTGACTCCGTTAGTCCTGGTTCGAATCCAGGTTCCCCAGCCAATTCTCCCAAAAAGCCTTTGTTTCCTTGATTTTCCAGTCGTGCCGGATCCCGTTTTGGGGTCATTGCCGAGGTGATCCCAGAACTGTAGTCCACAGGTGATGCCCACGCGAAGTCTGCGCGGCGGCCTCTCCGGTGGCAGGCAAGGGCAAGACACCCATGGCAGTGCGCCACGACGTCGAGAATCTTATTCGCCGCGGCAACATCTTCTACTGGCGGGCACGCGTGCCCATCTCGTTTGCGCGGTGCCGACCAGGCAGCCGGCTCTCGCTCAGCCTTCACTGTTCCGACCATAAGAAAGCGCAGGTGATCGGCCGCAAGCTCAACATGCTGATGGCCGAACTGAAGATGAGATCGAAGGAACCAATGTCCAAGCAGCAGCTCCAGAAACTGTGCGAACACGAGCGCGACGTCATGCTTCTGCATCTCGAGGACGCCGCGATCGCTGCCAGACGATATGGACGACCCGCCGACATCGAGGAGCTGGAACTCGACCTGGAGAATGCGTGGGCTTACAAGCTGCTCGCATGTTCGGCATCCGTCAACATCGATCCAAATTGACGACTATCCCCCGCAGGGAAAAGTGGCGTCTTCTCAATAAGTTGGGCGATCTTGCCCGCAGTTCCTTGGGCCATCCGTCGTGTTCGAAGGCGCTAGGAAAATTGGATGGGGACCCGCGGGCAATGACCGCAACGGGGCCTTTAGCGGATCGTCCGTGCGTGAAGACTATCGATGCGGGAAGCAGGGATCCGAGGCGTCGTGGATGCCCCGGCCCGAAGCTCCATCCACTCCGTGTTCTTCACGTTGAGTTCAGGTGGGTTGCGAACTGACCCTGAATATACCGTAAGCTCAATTAGGGAGTTCCACCTCTTGGCCGACATATGGACGGTCGCGTCCGCGTCCTTGATTCTCTTGGCAATTGGACGCCTTGGAATGCGGCTGAGGTCTGTGCTTTGTGATCATCTGCCTCGCAGATCGGCGGATGAGCTCCCCATGCGGTCGCGCACCAACACCCAGCCGCTGCTGAAGTCCAGTATCATTGCCGAGGTGGATGAGCGCCCCATATCCCAAAATAGAGACGGCCAGCCATTGACCTGTTCGAGCTACGCCGAAAGCGCGGAGGCGGAAGTGCTAAATGACCTCGGCGGCCCCCGCCGCGTTTATTCGATCTCGACATCTTCTCCGTCATCAAGCCTGCCTGCCTTTGTAAGCGTGCTTGCAGTGATCGCTATTCTCTATTTCGCCAAGGAAGTGCTTCTTCCTCTGGCAATCGCTGTACTGCTGACGTTCGCATTGGCTCCGATTTCTTCACGTCTGCGCAAGTGGGGTCTCCCGCGCAGTCTCGCGGTCATAATCACCGTCCTGCTCGCTTTCCTTTTTCTCGTCATTTTTGGGCTTGTCGTGGCTGGACATGTCGCCGAGGTGGCTCAAAACCTCCCGGCATATCAGGGCAACATCATAGCAAAGATCCGGGCACTTCAAGATAGCGGAACGGACAACGGTTTCATTCGACGCCTGACGTCCACCATCGAGAGCGTTGGCAGCGAACTCAACAACGAAGGACAGCCGCATGCTTCCCCAGGCGTTGGCCCGACACCACGAGAACCCCTTCTCGTTGAGATATTTGCGCCTAGTCGTCCAATCCAAACACTTACGAGCCTGATAGGGCCCTTGCTCGGCCCCATAGCCTCATTAGGCTTGGTCATAGTCGTGGTCATTTTCATGCTCTTGGAGCGAGAAGCGCTTCGTGACCGCTTTATCCGCCTTGTCGGCTACGGAGATCTGCATCGAACAACAGAGGCCATCCAGGAGGCCGGCAGCCGGGTTGCCCGGTATCTGCTCATGCAATTGGTGGTCAATTGCACTTACGGCGTACCATTGGCGCTGGGTCTTTGGGCGGTGGGGGTTCCGAACGCAGCGCTCTGGGGAATGCTCGCGATCGTCCTCCGTTTTGTCCCCTACATTGGACCCGTCATAGCGATGGTTCTGCCGCTGTTCTTGGCGTTCGCGGTCGACCCAGGCTGGAGCCTCGTTCTGTGGGTTGCGGCCATATTTCTCATTTTGGAATTGACCAGCAACAATATCGTGGAACCCTGGCTTTATGGATCTCGCACCGGGCTGTCCCCCTTGGCGATCGTCGTCGCTGCGATTTTTTGGGCGTGGCTTTGGGGACCAGTCGGCCTGGTCCTGTCGACACCACTGACCGTCTGTCTTGTAGTCCTGGGCCGATACGTCCCGCAGTTCGAGTTCTTGGAGGTTATATTTGGAAGCGAGCCAGTGCTTGATCCTAAGGAGCGCCTCTATCAAAGACTGCTGGCAGGAGACCCCGATGAGGCGACTGACTACGCAGAGGAGCTCCTTGAGGAGGACTATCTCGAGGACTACTACGCCCAAGTTGCTATCCCGGCCCTTTTGCTTGCTGAGAAGGACCGGCGTCGTGGTGTGTTGACTGCGGAGCAAATGGATCAGGTCTATGAAACTGCCTCCGCTCTGGTCTTGAACCTTGCGGAGATCGCGCAGGAAGAAGAACAGGAGGAACAAGGCCAGAAGGATGAAGCCAAGGTAGATCAACGCCCTGTCACGCCGATCAAGGTGAGCGATGATGCAGAAGAACTACCGGACGGGAGTGGCAAAACAGTCTTCTGCATCGGCGGCAGGGGCCCGCTCGATGACGCGTCGGCAGCCATGTTGGCCCAAGTCCTTCAGGTCCAAGGAGCCGAGGTGGGGGTAGCGAGGCACTCTGATGTCGCCAATCGTCGTGGCACCAACCTAGTTCCAGAACGAACAAGCGCCATTGTTGTCTGCTTCCTGAATGATGACTCGGGCAGGCAGGCCCGCACAGTTGTTCGCCGGCTCAAGCGTCTGTACCCGGCGACGCGGGTGGGCGCGGTGCTATGGACGGACGGCGAGGACGAAAAGCTATCGCTTGATCTCAAAGAGGCTGACTTCGTAGCCTCCAATCTGACCTCGGCCGCTCGCGAAGCGCTCTCCGGGAGCCAGCCGCCGCTGGTTGCCCCGCCGCGCAAGATTCGCGTCAGGCGCCCCCTAAACAAGACAAGCACCACCGCCGTACAGTCTAAGTCGACCTGAATCGACCCCAGACGCACCGTTGTTGCCCACAAATCGGCGAGGAAAGGAACTTTATCTTTGACGTCAGCTCTGTCGCAAGCAGTGCCACATCCGCCACCGTTGGCTTGCCTGTGCGGTGTTTCCGAAACTCCCGAATGGCGTCTGCGCGTCGGCACGCTTCATCCCAAATCGCTTCGTCAGGGAATGACGTCACTCACAGCAAGAAACCGTCAATTGCCATAGTCGTCTGATTCTCACATTAGGTGATTAGATCCGAGCACAGTTCTCAAGTTAGATGCTCGTGCTCAGATCAAGCGCCGAGCTGTCCTTTTGAAATGGCTGCAGCCCGAGTGTGGGATTAGCGGGCCAGTTCCAGCGTCGGGATCGGTCGGCGACTACCGCAATAGCCCCGCCGCTCGCAGTGCTTCGTTGATGACCTTGCTGACACCTTGCTCAGATAGTCCAGCGGCACTTTTGACCGAGCCCGGCTTCGCATGTGCCATCGCCTTGGCGACAATACCTTCTATGCCTGGCAATCTGGCTTCAGGTTCGAAACCTGGGACACATTCTGCCTCAGCTTCCGCCACGTCCCTCTCATCGGCGAGCCCCCACGTCAACGCTATGCGCGCAGTTGAAGAAATGCCAGCCTCCAGCATGAAGGATCCGGGTTTCCCGACCGGCACTCTGGCTCCAAAGGACAAGGGGATCCCATGCCCCATACTCTGGATGGTGTATAGATCAATCGCCTCTTTGCCGCTTCCATCGAGCCACGTCTGACGCCGATGGCCGTTGATGGCTTCAATGAGGTCCGGAGCGTCCGACGTTTCGTGCACGGTACCCCATTGCTTTGCGATCTGATCAGCATTGACTACCCTGACCGTTTGATCATGCGTCCCGTGCCAGATGGAGATCCTCGGCCAGGCCCCCCTGTGGGATGATCCGGACAAGAGGGCTGAACGCAGTTGAGCTTCATTCGGAGGACTTTGCCCTCGCATACGCTCGAAAGCTTGAGTTACGTTCGAAGTCACACCGTAAGGCAACCCGCCGATGATGGCGCCACCGGCAAACAGGTCGGGATAGGCAGCCAGCATGACGTTTGCCATTGCGCCTCCGGCTGAAAGCCCGGTGATGAACACCCGCTCAGAGTTGATCCCGTTTGCCTCGACCACGTGAGCGACCATCTCGCACACTGAAAGAGCCTCACCAGCATCGCGTTCGATATCTGCCGGCTCGAACCAATTGAAGCAAAGATTGCTATTGTTGGCTCGCTGTTGCTCCGGGAACAAGACCGCAAAGCCGTTCCGCTCAGCAAGCTCGGACCAACCCGAGCCCTGATCGTAGCTCCCCGCGTCCTGGGTGCATCCATGCATCGCAACAACCAGGGGCGTCTTGGGAGCCAGAAAATCTGGCAGGTAGAGCCAGCATCTCAAAGCGCCGGGGTTCATGCCAAAGTTCTTCAGCTCGATCAGTCGCCTGGAAGTGGTGTCCGGTTTCACATTCATTCCCTTCGCATTTTGTGCCTGAATGCAATAGATGGGGATGAATGCTGCACTGCACAAACGCAGTTCGAAAAGTTGGCATCATGGCGCTGCTGACTTCGGGCGTCGCGTGCAATAACTAAGGGATCTGGTTGCTATATCCATGTCGGCAAGGACAAAGTGGCAGAGCGCCGCCAGCCGCGCCATCGCGCCTCTGCTGTTCAGCGTGGGGAAGGATCCCGCGTTGGGAGAGACCTGGCATGAGAGGCCGCTTCGCTAGGATAGGAGAAGTCGGCAATCTGACGGGCGCCGTCGTACACCTCAAATGCGGGACCCTCTACCTCAATGATCTTGTATCCGTTCACATATTCAATCTTCGGCGTCTTCCAACCCATGTTGCTCTCCTGTTTGAGACCGATTCAATCTGGACCGGCACGAGTTGGACAGCCTGGATTATCCGCTCCGGTGCCTCCACTTGCTAGGCGCAGCGTGTCACATCGTGCTGCGCACTCTCCGTTACAAGTGCAGCGCGCATATCTTACACAGACGTTCACCAGAAGTAGTGGACGCAGTAGATAAAGGCGATGGTTGGAGAACGGGGCCTCACTTTGCCACCGGAGTGCGGATCAAGCTGCTGCACAAGCAGCGTAGTGGGCAAATGGGTTGATATCGGAGCTGTGGCCAGAGCTGCATAGTTCATTGTCGCCACATTGCGCAGCTACGACCGGCACGACCTGATCATAGGTTTGGTCAGCAACCGGCCGCGGACGGGTGCATGAGCAGGATCATGGATTCCTCGCCGTTTTTAAATGGGGACTTTCAATGCGGCTCAAGCAGGCGCGCGACGCGCGTTGCGCCGACTCTTCAACCCCCCTGAAGACACGAGTTGTTCTGCATTTTCCAGGTTTTGAGCCGCTGGATTCCCGTGATCACCACGCAAGGTACAAGCGATCCGCCGCGCAGAGTGGCCGGACCTGGGGGCTTGACGTGGCTGTAGGAGAGTTTGTTCAAGATCGCCCCTCCGCCTGTTTCGATGTCTCCTGCCAGGACGGACTGCATGTAACCAAAAGCCGCATCTATATCCTCGACCACTTCTCGTTGGTGGCAGCCCCTACCGAAAAGTCCATCTGGAAACAGACCCTTTCCGGATACATCAGTGCGGCACGTGTTGTCTGGGAAGGGGGGATGGTAAGCTATCTCCGCCATGCTTGGCGGTTCGGCCTGTTCTTTCTCTTCCCTTTTCTGCTCATGACGAGCGTCGTGGCCGTGTGTGCTCTTACAGCATTGTTGCCTGCCTTGCTGTATTCGGAGCCTCTGAACTACCTCTGGAGCCTCCCGTGTGCGCTGGCTCTGCTGAAGTTCGTCCTTCCTCCTCTACTAGAGAAGTTTCACACGCTGCACTTGTTCGCCGACTGGACGTTGGCGATCGCCATCGCTCGCCTCGGCAATCGGGAGGTGAATTCCTGGATGGTGACCTGCCGAGCGAACGCACGCGAAGCGTTGAAGGAAGCCGCCGACGAATACGTGATAAGCTCGCATAGCATGGGATCGGCCATAGCCGCTTACGTGATAGGAACACTGCTTTACGAGGATCCAGACCTGTTCAGAGGAAAGCGCGTTGTCTTTGTCACACTCGGAGGCGCGATCCTTCAATGCTCACTTATGAAATCCGCAACTACGCTGAGAACCTGCGTCGGGCGGATCGCCCGTGCCGAGGATGTGTTCTGGCTGGAGATCCAGTGTTTGACGGACAGCATCATTTCTACAAGAGCCGGGTCGTCAGTCTCGCTGGGCATCCCGATGCCAAACAAGCCTCTATCGAATTCATTCGCGTCAAGAGGCTTGTCTCGGTCGAGCGTTATCGCCGGATCAAGCGAGACTTTCTCAGAGTTCATCGGCAGTATGTGCTCGGCTCCAACAGAAGATCCAACTTCGACTTCACGGTCATGACCGCCGGACCGCTTCCAGCCCGCCTCAGTGGCCGATATCCGCCCAGCAACGGTTGCTGCCGAAAGCAACTCGTCCCGCGCACATTTCGAACCTGCCACATTCGAAGAGCGGCATTCAGGGGAGAGCATGCGAATGATCAACAAGCCAGCGTTGTTGCTCGTCAACCCGAACTCCAGAAGTGGAAGGACTGCGCTTCCACAGGTGCGGCGCCTCCTCAATGAAGCCAACATCAGCTACCTGGAGCTGCCGCCAAACAGCAATGAGAAGCCAAGAGATGCCATTCTCAGGCGTGCAGCAGACATCGGGCGTGTGATTGTCGGCGGAGGCGACGGTAGCTTGAACGCTGCAGCATCTGGTTTACTGGCAACAAATCTGCCTCTTGGGGTGCTGCCGCTTGGCACCGGCGACGATTTCGCCCGTACCGTCGGCTTGCCGCTAGATTTGGCAGAGGCAATCAACGTCATCGCATCGGGTAAGACGTCGCCAGTGGACCTCGGTATGGCCAATGACCATCCGTTCTTCAACGTGGCGAGCATGGGGTTCAGCGCTGACCTTGCCGCCTCGCTTACGGAAAAAGCCAGAAAGCGTTGGGGGAAACTTGGCTATGCGATTGCCGCCGCAAGACTGCTCGCAGACTCCCGCCTGTTCACCGCCACACTCGAACATGACGGTCGCATCGAGAGGTTCCGCACCTTTCAAATTGCAGTTGGTAACGGACGTTTCTATTGAGGTGGTATGACGGTGCACGCCGACGCGACAGCGATAGATGGCTTGCTCGACTTTTACAGCCTGGAGGTGGACCATTGGTGGAAGTTGCTCGCCCTGCTTCCAAGCCTCAAGAGAGGGACCCAAGGCGGCTGGAATGACGTGTGCTCGTTTTCGACAAAAGATCTAACGATTAGAATGCAAAAATCAAAAGCGGTGAACCTGGACGGTGAACTCAAGATCCAGACGCCAGTGCGGTTCACGACCCGCGAGCAAGCCGTATCGGTGTACATTCCTTAGTATGAGGATGCGCTCAATGGGGCAAAGGCAATGAGCCTGACACGCCGCCTTGTAACTCGTACATTCGTGGCCATATCTAGGAGACGTTGCAGCCTCTCTGGCTACCTGATCCTCCCGGCACAGCCGGTTGCTTGGCTAACCTCGATCTTTGTGAACGTTAGGAATCCCGCCGTCGGCTGGAGTGCGGCAAGGCACATGGTCTTGCCGCAATCTGAGGATGTCAAAAATGATCAGAAGTAACTATCACTCCATCGAGCACCTGTTCAACCGACCCATTGCTGAAGAGGGTTCTGATGCGGCCAAGCTTCAAGACATAAGAGGAAGGCTTGCTCTCCGCGATCGAGAGGCACACTTAGATGAGCGGCAAGCTCGGCTAAGGAAACGCCAAAAGAACCTTTCTCTCGCCGTCTTTACGCAATGACCGGCCCCTCCCAGTTGGTATCGTCGGCCAAACCAGTGCCCGTCCCGTTCAGCAGCAAGTCCCGGTTCAATTACAACGAGGGGGCGGGCTTCTATCCGTGCCGGAGCAGGCAACGAGCAAGCGGCCACCGTTACCGGCGCTTTGAGATCGCTGCCGAAGCTCTGCGTTTTGCCATCGAGGAATTCCCGAGCTCCTTGCTACGCGGTTGAGTGTTGGAAGTAGATGAAGCGCAGTTCGACGGCGCTCAGATGCAGGCACTCTATGACGGTGATGCCTACCCACTGACGCGGCGCACCTGAGTCGTCCACGAGGATGGCAGCCTCGCACACGGGATCATTCTGGATTGCCGTCAGACTCAGAACTGGAACATCCAATGTCACTAGCATTTCCAAACCCGAGCAGAAGCTTCGATGACGCCAGGGACTTGATCCGCTTCACCGGCTATGACGGCATGTTCGAAGTCAAGTTTTTCGTGGACGCTGCCGCTCTTTCAGCCACCAGACTGTCAGAACAAGATTATCTGCGTGCCTTTGATGATGCTCGGTCCAAAATACAGTAGATTGCACTGAAGCTCTACAATCCGAAACACGGCATGGCCTACACCCTTAGAACTGCCGATTTACGCTAGCCTGAGTGGCACTGTTCGAGGAGCTAATCATGAACTTAAAGACAAGCGCCAGGCGGGTCGCCTTCCAGAACGCCTTCATGTTGCCAGGAATGGATAAGGCACATGCCCCTGGCGAATTCGATGTTCATGTCGTCGAGGAGCCGCTCAATGTGATGTGGGAAGGCTACCACCGAAAATCAACGCTCATGGTGACCTCACGGAAGCCATTGCGGTTACCGAAGCCGCCCTCGATGAGGCTTTGGCTAACGATAGCCAACCTGCCCAGCGCCCTGCCTCCTCAACATGACGGTAGCACTCGATCTGGCCAGCTTCCACAACCAATGGGAACAAACCACATGAACAACCTACAACAGTTTTCTTCCAGCTCGAATGGGGATCGGTGGTTCCTGCTCACCGAGGAGGTTACTCAACAAGCTTTCGTTCTTCATAAAGCAAACGAGCCTTCGGGTGGCCACCAGACACAAATGCCCGTTGCCGACTTTCTCAACCAGAAACCGTTCGGCCCGGAAAGAGAGGCTCTCATCAACATCCTCGGTGTGGGTGACGACACCGCAGACGCCGCGCAGGATAGTTACACCTCGTCGTCCCTATAACCTTTCAAATAGGCTGCCTTGGCCAATGCCATGGCGTCGCTGGAGGACAACATGCGCATAACCAAAACCATACTCTATGACGGCATCGGCCACGTCGGCGTCTTCTTTGAAGGGCTGCCAGAAGCGACGCTTCTTGGAGCCTACAGCACACCCCCTCAAAGCTCCTACCACGCAGATGAAGTTGAAGCCTTTGTTGCTTTCGACGTCCTCGGCACTGACGCCGCTGTCTTAGAGCTAGCCGTTATCACCGGCCATCCGGAAGACGGCGTCCGTCAGGCGATTGGGCAATACAGAGAAGAACTTCGCAGGAAAACGGACGACTACTCGGTTCCTAATTAGCGATACCCATAACAGCAGAAGAAGTAACACGTAGCGGCAAGGATGCGCATAAGAACCGAAAGAAGCTCATCGAAGACGCCGAGGCGACCTTGGAGAGTTCCAGGCCAAACGGCGAAGTTGTGAAGGCTTTCGCGGCGGCGAAAAGTCCGCCTGCGCGACCCGCGCCTATCAAAGAGCTGAAGCCATGCGCGCTTTTGAGGAGCACCAAAATGACCAATCATCATGCCGACGGCGCCATCGTATCCGAAATAGAGACAGTGCGCCTTGCCCTGCCAACCTGGGTCATAAGCACTGTTGAACTTGTTGAACTGGCTGAGAATGCCGAACGGGCCGCAAGGGATGTCAATCCTGAAACAGCGGATCGTTCGCGTAAGCTTATTGTTGAAGTAGCCGAATGGCAGCAGAGACTGCACGACTGGCAAAGCCAAGATCTAAGCCCCCGCCTACTTGCCGAGCTCAGAATTCTAAAGGCGACGCTGGACGCTGCAATGGATGAGGCCAACGCTGCTGCAGCTAAGCTGAGGCTATTTGATTGACAGCGGCTTCGCTAAGCTTGTCCTGGAACCCAAAGGCTAGCTCATCGAGGGCCGACTTCTTGGCGCGCTTGCCCGAGAGCCGTCTGTAGAACAAGGCCATCAAGCTCGCAGGAGTATTACTCGGATTCGCTGCGGTTCTTCCTCATCGGGACCAGCCTCCAGCTCAAGGGTAAGCGGCAAGGAGACCCCATCTGGCGCTGCTGCTGCTGGGCAGGGTATTTCGGACATACGACTTCTCTGAAGGTGAGGATCTATGTCTAGACCTGCGGCTAGCCTTGGATTGATGCGGATGATCGAGGCGGTGCCCGATCGTCTTGACGGCTCGCCGCGACAGTTGCGGCGTTTCTGGTCTGACGAGTTCAAGGCGACAGCGGTCGAGCAAGCCTGTCAGCCCGGCGTGAACGTCTCAGCAGTGGCGCGTGAGATTGGGATCCTTCCGTCTCAGCTCTATCGCTGGCGCAGAGAACTCCTGGGAAGTAATGAGCCTGGGCAAGCAGCAGCGACAGTGGATCCGCAGAGCGTTGTATCCGACCGCGACCCCATCGTTGAGATTATGATTGGCAATATCGTCGTGCGGGCGGGACGGCATGTCGACGAAGCGCATCTGCAGCGCGTGATCCGGGCGGTGCGTTCGGTATGATCCCCGCAGGTGTAAAGATATTCCTCGCCAGCCATCCCGTCGACTTCCGCAAAGGGCCGGACGGCTTGCTGTCGCTGGTGCGGGACGCCGGCAGTGACCCGTTCAACGGCTCGCTTTATGTCTTCCGGGCGAAACGGGCAGATAGGGTCAAGATCGTCTGGTGGGATGGTTCAGGGGTCTGCCTCTACTCCAAGCGACTGGAGAAGGCGCAGTTCTGCTGGCCGCGGATCGGCTACAACCGGGTGCAGCTCAATCATGCCCAGCTCATGGCGCTCGTCGACGGCATGGATTGGAAACGGGTCCGCTCTGTGGCGGTGAAGCCGCCGGAGATTGTTGGGTAAAGGCCTGCGGCGAAGTGAATCAACCAGCTGAAAGGGCAGGAAAACCGAAGCAAAATATGCTCTGGTAGGCCTCATGACGCCGCCCGATTTGCAGCTCCCGGATGATGTAGAGACCCTGAAAGCCATGGTCCTTGCCATGGCCGACAAGGCGGTGCGGGCTGATGCTCTGGAGAGCGAGGTTGCCGATCTCAAGGCGAGAAACGCCGATGCTGATGAACGCATCGAACGACTGACCCAGATCCTGAAAGCCTTCGATCGCGCCCGCTTTGGCCGGCGATCGGAAAAGCGCGCATCTCCAACGATTGACGATGAGCAGCAGGCCTTTGTCTTCGAAGAGATCGAGACCGGCATCGCTGCGATCCGAGCCCAGGTGAACAAGGGTGCCGCCCATCCCGATGGCAAACGTCCGCCTCGGCCGCGCAAGGGCTTTGCACCTCATCTGGAACGGGTCGAAGTAGTGATCGAGCCAGATGAACTGCCCGAACACGTCGGCAAGCAGAAGGTGCTGATCGGAGAAGACGTCTCGGAGCGACTGGACGTCGTGCCGGCGAAGTTCCGCGTCATCGTCACCCGCCGGCCGAAGTATGCCTTCAAAAACGAAGACGGTGTCATTCAGGCTCTCGCGCCCGCGCACATCATCGAGGGCGGCATTCCGACGGAAGCACTTCTGGCTCAGATCGCGGTCTCGAAGTATGCCGACGGTCTGCCGCTCTATAGGCAGGAGGCGATCTATGCTCGAGACAAGGTCGAGCTCGATCGCAAGTTGATGGCCCAATGGATGGGCAAGCTCGGCTTCGAACTCGATATCCTGGCCGACTACATCCTTGCCGAGATCAAGAAGGCTGAGCGGATCTTCGCTGACGAGACGACGTTGCCAACGCTCGCACCGGGATCCGGATCAGCAAAGACAGCCTGGCTATGGGCCTATGCCAGAGATGATAGACCCTTTGGCGGCAGTGGTCCGCCGATGGTCGCCTATCGCTTCGAAGATAGCCGCGCTGGCGATCGTGTCGCCCGGCACCTGAGTGGCTATCGCGGTATTCTCCAAGTTGACGGGTATGGTGCCTACAACAAGCTTGCACGATCTGACGGCGGCAATGACGGTGTGATACTAGCCGGCTGCTGGTCCCACAGCAGGCGCAAGTTCTACGAGCTCCACGCCTCCGAAAGCTCAAGGTCGCCACCGAGACGGTGGAGCTGATGGCAAAGCTCTGGCAGGTCGAAGAGACGGTGCGTGGGCAAAGCCCTGACGCTCGTGTCGCGGCGCGCCAGGAGACATCTAACGCTGTTGTCACTGAGCTCTTCGCCCTTTGGCGGAGGAGCTTGCCGAGGATCTCTGGCAAATCGAAGCTCGCAGAGGCGATCCGCTATGCCACCTCACGTCGCTCTATCTTCGAACGCTTCCTGACCGACGGCCGCATCGAGCTCGATTCCAATATCGTCGAGCGCGCCATCCGGCCACAGGCAATCACGCGAAAGAACTCACTCTCTGCTGGCAGTGACGGCGGTGGCAGGACCTGGGCGACAATCGCCACGCTCCTTCAAACAGCGAAGATGAACAGCGTTGATCCCCAGGCCTGGCTCATCCAGACTCTCGAGCGCATAGCCAACGGCTGGCCCAGCAGCGAAATCGACGCACTCATGCCGTGGAACTACGCAGCCTGAACGGCCTCGGCTTGTCGCTTACGCTCAAGGCCGGCAGATCAGTGATAAATCTCGTTCATTTCTGCGGCGAGCTTGAGCATCAGTTCCGTGGCGGCTTTTTGGTTGCAGGGCGAATTGATTAGGAAGTCGCAGCAGCCTACCCAGCTTCTGGCTCCCGGCCGCCAGGAGGCGGGAATCGTGAAGCGTCAGAAAAGGCGATCGTCACAGTCACACCAGCGTCGCCTTGTATTTCCAGCTCACCGCCAATCTGTTTCACCAAGGAACGAATGAGCCCGTACCCCAGCGATCCTTCTCGGAAATTCGTCATCCCGATTCCGTTGTCACGGACGACGATCTCGACCCGTCCCGGCCCGCTTCGCTTTGCCTGGACCACGATCGTTCCGGAACGATCACCGGGGAAGGCGTACTTAACAGCATTGGTGATGAGCTCGGCCAGCACGATGCCGAGCGGGAAGGCTACGTCGGCATCTATTAGAACATCTTCCTCCGTACGCGCTCTCAGTGAGATCCGCTCGTCCCCGGCTGTGAGGGATTTGAGCGCCTCGCAAAGCTCCGAAACATAAGTCGCTACATCGACGCGCTGCCCCTGTTCCGAACGGCTTAGCATGTCGTGAACTCGTGCCATCGCGCTTAGCCGGTCAGCAGACTCGACAAAGAGAGCCCTCATCTGCGGGTCCGCCTGACGTCGCCCCTGCAGTTGCAGCAGTGATGCTCCAACCGACAAGCTGTTCTTGGCCCGGTGGTTAACCTCAACAAGAAGCATTTCGCGTTCCGCGTCTGCCCTCTTAAGTGAAGCGTTCGCTGCCTCCAGGGTACGGGTGCGCTCCTCCACTCGTTGTTCTAGTTCTGCATTGAGCGCGCGCAGTGCCTCCTCGGCTTCATAACGGCGGCTTATGTCGAGATAGGACATGAAGTGATTGGTGACACGCCCCTGGCCGTCGTCCAACGGTGTTGCAAACAGCATGCTCTGGAAGGTCGAGCCATCCTTGCGGTACTGCAGGATTTCCAGCGTCACGTCACGCCCCTCCTTCATGGCTGCCTCATACTCGGCGATCGCTCCGGGATCGGTCTGTGGTCCATTCATGAAGTGAGGGTGCTGACCGAGCAGTTCGTCGGGGCTGTACCCTGAAAGATGTACGAATGCCGGGTTCACGAAGGTGATCGGGTTGCCCGGGAGCGTGGCGTCAGTGACGATCATCGGCATCCGCGTCACGCGAACCGCCTCAACGAACACCCCGCCCTGCCCTCTCACGCTTTCAAGCTTTTGTTCGGAGGCAGTGCGCGCGGGCGTGCTCTCCATTCCTTCTTGAAACTCGTTCATATATTCACCTCCAGCCAGGGGCGTCAGTTGAAGACGTTCATTTGTCATTAAGCAAACCATCCTCGACGAGCGAGGCTGATCTCGCAAAGGGTTAAGGATTGGATGACGGAAGCGTCTTTGCCTCCTGGAGGGAAATCAGCCGCTGCGAGGCCTCGTCCCAAAGGATGAGTTTGACGCAGGCAAAGCTCTCACGCAGGCTGATGCGGCCAAGTTCCGCTAGCTCGGGATGGTCCCTTAGAACTTCCGGCAGTCGGTAAAACGGCACCTTGCTCGAAAGGTGGTGCACATGATGCATCCCAATATTGCCAGTGATCCATCTTAGCGGCCTTGGTAGATCATAGTGTGATGCGCCATGCATGGCAGCATGCGGGAACGACCACTCTGGCGGCTTCGACCAATGGGTGTCTTCAAACTGGTGCTGGACATAGAACAACCACACACCAGCCGATCCCGCGAGCAGGACAATCGGCAAGTGAACAAGAAGAAAGGGCACCAAGCCAATTGCCCAAATCAACAGGGCGGCCAGTACAGCTACAGCGATGTTTGTCGCCATTGTCGAGAGCCAGGGCAGGACGCCCGATCGCATCATCCCAAAGGGGAGGCGTTGCTTGAACAAGAAAAGGAAAGCAGGACCGATGCCGAACATAACCATGGGATGCCGGTATAGACGATAGCCTAGTTTCCCTCGGGGAGTGAGGGCATGATATTCCTCCACAGTCAGTGTCGTGATGTCGCCAACGCCTCGTTCGTCGAGATTTCCAGCAGAGGCGTGGTGCTCAGCATGTGCCCGGCGCCAATAGTCGTATGGAGTAAGCGTCAAGACGCCGATCGCACGTCCCGTCCAGTCGTCCCAGCGACGTCTCCCAAAGAATGAGCCATGCCCACAATCATGCTGCAACATGAAAAGGCGCAACAGGAACCCGGCCGCGGGAATAACGAGGATCACCCCGATCCAATATCCGAGATGGATGGCCAGCCACGCTGCTACCCAAAGGAGCACGAACGGAACGAGCGTTATCGCGAGCTCGTAGAAGCTTCGGCTTAGGGTGGGCTGACGATATCCCGATAGGATCTTGAGCCATGCCTTTTCCGAGAAACCGCCAGGAGAGGCAGCCGAATTAATTGCAGTCATAGCTGATCAGTGTCTTTCTGTTTAGCAGCACTTGGAGAAGATGTTCGGAATGCTGGAAGTGGTTCTCTGCGCCTGATCACTTGCTGATCCGGTGAACCTGAGTGCTGCTTTCAGCGTTCCAGCAGCGCCGGTGAACGGCAAGGCTTGGTATGAGTAACACGGTATTGTGTCTACTTCACGTCCGAGAGCGACCCAAGACCTGAGAACGACAGTCGTGACCCATAGTCCCGATGTCGCAACCGCGCTTCTTGATCATTCGGGAGTGGATGTGGAGCTAATCGGCGGTCGCATTTACAAACACTCGAACGTCTCTGTCGGCACAGTCGCCATCGAAGCAATCTTCGAACCCGCACGGATCTGTACTTCATGGACGTGACCGGTATGCATGCAGAGCACGGTCTGACGACTGGAGACCGCGAGGAGGCGGCGGTGAAGCGGGCGATGCCGGCAGGCTGTGGAGACTGTCGTGGTTGGCTCTAGGGAAAAGCTCGGTGCCGTGTTCACATACAGCGTTGTCGGCTCGATGACGTCAATGGGCTTGTCGTGAGCAGGAAGTGCCCAGAGGATCTGCTGAGCCCTCTTCGCGAAGCCGGCATGCAGATCATCGACACATCGTCGTGATCTGATGGGGAGGCGCAGCCTTGGTAGCGCTCAAGAACGCGGATCCGAGGGAAGCATGATTGTGAGCAGAGAGACTGCAGAGCACTACACTTGGGAGACGAGTGCTCGCTTTACGGCCGACCTATGCAAACTTGAGGTCGAAAGCGGAAATAATTGCCGCTCTGCCACCCTGTTGACTGATGCGCAGAGCCAGGGCACAAAGATGCCATCCACGGTCGCTCGCGGCGGGAAATATAGGGAATACAAAGGAAATTTCTAACCCTTTGAAATCATGTTAGAATCCAGGCTCCCCAGCCACCCCTTTATCTTCATTTATTTTCAGTGGCTTACTGGGTCTAATGAAATGGCAACCGGAACAGTTTTCCGTGTCATTTTTCGAATCATTGGTGGGCAGTCCTAAAGTAAGCCTCGCCTAGCACTACTTTGGCATATTTTTGACTTGCGATGGTTTTCGATTCCCAAGACGGGTTTTCGATGATTCATAGGAGGTCGGCTTTTGGAGGGCCGGCCATGGACAGGAACTGGCATGCTGACTTGGAGCGCTGGCTCACGCCGTTTTCCACGGCGCTGCAGCACAAGACGCGAGCACGGATGTGCCCAGCCTACATCGCGGGGCTGATCGGACCGGCCGATCGCAACAGCATCCAGCCGATGGCGGCGCGTGACGGCGACGTGAGCTACGTCATAGGCAGCGGCGTTTGGGATGTGGCCCCGCTGGAAGCAGCGCTTCTCGTCGAAGCGGACAAACTGGTCGGCGACCAAAGTGCCTGGTTGATCATCGATGATACCGCATTGCCGAAGAAGGGGCGTCACTCGGTTGGTGTTGCGCCACAATACGCTTCCGCGCTCGGGAAGACTGCCGACTGCCAGTCTCTGATCTCGGTGTCGCTGGCATCGCGCGAGGTGCCGGTGATGGTGGGTCTGCGGTTGTTTCTGCCAGAGACCTGGACGGACGATCCCGAACGCATGGTGCGGGCGCGTGCCGAAGGATCGACAGGTCGCTTTGACAAAGCCGGAGATCGCCCTCGAGGAGATCGATCGGGTTATCGCCTCTGGCACGCGCTTCGGCTGCTTGCTTGCCGATTGAGGATATGGATCAAGCGGGCCGTTCCGTCAGGCTTTGAGCGAGCGTGGCCTCAAGTGGGCGGTGGGGCTGTCGCGCCGCCAAAACGTCTACACGACCGACCCTGCGATGCCCGCACTGCGAAATGCTTCTCGCAGAAGCAGTCAAACCTAAAGTGCCAAAGTAGCGCTAGTCTCCCTTGACCCATCACCCGCACCTGGTTCCCCCTCTGCAACGGCCAGCGCCGGGCGATCCAGGCGCTGATCGTCAAAATGAGGGTCAATATTGTGCACGCCGAAACACAACTTAGGCGCATGCATGTAATTCTACTGCTACGGTGGCGACATCGTTCGCAGACGATTAGGGCGCGAACGGCTGAGAGATAGCAACTCTTGCCCCAAGACAAGAGGGGCTATGATGCAGCTCTCCTCATATAAGAACAAATTGCTGGCTCGCATTCCCGTCGCTGAACTCGCTGCCGTCGAGCCGCTCCTCGAAGCTGTCGACCTGCCCAAGGGCTTCACTATTGCTCTGCCTAAAGCCGCAATCGAGCACATTTACTTTCTGGAGCAGGGTCTGGGCTCTATCGTGTCAGTCTCGCCGGAAGGACAGAAAGCCGAAGCGGGAATGTTCGGCTACGAGGGGTTCTCTCCTACGCCGCCAGCGATTGGTTCATCGGTGAGCTTCCATGAAGTAATGATGCAGGCAGCAGGCAATGGCTACCGGATTAGGCTCGAGGAATTCTTGGCTCTGATGCCGAACTGCCAGGCGTTCTGGGACCTCCTGCACCGGTATGCTCACAACTTGGCGACACAGGTGTCGTACACCGCACTGACCAATGCGATTCACCAGATCGACGAACGTCTCGGACGTTGGCTGCTGATGTGCCACGACCGGTTGCGGCAGGACCAATTCCTGATCACGCACGAGTACATGGCGCTGATGCTTGCCGTCCGTCGCCCGAGCGTCACCACCTCATTGCACGTGCTGGAGGGCAACCAGTTCATCCGCTCCGAGCGGGGCCGCGTCACCATCAGGAATCGGAAGGCTCTCGAAGAGTTCGCCCAAGATTCCTACGGCAGGCCCGAGGCAGAATACGCGCTCCTCTTCCCGACGCAATAGGAAGACAGGCTTCGACCGATACGGCAGCCATCTTATATCGTATCCTGATCCCTTAGCTTTTCTAAACCCCGTGGTGTCTTCGACACCGCGTGGAGGGGACCGGAAGGTGCCCCTATACGCAAGCGTACATGACGACCATGTGACATGACAAAGGCCGGATTGATTATTAGCTGTGTCCTACGTCGTCCTCTGGTCTGGCGCTGGCGACAGAGTTAAGCAGCTCTTGCCCGAGATGGGGCATGAGCATGGCTCGGTACTTCTTCAACATATGTAATGGCACGCAATCCCGCGACGGGGTGGGATCGGATTGCATCGATGCCGCTGCGGTTCGGCCCAAGCCGTCGAGACGATGGAAGAACTCTTTGGTGGCAAGCTGTCGAAGGGTGGGGACGCTTCTTCGAAGTCGATCAATGTGACCGATATCGATGGGAAGACTGTGATATTCGTCACTGCTGCAGCCTCTGTGAAGACGGTCAAAGGCTCGTCCCTTACGCCTTAGGGAGCATCGTGGCCAGCAGTGTCAATGCCGCGTGAAATTTTCCGCTAATGGGGAGTATCGCTCCGGTACTGACAAGCAGCATCCCTTACGAGCGCCACATGCGCATCATCTATGACGTTCTCACCAAGAGCCTCCTGGTCTCATTCCGGCACACAACGAAATTACCGGGGCCTTTGCCCGACAAAGCCGTCGAAGCTGCGGAAGATTACTGTAGGCACTGAGGCTGGGGCGGATAGAGCCAGTGGAGGGTAAGCTGCCGTTCCTTCAGCTAAGGAGGTAACTTCCATTCATCCAATGTCCGCTGTGGCGCGATCGTGTCGAGAACAGCCGGCCCTAAGGACACAGCACGGCAGACGCTTGCATTGTCAAAACGACGAACCCCGACGCGCATTTGAGTGCTGGAACCAAGGTCGTCATAGGTGCCTTACACCACCAACTGGTGTCGACGATGGACCCGGTTATGCGGACTGGATGCTTGCCGTATCGGAACCGCAAGATTCGTGGCGGAACGGGCGAAGGCTCGATAAATCGACGGCAGCAATCACGTGGCTCTAGACGCCTCTCAGGGTCGGCGTTCGTGAACATCTCGGAAACGAACTAGCCTTGCACGTTCCTCGTCCCAAAGAACCAGGCTCACACAGCCTATGCTATCCCTAAGGCTCACGCGCCCAATGGCGGCAAGTTCCGGATGTTGTTGTAGGACTTCGGGCAACCTGTAGAAGGGAATGCGGCTCGATAAGTGGTGCACGTGGTGAATCCCGATGTTGCCTGTAAGCCATCTCAAGACCAGCGGCAGATCATAATGGGAAGCGCCGTGAAGGGCTGCGCCGGGGAAATGCCATTTGTCATCCTTGGCCCAGTGCGTCTCCTCAAACTGATGCTGGACGTAAAACAGCCAGACGCCTGCCGCCCCTGCCAGCAGCACGATTGGGAAGTGGGTTGCCAGGAGCGGCCCGATTCCGACGACCCATGCCGATATGCTGACAAGAAGAGCGACGGCGAGATTGGTCGCCATAGTCGAGACCCAAGGCAGTGCGCCAGACCGCATCATCCCGAATGGTAGTCGTTGTTTCAAGAGGAAGACCCAGATTGGCCCGATCCCGAACAGCACCAGTGGGTGCCGGTAAAGTCGGTAGAGTAGCCGTCGTACCCGCGAGAGGGCAAGATATTCAGCTACCGTAAGAGTGGTGATGTCGCCGATGCCGCGTTCGTCCAGGTTCCCAGCCGAGGCGTGGTGGACGGCGTGGGCACGACGCCAGTAATCGTAGGGCGTGAGGGTGAGGACGCCGAGAATGCGCCCCGTCCAGTCGTCCAAGCGCCGACGACCAAAGAAGGACCCGTGGCCACAATCGTGCTGGATCGTGAACAGCCGCAACAGGAAGGCTGCTGCGGCCGGAACCACCACAATGAGCCCTATCCAGATCTCGTGGGTAATGCAGAGGTAAGCAAGCCCCCACAACATGGCGAAAGGGAGGGCTGTGACTAGGAGTTCGAAGGTGCTGCGGCGGACTTGAGGCTGCCGATATCGAGACAGCGTCTTCATCCAGGCGGAGGCATCGAGGCCGGACGACCTCGACGGTTGACGGACGGCAATATTCATCAGCGGCAGTTATTTCTGCTTCTTGCCGAGGCTTAGCGCGCCGCTGGCACCCTTGACCTGACCGCCAAAAGTCGGGGATGGTGCCGCCGGGCCTTTTTCCTTCTTCGGCTTGCGAACCTCGCGGTTGCTTCTCAGTTGGCCCTTTGCCATGGTCGTTCCTTCTGTTGTATCTATGGGGTAGCCACAGCCCATGCCTGCAGATCGACGGTTCGCCTCCGTAGGCACGCCGTCTACAGTCGGATCAAATTTGGCAATTTGTCGTTCCCGCTACACCGCTACCCAGAGAGGACGCGTCGCGCAGTCCCACAAAGAACGGTGGGGGCTGAAACAACATCTGAGGCTGCAAACGCATCATCCTGCACCGCATGGCCAACTTTGCAGGGGCGACTTCAGAGGAAAGGGCTGACAGGATGTTCTCGCGATAGCCAAAGTCGCTAACGCTGACGAGGTTTCGATCTAGTCGGAGGTCGGAAGACATGTCGTCCTCCTTTCATTGGGGCCAGGGAATAAGGCCCTGAAGCGGCAGCGCCCGTACAATGGCTACCGAAGACCTGACAGTATACCCGGCAGGGGTCAGGCGCAATCAAATAAGAGCATCACCCAGTTGGTCGCCAAGAAGATCGACGGGTTTATCCCGCCTGGTCTTCTTCCTATGGCCGCTGGCCCTGAGCTAGCTCCTCAGGTCACAAGCGGATTAATTCATGAACTTCTGGTTGACTTTCCGACCGAACCCACTATTTTTGGTTTATCGATCTTTTTGTTGCTGAGCTTTGGTTATTGCGCGATTGGCACCGCGCCCTGAACGAACCTTTCTTTGAAAATATCGCTATCGCCATCCATTACGTCATCGACGTCGTGGTTGATCACTAATGCTACGAAAGGGTTCATCATGACCACTGGCACAGTTAAATGGTTTAATTCCACCAAGGGCTTCGGCTTCATCCAGCCCGACAATGGCGGCGCTGATGCGTTCGTTCATATCTCGGCCGTCGAGCGTGCAGGCATGCGCGACATCGTCGAAGGCCAGAAGCTCAGCTACGAGATGGAGCGCGACAACAAGTCGGGCAAGATGTCGGCCTGCAACCTGCAGGCTGCCTGATCATCGGTATCTGCTCTCCTTTGACCACGGATGTACTGGCACTGTTGAGGGCATGAATCGACCAAAAGCCGGCTTGCGCCGACTTCAGACTGCTGACAAACCCCTGGCCTGTGCTGGGGGTTTGCGATTCATTGGGACAT
>NZ_JALJRA010000020.1 GCF_022968135.1 Pseudorhizobium tarimense
GCCGTACGTAAGCATGTCCTGAAGCGCCGCGGCATCATCACTTCGGATGCGCAGCGCAAGCCGGGACTGGCGCTTTCCGAGACTGCCCGCGCCGAAGTAGATTACCTGCTCGAGCGGCTGGCCCGGCGCGACAAGCGGTCAGCGCTATGACGATGCCGGAAGTGTCCCCTAGAAGGCGCCCGCCTGTCTGCCCGCAGATCGTGGATCCGCCCGCTATCCAATTAGGTCGAAACGGCTACCTCGGCGACGAATGCGGTGATCGGCTTCGCTGAAGAAAAGCTCCGTGCGTTCGTAGCCTTTGCGTAGGCCTATTGCGCGCTGGCGCCAATCCTGGGACTTGTATCCAGATGGCTGTAGGGCACGTCGATCGCAGCACACACAGATGGCAAAGGTTGTGCACGCACGGTATTAACCCGCCAAGGGCGTTGGCGGGATTGCCAGCAGCTCATGGTCAAAGAAGCACAAGGGCTTGGCTGATCGTACCCTGCGGGTGCGTCAGGACGCGCGCCTTTGCACAGGTCTCATAGAAGCGATGTCTCCGACCACGCGCACTCGAACACGCCGCGCATCACCCGGCAGATAAGCGATCGGGATATCCTCGGTATCGAGGGTGACGATCGAACCGGGATCTGCACCGGCTTCCTCCGCGCGCTGGCGAGCGAGACGGTCTGCCTCGGCAATTGCGTTGTCGCGAGACATGTCGGAGAAGACTTGGTCAACCTCGCCTGAGATCTGTGCCATCGCAGCCCCGAGCGCGTTGGCAACGCCGGCATGTTCGACGCGCAGCACTTCACTTGCACCCTTCAGCTCTTCGGGGATCAGGAACGCGCCTCCGCCGACAGCAATCAGCTGAACGCCATCCGCCGACGTCTTCATTCTGTCCACACCGTCTTCTACCATGACCTGGATGCGCTTCAAGAGATCGGCGACGAGATCCTTGTCGAGATGTTTCACGCGGTCGCGGTCCCCGATCTCGACCAGGCCGGCTGCAACGGCAACATCTGTTGTGGTCAAGGTGTCTCCGCCGAAGACGAGGGCCTTCTCCGTGATGCGGTAGCCGACTGAACGTGGGCCAATCTTGCGGGTTTGCGGATCAATGATGGTGCCTCCACCCAACGCCATCGGCAACAGGTCTGGCATTCGGAAAAGTGTCCGCACGCCCCCCACTTCAACGACGTTGTTGGCTTCGCGTGGAAAACCGCCAACCAGACAGCCGATGTCTGAGGTGGTGCCGCCGACATCGATGACCATGGCCTCTTTGAGACCTGTCAGGAAGGCTGCACCGCGCATGGAATTGGTCGGTCCAGAGGCAAAGCTGTAGACGGGATTGGCCGCGGCCACGTCTGCCAGCACAACCGTGCCGTCATTCTGGGTCAAGTAGAACGGCGCGTTGATACCAGCTCGCAAGAGAGCTTCCTTGAAAGCGCCGATGGTCGTTTGGCCGAGGCTCTGCAGCGCCGCATTGAGGAGCGTTACGTTTTCGCGTTCTAGAAGACCTATGCGGCCGAGCGTATGCGAGAGCGTGATGCGCGCGCTCGGGATGATCGAACGGACGATCTCGGCAGCTTCGACTTCGCATTCTGCCGTCAGCGGCGAAAAGAGCGCAGTGATGCCAACAGTGTCAATACCCGCGTCGCGGATCTTCATTGCGGCATCGCGGATCTCATCGCGAGCAAGCGGCACCAGTTCGCGGCCGTCATATTCATGGCCGCCTCGGACCATGAATGAAAGCGGGTTCACTTGCGTGCGCAAATCTTCTGGCCAGTCGACCATTGGCGGCAGCGAAGCACCGGCAGGCATGGCGATTCGAATTGCCGCGACCCGCTGCAATCGGGCACGCTCGACCACCGCATTTGTGAAATGGGTGGTCCCGATCATCACAGCGTCGACTGGGCTTGCACCCGATGTCTGGTCCTTCACGACATGCGTGATGGCGTTTACAACCCCCTGCATCACGTCTGAGGTGGTGGGAAACTTGATGCCCGAGACAACGTCTTCGCCATCAATCAGGACGGCATCTGTGTTCGTACCGCCTACGTCAATTCCGATCCGCTTCATGCTGCAAACACCGATTTGAAATCCAAGTCATATCCGAAGGCGCGAGGTCCGACATGCTCCAGCCCCTTCGGCGTCGTCAAAACGCCAGGCGCGGGCAGGGCGACGACGGTCACGCGCTGGCCGTAGCGCACGGTTTCCGTTCCGATAGCCTCCCCCGAGACGCTGTCGAGCAGACAGATCAAGTCCGGCGTCATGGCAATTGCTTCACCATTGCGGAAAGCAACGGCCCACTCGTTTTGGAAGGCAAGCTCGACCTTGGTGCCGCGGTCGTCATCCAAGCCTTCGACATAGGCGGCGCCCCGCAGGAAGCCGCCGGTCGTGGTCCGGTCGACATCGGTGATCTTGCCCTTAAAAAGAACCTTCCCACCTTCATGTTTGAGTACCGCTTCAACAGGATCGGCGTGGGCTGTTCGGGCTTCGAGCACAGCGCGGCCGAGACTGATCGCCTTGGTGACCGTGTTCAGCACACCCCATTCCTTGACTTCCTTGCCGGTGCGAGGCGCCTTGCAGGTGGCAGAGGTCGATCCGACTTCGGTGCAGATCTTTCGCGAAATCCGCTCCATCCATTTCCAGGAGGCAGCTTTGGCGACGATCGCCTCGTTGTCGCGGCAGTCAACCAGGGTCAGCGGATACATCGGAAGGTCGCCGATGGCAAAGCTCGTCATTTGAGCTTCGGGATATGCGCGACCCATGGCATCAGCATCTACAACTGGAATGTCTAGCATGGCGGCCGCGAGAAAGGGTGAGAGCGCGTTGCCGCCCCCGATCTCGACGCTCATGACGGCCCTGAACTTGCGCCCCGTATAGCCTTCCATCAGCTCCATGGCGCGTGCAAGGTGGGCTGGATCGACGAGACGTTCTTGACCGACGAGTGGGGCGCCCATCTTGGAGACGACGGCGATGGCATCGTTGTCGTCGAGTGCCATTGGATCGATCAGCTTGACACGCTTGCCGTCCTTGTAGAGCTTTTTCAGGTTGAGCTGCGCCAGATAGGGGCTTCCACCGCCACCGGTTCCGAGGATCCAGGCCCCCACTGCGAGAGGATCAATTTCGCTCTCATCGAAATCACGGATCATGTTTACCTCCGAAGAATGTGGTAGAAACTATCCATGGGCTGTGACCTCTGCCTATAGGGGACTGCCCCTATGTTAGCCTTGCCTTGTTTTTGGGCATCGCTAGAAAGGGTGCTGCAAGACATTCGAAAGGACGTTGACCTGAACGCGAATTCCCTCCCCCTGAGCGACGCGACCATCGCACTCCAGCGGTACAAGGTGATGTTCTTAAGCGTTGGACAGTCCCCACGCGCTGATATCATCGACGAGATGCTCGATAGCCTGGATCTGCCAATCCAGGCCATGGAGATTGGAGCACTAGATGGACTCTCGCAGGCGCAAGTCCATGATTTGCGTGTGCGGCCTGGCGAACTCAGCATCATCACGCGCATGGCCGATGGCAGCGACGTTGTTGTATCCAAGCCGCGGATCGCCGAACGCATGGCCGAGATCGCCGCTGGCTTTCAGCCTGGCCAGTACGATCTTGTCGTCATTCTCTCGACTGGGCTGTTTCGAGATTTCGAGAGCACCTGCCCAACCGTAAACGCTCAGCGTGCGATGGAATCGACGGTGATTTCGCTTGCTGCGGCAGGATCGCGCGTTGGTCTCATTCAGCCGCTCGTACAGCAGGTCGATGAACTCGATATTCCTGCGCTTTCATCCTACAGGATTACGGCAAGCCACGCTGCCGACGGGGACAAGGCACTGCTTGCGAGTGCCATTCTCGATCTGGCCGACTGCGAGATCATCGTGCTCAATTCTGTGAGCTTTACGGAATCAGACCGCCAGATGGTCGCCAAGGCGAGCGGCAAGCCTGTCATCCTCGCGCGCCGCATCATCGCCAGCGCCATTCGCCTTCTGCTGCATGGTACGCATCCCGCGACGGCGCCGGGGGTCGCGCCCGAATTTTCGGAGAAGCTTCAGCGCTTAACCCCGCGCGAACGTCAGGTTCTTTCTCTTGTGGCGGAAGGGCTGTCGAACAAAGCGATCGCACGCCAGCTCGGCATCAGCCCGAAGACGGTGGAGATTCACCGTTCCAATGTCATGAGCAAGATGGAAGTCAGCACGTCCAACACGCTTATTCGCATGGTTGTGGCAGCTGGCCATCCGTAGATATTCTCGGCCGCTGACGAAATTTTTATCACGCGCGGTCGGTCATTGACGAAATTTGCCTCTCAAGGCGGCATCTTTTTGTGACAGATTCTGATCGAACTAGGGGCATTACCCTATAGAGGACGCGCGGTCGCGAACGGTAGGCTCTCATCAGTAACGTGAGCCAGCAGGGAACGACAGACGGTGATGGTATCCCCCTTCAAGATCGCATTTGTCACTATTGGACAGGCTCCGCGTGTCGACTTGGTGCCGGAAATGATGTTCGACATCACGCTTGGCTTGCCGGAAGGAAAGATTGATTACAGAGAGTTCGGTGTTCTCGATGGGATGAACGCCGATGAGCTCGACAGAATGCGCGCCGTTGAGGGCGAGCATTCCTTCGCGACCCGTCTTGCCAACGGCGAGGAAATCGTCACTTCGAAATCACGCACCGAAGAAAAGCTAAATGCTCTTTTGCAGCGTATCGACGCAGAGGGCTTTGACCTGATCGTTCTTCTGTGCACGGGCACGAAGATCGCGCCCCTGGAAAAGACGCTCGTGGTCGAGGCTCAGCGCATTGTTGATTCCACGGTCGAGGCGCTGGCGGCATCCGCAAGCCGCCTAGGAGTGATCCTGCCGCTGGAACGCCAGATCAGCGACTTTCACGAGCGACACGTGTTTACGGGCAGGCCGAGCCTCGTTGCCGCTTCACCCTATACTGGCGAAGACATGGCCGTCGCCGCTGCAGGCCTCAAGACCTGCGATCTAATCGTCATGCACTGCATGGGCTATTCGAAAGCGATGCTCGACACTGTCCGCAATCAGGTCAGTGCCCCCGTTCTTCTGTCGCGTCGCCTTGTAGCCGGCGTCGTTCGCCAGATGATCTGACCAAACATGCTGTATCACAAAAAGAGAGGGAACCTGATGTTCGGTAGTATTTGCAAGAAAATCGTGTTGGCGGGGCTGGTGGCCTCATCGGCTCTTGTTGTCCCCGCTCAGGCATTCGAGCGCACAGATGCCGGCAATGTCATCGTCTTCGGCGGCCGCCAGGCGATCCCAGTCCTGGATCCACACATCCGTTACGACTGGTCAACCCGAATGATCCAGCAGGGCGTCTATGATGCCTTGGTGAAATACGAGGGTGATCCGGCAGAAGTAAAGCCTTGGCTTGCCGAGCGCTGGGAGACCAGTGACGACGGCAAAACGTGGACCTTCCATCTGGTCGAAAACGCAAAGTTCCACAACGGTGATCCGGTGACGGCCGAAGCCGTAAGGTATTCCTTCGAGCGCGGCCTGAAGCTCAACAAAGGCGTGGCTTGGATGCTGAAGGACTTCCTCTCTCCGGAAGGCATCACTGTCGTCGATGACTACACGGTGAAGTTCGAGCTTAAGGCGCCTTATGCTCCCTTCCTGTCTTTCCTGCCCTGGTGGTTCGTAGTGAATCCACAACAGGTCAAAGCCAATGAGGTCGACGGGGACTACGGCCAGAAGTGGCTGACCGACCATGCGGCCGGCTCTGGCCCATTCAAGCTGGGGCGTTGGGAGCCGAACGTCCTTTATGAAGTCATTTCAGTCGAAGACTATTGGAAAGGATGGCCACAGGGGGACAATCGTCCTGCCGGTGTGATCTACCGTATGATCCGTGAACCGGCCGCACAAAAGGCCGCGCTTCAGCGCGGCGAAGCAGATATCGTCGAAGGCCTCACATCAGATGACTATGTCCAGATCGCGAGGGTGCCGAACATCGTCATCGAAGACCACAAGGGGATGACCACCTTCGGGATCAAGTTCAACACCCAAAAGGGTCCGACAGCCGACATCAACCTGCGCAAGGCAATCGCGTATGCGATGGACTATGATGCCATGATTGGCATTTATAATGGAGCCGCCTCGCTGGAGACCAGCCCACTCCCCGACGCGATGAAGGGCCATATCGAGGTCGAAGGTATTCCCCGGCAGGATCTAGCGACGGCAAAGGAGTACCTTGCGAAGTCCGCCTATCCGGATGGAGGTATCACACTCGACTATGTCCATGTCGCCGGACTCGAAGAAGCGCGTCGCATCGGTCTCGTCCTACTCGACAATCTCAAGGCGCTGAACATCGATGTCAACATAAAGCCGGAACAGTGGCCCAACATGGTGGCAGCCGGCGCGAGTGTGGATACCGCACCGAACATGACGTCGATTTTTGCCACCCCGATCTCAACCGATCCTGATGCCGTTGCCTATCAATACCACAAGAACAGCTGGGGTCAGTATTACGGCATCGCCTACTACGACAATCCCGACGTCTCCAGGATGATCGACGAAGCACGTGCGGCCACCGACTGGGAAACGCGCGCCGAGCTCTATGCCAAGATTCAGAAGCAGATTGTAGCGGATCAACCGGAAGTCTTCGGCATGTTGCAGAACCGTCGCTGGGCACGCCAGGATTACCTGCAGGGCTTTACCTTCAGCCCTGTACGCTTTACCGGCGAGGTTGACCTCTATCCGCTCTGGATCAAGGAGAACTGATCCTTTCGAGACCGTGCGCGTGAACAGTGAAGAAGGAGGCGGCGCTGCCGCCTCCTTCTCTAACTCCCTGGAATGAAGATGCTGTCCTTTACCCTGCGAAAGCTCCTGACGGTGGCTGGGACGATGCTCGGCATCGCAGTCCTGACCTTTGTTATTACCAATATCGCGCCGGGCGATCCTGCACGTCTCGTTGCCGGCCCAAATGCAACCGAAGACATGGTTGACACTATCCGCGTCGAATACGGGCTCGATCGCCCGATGATCGAGCAGTTCGGTATCTACATGAAGGATTTAATCACAGGCGATTTTGGCACTTCAATCGTTACGACTCGACCTGTGCTCGATGAGCTCCTCCGTTACGCTCCGGCAACGATCGAGTTGGTTGTCGTCGCCATGATACTGGGCGTCGCGCTGGGCGTTCCGCTGGGAATGCTATCAGCGGTCTACAAGGATGGTCCGATCGACCACGTAACCCGCATCCTGTCTATTTCGGGCGTGGCGCTGCCAGCCTTCTGGTTCGGCATTTTGATGCAACTGTATTTCTCGGTTGATCTCGGCTGGCTCCCGGTTTCCGGCCGCCTGCCGCTCGTCACGCGGCCTCCGGACATGGTGACGGGCTCGCTTTTGCTCGACGCGCTGATTGCAGGCAACTTGGAAACCTTCAGAACTGCGCTGTCGCACATCATTTTGCCTGCGGTGGTGCTGAGCTTCCCGTGCCTTGCGTCTATCTTGCGGGTTAACCGCTCCGAGATGATCGAAGTGCTGCAGTCGGACTATATCACCGCAGCCCGGGCACATGGAATTTCCGCTGGCCGCATCATCGCAGTCTATTCCCTGAAAAACGCGTTGTTGCCGACGCTTGCCATGATTGGCCTGCGCTTCGGCTGGATGCTTGGCTCGACGGTCCTTGTAGAGACTGTTTTTGACTGGCCGGGCATCGGCCTCTATGCCGTCTCCTCCGCCCTTGCCTCCGATTTCAAGCCTGTTATTGGCGTGACGCTGCTGATCGGCTTCCTCTTCATCATCGCAAATACGCTTGTCGACCTAGCTTATGCCTGGATCGATCCACGTCTCCGGAGGGCCTGATGAGCAAGCTTGATCAAACGGCGACGATCCCCGCGTCCTTTAGCGAGCGCCATGCAGGTCGGATCCGCCAGATGCGACTCTATGGTCACATGTTCCGCGGTAGTTTCTCCTCCATGCTGGGGCTGACGCTTGTGGGGATCTTCCTGATCCTGGCCGCTGTTGGTCCCTGGATCGTACCCTTTCCGGAGGATACCCTGGGTGCTGTCCATATGGGATCACGCCTCTTGCCGCCAAGCACGGAGCACTGGTTCGGAACTGACGAGATGGGCGCTGACATCTTTTCGCGCGTCATCGTCGGTGCGCGCACATCTTTGTGGATCGGCATCGTTATCACGGGCCTTGGTGCTCTGATTGGCGTGCCGCTCGGCATTATCGCTGGTTACAAAGGCGGCTTCGTTCGCGCCTGCATTATGCGGCTGACAGAGCTCTTTCTGGCAGTGCCGGGTCTTGCTCTGGCGTTGGCGATTGTCGCATCGCTTGGCCCCGGCCTCACCAACTGCATGGTTGCGCTCGCCATTGTCTGGTGGCCTGGTTACGTGCGCCTCGTCGAAGCCAAGACCCTCGCCGTCAAAGAAGAGCTTTTTGTCGAGTCCGCCCGCTCAATTGGCGCAAAGACGCCATGGATCCTGTGGCACCACATTTTGCCGAACTGCATGTCACCGATCATCGTCAAGATGAGCATGGACATGGGCATGGCGATACTGGCGGCCGCAGGGCTGGGCTTCATTGGTCTGGGCGCGCCGCCGCCGGCCCCCGAATGGGGGGCCATGGTTTCCGTCGCACGCTCGTACATGCCCGATTGGTGGTGGTACTCCTTCTTCCCCGGAGCTGCGATCTTCTTGACCGTTCTTGGATTCAATCTGTTGGGCGATGGTTTGCGAGACATTCTTGATCCTCGGAGCCGCGCGCGATGAACAGCACCCTCCTCGACATCAACGCCTACAGCCTGGGCATCGGCACTTTTGATGGACCGATCCACGTGCTGAAGGACATTAACATCACCGTCAAACGCGGCGAAACGCTCGGCATTGTTGGCGAAAGCGGTTCAGGAAAGACGGTTCTGGTTCGGTCGGTTATGGGAATCGGCCCGAGCAATTCGAGGGTGCAGGCCGGTCACATCACCTTTGACGGCCAGGATATCACCCGCATGAACGATAAGGGGTGGGCTAAAATCCGCGGCATCCGGATTTCGATGATTTTCCAGGATCCGATGACGTACCTGAACCCGCTTTTTTCGATCGGGCGTCAGATCTCTGATGTGATTGCCGCCCATGAGCGGGCGGCAGGGCAGGGTATTTCATCCAAGGCGATGCGTCGCAGCCGTACGCAAGAGCTGCTCGAACAGGTTGGCCTGCCCGCTCCCGCACAACTTTTCGACCAGTATCCGCATCAGCTGTCTGGGGGGATGCGCCAGCGTGTGCTCATTGCGATGGCGCTTGCGGGCAAGCCAGATCTTCTGATCGCCGATGAGCCAACCACCGCACTCGACGTGACGGTCCAGGCTCAGGTTCTTGACCTCATCAAGTCGCTGGTGAAGAAGCTCAATCTCACGGTCATCATGATCAGCCATGACATAGGGGCGATTGCAACTGTCGCCTCGAAATGTGCTGTCATGTATAAGGGTGAAATTGTCGAACAGGGTGATACGGCAGCTGTCCTCAGCAACCCCCAACATGACTATACCCGCCAGCTTTTGGCTGCCGTGCCCGATATCGAGGTCACGCCTGCCAGATTGTTGGCCAAGCAAGCTGTGCAGGATGTGATACCCGCGCCGCAGAAGCTTCTCGAGGCTGTGAACCTGCGAAAGGTCTACAAGACGCAGGCGGGTGGTGAATTCGCGGCCGTCGACAATATCAGCCTTTCTGTCAATGTCGGCGAGATCTTCGGCGTGGTCGGAGAAAGTGGCTCGGGCAAGTCCACGCTGGCGCGCATGCTGCTGCGGCTGATCGAGCCGACGAGCGGCGACATCTTCTTTGAAGGACAAGACATCTCGAGGCTGAGGGGTGAGCCACTGCGCCAGATACGCCAGCACATGCAGTTCGTGTTCCAGAACCCGCATTCGGCGCTCAATGGCCGCCACACGATTGGTGATGCGATAGGGGAGCCGTTGCGAATCCAAACGACTATGAGCCGACGCGATATCGACGTCCGCACAGAGGCGCTTCTCGATATCGTGCAACTGCCGAAGAGCTTCAGGTATCGCTATCCGCATGAACTGTCGGGGGGGCAAAAGCAGCGTGTCTGCATTGCGCGAGCCATCGCGCTCAATCCCCGGCTGCTGATCCTTGATGAGCCTACCTCGGCCCTGGACATCTCGGTCCAGGCGCAGGTCCTCAACTTCCTTCAGCAGGTCCGCAAGGAATTGAACCTGACCTACGTCTTCATTTCGCACGACCTCGCGGTCATCCGCCAGATCTGTGACCGAACGATCGTGATGAAGCGGGGCAAAATCGTAGAGCAGGGGGATACTGAGCAGATCTTCCTGCACCCGGCCGAGGAGTACACGCGTGCGTTGATCGAGAGTGGCCGGGTTACCTCGCGTGCAGCTAGGTTGCGGGCTTAGCGCTCGATCCTCTGCCGCGCGAAGCTAAGATTAGCTTCGACTGAAGGAGATTGCTGTGGTCAAGAAGCGTCAAGAAAACTCGAGGGGTACACAGAACCGGACAGAGTTGCCGAACCGGTTTTGGATCAGGTCGCCGGCGGTGCATCCCTACGTGTAATCCACCGACGGGCATGGACCAGAACCAGGCTGTACGCACGAAGTATGACGAATATTGCCCAAGTCGTTCCGGCGCGAGAATCTTTGGATAGGGAGATGGACAAGAGGGTCGTTGATACATCAAGATTGCAGGGCCTATCCTGCGTGAGTCGCCCGACAATGCGCCCGTCCCACCAGACGTTTAAGAACCCTGACCGTCATTTTCTAAGTTCACTAGGAGCCAGAACGTCGATCGAACAGCCGAGCGTTTGCAGAACCTGTAACACTTTTGCTATCTGGGCTGTCGGCTTGCCAGCTTCGAGGTCGACAATGAACCGGAGGCCAACACCGGCAGGCTCATCTTGTCGCAAGTTTTGCTCCTTGCGTGAACTTAAAGGTCGGTTTGTCCGGCCGTTTCATCGGCGAGGTGGTCAGGCGACAGTTGTAAAAAGCGATCCAATCCAGCGCACTCGGGCTTGCCTCGTGCGATGGCCAACCGCCCGGAAAGGCATAAGCCGGTCTGCCGATTTGCGCTCGACGAGCCCCCATTTGCTGCGGCCCGCGAGTCGGCGTGACGTTTCGCGCGGATCACCTGAACCGGTTCTATGAATAGGGGATCCGGCAGCAAGCTTGAAGCTGTATTAAAGGTCGATTTGCCGAATCTCCTCAGGACTTGGCCGGTTCAGGCGACCTATTCGCCAAGGTTTTCAGCAGGACAGAGGGTCACAGCGATGCAGCGGCTCTCGCCGCGTGATCATAGTGGCCGGAGAGAGCACGTAGACGCGACGCAATGCCGGACAGGGTTTCTGGAGACACTTCGGTCGCGAGCACGGACGGCACGAGGAGGTTTTCTCGCATCGCCTTGTAGCGTACGCAGGCATCTGCACCCGCACTCGTCACCATAACCAGTTTTTCCTTGCCGCGCCGGCCCGACTTAATGAGCTTCATGCGTTCCAGCTTCTTAAGAGCATAGGTTACGACATGGGTATCTTCGATGTTCAGCACGAGACAGATGTCGGCGAGCGTTTTTGGCTTGTTGCGGCTGTTTATGTTGTGCAGCACGAGGATATCGACCGGTGACAGGTCCGGAATACCAGCGGCGGCCATGCATCGAACCATCCATCGGTTGAATGCGTGGTTCAGCATGATCAACCCGAATTCGATCTCTGAAAGTGCCGGCAGCGCGCCGCTTGCGAGATGGCCAGAGGAGACGATGGGTCCGAGTTCATCCTTCTTTGCGGACATGTTGTTTGCCTTCCGAGCAAAAAGCGCCGCCGAAAATTAGGCGGCGCTTTTCTTCTTTACATCTTCTTATAGGCGTCGATGATTGCCTTGCCTTCGTCTCCGGCCTTGGACAGCCAATCTTCGGTGAGTTGGGCACCGACTTCGGTCAGTCCGCTTTTGAGCTCCTCGCTAGGCGCAAGAACCTGCATGCCGTTCTGCTTGAGGGTCTCCATGTAGGCGGCCGTCTTCTCGGCAGCGAGTGCCCAGCCACGCTCCTCGGCTTCGGCAGCTGCCGTGGTGACAGCCTCCCGCACGGCCGGATCCAGCGCCTCGAAGGCTTCCTTGTTGACGAATACGACATTCTTCGGGATCCACGCCTGGGTGTCGTAGTAATGCGTCAGAGACTCCCAGATCTTGGAGTCGACACCGGTGGCGCTCGATGTCATCAGGCCGTCAACCACGCCGGTCGCGAGAGCCTGGGGTAGTTCCGCCGCCTGCACCGTCACGGGCTGCGCGCCGACCAGCTCCGCAATACGCGACGTGCCGACGTTATAAGCCCGCCACTTAAGGCCCTTCAGGTCGGCAACGCTGTTGACGTCCTTCTTGGTGTAGATGCCCTGCGGCGGCCATGGCGTCGTGTAGAGGAGCTTCAGGCCCTGCTCATCGAGCGCCTTTTCCACCGTCGGCTTGGATGCCTCCCACAGCTTTTTCGACTCCTCGAAGCTGGTGGCGAGGAACGGCACCACATCGATGCCGAACACCGGGTTCTCGTTTTCGTGCAGCGAGATCAGGACCTCACCTGCCTGTGCTTGCCCCGTCTGCACCGCGCGCTTGATTTCAGGCGCCTTGAACAGTGTGGCACCCGGATGAACGGTGATCTTCAGCGCCCCATCCGTCGCGGCCTCTACATCGGAAGCAAACTGCATCAGGTTTTCGGTGTGGTAGTTCGCCGGCGGATAGGCGGACGGCAGAACCCAGGCTGTCTGAGCAAGAGCTGCGCCTGCTCCAAGCGCAAGCGCTGCTGCAGTCATGCCCCAGCGGGCAATTGGTCGCATGTAAAAGTTCATTGTCATTCCCCTTTTTGCGTTACCCCGGAAATGCCATTTTCGGCAGAACCATCACGATGTCCGGGAAGACCGTGATGATGGCGACGGTCGCCACAAGCAGTAAGAAGAAAGGCAGGGCTGCGCGGGCAACCGTCAGGCTGTCGCGACCGCTCATGGTCTGCAGCACGAAAAGGTTGAAGCCGACCGGCGGCGTGATCTGCGCCATCTCGACCATCAGCACCAGAAATACCCCGAACCAGATCAGATCGAAGCCTGCCTGCTGGATCATCGGCAGCACCACGACCGTCGTCAGAACGATCATCGACAATCCGTCGACGGCGCAACCGAGCAGGATGTACATCACCGTCAGCACTGCAATGAGCGCGTAGGGACTGAGGCCGAAGCCTTCTACCCAGCTCGCCAGTGCGGCCGGTATGCCGGTGTAGCCCATGGCGATGGACATATATCCGGCTCCTGTGAGGATCAGCATGATCATCGCCGTCATCCGCGTCGCGCCCATGACACTTTCCTTGAAGCTCTTCCAGGTAAGCGCTCGTTGCCAGGCGGCAATCACCAAAGAGCCGAGAACGCCCCATGCTGCGCATTCGGTGGCCGTTGCCCAGCCGAGAAGCAGGGCAGAGAACACTGTAGCGATCAGGAGCGCCAGCGGGATGAGGTTGAGGCTCTCCTTCAGCTTGTTCGCCAGACTCGTCTTTGGCGCCGGCTGCGGGCTCTTATCCGGGTTCATCAATGACCAGACGACGATGGCCGCCATGTAGAGCACCATGACAATGGCAGCCGGAATAAGGCCAGCGATGAACATCTGGATGATCGAGACGTTCGCTGCCACCGCGTAGACGATCATGGTGATCGACGGCGGAACAAGGAAGCCGAGGGTGCCGGCGCCGGCCAGCGAACCGAGGCTGATCATGTCGTCATAGCCGCGCTTCTTGAGCTCCGGCAGCGTGATCTTGGCAACCATGGCCGTTGTTGCCGCGGACGAGCCGGAGACTGCGCCGAACAGGCCGCAGCCGAGGACGTTCACGTGGACGAGGCGGCCTGGAAGCCAGTTCAACCAGGGCGATAGGCCTCGGAACATCTCGTCCGACAAGCGGGTGCGAAAAAGAATCTCGCCCATCCAGACGAAAAGCGGAAGGGCCGAAAGGCTCCAGGAAGCCGAGCCGCTCCAGGCATTTGTGGCGAGTGCTGCCCCAATCTGGATGCCGGCCGGTGCGAATTGCATGGCCACGAAGCCGCAGACGAGCAGCGCGATCCCGATCCATACCCCACCGACAAGGAGGAAAAGGAGGGCTCCGAGGATCAGGCCCGAAACTTCGATCAGAGATAGCGCGTCCATCGTCAGACCCCGCTTTCCATGACACGCTGGACGATCTCGTCCGGGCTTTCCACTTTCGGCTTTTGATAGCGGGGTACTCCTCCGAACAGGAGGTGGAGAAGTTCATCGACGAAGGCGATGGCGAGGATGGCAAGGCCCGCTGACATGCCGATCTGCGGGATCCAAAGCGGCACCGCGATCACGCCCATGGAAACGTCGTTGAACTTCCACGAGACCCAGGTCATGTCGATTGCATACCAGGCAAAATAGATGACGGCGACGGCACCGATTGTGGTGCAGGCGATCTCAATCAGCCTGCGAAGTGTGCCGCTGAACCGATCGATCAACAGGCCCATCCGGATAAGTTCTGCCGAACGAAATGTATGAGCGAGCGCGAGGAAGGCAGTCGCTGCCATGCACCAGGACGCGAAGTCGTCACCGGCCGGTACGTCGATCCCAAGGGGACGGCCTGCCGACAGCGACAGCATGATGACAAAGATCATGATGAGGAAAACGCCGGCCAGCCAACCGGCGCCAAGATAGAGCCCATCCAGCAGCTTTCGCAGCCGTTCAGGGAAAAGACTGTGACGAGGATCAATGGAGGACACAGGTGGTCCTCCCGCAGGTCATACGGCATTCAGACATCGTCGGCTCCCCTCGGTTGCCGTGGCCGGGCGACGCTCTGACGGCTTCTTTGCCCGTTGTGCAGGCATCATGCAGCAGTGCCAGTTTTACTGTCAACTAATCATTGACGTTTTATCGATGAAATGTATTCGTTACTGAAAAGCAAGTAACCGAGGGCGATCATGAGCAGCGAAAGATGGGACTTCTGGATTGATCGCGGCGGCACATTTACCGACATCGTCGGCCGCAAGCCGGACGGTTCGCTCATTGCGCACAAGCTCCTGTCAGAAAATCCGGAAGCCTATCGCGATGCTGCTGTACAGGGCATTCGTGAGCTCCTTCAATTGAAGGATGGCGAGCCGGTCCGAGCCGGCGTGATTGGCGCGGTCAAGATGGGTACCACGGTCGCCACCAACGCTCTCCTCGAGCGCAAAGGCGAACGAACGCTGCTCGTGACGACGCGCGGGTTCCGCGATGCACTCGCAATAGGCTACCAGGCCCGTGCTGATATCTTCGCCAAGAAGATCGTCAAGCCGGAGCTTCTTTACAGCGCCGTGGTGGAAGTCGATGAGCGCGTTCGTGCAGACGGTCAGGTCGAGGCAGCTCCAGTCGAAGACGTCGTCCGGCGGGATCTGCAGGGGCAGTTCCATGCCGGCTACCGCGCCGTCGCCATCGTCTTCATGCATGCCTACCGCTATCCGGAGCACGAGCAGCAAGCCGCGAGGATTGCCCGCGAAATCGGCTTTACCCAAGTCTCCGTCAGTCACGAGGTGTCGCCGCTAATCAAGCTGGTCGGGCGCGGCGATACCACGGTCGTGGATGCCTATCTTTCGCCGATCCTGCGCCGCTATGTCGAGCAGGTGGGCTCTGAGCTTGGTGCCGATGCCGAAGATGGTGCACGGCTGATGTTCATGCAATCCTCTGGAGGGCTGACAGCCGCACACCTCTTCCAGGGCAAGGACGCGATCCTTTCTGGACCGGCCGGCGGGGTCGTTGGCGCGGTGGAAACATCTAGGCTCGCCGGCTTTGATCGGATGATCGGCTTCGACATGGGCGGCACCTCGACGGATGTTTCGCATTATGATGGTGAGCTTGAGCGCTCGTTCGAAACGGAAGTCGCGGGCGTGCGCATGCGCGCCCCGATGATGTCGATTCATACGGTAGCGGCCGGCGGTGGCTCCATCCTGCACTTCGAGAACGGCCGCTTTCGTGTCGGTCCGGATTCTGCCGGCGCCAATCCTGGGCCAAAGGCTTACCGCCGCGGCGGTCCGTTGACGGTAACGGACGCCAATGTGATGCTCGGCAAGCTCTCGCCGGAGCTCTTTCCGCGGATCTTTGGCCCCGACCGAAACGAACCGCTGGATGCCGATGCGGTGCGCCTGGGCTTCGAGGACATGGCAGCGGTCATTGGCGATGGTCGCACACCGGAGGAGGTCGCTGACGGCTTCCTCGCCATCGCCGTCGAAAACATGGCGAACGCTGTCAAGAAGATCAGCGTCCAGCGCGGCTATGACGTCACCAACTACGTCCTCACCTGTTTTGGCGGTGCTGGCGGGCAGCATGCCTGCCTCACGGCGGATGCGCTTGGCATCACCACCGTGATGATCCACCCCTTCTCCGGCATCTTGTCTGCTTATGGAATGGGCCTTGCAGACATCCGCGCCACACGCCAGAAAACCGTATCCCTTCCACTTGGTGAAGCACTCCTTGCGCTACCGACCGTCCGTGACGAGCTGACGGCGAGCGTCCTGCAGGAAATGTCTGCTCAAGGGGTGAGCGAAGTCGGTACCGATGTCATCCATCGAGCCCATCTGCGCTATCAGGGGACCGACACAACCCTTCCCGTCTCCTTGTCTTCCGCTTCGGAAATGGTGAAGGCCTTCGAGGTGCTTCATCGCAAGCAATTCGGCTTCATCTTCGACAACCGCGAAATTATCTTCGAATCTTTCGAGGTCGAGGCCATCGGCGGCGGAGCGGAATCGGGGGAACCCGTACATGAAGTTGACGCGGCTGCACCCGTCGCAGCCGAGGATACCCGTTTCTTCTCCGGCGGTGAATGGCGCCAGGCGCCGGTCTACCGCCGCGCGGACATCCGGCCTGGCGCCAGGGCCGCAGGTCCATGTCTCATCGTCGAGCCGCACCAGACGATTGTGGTTGAAGACGGCTGGGGCTTCGAGATCACCGCGCTCGACCATGTCGTCCTGAAGCGGATCAAGGTGCTTTCGCGCAGCAAGGCGGTTGGCACCGAAGCAGATCCGGTGCTGCTCGAGGTCTTCAACAACCTCTTCATGTCGATTGCCGAGCAGATGGGCGTGACGCTGCAAAACACTGCCTCTTCGGTCAATATCAAGGAGCGACTGGACTTCTCTTGCGCCGTCTTCGATGAGACAGGTGCTCTTGTCGCCAATGCCCCGCACATGCCGGTGCATCTTGGCTCCATGGATCGCTCTGTGGAATCGATCATCGCCCAGAACAAGGGCAGGATCCGGCCGGGTGACGTCTTCGCCCTGAACGCACCTTATAATGGCGGCACCCACCTTCCAGACATCACGGTCGTGACCCCCGTTTTCGATGAAGAAGGAGGGAGCATCCTCTTCTATGTCGCGTCCCGCGGACATCATGCCGATGTGGGTGGCACGGCCCCGGGCTCGATGACGCCGCTCGCGACTACGGTGGACGAGGAAGGTGTCCTGTTCGACAACGTCCTTTTGGTCGACCGCGGCCGCTTCGACGAGGAGGGAATTACCCGCCTCTTGTCCGACCACCCTTATCCCGCCCGCAACGTTGCGCAGAATGTCGGCGACCTGCGTGCGCAGATCGCCGCCAATGAGAAGGGCGTGCACGAGATGCGCAAGATGATTGTGCAGTTCGGGCTTCCCGTCGTGCAGGCCTACATGGGCCATGTGCAGGACAATGCGGAGGAAAGCGTGCGTCGCGTTGTCGAGAAGCTGGAGGATTCGGAATTCTCCTACGACACCGACCAGGGAAGCACCATCAAGGTGAAGATCTCGGTGGACAAGGCAAAGCGGGAGGCGACCGTAGACTTTACCGGCACGAGCCCGCAGAGGCCGAACAACTTCAACGCGCCTGAGCCTGTCACCCGCGCCGCGGTGCTCTACGTTTTCCGCGTCATGGTGGAGAGTTCGATCCCAATGAATGCCGGCTGCCTGCGGCCTATCCGTATCATCGTGCCAGACGGCTCGATGCTAAAGCCGCAATATCCAGCCGCCGTTGTCGCCGGCAATGTCGAAACGAGCCAGCACGTGACGAATGCGCTTTTTGGCGCGCTCGGCGCCATGGCTGCGAGCCAAGGCACGATGAATAACCTTACCTTCGGCAACGCGACATACCAGTATTACGAGACCCTCTGCTCCGGCTCCCCCGCAGGCGTCTTCAACGACGGCACGGGGTTTGATGGCACCGATGCAGTCCATGTCCACATGACCAATTCCCGTCTTACTGATCCGGAAATTCTGGAGACGCGCTACCCGGTGCTGCTTGAGGATTTCCACATCTGCGAAAACTCCGGCGGCAAGGGAAAGTGGTCGGCTGGCAACGGCACGAAGCGGACCATCCGGTTCCTGGAGAAGATGGACTGCGCCATCTTGTCGTCGCACCGGACGATCCGGCCGCACGGCCTCCAAGGCGGCGAGGCGGGAGAGCTCGGCCAGACGATTGTCCGGCGCCTGAATGGCGATCTTGAAGACCTTGGCGGTTGCGGTCAAACGATTCTGGAGTCAGGCGAAGCGGTGAGCGTCGTCACACCAACCGGCGGCGGATACGGGCGATGAGAACCAGCACTCTCGATAGTTGGCGTAGGTTGCGATCCTAGCAAAGCATTCCGCAGGCATTTGAACGGATCAGAGATGAACACCTCTGAACCTCCGTTCAATCCGCTGGATGCGAGGGGAAGCGAGGTACCGTTGCTGGTGGATAAGTATGGGCTACTGGCTCAGGCGGTCCGGTATGGCGACCGAGAGGGCCTTTTAGACTATTCGGAACATCACCGGACTCTAAGCGGACATCCTTGGCATCATCATAGAGTAAGATTTTTTATCGGTTGGGTTCTTCGGCGGGGCTAGCCAGTGCGGCCCTGAGCTGCTCGCTCATGGGAAGCTGAAGGCTCCTGTTGTAACCAGGAATGATGCCCTCGAACCAGCGTTGATAGATACCTGCCATTTCGGGATCAGCGTAGACTTTGGTGAGGGCGTCGTTGACTGCCGTCCTGAATCCTTCATCGCTGAGCCGCACCATGAACCCATAAGGCTGTGGCTGGGCCACCAACTCCTCAGACAGAACAAAATCATCTGGTCGTTCGCTGCCGGCGATCATCGCACTTAAGAGCACATCATCCATGGCAAATGCGGAAGCTTGGCCGTTACTCACCATATCAAAAGCGGCCTGTAAACCGTCAGCGGGGAGCACGGAAAGGTTCAGCTTTAGCTCGCGGTTCACATCGCTAATCTGGCTGATATTAATGGTTCCGAGCGCGACGCTCACGGTGCGCCCACGCAAGTCCTCGAGCCGCTTAAAACCATGCTTGGCAAGGGCGACAAAGCGCGTTGCCGCATAAAAGTGGCTATAGGTGAAGGCCGCGCTTTTGCGTCGGTCTTCTGTATTCGTGCTAGCGTTACACTCAATGTCGATGACACCGTCATTGAGGAGCTGGATGCGGTTGCGTGGCGTACGGTAAATATACTCGATTTGGAGCTGCTTCAGCCCAAGGTCGTCCCGCAGAACCTCGACCATACGGTGACAAATTTCGATCGAGTAGCCGACGATCTCACCTTCATCGGTGCGGTAGGAGAAGGGAGGGGTGTCGCCATAGCCGATGCGGATGGTGGCGGACTCCCGGAGTCGTTCCAAGGTCGATGCAGGCGCCTGCGCCACGGCCGGCCTCGAGGTGACGAAGGCTGCCACAACAAGTGCCACGGAGACGGCCAGAAGGCAGTTGAACCTTTGGAAGAATGAGAGCAACATCTCCGCGATCCTCATTGATCTAAGCCCTGTGGGTTACGAAAGACCTCGTGAAGCTGTGGTGAGACGGGAAGATTGAGATTCCTGCCGTCCGGCGGGATCGGCGACATAAACCACCTGTTATAGATGTCTAGCACATCGCCGCGGACGTAGAGGTCATGCAAGGTGCTATTGACGACCTCACGGAAGGCAGTGTCGCCCTTTGGCATCAAGATCCCGTAGGGTTCAGGCGGCCCGAGCGTTTCCAGCGAGATCTGGTACATCAACGGATCTGCCGATGTGGCGACAAGAGCTGCAAGCAAGATGCCATCCATTACGAAAGCGGAAGCCTTGCCGCTTTCCACCAAGGCGAAAGCGTCGCTATGGGTCTTGGCTAGCATCACCGAGATGTTGAGATTGCGCTCTCGATTGAGTGCTTGCAGCTGCTCGATATTGACTGTTCCGGTCGTCGATGCGACCGAACGACCGGCCAGCGAGTTGAGGTCTGTCAAGCCGTCCCGCTTCTTTGACACGAACCGGGTGGCGGTGATGAAATGGGGGTAGGAGAAGTCGACCTGCTGACGTCGCTCGGCCGTGTTGGTTGTCGTGGTGCATTCCAGGTCTGCCTTGCCACTCTTGATGAGGACGAAACGCGTCGCGGCGGTTGCCGGCGTGTATTCGATGGTCAGTTCATCGAGTCCAAGATGGCGCTTGATCCCGTCCGCGATTCTTTCGCAGAGTTCGGTTGAATAGCCGATGATGCGTCCGTCAGGACCCCGGTATGAGAAGGGAACTGCGTCTTCGCGATGCCCTATGGTGATTGTCTTGCGCTCAGCAATCTTATCAAGCGTTCCCTCCCATGCGGAAGCCTTGCCAGATCCGATACCGCTGGCAGCCAAAAACGCTGCCAAGATAGTGATCGATCGTATTCCAACAACGATGTGACGCATTAGCGAGTTCCGTTTGCAGTCTGCAGGGGATGGCCTGGAGGCGAACTGACGAGGACGAGTGGAAGCGGACGTGGGCGGCCATAGTTAAACCCTTGGGCAAAGCCGCAGCCTAACCGGACAAGCTCAAGGTGTTGTGCGAGGCTCTCCACGCCTTCGGCAGTGACGCAGAGATCCAGCATTGCCGCGCTCTCGACCATGCCTTGGACTATCGCCTGTTTGCGCCAGTCATTCTGGATGTCACGAACGAAGCGTCGGTCGATCTTTATCCTGTCAACTGGCAACTCCAACAGGTTGGCGAGCGTCGAATGGCCGGTACCGAAGTCGTCGAGAGAGATACCCACACCAAGCGCCTTGAGGTGGTGTACTGCTTGGTTGATCTGAGGGTCAGAAAGCGATTGACTCTCCGTCAGCTCGATTTCAATGCGAGCGGGGGCGAGTGTGTTCTCCTGCAGCTCCTCTTTGAGGAAGTCGATGAAGTTCGCCTGGTGCAGCTGGTGGGCCGAGACGTTGATTGACACGTATAGGTCGGAGGGCAGCGAGGCTGCATCGCGACAGGCACGTTCAAAGACCCACCGGCCGATGCGGATGATTTGGCCGGTTTCTTCGGCCATGGGAATGAAATCAGCGGGGCCGACAAGGCCAAGACCGGGATGGTTCCAGCGGATCAGAGCTTCGAAGCCAACCACACCTTCGTCCTTGCATCGGACGATCGGCTGATAATGCAGTTCAAGCTCGTCTTGTTCGATGGCCTTTTCAATATCCCGTTCCAGGGCATAGCGGTTGGCCCCGGCCATGACCATGCCGTCCTTGTAGAAGCGATAGGTTCCTTTTCCAGCTGCTTTTGCATCATAAAGCGCCACATCTGCCAATCTCAGAAGGTCGCTTTCGGAAATTTCGCTGTCTATTTTGGCGATGCCAATGGACGCTCCGATGCGCACATCATGGCCAAGGATTGTGAAGGGGGTGGAAAGTGCCTCGATCAGTGCCTTCGAGAGCCTGCTTGCCTCGGGCAAAGAGCCGGTCTTGATGGGTTGGATGATGGCGAACTCGTCGCCACCTAATCGGGCGACAAAGTCCTCCGTTTCAAGAAGCAAGGAGATCCGTTCTGCGACCGAAACCAGGAGCGCGTCGCCAACGGCATGGCCGAAGCTGTCATTGGCTGCCTTGAACTTGTCGAGATCGATGAGAAGCAGATTAAATCTTTGTCCCTGCGCGGTACTGGCGACGACGGATTGCTTGAGCCTTTTGTTGAAGTAGGCCCGATTGGGCAGACCGGTGAGCGCATCGTGATGCGCAAGATGCTCGAGCTGTTTGCTGGTTTCCTTCATCTGGCGAAGGGATTCTCGCTCCACCACTGCGGCTCTGAGAGTTTCAATTGCCGTCGCGAGGCGCCCGATTTCATCGCGGCGTTTTTGGAACGGGACGGTTCCACTTGTGTCGCCATGGGCAATGCGCGTCAAAGACGCCATGAGCCAGGGCAGGGGGCGGAGCGCCTTTCGCAATAGGAGCGCGACTGCCCCTGCCGTGACAATCAAGATTGCGACCAAGGCGCCGATGGTCCGCCAGAGCAGCTGCCGCTGCGTTTCGAGAAGCTCCTCGGCCTGGCCGATGCTGGTAACGATTAATCCCTGAACATCTCCATCGGCCTTGGTGACGGGGAGGGCGGCAACATAATGCCGCTCTTCTCCGATAGAGGCGAAGCCTTGATAGATCCCGCTCCAAAGTTCGGGCTCCTCGTCAAAACGGATCAAGTCACCTGTCTCGTTGGTTCTCGCTGTCGCAAGACTGATGCGCTCACCGGCGGGGGAGTTTCCGAAAAGCCAGATCTCGTGTCTGGTTTGAGCTGCGGCGAGAGCCAGCACGTCTGATGGAATAAAGCCGGTCTCGAGAACAGACTGATCGTCGCCGATCGGACGCTCGCTGATGATGCGTTGTATCTGGCCCAGCGGATCAGTCTCGACCGCCACGAAAGTATAGATAGAGCGGATGGTCGAGGTCGCAATTTGAGCATTCATTGCAGCCTGACGGCGCCATTGCTCGTGGGCGTCGCGCTGCAGCATGAACCAACCGGCGGAGGCTCCGATACAATACGCAAGGACGATAGCGAGCATGAGGAAGGCAGCGGTCTTGCCAAAAAGGGATTGATGCCAGGGAAGCGGTACAGAAGACGCCTCCTTTGCCTCCATCTCCTCGTCGCCCTCGAAAGCTGTCATCTTGAAGCCCTTGTTGCTGATCAGGAGCTTATTGAGGGGGCCTTAATGTACCGTTTCAAGAGAAATGAAATATTGCGGAAAAGAGACCGGATTTGAACTGCCGCGGAAGGTGAACCTTTTCTAAAGCTCAACTAACCGAACAAGACGTCCCAGGGGATGCTCGGAAAGACAAAGCAGTGGCCACAAGGGTTGGCAACCTTTTGATACCAAGATCGATGTGATAAAGCCCCGGCGGTTGGCAGATACCGTGGAAAGATGGCTCAAGCTTGCCACAAGATGGAAAATGCGCAAATTCATAAAGAAGCTCTTCGGCGAAGCAGGCACCTTGGAGGTTCGACGGCGCAGGCTTGAGTTCCCAGGCAACTCCACACGCTATCCCATCTATGCAATCGGTGACGTCCACGGCTGCCTTGATGAACTAAAGTGGGCGGAGGAGGCGATTGCACGTGACATTCGGAAAAACGAACGACCAGGCCTGGTCGTGTTGCTCGGCGACTATGTTGACCGAGGGCCCTTCTCGGCTCAGGTGCTAGAGCATCTGTGTCGACCAAGCGAGCTTGGCTTGAAGCGCGTTCCTCTATGCGGCAATCATGATGATCTGTTTGCGAAGTTTTTGGAAGATCCCAACCAGTACTGGGATTGGGTCATGCTGGGGGGCGAGCAAACTCTGATGTCGTATGGGATCGACATCCACCATCTCGCACTTCGGCAAAGACGTAAGCGGTCCAAGCTGAAGGAAGTGCTGGATGAGGCGATCCCGGACTCTCACCGTGGTTTTCTCCGTGATCTTCCTGTTTCGTTGAAGATCGATTCCACCTTGTTCGTTCATGCCGGCATTCAGCCCGGAATTACAATCGACCAGCAGACTGACGAGGATCTGATGTGGATCCGTGAGCCCTTTCTCTCAAAAGGCCCCGGCCTTGCGTCCCTGCTCGTCGTCCATGGCCATACAGCCCGTCCGCTTCCTGACATCGGCGTCAATCGGATTGGCATCGATACCGGTGCCTTTACCACTGGAAAGCTCTGTGTCCTCAAGCTAGACGGAGAGAGAAGCGAGATCCTGCCTCAGCTGCGCCCTAACAAGGGGTGGTAGCGATCTTGCTGCCTGCAACGAGGGCCTCGCACAAAGGCCTGGCTCGCTCGTTCGTTGGCCGAATGCACGCCACCACTCATGAAAGCCTTTCGAGGCAAAGCCCCTAGGAACCGTCCCCTTCGTATCAGGACCGGCAGTTGCGTACGTGCCAATGGCTAGAAGATGAGCGGATGGCACACCCGCACCAGTTCCGCAGCTGGCGGCTTGCGATAAGTAATCAACAAGTCCTCGCACTCAAGCTGATTGTAGACGGTAACATCTGTGCGATAGACGGTCTGCGCGGCGGGTCTTTGAGGCCATTCCACCATGTCAGCAGCGTTCGAGTGCGTGGCGGCAAGTGAACATAGGAGTGCGGCTGCAGCAGCAATGTGGATTGGTCGCATCTGGTCCTCGTTGGTCAACCTCAGTCATGTCGGCACCACATGGCGCACAGCAACAAGCTAGCGCGATTTCGGTTGAAAACAAGTTGATATAGTCGATGAACCCACTTCTACCGATGCTGAACTTTAGGACAAGTCCATGCGTCAGGGTCCTTCTGCAGCTGCAGCGGGATCAAGGGGAACTAAGACACACCGTCGTCTTGAGAAAATGGATCCACATGATTAGATGGCGCACGCCTTCATGGGGGAGTAGGCCTTTGCCGATGTTCATACGAAGGAGGCGCATGTCGGTCCTCAGCGCCAACAGGATCGCATCATGCGGGAAAAGCAGTTGAACAAGCGACCCCGGACTGGTGGAGCCTTCACCTTCATCGCGGTGTTCTCGGCGATGTGCCTGAGTATCGTTGCCGCATTGCTATTCGCAAATGATGGGCGGCGGTTCGGTGAGCTTCTTGATGTCCTAGGCATGGATCGACAGTCACGTCAGAATGAGCAAGCTGCGTCACGCGATCCGGCATTGAAGGCGCTTACCCCTGCGCGGCCTCCCTTGTTGGAGCGAACGACGCGAACCCAAAGGCCGCATCCAGATTTCGATGAGGCAGATTGTCGAAGCCTAGCTTTACTGTCGCAAACCTCCGTTCCGGAGTTCCGGTCTTATGTCAACGGTGGATGGGAGTGCAGCTATCTTCTTGAGTTTCCAGAGACAGGGCTCTCCTCGTCCGTATTCATCCAAGTTCGAGGCGATGTTTATGGTGCCTGGAGCAATTTTCGCATCAAGCTCAATTTTGGCAGCCATCTGTCGCGGCAAAACCTTGCATCGGTCACCGTAGGTTTGGTTGATCGACTTGCTGGGTTGGGCGTGTCCAACAAAGATGCCCTTCAGCAGGCCCTGGCAAGGCAAAGGGGTTCACCACCTCCCTGGAGGGGGTGGCAATGCGATATTGGCAAGAGCCCATCGATGAACGGCGTTTTCACTTGATGGGAAGCGTGAACAGCAGCGCTGGCAGTGCCGCCAATCCAGTCGGCGCACCAGTGACTTCCCCACCTAAGGAGACCGGCTCCTTTTTTGAAAGAGCTGGAAATGCCGTCGTCGGGCAGGTGAAGACCAAGAGATGGATAGGCGCTTGCTCCCTCCATTTCAGAAGGCCTTGCTACCGCTGCTGTGGCTTAAACGCATGCCTTACAGTTTGCGCTCGCCCCCAATAACTGTTGCCTCCATTGGAACGTACTAACACTTTTGCGAGTAGAATTTCCTCCGATCCTCAGCGATCCTGCCAGAGCAGGTAAGGGGAGATTGTCCGAGCTTGTCTTGGCAGTTTTGAGGAGTGGACCACGATCGGATTAGGGATTTTGCTGCAGTGTGCGCACCGACCTTCTCGGGTCGCTGGTCTGCATTGCGGGCACCCACTCAACATGACTGGCATCCGCGTTCAGTGTTCCGAATGAAGTAGGTCATCATCGGGAGATAACCGCCGTCTTGTCTTGCAGAGGCGCGCATGGGAGCGACGGCCACGGCCTGACGATGCCCTCGGCAATGACCCAGACAAGATCAAGTGCGCGCTTTGCTGTGGAGGCATATCCATTGAAGGGACTTATTGCGCTTTGCTCTGCCGATACCGATTTTTTCCTTCTGTTTGCCCATATCCTGGAAAGCGCAGGTTATCGGATTACGCTCGCAAAGACGCTGGACGACCTCAACTCCTTCGAGAGCACAAGCGACGTAGCAGGGTTCCTCCTTGATGCCCGCGGGTCCTTTCCGGCGGTAGAGGCTTGTCAGATCATCAAGAACAAGTCTGCCTTATCTCAGGGTGCGATCATTGCCATCCTGGCTGGGCAAACACCACCGCAGTATCTGGATCTAATTTCTGCGGGCGTCGACGAAACGTTCGTGCGCCCGTTCGCGCCTGGGAAGCTGCTCGAATATCTCCATCGCCAAGTGTCACACAACAGAGAGCTCGCCCGCCGACCCGGGACGCTGAGGCACTCCGGCGTCGTTGTCGACCTGGATCAGCGCACAGTCACCCGCAATGGTGCTCCGATCCACCTTGCTCCAACAGAATTCTCCTTGCTGGTCCACTTGATGACGAAGCCGGGCAGGATCTGCAGCCGCGTCGAGTTGCTTGATGCAGCCTGGCCAGACCGGCGGTTCGTGGAGGCTCCGACACTTAATGTGCACATCAACCGCCTGCGGAAAGCATTGAACCGTTTTGGAGAGCCGGACCTCATTCGGACGGTTCGTTATGTTGGATATGCGTTTGGTAGCGCGAGGAGCGAAGGAGCCACACCTGAGGCTGCGCCGGCGAAGGAGAAGAAAGGTCCATGAGCATGACCCTCGACTTTCTGATTAAAGGCGGATCCGTCATCACTGGTGATGGGAAGACGCATTTAGAGAAGGCCGTTATCGGCCTTTCGCGAGGCGAGCTCGTGGTTATTGCGCCCGGAGATCCCGAGCCGGGATTATCCGCGGGGCATGTAATCGATGCCACGCACTGCCTCGTATTTCCTGGTATCATCAATGCCCACGCTCATAACTGTGTCATGGGCCCGTCGATGCCAAGCGGCTCTGCGGCCCCCTCCCAATCTGAGGTCAACTGGCAGCGCAACAGGCATTTGCTGGCGGGGACGACTACGCTTCTCAACGTATGCGGCCTAGCCTTGCCAGAGGAATTGCGGATCGGCGACACGCATCCGCTCGATATCCAGGTGTCGACAGCGCATAGCCCCGCCAATATCCGTTCCGCTCTTTCTGTTGATGGCAAGGGATTGCATCAACGACATTTGCAGATGACTGTTGAAACAGCCCTGTTGGCAGGTGCGAAGGCACTGGGAGAAGTGGGCGGCGGGCAGACACTCGGCGGCGGCGCGCAGGAATACAAGTTTATCCCGCAAGCGGTGAGACGTCACACAGGCCGCGACATCCACCCGCGTATTGCCCGGCGCCTGCGGGATGCAGTGGTAGGACGTTATCTGCGGCCGGAGGATGGAGCAAACGACGAACAGCTGCAGGACGAGCTCGTGGCTTGTGGGCTGGCGGATATACTCGACCCAGCCGCAGCGCGAAACCTGATCCTCGCGTCCGTCATGCCCTCCGTCGAACTCGCACTGGCAGGATTTGAAGAAATCGCTCGCTGTGCTGAGAGGACAGGCTATCCCGCGATCTTCCACAACTCGACACCTTCGGTGAAGACTCTTCTAGGCGTTGCCGAGCGATACCCGAAGGCGACGTTGATTGCCGGCCACTCCAACCACCCAATGTTTCAGCCAAGGGAGGCGGTCGATTACGCGGTTGCGCTGAAACGGCGCAATGTCATCATCGACGTCTCTACGCTGGACTGCACTACGACGCGCTGGCGAAACGACCCGGCTAACCTCGATGCGCTTGTGGAAGCTGGTTGTGTCAATACCATCTCAACCGATTTCGCCGGAGGACATTGGGATACAATCCCGGAGGCCCTTCATCGCATCATCCGCAAAAGGCAGATGGACCCTGCGGCGGCGATCGCGCTTGCCACAGGCAACGTCGCCCGAACTTTCCCACAGCTTGCCGGTGACCGCGGTTTCATTGAGAATGGTAAGCGGGCCGATCTTGTTATTGCTGATCATGCCAACTGTGCCCGCATTCGACACGTCCTCATCAAGGGAAAGCTGGTTGTCAGCGATGGGGTCGTCTTGTCTGATGGCTGACGGCGTTGCCGCGTAGAAACAGGTATTCGGTGTGCGAACGCAACCAAGCATCAGGGGCGGGGCTCTGGAAGGGGCCTGTTCAGTTGAAGCTGAAGTGACTGGTGATCTCCTCGCCGCAGACATTCGAATGCCTCGAGAAGCTGCGCCTGTCGCTGTTTTCCGAGTTGCCGCCTCGTGGACTTGGTGAACTTGGTGATCAGGTCCTTCCAACCCATGGGATGCCTGCATCGCCTCGGGGCGAGACCACGCCTGAGGAAATCGGGCCTGCATCGGTCTCGATGATGACCTGAGCAAGGGTCTCTGCGGGAAACCTCCGATCGATCTGCGGGTCCGCTTCAAGGGTGATCCTGGTGGCAAAAGAGGCGACTTCAGCATCGACAAGCAGGCTGTCATCGACCGGCGAAAGCGCCTGAACACCTCTGCAGACGGCTGCAGCCACGCAAAACGGCAGGCTGTACTGGATTTCGACGAGATTTGACGGGGTGTAGCTGTTCTGAAGACGCGTTGCCCACCCAAAGGTCCGAACACGGACGGCGCGGATCTCTGCTGTTTGTAGCGCAACGCTCTGCATCAGCGTGATGACCGCATCGATTGCAGGATGAATGTAGCGGCAGCAGGAATAAGGCTTGAAATAGACCCCGAGAAGGTCCCATCGCTCACCAAGTCCGTCCAGGATGGTGGAAGGATCGTAGAAATCCGGGTGATCAAGCAGATCGCCTGGCCCTGTGAACCCTGCAGTGGCGAGGTCTAGTGCTGTCAAGCCGGTGACGACGCTCCATGGGATGCCTTCCTTGGCATGGTTGCCTGTTTGTCTCGAATAGCCTGAACTTCCGTTTGGCTGCTGGTTGGGAGACCAGCAGCCGGCGATCGCCATTGCGGATGCCGTGGTGGAAGCGTCACATCCCCTGATCGATGCGGCGGCGGCAACAGCGCCAAAGGCCGTCCAGCGCCCACTTTGGTGCGTGCTGATATTCAACGGGTTCTGAGCCGCCGCGATGCGCACACTCATCTCATAACCGGCAATCACTGCTGCGATCAGTGACTCTGGCGAAGGTGCTCGGCCATCACCCCCCTGGGTCAAGGCTGCGGGAATGACAGCTGCGCCCGGGTGGCCGCGGGCTTTTCTATGGCCATCGTCGAAATCAAGCGCTGACATGGCAGCGGAATTCGAAAAGGCTGCTCCGATCGGGTTCAGGCGAAGGTTAGAAAACCAGACCGGCGATGCGCCGTTGGAGAACATACCCGCAGCAACGGATCGAGAAGCGCGAGCGGCAAGGGTATCGTGACCGGTCACCGCTGCGGTGACAGCGTCTACGATGCAGCATGATGCCCTATCCCGCACCTCTTGCGGCGCCGCCAGAAAGGTCCCGGAGGTGATATGTTTGGCAAGTTGCTCTACTACCTCCATGGCTACACTCCGGGCGCAAGCATGGCTTGATTGTTCTCGTTCAAGAGCAATGTCTCGTAGACGTAGGCACCGACGTAGAGATCCAGCATGGGAAGGCCGACGCAGGTAATGTGCGTGGGTGCGCCAACAGGGCGTTTGCCCTTGAATGTCCCCAGGTTTTCGATCCCGAGCAGCGGACCCATGTGTTCGAGTGTCGTCCCACGGCGCGAGAAGTAGAGGGCAAGGCTCTGTGAGTTTCGCCGCGAAACCATCTCGATACTGTCGCACAGCACCAGTCCCTGCCGTATCGCCTGTTGCAGATAACCCCCCGGCGTTTCGTCTCCCCCCAGATGCAGGACTAGTGCATCTCTGACGTTCGTTGCTTCGAAGACGGGTGATTTGGCATTGGTTGCCGTGATGATCAGATCCGACTGCGCCAGTGCTTCGGCTCCGTCTGCCGCGGTTAGCTCGAAGGAGATCCGTGGTCGCAATCGCGCAACCAGATCTGCAGCCGACGTTCTGGTGCGGCTTTGCACGGTGAGCGCGTTGACTAGATGGGCGCCCCAGTCTTCGATCGCGAGTATGATCCGCTCGGCGATGGGGCCAGCACCAAACAGGAAGATCGAAATCCGCTCGCGGCCTTGAAAGAAACGGTCAATGACGAATGTTGCGTAGCTTGCCGTGCGCGCTGCCGAAATGTCCGTCGCATCCATGGCGCAGAGCGGTGTCATGGTGAGCTTGTCCAACAGCAGGATTGTAGAGGACGAGCGGGCCAGCCCGATCCGACGGTTAAGCGCATTGGCGCCAACGATCTTGACGCCACCATAGGTCTTGTTGACGCTTGACAGACAGGAGAGCTTCCAGCCAAGGCGCTCCGGAAGTTGCGATGTCCGCTTCAGCGTTTTCAGTTCTGGGAGTTCATCGGCCGATATGCTGATCGTCGATTTCAATCCGTAAGCCGTTCCCGCCGCAATGTCGTCAAAGGCTCGGCGGGCGACCCGGTGAAGTCGCGCCCCGTCTAGCAAGCCATCGCATGCCGCGATCTCGTTCCTGTCGTACCATTTGAAGGAGTTCGTGTGTTCGACAGCCATCTTCTGCCCTCCGTCTTGTGGAGGAATTGTCCATGCTGCCTAGGAGTCTGAAAAGACAATATTGGATAAACGAAAGGTGGTCGTGTGCCCTGTGTTCACATTCGCTGATCGTGGAGTGCTGGCATCTCAGTCTACAGAGCGGCCACGGAGGACGTCGCCGCCCAGCGACCGAGGGCGTCCTTCTCCCTTTCAGGCGAAGGGGCGCCGCCGGCCGCAAGAAGTTCAGGATCATGCATGAACGTGCGACGTTTTCAGGCCATGGCAGAGCCGACAGCCGGGAAAATCCTCCCGATGGGCAGTCATGGGAATGATGTTGCGGACGTCTCGCAGGCGTTGCGGATCGATATGGGACGTCACGATGCCTACGCCATCAGAGGCACGCGCGACGACTTGTCCCCAGGGATCGCAGATCATCGAATTTCCGTAGTAGCTTCTCGTTTCGCCATTGGCGGCAGCGTAAGAGCCCCATTGCCCGCAGGCGATAAAGTAGGCCTGGAATTCGATGGCTCTGGCACGGCACAACACCTCCCAATGATCCTTGCCAGTCTGCAAAGTGAATGCCGCCGGCAGGACGATGACATCGACCCTTTGCGAGGCGAGGGCGTCAAACAGTCGCGAGAACCTAAGATCATAGCAGATGGCGCATCCGATCCTCAGTCCATGCGCTTCATAGACGAACAGATCTTCTCCGCGGGCGACGGTCGCCGATTCCCGGTAAGCCTTGCCGTCTGGCGCCGTGATATCGAACAGATGGATCTTCCGGTAACGGCCAACCTCGCGGCCGGAGTCATCGAAGATAACGCTGGTGTTGAAGACGTGCCTCTCCCCAGGGATGCGTTCCAATAGGCTCCCACCATGGATCCAGACGCGGTGTTGCCCTGCAATTTCCTGCAACATTCGATAAGCCTTGCCGCCCGGCATGCTGTCGGCGGCGTCGACCTTTTGATGTGCAGTGCCGCCGGCCCAATCAAAATGTTCGGGCAGGACCAACAGGTCGGGGCGATCTCTGTCGATTGCCTGCAACAGGAGCCGTTCTGCCTGCTCGAGATTGCCGGCGACATCTGGCTGAGAGTTCATCTGGATGAGCGAGACTTTCATGACTGTTCCTCTGTCGCAAAGTCGAAGATTGACCGCCCCTTGGCGAGGTGGGGCCGTAAGGCAGCGGAGCGCTGTTGGCGGGCGAGTGCCTGCTTGGCGAGGACGCGCATATGGGAGGCCGGCGCGGCGAAGATCCCGGACGGATCGGCGAGGACGGCATAACCGGGAAGAATGGCAGCGCCGCCGCAGGCCACTGGCAGATTGATCGACCCGCCGATCCGATACGTGCGATTTGTCGTCTTTGCCGAGACGCCGCGGCACCAGACCGGCAGGCCCACGGCCTTGATCTCGTCGACGTCCGTGCAGGGGCCGTCGACAATGATCGCGGCCGCACCCTTTGCCTTGGCAGCGGTTGCAACACCGCCACCCACGCAGGCGATGTCATCCTGATCGACGCGTGAGATAACGAGAACGTCTCCTGGAACGATGAGATCGACCGCCTTGTAGATCACCGTGCCGTCGCGGCCTGGTGCTGCAACTGTCAGCGCTCGCCCTGCAATTTTTGCAGGAAAAACGGGTCGCACGGTCGGCGCCAGGAAACCCAGATGCTCGATGTGGCCGATCGTGGCTGTTTCGACGTCCTGAAGCAGGTTGCAAAGATCCTCCGGGAGGGCCGGTGAGCCCTCCCCAAATCTGTAGATTTCCATGAAGTTTACAGCCTTCGCGCTATCAGACCGGACGTTCGCCGGATGTCGTGGTCCGGTGCATGATTCTCGTGAAGCTCGGGTCAAACGAGTCGCGACGATGCATCGTGCAGCGGTTGTCCCACATCATGATGTCGCCCTTGTCCCACTTCTGGACAAAGATCTCGCTGTTTTCGGTGGTGTGCTTCCAGAGCTGTTCGAGAAGGTCGTGGCTTTCGTCGAGTGGCATGCCGACGATCCAGGCACCTTCGATGGTTCCGCCCAGGTAGAGGGCCTTGCGCAAGGTTTCGGGATGGGTACGCACCAGCGGATGAACTATACCTTCCCATTCCCGGAAATCTTCGCTGCGGGGTTCGCTCTTACCCAGGCGGAGTTTTCCCGTCTTGTCGTAGACGCGCTGGAAGAAAATCTGTCGCCCGTCGACTGCCTTGCTAAGCTCCTCCGGCAAGGTTTCATAGGCGAGATAGGTAGACAGAAAATTGGTGTCACCACCGCTCGGGGGGACTTCGACAGCATGAAGAATGGCGCCTGCCGGTGGCTTCTCGTAAAACCAGGTGTCGGTGTGCCAGGTGGCCTCACTGTTGCCCATTGCCCCGGTCGGCTTGCCATCCTTGACCGTATTGGCGATGACCAGGATCTCCTTGTGACGGGGATGGCCACCCTCCTGAAGCTGCTTTGGATGGATCACGAAGTCGCCGAAGTGGCGCGAAAACGTAATTTGCTGCTCGTCCGTGACCGAAGCGTGGCGGAAGCGGAGAACGCCGTATTGCAGCCAGTACTTGCGCACCTGCGCGATGTCATTTTCGTCGTAGGCGTCGAAATCGAAACCGACGACGTCTGCGCATACATTGTTGCCGTCCTGGACGATGGATACTCTATTCTTGTTGAGCATGATCTGCCCTCTCTTTGCGTGTTTGTTGACATCCGCAGCCTAGAAAAGCCGGGCCTTTGTCTTCCAATCGGGAGATGCTGCGATTGATTGCTTCCGGGCAACAATCGCTACCGCGGCAGCAGCTGAACTGCCTCACGCTCGATCGAGAGGAACACTGTTTGGTTTGAGGTGAGTCCGGGCAATCGGGTGGAACGGACCAATGACTTCAAGACAGTTCCGTCCTGCAAAGTGACAAAGCAGTCGAAATAAGCACCGAGATTGACCATCCGGGTCAGCGTGCCTGCGAGGCGATTGGCGGACGTCGATGCGTCAGATTCCACCATTGTCAGCCGAACAGCCTCCGGCCGAATGCAGCAGTATTGGGGCGGGTCGGCGAGCGTGTCGTCCGGTGTCTTTGCTCTCAGCGATAGGCCTGTTGCAACCGACACAACCCAATCTTTTCCGCTTCGCTGGACCTCCTGGATCGGCAGGAGGTTTGATTTGCCGATGAAGTCGGCAACAAAACTGGAGCGAGGATGATCGTAGATGTCAGCCGGTCGCCCGCATTGGGCGACAACACCGTTCTGCATCACCACGATGCGGTCCGACATCGCCATTGCCTCGTCCTGATCATGGGTGACGTAGACAAATGTCATCGCCAGCTGCTCCTGGATGTCCTTGAGCTCGACCCGCATGGCTTCGCGCAGTTTCAGATCGAGATTGGAAAGCGGCTCGTCGAGAAGAAGGAGCGATGGCTCTGGCGCGATGGCGCGTGCCAGTGCGGCGCGCTGTTGCTGGCCGCCTGAGAGCTCCTTCGGGTAACGCTCCCCATATCCGTCGAGATGGACGCGACGCAGCGCGTGCTTGACCGCGTCCCGGATCTCTCCGATCGGACGCTTCTTCATCTTAAGGCCGAAGGCGACGTTCTCCTCGACGGTCATATGGGGAAAAAGAGCGTAGTTCTGGAATACCATGCCAATCCCTCTTTTCTCAGGAGGGACGCCATTTTGGCTCTTTCCGCGGATACGGATGTCTCCGCTCGAGGGGTGGGCGAATCCGGCAATCATATTGAGTGTGGTGGTCTTGCCGCATCCGGAAGGTCCAAGAATGCTGACGAATTCGCCTGCCGGTATCGCCAGGTTGACCTCGTTGACAGCGCGGTGGCTTCCATAGGCTTTGGTGACGGAGATCATTTCGATGTCGTTGGAGCTCATTTGCTTCCTCCGTGAATCTGCGTGGAGAAGCCGCCGATCTTTTCGAAGACGAGGATGGCGGTGAGGATAAAGGCAAGCGATGCCACGTTAACCGCGGCCAGAACGGGGTCGAGGCTATATTCCATGTGATTGATCACGGTGATTGGGAGCGTCGTCTCGCCAGGCCGCACGAGAAACACGGACAAGGGGATGTTGTTGAAGGACAAGATGAAGGCGAAGGTCATCCCGGAGAACAGGCCGGGCTTGATGATCGGCAGAAGAATGAAGCGGATGCGCTGGGCGGCGGTTGCGCCAAGGATGCGGCCGGCCTGATCCAGCCTCTTGTCGAAATTATACATCGCCCCTGCAATCATGCGCAAAACGAAGGGGAGTGTGAGGATGATGTGCGCCATGACGAGGCCCGGCGTGCCGAGAAGCGAATAGAACCCGGAGGAGGACAAGAACAGGACGATCGCCACACCCTTGACGATCTGCGGCACCGCCAGTGGCGATACCAAAAAGGCCATGATCGTCTCGTGGCCTGGGCACTTCTGGTAGGCGACGGCATAGGCCGCCAGGAAGCCAAGCAGGCCGCTCAGAGCCGTGACGATGGCCGCGAGCTTGATGCTGAGCAAGAACGGATCAAGCCAGCGGCTGGCGGTGAGCGCCGTAAACCACTGAAACGTCCACTCCGACGGGTTGAAGGTGATCGTTGTTGTGGGGCTGACGGACGCTGCAAGGACCACCAGAATGGGGAGGGCAATGAAGGCGAGGATCAGGAACAACGAAAGCTGGAAAGCGAAAGATAAAAGTCGGTCCATTGTCGCACCTCAAACATGAAGCTTCCGCTGGAGGCGCGCTTCTGCGCGCGTGCCAGCAAGGGTCATGGTCAGCATCAGGATCAGAAGCAGCACTGCCATGACGGCAGCCAAGGGCCAATCGATGTAAAAAAGGACCTGCTCGTAGACCATGGTCGCCAGAACCTTGAAGCCGGCGCCGCCGAGGAGCGCAGGGGTCGCATAGGCGCTGGCCGACATCGTGAAGGCGATCAGCAGTGAGCTGACAATACCTGGGACCGACAGCGGCAGGATAATGCGACGGATGATCGACAAGCGTGATGCGCCGAGGATTTGTGCTGCGCGCTCGAGATTAGGATCGATGCCCTGAATGCTCGTCAGCAAGGAGAGGATACCGAAGGGCAGCACGACATGGGTCAAACCGATCACCACGCCCAACAGGTTTTTCGACAGCGGTAGGGGCTCTGAGATCATGCCGGACCAGATCAGAATTGAGTTGATTGCCCCGTGATCTTCCAGGATGACCAGCCAGCCATAGGTCCGCAGCACCACGCCCGCCAGCTCTGGCGCAATGGCAAGGGCGAAGACGACGGTGCGCCATCGTGAGGTCGATCGGGCGAGGTAGTACGCGACGGGGTAGGCCATGACGGTCACGCAAATCGCGACCAATCCAGACATCAAAGCCGTCCGCCACAGGCCGGCCAGCATTAAGTCGTCGCTGAAAAACCGCTGGTAGTTGTCAAGCGTCAACAGTGCGCCGTCGGCACCGCGAAAGCTCAGCGCGATCATCATCCCCATGGGGATAGCGAAGATGAAGATCAGCATGATCGAGGGCGGCGCAAGCGGCAGGAATTGGCCGAAGCGGATGGGAAGTCGTGTCGGCTGAGGCGTGATGGAGAGTGTATCCGTTGATGTCATCCGAAAATCACCTAGCCTGCGTGACGACTTCGCGCTCCCAGCGGGCACCCCATTGGGGCAGCCGCTGCGAAAGTGCACTCAAGTCTGGGAGCAAAAGGGCGTTCAGATCTGTTTCGGTGGTGATTTGACGCGCTCGGACCTCGTCCGGAACATCGATATCGGGGCGGGCGCTGCCAACCTTATAGCCTGTCACCCAGGCTTCCTGGCTTGTCTTCTCCAGCCAGAAGTTCACGAACTCGAGCGCGGCCTCTTTGTTTTCAGAGCCGATTGGTACGTTCAAGGTGGCGATCAAGGGGACTGTGCCCTCCTTCGGGCGCACGTAGTCGACCGGAAGCCCGCTCTCCATCAGCAGCTGAGCCCTGCCGTTCCAGAACGGCATCGCCCAGGCGCGGCCATCCTTGATGTAATTTTCCATCACGGCGGAGGACTGCTCAAAGCCTAAGGAACCCTTTGCCAATGCTGCGACAGCTTCAAAACCTGGATCGACCTCGTCGAGAAGATCGCCACCATTGGTGACTGACATGACGGAGATCAGATAGGCGGCCATCACGTTCTGGAACGTCGGCAGCATCACCTTTCCGGAAAGCCTCTCGTCGAGAAGATCCGACCACGAAGAAAGGCCTTCGGGTAGCTTGTCTTTGCGCCAAACCAGCGAAAGATACTGCAACTCATGCACTGCGCCACATTCGCCGGCAATGGCGCGCAGTTGCGGGTTCAGCGAGGAGATGTTTGGAACGGCAGCTGCGGTCAGTGGTTGAAGGAGGCCCTCGCGGCAGCCGTCGAGTGATTGAGATGCCGTCATGACGACCACGTCGAAGCCTGGACGACCGCCGGTCGCCTTAGTCTTTGCGTAATCCTGAGATGCGGATCCAACTGCGTCGTAGGTGACGTTGACGCCGAATTTCTTCTCGAACGGTTCAATTATACGTTCTCGGATGATCTCCTCGTAGGGGCCACCATAACTGTTGACGATGAGGTTCTTCGAAATGGCGTCAGGCGCCCATGCGGCGATGAATCCGACTGCGAGCGCACACTGTCTGGACGTCTTCATGCTCATTTCCTCCATCGTTGCATTCACGGCAACACTGGAGGATCTCGGTCAAATCTAACCAATATCCATCGAGGTCGATTGATCGCACTCAGCGATGAATCCTCGGCGGGGAGCTATGCACGCAGATCTTATGGCAGTTCTACTTGCAAGCCTTCCACTGGGACAAGACGAGGCACAGGAAGTCTCCGACGGCTGTTTGCTAACGGCGAGCATCGAAGCGAAAAAGGCAGACCCTCTGCACTTGTTCGTTGTGTATCTGGGTCCGCGCAGTCGGGAAGGCGCCACTAGCCTTCGATCCGGCGAAGACAGGTATGATGTTGAAGATCCTGCGCGTAGCGGATCAGCGCACTTGAGCACCCAGTAGCGGACGGATGAAACATGGATTTCACTGCTTTTGGTATCGCGTATCGGTAAGAGATGAAGTTGCCTTCAATGGCGAACGACAACCAACTCAAGTAGGAGCAGGGGTTGTTCGAAGCAGGTCCAGTGGGTCCATCTCCATCGCCTGCGCAAGGCGCTCCACAACGTCGATGGTGGGACTATAGACCTCCCTTTCGAGCGAACTGATATAGGTTCGGTCTATGCCAGCACGATGCGCAACCTCTTCCTGCGACAAGCCTTTAGCTTGCCGAGCAATTCGAAGATTACGTGCGAAGGTCTGGCGGATCTCCATATCAGGTATGATCCGCATTGAAGAGTATTCATCGACGGAGTATACTCTACAAACTGGAGCGCGTGTTCTAGCTTAGCAGGAGCAGCTCATCATGGAACTTCGCCAGCTTTCCTACTTCGTGGCAGTGGCCGAGGAGCTGCACTTCGGCAGGGCGGCAGCGCGGATGTGCATTGCCCAGCCGGCGCTGAGCACGCAGGTCCAGGCGCTGGAGAAGCATCTGGGGGTGCAGCTGCTTCATCGCACGACCCGGAAGGTGGAGCTGACACGGGCAGGGGAAGTCTTCTACGACCGCTGCATCAGGATCCTCGGTGATATCAGCCTTTCGACCGAGCTGGCGCGCTCTGCTGACGGCAAGGGATCGCGGGAGATCCGGATCGGCACGATCTATCCGGCGACCATCGGTGTCCTGCCGTCATTCCTGTCGCGCATTGCAAGGAAGTGCCCGGGTATCCGCATCCACACCGCCAGCGGCTCCACCGGTGGCATCATTCGCAGCATAGAAGCAGGACAGCTCAACCTCGGCTTCATCCGGCCGGTGGAAAACATCGGCTCGCTGAGGTTCTTCTCCATCTCGCATGAGCGCTATCTTCTGGCAGTCCAGAAGGACAGCCCGCTTGCAGCCATGGAGGATGTCGGGATCGAGGATCTGCGTGACCAGAAGATTATCTCCTTCTCCCGCTCCAACCTGTCTTACACGGAGCGTTATTTTGCTGAGAAGTTCGAAGAGCATGATCTGACAGGTCGTGTCGCCTATAGCTGTGATGACACCTTCTCCATGGTCTCACTTGTTTCGGCAGGTCTTGGCGTCGGCTTTGTCCCGGAATGGACACGGGATCTTCCCAACCGCAGCATCGAACTGAAGAAGGTGAGGGGAGTGGACTTGAAGATCGGGTTAGGCGTGGCCTGGAACAAGGAAGATCCGACTGCTGGGCGCGATGACATCATCGACATTGCAAGATCCCTGGCACGGCCGGCGGGCCGGGGCCTGCGTGCTGCCTGATGCTGCGGGCGAATGATTGGCGTCAGAGACAACCAAAGATACGGAGGTGCCTATGGTGATAATGACTGAAAAGCAGATCCCTGACTTCGTCAGCGATATCGTGGCGACCGGCTGCGACATCCGGGCGGTGGCCGATTTCTACGTCATTGCCGACGCCGATCTGCCGGACGATGTCTATGAGGCTGTCGAGCCGGAGCTGATGCGGATTTCCGAGACCTATGGCGAGCGCGACCACCTGAAGGCGCAGATTACCAACTACCTGTATTCGATAGGCAGATGTTATCCGCCTCCGGTGGTGCAGTAGCAACAATCGCTTTCTTCAGGATAGCTGGGCGGGGGCTCGCGACGACTGCTGCGTTGCTGCGAAGAGCACTCTCTACTTCGGGATGGAAGATCCTCAACCGGTTGATGGCTCAACGGGTGCGATTGCCTCGCAAGCGAAAGAGAGCATGACGACAGCATGCGCTACCCTAACCAAGGTGGACGGCCTTCACCTTCGTCATCAAGGCGATATCAACCGCACCGTCTGGATATCTACGCAGGCTAGTCGCTGATCGGGCGACGGCGCGATCGATGTCCTCGACAAGCGCGCGGAGCCCGCTTTTGCCACGAAGAACGTAGATCTTGATCCTACGGATGTGGGAAATCATAGCCGGAAGTTAAGGTTAAATTAAGCCGAAGCTGGATTTGGACGGCCTAATATATATCTTGCTTGCATACACGTCGGGGTGGTGGGGCAAGTATGCAAGACGCGAAGGTATCGATTGTCAGCGACAGCGCAATACTAACTGCCGCGCTGGAACAGTCTATCAGAACTACCTTCGGCAGTGTCCGCCGGGTATCGTCTGTCTTGGAACTCCTGCGTACCCCGGATTGGCAACTCGCAATTTCGGTTCTGGATGCAGCGGATCCAAAGGCTGTGACGCAGCATCTCCTGTCGGTTCCAAACAAGGACGACCTTGCCCGCATTGTTTTGCTAATGCGGGCTAACCAAACGGTTTGCGACTTTCGAGACCTGCTCCCGTTTGTGGGAGCGCTGATGCCAAACGGAACCTCCCTTGATGAAATCAATCTTGCTGCGCAACTCGTGCGACCTGGGTTCAGTCTGCTTCCTTCTAACGTCTTCTCGCTGCTGAACAGCGCGCCTCAACCGGCGCCAGAGCCCGTACCCCTAATCCTGAAGCTCCTGACCGAGCGAGAACTGGACGTCCTGCAGCTTTTGGCAGAAGGATGCAGCAACAAGACAATCGCGCGGCGGTTAGATGTCAGCGACAGCACCATCCGGGTGCACGTGCGCGCGATCCTCAAAAAGCTCAAGATGCAGAACCGAACGCAGGCTGCGCTCTTAGCCATCAGCAGCCGAGCCGACGGCCATGCCGGATTAAGCAGTGTGGTCGCTGTGGACTGAGACCTCCTGCCGGCAGCATGCCATACGCGAGATTTATAAAAACGCAAAAAATGGTTGAAGCGCAAACGAAACGACCCGTCGTTTAGCGCGATATCGGTGCGCTCTGCGCCTAGGCTGCTGAACGCAACGTCCTATGGCTGCAACGCCATGGACTGACGCTCAGATGTAAGCTGCTTGTTCCAAGAGACAAGCGTGCAAGCGGAGTATCAACAGGAAAACAACACCAACTTCTGTTGGCCTGCGCAGGGTCAAGCTAGCTCATTGTGCTTAGAACCCTGCGAACGGCCTAAACAATAAGGGCAAAGACGTCGCGAAAAAGGGCCAAGATATGTCAGGGCATAGGCCTCGCCCTAAACGCCTAGGCCATAATCGTCTCGTTAACCCTTTTTTAAGCAGTTGTGCATTGAGGCCCCGCCGCAAGAATGGCCCCGGGCAGCAATGACGCTGCGACGTCGCGGGACGCGCACTATCCATGGAGGGTCAGATGGACACGAAGGACTATACCGACAAACGCAAGCAGTCCGTGGTTGCCATGGTTTCGCCATTGGGCGTGGGAGCCAATGAACTCTCCGCAGGAAAAAGCTTCAGCGTCGAAGTTCCGACGGATGATGTTCATCGATTTGCCCTCTCCTACGCTAACGGGCATAGTCAAAGCCACAGCGTAACCGTGACGATTGACGGGAAGGAACCCCAGCTCGTCGAACTGCAGCCGACCGGATCGTGGACGGCCTATTCGACTGCAGTCGTCTCGCTTGAGCTGAAGGCAGGCGCGCACATCCTGTCATTGACGTCTCTCAACAACGCGGGTGCGGAGATTGCCAGCCTGACGCATCTGGGGGCTGTCGGTGGCCGAACCCTCGGCTCCTACCTCACCTCTGGTGCTCTTGCGGGTCTGAACGTCGCGGCCGTCGGCGCTGTGGCGCTGACGCTGAGCCCGAGTGTTCAGAACGCCTCGGAGCAGCCGCGCAAGGATCCGAGCGAGGAACCGTCTTCGCCTGCGGCGCCTCGCCAGGGCGCGCAGCACCAGATCGCAGAGCCAATGCCCGTGCAGCCGTCCGCGGCCGCCGCGGCCGCCGCAGCCGACGAGGCCGAGCTCAGCTTGCCGGAAGAGGCGGAGGCTGCATTGACGACCGAAAGTATTCCGGAGGAGGAAGTAGGCGGAAAGCGACAGGTTCGCTTCCTCGCCGCGTCCGAGCCCGCCCTCTCGTCCCGTCCTGACACCTTTGTTGACCTGGTCGCATCAGAGCCGGAATTCGATGCAGTCGAGGCGCCCGATCAGTGGTCGCAACCGATGAGCCTGCGGGTAACGGCGCAGGAGGATCTCGCCCAGGCGCTGGATGTGTCATCGCAGGTCGACCCGGAAGAGCAAACTCTGGAGGATGACGCTCCAGCCAGCCCTGGATCTGCCGCTGAGCCTGCCGCGCCGGCGCAAACGACCCTGCGACTCGAGGCCGAAAGTGCCGTGCGCGGGAGTATCGAGGCCGGCTCGACGACGGGCGAGCCGGCAGTTGTCAGCCTTGACACGGCGGCAACCGGTGACGTCGCCAATGCCGATGCGGCAAGTGGCGATGCCTATCTTGATTTTTCCGGCGTCGGATCGAACCACGATATCGGTTCGGGGCAGTATGTCGAATGGACGTTCGAGGTGGCCGAGGATGGCTACTACGATCTTGCCTTTGGCTATGCCTTCTCCTCCAGCGACGCAACCAACCGCCCGATGCGCCTGGACGTCAACGGCGAGGTATGGGATCGCATCTTCGACTTCGCCAGCACTGGGGCTAACACGACATACAGCGAAGCGACGACACGCGTCCTGCTGGAGGCTGGCGCAAACACCGTCCGGCTGACGGCAAACGGTTTCAGCGGTCCTAATCTCGATTACCTGGAAGTTCGCCCGCCCCACGTCGGCAAGATTGTCATCCAGGCAGAGGATCTCCTCGCAGCGGCGGCCGGCAACGCGCCAACGACTGTCAATCGACAGATCACACTCGAGTATTTGGAAGGTAAGACGACGGCGGAGCAATTTCGCGTCGGTGCCGAAGGCGACGCGTATCTTGACTGGGCCGGTGGCACCGCATCGCAGAGCCTAATCCTGCCGGTGACGGCAGCAATCGCAGGAACATACCAGATCACAATCACCTATGCGAATGGCGGCGCCACAGCAAGGCCGCTTCAACTGCGCGGGCCCGACGGAGAGCTTATCGGATCGTTCAACTTCGCTCCGACGGCGGCACCAGGCGCCTATCCTGAATTCTACGACGACATCCTGGCACGGGTGCGAGCGACCGACGGAAGCGATGCAGGTACAGTGCCCGATCCGACCGGCTTCGAGGGCTGGCACGCGGAGACGCTGACTGTCAGCGTCGAGCTGCAGGCGGGGCAGAACAATTTCACTTTGGTTGGCCCTAACGGCCCCAATCTCGACAAGATCGAGTTCAACCTCGTTTCCCCCGCAGAGCCGGAGGAAACAAATACGGCTCCAATTGCCGACGATGGCAGTGCTTCGACGAATGAAGACAGCGCAATCGTCATTGACGTCGCCGACCTGATCGATGATGCCGATGCGGATTCGCTGACCGTTACGGCCAGTGTTCCAGCCGCACAGGGAAGCGTCGTCGTTTCCGGCACCCAAATCGTCTTCACGCCTGCGCCTCATTTTCACGGGCCGGCAAGCATCACCTATGCGGTATCCGACGGGACGGCTAGCGCCACCGCAACCGTCCTCGTGGATGTTGCGTCGGTCAACGATGCGCCGGCGCTAGCCGGCGACTTGGACGATCAGGATCTGCCGGCGTCTGGGGGCTCGATAGCGCTCGATGTGCTGACCTTCGTCGATGTCGATGGCGACGCCGTGACGCTGGGAGCGCGGCTTGCCGGAGGAGGGTCGCTTCCTGAAGGGATCGCGATCGTGAGCGGCGAACTGGTCGTCGCAGGAGACGTGCCGGCCGGCAACTACGAGATTGAGATCTTCGCAACAGACGGGGTTTTACAGTCGCAGCCGGTGACGCTCACGGTTGCCAAGGCTGCACCCGCTGTCGAGCCGGAGCCGTTTTCACCATACGTGCTGCAGGCCGAAGACGGCATCATCGTCGACCAGATCGACAACGTGGCATCACCTGCCAATGACACGCAGATTCGCGACGCCAGCAATCCAGAATCACCCGAGGACAAGGTCCTCGATGCCCGGGGCCTGCGTCCGGGTTCGACGGGAACGGGGTATGTTGATTTCGGTATCAACTCAGGCTCGGCAGGCGATTCCTTGACCTTGAATTTCGAGGTCGCTTCCGCCGGCACCTATACGCTCCACTTCCGTTATGCCAATGGCGGTGGGACGCCACGCCCGCTGAACCTGTCAGTCAATGGCGTGAACGAAGGCATACTCGGCTTTGCGCAGGCTCAGGGACAGACTGACCCGTGGAGCCACTGGATGCTTCAGACCGTGACCGTCGATCTCTCGGCCGGCGTAAACAGCGTGGTTCTGGCCATTGCGCCAAATGCTCTCAACGGACCGAACATTGACGCCGTGGCGATCACGCAACCAGGTGACACGCCCTCCTTCTTTGTCCCGGTCATCACCAGCTCTGCGACCGCCAATGTGCTGGAAAACACCACGTCGGTAGTGGACGTCGACGCAATCGATGGTGACGGCGCAGCACTCACCTATAGCTTGACCGGCAACGGCGCCGACGATTCTCTTTTCCAGATCGATCCCATGACCGGAGAACTGAGCTTCAAGGGAAGTCCTGACTTCGAGGCACCGGCCGGCAGTGACGCCGGTTACCAGGTGGAGGTTGCCGTTGGTGATGGTACCTCGACGGTCACGCAGACCATCACTGTCACGGTTGCGGATGTGAACGAAGCGCCGGAAGCGCTAGTCGTTACCGGAGATCTTAGCCTGACCGAGAATGCACAAGCCGGCACAGTCGTCGGCGCGGTTTCCGCAACAGATCCGGATGGGAATGAACTATCCTATAGCGTCAACGACGAGCGCTTCGTCGTGAACGCGGCCGGGCAGATCGTTATCGCAGATGGCGCCAGCTTCGACTTCGAAGCAGAGGCAGGCATCGAGCTGCAGGTCACCGCTTCCGACGGCACGCTGTCGACTGCCAAAACGGTCACGATTGCCGTTACGGACGTTGCCGAGCAGGTCGGTCCCCGCAATGTCGTCTTCGATGCAGCCACGCTCACCTCCTACAGCACGCAGGATCGGGGAGCAGGAGCGAGCGTCGCCGACGAAGGTGCCACGCTTCATCTGGACGGCAACCTGTGGAAGCGCGCGCCCATTGGAGGCGACCACGTCATCACCGCCGGCACCAAGCTTGTGGCCACGGTGATGATCGGCGATACCCTGCCGGAAATCCTCGCCATCGGATTTGACGACGACGATTCACCTTTCGAGATGTCAGACGGATCCGTTTACCAGATCGGCGGCAGCCAGAGCCAAGCGGGTTTTGTCGATCTGCGCAATGGCGCGGGTACGCCGGGACAGACGATCCAGGTGGTCATCGATCTGTCGGCTCACGCCGGCAAGACGATCAGCTCGCTGGTCTTCATTGCCGATGATGACTACACAAGCGATGGCGTCGGGTCGGTCAGCTTCAGCAATGTCCAGCTGATCGACGGTGATGCAGGCGATTTGAACAATGCGCCGGACGTTCTTGCAGGCGGCATTGCCGACGTGACCTTGCCGGAGCGTGGGCCTCTGGAGATCGATCTGCCCTTCATCGATCGGGACGGCGACAATCTGACCTATACGGTCACGGTCGTCGATGCGCTCGGAAATCCGGTGCCGGATTTCGCGGGCCTCCAGATCATCGAGGGAAGCCTGATCGGGCAGCTCGACGTCGCTCCCGGCGACTATGTGGTGACGGTGACGGCCAGCGACGGCCAGGCGCAAACCTCCGACAGCTTCCAGTTGACCGTCGAGGACGTCAATGACGCCCCTGTGGTCGATGCGGACGCCGCCTTCGAACCTTTCTTCGGCAGAGTGGGGCTGGAGATTGAGGGGATTGACCTCAGCCTCTTCGCAGACGCCTTTTCCGATGCCGACAATGATCAACTGGTGTTTTCCGTTGAAGGCTTGCCTGCGGGGCTGAGCCTCAACGAAGAGGGTGTGATCGTCGGTACGCCGCGCGAAGCTGGGAGCATCATCACCATTGTTGCCACCGACCCTCACGGGGCACGCGCGGAATTGCAGCTGCCTTTCGTCATCGAGGGGCCGACCGTCGGCGACGTGATCACGGTCGAAGCGGAAGCCTTCACGGGGCTCGGAGAGGCGAGCGGCTTCTATGCCGCTGCGGCGCCGGGTGCTTCGGGTAATCAGGCGATCCGGACGAATCCAAGCCAGGCAGGCAGCGTCTCCACCAACCTTTCGCAGAACGGTATTGTCGAAGGCTGGTACCAGGTGACGATCACCGTCTACGACGAGACCGACGGGACGGCGCGCTTCTCCTTGAATATTGGGGAAACCATACTTGCGGAGAACCTGGCGTTCGACGAGGCAGGAACCTTTGACAATCCGTCCCTTCCGCGCGGCAATGCGGGGCAAGCAGGCAACCTTAAAACCATTACGTTCAATACCGCCGTGTTCGTCCATGCCGAGGCTGTCGCGCAGATCACCGGCCAGTCCGACGCTGGCGAATATCTGAGGATCGATAAGTTGACCTTCACGCGAGTGGAGGCACCGGAGATCGCACCCTCGGCCATCTCGCTCGATCTGGACCTCGTGGCCGAGAATGCCGCAGGCGCTGTGATTGGCACCCTTTCGGCTACGGATCCAGACGGAGACGCCTCGACACTGGTTTATTCGACCAACGATGCGCGCTTCGTCATTGAAGGGGACCAGATAAGGCTTGCCGATGGAGTGAGCCTTGATCATGAGGCTGGTGAGACCATCGCTGTCGCGGTCACGGTCACTGATGCACAGGGGCTGCAGACCACGACGGATCTGACGATCACCGTCGGCGACGTGAATGAGGCGCCGTCGACGGCGGATGGTGCCGCGCTTGCCGATGTGAGCTTCGCTAGCGGAACGGGTGGCAGCGTCGACCTCGCCAGCCTCGCCTTCAGCGATCCGGACGAAGACGCGGAACTGACGGTGGTTGCGCAGCTTGGGGACGGCAGCGCGCTGCCCGAAGGCTTCTCTCTGGTGAATGGCCAGTTGCAGGTTGCCGACACGGTCGCGGTCGGCGTCTACGAGATCGAAGTCTTTGCCTCCGACGGCGAACTAGACTCGGAATCCGTCTCTTTCACCGTCACCGTCGAGGAGCCGGGAAGCGAACCAGAGGAGCCGTTCACGCTCCTAATCCAGGCGGAATCCGGCGCTGTTACAAGCTTCGATACCGATAGCAACAATACCGACACCTCAATTCGCGATGCCGACAATCCAGAGTCGGGCAGCAATGTGAGCTTGGTCGACGGTCTTCGCCCAGGCTTCACCGGAACGGGGTATCTCGACTACGGCGACACTGCAGGCGATCGGGCGGCCTACACCTTCGAGGTGCCGGCAGCCGGCGCTTACGAGATCAAGGTGCGCTACGCGACCAACTCGGCTCGTCCGCTTGATCTGGTGGTTAATGGTGCAGCGCCAGTGCAGATGGCTTTCGTTGCCACGGGGACAAACACCCAAGGTCCGACCGAGGGTTTCAACAACTGGGGCTTCGAGACGATTACGGTAGAGCTCCAGGCCGGCAGCAATACGATCCACTTCGCAATTCCGACCGGTGCGACGACCGGCCCGAACCTCGACTCGTTCGAGGTGACACGTATCTTGAACGCTGGTGATACCTCGGCGGACGAGGATGGCAACCTCTTCCTGTCTGGGCCTGATGGTGTCTTGACCGGCGCCAACAAAGAATCGATCAACTTCAACATCGCGGGACGCGACGCCGACATCGTTAAAGTTGAGGTCAGTTTCGATGGCGGTGAAACCCGCGTTACTGTCCTCCCCGACGCTGATGGCGACTTCGTCGTCGATGGGTCCAGCCTAGCTGCCGGCGAGTACGAGGCAACGGTTTACGTCATCGACGAGGCCGGCAACGAGGCCTCGACTTCGATGTCAATCGAGGTCGGCGGCGAGGTCGTGCCGCCGTTCATGCTGGAGATCGAAGGCGAAACCTTCATACCGGTGGATACCACCGGCACGGGTAACCAGATCACACAGCCACGCACGCCGGACAACCAAGAGCCCAACCAGCCTCTGGACCGAGATGCGAATGGCGATGGTCTCTGGGATGGTTTCTCAGGCTCCGGCTACTTGGACATGGGCGCCCAGATCGGCGACGCTGCCTCGTTCGCCTTCGACGCGCCGGCAGGGGGCACCTACACCTTCACCTTCCGCTACAGCAACGGCGGCGGCGCACCAAACGGCGATCGGCCTATGACGCTGAGCGTCGACGGCGCCGTCGTGGCAACCGTGCCGTTCCCAGGAACGGGCGTTAACGGCTGGGATGTTTGGGCGGAAACAACAGTTGAGATCGAACTGGACGCAGGCCAGCAGACGGTTACGCTATCCAACACCGTGGCCAATGGTCCCAACATTGACAAGGTGACCATCAGCAGGGAAGGCAGCGAGCCGGTCGACGCCCGAGATCAGATTCGCTTTGAAGAGATCATCAAGATCAACTTTGAACCGGCGCCTAGCACGGGGCAGTTTGCACCGCCAGCGGGATACCAGACGCCGTCAGGCTATGTCGCCGACACCGGCGCCGGCTATGGAGATCGCGGCAACGGCTTCACCTATGGCTGGGTGGATGTGGAAGACGGCGCAGTCACGCATGATCCGCTCGCTCAGCCCGGCGGCTCCATGCGCTACAAGGATGACGTTTCCGAGGCCAGCAACCTCCAGAAAACCTATGCCCATTTCGAATATCCGGGAGCATCGGCCGCGACCAATGAACGCGCGTGGGAAATGGCGCTGGAGGACGGCACCTATCAGCTGACGATGTCCATCGGGGATACGGGCGGTGCTTATGACAGTGATTACGTCATCAATGTCGAGGGCCAGTCCTTCATGCCCGGCTTCACGCCGGCCAATCTCGAGGGCCAGTCACCGACAGGGAGCGCCTATAACAGCGCGCAGGATGGCGAGGGCTTCCGCTCCACGCTCGTCACGGGCATTGTCACCGTCACGGATGGCCGACTGACGATCGACTCGATCGGAGGCTACAACACCGAGATTCAGTATCTGGAGATCGAGAAAATTCCCGATCTGACGCCTGAAGATGGTCGAACTGCTGATCTCGACTTCTCACTGTTTGCCGCACCCATGGCAGATTCGCTGGATGGCCAGGTGCCGATCAGCATCGGTGAAGATGGCTCGCTTCCGACCGGAATCGATCCGAGCTCAAGCTTTGTCGTTGCCGTTCAGCTGCAGGCGGACGGCAATCGCGGCCCCAACATCGCCCATGTGGAAAATATCAAGCTCGTCGAGACGTTGACCGGTGTGGAGGTTGAGATCGACGTACAGATCAGCGGCGGGGCCGACTCGCTCACCATTCGCCCGCTTGAGCAACTGAAGGAAAACACGAGCTACACCCTTAGGGTGCAGGACGTGATGGACTTGGGAAGCATCACAGACGCGAATGGCGCCCTGCGCCAGTTCCAGGATCTGACCACGACATTCGTAACCGGCGAGGCGCAAGAAGACGTGCCGCGGGAGGTGGCGTTCAGTACGCAGACGCTGCTCGACGGGTTCGCCGACGGCGCAGGCGGCTATACCGCGATTGAGTTTGGGCCGGACGGCAAGCTTTATGTCGCAACCATCACCGGCGAAATCCATCGCTGGGACGTCAATGCCGACGGCACCATCAACAAGGCTTCGCAGGAGACCTTGATCCTCGACTATCTGGACGCAGGCAATGGCGAGCGCCGCGGCATCGTCGGCTTCGTCTTCGATCCCGAAGACCCGAGCACGATCTGGATTACCGACAACGCCCCGATCCCGCGCGAGTCGAAGGCCTTCGACACACCGGAATTCTCTGGGCGCGTGAGCAAGATCACCCTCGGAGATGGCGGTTCCTTTACCGGTGTCGATGCCGAAACCTATATTTGGGGCCTTCCGCGCTCGGGCGGCGATCACCTGACGAACAGCCTGGAATTCCGCGCCAACCCGAACGCTGGCGAGGTCGGCGAGCCGGATTATCTGCTGTACCTTAGCCAGGGCTCCAACTCTGCAGCCGGTGCCCCCGATGCCGCGTGGGGCAGCCGTCCGGAGCGTCTGCTCAATGCTGCCATTCTCGAGATTGATCGAAGCCGTGATGCTCCTGACGGCGGGTTCGACGTGCGAACCGAACCGGTGGACCTCGATGACGCTCCGACGACGTCTTTTCCGGCAAGCCAGTTCAATGACGACGGCACTTACCCGGGTTCATACAACCCGTTTGCGGCCGACGCCGTACTGAAGATCTACGCCACAGGGGTGCGCAACGCCTATGACCTGGTATGGCATTCGAACGGCCATCTCTACGTGCCCACAAACGGGACCGCCTCGGGCGGGAAGACGCCGCAGGACCCGACGCAGCCGGGTCTCGACACCGTCATCAGCAACTCGCCCAAGCAGTACGACTACTTCTTCAACGTGGAGGAAGGGAAATATTACGGCCATCCCAACGTCTTGCGGGACGAGTACGTCCTGAACGGCGGTAATCCCACCTCTGGTCTTGATCCCAACGAAGTTGTCGGCGGAAACGACGGCAATCGCAACACCGATGGATATGAAAGCGGTGTGCAGACCGACGAGAACTATGACCTCGATGGCGTCTATAACCTTGGTTACAACCGCTCGCCAAATGGTGCGATCGAATATACCGGCAATGCCTTCGGTTCAAACCTTAAGGGCGCGATCCTCTTTGCGCAGTTCTCGACCGGCGACAATGTCCGCATGATCCGTGTGGATGCCGAGGGCAACATCATCGGTGACGATGTGCTGCGTCGGCCCGATGGTTCTGTGATTGACGATTACATCGATCCGCTCGACATCATCCAGAACCCGGTCACGGGACAGCTTTACCTCATGACGCTCAACCGTGGCACCGGGGCGAGCCAGCTCATCCTGCTCACGCCCGCACCCGGCGGCGTTACTGCAGACCTAACCGCAGACGAAGGCGGCAATCTGGCACTCGTTGCCCTTGATGTCAGCGATCCCCTTGCTGCCGTCTTCCAGGTCAACGGCCTCGACAGCGACATTACGGCGATCCGGGTCTCGTTCAATGGTGGCCCGGAGACGACCATCACCCTCGACGGTCAGAACCGCTTCACTGTCGACCTTGACGGTCTCACCGGTCCGGTCACCGCCCGCATCAGGGTAACTGACGATGCTCTTAACGAGGCAGCCGCGACAGTACAATTCACGCCCGGGGAAGAGCCGACCACACCCCAATACGTGACGCTCGTGACCATTCAGGCTGAGGATCGCACGCCAGGCGACGGTACGTCTGTCACGGTCCCAACGGGAAGCAATGCCCAAATCCAGATCCGCGACGCTTCCAACCGCGAGACCGGTTCCGGCGCGAATGGTGAAGGCTATGTGGATGCTTTGCGCCCGGGAGCCTACGGTATAGATGGAAACACCGAGAACCTTGACGGTACGCCGGGCGGTTACGCCGATTTCGGTTCCACCAATGCCGACTACCTGACCTTCACCTTCTCGGCGGAGAGCGCCGGCAACGCGATTTTGAAGTTTCGGTATTCCAACGGCGCAACAGCTGACCGGCCTCTTCAGCTCGAGGTCAATGGTTCCATCGTCAAGGTACAGCCCTTCGCACCCACGGCCACCGGACCGGACGTCGATGGCTGGACACTTTGGTCGGAGGTCGAGATCCCGGTCTCGCTTGCCGCTGGCCAGAACACCGTCACCTTGCGCTCAGTCAGTGCCACCGGCCCCAATATCGATCAACTGGTGGTTCTGGTTCCAGCCGAGGAAGAAACGGTTCCCAATGATGGCGAAGTGGTCGTCGATGGGTTCACCTATGTCCGCTACGAGGCGGAGCACGCGGAGCTTGGCGGTGGACCGGCGGTCGTTTCAGAAGATCGCGACCAGTCAGGTGACTTCGTCGACTTCATCGGGCCGGACAGCGAAACCATTACCTGGACGGTGGAGGTCGGTGCGGCGGGAAGCTACGGCGTCGATATCCTCTATGCGTTAGGAGCAGGCAAGCTCGCCCGACCGATGACCGTCTCGGTCAACGGACAGGTCATCGAGACGCTGCCGTTTGCGGCAAACAGCAATACCGCGGAAACAATCTGGGGAGCCCAGTCGGCAAGCCTCCAGCTTTCCGCCGGGGTGAACACGATCACGCTGACGGCGCCGGGTGGTGTCGGCCCCAATGTCGACCAACTCCTCATCACGAAGGAGCCGGTCGCCATTTTCGAACCCGACTATGCCGACATAGCCGGCAGCGGACGCATCGAACTGGAAGCGCAGGACGGCTCGGCGCAAACGATCAACGGCAGCACCGTGGAGTTCTTCTTTACGGTCGATGCGGACGGCGTCTACAAGCTTGACACGGCCGCCAATGCCAATGCGGCTGATGGCCAGGGTCTCACATGGTTCCTCAACGGCGTTGAAGTGGATGAAAGCGCCTTCCCCGGAACCGGCGCCGCCGGCGAACAGTCGGTTTATCTCGAACTAGAAGCCGGAACGCAGTACCGGATACGGATCGCGTCGGATGCACCTGGTGCCAGTGCGCTCGACTATCTCGACATCAGTCCTGCTCCCGGTAATGCCAACGCCGATATCGCAGTTCAGAGCCTTGATCCTGCTTACTTCGAAAACCGTCTGCACTTCAGCTACCTGGAGAACCCGGACGCTGTCGATCCTGATGCCCCTGACCGGGATTTCAAGGACACAGGCACCGTGCGGATCAGCAATACCGGCACAGAACCCTTGAGCGTCATCGACTATGAGATTGATGGCCCCTTCACCCTTGCCGACCCCTCAATTTTTGAGGGACTGGTGCTGACACCGGGACAGACGATAGACGTCACCGTTCAGTTCAATCGCGCCGCCTACACGCCGCCGACATCGAATATTGACGGCACATCGACGGTCTTCACCGGTAAGCTTCAGGTGATCACCAACGATGCAGACGATCCGGTGACGACCATTGATCTTGCGGGCTTCTGGCAAGCTCGTGACGAGGGCGGGCAGGAGCCAAACGTCAACGAGGTTTGGAAGATCTTCGGCTTCGGCAACGTCATAGAAGGGCTCCGTCTGACGGGTGGCGGCGAAAATTCGGTTCTATCCACCAATGACGTGTTCGCCAAAACCGACGAGACCGAGGTGCTCTCGCCTTACTGGAAACTAGCTGACGGCGTCTCCGAAGCCAAAATCACCCACATCGCTGCCTTCCACGGCACCGGTGGGGCCACGCTTCACATCCATAATCCCGGCAACAAGGGCCAGAATGTCCAGCTTTGGAACCACGAGGGTGTGGACAACCAGCGTCTCTTGCCCAATGCCGGCAACGACACGAGCTTCGCCACGACCACGATCGGCAATGGCCGCATTCCTGACAACTGGCTCGGTAACGAGGTCTTCGGCATCTCTGTGGCGGGTCTTTCGACCGATCCCCGGCTCAACCCCCGCGGCGACGTCCTCGTCGAGGGTGCCCAGCAGGGACATACGGTGAAGATGTTCCAGGCTCTGGATGCCGACGGAAACGTCATTCCCAACGTCTATCTCGGTATCATGGACTACACCGGTATCAACTATGACTATAACGACAACATGTTCGTCATAGAGGGCGTCGAGCCTGTCGGGTTTGGCCAAGACCTGCGGGTCGCTGGCCTGGATGATGCGGCCGCGGATGATCGCCTCGTCTTCACCAATATCGATCAGCCGGCTAACGCCCAACAAGCCTTCCGCAACGAAGCCACCTTCACCATCAACAACGACGGGTTCGCGCCTCTCAACATCAGCAGCGTGATCCTCGCAGATCCGGAAAATTTCCAGATTGTCGGAAGCGTTCCATCCACTATCGCGGCTGGCGCAAGCGCACAGATCACGGTGCGCTTCATCGGCACGCACTCAGGCACTTCTTCCGGTGCGGATCTGTTCAAGTCGACCCTGACCATTACCTCGGACGACTTTTCAGACGGGGTCAAGGTCATCCAGCTGGCGGGCTTGGCGCAGGAGTTTTCGGAGAACAATTCCGAACCGACGGTCGCCCAGATTGTTGAAGCCTTTGGCTACAGCACCGATATGGCACAGGGCGAACTTGCGGGGGGCGGCGTCGTCGAGACCATCGGAGACGAGGTCTTGCTGCCCTATCTCCAGCGGTTGGACAACGCTCGTCCCGTCGAGGTGATCCAGATCGCCGCCTTCCTCAATCAGGGCAATGTGGCGCGTTTGGGCTTCCATGGGCTCAACTCCTCGACGGTCACCAACCTCTTTGCCAATGACGACCAGCAGGGACAGACGGTTCTGCCCGATCAACTGGTTTCGGGAGGCGGAGCGGGAGCTACGGTGGCGCGCGGCACGATCAACCAGAACGGTCCGTTCGGCATCTACATCTCGGTCGATGGCCGGCCCACCTATTCTTCCTGGAGTGATCCGGAGGCCAACAAGATTGACCCCAATTTCGGTCATCTCGTCGGCGACAGCCAGGGTCACCTGATCCGATACTTCCAGGCGCTCGACGCCGACGGCAATGTCATCGAAGGGACCTATATCGGTATCCAGGATTACCCAGGCGCCGGCAATTACGACTACAACGACCACATGTTCGTCATCAAGAACGTCAAGCCGTACGAACTGGCGGCGGCGAATGACGCCAATGGCGACGATATCAACGATGCACTGCAACTGGACGGCGACAACGACGGGACGGTCAACTTCTTCGACCCGAACGCGACGCCGCAAGAGCCCGAAGAACCGGAAGAGCCAGGCGGCGAGAACCGCGGCGACTACGTATTCGGTGTCAACTTCGGAGGCGGCGCCATCGCCAATGATCCGGTCCTTGGTGTCGCACTGGCAGCACAGAACGATCCGCGCGTCACCATCGCCGGCAGTGTCAACCCTGGCGCGGGCGCCGATGATCAAGGTAACCCGAACGGCGCGAATGCAACCTCCGGATCAGCCTTTAAGACTTATGAAGACGGATCCAACTGGACGGCGACCATCCAGGTGCCGAACGGCACCTATGTGGTGGTTCTTCATACTCAGGAGACCTACTGGAATGCGACCGGGATGCGCCAGTTCGACGCCTTCATCAACGGCCAGCAGGTCATCAACAATCTTGATCCCTTTGCAGCCGCCGGCGGCGATGATCCAATCGCGGTTGAAGCCGTCGTCACCGTGACCAACGGCCAGATCAGCATCAATATGGTCGCCGATATAGACAATGCGGCACTGAACGCCGTGACGATCTATGAGTATGTCGCACCGGGTAGCGCCCAGCAGCCCTTTTCGGGAACGCCATTCCTGGTCGATGCGGACGGCATCACGATCGATGCCAGCAACTACGACAATGGTGGCCAGGGCGTGGCCTACAACGACCAGGCGGGCCTTGAGGGCGGCAACAATGGTGGACGTGCGGGCAGCGATGTCGAGCAGACGTCCAATGGTGACATCGGCTGGATCCAAAGCGGCGAATGGCTGGAATATACAGTCAGCGTCGAAACCGCCGGTGCCTACAACCTTGCCCTCATGCTTGCCAATGGTGGCGGCGCAGGCCGCTCAGCGACGGTCTCCTTCTATCGGGAAGGGGAAGACACACCCTACGTCACTAAGGTGATCGACAACCCACAAACGGCAAGCTGGAGCACGTTCGCATCCCGCTCGAATGGTTCGGTCGGCCTTGAAGCGGGCGAGCAGGTGATGCGCGTCACCTTCTCCGGCGGTAGCCAGGACTACCGGTCCGTCAGCCTGACCCCTGTTGCTCCTGCGCAAACCCCTTATGGGGGGGCAGCGCCGTTCTTCACCAATGGTGTGCTCACGGTGGACGCCTCGAACTTCGATGAAGGCGGACAGGGGGTTGCCTATAACGACAATCCTGGCCTTGACGGGGGTGCTGCGGCGACAAGCTTCCGCCCTGGACGTGCCGTGGAGCTTGTCGGATCCGGTCTTGATATCGGCCACGTCAAGCCGGGTGAATGGGTGGAGTACACGATCAACGTGCCGACGGCAGGCGTTTACTCCTTCTCGGCCAACGCCAAGACACCGGTCACGGGTGCAAGCATTGCCGTTTCGCTCAATGGGACCACGCCTCTTGGCACGGTCTCCCTTGCGGACGGGCACGCAGGTGGAGCGAACTTCTCCAGCGCCGCTTTTGCGCAAAGCGAGGCCATCCAAGTTTCGCTTTCTGCCGGTGTCCAAACCCTGAGACTGACTTTTGACGGCCCCTTGGCCAGCAACGGCTATGTCCTTGATCTGGCCTCCTTCACACTGACCGCCTCACCGCAACAGCAACCGAGAGGAGGCGTTGCCCCTGTTCTCGACGGGGATGGGCTAACCGTGGAGGCTCTCGATTACGACGAGGGTGGTCAGGGTGTTGCTTATAACGATGCGGACGGGCTGCAGGGGGGAAGTAACGGCGGTCGGGCCGGATCCTCGGTCGAGGTTACCAGCGGTGGCAATGTCGGCTGGATCGGCAACGGCGAATGGCTGGAATACACGGTCAATGTGGAGGAGGCAGGCCCATATGAGCTCAGCCTGTCCATGGCGCTGGGCGAGGCCGGAGGGCCAGGCCGCTCTGTCGTGGTGTCCTTTGCCAATGGTGCCGATGTCGAGGAGGTGACGGTTGCAACGCCGCGAACTGGCACCTGGTCGAACTTCCAGGACACCGACCCTGTCGTTGTCGATCTTGAAGCGGGCGCCACGGTTGTGCGCCTGACGTTCGCCGGAGGCGCGCAGGACATCTCTTCCTTCACACTGACACCAGCGTCCTCAACTGGCGCTGCCGCCATGCTTGCGTTGGAAGAGGACCCGACTGGTCTTCTCCCCTCAACGGAGATGGCCGAAGACTTGGCGGACATGTCGGGCTCACACGCAGACGACGAGGATCCTGGCATGGGCCATGTCTTCGGCTTCGATCTGATTGCCTGACGAGGAAAGGTGCGGCGGTGTCCAACTGCCGCACCCCTAAGGCGTAACAGTTCGTCAGAGTTAAGAGTGAGAAGAACATGTTTTCCAATCCCGTCAGACCATCCGTTTCAGGCGCTATACGGACGTGCCGCTCGGCCTTTGTGGGCATCTTCATCGTCAGCGCAGTGCTCAACGTGCTGATGCTGACGGGTCCCATCTTCATGCTTCAGGTCTATGACCGCGTCTTGGCGAGCGGCAGCGTTCCCACGCTTCTCGTTCTCTCGGCGATCACGATCGGCCTCTATGGCCTCAGCGGCATCCTGGACATCCTGAGGTCAAAGGCGCTGCTGAGGGTCAGCATGCGCGTCTATACGAGTCTTACAAACCCGGTTTTGCGGGCCAACATCCGGCTGCCCGTGATGCTGGGGGGCAAGAGCGCAGGTCTCCACCCGAACCGCGATCTCGACACCATACGACGATTTCTCGGTTCACCTGGGCCGTCATCAATCTTCGATTTGCCTTTCATGCCCTTTTACTTCCTGTTGATCTTCGTGATGCACAGCGCCCTTGGCTTTCTGGCGCTTGCCGGTGGAGCCGTGATCTTCCTGCTGGTGGTCTTCAACGAGTATTCGTCGCGGACGACCACGAAGGAGGTCGGCCAAACGACCGCGGCCCAGTCGAAGGTCATGGAGACGGCCCGCAGGAATGCCGAGGTGGTTGGAGCCATGGGGATGACGGGCCGGCTGTCGCAGCGATATGGTGAGCTCGTCACACCCTATTTTTATGCGCAGCAGCAGGCCACCGACCGCAGCAACTTCTATTCCTCGACCATCAAGCTCCTGCGGATGATGCTGCAGTCGGCGATGCTTGGGCTAGGGGCCTATCTTGCGATCCGGCAGGAGATCTCCGGCGGCGTGATGATCGCCTCGTCTATTATCATGGCGCGTGCCCTGTCGCCGATCGAACAGGCTGTCTCACACTGGCCCTCCTTCGTGGCGAGCCGGCAGGCGATGGGAAGGCTCAATCAGGTTCTGTTGCAATGCGACGTCGATCGTGGCCTCCAGGGACTTCCGCTTCCCAAAGGCGATCTGTCGATCGAGGAGATGGCCACCAGCGCTCCGGCAGAGCCTGTAGTGCTGTTGCAAGACGTGGCTTTGACGCTGAAGGCTGGCGACGGGCTCGGTGTCATCGGTGGCTCCGGCTCGGGCAAGACGAGCTTTGCACGGGCACTAGTTGGCGTCTGGCCGGTGCTAAAGGGAGCGATCCGGCTGGATGGCTCAACCATTGATCAATGGACGGAAGACGAGCGCGGACGTTTTATTGGTTACCTACCTCAAGACGTGGAGCTTTTCGATGGTACGGTCGCTGATAACATCGCCCGATTTGATAAAGATGCGGATGTCGTATCCATCGTCGCTGCGGCCAAACTTGCAGGTGTCCACAATCTGGTAGCGGGTCTTCCTGACGGCTACAATACGATGATCGGCGACGGTGGCGCCAGATTGTCTGCAGGACAGCGGCAGAGGATCGGTTTGGCGCGTGCTCTCTACGGTAACCCGTTCCTGATCGTGCTGGACGAACCCAATTCCAACCTGGACGTGGAAGGGGAACAGGCGCTAAGCCGCGCCATCCTAGAGGTTCGCCAACGGGGCGGCATCGTCGTGGTCGTGGCGCATCGAAGCAGCGCACTGTTGTCCGTAAACAAGCTGCTGATCATCCAGGGTGGCCGACAGGTCGCGTTTGGAGACAAGGATCAGCTGCTGACGAATGTCTCTATCCTCAACGGATCCATGCAGTCGGGAAAGGCACTAGCCAATGCAGTATGATGCCCTGGATCAAGTTATCAGCCGGTCAATCCGACGGCAGATCATTCTCTCCCTCACCGTTGCTGGAGTTTTCCTCGGCGGCTTTGCCGCAGCAGCCAATTGGGCGGAGATCAACGGCGCGGTCATGTCGAGTGGCAAGATCATCGTCCTCGGTCGCGCCAAACAGGTCGAGCACGCCGACGGTGGCATCATCGCCGACATCGTCGTTTCTGAGGGAGACAAGGTCGAGGCCGGTCAGCTTCTGTTCCGGCTTGACGGAACCATGGCGCAGGCCAATCTCGGAATCATCGAAAATCAGCTCCTGCAACTGCTGGCACAGGAATCGCGGCTTCTTGCGGAGCAGGCCAATCGCGCCGATATCGAAGTGCCGGAGGATTTTGGGTCCGTTCCCGAAGAACGTCGCGCGCTTCTGATCGAAGCTCAGAAGGAGCTGATGGCGGCAAGAGCAGCGACGAAAGCAAGTCAGAAGGCGCAGCTGACAAAACAGGTGGCGCAGTTCGAGGAGCAGGTTTCAGCGCTTGAGGCTCAAAGAAAAGCGGTGGAGGACAACATCGCCCTCGTGGACGATCAGTTGAGCCGCTACACCTCACTTAACGACCGTGGCCTAATCATGCACTCGCAGTTGATTGCGATCCAGCGGGAAAGAGCATCCCTAGGCGGGAGTCAGGCTGCCCTGACAGCGGAAATTATCGAGACCCAACAGGCCAGAACGCAGGCGGAATTGAAGCTGGCGCAGATTGACGAGGCATTCTATGAGAGTGTCCTCACGGAACTCGACCTAAAGCGCTCCGAAATCGCCAAACTTTCCGAGGAACGCATCGCAGCGCAGGACAAGATCCGGCGCCTGGACATCCGTGCGCCGATGACCGGCTCTCTTCACGAGCTTAACATCCATACGATCGGCAGCGTTGCTGCGCCGGGTGAGACCCTGGTAAGCATCATCCCAGACGATGACGAGCTCATCGTGGAAGCTAAGCTTTCACCCACCGACATCGATCAGGTTCACAGTGGCCAGAACGCACGTATTCGCCTCACCAGCCTCAGTCAGCGGGTCACGCCTGAGCTGTCGGCGAGCGTCATCGATATCTCCGCTGATCTCACACATGATCAGCAGACAAATACGTCCTACTACCTGGCCCGGCTGCGCATCCCTGATAACGAGCTGGACAAGGTCGGGAAGGAAATCTTGAAACCGGGCATGCCTGCAGAGGTCTTCGTACAGACGGAATCACGTTCAATCCTGTCCTATCTCATCAAACCCATCACCGATCAGATCACGCATGCGATGCGAGAGGCCTAGAATTGCTCGGCCGGAACATAACAGAGCAGGGGAGTATTCATGTTGCGCAGCGATTTAGGTGCAGGTTCGGAAATATTTGACCACGACGTTCAAGCAATAGCAGCCAGCCTCAATGACGTGGCGCCCGTCGAAGCTGGTGCTGGTCTTCTTTCGGGGCAGCCAGATGCTTTAGAAAACAGGCCACCAGTCATCCTCCACCGGCGCGCATCACACGGGCTGCAGTCAAGACTGAGCGATGAGCGAAAGCCTTGGCCAGTCGATGGCGAGTATGGGCGGCGTGTGATTGAGCAGAGATTAGACCGCCTGGACGCTCGCCTGGATGACATCGCCCGCTCGGTTGAGTTCAGTGAAGCCTTCTTGAGCCTGAAGCTTAAGCAGCAGCTTGAAGAAACCATGGTCATGGCGGCTGCGGCGACAGGTGGAGGACGAACGTCAGCGTCACGTGGCGGTTTGGGATTTGCTATCCTGCTGGTCTGCACAGTAGGCTTGGCAGCGCTTCTCGGAGCGGAGGTTTATGGCGACGCAACCAGCCAAGCCGCTGGATGGGCAACGGAACGGCTGGCACCGCTATTTGCTCTTGTTTGGCAGAGTCTGACAGGCTGAATAGCCCCTAGATTTGTAGACGCCTTCTTTCCTAAAACTGAGGCAAGGAGGCCTGTGGCAAGCCTAATCTTGAGTTCCACCTAGTCGCGGCAACTTGATGCTGGCTATCGTGGACGTCGGCCTCGGCTGTGGCCATTGAGAAGATGTAGCGCACCGAGAATGATCAAAAGTGGCCCAAAAACGTCAAGATCCCAGCGGTGCGAATGTTTTGCGCAACGGACGGGCGGGGATCGGAATTGCGACGTTGCATAAGGGACCTCTAGCGCGTGTACGGGAACCGAGACCGCGGCAAAGGGCAATCTCGTGGGCGTTCCAGGCATGCGCCAGCCTCAGAAAGACAATGCCATGGTCTGGAATGAAGCGCCAGCTTCATTTTCCATCAAGGTTAACGCCGTCCACAAGCCAGAACACCGCTCGGGCAGGGGACATAGCCGCGCTTTCGCTTCTGACGCAGGAGCGCAAGAAACGATGATAGTGCTTGCTTTTCGTCTTCGAAGACGTCGATCCGCTGTTGCCCGCGGGTTCCGGTACGCCCCCACTCACGGATCAGCGATACGTTCCCGAACAGAGTGTGTTGGATGGAGAGCGCATAAAAGCGCGACATGTTCTTGCGGCGGTCGATGCGTCGGATGTGAACGTGGTAGACGTGATAGCTCATGCCATCAGAGTCTCACGGAGGATCGACAGCGGTCCAACGAGAGTTTTGAATCAAACAGCGTCCACCGATTCACGCAGTGAATGAGTGGACGTCGCGGTCACCCGTCGATCTGGCGGGGCGACCTTGATCGCCATGTTTTGCCAACGGATCCAAGAGGATTGCGAGAGGCTCTCTCCACGCAGCCTCCGTCTGATGATGGAAACCTGCACGGTTCACCCACTCAGCAAGTGTCGAACGTGTTCACGTCTCTCTCCTTACTGGGAGCAGTGGCCGGGCCAGAGCGTTGGCCTAGACCAAAGTACTAACACTTCTGCCAGTAGATCATTCTCGCGTTCTGCACGAACCTCTCCGAAACAAATCGGAGAACGCTGATGCACGTAGCGACGGCCGCAAGCAAATGCCCGAGAGAAGATGAGGCGCAGCACCTGCTCAGCGACCGAGTGCTGCACAAGGCGGGGCTGCATCAAACTGTCGTTCGCAGGGGAGCTCTGTGCCAATGACCCCGTCAAAATCGTCGGACCGTCTGATCCGCAAGCTAAGCGCCGCCTTGGGCACCGCAGTCTGCGATGCTCTTAACGACAGCGAGGTCGTGGAGATCATGCTCAATCCGGACGGAAAACTGTTCCTGGAGCGACTGGGCGAGAGGATCACTCTCATCGGCGATTTGAGCGCTGAAGCCGCGGAAGTTGCCATCGGTGCCGTTGCGCATGCCCTTGGCGCTTATGCTGACCGGGGCCACCCGATCGTCTCAGGTGAGCTGCCACTGGCGGGGCGCTATCGGTTTGAAGGTCTCCTTCCGCCGGTCGTCTCCTCTCCAAGCTTTTCTATACGCCGCCACCTGACGCGCGTGCTTTCGTTGGACGACTATGTCGTTGCTAGCATTCTGACACCCGCTCAAGCTCAGACCATTCGTGAGGCCGTGCAGACACGCCGCAACATCATTGTGTCCGGCGGCACCGGCTCCGGCAAGACCACTCTTGCCACTACAATCATCGGGGAGATGATCCGACACTCTCCGCAAGATCGCCTCGTCATGTTGGAGGATACGCCCGAGATTCAGTGCTCCGCCGCCAACATCGTCTCGCTGCGCACCAGTGCGGCGATCGACATGTCGAAGCTTCTGAGGAGTGCCCTTAGACTCCGCCCTGACCGGATCGTGGTGGGCGAGGTGCGCGATGGCGCAGCCTTGAGCCTGTTGAAGGCCTGGAATACCGGCCATCCGGGTGGCGTCGCGACAGTCCATTCCAACACCGCGAGATCGACCCTACAGCGACTCGAGCAGCTGACGGGGGAGGTCAGCCAGCAGCCGATGTGCGCCATCATCGGGGAAGCGGTCGATGTGGTCATCTCGATTGAGAGGACGGCAAAGGGCCGCCGGATCAGCGAGATCCTTCAGGTCACTCGATTTGCCGGCGGCGAATACCAATGCGCATCATATGGGGAGATACGTCATGCGGCCTAAGAGAAAGATCAGCCAGATCGTCAGCAGCGCAGCGTTCGTCGGCGTTGCCGCACGTCCGGCCATGGCAAGCTCCGGTGGCAGCCTGCCATGGGAGGGGCCGTTGGAGCAGATCCAGCAATCCATCACCGGACCCGTGGCAGGCTATATCGCGCTTGCCGCTGTTGCGGTTGCCGGAGCCATGCTGATCTTTGGGGGCGAGCTCAACGATTTCGCACGCCGGCTCGTCTACGTGGTTCTCGTAGCGGGCATACTGCTGGGCGCCACGACCATCGTCGGGCTCTTTGGATCCACGGGCGCCTCGATTGGCGATGTTCATTTCGAGCCCGTGCCGCGGTTGACGACGTGGGTGGGGCAGGACGATGGCTGAGGGCCTGACTCTGCAGCGGACGCCATTCAACAAGGCAATTCATCGTCCAAGCCTTCTGTTAGGGGCAGACCGTGAACTGGTTCTGGCGACTGGCCTGGCGGCGGCCATTCTCGTGTTCGTCGTGCTGACCGTCTATTCCGTCCTCCTCGGAATTGGCTTGTGGACACTTGTCACCGCGATTTTGCGCCTGATGGCCAAGAGAGATCCGATGACGCGCCAAATCTATCTCAGGCACATCTACTATCGCGCTGCCTACAGAGCGACGAGCAGCCCCTGGCGCGATCGCTGAAGGAAGGTCTACCATGGCATCACTTGCAAACGTCCGGTCTCGCAATCCGTCTTTCGCCGATTTAGTCCCCTATGCCGCTCTGGTTGATGACGGCGTGATGCTCCTTAAGGACGGGAGTCTAATGGCCGGCTGGTACTATGCCGGTCCAGATACCGAAAGCGCCACAGATCAGGAGCGCAACGACCTGTCACGGCAGATCAACGCGATCCTTGTACGGCTGGGGAGCGGTTGGATGCTTCAGGTCGAAGCAGTGCGGACACCAACAAACGCCTATCCGGCCGAAAGCGACTGCTTCTTTGCAGACCCTGTCAGCCGGGCGATCGACGCGGAGCGTCGGGGACAGTTTGAGCGTCAGGAGCGTCATTTCGAAAGCAAGCATGCGGTGTTGTTGACGCACCGCCCGCCCGAGCCGAAGCACGCCGCGTTGGCGCGCTATATGTATTCCGACCGATCTAACCGGAATGGTTCTTTTGCCGATACCGCATTGGCAGCCTTCAATGAGGCCAGTCGGGAGCTCGAACAGTATCTGGCCAACACGCTGTCTCTCCAGCGCATGAGGACCCACACCATCGTAGAGGAGGGCGCCCTTCGTCCTGAACGATTTGACGATCTCTTGCAGTTCATCCGCTTTTGTATCACGGGCGAAAACCATCCCGTGCGGCTTCCCGACGTCCCGATGTATCTGGACTGGGTAACGACCGCAGAACTGCAGCATGGTCTCACACCGACTATCGAGAACCGCCACGTTGCTCTCGTGGCAATCGATGGATTTCCTGCTGAAAGCTGGCCCGGCATCCTCAATCGGCTCGACCAGATGCCGATCGCCTACCGCTGGTCTTCCCGCTTCATCTTTCTTGACGCTCTGGAGGCAAGACAGCGTCTGGAACGAGCGCGCAAGAAATGGCAGCAGAAGGTCAGGCCCTTTTTTGATCAGGTGTTTCAAACCAATTCTGCATCGATCGACCAGGACGCAATGGCTATGGTCGTCGATGCGGAAGATGCCATCGCGCTGGCGGCATCACAGCTCGTCGCCTATGGCTATTATACGTCAGTGATCGTTCTGTTCGATCGCGAACGTGCCACCCTGCAAGACAAGGCCGAACTCGTTCGAAGGATGGTTCAGGCCGAAGGATTTGGTGCGCGCATCGAGAGCTTGAACGCCACCGATGCCTATCTGGGGAGTCTCCCTGGAAACTGGTATTCAAATGTTCGGGCCCCGTTGATCAGCACGCGCAATCTTGCCGACCTGATGCCGCTCAACTCGATATGGGCCGGACGACCGACTGCGCCTTGCCCATTTTACCCGCCCCAGTCGCCGCCTCTGATGCAGGTGGCCAGCGGATCCACGCCTTTCCGGCTGAACCTGCATGTGGATGACGTTGGGCACACGCTGATTTTCGGTCCGACAGGGTCTGGTAAGTCGACGCTGCTCGCGCTCATCGCCGCACAATTTGGTCGGTATGAGGGGGCTAGGATCTTTGCCTTCGACAAGGGGCGTTCACTGTTTCCGATCACCGCTGCCACCGGTGGCAACCACTTCGAACTTGGCGACGACCCAGACGGTCAACCGCCGGAACTGTCGTTCTGCCCACTTGCCGATCTTGCAAGCGAAGGTGACAGGGCCTGGGCGGCGCAATGGCTGGAAACTCTGATCGTTCTGCAGGGCCTCAGTGTCACGCCTGAACACCGTTATGCGATTGCTCGGCAAGTCGACTTGATGGTGAAGGCGCAGGGGAGGTCACTCTCAGATTTTGTCTCCGGCGTGCAAAACCGTGAGATCAAGGATGCGCTTTATCCCTACACGGTAGACGGGGCGCTCGGTCATCTTCTGGATGCGGAAGACGACCGGTTGTCGCTTGGCGATTTCCAAACGTTTGAAGTTGGCGAGCTGATGAACCTGGGGGAGCGGGTTTTGGTCCCAGTTCTGTCTTATCTTTTTCGGCGCGTCGAGAAGGAGTTGGATGGCAAGCCAAGCCTGATCCTGCTCGACGAAGCCTGGGTTATGCTGGGGCACCCGGTGTTTCGCGACAAGATCCGAGAATGGCTGAAGGTGCTGCGAAAGGCGAACTGCGCTGTCGTCCTTGCCACGCAGTCGCTTTCTGATGCCGAGCGTTCGGGCATCATGGATGTTCTGAAGGAATCCTGCCCGACCAAGATCTGTCTGCCGAACGGGGCTGCGCGGGAACCTGGAACTCGGGCCTTCTATGAGCGCCTCGGCTTCAACGACCGCCAGATCGAGATCGTGGCGAGCGCTTCGCCGAAACGCCAGTATTACGTATCCAGTCCGGAAGGGCGGAGACTGTTCGAGATGGGGCTTGGCCCCGTTGCCCTCAGCTTTGCGGGCATGTCTGGAGCAGAGGATCTTAGACAAATCAGACAGTTGAAGGCTCAGCATGGTGCGCTGTGGCCTGTCCTGTGGCTTCGGCAAAAAGGAGGTACGGATGCGGTTTCGTGGCTTCAGAATCTTGAGGATCCCCGCAGTAATGGTTGCGCTGGCGCTCACCATTGATCGGCCCTCTACGGCCCATGCCGGCGCTGCAACGGGCGCGGCGACGGAGTGGACACAACTGCTCAACAACAGCGAGTTGGTCACTCTTGTCGGCCAATCGAGCGAGCAGGTCCGAAATCAGCTGACCCAGATTACGCAGCTCGCGGAGCAAATCCAGAACCAGATGATGATCTACCAGAACATGCTCCAGAATACGGCTCGGCTCCCCCACCAGGTTTGGGGGCAGGCGGAAAGCGATCTGAGACGTTTGCGTGATTTGGTGGCGGAGGGGCAGGGTATTGCGTTCTCCATGGGGCATGCCGACGATCTGTTGCGTCAGCGCTTTGCCAGCTTTTCGGACATTGAAACGAGCTTGGCAGGCGGGGAGGATTTCTCTTCGGCCTATCGCTCCTGGTCCGACACCAATCGAGACACCATTACGGGCACGTTGAGAGCCGCCAGCCTAACCGCGGATCACTTCGACAGCGAAGAGCAGACGATGAAGGAGCTGCGCACAATGTCGGAGACGGCAGATGGGCAGATGAAGGCTCTTCAGGTTGGCCATCAGCTTGCTGCGCAGCAGGTGGCACAAATGCAAAAGCTGCGTGGCTTGGTTTCGCAGCAGATGGTGATGGTCGGAACTTGGCTACAGACGCGACAGACGGAGAAAGATCTAGCGCAGACGAGACGGCAGCGTTTTTTCGCACCACTTGGCCGCGGCATCCCTGCAGGACAGAAAATGGAGCCCCGCTGGTGACAACGGAACCGCTCGCTGCCTTGAAGGCCCGTCTTTTGCTCAATGACAACCCGGATTGGGTGCGCTCGAGAGGCCGATCTTCTGCCGCCTCTCTATGGGTTGCTATTGCAGCCGTTCTGATTGCGACGCCAGCGCTTGCCCAGCAAGGTCGGATCCTGACCGAACTGGAAAATCAGGTCTTCGCAGCGGCGCGGGAGTGGGAAACGAACGTCGGCGAGGCCGCCCGCTCCCTGTTCTGGATACTTGCGGCCATCGAAATCGGTGTTGCGGCGGTTTGGCTCGCCTTGCAGGCCGCCTCCATCGAGAGCTGGTTTGCGGAGCTGGTGCGTCGCATCATGTTCGTTGGCTTTTTCGCCTTTGTCCTTGACCAGGGACCGCGCTTTGCCAAGGCTGTCGTCGACAGTCTGTTTCAGTTGGGCGCGACTGGTGGATCCGCATCACCTGCGGAGATCTTTGACGCCGGCCTGGAAGTTGCAGCAAAACTATCCAGTCAAGTGCAGTTCGGCCTCTTCGAAGACAACATCTCCGCCATTGCCGCCGCCTTCGCGATGATGGTTGTCGTCGTCTGCTTTTCGCTGGTTGCCGCTATCTTCGTTTCGATCATGGTGGAGATGTATCTTGGGCTTCTAGCCGGCATGATCATGCTTGGCCTCGGCGGCTCGTCGTATACCAAGGACTTCGCCGTCCGCTACCTCGTCTATGCTTTCAGCGTCGGCCTGAAGCTGATGGCACTGGTGATGATCGCCAAGATCGGCTCGGACGTCCTGGTCGGCCTCTCTGACACACCGGTTACAGCCGAACAGCAGTATATGACGAGCTTGGCGGTCGCGGGCATTGCCGTAGTCGTTTTCATGATTTCGATCTACGTCCCGAACATCATGCAAGGTGTCGTTCAGGGTGCATCGGTATCGGGGGGCATGGAGGTCATTCGCCATGGTGGCCAGGCGGCAGCTTTCGGGCTCGGGGCCATGGCTCTTGCGGGTTCTGCAGTCAGCGCAGCCTTTGCGGCCGCGCGCACTGCACGAGCCGAAGGCGCCTCCCTTACGGGTGCTGCTTTGAAGGGTGCAGGTGCAGGGATCGGTGCGGCAGGGTCGGCGGTCATGTCGGCCGCCACGGACAAAGCCATTGGGGCGCCGGGAGCTTATGGTAGTTCGCTCCTGGGGCTCGCCAATGCCAAGCTCAACGGTCAACGACCCTCGGCGACCCCCCCGCCCCATCAGAACGACACGCTTTGACAAGGAGGCTCTATGTCGGATCTTTCCCCCGAGAACCCTTATCTCGCCGCGCGCCAGGAGTGGACGGAACGCTACGGTTCCTATGTCAAAGCAGCGGCTGCGTGGCGTCTCATGGGATCGCTCGCGATGGTCATGGCAATCATTGGCTTCAGCTACGCCCTCTATCTCAGCAGCCGGGTTCGCTTCGTTCCTTACATCGTGGAAGTCGACAAGCTCGGAAATGCCGTGACGGCCGGGTTTCCCCAGCAGCTGGAATATGCCGATCCGCGTGTCGTGCGCGCGACCCTTGGCGGCTTCATCACAAGCTTCAGAAGTGTCACGCCCGATGCGGTTGTCCAGAAGAGTTACATCGACCGGACCTATGCTTTGCTGCGTGCAGCAGACCCCAGCACCGAAAAGATCAATGCCTGGTTTCGCAACAACTCGCCGTTTGAAGCGGCGCGTCGGGCGACAGTCTCGGTTGAAGTCAACAACATCGTCGCGCTGTCTGAGCAAACGTATCAGATCGACTGGACGGAGTATGAACGCGACCGCAAGGGCAGAGAGATCGCGACGCGGCGGTTTCGCGGGATTGCAACCGTGTCGTTGGCTCCGCCGCAGGACGAAGCCACCATTCGCGTCAATCCGATCGGGCTTTATCTGCGGGATTTCGAATGGACTGCGCAATTGTGAAGAAAAACGGGGAGCAAAACAGATGCGTGAGGTTGGATGGTTTGGATTTATTGGCTGGGCCGCATCCGCGCTCGTCGGGCCGATGGCACAGGCGCAGACGATGTCGACCACAGACGCAAAGGCAACCCGGCTTTCCGATGATTGGCGCGCGGCACCGGCGATCGTTACACGTGGGCCGGATGGCAAGGTGATGTTTTTGTACGGGCAAGCTCAGCCTTCGGTCGTCTGCTCGCCTCTCCAGGTGTGCGACATTGAGCTTGAGGACGGGGAAATCGTGCGCGACGTCCTGATCGGCGATACCGTCCGCTGGAAGGTAGAGCCGGCCACCTCCGGTGCAGCCAGCGAGCAGAGCGTCCATCTGGTCGTCAAGCCGGCGGAAGCTGGGCTTTTGACGTCCATGATCGTCACCACCTCACGGCGTACTTATCACATCCAGCTGAAATCACACCCGACCCAGTATATGGCGCGCATCGGCTTCGAATATCCACGCGAAGTGTCGCGCGACCTGGAGAGGATAAACGACCGCTTGGATCAGGGGGTGCTAGAGGCGAATGCGCCGGAGCGGCTCGATTTTTCCTACACCCTCTCAGGACGAGCTCGCTGGAAGCCGAGCCGCGTCTATTCCGATGGAGCGAAGACCTACATCCATTTTCCCCGCGCAATCTCTGGGCAGGATGCACCGGTGCTGTTCGTTGTCTCAGGGGGCGAGAACCGGATCGTCAATTACCGCATGAAGAACGGCGTGATGATCGCCGACTATGTGGTCGACAAGGCGCTTCTTGTTTCGGGGACAGGGTGGCGCCAGCAGAAGATCACCATTCGAAGGAGAGGATAAGATGCGCCAATGCTTGTCCCTGATGCTGATCGCGGTCACGCTGTCGGCATGCCAGACCGACGGTGGTAGTTCCGCAAAAGCACCTCCGATAATGTCGGCCACGTACAGCTTCGTGGCAGACGACATGGTCAAGAAGCTGGTTGTCCGTTCGGCCTTTGAAGGTCCAACCACGCTTGCGGTGCGAGGCGATAATCCGGAATTCACGGAGGCGCTGCAGGCAAGCCTCGGCCGGCAGGGATATCCCGTCGAAAACAGCAGCGGAGATGGAGGCGACGCTAAAGCAGAGACCATCAATTACGCGATCGAGGCGGGGGAGGGGAACGTCCTGGTCTGGCTGTCGACGCCAAGAGTTATCTTGAGCCGCATCTACAAAGAGACAGAAACTGGGCCCATCGCTGCCAGTCCCTTCTCCGCTTCGCTCAAGAGCGGGGATGGGCAATGACCCAGTCCCTTCACCTTGGACCTTCGCCGGGCGCGCAGGGGAGCAGCATTCGACGGCTCAACAAACTGCCGCTCGTCTTGGCGGTGGCGCTTTCCCTTGTCTTCGCTGCCGTCGTGGTGATCGGATTGTCACTGCGGGGATCACCTATGGAGCGCAGTGCCGCCATCGACGACGCTTCTGAGGCACCGGCGACTAGCTTCGGTGATCGGTTAAAAAGGGGCGTGTCCGATGGGATCATCGCGGAGCCGGACGACCGGCAGCCACTCCCCGCTCTTCCGGCAGGTGTCATCGAACCCCCTGCCGTCCCGCAACCGGAGCCGCAGGTCGTTGAGTCACCGGCCCCACGGCGAACCTCATTGGAAGAGGAAGATGAGTGGTTGAAGCGCTTGCAGCGTGAGCAGGACGAACAATACATTCGGGAGCGCCATCGCCAGGACATGGCCCGTCTTCAGGCTCGCTCAGTTGCGCTTGATTCACCTTTGAAGGTGGACGTCTCTCCGCTTTCCGAGCGTGTTCAACAGGCACGGGTACCCGCTGATGAGGATCAAGGGTCCTCAGCAACGAGCCCGCACGCTCTCTATGCAGGCGCCATCGAGGCCGGGCTCACGGAGACGGCTGCGGACCCAAATCGGCAACGGGATAAGCAAGCCTTCTTCAACAGTGATCTTGTTGAGGCGGGTTATCTGGATCGCCAGGTCACTTCTCCTGTTTCGCGCTACGAGTTGAAGCGGGGCTCGGTCGTACCTGCAACGCTGGTGACAGGCCTCAACTCCGATCTTCCGGGCCGCTTGATTGCGCAGGTGAGCCAGAATGTCTACGACAGCGCAACCGGCAGATATCTGCTCATTCCTCAAGGGGCAAAGTTGTTTGGCCGGTATGATTCCAGCGTGTCCTTCGGTCAACAGCGCGTGCTGGTTATTTGGACCGACCTGATCTTGCCCAACGGTGTGTCACTCCAGATCGGTGGCATGGCCGGAACCGATTCTGCCGGCAATAGCGGCTTTTACGACAAGGTCGATCGGCACTACCTGCGTACCTTTGGCTCTGCTGCCTTGGTGGCGCTGATAGGGACGGGAATAGACCTGTCTCTACCGGAAAGCTTCAGCCGAGCTAATCAGGACACGGCCTCCGATGCGGCGCGGCGTAATTTCGCCGAAAGCTTCGGTCGAGTCGCCACACAAACGATATCCAAAACCTCAACGTCCAACCCACGCTCCGCATTCGTCCAGGCTATCGTTTTAACGTCCTGGTCGACCAGGACATCATTTTCCCGTCCGCGTATCCTTCGAGATGAGAATGCCGCTATTGCCTTACGCGAGCTTCTTGTCGGACCGCTTCATGGAAGTCGCCGATCGCTTTGGAATGCTCGCCTCCGGCTCCAGCGGCCTGCAAGGCGAATGGCCGAAGGTCTCAATGACGCAGGCGAATGACGGGCTCTATTATCCCGACAGCTTCGTGACCGACGATGAAGCCGTGCGCCACGTCATCGTCAAGCTAGTACGCAGCAACGAGCCGGTAGACCGCCTGATTCTCGAAGGCGAAGCCCTTTATTCGCGGATCGCTCAAGAGATCGGTTTAGATGTCAGCGAAACATCAACCTATGTCGAAGGCGTCCTGATCATTCCCCGTTTCGATCGAAAGAAGAGAGAAGGCGGCGGAACCATCCGGCTGGGCCAGGAAAGCCTGGTGTCCGCGATCGGCGTTGCCGATTTCGGTCATATCGGTACGCATGAGGTCTATATCGATGTTCTGCGTCAGTATTCGACCAATCCCTTCGCGGACATTGTCGAATACCTGAAGCGCGATATTGCCAACCTCGCGCTTGGCAATCCTGACAATCACGGCCGAAATTCCGCTCTCAGCAAGCGTCAGGACGGTACGATCCGTCTGTCTCCACTTTTTGATTTCGCACCGATGCGGCTCGCCAAAGAGGGGGTTGTTCGCTCTACCCGCTGGGCATGATGCGTGACGAAGGTCGCGACCATCTTCCCGATTGGAAACGCATTTGCAGCGAACTGATGTCCGATCCCGCTGAGCACAAAGCGCTCGTGTCTGAGCTTTCCGCGCTTGCTGAATATCTGCGGCAAAAACCGAAGATGGCGAAAGATATGGGAGGGTCTCCCGAAGTTCTAGAACGTGCAATGGGGCGCTGTATCGCTATTGCGGACACCGTATTCGCGGGGTGTCAATGATGGAGAAGGACCGCTAAATGGCGAGATGGAAGAAACCTACAAAAGAGGAAATCGTGGAAAACCGGCGAGCACTTGCGGAGCGTGCTCGAACTGGCGACTTGAGGCTGCCTGCTGCTCTGGCGGCTGGCGGAGATTCGCAAGGGTTTAGGAATGACGCAAGAGGAGTTCGCGAGACGTTGTCCCTTACGAGGCGCCAAGTCGCAGAGATAGAGGCCGGCACAGCGAATCCGACCCTCGAAACAATGGAAAAGATAGGTCGGTTATTCGGCTTTGTTGTGGGATTTGTACCGAGAACGCCTGAATTCAAGCGCGTATAGCTGTCCGTTTCGCGCCCAATAAGGCGAACCAGCCTTAAGCTCGATGAACATATCTTCGGCTGCCGCCTCCCTGGAGCAAGAGCCTCACGGGGAGGCCAGGAATCCCCTCACTTTTGCAGTGGGTTTGCGCATTCACTCGCGTTGAACTGCGGCGCGGTCCGCTCAAAAATCTCCTCCGTGGCTATTGATCGGAGCTCGCCCTTCGCGGGCGCTGGTTTTTCTCCAAGGAGGTGCAGAATGGACGAGTGGTTCGAACATCTAACGGAACAAGTTATCTTGGCGACTGACGACGACAAAGTTCGAATTAGCCTGCAAAGGCTTACCCGCAAAGCGGGGTTCGAGGCCTTTGCCTATGTTGATCTCCAGCCGCATGCAATAGTGGCAATCTCCAATTACCCGCAGGAATGGCAGGAACAATACCTCAGGCTTTCCTATCGGCTCGTTGATCCCATACTGCGCGACGCGAAGCGCCACATGAAGGCTTTTTCCTGGTCCAACACACTCTACCGGAGAGCAGATCGCGCGACCCGCGGATTTTGCGCTCAAGCGTGTGACTTCGGCATCCGATCCGGCCTCTCCATCCCAATTCGAACTGGCTTTGGCACGATGGCAATGCTTACGCTAGCCTCAAGCTCAGAGGCAGGTGTGGCAGACGAAGAGATCAACCCGGTTTTCGCTGCAGCGGCAGTGGGACAGCTCCACATGCGCCTGACGAACCTTCGTCAGCTGCGCAAGCCATCGCACAACGTCCGCTTAAAGATTGAGGAACTCACGTGCCTGCGCTGGTCGGCCGAGGGCAAATCGATGAGAGCTATTGCTGTCATTCAGAAGACAACGTACGCGAACGTCCGTTTCTATCTAGGAAATGCCAAATTTGCGCTTGGAGCAGCGACGTTGCCGCAGGCGACAGCAAGGGCGACGGCTTGGGGGATCATCTGAACAATCACTACCTTCGTCGTTGGCCCACACTTAACCTTCATTCAGCCGTCCGCCTCGATCAGCTGTTGAAAGAAATGACGAGAGGCAGATCGAAGAGTCGTGCCCAGGCCTCGATGCTTGCAGCCTGGATGCCGATGATCGACGTTCCGGTCGTCCACCAGCCGTTTCCAACCGCGACGATGGCATCAGGGCGGTTAAAAACCGACTGCAGAATCGGCCAGACGACAATCATCTCATAGCAGATCAAGGGGGCGATCATGACATCGCCGACGGGGACGACGGGGTTCGCAAAGAAGTGAGCGCGGGCGCCTCCGTCCTGTCCTGTCCCGCCTCGCCATGGTTGCCACATTGAACCAGGCACAGGCATGCGCTCCCGGTAAAGAACCTCGTTGCCTTCTGGCGATATCTTCACAAGCACGTTGTCATAACCGGTCTCGTCGATGACTGCTGCCCCCGCGATGACGGTGATACCGGTGCCAACAAGGGTTATGTGCCATAGCTGCGCGACCGTCGGCGTCCAAAAGCCGAGCGCACTCTCCGGAAGGACTATCGTCGATGCGGGCCTATAGCCGCGCACAATGTCGATCAGCTCCTCTTGACGCTGGAGGCTCAGGTCGCGCCCCAAAGAAGCCCCTAGGTGAAGATCAACGCCTTCCCAGGATGACGGTAGCTTTGGCGTCGTCCAGTTCGCGGCCGACCAGATCCACATGCCGATCATGGCAATGGCTGCAAACGCCCGATGGCGCGTCGTCATGACGCCTAAGGCGGCAGCCATCGCAACAAGCCCGCACCATCCCCAAGCTGCGAAGAGCACACCCGCTGCGGTGATCGGATGTGCCCAGCCCGTGATCCCGAAAGGTGGCAGGGCCGTCGCGATCAAGAGGATCATATAGCGGAGGCAGCGTCCCAACCCGTCATGATCTGCCCATAACATCGCATGGAGGGCGACAAAGGCAGTCGATGCAATTGCCCACAGCAGGATGCCTGGCCAGATCTCTGACCCATAGAAATTCGCCACACCCTGTGGCAAACCACGCGAGGCCGAGAGGAAATAGGCTGCAGAGACCGCCAGTGCCTGCCAGCGCGTCCGCGCCAGCGACCAAAAACCTGGAAATGCGGCGGCGGTCGGAAGAAGCAGAACATGGCCGCTCCAACCGATCCACCCGGTCATTCCCGAGGCGGTCACAAGCAAGGCGGTGCGCAAAAGATCACGGTGCATAGGTCCAGACCTCTCGCGCCAGGCCCAGGATACCATCGACGGGAAGAGGCCCAAAATATCGGGAGTCGAAGGAGCCGGGAAAGTCGGAGTGTAGATAGACGGTGCGGCGCGGAACGATGCCGCCTTCATAAGGCGTCATCTCACGCCCCTGACCATCGAAGCGGGAAATCCGAGAGTGAGGCAAAGATCTTCCATCGATGTGCACCTCGTCGTCGATCTCGATCATCTGGCCTGATGTTGCCGCCACGGCCTTGATCAGCGGAGCGGCGCCGCCTGCGCAAAGCCCAACGCGCAGATAACCCCTTTCGCGTGCAATTCGCATTTCTTTTGTCTGCGGTGGGCAAATGAAGATGAGATCGCCCACGCGAGCTGGGCGATCGAGTTCGGTAATGCGCCAGAGCCCCAGGGGTTTGCTCGGAGTGAGATTAACCCTGAAGCCGGAAAAGCCCATCAGCGTGATGAGGCCAAGCATTAGAGTGCCGGCGCTACTGATCCGATAGAACCAGACAATGCCGGTGGAACGTCGGCCCCCTCCGACACGAAGGCGCATCATCATCGGATGCCGAGCCCCTCGGTTTTCGCCTGACGTAACGCTTCGGCCTGGTTCGACGCCGCGACGGTGCGCTCATGGGCGGATAGCTGCTGCACCGTACGCATCTTACTCCAGGCTTGAGCCACCTCGCGCTTCTGCTTGGCGTTCATGCCGGCAGTAACTCTCATAAAGGCTTCGCCGGTAGCGTCGCTCGCGGCGAGCGATAAGAAGGTTCGTTCGCCAAACCGTTCGCAGACCGCCTTCGCAAAACCATCAAGCTCTATCTTGACGCTTGTATCGGCGCTGGCATGTTCCAGCGCTACAGCGAAGTCTTTGCGATCGATCGCGTCACGGATACTTTCAACGATCTGCCTGGCAGCGGCAGAGAGGGCAGGGATGTCCCGGGCGGCCTGCTTGCGGCTAGCAACCTCCGTTGCATGCTGGCGGCGTGCGGTCTCGCCACGCTGACGCAGATAGTCGTCTATGCTGTCGGCAAGCGGCGCGACATTGCGTAGCGCACGATCGCGATCGGATCTAGCTGCGCGGTTGGCAAAAAAACCTGACTTGCCCTTGAGCGCGCCGAATGACTCGGGCGCCGTCGCAATCGTTGCTATCGTCCTCTTCGCAATCGACTGATCGCTCAACATCGCATCGACGTCTACGGCCTTCAACGCAGCTTGCGGCCGGGCATAGACATGGTGGAAGCGCAACAAGACCTCCTCCCATTGCTTCTTTAGCGAGGGATCGGAAGCGATCTTCTCCTCAACGGCTTGGTCGATCGACTTTGAATAGGTGGTGATGCCGGAGATCATTGGCTTTGCCTCATCGGGGTCGGCGGGCTTGGCAGGATGCGTGAGAAGGCCAATTCTGGCGCCAATGACGGTGAGCCTCGCAGCGAAGTCAGTAAGTCGCTGCTTCTGCCGAACCGTCCATTGGAGGCGATCTCGCGCTACGGTGCGTGCAACATTAACCAGATGAAGTCCGCGCGCTTCGGCAAAGCTGAGCGCTTGGGCATAGATGTTCCCGCCAGCGTAATCGAGGGTCGCTTCCTTAGCGTTTCTGCGCGACAGGATCTGCAACAGCCCGCCCGCCATGGCAAACGATCGGCGGCCGTAATAGACGCTGAGATCTTCACGATGCCGAGTCATCGCGACATAGGTCAGATGACGATCCATAGACAGAGAGGCCAGCACCTTGACGCGGTCAACGGTGGCGCCTTGGGCCTTATGGATGGTCGTGGCATAGCCGTGATCGACACTGTTGTAGAAGCGCTGCTCGACCAAGACTTGTCGGCGATGACCGCCGTCGCTGATTTGAGCAACAAGACGACCGGATGCTGCTTCGACCACTCTTGCAAGCATCCCGTTCTTGACGCCGAGGGAGGTCTCGTTCTTGAGAAAGACGATCTGATCGCCGGCGGCAAAGCTTCTGAGGCCGTCAGCCGTATCGAAGCTCGATCCGGTTTCAATGACGCCACGCTCGATAAGCTTGCTGCGCGCCAATTCATTGAGCATGCGGACATCGCGACGAAGATGCGCCAGGATCAAAGTGGACTTAGTCGGATCGTAGTCTAGCTTCCAATCAAGGTTGAGGTTGGAGATCGCATCTGCTTTCAGCTCTGCGGCAATGATCTTACCATTCTCACGATACGCCTCGAGAGCCTTGTCCAAAGTGCCGCGGGCAAGGTTGAGCGACGCGTCGCGCATCCATTGCTGGCGTTGTCTATAGATGGTTTGAAGTTCGGCATAGCCGATACGATCGGCGATAGCGCGGAACGCGGCGCCAGCCTCGATTGGCTGCAATTGCTCCGGATCGCCGATGAGGATGAGCTTCGCGCCAGACCGGACGACGACGTCCAACAACAGCGCCATCTGCCGAGACGATACCATACCAGCCTCGTCGAGCACGAAGATTGTCTTATCGTCTAGCTGCGCGCGACCTTGAGCCCAGCGCAGTTCCCAAGAGGCAAGTGTGCGTGCGCCGATTCCCGCCTCCTTCTGAAGACCTGCGGCAGCCTTGCCGGCAAGGGCGCCGCCGACAACACGATATCCGGCGGCTTCCCACGCCTCTCGCGCAGCTTTCATCATCGTGGTTTTACCGGCACCGGCACGGCCGATGACGGCTGTGATCCCTCCGTTAGATGTCACATGCTCGATTGCCGTCTTCTGCTCGGCCGAAAGCCGATCGTGATACGTGAGAACGCGCTTTAGCACCGGCTCCCGGACCATATGCGATGATCGTCGGGAGAGCCAAATTGCGCGGTTTGCCATCTGGGCTTCTAGCTTAATCAACTCGCGCGTCGTGTATTTTTCCGGCACCCGGGCACCGGTCACCAGATCAAGACGCGCGTGATCAAGACGGAGGGTTTCGGGGCTTTGCAGGATGCGGGCCATCAAGCTTTGGAAGAGGGGTGCATCATCGATATATCGGTGGAGGATCTTTGCGACATCGCGTTCGTCGAAGACGCTTCTTTCGCGTGTGATCAGGTCAAGCACGATCTCTGGCCTGCTCAATATCCTGCGGACATTCTCCCTGCGTCTTTCCTCCTGCAGCGCGAACCGTTCCAGAGCAGCTCTTGCATCATGGTCCCGCGCCTTTCGGTCGATCGCCTTCACTCCGACACCAAGATGGATTGTCGGAGTGATTTCAATGCCCTGCTTCTCAAAGGAGCGCCCATCGATCCTGCTATCAAAACCGGCGAGCGCCATATGCCGGTTTTGGCAAGCAAACCAGCCATCGCGGAGCGCATTGAAGTCATCAAGCCCGCCGGCCCAAAGCTCGTAGCGGATCTTGCCCCTGTCATCGCGGAGAGGCTCGCCATCGGCTCCACGGATTGCGAACTTTTTGGAGCCAAACCCGCCCTCGGTGAGCGGCCGCAATGTCGTCATCAGGTGGATATGCGGATTGCCAGGAGCGTCATGAAGGACCCAATCCGCCACCATGCCCTTGGCTGTAATATGCTGCGCCACGAAGTCCCGCACGAGCTCGATGTTCTGCTCGGTGGAGAGCTCGATTGGAAGGGCGATGGTCATGTCCTTGGCAAGTTGAGCATCCGACCGCTTCTCGAAATCCTCGACCTCGTTCCAGAAGACGTCCGCAGCGCCTGACACAGAGCGATTACCAATCATCGACTGCAACCAGTCCGGCGCATTCGATGGGATGGCGAATTCTTCATGCAGCAGCCCTTGCTTGCGGCTGTAGTCGATCGTTCGCGCTTCCCGCTGGTACTCCATCTTTGCACAATGCCGGTACGCCGCCGAAAGGACGGCGCTTCGACCGGCTCCGCGCGCAACGATGCTGACTGAAAAGTGCGGGACGGCCATTGTGGCAGGATCTCCCTCCGATGAACGAATTCAACAGGTTCGGCAGGAACGGAGGCTGCAACGGCAGTCAGGAGCAGGACGTCGCATCAGCGACGTATAATTGCGCCCTTCGGATCCGCTCCTTCGGAACGGAAGGGATCATGTTCGAAAACGTAGACTTCGCCTACTCGCATTTGTGTCAGTAGATCGGCACCGCAATTTGAGAGACTGTACTGACGTGAATTTTAACGAGCGACAACAGAGGACAATTCCGGAGATGAAAAAACCCTCATTCAAAATCCGCGCAGAAATTGACCTGCCACTGAACTTTCATCCAGCGGCAGTTAGAGTCTCGACCGTTTCTGTTACGCCGTTTGGCGCGGGTTGAG
>NZ_JALJRA010000021.1 GCF_022968135.1 Pseudorhizobium tarimense
GCACGATCTAATATAGACGGATGACAGCCACTCCGGTCAAACCGGCCAAGTCAATGCGCATGGAAATGAGCGCTTACAATTAAAGATAGAGATTGGTAACTACGGTGGAAGACCGCAGGTTGCGGCCGGGGTTCTACGCGAGTGCAGCGCCTACAAGACATTGTGCGTTAGCGCCACCGGACACAGCGGCGACGCTCAACTAATGGAAGACGACTATTGCTGCCTCTCAGGGTAAGCACCCCCAAACAGCGGCCGTAGCGCGTGGAATTCGCGTGCAAGGAAGTCGGACAAGGCCCTGATCCGCCCGGTGTGTCGCAGTTCACTATGCGTGAGGAACCAAAGATCACTCGACAGTTCATCAATGGGTTCGCCGACCCTGGTGAGCCTTGGATCGGCGTCCGCAAGGTAGCAGGGGAGGATACCTTGCCCGAGACCATTGGCGACGGCTTCGGCAAGCGTATAGAGACTGTTTGCTTGAAGCGCGGCGTCGGCGTATCGGCCAGCTTGCTTCAGCCAGCGAACCGAGGCCAGGTGTCCCAACTCAGCATTGGGGACAACCCATGGCTGAACGCTCGAAACTCCCTCGGCCATATTGCTTCGGTACACTGAGACTGCAATCCGGCAGAGCTTCCTGCCAACCAGGCTCTCGGGCGGCTCACCGCCGGCACGCAACGCGGCGTCGACTTCTCGCTGGCGCAGATTCGCCATACCAATGCCTGAACGGAGGTCGAGTAGGATGGCCGAGTGTTCCGCTCTAAAGCGCTGTATCAGCGGCATCAGCGGACCCGCTATCAGAGTGTCGACGGTAGCCAAACGTACTGTTCCAGCTGCGTCGGAAATTTCGTTCCGGACACGCGCCTCCAGCGCACCAATCTCCTCGTCAAAGCGTTCAGCCAACGCGGCCGCCTCTCGCCCTGCCGCGGTGAGAGAGACGCCGGTCGTATCACGATGGAAGATCAGAGTATCTAGCCGCTGCTCCACCGCCTTCGCATGACGGAATACCGTAGGAGTACTGACGCCGAGACGTACGGCAGCACCCGCGAATGAACCCGATCGCGCCACCGCCAGAATCAGGCTGAGATCGTTCCACTGAAGTCGCTGCTGCACGTAATCCAGCATTTCATTTTTGTCGCTACCCGATTTCCATTTTTAGCGCCTATTGTTCCAACAGGCAATGGAGACCCTCATGAGGACCATCGATAGCGAATGGATACACGAGACGACGCCTTTATATGGCGAGTTCGAGGGAGAACGATGTGGATCCGACGTCTCGATCATATTCACCCGGCTCGACACTCCGGGTAGAGGGCCGGCACTTCACCAGCATCCCTATTCCGAGACGTTTCTCATCCGGAAGGGTGTTGTCCGTTTCACGCTCGGAAAACGGAGAGTGGATGCTGTGGCGGGTGAGATCGTGGTGGCCACACCGGAGACGCCGCATCAATTTGTGAGCCTTAGCGATGAGGTCGAGATGATCGACATCCATGCAAGTGGCCGGTTCATCACAGAATGGCTGTAGCCGCGGCCGACTTCGGCCGCCGGTGCCAAAGCAGCGCGAACAGAGTTTAACCAGGAAAGGATAAGCCATGTCAAAAATGATCTTCGTCAATCTGCCTGTGAAGGATTTGGCTGCGGCTACCCGCTTCTATGAGGCGATCGGTTGCCAGAAGAACGACCAGTTCAGCAATCATCAGGCGTCGAGCATGGTCTGGTCGGACGTCATAACGTTTCAGTTGCTGTCGAAAGACTATTTTGCAACCTTCACGCCCAAGCCTGTCGCTGACGCGCATGCAACTACCGAGGTGCTGATCGCACTCAGTCACGACAACCGACAGCATGTGGATGCCATCGCGGACGCGGGAGCGGCGTCGGGCGGCAAGGCCGATATCCGGGAGCCCCTTGACTTGGGTTTTCTCTACAATCGCTGTGTCGAAGATCCCGATGGCCACGTATTGGAGCTGGCATGGATGGATGTGAGCACGCAGGCAACATGACAGGCGGCTAATCCCGGCCCACTTGTTAGGTGTATCCGAGGCAACGGCGTTTTAGCTCACCAGTTCGGAGCCAGCCAGAAATTGTGAAGCCGGTTCCGTCTCCACCTTCCCGTTGCCTTCTGAGGAAGGCGGAACGTCAGGCCCAGGAACGCCAGGAAGCTTAGGCTTTCTAACTAAGCACCGACATCGATCGCACGGTGAAAGAGCCTACCCAGCGACAGTACATCCCGTCGCGCCCGCCTCAGGAGGTGGACTATCTGAGCGGTGAGATCGTAAATATCGATTGCTCGCTCAGCATCGATGGAAGTCCGAGAGCTTTCAAACGCTCCACCAGTCGCGAGGTTGAAGAGCTCGAGGGACATCTCCCGATACTTTGATGCTTCCGCGCTGCAGAGGCTATCCATCTCCGAATACAGATGTGTAGTTGCGGCATGCGCAGCTCGCACTTTCGCAGCGGCCGCTCGCTCCTCATCCTGGCTTGCCGGGACCTTCAGCCAGTACGCTTGCGCCGCATCGCAGAATTTCTCGATGTCTTTTATGTGCTCGTTGATTAGGGCCGCATCTTCGGATCTAGCGACCCGATACTGCTGCAGGAACCAACCCAGGAGTGCACCAACTACTAGGAAAGTTGATTTTTCCCACATGGGTTAGGAATGCAGGACGCCATCGAATTCAGGCTGCGCACTCTTGATGTAGCCAGAGATCGAGTCTCGGAAGATCATCAGGTGCGGTTTCGAGCACTCTATAACCAACAGTTGCTCGAGTTCATCTCGAGTAAAGCGACGCTTCCTGATGAGGCCAGCGAAAGCCTCTTCCAGGAACGAAGAACCGAACGTCCGAACACCGTCGATATTGACGACGACCTTCTCCGAGCCGTGCGACGTTTTGGCACGGGTCAACGCCGGCAGAAGCACGGAATCTCGGAAAGTCTCGCCGTTGTGGGTCCCGTCCGTCGGAAAGCGACCGGACGGGTAAGGGCTGAACTGTTTTGCCAAATCGATGTTCATTTGCGCACAACCAATTCGTTCGTAGGAAGTTCCATTGCCCACTCTATTCTACGGCAGGACGTCATGTCCCCGTCGCGCATTATATAGCAGCCACTATGGCAAGCGTACCGCCGAGGGAGTATGGTACTGCACCTGAGCTAAAGCGTCCATTTGGGGCCCGGGTACACCAACCGCCACGGCTGAATACAGTCAGGCGGCCTCGACCAATCCGCTTTATAACGTCGATGATCTGCGGCAGACCCTTGCCACGATGCTTCTGATCAGTGCGGGACCCACCGTACTTCATCGCCGCCCGGATATATGTACCATCATTCTCGAAGTCAAACGAGGGCTGCTGACGTAGGGTGCGGCCCAGGTAGTTGTACACCTTCTCCAGTCTCTCTATCCGAGGATACGTCACAGGTATCGTCACCCCTTGGTCGTACACGACTACTGTTAAGGAATGATTGCGGCGATCTGCCGTCGCTGAAACCCAGAACCGACCGATGTGAGGATAGATGGGCTGGTAGTCATCAGGATAGGCGTGGCCGGTGACATTGCTCAGAGCTTCGCTTAAGCCGGTAAGCAGATCAATTATTACGGATTCCGGAATGCTGCTTGTCGGGTTCATGAACTCGCCGAGCTTTTGGAGCGCTGCATCTATCCGCTCCAGATCATCAGCATTCTGACTGCTCACGATCTGCATGGTTCGCACGTCACCTTCATCGATGACGACGTCGGTACGCTTGGGTGTGATCCCAACAATCTCGAAAAAACCAAGCTGGTACAGTTTACGGAAGACTTCGTCGTTCCATCGGTCCAGTACTACCGTGGGCGGGACCTCATCCAGCATCGTTCGCATGCGTTCATACTCGGCAGCCAGCACAACCGCCGCGGCCGTTGAAATGGATGTTGGGTACGAGAAGTCATTGTAGCCTATCAACTGCGGCGAGCGTCCAGGCGATCTGCGCACCAGCGGCTTTTTCTTCTTCACTGCAATGCTGGTGCCTCGCCGCAGAAGCTGTAGGAAGCGAATGCTGTCGCGGGTGTTTGTGGTCAAGCACAGGTTCTTCGGCGGCCGGGATGGTGCCGTCTTACAGACTGCCCACTCAGGTTCTCCGCCTTGCCAAATCTGGACCCAATTGCCGTCCCGCCTTGGCCGCATCCTTGGCCGAGACGGCTTCCGGAACCGGCGCCAACGCCTTCTCCGTTCATTAGCCGCTCGATGCGCATGCCAATTCCTGCAAGCCGCCCCCAGTTTCTTCAAATGCCCCAGCTTCCAATGCTTTATGATTCCCGTTCACGTTCGACCATGGCACCTTCCTCGTCAAGCAAGCATCATGTTCAAAAACCGTCCATAACGCAGTACGGAGCGGATTTTTATTATTGCTTAACAGTTCTTTATCTATTGTGCACGCCTCCCTTGGTAAGGGAGAGGCCGAGAGTTCAAATCTCTCTAGCAGGACCATCCTTCCCTTGTTAATTCAATGAACTCGTTGCCTTGCGGGGGGGGGGGCGGAACTTGCGGCCGAAGACGCTGGCAACGGCGCTCTTGTCCTCGTTCACCGTCAGGTGAAGTCGCCGTTAAGGCGCCGCAGCAGAGCCATTACCCCGCTCACCCGCTCGGCTCGACCGCACATAGTTATTGCAGTCGTCGGCATAGCGGCAGAAGGCATGGCCCGGCTGTTCAAGTTCCTTGTCCACCTCATCCAGCAGCACATTGGCCAAGAGCGGCGACAGCGGTCCGCCCCGCGGCGTGCCTCTGATCCGCTTGATGACCCCATCCCCATCAACAATATCGGCGTTCAGATCGCGGTCGGTGGTTTGATCCCCAGCTTCACACCGACAGAATGCGCCAACGTCAGGGCCGCTGGATATGACCCTCGTTTAAACAGGATCTGCTCTAGCCGCACCTGACCGAGACAATCCCCCTCAGGTGCAGGATCTGTCTCGTTCGCTGAGTGATCTTCTCGATAATCCTATGCCGCCATCTGGCCCAACTCTAGCGAACGCTGTCGACTCCTCTGCATCGCCTCCGCGTATGCCGACATTGCCTCGCCCCGGAAGCATCCTTGGTCTTAAGCCTCTTCCTCCTGAGGGCTTGAGACCAGCCTCGCCGGCAACCCGACCAAAAATTGGTTCTTTCGCCTTTCGGCTACTGGCGGGGATATGGCTTTGGCTCCAACCAGGAACAGCAATGGCAAAAGGCACAGATTTGATGAAAATGAGCAGGAATACATTTGCTGGTTATAAAGTTCTCGATGTTAGGAATACCCTGTCACAGAACAGAGGATTCCACTTGAGGCGGCTGGACATTGTTAGCTTTCAGCGCTCTGAAGATGGTGCGACAGCGGTCGAATTCGCCATGGTCGCTCCCGTTCTCCTGTTCATGACTTTTGCCATCGTCGAAAGCGGTATCGCCTTCGCGGCGGATATCATCTTGAAAAACGCTACGTACGACGCGGCACGAACTGGACGAACCGGGTTCGTCTCTGAGGATTCAACCCAGGATGCTACTGTAAAGCAAAAGATCCTGTCACAGGCGGGCATGATCATGGACGTCGACAAGCTCGTTATCACCAGCCTCTCGTACAAGAGCTTCGATGATCTGAAAAAGCCGGAGCCGTTTGTCGACAAAAACAAGAACGGCCTCCGTGATGACGGCGAGAACTATACCGACGTCAATGGGAACGGAAAGTATGATCTCGACCAAGGCACCACCGGCTACGGTGGCACTGCACAAGTCGTCCTCTACACAGCGACTTACCCGTGGACGTTCCACACTCCCATCCTCAAGGAAGTGATCGGCAACAATGGCACGATTGCTTTGACTGCAACTGCAGTCGTCCAAAATGAACCCTACTGATATGCAGCGGCTGAACCAAAGCGCGCGTGCTGCCTTCGCCTTCGCTCGACGCTTCCTCGCGAACGAAGAAGGTGTGGCCGGTATCGAGATGGCGATGATTACGCCAGTCTTATTGACGCTTTTGTGCGGCGGCAGCGAAATTGCCTATTACTGCAGGTCACACTTCCAGGCTTCACAGATGGCCTCGACCGTAGCGGATGCTGTGTCCCGCTATGAGTCACTGACGTCGTCGGATATTACCTCGATTTTTTCCGTCTCCTCAGAGGTAATGGGCACCAGCGACTTTGCAACGAACGGCTATGTCATCCTTTCCTCGGTATCCCGAACCGACGGGGCAGAACCCCTTGTTTCCTGGCAATGCAAAAGCGGAGCGCTTGTGAGCGAGAGCCGCATCGGCAAGTTGAACAAGGCAGCGACTCTGCCAGGCGGTCTTACACTGGATACATCGGACAATGTCATCATTGCAGAGGTCTTCTACCGCCACACCCCCATCTTCACGAGCTTCGTCCCGCTGGAAAATCAGCTCTTCAAGACTGCAACGTTTCGTCCTCGCCTTGGCAGCTTGACGACGGCGCCAGGCTGTTAGTCAAAGGGAAAACGACCTTGACCTTGCGTTCCTTGATGTTTCGTTTTCGTGAGGACCAGGAGGGCGCGGTGCTGCCGCTTGTCGGGGTTGTCAGCATCGCTCTCATCGGCGCGACGGGCTTCGGTATTGATACTGCTAGACTGGTTCTTATGCACTCCAGCCTGCAGCGGGCGATTGACGCGGGCGCACTGTCGACCGTGGCTAAACTGGACAAAGCGACCATTGACGCGCAGTTGCGCAAATTCACCGTGGCCAACTTCGCCGAAGGACAGATAGGAGCAACCATTGACAGTTTGACCTGGTCCCTTTCCAGCGATGACAAGACCCTGACCGTAGACGCGACTGCGAGCGCCCCGACGACGTTCATGAACATCCTCGGCGTCGAAACGATGAACACGAGCGCGCAGACCGTCATCGAGCGCTCAACTACGGGCCTTGAGCTGGCACTGGTATTGGACAACACAGGTTCTATGTCAGGTTCACCCCTGACGAGCTTGAAATCTGCTGCGAACACACTGGTGGACACGCTTTTTGGCGATGATGCGGTGGCAGAAAATCTTTATGTTGGCATCGTCCCCTTCTCGCAGACGGTGAACGTCGGAAAGAGCCACACTGATTGGCTTGCTTCGGGAGCGCTATCGTCTCTCGATTGGGGCCCAACCTCGTGGGGTGGGTGCGTTGAGGGCTTTTCTTCAAGTACTGACGACATGTCGGATACCGTCCCGTCTACGAAGCCGCTGACTCCGTACTATTGGGAGGATGATGACTACCAAAATGATTGGATCAGCACCAAGGGCAACAGCGGCAAGAAAACCTACGACTCAAACCTCAGCAATGCGAACGGCCCAAACAAATACTGCCCCGCTGAGGTTACGCGGCTTACTCCGAAGAAAGCGACGATCAAATCCGCTATCAGCGCCATGAATGCAGTTGGCAACACCCATATCAACTTCGGCGCGGTTTGGGGGTGGCGCATCCTTTCGCCCAAATGGCGCGGCATTTGGGGCGGCGACATGGCAACGTATGAGCTGCCACTCGACTATGGAGCACCACACATGAGCAAGGCGGCAGTGATCATGACAGATGGCGAAAACACAATGTCATCATCAATCTATACGGCCTATGGTTGGCTTTCAGAGAAGAAGCTGGGAACGAGCAATGAAGGCTCGGCCGTTACCCAATTGAACAACAGGTTGAGCAGTGTCTGCACTTCGATGAAGAACGCGGGAATAATCATCTATACCATCGCTTTTAATGGCCCGGACACAAGCACGCAAAAACTGATGCGCGAGTGCGCCACGCAAGATGCGTTCTATTTCAATTCGCCAACGAACGCGGCTCTCCAGTCAGCCTTTCAGCAGATAGGGGACTCTCTCTCGAACCTTCGTATCAGCAAGTAACGCAAGAGCTCCCGGACCCTCCGTTTTGAAACTGGCTATTCGCTTCGATCTCGTCCATCACCGACCAGCCGGAGCATTACGGCGATGCCTACAAAAAACCCGCCCCAGGCGGTGGGGCGGGTTGACGATCCGGGCTGGTGCCTAGGGACGGGTGTTCAGAACGGACGGTTCGGCATGTCGTCGATGCTGATCACGCCGTCATCGTTGCGATCCATGCGAGCAAACAGCTTGTCCACGGCAACGGTTACTTCCGCCTTACTGAACTGGCCGTTCTCATCCGTGTCTGCCTGACGGTTCAGGTGCATTCCACCCATCTGCGGGCCCATTCGTCCGCCGTGATGCATGCCACCGCGTCCACCTTCGTGACGGCGATCTGCATGCTCGCCGCGGCGACCGGGACGGCCGTTGCTGTGAGCCTTGTCATTGCCGTCATCGTTGCTCTGAACCATCTCCTGGCGGCGCTCTTCACGACGTTCCGCACGTTCGGGGCGCGGATTGTCCTTGCGGAAATCTTCCATCTTGGCTTTGCGATAAGCGCGCAACTCACCGGGGATGAGGTTTCCGTCCTTGTCAGCGTCCATTTCGGAGAACAGCGCTTCCTGGCGTGCGGAGAGCTCTTCTTTGGTGATCTTCGCATCCTTATCGGCGTCTGCGGTCTTGAGCAGGCGGACGAACATCATCTCCTGCATCATGCCGCCTCTGGCGACGTGGCGGCCTGGGCCGTCCCCTCCGGGTGCTGCAAAGCTTGGCAGAGCGGTGCTGGCGACGAGGACGGCTGCAAGTGATGCCAGGATGACTTTGTTGATCTTCATGAGAGGCTTCCTTCTTGTTCTGGTTACAACCCATACGTAGGCCGCAGCGACATGAGGGACCACTTAAACATCCGTAACATGGATGAACGTTCGGTAAGGATCAGCGCGACACGACACCGAAGTGGGGCGCCGAGATCGTCGGGCACATAGCCCGTGTGGCTATCCTCGCCCGAGAGCGTCTCCCGGGGCCTGGCATCGTGAATGCCCTGCATCGTTTCGGTGTAAAAGGCGGCTTCGGCATCCGCCGCCTCGCACGCCACCGTCAGTTCCTCACCATCAGAAAGCGCGTCATCCGACGATATAATCGGGGCGGTATCGCGCATCGTTCCGGCCGACTGTGCCAGAACCGGTGTCTTCACCTCCCCAATCCGCGGTGAAGTTGAAGGCCTGCGCCAGCGTGACGAAGCGTCCGTCCTTTAACTGGTGGAAGTAGCTCTTCGGATCCAGCAGGTCGCTCTTCGGGACGTTCTTGATCGTCAATTGGGAGACGCCATCCGGATCGATGCCGACCGCCTTGAGCGCAAATTTGGTAGACGCTCGTAGTCCCTAGAACTATTTCCGCCAAGCCGAATGCGCTGCATGTGATCGCCGCCGATCTAGTAAGGCCGAGGACCCTCTCCATGTCGAAATGCGCCCCATCATCGACATCGTCCTACCTATGGCTAACGGCGGGTGACGCCTTGTTGAACCGGCAGAGGAGACCGCGGGGGTGTCGAGTGTTCTGCCGGGCTCGATTGAGGGCGTGACGTGCTTGTGGGGCTGCGAGTTTCGCACGGCTGAAGATCCAAGGGACGTCGGGTAGCGGATGACTCGTTCGATATCGCCAGCCCCGTTCGCCAGACGCAGCGTCTTTGGCGTTATCCCCAGCAACTTCGCCGCGCCGCCCAGGTTAAGTCAAGGCTCGACCCCATGGATCTGTGGACGGAAGACCGTAACCTTGCGATATGCTCTCAGCGCAGTTGGTCGCTTACGTGTCTAGCGACTGAGCATGCGCTCGAGATCACGCACGCGTTTTTCCAGGTCGCGAACCTGGGAGGCGGCGACGAAATCGTCGTCTCCCTGAACGGCGGCGTAATCGCCCTCAAGCCTGCGAGGCTTTGAGGCATAGAGCTGGGGAAGGGAAACTCCATCACGGCGTGCACATAGGAAGCTCATGCCCCGGCTGCGTGGATCCCTCCACCGGCCAAACCTCTTCGGCGACTGATCAGCGTCGCCGGCCACGATCGCTTTCCCGTCTTGATGGCTCGCGAGTGATCCTCGACTTCGCAAAGAGTTAAGGAAGCAAGGCTATAGCGGATGAATTCTATCGCAAAGGCTTTCAGATGATCAATTCAGTCTCCGCTTCAGCAGCCACGTCGATCACATCCTCTGCCTCATCGTCTAGTGGCGCTTCTGACTTAGAAGCTCAGGTCGCCGCAAAGAAGGCCGCATTGGCTGAGGCGAAGACCGATGAAGAAAAGAATCAAATTCAGAGCGAGATAGACGCGCTCGAAGCAGAAATAGAAAGCCAGAGCACCTCCGCAAAGGCAGAACAGCCCGCGCTTGCTCTCCCATCGGGAGAGAGCCCGCGCATCGGCACGAACAATTTTGACGACGACACAGAGTTCGGGAAACGGGTAGCCTATATCTGACCGCCTGCGAATAGACGTCTCGAAGAGCCTCTCGCGTAAAGTGCTCCCGAACCCCTTGTTCAATCAGTCGAACCATCAGGCCGGGGGTTAGCCTCCTTAGGATCTTAGCTCTATACACAGACCTGGCTCAATAGTCAGTCGAGCAGTTCCCGCAGGCCGCCTGCCAACTCCTTGGCTGTGTATGGCTTCTTCAGCCAGCTTCCGGAAGCTGAGAGCTCGCGCCTGGCGATCTCTGGCTCCGCACATCCAGAGGTGAAGAGAACCTTGATCTCGGGACGCTCGGCGCGAACGATCTCCGCCAGCTCGTCGCCCGTCATGCCGCCGGGCATCACCACATCCGTGAAAAGCAGCGCGATATCGGAATTCTGGCGAAGCTTCTCCAGCGCCTGGGCGCCGTTCTCCGCCTCGATCACCGTGTAGCCGAGATCGGTCAGGCGCGACACCGCAACCCGCCGCACCCGGGCATCATCCTCTACCGCCAGGATGGTCTCCGATCCGCCGAGAAGCGCCCGGCTTGCCACGGTTGGCGTCTCGGTCACCGTCCCCGTGTCGCTGGTGTACTGGATGGCCGGCAGGAAGATGCGCACGCTGGTGCCCTGGCCTTCCTCGCTGTAGAGCTGGATGTGGCCGCCAGACTGTTTGGCAAAGCCATAGACCATGCTGAGGCCGAGGCCGGTTCCCGATCCCACGCCCTTGGTCGTGTAGAACGGTTCGAAGGCGCGCTGTTTCACCTCTATCGACATGCCCCCGCCGTTGTCAGTCACGCTGACCAGGACATAGTCGCCGGTACGCACATGCGGATACATCTGCGCATAATCCACATCCAGCTTGATGCGCGAGATCTCGATCGACAGACGACCGCCGCGCGGCATGGCATCGCGTGCGTTCAACCCTCCGGAGGCTCCGATACCACGTCCAGAAAATCAGGCCTTTCGGGTGCGCTGCGCCAGAGCCGCACCGTTTGGCATCCCTCCTCCTCCGCCAGCCGGCGGGTGAACTCGATGAGCTCGCGGCTGACGCCGGCCTCGTCGATCAGGCTGATGGTCGCGAAGACGGGAACGTCAAACAGATCGCCGAGCTCCAAGTGTTTCATCGGCGTCATGCGAATCAGCCCCCGGATGTACCCGTTGCCGTCCTTGGCAGCTGCCCATTGCCGTCGCTGCTGTTCGGTCGCCGTCAGGCTCTTCCAGGTTGCCAGATCGAGGGACGGGACGACGACCTGCATGATTGCGAAGGAGCGCATCACGTCTCCCGGCGTCAATGTAGCGATCTCATATCTGTTGGCCACCCAGGTCTCCGTCCCAACAACTCCGCTTCCTGCCGAATGCATGCTTCGCAGAGTAGAAGCTGAGGACGAGCGGTCATTGATGCGCATCAACCTCGCCTGCCTCTGCAGTCTCGTCAAAGGCGTGGAGAACGATGCAGACGTTCTCATCCACCGGTCTCGCGGCTGGCAAGTGGCGCCACTCGATGCCCGCGGGCCGGCGCTCCAGCTGTGCCGCAAGAAGCGCTGTGTCCGCGTCTGAAGCGCCTCCCGAGCGGCCTGCGATCCGCTGCCAGAGCAGGGCTGGCTCCGCCTCCAGCCAAACTCCCTGAAATGCGACACCGGCGTCCGTGGCGGACTGACGGACAACCTGCCGGTTCTCTCGTCTCTCGAAGACCCGTCGACCACCGCGCATCCACTCCGGCCGAGAATGACCGCCGCACGCCATGCCATTTCGGCGTAGACCTTGCGCGACACTTCGGGCCGGTTAGGCCGCAGGCGGCAGGCGCGTCTCGGGCGGCACGTCATGCAGGCCCTTGCGGAGGCGATCGCTTTCGATGATCCTAGCTCCGGGTGCGGCTCCGAGATTGGGGGCAAGCGCATCAGCGAGCGTCGATTTTCCAGATCCGCTCAGGCCGCCGATCGCCACCAGCCTTGGCTGCTGTCTTCCGAGCAGCGCAAGCGCCAGATCGTAATAGGAACGCGCCTCGGCGGTGAGATCCACTTGCAGTTCCCCTTCCGCCTCTGAAGCTTGCGTCGCCGTCACATGAGCCCGCACCGCCGCGCGCGTCGCCATGAAGAATGGGAGAATGCAGAAGCATCCTCGTCCTGGGCCTCGTCGAGATAGCGGTTCATCACGAGGTTGCATCGGGAGCCGAGCGGTGAAAGCGGGCAATGGCGCGTGCGGTTGCCGTCATCAATGCCAGGCTCAGCCTTCCCTTGCCGACCATCCGGTCGAAAGTGCGGCCTGATCGAAGCGCACCATCTCCACCACAACGTCGACCACCTCCCCTCGCCGCCGAACACCAGCTTGCCATCCGGCTGGCGTGTGATCCGACGGTTCCCGAGATAGAGGTCCGGCGCCGTCATGCTGTTCAGACCTCGTCCAGACAGGACTTCAGCCGGAGCGGGATCGTAGAGAAGCCCACATGGGGGAGCTTCACCGCCCGCTTCATCTTGAAGGCGCGGTCGCCTGCCAGAAAAACCTACGAAGTGTGTGTCCGGATGATCTCGACCGGTTCGCTGATGCCAAAGGCCTCGGAGGCGCCGAGGAAGGCGATGACGGCGCTCTGATCTTGCATGATCACCGACTGGTCCTCCTGCCGCCTCTCGCACGCCGCCGCTAGCGGGCGAGCAGAACCGGCAGCTTCGTTTCTTCCAGAGTCGAGGCGGTAACACCCCGAAGATGCGCTGACGCATCCTCGAGTGACCGTATGCCCCCATCACGACGAGCTCAGCCTGCGTATCCACGGCATGCTGCTGCAGAGCCCTCTTGACGGACATGGCCCGCGCTGGTCAGCTGCTCGAGCATCTCCGTCAGCCCGGACAGCTTCGTGGCCGTCAAGCACAAGGTGACGGAAGCGGAGGCAACGACGGGCGCCGCCCCCTGAGGCTCACCGCTCGGCCGGGTGGCGATGCCGCCCTGCCCTCCCTCAGGTGGCGACAGCCTTCCCGTCGCGAAACGCCGCGTCACCATTCTCGAAGAGCTGGAACACATCCTCCCGCTGGCATAGTTCGGTACCCGGGCTCATCACGGTCGCGGCGCCGGCCGCCACCCCGAAGCGGAATGCCTCCTCGAGCGGATAACCTTTCGTCAAAGCCCAGACCATGCCGCCGACGAAGCTGTCGCCGGCGCCGACCGTCGAGCCGACCGGGACCTCGAAAGATGGCACCTTGATAGCACCCTCCGCAGTCACCAGCACCGCCCCTTCCCGCGCCATTGAGACGCAGACGTATCGCACGGCCCCTTCACGGATCAATTCCTGCGCGGCGGCAATTGCCCCAGCTTCATCCAGTTGCCGGCCGACGATCCCCTCCAGTTCATCGAGACTGGGCTTGATCATGAAGAGACCGCCGATCTCGAGCGCTTTCTTGAGCGATGGACCGGACGCATCGAGGATAAAGCGTGCTTCACGTCCGGCGAATATCCGCGCCATGTGCGCGTAGGCATCCTCCGGTAGTCCGCGCGGAAGGCTACCGCTGACGACGACATAATCCGCGCTGGCTCGCTCCAGGAATTCTAAGGCCTCGCCATACTCCTGCGCACTCACCACGGGACCTTCGGGCACGAACCGGTATTCGCGGCCGGTTTCGATCTCCCTCACCATGAAGGCCACCCGGATCGCGCCTTCGATGGGAAGAGCATAGAGGTTGACCGCCATCTTCCGGAGCGTGTCGACGAGGACGGCGCCAGTCGCGCCGCCGGCCATCACCATGAGGTCAGGACGTTCGCCGAGTTCGGCAAGCACGCGCGCAACGTTGACGCCGCCGCCACCGATATTCTGGCGCTGGTTGCGGATGCGCACCTTCTTCGTCGGCACGACGTGATCCGTCTCATTGGAAAGATCGATCGAGGGGTTGAGAGCGACGCACAGGATGGAAGCCATGTCTTCTCCAGTCTTGCGAGTTTGCGCCCTTGGCGCGGTGAAACTGTTGGCGGGCCGTCCTGCGGCGAACCTACGAGCAGAACGTACAAGTCATGATCAAGGTACAAGAACGGCGGCCCCCGACAACCGGCTGGAACGCAGATCGCCGAGGGCGAGATTGGCGTCGGCCAGCGGGTAGACCGTCGTGTGCGTCACAACATTGGCGGCGTGTGCGATTGGAAAGAACTCCGCGGCACCTGCCCGCGTCAGGTTGCAACAGACGAGATGCTCCTCTCGCCCCAAAGGAGCGCATAGGGCATCTGCGGGATGTCGCTCATGTGGATGCCGCCGCAGATAACCCGGCCGCCTCGACGCACGACCTTCAACGCCTCCGGCACCAGTTCGCCGAAGGGCGCGACGATGATGGCCGCATCGAGAGGCTCAGGCGGCAGATGGCCGGAGAAGCCGCCCCAGGCAACGCCGAGGCGTCTTGCGGAATCCAGCGCCTGCTGATCTCCCACCTTCAGGAAGGAATGGACGCGCCGCTCCTGTCACACACAGATCTGAGCGATGATGTGCGCCGCGGCGCCGAAGCCGTAGAGACCGATGCTTCCGCCCTCCCCCGCTTTCTTCAGCGACCGCCATCCGATAAGCCCGGCGCAGAGGAGCGGGCAAGCGCCACCGGATCGGCGTCCTCGGGCGGATCGAAGGCATAATCCTGATCGGCCACAACATGTGTCGCAAAGCCACCATCCCGGGTATAGCCGGTGAACTGCGGCGTATCGCAGAGGTTCTGTTCCCCGTTGGTACAGTAGGGGCAATGACCGCAGGTGTGGCCGAGCCTGGGAATGCCGACGCGGCGGCCTATGCCGGCATCGTGCGTCTCGTCGAGCAGGCGCGCAACCAGAAGGCGCCGATGTCGCGGCTGGCGGATCGTTACCCCGTCGATTTTCGGCTGATCACGATCATTGTCACGCTGGCCGCTGGGGCTGTCAGCGGCCACCCGGTACGTGCCGTCGCTGTGCTGGTCGTCGCCACGCCACGGCGGCGACCGGCTTCTGCGCAGGCTCCGGGACATGGGGATCGACCATGTGGTGCTTGCAACGGGCGATCATCGCGACGTCGCCGAAAGCCTCGCCTCTGGCATGGGTTTCGATCAGGTTCTCAGCGAACTCAGCTCCGACCAGAAGGTGGTCGCGTCAAGGCGGCGCATCAGTATGGACCGTGATGATGATCGGCGACCGCGGAAGCCGCCGACGTCGTGCTGCTCGTTGATGACCCGTATTCTCTCCGGCATCGGTATCGCGCGGCGCTGCCGAGCCACTGCGTTGCAGAGCATCATGGTCGGAATCGGTCTTTCCCTGTGCGGAATGACTGCCGCTGCACTGGGTTACCTGCAACCGGTGCAGGGAGCTCTGCTGCACGAGGCGATCGATGTCGCTGTCATTTTCAACGCGCTGCGGGCGCTCCGCTCCGGCGAGGAGTATTCAGGTTAGTTGGCGAAACGTCATGTGCCGGACACCGGGGCGAGATAATTTCGTCTCAATTGTCGGCTAGGTTGGCTGCAATGGAGGTGACGCCATGTCGAGCGATCTTACAATTTCGGAAGTCCTGTCCGATCCGCTGATCGGCCTGATGCTCAAGGCGGATGGGCTGGATCGCGATGCGTTTGCAGATCTCCTGGGGGCCGCAGCTCGCGACCAGCTGCAGCAGAAGCTGTCGCAGTTGCGGGAACAAAGAGCGACGCACTTCTACGCGCGTCTCTCGGACTGGCAGGCCACAAGCCAACATCGCAGCCATTGCTGAGCTGCGCCGTAGAAACCTTTCCGGCACGGTCAGCCCGTCGCGCTGAGCGCCGTTGGCAGCTGCTGTTCGAGTGATAGAAGCTCGTCCGCAGTCTGAGGCTTGCCGAACAGATAGCCCTGTCCTTGCTCGCAGCCAAGGTTTGCCAGCATCTGCCATTCCGCAGGTTCCTCGATCCCTTCACAAACCACCGACATCCCGAGGCCTTCGGCAAGCGACTTGACTGACCGAACGATCGCCTGGTTCGCCGGCTTACCCGTGATTCCGCGAACGAAGGACTGATCGATCTTGATCTTGTCGAAGGGAAAGCGGGCGATGTAGCTCAGCGACGAGTAGCCCGTTCCGAAGTCATCCAGCGCCGTCCGAAGTCCCAGCGAGCGCAACTCCGTAAGTTCTTGCAGGAGACGTCCCGGATCGACAAGGAAGGTCGATTCCGTGACTTCGATATGCAGGCGATCCGGCGCAAGGCCTGAGGCTGCAAGCGCGGAACGGACATCGGCGCAGAGGTCGCCCTTGGCGAACTGGACTGCCGAGACATTGACGGCGACGGGAATATCGGACGGCCAGCTTGCGGCGGCCGAGCACGCCTCCATCAGAACCCAGCGTCCAAGCTCGCAGATGAAACCATTCGATTCCGCCACGTCGATGAACTGCACCGGAGAGACAAGGCCAAGTTCCGGGTGCCGCCAGCGGATCAGCGCCTCGCAACCGCATATCCTGCCGGAGGCTAGATCCACCTGCGGCTGGTAGAGAAGAAAGAACTGTTCGTCCCGCAGCGCCGAGCGCATCTGCTGCTCGAGCCGCATTCTCCGTGCCTGCTCGACCGCCGCGATCGGCTCGTAGATGTGCGAGCCCGAGCCGCCCACTTGCTTGGCCTTGTCCAGAGCCAGTTCGGCCGCATCCACCCAGTCGGACGCATCGCCGACACAATGGCTCGCAAGACATGCCCCTACGCGCGCTTCCAGCCTGATCTTGGTGGTTGCGGCATCGAAGCTGCGACCGAAAAGAGCGAGCAGCTTTGCGGGAAGTCCGGCCAACTGGTCTTCGTCAGCAAGGGATACGGCCACGCAGAAGACGTCGCCTCCGAGGCGGCCGACGAGGGCCTGATCCGGATCGGCGGAAACGTCTCGCGCTCCGGCCATCAGCCGCTTTGCCACGCCTCGCAGAAGGTGATCGCCGACACCCCGGCCGAACGTCGAGTTGATCGTGCCGAAGCGATGCAGATCGATCGCTGCGACGGCTATTACCTGTCCACCGCTCGTGCTTTGTCCGATGCGGTGCACGAGCTCGCGCCGGTTCAGCGTTCCCGTTAGGTCGTCGAGCTGCGAAAGCCGGCGCAGCTTGGCCTCATAGGTCTTGCGGGCGGTGACATCGCGCAACGTGACGCAGACGACATAGGAACTCGCCTGCTCACCTTCGCTGGTCAGGTCCTCGAGGCGCGAGACGGTGAAGCTCACCTCGAGTTCGATGTTTTCGCCATCGCGGGAGATCGTAAGTTCTTCATGGTGGCTCGGCTGCAGCGCCACATCGGTCGCGCAGCCTGCCACCGCCTTGTCCAGCGCTTCAACAAGCGCTGCCGGAGCAAGATCCCGGAAGCTCTTGCCTCGCCTCAGCAGGCGATGAATGCCGAAGAACGTTGCTGCGGAGCGGCTGTGCTCGATGATCATCCCCTGAGCATTGATCACGATCACCGCATCGATGCTGTCGTTGATCACCCGCTTGAGGATGCGGCGCGCATTGCGCTGGTCGGCGCTTGCCATCTCCGCAAGCCAGTTGCTGAAGCCGACCTTGTCGAGGAGCAGTCCGGCCAGCGCCATCGTCAGGATGACGTGAAAGGACGTGGACGGAAGGAGCAGCGACCACTCCTTCTGGAGAAGGAAGCCTGCGGCCTCCACAACGCCGGCAATTCCAACGGCGCCTGCGGTGGCCACTCTTACGCGACAGCGGCGCAGCCAGCGGAAGGCTCCGCCCAGTACCAGCACGAGGGCCAGGCCTAGCGGCCAGGCCGGCAGCCACTCCGGCACGCGATCCTGCAGGAGTGTCTCGGCCGCAAGAATATGCAGCATCGGGCCGCTGAGGATGCCGTGGACGGGTACCGGGAGAACATCCTTCAGCTCCGTCGCATACGCGCCAACCACAACGGACTTGCCATTAAGCAGACGCGGACCGACGGCCCCCCGAAGCAGGTCTGCAACGGAGACGGCAGTCACCGTTTCTGGTCGGATGGAGAAATCCACGGGCAGTTCCGATATCTCGGGGGCCTGCAGACCAGACAAGGCGATAGACGCTGAGGGGAGCGGGACGCCATCCATCAACAGGCTCGCATCCATCCTCCTCACCGATCCGCCATCGCCGGGAAGAACGTTTGCTGCCACCAGCCACGCATTGTCGGCAAACTGCGCGATCGGACGGGAGATCGAAGTGGCTTCGGCCTCCTGCACGTTCTGGTGCTGCTCGAATGCCGGCAGCATGACGCCGCCGCCTGCGCGCTCCAAGGCGGCAGACAGCTGATCATCTTCTTCCGCATCCGATGGCGTGCTGAAGTCGACATCGAAGAAGATGTCCTCGGCGCCGCCTGCGACGAGCGCATCGATGATGTCGCCGTGGATAGAACGGGGCCAAGGCCAGGTGCCGACCTGATCGAGCGCCTCCTTATCGATGGCCGCGAACACGAAGCGATCGGAGGCCTCTCTCGGCGCATATTTGCTGCGCAAATCGAATACCTGATTGTCCAACTGCCGGATGATTGTCAGCGTGGGAAGCGCGAAGGGCAGCGACAGGAAAAGCACGGCCACCGCCAGCCGCACAGCCCCGGTGCGGCTAGCGTTTCTCGAGGCGAAGCGATTTAGAAGCGGCTTCAGCACCCTGCTCCCCTTTCCTTCCACTCCTGGTCGTGGCGATGGGCAATCATTTCTGCGCCTCAGTTGCGGCCGCCATTGCCGTTCCCAGCGCCGTTGCCATTGCCGCCGCCGTTGGCTTTTACGCCACCGTTGCCATCGCCGCCGCCTCTACCGTCACCGTTGCCATTGCCGCTACCGTTGTCGCCATTGGTCTGGCCGCTGAAGCTGCTCACGCCCAGTCCCGTACCGATCGGCGAAGGCTGGCCCACCGCGGGGACAGCCGCCTGCGTGGGTTCCACGGAGGACACCGAAGGTGCTCCGTTGCCTGCAACGGCAATGTTCTGTGCCTGATCGACCCTTGCCTGCTGCCCGGGACCCACGTCCGTGCTCTGGCCACCGGTGAACGAGGTGACCTGCACCAGACCACGATCGACCGAGACGGATGCATCGCGGCTGGTCACGGTCACGGTGAAGCTCCTGCCCTTTACCACAGCGGCCAGTAACGGCGTGTGCACATAGGTGTGCGGCCTGCTGCGCTTTTCGATGTCGGCTGCGATCTGTCCCGTCCGCTGAACGACCTCCGTCTTGCGCGACAGCAACCCTTCCCTGGTGATCACGGCAGCGAGCGTCTTTGGCTCGATGGCCAGTCGCTCCGTGCGTCGGGTCAGGGCCAGACGTCCGCGGGGGCCTGTCGACACCCAGGCATTGTTCGGAACCGCCATGCCTCTCTGCAGGGAGACCCAGTTCTCGCGGTCCACCGTGTACATGACCTCCTTCGTCGTCCGTTCGACCTGCCATTCGGCGGCGAAGGCGGTGGCGGCCGAGAGACAAACGAAGAGAATTGTCGTGAAGATCTGGCGCAGATGGCTGAGCATCAGAATTCCTCCCTTTTGCCCAGCACACCATTATCTAATTAAGAATCCATTCAATTAGATGACGGCAATGAAACTTCGATCCGTTAGAATGATGCCGACGCCAGTTTATGGCGAATGGTGCGCAGGTCGCCGTCCTTGCGTTCTACGAGCGCCCGCTCCCAGGTAAGCGCCGTCGTCACGATCAGGTCCAGGTCGTCGTGACGCGGCACCCAGCCGAGCAGCTCGCGAGCAACCGTGGAATCCGCCACCACACTTGCCGCGTCGCCCGGGCGGCGCGGGGAAAGGTTCACCACGAACTCTTTGCCGCTCACACGCTTCACCGTCTCCAGCACCTCCAGCACCGAATAGCCGCGGCCATAGCCGCAATTGGCGATCAGTGCGTCGCCGCCTTTCCTGAGATAGTCCAGCGCCATCAGATGCGCGTTCACCAGGTCCGTCACGTGGATATAGTCGCGCACGCCGGTGCCGTCCGCGGTTGGATAGTCGGTACCGAATACATCGACCGCATTTCGGTGCCCCAGGGCGGCCTCGCAGGCGATCTTGAGGAGATGCGTGGCACCATCCGTCGATAGCCCGCTCCGCCCCTGAGGGTCGGCGCCGGCGACGTTGAAGTAACGCAGCGCCACGAAACGAAAATCGTGCGCCACGGCCGCGTCCTTCAGCATGAGCTCCGACATCAGCTTCGACTGGCCGTAGGGGTTCTTTGGCAGCGTCGGGGCGCTCTCCACAACCGGCCGGTCGTCCGCCACGTCGCCATAGACCGCAGCGGTGGACGAGAAGACGAGGTGACGGATCCCAGCCTCTATGGCCGCCGCCGCGAGAAGACGGGTGTTGCTGGTGTTGTTCTCGTAATATTCCAGCGGATGCGCCACCGATTGCGGAACGACGATCGAGCCGGCGAAGTGCAGGATTGCGTCGATGTTGTTCTCCGCGAAGACCTGCGCCAGAAGATCGCGATTGCCGACATTGCCCAGATAGAAGCGGGCAGCGGGTGGGACCGCCCAGCGGAAGCCGGTCGACAGACGATCGAGCACGACCACTTCCTCGCCCGCATCCAGCAGAGCCCATGCCATGTGGCTTCCGATATATCCGGCACCGCCGGTGACGAGGACGGCCATTTCGATACTCCCTGCCTTTGTTTATTGGCAGGGATCGAAACATCTCTTGTCTTCATCAATGCTTACGTAAGACGGGCTTCGGCGGGTTTATTCCCCGTTACAGCTAAGTAAGCGCTGCTGAATTCGCTCGCCTTTTAGCGATCAAAGCTCGGCGATGTAGTCGGCCAAGCGATCCGCGGCTTGGCGCACCTGCTCGGGGTTCCGGAGGAAGCAGGCACGCAGGAAGAGCTCGCCACCCGGTCCGAAGGCGGAGCCCGGCGCAAGCGCCACCTGCACCTTGTCGACGATGTCGAGTGCGGCGGCGCGACTGTCACTGACCCCATCGACCCTAAGGAAGGCATAAAGCGCGCCCTCAGGCTTGAGCGTCTGGACCCGGTTGGTGGCGATCAGTGTGTCGCACAGGATGTCTCGAGAGATGCGGGCCCGCTCGATGTTCTCGCGGACGAAGTCGTCACCCTGATCGAGCGCGACGACGCAACCGCGCTGCAGGAACTGTGGGACGCCGGAATTGGAATACTGGATCAGGTTCTCGATCACCTGTCCCATCTCAGGCGGAGCCACGAGCCAGCCGACGCGCCAGCCGGTCATCGACCAGTTCTTGGAGAAGGAATTGGCGAAAAGCACCCGGTCACCCTCTTCAATGATGTCCATGAAGGAGGGTGCGCGCGTGCCGGTGCCGTAGTGGTAGAGCACGTAGATCTCGTCGGCGATGATCCACAGGTCGTTGCGGCGAGCGAGATTCAGGATCGCGGCCAGTTCGTCCCGCGAGGCGGTCCAGCCGGTTGGATTGGAGGGCGTGTTGATGAACAAAGCCCGCGTGCGCGGCGTGATCAGTCGCTCGAGCTTCTCGATGTCGAGCGACCAGCCGCCATCGACGAAGTCCAGCGTCAGCGGCACTGCCTTCGCTCCCCCGATTTCGACAGAGGCGACGATGTTCGGCCAGGCCGGAGAGAGGTAGATGAGTTCGTCGCCCGGCTCCGTCAAAGCCTGCACCGCCAGCATGATCGCATGCATGCCAGAACCGGTGACGTAGAAGTGGTCGCTGGGAAGCGAGACGGAGAAGTGGCGGGCATAATATCTGGACAGCGCCTCGCGCAGCTCCGGGATCCCGCGCTGCCAGGTATAAAATGTCTCGCCTCCGAGCAGCGCTTCGCTGGCTGCCCGGTTGATGAAGTCCGGCGACGGCAGGTCGCCCTCGCCTGCCCAGAGCGGGATCAGGCCTTCACGATCTCGGGCATAGGTAATGACCTCGACGATGCCGCTTTCAGGAGCGGCAAGCGCGCGGGGGCTCAGGCTATCAAGCAACGACATGCAGAACTTCTCCGGCTAGAGGTTTCTCATAGCCCACCCGCGCCATGGAATCCCATGAGAATCCGTGAGGCTGGCATCGATTTGCGTGATGCGTCGACTAGCGCGTCTTCAGCAGGTCGCGGATCTCCGTCAGCAGCAGCACGTCTGCCGGCGGCGGAGCGGCGGCCGCTTCAACCGGCTGCTTTTCTTCCTTGATGCGGATGCGGTTCACAACCTTCACCATCCAGAAGATGATCCAGGCCAGGATCAGGAAGTTGATGATGACCGTGATGAAGCTGCCATAGGCGAAAACCGCACCCTGCTCCTTTGCGGCGGCAAGCGTCGGTGCCGTTACCGTGGAGGAAAGCGGGACGAAATAGTCGGAAAAATCGATGCCCCCGATGATCGCGCCGACAATCGGCGTGATGATGTCATTGACGAGGGAGTTGACGATGCCGGTGAAGGCGCCGCCAATGATGATGCCCACTGCCAGATCGATGACGTTGCCCTTGGCAATGAACGACCTGAACTCCGACACGACTGCCATTTTGTTTCCTTTCTCGAGGCGAGGTTCTTGAACAGCATCAACCTGGCACGCGCGTCTGGATTGTCTATATGGCCCGACCTCGATCCATTGAACTATTTGCCAAGAGCCGCGTGATTTCCTAGGCGGGGCTTTTATCCTATTGTCCCTCCCTCAATGCCCGAAGCGGAGGAGACATGCTTCCAGGCTGGCTGCTATTCCTGTCGGCATTCGGCTACATCCTGCTTTTGTTCGGGGTGGCGAGCTATGGCGACCGCAGAAGCCGCCGCTTTGGCGTGCCGGAGGGCGGGCGGCCTGTCGTCTATGCCCTCAGCCTTGCCATCTATTGCACCTCCTGGACCTATTTCGGCGGCGTCGGCCTTGCCTCCCAGCGCGGCCTTGAGTTCACCGGCATCTATATCGGCCCAATTCTCGCCTTCACTATCGGAATGCCGATCATCCGGCGCATCGTCGAACTGGCAAAGGCGGAGAAGCTGACCTCGGTCGCCGATTTTCTTGCCGCTCGCTATGGGAAGAACTCGGCCGTGGCGATGATAGTCGCGGTCATTTCACTGATCGGCGCCATCCCCTACATCGCCCTGCAGCTCAAGGCGGTTTCCAGTTCCGTCGCAGCGATTGTTGACGCTTCGGCCTACGGGATCGGCAGCGGAAATCTCTATTTCGTCGACCTCGCCCTGATCGTTACCCTGCTGATGGCCTGCTTCGCCATGGTGTTCGGCACGCGCCACACGGATGCGACAGAGCACCAGGACGGCCTGATCCTCGCCGTCGCGATGGAATCGGTGGTAAAGCTGCTCGCTTTCGCAACCGTCGGCATCGCCGTGATGTTCGTGCTCTTCGATGGGCCGTCCGACCTTCTGGCGCGTGCATCCGACAACCTGTTCGTCACCTCTGCCCTCTCCTACGAAACCCCGATCAGCCGGTGGCTGATGCTGATTGCGCTGTCGGCGTTCGCCATCATCATGCTGCCGCGGCAGTTCCACGTGACGGTGGTGGAAAACCGAACGGCGCGGGAGCTGCGTATGGCGGCCTACCTGCTGCCGCTCTACCTGATCGCGATCAACATATTCGTCATTCCGATCGCCATGGCCGGACTGATCTCCTTTGGCGGCACCGGCAATGCGGATCTGTACGTCCTACTCCTGCCGCTCGAGAACGAGATGCCGCTGATCTCGCTGATCGCGTTCATCGGCGGGTTTTCCGCTGCGACGGCGATGGTGATCGTCGCCTCGGTTGCGCTCTCCATCATGGTGTCCAACGACATCGTCATGCCCGTCCTGTTGCGCCGCAAGCTGATGCGCCGCTCCGTTCACCGGGCGGACTTCACCAAGACCCTTCTGCGCGTCCGCCGCACCTCCATCATCGTCGTGCTGATGCTGGGCTACGGCTACTACCGTGCTGCCGACAGCGCCACCGGCCTTGCCTCGATCGGGCTTTTGTCCTTCGCCGCGATCGCGCAGGTCGCGCCCAGCTTGATCGGCGGCCTCGTCTGGCGCCGGGCGAACGGTCGCGGTGCCATCCTCGGCATGACCTTCGGCTTCCTCGCCTGGGCCTACCTGCTTTTCGTGCCAAGTCTCGGCGGGGCGAACAACGCTCACCTTGCAGCGGCCGTGCTTCACTTCCTGTTCCCCGGCACGGAACTGTTCGGTGCAGACTCCGACGCCTTTGTGACAGCTACCCTTTTCAGCCTGATCCTCAACAGCATGGCCTTCGTCTTCGGCTCGCTCTCGCGCAATCCGAAGCCTCTCGAACGCATCCAGGCCGGTATCTTCGTGAAGCGGCGCAAGCGCTCCCAGTTCGCGACCCGCAGCTGGAAGACCCGGGTCAGCGTCGGAGACCTGAAGACCACCATTGCCCGTTACCTGGGCGAGGAGCGTATGGAACGCTCCTTCGCCAATTTCGCCCAAGGGAGCGGCCGGCCGTTGGAAGACGATCAACCGGCCGACATGGCGCTGATCCATTTTTCCGAGCAGTTGCTTGGCAGCGCCATCGGCTCGTCGTCTGCCCGGCTCGTGCTGTCGCTCATCCTGCAGAAGGCCGAGGACGCCAATGCGGACACAGCCTGGCTGCTTGATCAGGCGAGCGAGGCGCTGCAATACAATCAAGACATGCTGCAGACCGCCCTGTCGCAGATGGACCAGGGCATCGCCGTCTTCGACAGCTCCTATTGCCTCACCATCTGGAACCGGCGTTTCCGCAGCCTTCTCGACCTGCCGGAGCAGGTTGGCCAGGTCGGCTATCCCCTTTCGGACATCATCTCCATCCTGGTGGAACGAGGGGACGTCAAGTCGGGTGAGCGGATCGAGGTCCTGCGGCAGTTCCAGACGCTTGATACGCCCTTCCCGCTTGTTCTTGGCGACGGCAAGCGCATCATCGAAGTGCGTTCGAACGCCATGCCCGACAAGGGCATCGTCGCAACGCTTACCGACATCACCGAGCGGGTGGCGGCCGACCGCGCGCTGAAGCAGGCGAACGAGACGCTGGAGCAGCGGGTCGAGGAGCGGACGGCGGAGCTGACGCGTGTCAACCGAGAGCTGGCGGAAGCGCGCGCTTCGGCAGAAGAAGCCAATCTAGGCAAGACGCGGTTCTTCGCGGCCGCCGGACATGACATCCTGCAGCCGCTCAACGCCGCCCGGCTCTACACCTCCGCCCTCGTCGAGCGGCTGGGCAGCTCCGACAACAGCGCGCTCGTCCGCAACATCGATTCCTCGCTGGAATCGGTGGAAGCGATCCTGGGGGCGGTTCTCGACATCTCCCGTCTCGACACCGGGGCGATGAAGCCCCGCGTGACGTCCGTCGAGCTGGACGAACTGCTCCGGCGCATGGAAACCGATTTCGCCCCGATGGCCCGGGAAAAGAACCTGGAATTCGTCGTCGTGACAAGCTCGCTGCGCATTCGCTCCGACGTCAACCTTCTGCGGCGCCTCGTCCAGAACCTCGTATCGAACGCCATCAAGTACACGATCAACGGCAAGATCCTGATCGGCGCGAGACGGCGCGGCGACCAGGTGGTGATCGAGGTCCTGGACTCCGGGATCGGCATCCCGCCGGGCAAGTTCAGGACCGTCTTCAAGGAGTTCACGAGGCTGGACGAAGGGGCTCGCACGGCCTCCGGGCTTGGTCTTGGACTATCGATCGTCGATCGCATCTCGCGGGTGCTCAACCACCCGGTGGAGCTGTCCTCCATCCCTGGCAAGGGCACGATCTTCCGCGTACGGGTTCCGCGGGATCTATCGGCCACCCAAGCGGCGCGGCCGGCCGAACAGGTCCCGCGGCGCCGGCGCTCGCAGCCGCTCAACGGGCTAAGGGTGCTTTGCCTGGACAACGAACCGAAGATCCTCGAGGGAATGAACCTCTTGATCTCCGGCTGGGGCTGCACGGTCGGACAGGCGACTTCGCTGGCCGATGTGGAGCAGCTCACATCATCGCGGGAACCGCCTCCAGAGGTGATCGTCGCGGATTATCACCTGAGCGACGGCAACGGCGTGCAAGCCATCCTCGCACTTCGTCAGGCCTATGGCTCGGAGATACCCGGCCTCCTCGTCACCGCCGACCGTACGCTGGACGTTCGCGCCGCCGCCGAACGGCACGACATTGCAGTGCAGCACAAACCGCTTCGGCCGGCCGCGCTCCGCGCTTATCTGACGCAGGTGGCGGGCATCAAGCGCGTCGCTGCGGAATAGCTCCTCCTGTTCATCTACCAGTCATCCGGCCTTCTCTAGGAAGCATCTACGCCTGACGCGGCGAGGGGAACCGACCTCTCATTGTTGCGTTTGAAGCCAAGAATTCCTGGCCCACGAAGGCCTGACCGACCGGGCGACCCAAGCGCATCGGCACGGCACAACGGAGACCGCGACCGATGAAACGGTTTGATATCATTGATGGTATGCGAGGCTACTTCCTCGTCTTCATGCTGATCAACCACCTGATCTTCGCCGGCGGGTACTGGCTGGTGAAGGTCAACCACAACCAGCTCGCCTTCGTCGAGGACGCCCAGGGCTTCGTCTTCCTCTCCGGCCTGCTGATCGGCATGGTCTATGCCCGTAAGATGGTGAAGAACGGTTATGCTGCAGGGCGGCAGGCGATCTACTCGCGCGCCTTCGAACTCTATCGCTACGCGATGGGCATCGTGCTGGCCGTGATGGTCGCACAGATGTTCCTGCCGGACGCCTATGCCGTCTGGTACAACTGGCTCGGCTACACCACGTTCGACGATCCGCTGCGTCTTGCCGCGATCGCCACATTCCTGTTCCAGCCGACCTTCATGGACATCCTGCCGCAATACATCGTCTACATGCTGTTTGCGCCGCTGCTCGTGAAACTCGTCCTGGAAGACAAGTGGCATTATGTGCTCGCCGCTTCCCTTGTCCTTTGGATGGCAGCGCAGCTGGGCCTCCAGCGCATCGTCACCGAGCCTGTGAACCAGCTCGTGATGGGGCCGGACGATCAGGGCATCCGCGCCAGCTTCAACCTGCTCGGCTGGCAGATCGTCTTCTATTCGGGCCTGGTTCTCGGAGCGATGACCTCCGCCGGCAAGATCGATTGGGGCCGCATCCTCACGCCGGAGAACACGTTCATCCCGAAGATGGCGCTGATCGTCGTCCTGTTCTTCCTGCCGCTCCGGATCATGACCGCCAATGGTCTGATGCCCGACTTCATGATCGGCAAGTTTGCGGCCATGGAAGTGCGCGCCGACTTCGGTCCGGTCTATCTGTTGAACTTCATCGCTGTCGCAGCGCTCGTCACCTGGCTGCTCGTGGCCGGCCCGAAGCACCCGTCTAATTTCGTCCGCAGCGCCGCCGGAGTACTGACCTGGGTCTTCTCACTGAAATTCCTGCAGCTAATCGGACGCCACTCGCTTTACGTCTACGTGTGGCACGTGGCGATCGTCTACGCCGTCTATTATTTCGACGGCCGCTCGCCGGAGCTCAGCCAGCTGACGAAGACCCTGATTGCCTTCGTTGGTATTGGCCTCCTTGCCGTCCCCGCAATCTGGCGGGAGCGCGAAAAGTTCTTTGGAACGCCTGCCACTCCGGCTCCGGGCCTGAAGCCGCAGCCGAGGGTCGTCGGAAACCGCTAAACGCTGGAGGCGCGGTGGCTTAGGTCACCGCGCCGATCTGCCACGGCACGAATTCGTTGTCGCCGTAGTCGTAGATCTCGCTCAGGGTCTTCTTGCCCGATGCGACTGCGATGATGTCCTCGAAAATCCGCTGACCCGACTGCTCGATCGTCTCCTCGCCAGTGACGATCCCGCCGCAGTTGATGTCCATGTCCTCCTTCATGTGTTCGTACATCTCGGAGTTCGTGGCGATCTTGATGCAGGGCGACGGCTTGAAGCCAGACACGGAGCCGCGCCCGGTGGTGAAACAGATCACGTTGCAGCCGCCAGCAACCTGTCCCGTGACGGCAACCGGGTCGTAGCCTGGTGTGTCCATGAAAACGAAGCCCGGCTCGGTCACCTGTTCGGCAAACTCGTAGACGGCCTTCAGCGGCATTGAGCCGCCCTTGGCGACTGCGCCCAGCGATTTTTCTAAAATGGTAGTCAGGCCGCCGAGCTTATTGCCATACGAGGGGTTGTTGTTGAGCTCGTCGCCGTTGCGGGCAGTATAGTCCCGCCACCAGTCGATCCGCTCCAGAAGCTTGTGGGCAACGTCCGGCGTGACGGCACGCCGCGTCAGCAGGTGTTCTGCACCATAGATCTCCGGCGTTTCCGAAAGAACCGTCGTTCCGCCATTGCGAACGATCAAGTCTGAAGCGTAACCCAACGCCGGATTGGCCGAAATGCCTGAATAGCCGTCAGAGCCGCCGCATTCGAGAGCCACCTTCAGCTTGGATAGCGGCTGGGGTGTTCGGACGGCGGCGTTCACCGTCGGCAGCATCTCCTTGATGATCTCGATTGCCGCATCGATCGTCTTCTTCGTGCCGCCATGCTGCTGGATCGTCATGGTGCGCAGCCGGTCGCCCTCCTCCATCTTATAGTGCTCGAGGATGGGGCCGATCTGGTTCGTTTCGCAGCCGAGGCCAATCATCAGGATACCGCCGAAGTTAGGATGCTTGGCATAGCCCTGGATCGTGCGGATGAGGACCCGGTAACCTTCGGATTTGTTGTTGAGCGCACAGCCGCCGCCGTGAGTCAGCGCCACGACGCCGTCGACATTGTCGAAACCGTCCAACCCGCCCATGCGGTTGAAGTAGTCGGCAATGTAGCGGGAAACGGTGGCGGAACAGTTTACCGAAGAGATGATGCCGATATAGTTGCGGGTGCCGGCCCCGCCGATGCCGCGATCATAGCCCATGAAGGTCCGCCTCTCGTTTTCCGGCAGCATGCCCTTCTCTTCGACATCGATGCTGAACTGGTGCTCATGCTCGGATGGCAGCATGGCAAGGTTGTGCAGATGCACGTGGCTGCCTGGCTCGATGTCCTGCGTCGCGAGACCAATCACCTGCCCGTACTTCTTCACCTCCGCTCCGGAGGGAATGTGCTTGATTGCCACCTTGTGGCCGCGACCGATCAGCTCACGGGCGACGAGATCGCCGTGGCCGACCAGCCCGCCGGCCTGAACGGAGCGGCGGACAACGCCGACATCGTCGTCGGCATTTAGAATGATGATCGGTGAAATGATGGCATCCATGGCTGCTTCCTCCTCCCCGGAGGTTCTCCTGCTACGATAGCGAAATGGGTTTGGTCACCGCGGCTCGTTTTCCATCCAGCGGCGCTTCGATTCCTCCAGATGCGCATGCATCATGGCCTGCGCGAGAAGAGGGTCGCGTGCATCGAGCGCGTCGTAGATTGCCTCATGCTCACGAAGGGCATTGCGCCAGGTCTCCGGCGTCTCGAACCGCGTGCGGATTTGCGCCGACAGCGGGCTGTGGCGCTCGTCGAATAGGTCACCGACGATATGGGCAAGGACCGAGTTGCCGCTTTGGCCCGCGATGGTCAGATGGAAAAGCCTGTCCTGATCCAGAGGCTTGCGCCCCGCCGCGATTTCCGAGCGCATGGCGTCGAGCGCCTCACGAAGCGACGTCAGGCCTTCTGCGGAAATCCTGGCTGCGGCAGCAAGCGCCACGCTCCCCTCGACCGCAGCCCTCGCCTCCATCAACTCCACCGGGCTTTCGCCCATCGATCCGGTCTGCCAGGTACGGCGCTCCGGCTCCGCGGTGATGTAGATCCCCGAGCCCATGCGGATTTCGACGCTGCCTTCGATCTCGAGCGCGATCAGCGCCTCGCGCAACGACGGACGCGACACGCCCAGCTGTTGCGCAAGATCACGTTCGGCCGGCAGGCGGGCACCGGAGACAAAGTGACCACCCTGGATCAGCGCCCGTATCTGGTCGGCAATCTGCTGGTAAAGCCTGCGCGGCTCGGCGGCCTTGATTGGTCCATTCATTTTCATGTCACCACAAATGTGGTCTTACCATAGCCGTTAAGGACGTCCGGAGCAAGCTCGACGCGTGCTTCCGCGACCCCGTTTCCGGCCCCTCCAGTCCATTCCTGCTGCCCATAGATACGTTATCCGAATAATTGGCTTGACCAGTTTCATCGTGCGGGTTTAACCATTGGGCGTCGGCGGTTGGAGCTTGGCCGACACAGGAGGGAGGAGGTCACCATGCAGCACAAGGCTGACATTCGACATGCCCGTGCGGCATCGCCGGAGCGCAGAGCCCTGTTGCGCCTTGATGGCATCACCAAGGAATTTCCGGGCGTCATGGCGCTCTCGGACGTGCACTTCGATCTCTTCCCGGGAGAGGTTCATGCCGTCTGCGGCGAGAATGGTGCCGGCAAATCCACGCTGATGAAGATTATCAGCGGCGTCTACCAGCCAACCTCGGGCTCGATCGTCTACAAGGGCCAGGAGAGCCGCTTTGCGTCTCCTCTGGAATCCGAAGCCGCCGGCATAGCGATCATCCACCAGGAGCTCAACCTGGTCCCGCACCTCTCGGTCGCGGAGAACATCTATCTGGCGCGCGAGCCCCGCCGCGGCTTCCTGGTGGACCGCAAGAAGCTGCGCGCCGATGCGAAGCGCTGCCTGGACCGGCTAGGCATAGACATCGATCCGGAGACGCACGTGCGCAACCTGTCGGTGGCACAGAGCCAGATGGTGGAGATTGCCAAGGCGCTGTCGCTCGATGCCGAAGTGCTGATCATGGATGAGCCGACCTCGTCACTGACGGAGCAGGAGACGAACCTGCTGTTCCAGGTCATCCGCGACCTCAAGGCCTCCGGCGTCGGCATCATCTACATCTCCCACCGGCTCGACGAGATGGAGGAAATCGTCGATCGTGTCACGGTGCTGCGCGACGGGCGCTATATCGCAACCGACAACTTCCACGACACGACTGTCAACGAAATCGTCGCCAAGATGGTCGGGCGGTCGCTGGAGGAGAAGTTTCCGGAACGGCTATCCGAGCCGTCTGAGGAGATCATCTTCAGCGCAGGCGGCCTGACACGGCGGGGCGTATTCTCCGATGTGGGCTTCTCCCTGAGGCGTGGAGAGATCCTCGGATTTTCCGGCTTGATGGGTGCGGGGCGAACGGAAGTGGCCCGCGCAATCTTCGGAGCGGATCCTCTCGATGCCGGCACGATCACGATGCACGGTGAAACGCTGACGATCAGCTCCCCGCGCGACGCAATTGCCGCCGGAATTGCCTATCTCTCTGAGGATCGCAAGGCGCAGGGGCTGGCCATCAAGATGCCGGTCGATGCCAATGTGACGCTTGCCAACATGGACGAGGTTTCGAACGGTTTCGGCATGATCGACTTCGCGAAGCACAACAAGGTGGCGAACGATTATGTCGAGCTCCTCGACATCCGGACCCCTTCGATCAAGCAGCCGGTTCGGCTTCTGTCCGGCGGCAACCAGCAGAAGATCATCATCGGCAAGTGGCTGTTCCGCAAGCCGAAGGTGATGTTTTTCGACGAACCCACCCGCGGCATCGACGTGGGCGCGAAATTCGCGATTTACAAGATCATGGACGAGCTTGCCGCCGAGGGCATCGGGGTGGTGCTCATAAGTTCGGAGCTTCCCGAAATCCTCGGGATGACAGACCGCGTCGCCGTGTTCCACGGCGGGCGCATCACCGGCGTTCTCGAGACCCGGAACACCGATCAGGAAGAAATCATGCGTTACGCCTCGGGCTACGGTCCGAAGGCGCACTGAGGGGACAATGGCCGATATCAGCGAACAGGGAAGCGTCCGGTTGAGCGACCGGCAGAAGGACATCATCCAGAAGTTTGCCGCACTCGGCAGCCTTTTCGTCCTCGTGGCGGTCTTCTCGCTCACCAGTAGCGCCTTCTTCACCGTCAACAACGGCATGACGATTGCGCTCCAGGTGACGTCGATCGCGCTGCTCGGCATCGGGGCGACCTGCGTCATCATCACCGGCGGCATCGACCTCTCCGTGGGTTCAGTCCTTGCCCTTTCTGGCGTCGTCGCCGCGCTTGCGGTGCGCGACTGGGGTGTTCCGGTGCCGTTTGCCATGCTGATCGGCATCCTGACCGGCTCCCTTTGCGGTTGGATCAACGGCCTTCTCGTCACCAAAATGAAGTTGCCGCCGTTCATCGCCACGCTCGGCATGATGCTGATTGCCCGCGGCGTCGCCCTGCAGATCACCGGTGCGCGGGCCGTCTCCGGCCTCGGCGAATCCTTCGGCGTCCTGGGCAACGGCTCGTTGTTTCGCGTCGTTACGATTGGCGATGACGGCTTTCCGAATGTCAGCTTCCCGGGCATCCCCTACCCCGTGATCCTGATGGTGGTGATCGCGATCGCTGTCTCGATGATGCTGAACCGCTCAGTGCTCGGCCGCCATATCTATGCGGTCGGCTCCAACTCGGATGCAGCACGCCTTTCCGGCGTCAACGTCAGCCGCGTCGTCAGCTTCACCTATGTGCTGTCCGGCACGCTCGCCGGCCTGACCGGATGCGTATTGATGTCGCGCCTGGTCACCGCGCAGCCGAACGAGGGCGTGATGTACGAACTCGATGCGATCGCCAGCGCGGTGATCGGCGGGACCTCGCTCATCGGCGGTGTCGGCACGATCTCCGGCACGGCCATTGGCGCGTTCGTGATCGGCATTCTGCGCAACGGCCTCAACATGAACGGCGTCTCCGCCTTCACACAGCAGATCATCATCGGCCTCGTCATCCTGGGCACCGTCTGGATCGACCAGTTGCGCAACCGCCGATGAGCGAGGAGGCGGTGCCCGTGGCTGCATGGAGCCGCAGAAGCAATGGGAGTGAGGAGCTCCCGCCAACCGGCCGGTGAGGCCAATGAAACTGGAGGAAAACATGAAAAAGCTTGTCACAGCACTGCTCACATCCGCCATTGCGTTCGGCGCCTTTTCGGCCGCGCAGGCCGGCGAGATCGCCGTCATCGTCAAGACGGTCAATTCCACCTTCTGGCAGAACGTCCAGAAGGGCGCAGAGGCCGCAATGAAGGACGTCTCCGAGCACACGATGACCTTCCAGGGTCCGGCTGCTGAATCGGCCATCGCCGATCAGGTCAACATGGTCGAGAACGCGGTCAACCGAGGCGTGGCCGGTATCGTGCTTGCCCCTTCCGATCCGGACGCCCTGGTGCCGGCGGTCAAGAAGGCCTGGGAAAACCGCATCCCGATCGTCATCGTGGACTCCATGCTCGCCGATGGCGCGGAGCAGTACTACCAGTCCTTCCTTGCCACCGATAACAAGAAGGCAGGCGAACTGGCGGCCAAGGCGCTGATCGACCAGATCGGCACCGAAGGCAAGATCGCCGTCATGTCCTATGTCGCGGGTGCCGGGTCCGAAATCGGCCGTGTCGGCGGCTTTACCGACTACATCAAGAACAACTCGAAGCTCGAGATCGTCGGCCCGTTCTACTCGCAGTCCCAGATGGCGACCGCGCTCAACCAGACGACGGACGTGCTGGCTGCCAACTCCGACCTCAAGGGCATGTTCGGTGCCAACGAGCCGACGGCGATCGGCATGGGCCGCGCCCTGAAACAGGCTGGCAAGGCCGGACAGGTCGTGGCCATCGGCTTCGACGGCAATCAGGACCTGCAGGAGTTCGTCAAGGACGGCACGCTCGCTGCCATCATCGTTCAGGGCTCCTATCAGATGGGTGAACTCGGCATCCAGACGGTCGCAAAGCTGATCAACAAGGAAAAGGTCGAGAAGAACGTCGATACCGGCGTCGTCGTCGTCACCAAGGGCAACATCGACAAGCCGGAAGCCAAGAACGTCCTTTACTAAAGGTCCTCCCCCTGACGCGCATCGCAAATGATGCGCGTCTCTTTTCCGGCCAGAGGAGAAAATCATGAACGTCGCCGACACACGAACCGTACCCCGTCGCCCCGTCGACGTCACATTGATGGGCCTCGGCTGCGCTCAGATGGGAAATCTTTACCGGGTCACCAGCTATGAAGAATCGGCAGGCGCATTCCGGGCTGCCTGGGATGCCGGCATCCGCTATTTCGATACGGCCCCCTTCTACGGCTTCACCCGCTCCGAGCGCCGGCTCGGCACGATGCTGACGGACCTTCCGCGCGAGTCTTACGTGCTCAGCACCAAGGTCGGCCGGGTGATGGAGCCGGACGAAACGGTCGGCGAGGAAGAGGACGGCTACGTGCAGCCCCTGCCCTTCCGGCCCGTCTACGACTACAGCTACGACGGCATCATGCGCTCCTTCGAGGCGAGCCAGCAGCGGCTCGGTATCCTGAAGCCCGACATCCTCTACGTCCATGACATTGGCCGCATGACCCATGGCGACAAGCACGAGCACTACTGGAGCCAGTTGACCGACGGCGGCGGCTTCAGAGCTCTCGGCAAGCTGCGCGATGAAGGCTCCACCAAGGCGGTCGGCCTCGGCGTCAACGAGTGGCAGGCCATTCGCGACGCCATGGAAGTTTTCGATATCGACGTGTCCATGCTCGCCGGCCGCTACACGCTCCTCGAGCAGGAGAGCCTGCCGCTGATGGACGAGTGCGCGCGCCGCGGTGTCGGCGTCGTCATCGCCGGCCCGTTCAACTCCGGCATCCTCGCCGGCAACAAGAAGTTCAACTACGCCGATGCTCCGGCCGACGTGCTGGCCCGGGTCGATGGCCTGCGCAAGGCCTGCGAAGAAGAAGGCGTATCGCTGCAGGCTGCGGCGCTGCATTTCCCGCTCACCCATCCTACCGTCGTCACCATCGTTTCTGGTGCCCGGACCGCCGAACAGATCAGCTCGAACGTCGCCTGGTTTTCGGAGGAGATTCCCACCAGTTTCTGGCAAGCCCTGCGCGCCCGTGGCTTAATTGCCGAAGGCGCACCGCTTCCGCGCAAGGAGGCGTAAGGCGATGCGCGTCGATGCCCACCAGCATTTCTGGCGGATCGCCGACCGGGCGGGACAATGGCCGCCCGCGGAGCTCGCTGCGATCCACCGGGATTTCATGCCCGACGACCTGCGGCCGCTCATCGCAGAGGCGAGTGTCGATGGCACCGTGCTGGTGCAGACGATGGAGAACGAGGCGGATACCGCCTTCATGCTGGGCCTAGCCGACAGCAATCCCTTCATCCTCGGGGTCATCGGGTGGGCGGATTTGAAGGCATTGAATGCGCCGCTCGCGATCGCACGGCTCGCAGGCCACCCGAAGCTTAAGGGCTTCCGGCCGATGCTGCAGGACATCGCCGATGACGGCTGGATCGGTGATCCATCGCTCAAGCCGGCGATCTCCGCGATGATCGAGCAGGGCCTGGTCTTTGATGCGCTCGTCCTGCCGCGCCATCTCGATGCGCTTTTTGACTTCGCCCGCCGCTCCACACGTCTGCCGATCGTCATCGACCACGGCGCCAAGCCTCTGATTGCCGAAGGCAGGTTCGCTGAGTGGAGGCGCAAGATGGCGGCTCTTGCCGACCTTCCGAACGTCCACTGCAAGCTCTCGGGGCTCCTCACCGAAGCCGGCGATCAGAAGCCCCAGGCGATCCGTCCTTACGCAGAAACCATTCTCGAGCTCTTCGGTCCGCACCGCGTGATCTGGGGCAGCGACTGGCCGGTGCTGCGGCTGGCGGACGATTATCAAGGGTGGCTCACCCAGTGCCTCGACATCGTGCCGGCGGAGCACCAGGACGCGGTCTTCGGCGCAAATGCCGTCCGTTTCTACAATCTCGGCGGCAAGCGCCGCCAAACTTCATGACAGGCTGACAATGCTGACGATCATCTGCGATTCTCCCGGAACCCTTTCCGCCATCGACCGGCCGAAGCCGACGAGGGGCGAAGGCGAGGTGCTGGTCCGGCTGCGCCGCGTCGGCGTTTGCGGCACCGACCTGCACATCTTCACCGGCAACCAGCCTTACCTCTCCTATCCCCGCGTCATGGGCCACGAGCTTGCCGGCACGGTCGAGGAGGCGCCGGCGGGCAGCCAACTCACGGTTGGCGATACGGTTTCGATCATCCCCTACATCTCCTGCGACCATTGCAGCGCCTGCCGCAAGGGGAAGACCAATTGCTGCCGCAACATCGGCGTGCTCGGCGTTCACCGCGACGGGGGCATGACGGAATATCTCAGCCTGCCGCAGGAGTTCGTGCTAAAGGCCGGCGGCCTCAGCCTCGACCAGGCGGCCATGGTCGAGTTTCTCGCCATTGGCGCCCATGCGGTTGCGCGGGCCAAGGTGGAAAAAGGCCAGAAGGTGCTGATCGTCGGCGCCGGTCCGATCGGCATGGCCGTCGCCATCTTTGCCCGGCTCGATGGCGGCGAGGTCACGCTTCTCGACGGACGCGCTGACCGGCTGGAGTTCGGGAAGGCCCATCTTGGCGCCGCCCATGCCGTGCAGGTCGGCGAGGGCGACGAGGCAGCGCTTTCCAAAATCACTGACGGCGACTTCTTCGACGTCGTTTTCGATGCGACCGGCAATCCGAAGGCGATGGAGCGCGGCTTCGGCTTCGTCGGCCATGGCGGCACCTATGTCTTCGTCTCAATCGTCTCCAGCGACATCAGCTTCTCCGATCCGGAGTTCCACAAGCGCGAGACCTCTCTTCTCGGCAGCCGAAATGCGACGATCGCGGACTTCGAGCGAGTGATGGCGGCAATGCGCGCGGGTGACGTGCCGGAAGCACTGATCACCCACCGCATGATGCTTGGCGAGGTGCCGGAGCGGTTCGCCGGCCTCACCGATCCGGCGGCCGGCGTCGTCAAGGCAATCATCGAAGTCTGAGGAAATACGATGCAGCGCATGGGCATGGTGATCGGCGTCGCGCCGGGCATGGTGGAAGAATACAAGCGGCTCCACGCCGCAGTCTGGCCGGAGATCCTCGAGCTGATCTCCCGCTGCAACATCCGCAACTACACGATCTTCCTGCGCGAGCCGGATAACCTGCTGTTCGGAACCTGGGAATATCACGGGACGGACCTCGAAGCCGACATGGCAAAGATGGCGGCGGATCCGAAGAACCAGGAATGGTGGTCCTTCACCATCCCCTGCCAAAAGCCGCTCAAAACCCGTAAGGAGGGGGAATGGTGGGCGATGATGGAAGAGGTCTTCCACCACGACTGACGCCTTCCCATGATGATAGCCGAGGAATGACATGACCAAAAGCCTTGCACGAAAGACCGTTTTTATCACCGCCGCCGGCCAGGGCATCGGCCGGGCCTCAGCCATCGCCTTCGCTGAAGCCGGGGCAATGGTGCACGCCACAGACATCAACGAGCAGGCGCTTGCCGATCTGCCGAGGGTCGAAAACCTGAAGGCCTCAAGGCTCGACGTGCTCGACGAGGCGGCGGTAAAGGCCGCGGTGGATCAGATCGGCCAGGTCGACATCCTCTTCAATTGCGCCGGCGTCGTGCATGGCGGCTCCATCCTGGAGATGAAGGACAGCGACCTCGACTTCGCCTTCGACCTCAACGTCAAGGCGATGATCCGCACGATCCGCGCGGTGCTGCCCGGCATGCTGGAGCGCAAGGACGGCGCGATCATCAACATGTCGTCCGTCGCGTCCAGCATCAAGGGCGTGCCGAACCGCTTTGCCTACGGCACGACGAAGGCAGCCGTGATTGGCCTGACGAAGCATGTGGCCGCTGACTACGTGACGCAGGGCATCCGCTGCAACTGCATCTGCCCGGGCACCGTTGAAAGCCCCTCGCTGCAGGACCGCATGCGCGCCCAGGGCGATTATGAAACTGCACGCGCCGCCTTCATCGCGCGCCAGCCGATGGGCCGCCTCGGCTCGCCGGAGGAGATCGCCGATCTCGCCGTCTATATTGCGGGCGCCACCTACACATCCGGCCAGGCCTTCTGCATCGACGGCGGCTGGACCATCTGACATCCTACTCCACCACAGAGATTGCCATGACCCGCATCACCGATCTTCGAGTCTTCGACCTGCGCTTCCCTACATCCAAGAGCCTGGACGGGTCGGACGCGATGAACCCGGATCCCGATTACTCGGCTGCCTATGTCATCCTCGACACGGACAGCGAGGGTCTGTCGGGCCATGGCCTCACCTTCACCATCGGCCGCGGCAATAACATATGCTGTATGGCGATCGACGCGATGCGGCATCTGGTGGTGGGACAGGATCTGGACACCTTCCGCCAGAACCCCGGCAAGTTCTGGCGGCATCTGACAAGCGACAGCCAGTTGCGCTGGATCGGGCCCGACAAGGGCGCCATGCACCTTGCCACCGGCGCCGTCGTCAACGCCTTCTGGGACCTTACTGCCAAGCAGCAGGGCAAGCCGGTGTGGCAGCTGGTCTCCGAGCTCTCGGCTGAGGAGATCGCCGACATCGTCGACTTCCGCTACCTCACCGACGTGCTGACGCGGGATGAGGCCGTGGCGATCTTGAAGAAAGCTGAGGCCGGCAAGGCGGAGCGCATCGCCACCCTGAAGCAGGATGGCTATGCGTGCTACACGACGTCCGCCGGCTGGCTCGGCTATCCGGAGGACAAGCTCCGCCGCCTTTGTCAGGAAGCGGTTGATGCCGGCTTCAACCACGTCAAGATGAAGGTCGGCCGCGACCTTGAAGACGATATCCGCCGGCTGACCATCGCCCGTGAAGTGATCGGTCCCGACCGATACCTGATGATCGATGCCAATCAGGTCTGGGAAGTCGATCAGGCAATCGACTGGGTGAAGAAGCTTGCCTTCGCCAACCCCTTCTTCATCGAGGAGCCGACCAGCCCCGACGACGTCGCCGGCCATCGCAAGATCCGTCAGGCGATCGGTCCCGTGAAGATCGCCACCGGCGAGATGTGCCAGAACCGCATCATGTTCAAGCAGTTCATCGCCGAAGGCGCGATCGATATCGTTCAGATCGATTCCTGCCGCATGGGTGGTCTCAACGAGGTGCTGGCGGTACTTCTGATTGCTGCCAAATACAACCTGCCCGTCTGGCCGCATGCCGGCGGCGTCGGCTTGTGCGAATATGTCCAGCACCTCTCGATGATCGACTACCTTGCCGTCTCGGGCACCAAGGAAGGTCGCGTGATCGAATATGTCGACCACCTGCACGAGCACTTTGTGGACCCCTGCATCATCAAGGATGCCGCCTATATGCCACCATCGCGCCCGGGCTTCTCCATCGAGATGAAGCCGGAGTCAATTGCGGAGTACACGTTCAGGGGGTAACAAGCCTCCGCTAACGAAAAAGCCCCTCGGCCCGATTGGAGCGAGGAGCTTTTTTTGTTTAGGCGTCCGGCGATGGACTTAGATCCGGCCCGCCTCGATCTCCGCCAGCTTCGCGTTCACCCGGTCCCGCCAGCCACGATTGTCGATCAGCGCCTTCGGGAAGAGCCCCGGCAGCGCGAAGAACGCCGCTAAGGCATCATCGCCGGCCGGCTCGGCAGCTGCACGACGCAGTTCCTCCCGCCGCGGATCGTCGATGTTCGGCGTTCGCTTGGCATAAGCGATCCATAGCGCGGTCGCGAGTGCTGCCGTCTCAGCATCTTCGCCCTTGGCAAGGGCCTCGGCCGTGCCAGCGAACAGCCGCTGCGGCAGCTTTTGGCTGCCGTCCATGGCGATCTGCTTTGTCCGGTGGGCGATCGTCGGGTTCTCGAAGCGCTCTATCAGCTGGTCAATGTACTGGTCGAGATCGATACCGGGCACCGGGTCCAGCGTCTTGCGCGCGGACTGCATGTGCCGGCGCGCCAGGTCACGATATTCCGGAACGGCCATGACGTCGCGCACATACTCCAGCCCCTTCAGCTGCCCGAGATAGGCGATCATGGAATGGGCGCCGTTGAGGAGGCGCAGCTTCATCTTCTCGTAAGGCTCGACATCGTCGACGAAGAGCGCGCCGGCCTGGTCCCAGGCGGGCCGGCCGGAGATGAAGTGGTCTTCGATGACCCATTGCATGAAGGGCTCGGTTTCGAGTGACAGCGCATCCTCGGCGCCCAGCATCTCGGCCGCCCGCGCACGGCTCTCATCGGTCGCCGCAGGCACGATTCGGTCCACCATGCTTGAGGGGAACGCACCATGGCCGGAGATCCAGTTCGCCAGCGCCGGATCGCGGGCACCAGCCATCTCGATCACCAGGCGGCGGACAATCCGGCCGTTGGTCGGCAGGTTATCACAGCAGAGAACGGTGAAGGGCTCCTGCCGGGCCGCATGACGGCGGGCGAGGCCTTCTACGATATAGCCGATGACGCCTACGGGCGCGCTCGGATTGGCGAGATCGGCCGCCACTGCCGGATGGTTGCGGTCCAGGCCGCCAGTACTCGGATCGAGCCCGTAGGCTTTTTCCGTCACCGTGATCGTGACGATCTTGATCGCCGGATTGACGAGCAGCGCCAGCAGTTCGTCGCGGTCCTCCACCGCCGAAATTCCACGAACGATGGAGCCGACCACCTGCGCGCTTTCACCGGCACCGCTGCGGGTCACCACGGAATAGAGATGGTCCTGCGCCCGCAGGTCGCGAACGATGTCGAGCGAGCGCAGGCTGACGCCAACGATGCCCCAGTCGCCCGGTTCCTTGGCCAGCGCCAGGTCGTTGTAGACTGCCTGGTGCGCACGATGGAAGGCACCAAGCCCGATATGCAGGATGCCAGGCTTCAGCGTCTTCGGTTCGAAGGCGGGCTTGACGACGGTATCGGCGAGCGGGGTCGAGGCTGACAGTCTTTCCATGATCAGGACAATCCGTATCTGGAGTGGGACAACGCGCGTTCGATGCCGCGCAGTTCGGCGAGGCCCTTCAGCCGGCCGATCGCAGGATAGCCGGGCTGGGCGCCGCGGGTGAGGTCGTCGAGGATCTCCTGGCCGTGGTCGGGGCGCATCGGGATCTCGTGATCCTCCCGGCCCTCCGCCTGGCGGCGCTTTTCCTCGGCGAGAAGTTCCGCGATCACAGCCACCATGTCGGTATGACCCTCAAGGTGCTCATCCTCGAAGAAGGAGCAAGGGGTGACTTCCTCATCGCGATGGACATTGCGCAGGTGGACGAAGTGGACACGCTGAGCCAGCCGCTTTACCATGGCCGGCAGGTCGTTATCGCCGCGGGCGCCGAGCGACCCGGTGCAGAAAGTCACGCCATTGGCGCGGCTGTCCACTGCGTTCAGCATGTGGAAGTAGTCGTCCTCGGTGGAAAGGATGCGCGGCAGGCCGAGCAGCGCCCACGGCGGGTCGTCCGGATGAGCACAGATGTTTATGCCGACCTCTTCGGCGACCGGCGTCACCTCCGAGAGGAAGTCGACAAGATGCTGCTGCAGCTTTTCGCGGTTGATGCCGTCATAGGTCGCCAAATGATCGCGCAGCTGCGGCAGCGTGTAGCCGTCGGCCGAGCCAGGCAGGCCCGCGCCGATATTCTTGGAGAGCGCGGTGCGCCGATCATCCGGCATCTCTTTGAAGCGCTTGGCGGCTTGTTCGACGATGCCCTCGTCATAGTCCTCCGCCGCACCCGAGCGCTCCAGGAGGTGGATGTCGAAGGCGACAAAGTCGATCAGATCGAAACGCATTGCCCTTGCCCCGTGGCGCGTCGGCCAGCGAAGGTCGGTACGGGTCCAGTCGAGGACCGGCATGAAATTGTAGCAGACGGTGCGGATGCCGCTGGTCGAGAGACGGCGGAGCGTCTCCTGCCAGTTGGAAACATGCTGGCGCCAGTCACCGGTCTGCGTCTTGATGCTTTCCGACACCGGCACGCTCTCGACCACGTCCCAGAACAAGCCACCCGCCTTGATCGCCTCGTGGCGCTTGGCGATCTCCTCCACCGGCCAGACGTCTCCGGTCGGGATGTGATGCAGGGCGCTGACGATCCCCTTGGCGCCTGCCTGGGCCGCATCCTCCACGCTTACCTTGTCGACCGGGCCGAACCATCGCCACGTATGCCGCATGAAAACTCCTTCAGGAGAGAAATGTAAGTTGAACCTTACAGGCAGTGGCTCGATCGCCAGCCTGCTCGAATGCCTCTACCGCTTCCGTCACGGGGAAGCTGTGGGAAATGATCGGCCGCACGTCGATCTCGCGGCGGCCGATCAGATCCGCCGCCTGCTCGAACTCCAGGTCAAAGCGCTGCGTGCCGACCCAGTGCAGTTCCTTGCCGACCAGCGCGTTGAGCGGCACGGTCACGTCACCCGTCACGCCCACCTGGACGATGAGGCCGCGCGGCCGGACCGTGGTGGTTGCACTGCGGATCGCCGGCGCAGCCGCCGAACACTCGAAGGCGACGTCGAACTGCCCCTTGTCCTGCTCGAAGGCCGCGAGGGCCGCAGCATCCGTCGCCACGTTGATGGTCTGGTCGGCGCCCATGGCTCGGGCACGATCCAGCGCGGCATCGGTCAGATCGGTCACCACGATCTTGGCCGCACCCGCGTGGCTGGCCGCGGCCACCGTCAGCACGCCGATAGGGCCGGCGCCAGTGACGAGCACCTGCTTTCCGTTGAGGTCGCCGGCGCGCGCGACTGCATGCAGGCAGACCGCCAGCGGTTCGGCGCAGGCCGCCTCGCCCGCCGTCACCGTTTCGGCGACCGGCACGCACTGCCTTGCCGGCACCACCAGCCAGTCGCGGAACATGCCCTGGGCGTGCGGCAGCCGCATGGCGCTGCCCATGAACTGCATGTCGAGGCAATGGATCGGCAGGCCTTCCCGGCAGAAGCGGCAGTGTCCGCAGGGCTGGCTCGGATTGACGGCGACCAAGTGGCCGACTGCCAGCCCAGAGACCCCCTCGCCCAGCGCCTCCACATACCCCGCCGCCTCGTGCCCGGGGATGATCGGCTCGCGCACCCGCACCGGGCCAAACCCGCCGTCCTGGTAGTAGTGCAGGTCGGAGCCGCAGATCCCGCCCGCCGCCATCTTCAGCAGTACCTGACCTTCGCCGGGTGCTGTGAAAGGCGCTTCTTCGACCTTCAGGTCCCGCTGCCCATAGAGGCGGGCAAGTCGTGTTAGCATCATCCGCTCCTATCGCAGCAGACCGAGCTGGGTCGGCAACCAGAGCGTGATCGCCGGAATGAACGTGATCAGCAGCAGGGCCACGAAGAGCGGGATCATCCAGGGCAGGATCGCCATCGTCGTCCGCTCGACCGAAAGCTTGGATATGCGCGAGAGCACGAAGAGCACCATGCCGACCGGCGGCGTCAAGAGACCGATCATTAGGTTCAGCGTGAAGATCAACCCCATGTGGACCGGATCGATCCCGTAGCGAGCGGCAATCGGCATCAGGATCGGCACGAGGATGCTGATCGCCGCAATTGTGTCGAGGAATGCACCGACGATCAAGAGCAGGATGTTGACGATGATCAGGAAGGTCCACCAGTTGTCCGTCAGCGAGAACATGAAGTCGGAAAAAAGCTGGGCTGCCTGGCTGACCGTCAGAAGCCAAGCAAAGATGGAGGCCGTGGTGACGATGAAGAGTACCGAGGCGGTCGTTTCGATCGTGTCGAAGCTTGCCTTGGTTAGCGTGCGCAGCGTCATTGTCCGATAGCGCACTAGGCCGAGGAAGAGAGACCAGATCACGGCTGCGACGGCTGCTTCGGTCGGCGTGAACCATCCCATGGTCATGCCGCCGATCAGAAGAACCGGCGTTAGCAGCGCCATCACTGCGGAGAAGTCGAAATACCAGTCGAGCGCGACGAGCGCGACGAGCGCGATCAGCACCGCAATGTTGATCGAGAGGCCCGCCAGGATGAGCAGATAAACGGCCGCCGGGAAAGAGAGAACGATAAAGATCTCAAGAGATGCCCCCGCGAGCCTTCTCAGTTCGAAGGGCGTATCTGAACCCCAGCCCTTGCGATGGGCGAAGATGAAGACGGTCAGCATCATCAGGCCGGTCATCACGAGGCCCGGCAGGATGCCGGCCATGAAGAGCGCGCCGATGGAGACGTTTGCCATCATGCCGTAGATGACGAAGGGCAGTGACGGCGGGAAGATCGGGCCAAGCGTGGCGGAGGCCGCGGTGACCCCGACGGCCGCCTCCACCGGATAGCCGTGATCCTTCATCGCCTTGATCTCGATCGTGCCGATACCCGCGGCATCCGCAAGTGCTGTGCCCGACATGCCGGAGAAGACGACCGAACCGATGATGTTCACCTGTGCCAGCCCACCCTTCATCCAGCCGACGAGCGCCAGCGCGAAGGAATAGATGCGGCCGGTGACGCCGGCGATGTTCATCAGGTTGCCGACGAGGATGAAGAAGGGCACGGCGATCAGCGGGAAACTTTCCACGCCGGCAATCATACGCTGCGCCGCAATGATGTCGGGGGCGACGCCATAGATGACCAGATAGAGAAGCGAAGAAACGCCGAGCGACACCGCGATCGGTGCGCCCACGATCATGAGGGCGAGAAAGGACCCAATAAGAAGCAGCACTGGTCAGACCCCCTGAACGCCGGTTTCGTTCGCCTTTTCGCGAACCGTCTTGTCGTTGATCATGTCCTTGACGAAGTTCTGCACCGATCGCGCCAGCATCAGTGCAAAGGCGGCGAAGACGGTATAGAAGACGTAGCCGCGCGGCAGGTTCACCGTCACCATGCGCTCGTTGCCGACGATGGCGATATAGCGCCACATCAGCCAGGTGGTGTAGGCGAAGAAGCCGATGACGATAATATCGACCAGAAGCTCCAGCCCCCGTCCCAGCTTGTGCGGCAGGAAGCGGTAGAGAATGTCGACGGAGATGTGCCGGCACATGCGCACGCACATCACCGAACCCATGAAGACGATGACGACCAGGCAGTTGGCTGCGATCTCTTCCGTCCAGGCCAGGCTGTTGTTCAAGGCATAGCGGGTGAAGAACTGCAGGAAGACGCAGATCGCCATCACCCAGAAGACAGCCATGTTGAACCAGTCCTCCACCGCATAGGGTGAGAGGTCGACCGGGCCCGCCTCCTCCTCGAAGGCATGTGCCATTTCCTCGACGCTGATGGGCGCCTGATGTTGATCCTGCATGGAAATCCTCCGCCGGTCGTGAGAAGCGACGAGCGCCCGGCGGTTCACCGGGCGCTCGTCCAGCGTGGTTACTGGACGGCGCGGATGGCTTCCCAGTCTTCCTTGTTGTAGCCGAACTCCTCGAAGCTCACCTTGTCGAGGACGGCCTTCTCGAAGTCGGGCTTGTCGACTTCCGTCACCGTGATGCCCATGCCCTTGAACTTGTCGACCAGCGCGTTTTCACGCTCCTCGATGATCTTGGTGCTGCGCTCGGCGGCTTCCTGCATCACCTCGGTGAAGATCTGCTTGTCTTCGTCAGAGAGCTTCGACCACAGCATGCCGGACACGACAGTGTTCAGGTGGTCGACGATATGGCCGGTGAGGCTGATGTTCTTCTGCACTTCGTAGAACTTCTTCGCCTCAATGGTCGTCAGCGGGTTTTCCTGCGCCTCAACCGTACCATTCTGAAGCGCGAGATAGACTTCCGCGAAGGCGATCGGCGTGGTGTTGGCACCGCATGCACGCGGCATGGCGAGATAGGCCGGAACGTCCGGCACGCGGATCTTCAGGCCCTGCATGTCGGCACACTTCTCGATCGGCTTGTTTGAGGTCGTGTGGCGCGTGCCGTAATAGGTGACGGCGGTGATGTGGTTGCCGCCCGACGCTTCCTCATACCCTTGAGCAAGCTTCTTGAAGACGTCGCTCTTGGTATAGGCGATCAGGTGGCTCGGATTGCGGAAGATATAGGGGTAGTAGGTGACGCCGATCGGCGGATATTCGCGCGATGCGAAGCTCGAGCCGGAGATGATGATGTCGACTGTGCCAAGCTTCAGCCCCTGGTTGATGTCGGCTTCCTTGCCGAGCTGTGAGGCCGGGAAGACGTCGATCTTATAGCGGCCGTCGGTGCGCTTGGCGATCTCCTCCGCCGCCCAGACCGATTCCGTGTGGAACGGCTCGGAGGTTTCGTAGACATGCGCCCATTTCAGCGCGGTCTGTGCCTGGGCCGCCAGGGCCGAGACCAGAACGGCTGCCGTGGCGCCGAGAATGGTGGTGAGTTTCAACTTCATTTTCTTCCTCCCAGGTTGAAGTCAAAAGGGCATGCTTACTCTCCGCCGGCACATCTCCATGAGGCGGGTATCGTACTGTCGGCCGGCTCCTCGCCGAAACTCTCCGACAGCCGGATCTGCGACTGGTCGAGATGCGCGCGCATGGCAGCGCGCGCAGCTTGCGGATCGCGGGCGGCAATGGCATCGCGAATGGCGCGATGCTCCTCCATGGCAGCCCGCCATGTCTGCGGATTCTCGAAATAGCTTGCGAGCTTCTCGAAATACGGCGTCATGCGCAGATCGTGGATGCTGCCGACGAAGCGGTTCAGCGTGCCGTTATCCAGAATGTCGGCGACCGCGACGTGGAAGTCGCGGTCCAGCGCCAGCGCTACCGGCCGGTCCTCGAGGCTCTCGGCCATGCGGTCGAGAAGGCCGTCGAGCGCCGAAATCTGGTCAGGCAGGACCACGCGGGCCGCTTCTTCCGCAATGGAACATTCCACAATGGCCCTCGCCCTAAGAAGTTCGAAAGGCCCTTCGGCTTCCACTTCCGGCAAAGGGGGTTGAACGGAAATCGGCTTAGGCGAGGACACATAAACGCCTGATCCCATCCGGATGTGAACGCGACCTTCGACTTCGAGCACGATAAGAGCTTCACGAACAGTCGGACGGGAGACGGCAAGGAGCTCTGCAAGCTCACGCTCGGCCGGCAGCCGAGACCCGTCGGTAAAGACACCGCGGTCGATCAGGCTGCGCATCTGGTCCGCCACCTGATGATACAGGCGGCGTGATTTCACGACCGAAAACATGAACCCTCCCAACGCGCCCTCCTCGACGCGTGACTGGTAAGCTGGCCTTACCAATACCGAGACTCATATATTGATGTCTGACAACCTGTCAATGGCATGCTTTGGACATCCGGCAGGCAATATCTGGCGCAAGATGAGCCGCGTCTACCATGCAAAAAAGCCAGCGCCGGCTGAATGCCGACACTTGTTCTGGTCAAAGACGGGGTGCTACCGGTTCCGCGGCAACCGCGACGTCATCGCTGCGTCCGGAGAACCAGTTCGCGAGAAGCGCGCCCGAGATGTTGTGCCACACGCTGAAGATCGCGCTCGGCACGGCGGCGACCGGCGAGAAATAGGCGTTGGCAAGCGCTGCGCCGAGGCCGCTGTTCTGCATGCCGACTTCGATGGCGATGGCCTTCCTCTTGGCGAGCGACAAGCCGAACGCCCTGGCGGCGAAGAAGCCGAGCAAATAGCCGAGACCGTTGTGGAGCACGACGACGGCAAAGATCATCAGTCCGGACTGGGCGATCGCGCCTCTGCTGGCGCCGACAACGGCAGCAACGATCAGGACGATGCCGACCACGCTGACCAGCGGCAGGACAGGAAGAGCACCACGCACGAGGCCGGGCGCCAGCTTCTGCAACGCAAAACCCAAGGCCAATGGCACGAGTACGACCTTCACGATGCTGAGGAACATGGCCATCGCATCGACCGGCAGGTAGTGGCTGGCAAACATCCAGACCAGGAACGGCGTGATGATCGGCGCGGCAAGCGTCGTTACCGATGTGCAGGCGACGGAGAGAGCGACGTCTCCTTTGCTCAGGAAAGTCATGACATTGGAGGACGTGCCGCCCGGGCAGCAGCCGACCAGAATGACGCCCGCGGCCACTTCCGGCGACATCGGGATGATCCGCGTCAGGAGCACGGCGAGCAGCGGCATGATGAGGAACTGCGAAACGACGCCGATGCCGACTTCGACCGGGCGCTTCACCACTTCCTTGAAGTCGTCGACCGAGATGGTCAGCCCCATGCCGAACATGATGATAGCGAGCAACGTGACGATCCAGGGCGCCAGCTGCTTGAAGGTTTCGGGGAAGAAGAAGCCGCCGACAGCGAAGAGGATGACCCAGAGGGCAAAGCTCTTGCCGACGAAGGCAGAAAAGGATGAAAGAAATTTCAAGACGGACCTCGATTTAGGTTGTTCTGCTTCGCCTTTATGACGCCCTCCGAGGCTGTCAAGGCCAGCTTCAGGCGCGCCAGTTCGCCCGGCCTAAATCCGGATCCAGAAAGATGTTACTCAACCAAACGGTTGACAAACGAGTTGATCTGATAGATATTCAACTACATGGTTGAATTAAGCACACCTCAGCTCGACATCGTGTTCCACGCCCTTGGAGATGCAACGCGAAGAAGCATGCTGCGGCAGCTTTCGTCCGGCGACCGCACGGTCGGCGAACTGGCGGCCCCTTATGCAATCTCCCTTGCGGCCGCGTCCAAGCACATCAAGGCGCTTGAACATGCCGGGCTCATTCGGCGGGAGGTGCGCGGGCGCACCCATGTCTGCCGCCTTGAACCCGGGCCGCTGGCAAGTGCTCATCAATGGCTGACCTTCTACGAGCGCTTCTGGGAAAGCCGCCTCGATGTGCTCGAACGCGTCCTCCGGGAGGAGGCAAACGGCAACCCCGCCAATAGCAAGACAGGAGACTGAGCATGAATGATACCGCCACCCTCGACGCCTATGGCGTCCTCACCGAACCCGCTACCCTGAAGATCGAAAGGTTGCTGCCCGGCACCGTCGACCGCGTGTGGGCCTATCTGACGCAAAGCGAGTTGCGCCGCCTGTGGCTCGCGTCCGGAGAAATGGAGTTGAAGCCGGGGGCTTCTTTCGAGCTGATCTGGCGCAACGAGGAGCTTTCCGATCCGCCCGGCCGACGTCCGGACGGTTTTCCCGAAGAACAGCGGATGGAGAGTTACATCATCGCGGTCGATCCTCCGCGCAGCCTCACCTTTGCCTGGCGGCAGGGAGAGGTGGAGTTCCGGCTGATGCCATCCGGCAACCAGGTGCTCCTCACCATCATCCACCGACGCATTTCCGATCGTGCCAACACGGTGATGATCGGCGCCGGCTGGCACATGCACCTCAACATTCTCACCAGCCGCTTGGCCGGGCAAAAGCCTGAAACGTTCTGGGATGGCTGGACGCGGCTGCGAGAAGAATACGATCGGCGCATCCCTGCTTAAACCGAGGACGGATCCCTCCGCCCCGGCGGGGTCCGTCGCCCTGCCAGCATGGTCAGCCTGAGATGACCCGGCTTCGGCAATCCGCTAGTCTCTGCCTCCCTTACCTTGGAGGTAGTCATGTTACGCGGCCTTGCGGCTCTTCTGTTTTTTCAACTCCTTGGCGAGAGCCTGGTCTTCCTCACAGGCGTTCCTGTTCCAGGGCCGGTAGTCGGGCTCGTGCTTCTCTTCCTCGTTTTGCTGGCGCTTCGCGGCCGCTGGCGCGAAACGGTAGCGGCGGTGGAGGCTGCGGCCGGAGCGCTGCTCGGCAATCTCGGCCTTTTTTTCGTGCCCGCCGGCGTGGGTGTGGTGGCACTATGGGGCGTGGTGCAGGACGAAGGCGGCGCGATCGCTGCAGTTCTCGTTCTCTCCGCAATCTTTACCCTTGCCGTAACCGTCTGGACCTTCCTTGCCGCGCGGCGTCTGCTCGGCCACAAGGATACGGCTGCATGAAGAGCCCCGTCGACCTCTGGGTCTATCTCTCCACCTCGCCGCTCATCTGGCTGACGTTGACGCTCTGCACCTGGATCTTTGCCTCCGAGATCTCACGCCGTCTCGACCGCAACCCGCTGGTCAATCCGGTGCTGACATCCATCCTGCTGCTGTCGCTGATCATGACCGTCTTCGACATCCCCTATCAGCAGTTCTTCCAAGGTGCGCAGTTCGTCCACTTCCTACTCGGCCCGGCAACAGTTGCAATCGCCGTCCCGTTGTCCCGCCAATGGGAAAGGGTCCGGCGCCTGCTGCTGCCGATTGCGGCCGCGCTTTTGGCCGGATCGCTGGCGGCAGTCTCCTCCGTGCTGTTGCTCGGCGCATTGACCGGCCTTTCGCAAGAGGTGCTGATCTCCTTTCTGCCGAAGTCGGCAACGGCTGGGGTCGCCATGGCGATCTCCGCCTCGCTCGGCGGCAACCCATCGCTCACCGCCGTGCTTGTCATCCTCACCGGCATCATCGGCGCACTGATCGTCACGCCCTTCATGAATTTGATGGGCATCCGCGACTACGCCGCCCGCGGCTTTGCCGTTGGGCTTACCTCCCACGGCATTGGCACCGCACGCGCCTATGAAGTCGACGAGACGGCGGGGCTCTTTGCCGGAATTGCCATGGCGCTCAATGCCGTCGCCACGTCGATCGTGGTGCCGTTGGCTGCCGCCTGGCTGAACGGATAGCGTTGGCCTAATCATGCTCCGGCGGTGCCGGAGCCTTGGCGATCTCGACCGGCGTGCGCATGATGATCTCGCGATGGGGGAACGGGATCGAGATCCCGGCTTCCTTGAACGCATCCCACAACGCCAGCAGCACCTGCCCGCGAACGTTGGTGAGGCCGTTGGCCGGATCCGAAATCCAGAAGCGGAGCTTGTAGTTGAGCGAAGAATCGCCGAAGGCGGTCATCCAGCAGACCGGAGCCTTGTAGGTGTTCGCGACGCGCGGGACTGTGGCTGCGGTTTCGAGCGCAATGCGGATCACCTCGTGCGGATCGTCCTCGTAGGAGGTGCCGAAGTCGACGTCGATGCGGACGAAGTCGCTGGAAAACGACCAGTTCACCACCTGCTGGGAGATGAAGTCCTCGTTCGGAATGAGGTACTCCTTGCCCTCGCGGGTGATCACCGACACGAACCGCGATCTGAGGTCACGGATCGAGCCGAAGGTATCGCCAAGCGTGATGGTGTCGCCTGGCTTAATCGACTTGTCGAGCAGGATGATGATGCCGGAGATGAAGTTCGACACGACCTTCTGAAGCCCAAAACCGATGCCGACGCCGACGGCGCCGGAAAACACGGTGAGCGCCGTGAGATCGATCCCGGTCGCCGATAGCGCGATTGCGCCGGCTATGATCATTAGCGTGATCTTGATCAGCTTGCTGATCAGCACCTTCAGCGAGGGCGACAGGTCGGCGGACCGCTGGATCCAGTGCGACAATACGTTGCCGAGCAGCACCGCCAGCCACACAAGGGCCACTGCAAGAATAACGGCCTTCACCACAATCAGCAGCGAAAGCCTGAGCGTGCCGACGGTGATTGCGGCACTGTCGAGGGCGGCATAGAGTGGCTCGTCCAGACCGAGCGTGTGGACCGCCACGTAGCTCCAGCTCAGGATGGCGACGACCCGCGACAACGTCGGATTGCGGATGATTTTCGTTAATACCGAGATGACGAACCAGGCAGCCACCAGCGTCAGGGCTGTGGCAAGGAGCCAGCGTTGCGACGGCCAGACAAAGAGAGACATGACGGCTTCGGCAATCCAGAGCCATATGACGAGGTAAAGCCACTTCAACCGCCGCATAAAGGCTATGATGACCCGCAGAAGGTCCGGATTGCCCTTGATGTGGCGCGCCCGCGCCTCGACTAATGGTTCAGTACGCGAGGCCAGAAGCCACGACAAGATGTATCCGGCGAGGATGATCAGCGCCTGGTAGAGTGTCCATTCGTTCAGGACGAAGGTCCCGATCCAGACTTCAAGCTCCCGGATTGCTGTCGTTACGTCCACGGCGCGGCCTCTTGTTCCAACCTGCGCCTTAAACCCGTTTGGCCGCAGATTGGTTCATCAGACCTCCGTCTAGCCCGGTGCATTGCGCTTCAGTGGCCGCCGCCGCCCCCCGCCTGTCCCGACGGCTTGGCGATCAGCGTCACCATGACGATGAGGCTCCCGAACAGAACGGTGAGCAGCATGAAGACGTCGATGAAGGACATCAGCCAGGATTGCTGAGTGACGATGCCCGAGAGCTTCTGAACCGCAACCGAGCTGCCATCCAGTCCATAGCTGTCGTAGTTGGCGCCGACGCTGTTCAGCCAGTCGAGCGCTGCCGGATTGCCGAAGGTGATGTGTTCGGAAAGCCGCGCATAATGCTCGTCGGTGCGCTGGGTGAGCAGCGTGTTGATGATCGCCAGCCCAACAGCGCCGCCGAGGTTTCGGGTGAGGTTGAAGAGGCCCGAAGCATTGCGGATACGAGCAGGCGGAAGCGTGCCGAGCGCGACATTGTTGATCGGCACCATGCAGATCATCAGCGAGCAACCGCGCAGGATCTGCGGGATCAAGAGCTCGTAGAAGTCCCAATCGGCAGTCAGGCCGGTCATCATCCAGGTGCCGAGCGCGAAGCCGGCAAAGCCGATGCCCATCATCACCCGCGGGTCGAGACGCGAGGACAACATGCCGGCAACCGGCGCCGTGAAGAACATGGCAAGACCTGACACGAACATGGTCTCGCCGATCATGAGTGAGTCATAGCCGCGGATGCGTCCGAGATAGAGCGGGTAGAGATAGGTCAGGCCGTAAAGACCGATGCCCATGACGAAGGAGAAAAGCGAGCCAAAAGCAAAGTTGCGGTTGGCGAAGGCCTTTAGATCCACCACTGGGAAATCCACCTTAAAGGCACGCCAGAAGAAGACAGCGGCACCAGTGAGCATGACAACCGTGCCGATGACAATATGCTCGTCGCTGAACCAGTCCTTGTTGTTGCCCTCTTCCAGCACGTATTCGAGGGAGCCGAGGAAGAGGCCCATGGCGAGCAGGCCCCACCAATCGAACCGCTTCCACAAGCTCATTTCTGGCTCGTCGAAATCAATCATACTCCAGGCAACAGCCGTGACGATGACGCCGGGCACAATGTTGACGAGGAAGAGCCAGTGCCAGGAGAAGGCATGGCTGAGGTAGCCGCCGATGGTTGGACCTATGGTCGGTGCAAGGGTAGCCACGAGGCCGATCATCGGTGAGACGATCGATCGCTTCGACGGCGGGAAGATGGTGAAGGCGGCCGCAAATACCGATGGGATCATGCCGCCGCCGATGAAGCCCTGGATTGCCCGGTAGACGATCATCTGCTCGATGTCGGTGGCGGTGGCGCAGAGCATGCTGGCGAGCGTGAAGCCGCCGGCGCAGATGGTGAAGAGCACCCGCGTCGACAGGATGCGCGCGAGCGTGCCCGACAGCGGGATCATGATGACTTCGGCAATCAGGTAGGATGTCTGCACCCAGGCGACCTCCTCCGATCCTGCGCCAAGGCCTGCCTGGATTTCGGCAAGCGAGGCGGACACGATCTGAATGTCGAGGATCGACATGAACATGCCGAAGACCATCGCGAAGAAGGCGATGAGCTTGCGCTTGTCCATCGGCGGATCCGCAGGGAGGGCACCTGCCGTTGCGGCCGCTGTTGCCATGGCCGTTCTCCTTGAAGGGGCTGGAGTAGGCTGCCGTTTTACTGGGCGGCAGCCACGGCATCGCCGGATGGGGCGGTGCGGGTATCGACATCGACGACCACGCTCAAGCCCGCCCTCAAATGCCGGTCGGCAAGCGCCGTTTCCGGCAGGGAGATGCGCACCGGCACGCGCTGCACGACCTTTGTAAAGTTGCCCGTGGCGTTTTCGGCTGGGAGCATGGAGAAGACGGCACCGGAGGCCGGCGAGATGGAGTCCACCGTGCCGATGATGTCGTGTTCCTCGAAGGCGTCGACATGGACACGGACCTTGGAGCCGGGCTCCAGTTCGCTGATCTGCGTTTCCTTGAAGTTCGCCTCGATGTAGAGCTGCGTCAGCGGCACGAGTGCCGCAAGCCGCTTGCCGGCCGAGACGAGATCGCCCGTCTGCACCGCCAGATTGCCGACGATGCCGTCATAGGGCGCCTTCAACACGGTGAAGCCGAGGTCGCGCTCGGCCTGGTCGCGCGCGAGTTCCTGGGCGTGGATGGTGTTGACCGCCTCGCGGCGTTGCGCCTGCAGGAGGCCGATATTGGCTTCGGCCGAGGAAACGGCAGCCTGGCCAGCGACCAGATTGGCGCGTGCCTGTTCCAGCGCGACACGGGCATTGTCCACATCGGCCGCGGTGCCGACGGACTTCTCCGCCAGGCTGCTGGCGCGGTTGGCAGTGATTTCAGCGCCGCGCACTGCGGCCTCCAGCGCGCCCTGCTGGGCTTTGGCCTGCTTCAGCGCAGCTTCCGCGCCGGTGATCTGCGCATCGATGCGGGTGACGGCAAGCTTGGCAGCCTCGATCGCCGTTTCGGCGCGGCTAACCGCGAGCTGGTAATCTCCGCCGTCCAGCGTCACCAGCGGATCGCCTGCGTGCACCTGCTGGTTCTCGACGACATTGACCTTCTCGACATAGCCGGACACCTTGGGGGAGATGATGGCGATGTCGCCTTCGATATAGGCGTCGTCGGTGGAAACGAGAAAGCGGCCGTCGGTCCACCAGCCGTAGCCGTACCAGCCGGCCCCGCCGAGGAGGGCGAGCACGATGACAGGTAGCACCAGGTTGGGGCGGCGGCGCTTCGGCTTGGCTTCCGCTCCGGCCGTCGAGGCGGGTGCGGCGACCGCCTCCGCAGCAGGGGCGGAAGCGGGAGCGGCGGCCGGCTGGTCGTCACGGGAAACATCGCGCAGGGCATTCGCAGGCTTCGAAGCGGTCATCGGAGGCACCATTCGGCAGATTGGGTCGGCAAAGAACATCGAACCGCTCGGTTCGGTGAACTTGACATAGAGTGTCTTCCCGCACATATCAAGAGCAATCGAACCGAGCGGTTCGAAAAGGTAAAAGAGATATGAGCAGCAGAACAATCGAGAAGGCGGACGACGCTTCCGCCGCGGCCGCCGGCGGGGGACGCTTCGCCGCCGGTGCCGATCCGGCAAAGCGCGAGCAGATCATCGACGGCGCCAAGCGCGTCTTCATGAAGCTCGGCTTCGACGGCGCCAGCATGAACGACATCACCCGCGAGGCCGGGGTTTCGAAGGGGACGATCTACGTCTACTTCGAGAACAAGGAAGACCTCTTCGTCGCCATGGTCGACCGCGAGCGCGACCGCATTGCCAACGACATGCGCAACCTGCTTGCCGGCAGTGAGGCGGTGGAGGAAGGCCTCTACGCCTTCGGCACCAGCTTTGCCCGCCACATCACCTGCCCGGAAGTGGTGGGCGCCATGCGCACCGTGATCGGCGTCGTCGACCGCATGCCAAGCGTCACGCGCCGCTTCTTCCATGCTGCCCCCGGCAATGTGCGCCATGTGCTGGGAGATTTTGTCCAGCGCCACGTGGCGCTCGGCAACCTCGTTGTCGACGACACGGATCTCGCCGCCCGTCAGTTCATCGAGATGACGAGCGGCAGCTTCTTCAAGTTCCGCCTGTTCGGCGACCTGAAGGATGTGCCTTCCGAAGCCGACCTGGACCATGTGACCCGCGGCGCAATCCGCGTCTTCATGGCGGCCTACGGGCCGCCGGCGACGTGCTGAGCCTCCCGCCGTTACCGCATCACGACGGCTCGTCCCCGCCTTCCTGCGGCCAATCGAAGGCCGGCCGTTGTATTTCGGCTGGTCGGCCTTGTCCGGCGGGTAACCGAAGGCGGCCGGGAAGGCGGCGAGCACTTCCGGCTGACGGAGGCCTTTCGCAGCGACGCAGGGCGGGAAGGATTCGTGCTAGCGCGGCTCGTCGCTATACTGCTTCTCCGACAGAAAGCCGCGGCAGGCGGAAACGTCACAGGTCTTCCAGTAGCCGAGATAGCTCGTCGCGCGCTGGGTGAGCTTCTGCCATTCGCGTAACTTCTGGTGCCGGGTGAGTTTTTGGAAGTCGCCGTACGTATAGCCGGGCAGATAGGGTTGGTTATCAGCCTCCCGCCAGCGACGTCGCTTTTCCTCCTCGCTTTCTACCATCTCTTCGCCTGGCTTTTTCGGGCACGGGTTTTCGTTCAAGCCGGTGCCGGCGTGTCTTGTTGATCAGATCGGAGTGCCCACGCGACTGCGGAACCTCAAGTGTGGTTTTGTCTGTGGCTCCGCATCCGCGTGGCCTTTCGGCGTTCGTTCGGGGTGTCCAGCCCCTACAGGTGCCCGTCTCTCTGCGCACCAGGATTTCTCCTGATGCTTGCACGGCTTTCCCGAACGGACATGGCTGCCCGGGGGAGACTTGATAGGGTGGCGAGGATTGCGCCTGCCCGCCCATGGCTTTCACCTCTTCCACCCTCCCCGCACGTTGCGGCTTGGATGGAAGCGCCGCCCCCCCGCCTGCCCACGACCGTCTCGCGAAACACTCCGGCGACGGAGGCGGACCGATCATGAGCGTGGGTTTCGAGGGCGGGGACGCTGGAGGACGGGAAGAATCCTCTCACCTGCAAAATCTAGCACTTAGCCTTTGGCTAAGACGCTGATTTTGCTTCCTCTCACACAGCGGGAGAGGAGCCGGTGCCGGGATTTTCGGCTGCGGGACGCTCACGTTTGGGAGGTGCACGGCGGCTCCCCTCATCCTCGCGTTCGTCGCTGCAATCGATCGCCGGATCGATTGCTCCGCTGACCCGGACCGCTCCTCATCCTCAGGGTGAGGGCTATCCTTGTGCCTCGCCTCAGTCACTCCCCGAGCGCACCTCTTCCACATGGAGCGACCTTGCCGGCAGGGGGCGGAGGAGGTCGGCTTCGGGTTTGGTCAGGTCCAGCCAGTGGCGCCAGTCCTGCGGCCGCAGCACCACGACCTGGCGGTCGTGGATGGGGGCGACGTCGGGGCCGGGGGCGGTGGTGAGCATCGTGAAGGCGGGGGGCTGGTTGCTCTTCTCCTCTCCCTCGCCTCCTGCCTCGCGCCAGAGCCCGGCGATGCAGAGGAAGGGGGCGTCTTTCAGCGTGAAGCGGTGCTTGGCCTTGGGGTACTTCCTGCCGGTGAATTCGAAGAAGGCGGAGGCCGGGATGAGGCAGCGGCGGCTTTGGACGAAACTTCGGCCTTCCGAGCGGAAGTTGAAGACCGGCGCTCCCTTCTTTTTGCTCCCTTGGCCCGCCGGCGGCGGAAAGCCGAAGCGCATGGCCGACAGCGCCACCCCGCCCTCGCCTTCCGCCCGTATCACGGGTCCAAAATCGCCGATGCGAATGTCATCCGCTCGGGGGAGATCCGCCTCGCCCTGATGGTCGGGGGCGGCAAGGCCCTGCTCCTCAAGCGCGCGCAGGTATTCGGCGTAGCGTACATGTTGTTCGTAGTCGTTGCACATGGGGGTGAGGTAGGACGGGAAGGGGTGGGTGAGAAGGTGCGGTAGCCTTCGCCGGAACGGGAGATGCGTGAGCGCTGCGACCTTGCATTTGTATCCTCGGGTGAAGCCCGAGGATGACGAAGAGAGAGGGAGGAGCGAGGGTGCCTGAAGTCGGCGCTGACGTGGCTCTGGAAAGGCCTAAGCCGCCCTTTCCACGTCCCCATACGGATCAAACCGCCCGTAGAAGGTCTCGCCGTTGGCGGCCATCTCCTTCAGCAGCGGCGTCGGCTTGAAGTGGTCGCCGTAGTCGGCAGCGAGCTTTTCCGCCAGCGCCACAAAGGTCTTCACGCCCATCCCGTCGATGTAGGAGAGCGTGCCGCCGGTATAGGGGGCGAAGCCGAAGCCGAGGATGGAGCCGACGTCGGCTTCGCGCGGGTCCGTCACGATGCCTTCTTCCACCGTGCGGGCGGCTTCGAGCGCGATGGTGACGAGGAAGCGCTGCTTCAACACGTTGACGTCGACTTGGGAGGCGGGCTTCTGCGGGTAGAGCTCTTTCAGGCCTTGCCAGAGCGACTTCTTGGCGGGCTTGGGCGGATAATCGTAGAAGCCCTGGCCGTTCTTGCGGCCGCGGCGGTCGAGCACGTCGACCATCTTGTCGATGAGCGCCATGTGCTCGGGCTTGACCGAATTGGGGCCGAGATCGGCGATGGAGGCCTTCATGATCTTCTGGGACAGATCGACGGCGACCTCGTCGTTGAGCGAAAGCGGGCCGACCGGCATGCCCGCCATCTTGGCGGCATTCTCGATCATCGCCGCCGGCACGCCCTCGGCCAGCATGTCATAGGCCTCGTTGATGTAGCGGAAGACGCAGCGGTTGACGAAGAAGCCGCGCGTGTCGTTGACGACGATGGGGGTCTTCTTGATCTTGCCTACGAAATCCAGCGCCATGGCGAGCGCCTTGTCGCCCGACTTCTCGCCGAGGATGACCTCGGTCAGCATCATCTTTTCGACCGGCGAGAAGAAGTGGACGCCGATGAACTGCTCCGGACGCTTGGAATTCTCGGCAAGGCCGGTGATTGGCAGGGTCGAGGTGTTGGAGGCGAAGATCGTCGTTTCCGGGATGACGGCTTCCACCTGCTCGATGACGGCCTTCTTCACGGCGCGATCCTCGAAGACGGCCTCGACCACGAGGTCGACGTCGGAGAGCGTGGAATAATCTGGCGTCGGGGTGACGAGGGAGAGCAGCTGCTCGCCCTCTTCCTTGGTCATCCGGCCCTTACCAACGGAGTCAGACACCAGCTTTTCGGAGACAGCCTTGCCCTTGTTGGCGGCGTCCTGGTCGCGGTCGATGAGAACGACGGGGATGCCGGCGGCGGCCGTGACATAGGCGATGGAGGCGCCCATAAAGCCTGCGCCGACGACGCCGACCTTCCTGATCTCCGTCTTCGGCACGCCGGCCGGACGGCGGGCGCCCTTGCCGAGTTCCTGGATGGATACGAAGAGCGAGCGGATCATCGAGAAGGCCTCGGTTGTCTGCAGGATCTGCGTAAAGTAGCGCTGCTCGACCTTGAGCGCCGTATCGAAGGGCAGCTGCAGGCCTTCATAGACGCATTTGAGGATGGCGAGCGCACCCGGGTAATTGCCGGCGGTTTCGCGGCGCAGGATGGCAGGCGCTGCCGGGAAGAGCTGGGCGGCTGCCGGCGTCCAGACGCCGCCGCCCGGCACCTTGAAGCCCTTCTCGTCCCAGGGGGCGACAGGCTTCAGGCCCTCCTTGATCATCTGTTTGGCGGCGGAGACAAGCTCGCCCGGCTCCACGACCTGGTGGACGAGGCCCATGGCCTTGGCGCGCTGGGCGGTCAAGGACTGGCCGGTCGTCATCATCTGCAGCGCGTCCTGGGCGTTGGCGAGACGCGGCACGCGCTGGGTGCCGCCGGCGCCGGGGAAGATGCCGACCTTGACCTCCGGCAGCGCGATCTTCACCGCCTTGGAATTGGCGGCGACGCGGCCGTGGCAGGCGAGCGAGAGTTCAAAGGCGCCGCCCATGCAGGTGCCGTTGATGGCCGAGACCCAGGGCTTGCCGTTCGTCTCGATGCGGCGGAAGAGCTGCGACATCTGGCCGGCGGCGTCGAAGAGCTTCTGGACCGCGGCCCGCGGGTCCTTCGCCTTCTCGTCGGCGAGCATCGCAAACATGCTCTTGATCATGGTGAGATCGGCGCCGCCGGAGAAGGAGGACTTGCCGGAGGTGAAGACCACGCCTTTGACGGCCTCGTCGGCGACGGTGGCGTCGAGGATCTGCTGGATCTCGTCCATCACCTCGAGGGTGAAGACGTTCATCGACTTGTTCGGCATGTCCCAGGTGACGAGCGCGATGCCGTCTGCGTCGGTTTCGACGGTAAAGTTGGTGTAGGTCATGATTGGTCTCCTCCCCGATCTCAGACGCGTTCGATGATGGTGGCGGTGCCCATGCCGGCGCCGATGCAGAGCGTGACGAGGGCGGTGTCGAGATCGCGCCGCTCCAGTTCGTCGAGCACGGTGCCTAGGATCATGGCGCCGGTGGCGCCGAGCGGGTGGCCCATGGCGATCGCACCGCCGTTGACGTTGATCTTGTCGTGGGGGATGTCGAAGGCCTGCATGTAGCGCAGGACGACGGCGGCGAAGGCTTCGTTCAGCTCGTAGAGGCCGATATCGGCAATTGACATGCCGGAGCGCTTCAGGAGCTTTTCGGTGACATCGACCGGACCGGTCAGCATCAGCGCCGGATCGGAGCCGATGTTGGTGAAGTGGCGGATTTTTGCACGCGGCTTGACGCCCATGGCTTCACCACCGGCCTTTGAGCCGATCAAGACGGCGGCAGCGCCATCGACGATGCCCGAGGAATTGCCGGCGTGGTGGACATAGGTGATCTTCTCGACTTCCGGATGGGCCTGGATGCCGACAGCCTCGAAGCCGCCCATCTCGCCCGGCATCTGGAAGGAGGGGTTGAGCGAGGCCAGCGACTGCATGTCGGTCGAGGGACGCATGTGCTCGTCACGGTCGAGGATGGTGAGCCCGTTCTGGTCCTTCACCGGGATCACCGAGTGCTTGAAGTAGCCCTTGTCCCAGGCGTTCGCCGCCCGCTTTTGGCTTTCCACCGCATAGGCGTCCACGTCGTCGCGGGAGAAGCCGTACTTGGTGGCGATCAGGTCGGCGGAAACGCCCTGCGGCATGAAATAGGCCGGGAAGTTGACCGACGGGTCCATGTACCATGCACCGCCGGACATGCCCATGCCGACGCGCGACATACTCTCCACACCGCCGGCGATGACGATGTCATCGGAGCCTGCCGCGACCTTGCCGGCGGCGAAGTTGATGGCATCGAGGCCGGAGGCGCAGAAGCGGGAGATCTGCATGCCGGGGGCAGAGAAGGAATAGCCGGCTTCGAAGGCGGCAGCCTTCGGGATGACGGCGCCGGCATCCATGACCGGATCGACGCAGCCCATGATGATGTCGTCGACAGTGGACGTGTCGAGGCCGTTCCTGTCGCGGATCGCTTCCAGCGTCTTCGCCGCCAGGCGGACGGAGGGCACCTCGTGCAGCGACCCATCCTTCTTGCCGCGGCCGCGCGGCGTGCGGACGTGGTCGTAAATGAAGACTTCGGTCATGGTCTCATCTCCCTGGGTGGCAAAGCGTCTTGCCAGAAGTGTCATTCGGTAGGGAGGGTCGAAACCCTCCCCGTCCCTCCGCGGCGGAGGGGGAGGATCAGAATGCCTCGGCGGCCAGTTCCATCATGGTGTCGGCGCCGGTTTCGATGCGGGCCTTGCGCAGCGCCGTTTCCGGCATGATGCGCTCCATGTAGAATTTCGCGGTCACGAGCTTGTTCTTCAGATACTCCTCGCGCGGGTCGCCTGCAGCAAGTCCGGACTGGGCGGCTTTTGCCATCTTCGCCCACATGTAGCCGAGTGTCACCAGTCCGAAGAGGTGCATGTAATCAGTCGAGCCGGCGCCGGCGTTATCGGGCTTGGCCATGGCGTTCTGCATGAACCACATGGTGGAGGCCTGCAGGTCGTTCAAGCCCTTCTTGAGCGCCTTGGTGAACGGCGCCATCGCCTCGTCGGCGCGGTATTCCACACAGAAATCGCCGATCTCCTTAAACATCGCCATGACGGCGCGGCCGCCGTTCAGCGCCAGCTTGCGGCCGACGAGATCGAGTGCCTGGATGCCGTTGGCGCCCTCATAGATCATCGCGATGCGGGCATCGCGGACATACTGGCTCATGCCCCATTCTTCGATATAGCCATGGCCGCCATAGACCTGCTGAGCCATGACCGCATGATCAAAGCCCTTATCGGTCAGCACGCCCTTGAGGATCGGCGTCGCGAGACCGAGCAGGTCATCGGCGTTCTGGCGCTCGGCGGCGTCTTCCGACCGGTGCGCAATATCGGACTTCAGCGCCGTCCACAGCATGAAGGCGCGGCCGGCTTCGTTGAAGGCCCGGATGGTCATCAGCGTGCGGCGGATGTCGGGGTGGACGATGATCGGGTCGGCCTTCTTCTCCGGCGCCTTGGGGCCGGAGAGCGAGCGGCCCTGGATGCGTTCACGGGCGTAGGCGACGGCGTTCTGATAGGCGGTCTCTGCGATCGACAGTCCCTGCAGGCCAACGCCGAGGCGAGCCTCGTTCATCATGACGAACATGGCGGCGAGACCCTTGTTCTCGGCGCCGATCAGGTAGCCGGTCGCTTCGTCATAGTTCATCACGCAGGTGGAATTGCCGTGGATGCCCATCTTGTGCTCGATGGCGCCGCAGGTCACGGAATTACGCTCGCCGGCGGAGCCGTCCTCGTTGACCATGAACTTCGGCACGATGAAGAGCGAGATGCCCTTGGTGCCTTCCGGCGCGCCTTCGATGCGGGCAAGCACCAGGTGGATGATGTTGTCGGTCATGCCGTGCTCGCCGGCGGAGATGAAGATCTTCTGACCCGACAGCTTGTAGGTGCCGTCGCCGTTCGGAACGGCCTTGGTGCGCAGCAGACCAAGATCGGTGCCGCAATGGGGCTCGGTCAGGTTCATGGTGCCGGACCAAGTGCCTTCAACCATCTTCGGCAGGTAAGTCTGCTTCTGCTCGTCCGAGCCGTGGACGAGGATCGCGGCGATCGCGCCCTGGGTGAGGCCCGGATACATCATCAGCGACATGTTGGCGGACGACATGTATTCGCCGACGGCGGCGTGCAGCGTGTAAGGCAGGCCCTGGCCACCGAATTCTTCCGGAACCGCAAGACCGATCCATCCGCCCTGGCAATACTGGTCATAGGCTTCCTTGAAGCCCTTCGGCACGGTCACCGTGCCGTCATCGTGCCGTGTGCAGCCTTCCTGGTCACCGGAGAGATTGAGCGGGAAGAGCGCCTCCTCGGCCACCTTGGCGGCTTCTCCGAGAATGGCCTCCACCGTGTCTGGAGAGGCATCGGCGAAGCCCGGCAGGTTGCCGTATCGCTCCAGGCCGAGCACGTCGTTCAGTAGGAAAAGGGTATCGGTTACCGGAGCCTTGTAGACAGGCATGGTCGAGCTTCCTCCATAAACCTCGCACGGACATGAGGGTCCGCCATCACGTCCCCCACAAATAATTGACGTTTGCGTAAACGTCAAACGCTTGATCCGGACTTTCTTGCCGCGGCTCCGGCGTGTCGGACGACGACTCCGGTATCGCCGTAGATCTCGGCCAACCTAAGTGATTGGTTAGAAAAGTCTGCCCTGATTAACGGCTTATTTACCACGTCCGACGAAATACTCGCCGTTGGAAGGATGCTTTGACTGCGGTCGTCAGATTCGCTTTCGACGCGCTTCTCCCGCCCGGTCTTTCCACCGCGGCACCGCAATCGCCAAGGGCACAAGGCCCATCGCCACGCCTCAAACGTTGGAACGAGCAGCCATCATGAACGCTTCACGATCGACATCTCCCCGCACCAGCGAAAGATCGTCTCTGGACGCGCTCAACCGCACAATCGAAGGGCTCGAAGCCCGGATCGAGGGGCTGATGAAGAACTCGCGCGAGCCGAGGCGGCAGGCAGGACCGGAGCAGCACGAGGCTACCCCGAGCGGGGCGCCTGCCGCGCGACCGCCTCTGAAGGCGGCCGACCCGCTGGAGGAAATCCGTGAGCGCCAGCGGGCGTTGGCAAAGGCGCGCGAAACCGAGCTTCATCCGGCAGATCCGATACCTGCGATGCCGCGGCCGCGTCTGGACCGGCGTCCGGAAACACGCGCTCAGGAAGCTCAGCGCCCTGCGTCGGCCTTCGCCGCTCAAACCGCATCACCGGACGAGACGTCCCTCAGGGACATTGCAGAAGCGCTGGTCAGCCTGCGGCAGGAACTGAAACACGACATCGCCGACGGCGTAGCCCGTGAGATGAAGGCGCTGCGCGCCGAACTCAACAGCATCCGAACCGTGGCCCAGGGCCAGCAAATCAGCAATGACCTGCGCCAGGACCTGGCGCAGCTTGCCGACGGCATCCACGCCCTTGGCCATCACGGCGGCCCAGAGGCCGAAGCCTTACGCGCCGAATACGAAGAACTGCGGGCGGTGATCGACGGGCTGGCGCGGGAAGACAGCCTGCGGCACCTCGATGCACGCTGGCAGGGGATCGAGGACCGCATCATCGAGCTCGACACCAACAGCCTGCGCGAGGAACTGGTCGGCCTCGCCTACCGGATCGACGGCATCAAGGGCCAGCTCGGCTCGATGAGCAACAGCCCGGCCATCCATGCGCTGGAGCAGAAGCTGGTGGCCGTCGCTACCGCGATGGAGCAGCTCGGCTCGCGCATGCAGCCGACGGACGAGTTGAACGAGCAGTTCGCCGTCCTGGACGAACGGCTGGACGAAATCAGCCGGGCGATCGCTGCCAACGGCCGCGCGGCCGCAGTCCCTGCAGCCGATCATGCGGCCCTGCAGCGGCTGGAAAGCCGCATCGGCGGCATGGCCGAACAGATCGACATGATGGCGCGCACCAGCCATGAGCCGACGGAAGGGCTGTCGCGCCGGATCGAAGCGTTGTCCGGGCGCGTCGAGCAACTTTCCAACGAGGAGGTGGCGCTGCGGCTGGAAGAGCGGCTGGAGCAGCTGTCGCGCATGCTGTCGCAGCCGAGCCGAGGCAATGAGCAGGCGGGGCTGATGGAATATCTCGCCGACATTTCCGACAAGATCGATCGTCTGGGTGACGGGCAGGTCAACGAAGCGCTCGCCGAGCGGCTGGACTATCTGGCTCGCCGGATCGACGAGATGGACTACCAGCAGAGCCTGCAATTACCGGCGCACGAGCAGGCGGCCATCGGTCGGATCGAAGAGCGTCTGAGCGACATTGCGGCGCGCCTCGACGAGACCGTACAAGGCCCGATCGGCGACAGTGCTGCGCTGAAGAGCCTGGAAGCCCAGATCGCCAACCTCTCGCAGTTGATGAGCGAGACCCCGGCAGGCGTGGGCTATTCTTCGCCCGAAATCGAGAACCGGGTGAGCGCGCTGGAGAGCTATGTTTCAACGAACGACGAATACATAGTCGAGGCAGCGCGGCAGGCGGCGGAAGCCGTCGTTGAGAGCTTTGCGCGGCGCGAGCGGGCCGGTGCACCGGCCATGGATACGGAAGCGCTGGCTGCGCTTGCCGAAGACCTGCGCAACCTGGAAGAACTGACGCGTAACAAGGACGAGCGCTCGCAACACACGCTCAATGCGCTCCACACGACGCTGGTGCAGATCGCAGACCGGCTGGACACGATGGAAGACCGGTTTGCGCCGCCAATGACGCAGAAGCCGGCTATGCCGAAGCGAGACAGTGAGGCTGCGCGGGCCGCTCACGCCGAACAAGGCGCCGCAAGTGCCCGTGCCGCATCTGCGGCGGCCGCAGAAAACCTTCATGCCGAGCTGATCGGCTCGCTTTCCGGCAGCACAACGCATGCGGGAACCGGACCAGCAGGCGCTCCCGTCTTCGACGAGACGGCAGACTATCCCGACGCTCAGGCGGAGGAGCCGGTCGAAGATTCCTTCGTATCACCCGAACCGCCAGCGGCCTCTGCGGAGGCCCGTGACACCCCGAAATCCGGCATCTTCAGCCAGATCTCCAAGCGCCTGCGCTCCAATTCCAAACCTGAAGCTTCCACGCCCGGCCGAATAGTCGTGGAGCCGACGCCATCGCTCGACCCGACCGTGATGCTGCCGCCGGAGCGCGAAAACGAGCCGCTGGAGCCCGGTTCAGGCACGCCAGACGTGCGCAAGATCCTGGAGCGCGTGCGCGCCAGCCAGGCTGCGGCGACGGGCGGTGGCAGCCAGCCGGTCGGTGATCGCGCAGACTACATCGCTGCCGCGCGCCGAGCCGCGAAGGCCGCCGCCATGGAGACCGATCCCACCTTGGACGCACAGGGAAAAAGCCGCCGAAGCCAGGGAATCGGCGATGCGTTTTCAAGCCACCGCCGGCCGATCATGATGGCCGTGGGCGCTGTGCTGCTGGTGCTGATGACGATGCCACTCGTCAAGTCGCTGACGGCGCCGGACCCGATGACGCAGACGGCAGCCGTCGACGAGGCTCCAGCGGAGGAAGCACCCGCCACGCCGGCCGAAGCTCAGGCATCCGTGGACGCCGATACGCAGAGCGCCCCCGCCGCGCCGGCTCGCATCGAACCCGCAGCCAATGATGTCGACACGACTCCGCCGGAGGCCGCCCCTCAACCGCAGGTCCAACGCAGTCCGCTGATCGCGCCGCGCCCCGGCGAGGGCTTGGCCTCCACGCTGGAGCAGCCCAAAGCGCCGGCAGAAGCCGCCGAAGCGGAGGCAGCCGCTGCTGCTGGCGCTCCCGAGGTTGCCGCGGCAACCCCGCCGGAGGCGCCGAAGATAGTCGTTCCGGCCTCGATCGGACCGGAATCGCTTTCCAAGGCTGCGGAGGCGGGAGACCCGGTGGCGCTGTTCGAGATCGGGGCGCGTTATACGGAAGGCCGTGAGGTGGCCGTCGACATGGCGGAAGCTGCGAACTGGTACAAGCTTGCGGCCGATCGGGGATCGGTGCCCGCACAGTACCGTCTCGGCAACCTGTTCGAGAAGGGCAATGGCGTCGCGCGTGATCTGGACAAGGCGCTCGCCTACTACAGCCAGGCAGCCGATGCCGGCAATGCCAGTGCGATGCACAACCTCGCGGTCTTGAATGCTTCCGGCGCCAAGGGCGAGCCGGACTACGCAGCGGCTGTCGACTGGTTCAAGAAGGCAGCCGAGCTTGGCGTTTCGGACAGCCAGTTCAACCTTGCGATCCTCTATGCCCGCGGCAACGGCACGGCACAGAACCTTGTGGACTCCTACAAATGGTTCGCCATCGCCGCGAAGGGTGGTGATCAGGACGCGGCGCAGAAGCGCGACGAGGTGGCCAAGGCCATGCGCAAGGAACAGCTGGAGACAGCCCGCAGCGCCGCCGAAAGCTGGTCGGCCAAGCCGCTCGATCCGGCCGCCAACAGCGTGCAACTGCCAGACGAATGGGCGGGCGAGACGCCGGTGAAGACCTCGTCGATCGACATGGAGAAAGCGATCCGTAACATCCAGGCGATCCTCAACAAGAACGGCTTTGATGCAGGCGCCCCGGATGGCAAGATGGGCCAGCGCACAATCGGCGCCATCAGGGCCTTCCAGAGCTCCATCGGGCAGGAGCCGACCGGCAAGATCAATGACGCTCTGGTGAAAGAACTGCTGGCCCGCAGCAGCAATCAGGATGCGACGGCGAAAGCCGACTAACCCGACTGTTTGCAGAGACGCGGCATATCCGCCACGCCTGCAAACATTCGTTCTTCGAACATCGGAAGACGCCCGAATAGGCGGGCCCGCAGTTTGACTTGGCAGGCCTTCGGGCGGCATGGAGGAACCATCTTCATGCCTTGTTCACCCGGCATGTGAGACACTTCCTTGCACCGCAGCAGGCGGCGGCCAAACGGCCCGCCTGTCGCAACGCGTCGCTCATTCGCCTGTCGGGGTCTTGCCGTGACTGTCTACCTGCCGATCGCAGAGCTTTCGGTGAATATCTTCATCATTCTGGGCATGGGTGCGGCCGTCGGATTCCTGTCCGGCATGTTCGGCGTCGGCGGCGGCTTTCTGATCACGCCGCTCCTGAT
>NZ_JALJRA010000022.1 GCF_022968135.1 Pseudorhizobium tarimense
TTCCGCTTCATCTGTCCGTCCTTCAAATCGAGGCCGGACTCTAACTCCAGGTGGAGGAAAAAATCAGTAGCAGGTCAACGTTTGGATGACCGCAAATGGCGCATCAGTGCCTTGACAGCATCAGCGCCAACGCTCCAACTACCGCGACGCAATTTTGGGCCCGTGCACCCTCTTAACTACACATTTCCGCTCCGATGCGAGAAGAAGCTCGAAGCGGCTTGACCTGTTCGAGGCTGTTGGAAATTCAGAATGTCGTGTCACTGTATTGGTGCTTGGCCTGAAGGCTGAACAGAACATCAGTTTCTCGATTACTGATCTGGAGGTCGCGGATGATAATCATAAATTCAGCTGGCGGATGGATCGAAAATGACCAAGGGCATGTACTGTTGCAGCTTCGGTCCCCAACCGAAGAGCAATGGGGGTTTCCGGGAGGAATCCTTGAAGTCGGAGAATCAGTTGCCGACGCAGCCATCCGTGAGGTTCTTGAGGAGACGGGGCTACAGGCAATTCCGACTGCCCTCATCGGCGTATATTCGAAATATTTCACGACTTTGACCGACGGGCGGAGCTGTCAGACGATCACGACTATGTTTAAGATGAAGGTAACAGGCGGTGATCTCACGCTCGACCATATAGAGACATTCGACCTGCGATATTTCCCACTAGATGCGATGCCAGTTCTCTGCAGCTCTCAACATAATGCAATAGCGGATGACGTGCGAACAGGGAATGTTCCAGCATTCCGATAGCCTCCCGGGGATTAGGCGCATTAAGGTTTTTCTCTCCGCTTTCAACGGCCTCTGAGCGCCTTCACCTTACAGGAACCACCGTTGACGTTCTCTGATTTGCCGTCGCCTACTGCCTCTCCGCCTTCACGCAAAGGAACCCGGGAATTCCAACTCCCTCCGGCCCAAATTGGAAGCACCTCACTCGAAAAGAGACTAACCTCAAACCGAGGACATTCTGGGAGAGGCGAACGGACATCCCTTCTTCAACGTGGCCAGCGTCGGTTTTAGCGTCGATCTTGCGAAGTCGCTGACCGAAGAGGCCAAAAAACGTTGGGGGAAACTAGGCTACGGGATCGTAGCGGCGCGGCTTGTTGTAAATTCACGGCTGTTTACTGCGACGCTCGAGCATGATGGCGAGATCGAGGAGCTGCGCACTCTCCAGGTCGCGGTAGGAAACGGCCGGTTCTATGGAGGAGGGATGACTGTGCATGCTGACGCGACGGCAACAGACGGCATGCTCGACTTCTACAGCCTTGAAGTTGATCACTGGTGGAGGCTGCTGAGACTACTTCCAAGTTTACGGAAAGGCACTCAGGGGGAATGGAAGGACGTGCGAGCCTTCTCAACTAAGGGCCTGAAACTCAGAACCAGCAAACCTCACGCCGTTAACTTGGACGGAGAGATCAAGACGATGACCCCTGTGGAATTTCGGATCCGGGAGAAGGCTATCTCGGTCTTCGTGCCATGACTGTCGCGCTGCCACCTATTGGCTGGCATCCTTGGCGAATACTATACTCGGAATGACAATTGGAGGCCCGGCGCCATGTGCTGGGCTCTTACGCTGTCTCGCCACCACCAATCTGAAACCCGGTACCCCTATCCAGCACGATGTGCAGGTCTCGGATCATGCCCGCCGCGTCGAGTAGGCGGCCGTTAACTCATCCCATCCCCATTGCTTCCACGTCGTACGCAAGCCTGCAGCGGTCATAGTAGGGGTTGCGCGTTTTGGGGCAACCTTCTGCCGCGGCAATCTTCAGGCGCAGCTCCGGCAGGCTCATGTCGCGGGTCTTCTGCAGCATCGCGCTCCCATCGTACCGGCGGCTCATTCTGCACGCCGTGCACGTGACTATGATCTTCCGACCGGCGAAATCGGCCAGATGTGGATCGCGTGGCTCGTCATCGGGTAGTGGTTTTCGGCGCATGGCGGAGTCGCTCGTGTTGAGACCGCGCATCGGTCGAAGGTGTTGCCCGCCGCCACGGGTGCATTCGAGATCGCTCAGATGATGGTGAACGTCAAGAAAACTCGGCCATCGCGCCTGTTGATATCGGTCGGTTCGGTAAACCGGCCGCAGAGATCTCTTTAGGGAATTCATTTCAACGGATCGCTCACCATCAGGCTGATGTCGCGAATTTCAACCGCATCTCTTTTGCTAACTGAAAACCGATGCGGTGATAGAGATTCTGACCCGCTTCCGATGAATGAAGAACGACTGTCGTGCAGCCTATGTCTTGGAGATGTTTCAGGGCAAGGGACATGAGGCCGCCTGCGATACCTTGTCCTCGCATACTTGGATCTGTGTAGACAGTCCAGATATAGCCGTGGAGCATGTGCTCCGGCTTCAGAACGGCGGGGTACGGCACCATGTGCAACTGACATGAGATCGAGCCTGCCGGCCTCTTTCCTTCGAAGGCTATGAAGCTTGCCAGCTTCCTTTCTCGTCGGCCCTCGTAAAGGAACTGCCTCGCGACTTCCTCTGCGTCCTCTCGCAAGTAATCGGCGGGTGTTCCGTAGCTTTCCCATACTGCCAGGTAGTTGTCGATTACGACGTGGTCGTGTTCCGCACCGGCCAGAATGTAATCCATAGGCGTGATCCTCTAGCAACGAGCCCCAGTAGCCAACGCATGTCGAGCGGCCAACGGTGCTGCCCGCCGCCACGGGTAGGGGAGAGATGGAGCGAGGCGAGGGCTCCGTCAACCGGCTATCCACAGGCTGTCGATTACTGTGGACAAAATGAGAACCGGCGTTGGACCACTCGCCGCTAACCCATTGAAACCGAGCGCCCGAAATGTCCAATCGTTGGACCACATAAGCCCCGCAGATCAAGGCGTTTCAGCATTTATCCGAGTCTTCTCGACCGCACCAAAAAACCCGCTTCGGCGGGTTTTTTGCTTTCTCGGGGCGCTGGTACGCTATCGTGAGGTCAAGCGTGGATCTTAATCATCCTGCGGGATATGCGTGTCGATGCCAGCAAGCCGAACGTTATTGACGACGCGCTGCACCCCCTTGATGCTTTGAACGGTGCGGGTGACGCGCGATGAGGTTTCGCTGTCGTCGACGACGCCTTCGATCGTGACCGTGCCCTGCTCGGCGTGCACGTCGATGCTCTCCATCGGAACGTCGCCAAGATTGTCGAGCGCTTCCGTCACCCGCTCCTCGACATCGTCGGAATCTTCGAAGCCATCGGTGGCGGGGAGCACGTTGTCACGTGTCTGCTCCTCGAAGCCTTCTTCGTCGACGCCGTCGACGTGATAGCCGCGGTTGCGCTCGCGGTCGAAATTGGCGTTGGGATCACCATAGGCGGCGTTGTCCACCGGTTTGGTCGCGGCACCGGCGGCGTCCGCATAGGGCCAGCCGTCGTCGATGTTGCGGGTATCGTAGTCGCGGTAGTCTTCCTCGCGGGTAGTGTTGTTGGCATTGCGCTTGATCGCCATCGGGATCTCCTTTCGGACTTTTCGTTGTCTCTAACGTCCGGAAGGGCGATTGGTTCGAGAGGATCAACCCATCTGCTTCTGCCGATTTCGGATCAGCCGCTCGCGCTTCAGGCGCGACAGGCGCTTCAGCCAGAAGATCCCGTCCAACTGATCGATCTCGTGCTGGATGCAGACAGCGCGGAAGCCTTGCGCATCCTCCTCGTGCAGCTTGCCTTCAAGATCGTGGAAGCGGAGACGGATCGAGGCTGGACGCTCTACCTCTTCCGTCACGCCGGGCATCGAGACGCTCCCTTCCTGATGGCGGATGGATTCGTTCCCAAACGAGAGGATTTCGGGATTGACGTAAAAGAGTGCGCTGCCGGGCGAAAGCTCGAGCACGAAGAGCCGCTGCGGGATGCCGACATGGGCGGCGGTGATACCCACACCTGGCGCCGCGCGCATCGTGTCCAAGAGGTCTTCGGCAAGCTGCCGCAGCTCCGCATCGAAGGCTGGTACCGGCAGGCAGGGCTGTGACAGCCGAGGGTCTGGATAGCGAAGGATCGTCAGGCGTGTCATCTAATCTCATTCCGCAGGTGGTCCTCACCCTCACTACCGCCAGGCGCCCCTTGGCTCAACCTCGTAGCCGGCTTGCGCTGGACCCGTGCCACCAATTGGGCTAGCAGGGACGGCGTGCGGTGGCCGCCGCACCTTCTATCCGGTTGTTGACATTATGGTTCTGCCCGCCATTCTCCATGGCGTGCACGGGTCAGGCGGGGGCGACAGATGAGCGACATCGACGAACAGGAGCTCGCCCGGATCCGGAACGAGGAGGCGATCCACGACATCTATGCCGACGACGGCTCGGTGCGGGCGGACTTCCTCGCGATGGTCGGCGCGGCGATCGCCGATCGCGACGTTCTCTTCCTACGCCAGCACGTGGCCCGCCTGCATGAATCAGAACTCGGCGACCTTCTTGAGACTATTCAGCCGGACCAGCGCCTCGCGCTCGTGCGGCTGCTGGGCGACGATTTCGATCTGACGGCGCTGACCGAGGTCGACGAGGCGATTCGTCTTGAGATCGTCGAGCAGATGCCGAACGCGCAGATTGCGGCAGCTATCGGCGAGCTGGATTCCGATGATGCGGTCTACATCCTCGAAGACCTCGCCAAGGAAGACCGAGAAGAGATCCTGGCGCAGCTGCCGTTCACCGAACGGGTGCGCCTGCGCCGGGCATTGGACTATCCAGAAAGTTCGGCCGGCCGACGCATGCAGACGGAATTCGTTGCCGTGCCGCCGTTCTGGACGGTCGGCCAAACGATCGACTACATGCGTGAAGAGGAGGAGCTGCCGGAGAGTTTTACGCAGATCTTCGTCATCGATCCCACCTTCAAGCTTCTCGGCATCGTTGATCTCGACCGGATCCTGCGCACCAAGCGCCAGGTGCGGATCGAAAGCATCATGCGCGAAACGAACTATCCGATTCCGGCCGAGATGGACCAGGAAGAGGCAGCGCAAATCTTCGAGCAATACGATTTGCTGTCTGCCGCTGTCATCGATGAAAACGGCCGCCTGGTGGGCGTGCTGACGATCGATGACGTCGTCGACGTCATCCAGGAGGAGGCGGAGGAGGACTTCATGCGCCTCGGCGGTGTCGGCGACGAAGAACTCTCCGATACCGCCTTGGAGACCTCACGGTCGCGCGTGCCCTGGCTCCTCGTCAATCTGTTGACCGCGATACTTGCCGCTTCGGTGATCTCGCTCTTCGAAGCCACGATCGAGCAGATCGTGGCTCTCGCCGTGTTGATGCCGATCGTGGCTGGAATGGGTGGTAATGCGGGCTCGCAGACGATGACGGTGACCGTACGCGCGCTTGCGACGCGCAATTTGGACATTCACAACGCTTGGAGGGTCGTGCGACGGGAGGCGAGCGTCGGTTTGTTGAACGGTGCCATCTTCGGACTCCTGATCGGCCTCGCCGCTGGTCTCTGGTTCGCCGACCCAAATTTAGGAGGGATTATCGCGACAGCCATGCTGATCAATATGCTGGCGGCGGCGCTCGCAGGCATCATGATCCCTCTTCTCTTGGACAAAGTCGGAGCAGATCCGGCAGTATCATCCTCTGTATTCGTGACGGCCATTACGGACATCACAGGCTTCTTTGCTTTTCTCGGGCTCGCCACCTTGTGGCTGCTGCAATAGGGCCCAGCAAATTGACTGTTACGTAAAAGTCAAATATTCTGAGCGGCCAGAGCAGGAAAAGGCCGTGAACAAGTATTATACCATCACCGAGCTGACGCGGGAATTCGGCGTTTCGACCCGCACGCTTCGGTTCTACGAAGACGAAGGTCTCATTCATCCCGAGAGGCGCGGTCGTACGCGCCTGTTCCGCTCGGCCGACCGACGCCTCCTTCAGGAAATCCTGCGCGGCCGTCGTATCGGCTTCACCATCGCCGAGATCCGCGAGATCATCAACGTCTACAAGGAGCCGCCGGGCGAACTCGGCCAGCTGAAGCTGATGATGAACCGCATCGACGAAAAGCGCAGCGAGCTTCGCCAGAAGCGCAAGGATATCGACGAGACGCTCGAAGAGCTCGACAACGCGGAAGAGGCCTGCCTCACCCGATTGGCGGAAATAGGCGTCAGCACCTGATTGTTCTGCTACTGTCCGCGGATGGAGCACCCCTGCGCGATCACCAGGACGCGCTCATCGGTCTGGGCGTTGATGCTGCCTTGCTGCAGCGGAACAAGCAGCGACTGCGCCTGTAACGCATCGGCCGTGCAGCTGCAGAAGCTGCGGCAGAGTGCTTCGCCATTGCCAGATGCGGTACAGCCGCTCTCACACGCGCGCGTGTAGCTTTTCATCGGATCCGGCTGTGGTGGCGGCACAACCACCGAGATGAGATAGACGACCGCAATCAGCACCGGCTGGTGGATCAGGTAGATGATCAGGCTGTGACGTCCGGCTCTGGAGAAGATGTTTGGCTGCGTCTGCACCCGGCTGAGCGGGACGAGCCAGTTCTTCTGCATGGCAAGGCGGGTGACCGCGACGCCAGCAAGGAGGGCGGCTAGCCACGGAAACAGCGGCACGAAATCGTTCGATCTCGGCGGATGTTGGAAAAATCCCGTCCAGCTGAGATAGCGAGGGTCAAAGAACGTCGAGCGGAAGCTGCCGGGCGCGACCGTTGCATCGATCACCATCAGCACGACGAGAAGCGCTGCGACGCCTGCTGAGATGAGAGGCGACAGACGCACGAATGCAAGCCCGATCAGACTGGCGACGGCAATACTGTGCAGGATGCCGAAGAAAATCCACTCACGGGGGAACATGAAGTAGGTGGCAAGGCTGATGGCTGCGGCAGCGCCGGCAACGACCGCAAAGCGCTTCCAGAAGGCGGACCAGCGGATCTGCGGATAGTGGGCGAGGACGAGGCTGACGCCCGCAAGAAAGAGGAAGGAACTAGCGATCGCGCGCGCATAGATCTTCCACCAGCCATGTGTGGCCGTCCCGGGATTGATATAGCCGAAGAATTCGAGATCCCAGGTGAAGTGATAGGAGGCCATGGCGAGCAGCGCGACGCCACGCAGGGTGTCGATCAGTCGGATACGGGGCAGGGCAGGCGAAGGACGGCGGCTTTCGGCGAGTGTCACGCGGGACCTTTCAAATGCAGTACGGTCAACGTGCCTCTACGTCCATGATCGCCTTGCGCGCCTCCGAAAAGTACTGCCGGCGGGTCAGGACAAAGATCACGATGACCGTCGTGAGCATGAAGATATAGGGCCCGACGAACCAGCCGAGATAGCCGATCGACAAAAAAATCGAGCGTAGTCCGTCGTTGAAGTGTTTGGCGGCAATCGTGTTCATCTTCACCACCTGATCGGCTGCCCTTTTCGCGCGCTCCATGTCGGCGCGGGCTTCTTCCTCCATTGGCAGTGCCCCGAAGAGGATCGTGCAGTAGTTGAAGAGGCGATAGGACCAGCCGAACTTGAAGAAGGAATAGCCGAAGAGACCCGTCAGGCCGATGACCTTGAGCTCGAACAACGTGCGACCGCCATAGGAGACGAAGGGCATGTCGCTGAAGACGGCATCCACCTGATCGGTCGCGCCCAAGAGCGCAAAGCAGCCGCCTATTGCGAAGATCGAGGTGGAGGCGAAGAAGGCCGTGCCGTTCTGCAAACCCGCCATGATCTGCGTGTCGATCATCTTCAGGTCGCGATGAAGGGAGTTGTAGATCCAGCGATGTCGCCGCTCTGCCATGGCGCGGTTGAGGCTGGCGCGGCGGAAGAGATGCGAACCACCTCCAGCGGTGATCCACGAGTAGCCGCTCCATAAGAGAGCGAAGAGGAGAAGGGCGACGTAATCGGCTGCGGTCATGCGAATCCTCAAAGCATGTAAATGGGCAGAACCTATCGCCGCCTCGACATCAGCGGCAAGACCCGCCCCGTTAACCGCTCCGTCGAAATTAAGGCTGGCCATACTGGCCCAAAGGCCCTATAGAGCCCGCCGGTCACGCATTGTCATGCATGCCGCGAATGCCTGCCCTGTGGGTTTGCCATGCTTCCGCCATTTTTTGCAATTGCGAGCGCCGGACGATTTTAATATATCGTTCACCATGGTCGCATCTAATGTGAACCGCACATTCAATCCAATCGGAGTCATCATGGAAGAAACCATCCAGAAATCCTGCTGGGCAGTGACCTTCAAGGCGCTCGCGGGGTTTGTCGGGATCTTGGCCGTGGCCTATCTCTTCGGCACCATCTGATTCTTTCACGTTACGAAATCGAATTCAGAAACAGCGCGGTCCTTAAGCCGCGCTGTTTCTGCTTTCACGCAAGCCCTAGATGTCGCACCAGCCAAACGGGATGTCGGGCGACCGCCATGCCCACGCCATATGCTGGCTTAGCTTCAGGTGATCGCTCCAGGGAGTTCTCTGCATGTTTCTCTCCGTCTTTGACGTCTTCAAGATCGGTGTTGGACCGTCGAGCTCCCACACCATGGGACCGATGTCGGCGGCGAAGCGCTTCCTGGATCTTATCCTCTCGGATGAATGGCCGCGGCCGACGGGCGCCCGTGTTGCCCAGTTAAAGGTGAGCCTGCACGGCTCGCTCGCCTATACCGGCATCGGCCACGGCACGGGGCGCGCCGTGATCCTGGGCTTGACGGGCGAGGAGCCGCATACGGTGGACCCCGACAGGATGGATGCCGCGATCGCTGCGGTAGAGGCTGCGGGATGGTTGGCGCCCCCCGGTCACCCGGAATACCGGTTTCAGCCGAAGGACGATCTGGTTTACGACAAGAAGCAGCCGCTTCCGGGACACGCGAACGGCATGACCTTCTCTGCGCTCGACGCGAGCGGTCGTTTGCTCCTCAAGCGAATCTATTATTCGATCGGCGGCGGGTTCATCGTCAGCGATACCGAACTTGAGGCAATGCGCGCATCGAAGAAGGATGCGCGGAGGGCACGCGTGCCCTATCCCTTCTCCAGCGCCAAGCAGATGCTCGACATGGCGCAGAGCTCCGGCCTCACCATCGCCCAGATGAAGAGGGCAAATGAAGAGACGAGGATGACCGCTGCGGAGCTCGATGACGGCCTCGATGAAATCTGGGACGCGATGAGCGGCTGTATTGACCGCGGGCTCCGCGTCGACGGCATCATGCCGGGCGGTCTCAACGTGCGTCGACGAGCGAGGGCGATCCACGAGAAGCTGAATGAGGAATGGCGCAGCAACCGGCTGAATCCGCTGCTGGCCAATGACTGGCTGAGCGTCTATGCCATGGCCGTCAACGAGGAGAATGCTGCAGGCGGTCGCGTAGTCACAGCACCCACCAACGGCGCTGCCGGAGTGATCCCGGCGACCATCCGCTACTATATGCATTTTCATGAGGATGCGACGCCGGAGGACGTCCGGACGTTTCTGCTGACTGCTGCCGCCGTGGGCGGCATCATCAAGCACAATGCCTCTATTTCGGGCGCCGAAGTCGGCTGCCAGGGTGAGGTGGGTTCCGCTGCCGCCATGGCGGCGGCAGGACTTGCGGCCGTCTTGGGCGGATCGCCAGAGCAGATCGAGAACGCGGCGGAGATTGCGCTCGAGCATCACCTCGGGATGACATGCGATCCAGTGGCGGGTCTGGTGCAAGTCCCCTGCATCGAGCGCAATGCGCTTGGTGCGGTGAAGGCAGTCACCGCAGCCTCTCTTGCGATCAAGGGGGACGGGCAGCATTTCGTTCCGCTTGATGCCTGCATCGAGACGATGCGCCAGACCGGCAACGACATGAGCGAGAAGTACAAGGAGACCTCGACCGGTGGCCTCGCCGTTAATGTGGTGGAATGCTGAGCCGGATTGAACGGCCAGCTGAAAAGCGAGCTTGACCTGACGCAGCGTTAGAGGTTCAAGCGCGACATGGCTCTACATCTCATTAAGCTTTGCGTGGGCGCGGACTCGCTGGAGGATCTTCGCGAATGGGTCGGCGAACGCGCCATGACGAACATCTCCGCCGGTCTCGAGCCGCATACGGTCCACACGACGCGCATGGTACCGAAGCGCATGGAGGAACTTCTTGACGAAGGCTCGCTCTACTGGGTGATCAAGGGGCAGGTTCTGGCGCGCCAGCGGTTCCTCGACATCCGCTGCGTGACCGGCGCCGATGGCATTCAGCGGTGCGAACTAGTGCTTGGCCCGGAGATCATCGAGACCGCGCCGCAGCCGAAGCGGCCGTTCCAAGGCTGGCGCTACCTGAAGGCGGAAGAGGCGCCGCGGGACCTGATCGGCATGGGCGAAAGTGTCGCTGCCATGCCGGAGGATCTGCGTCGCGAACTGGCCGAGCTCGGTTTGCTCTGACCTAGAGGTTCTTGCTGCCGATCCTCATTCGAACGGGCGCACGGCCCATGCAAGGGCTGACGTGGATGTGAACCTGCACGTCGGGCTGTGATTGCCGCCAAGCGCGTGCTCCATGGCTGAGCAGCAGGGCAACGAGATCGCGTGTGCGACCGCGTGACTTCGACAGCCCCGCTCCAGCGAGGCGCATTGCCGCTTCATGGATGGGATGCAACGCAACGCCCTTGGCAGGACGCTGGCGACCGGATGCGAACGGCAAGTTCGCGATATTCTCATAAACCGTCATCGATGGCCTCGTAACGCAATACAATCGAGGTTGATGTGGGACTTCTACTCGCCCCTCCGATGCGGCGCCGACTGGTGCGCCACACCCTTTCATGGTCCAGCTCCAAAGAGCCGGATAGTCTTGTTACTGCTGGGATGCCCAACAGTTGATGCCCTGCTTCTTCAGCGCGTTACAGGTGTTAACCGCCGCCTTCTGGTCGTCGAAGCCGCCGAACCGGGCGCGGTACAGCTGCTCACCATTGGCGTTGACAGCGACGGTGAAGGGCTTGGCGGAACGCAGAACCTTGCCGCCCTTGTCCTGCGCCTTCTGCAACAGCTGATCGGCGAGCTTCTGGTTCGGCGAGACGCCGACCTGGATCACCCACCCCGATACGGTAGAAGCCGGAATGTTTGTGGCGGTCGTGGAGGCGGTTGTCACGCTGTCCGTGTCATCAACACCCGCGTCACCCTGTTCGCTCGGAATGTATTCGGGGGCAGGGGTGGGGACGGCGACATCAGCCAGGGCCTTCAGAGCCTCGCCGGAACGCTTCTCGGCCGGGGCATAGGCTGCGGCAACCTGCTGCTCTTCGTAACGAACCTGCGGAACCGGACCGCTGCTCGGCAGATCGAATGCAGCGAGCCGATCGGCAGCCGCCATGGCGTCACCCACGGGGGCGGATGGTGTCTGCGCGATTAGAGCGGATCTGCCGCCACGCGAAGCCTTCGGGAAATATTCGGCGACCAACTTGCGCATCTGTGCATCGCGGCTCGCGCCGGTGCGGCCACCGATAACAACGCCGACGATCGAGCGGCCGTCACGCTGCATCGAGGTAACAAGGTTGAAGCCAGCGGCACGAATGTAGCCCGTCTTGATACCGTCGACGCCGTCAACCGATCCGAGAAGGCGGTTGTGGTTGCCAATCGTCTGCTTGCCAAACTTGAAGCTGCGGGTGGAAAAGTAGCCGTAATACTGCGGGAAGTGCTGGCGCAGCGCCATGCCGAGGCGAGCCTGGTCGCGGGCAGTTGTCATTTGAGCCGTATTGGGGAGACCATGGGCATTGCGGTAGGTGGTGCGGGTCATTCCCAGCGCACGAGCCTTATTGGTCATGATCTGTGCGAAACGAGCCTCGGAGCCGCCGAGAAATTCACCCAGCGCGGTGGCAACGTCGTTGGCAGAACGCGTCACCAGCGCCTTTATGGCCTGATCTACAGTCAGCGAACCGCCAGCGCGCACACCGAGCTTCGATGGCGGTTCCTTGGCGGCGTTGGCCGACACCGGAACCTTGGAGTCGAGCCGGATGCGACCGGCCTCCAGAGCTTCGAAGGTGAGGTAGATCGTCATCATCTTCGTGAGCGAGGCCGGATAACGAAGCCCGTCAGGATCGTCGCTGTAGAGGACCTTACCCGTGTTGGCGTCGACTACGATGCCCGCATATTTGGGAGCTGCCTGCGCCGGCGCCGCGGCTAGGCCGCAGATCGAGATCGCTGCAATGACCACAAGGAATCCAGCAAGAAGGCCTCGTGTTCGGCCAGTCCGCTCGGGCGAGGAGGTGGGGAAAACTGCTTTCGACACTGCCGCACTCATCGTTTGCATCATTAAAATACCTTCCGGACGCGCCCCCGCCACGACCGTTACCCTTCAATCTATGGCAACAGCGTTACCAAGAGGTTTATGATGTACAATGGGTTTCCAAATTGGATCGCAACCGACTGACCCTTGCGTCGCTGCCCCTAAGTCCACCGCCCATCGGCTCCTTCTCAAAGGCTGCAAAGGCGGCATCAATATGATGATACCTGAGAAAGCTACGAGTTTTCGCGTTCCGAGGAGGATGTGCCGGCTGATGCGCATCGAATGCGCCGCCGTCCCGTGCTGGCACGGTGGCAGTTGCTTCCAATTTTGCGCCCTGAGCCGATGATGCATTCGCCCTGGCCTCATCCGTAACCGAGCCGAACGCTAATACGGAAGACTGGAGCCGGGCCGGAAGCGGGTCGTGCGGTGAGAGACAAACGACAAATGCCCGCCGCAGGACGGCCGGCACAGGTCGCGGGAGGTAAGTCTTTTAGTGTCCGACGCTGCCCACGGCGGTGGCGCGGCCATCCTGCAGCTTGACCCACTGACCCGGATTGTCGGATGCCTGCCGCTTCAGGAAGGTGTATTCGGTATCCGACCAGAGCAGGACCTTGTTGCGCATGTTGTCGAGGACGAAGTCGCCATGGTCCGTGCGCACGGTGAGCACTGCGTGGCCTTCGCCGTTCGGCTGAAGCACGACGGTGATCAGCAGGTCGGCCGGGTCGAAGCCCTTCGCGATCAGCATCTTGCGCTTGAGGAGAACGAAGTCTTCACAGTCGCCGACGGTGCGGGGGTAGGCCCAGCGCTCTTCGACACCGTAGATTTCCTGGTCTGTCAGAGGTTCGACCGACGTGTTGACCGTGTAGTTGATGTCGAGGAGTGTACGCCAGCGATCTTCCGTCAGCGCTACCGGGCCCGGATCGTGCGAGGCAGCCTGACACTCGCTCGTATAGATGCGGCAGAACTCGTAGTGGCCGATCGGCGGGTTGGCCTTGCCGATGACCTGCATGGCGCCCGGCATAGCGGACGATGAATGAGCGGCGAACAGCGTGAAGAAGGCTGTGGCGATCGCGATGCTCAGTCCCTTGCGGTGTGTCATGTTCTTGTCTCCCCGTTGTGAGGAGGAAGATGACAGAAAGGCTTTGATCGTCTGCAAAAAGACGCAGTAAAATCAATAGCGTAATTGATTCAAGCCTTCGTAAAAAACGGATCAAAATCAAATCGAATACCGATAAAATTAGAACTAGATGCGCGCCAAACTTGAAGCAAATTGCGCCATCGGAAGTTACCGTGAGGGCCGTTCAAGGATCGCGAAAGGCGGCGGCAGCGGCTCTTCGTGTCGGCGTGGTTAAGACGGTCGGCCGCTCGTCAGCTTTGGTTGGGCAAGGATCGGGTTGGGGCGCACGGGAAGAGAGGGCGCAAGTTCCAAGCTGCGATGGGAGTAGGAGCTGCTATCGGGCTTCTTAGCATCCGATCGCCGCCTTCGCTTTTAGAAAAAAAATCCCGATACGGCACATCTTTTTTTCGAAGGCGGCGACGGTCGGCAGCTGATCCGGAGTTCGCCGGACAAAAGGATCTCGTGATGAAGCCATCCTCTCAACGAAAGAGAGCGGCCGTCAGCCGCTCTTTCTCGCATCATCCGATAGGACTTGCTGCTAAAGGAATTCTCGTAGCGTTTCGCGCGATTGTACCGTGTCGAATTCCACGGCCACGCCCTCCATGAAATGGCGGACGATCTTGCCGCGCATATTGCCCAGGCGCAGGACGGTTCCAAGCGGCGGCCGGATGTCGATGTCGAGCGCGGCGCCAGAGAGTGAAAGGTCCGTCAGGCGGCACGCATAGCGGCGCCCATCCTCAAGCACGATTTCGGTGTTGATCTGCCGCGGTGTCAGACGGTCGTGGCGCCGGTCCTCCGGCAGGCCAAGCTCATGCTTGTTGGCGAGCCAGGTCAGCTGCGCCGCAAGCTTTTCCCGTTTCCGCTCGGTCGCCTGCAGAAGCATGGTGAAGCCGGAGGTGGAGATAGCTGTCACCGCGCCCTCGAGCCTGCCGAGATTGTCCATGTAAGCGATGATGCGCTCGTTGATGCGCGGACGGGCAATGCAGTCGAACTCCACCTCACCAGGCGACATCTCGACTGCGATGCATGGATATTCCTCGTAGTCTGCCAACATAAGGCGACCGGTCAGATTGACCGTAACCCGCTGAAACGCGGTGGCAGCCGCTGCTTGCGACTGGGCGGCAGTCTGTGGCGACTGGAATGAATACATTGTCTGGGTTTCCTGTCCGCAGGTCACTCAGATTTACCGGCGCCGGGTTAAGATTCGGTATTTCGGTCGCCTGACGAAGGTCGCCGGCGATTGTGCGGTCTCTCTTTTCATCCTCTCCGGGGCCCTATATGCGTGAGACAGAGTATCGAGGAGCCACGATGGACCAGCAGCGCCAACCTCCACAGAATGGCTTTGAGTTACGGGATGATCACGACGGCGGATCGTTGGCGCCGCAGCGGCAGCCGGTCTTCAACCTGCCCCCTGCATTGGCGGTTACCATCGCGCTGATCGCTGTCCTCTACGCACTGGAGTCCCTGCTCCTGGGTCCGGAGGGTCAGAGTGCGATGCTCTTCTATCTTGCCTTCACGCCACTCCGTTATGTCTATCCGCTGACCGAGCAGGGGCTTGAATGGCTCTGGACGCCGGTCACCTATTCGCTGCTGCATGGCGGAATGGAGCACATCCTGTTCAACACGTTGTGGCTCCTGGCGTTTGGCACGCCCGTGGTCAGGCGGATCGGGACGATCCGCTATGTGCTTTTCTGGGCCACCTCGGCCGCGGCGGCGGCATTCTTTCATGCTGCCCTGAACTGGGGCGACCAGACGATCCTGATCGGTGCGTCGGGCGTGGTCTCGGCGTTGATGGGAGCGGCATGTCGCTTTGCCTTCCCCAGTCGGGGAGGACTCAACCGACTTTATGGCCATCTCTATCCGCGCCAGACAATTTTGGGCTCGTTCCGTAACCGAACCGTGGTGGTCTTCACCGCGCTCTGGCTTCTCGGCAACCTGCTAATTGCGGTCGGATTGCCATTGGTCGGTGGAGGCGAGGGGGCGATCGCCTGGGACGCCCACATCGGCGGGTTCCTGTTCGGCTTCCTGTTGTTCGGCTTCTTCGATCCGCTGCCCATGCGCGCGTGGCCCGATCAGGAGCAGCGGCTGCGATAAGATATTGCCAAGCCGAAGACGCAGGCGCACCATGGGCATCCGGTTATCGCTCGGGGAGGAGCGCCGCCGCGACCAATGCTTGCGAGGAGGAAGCGATGTCTGCAACCGTGAAAAACATACTGGATACAAAAGGCCGCGACGTCGTGACGGTCGCGCCCGAACAAAGCCTGCACGAGGTTGCTGCAGTACTCAATGAGAAACGGATAGGTGGCGTCGTGGTTGCCGGCGCGAGTGGGCGGATTGCCGGGATCTTCACCGAGCGCGATCTGGTTCGCGCCGTTGCCGAGAGCGGAGCTGCGGCTCTCGATCAGCCCGTCTCCTCAAGAATGACCGTAAACGTGCAGAAGTGTCGGGACGACACCACCGTCAATCAGCTGATGGAGATGATGAGCTCGGGCCGCTTCCGTCACGTGCCCGTAGAGGAGGGCCGCCGCCTCGTCGGCATCATTTCCATCGGGGACGTGGTTAAGTCGCGGATTCGCGAGATCGAGCTGGAGGCGGAGCAGATCAAGGCCTATATCGCCGGCTGACTTCCAGCGCGCCCGCTGGCGCATGTCAGAGGGCGAAAGCTTCCTGCATGCGTTGCAACGATGTGATCTGGTTCATTGTCTCCTGGTAGCCGCGATCGATGGCTTCACCGGCGCGGTGAAACTCAGACAAACCGATGTCGCTCAGCCGGGGATGAAGCGCCAGATCCGGCGGGTCGCCGGCAAGTCTTGCGCGGGAGATACGTTCCTGAATGATGTTGAAGGCCTGCACCATGACGCCCGGGAGCCCAAGGTGGTGCTGGTCGCGCGGCTGCTGGCGGCGAGGCTCGTCCAGCGACTGGAAGCTCGCGCTGTGCTTGACGACCGCCGAGCGGCCGAAGATGTCGTAGTTCAGGTTTACCGCCACCACGAGCGGCTGCTCATAGGCACGGCAAACCGAGCTTGGAACGGGGTTGACCAAGGCACCGTCCACCAAAGTGCGGTTGTTGCAGCTAACAGGCTCGAAAATGCCAGGAAGTGCGTAGGAGGCACGAAGGGCAGTAATCAGCGATCCGCTGCCGATCCAGACCTCGTGGCCCGTGTAGAGTTCGGTCGCGACAGCGACGAACGGGCGATCGAGGTCCTCGATCGACAGCCCCTCTAGATGCTCCTGCATGCGCTTGGTCAGGCGCATGCCGCCCAGCAGGCCGCTGCCGCCGATGGTAAGATCGAGAAGCCCTGCCAGCCTGCGCATTGTGATCGACCGCGCAAAGCTTTCGAGTTCGTCAAGCTTTCCGGCGAGATAGCAGCCCCCGACAAGCGCCCCGATGGAGGTTCCGGCAACCATGCCGACCTCGATGCCCGCCTCGTCGAGGGCGCGCAGGACGCCAATATGTGCCCAACCGCGCGCGGCGCCGCCGCCAAGCGCCAACGCGAGCTTGGCCTTCTTGGGAACATCGATAACCTTGGGGAGTTCGGGTGCCTTGGAACCTTCAGCAGGCGCCACGTGGTTGGCCGGTGCGCCTCGGTTCCAATTCCAGTTCAGCATCGCCACCCTCCAAGCTGAACGCTGTCGTAAAGAAGATCAAAACACAGATTGGTTTCGAAAGAGTATAGCCGCGTTTGCCTTGTCTGGAAACGGAACAGTTAGGACTTGGTTCCTGCTGATCCGTAGACCTGTGCGGGGTTGAAGTGTCGCGTGTTGTCGACGATCGCGAGCTCGGCTCTTCCATTCCGATGAGTGACCGTCCGGTAGAAACAAGAGCGTCGCCCGGTGTGGCAGGTGGCATCGTGACCGGCGACGGATACCTTCAGCCAGACGGCATCCTGATCGCAATCGGTCCGCATCTCGTGGACGGTCTGAAGGTTGCCGGAGGACTCGCCCTTCTTCCAAATCTTCTGGCGTGAGCGGCTGTAGTAGTGGGCGATACCCGTCTCGACCGTCAGCGCCAGAGCCTCCGCGTTCATGTGCGCGACCATCAGGAGATCACCGTCGGCGACATCGGTGACGACGGTGGTGACGAGACCATCTGCGCCGAAGCGCGGCGAAAACAACCCTTCGCCTTCAAGCTCGCTCTTAGTTTCGGACGGCGGTGGAAAACTGATTGTCATGAATGGCCACTACCGGTTGCGCACGAGGGTCAGGAAGCGCGCCTGCTCGGTCGCATTCTCCTTGAACTCGCCCGTGAATGTCGTGGTGAGCGTGGTGGAGCCCTGCTTCTGCACCCCGCGCATCGCCATGCACATGTGCTCCGCCTCGATCATGACCGCGACGCCGCGGGGCCTCAGCGTCTTGTCGATCGCGCTAGCGATCTGCGCCGTCATGTTTTCCTGGGTCTGCAGGCGGCGACCAAAGATGTCGACGACGCGAGCGATTTTCGACAGGCCAAGCACACGGCCGTTCGGCAGATAGGCAACATGCGCCTTGCCGCTGATCGGCAGCATGTGGTGCTCGCAATGGGAATAGAACGGAATGTCGCGCACGAGAACCGGGTCGCCGTAACCGGAGACTTCTTCGAACGTCCGGCCTAGTACGTCTTCCGGCGAGAGGTCATAGCCGCTGAAGAGTTCACGATAGGCCGTGGCGACGCGCTTGGGCGTGTCCAGCAGGCCTTCCCGCTGAGGATCCTCGCCCGCCCAGCGCAACAGCACGCGCACGGCTTCTTCAGCCTGCTCGCGCGTGGGGCGGGTTTCGGACTGGCCGGGGAAGTTCTTCACGATTGCATCCATTGCGGTCTCCCGGGGCCGGCGACGTGCCGTACCTCATATTCTAGCGGAGGATAAGGGCCGTAAACCCGTTGCAGTCTGGCGCTATGACCCTTCGTCGCTGCTTTGACAAGATATTTCGCCTTGCACGCGAAGCCGGGCCGACGAAAGCACCGGTTTCTTGATCGTCTCGACCTGAAGTCACATATAGTGCCTGAAGGAAGGGTTTACAGCATTCTTCTGTGGACGCAGTGTCTTCTGCGGCCGCGCCAACCCGAGCCAGATGAAGCGATGGACGACATTTACAACAGCAAGATCCTGGAATTTGCCGGAAATATCGGTCGCGCGGGATCGCTTCCCGATGCACATGCAACTTCGGAAAAGCACTCCAAGCTCTGCGGCTCGCGGGTGCGGGTCTATCTGAAGACGGACCATGACGTGGTGACGGACTTCGCGCATGAGGTGCGTGCCTGCGCTCTGGGCCAGGCGTCGTCCTCGGTGATGGCGCGGAACGTGGTCGGGGCCAGCGCCGCCGAGATCCGCCAGGCGCGCAAGGACATGCTGGACATGCTGACGGCGGGTGGCGAGGGGCCGAGCGGCCGGTTTGAGGACATGCGCTACCTGAAGCCGGTCAAGGACTACAAGGCGCGGCACCCGTCGACCATGCTGACGTTTGATGCGGTCGTGGACTGTCTTGACCAGATCGAGGCGAAGCAGACCGCGGTTTCAGCGTGACATGTGCTCCGCCCCCGACTGCCGCCACGAACGGAAGGCTTCTGCATCAAGAAACTGGAGCGGTCCGTTCCGCAAGACACCCGGGCGGATCTTCGGCATGGGGATCATTCGCCTCTACCAGCTGACGCTCTCCGGTTTCATCGGCAACTCCTGCCGCCATATTCCGACTTGCTCTGAGTATGGATACGAGGCGATTGCCCGCCATGGCATATGGGCAGGCGGGTGGATGACGCTCTTTCGCGTCGGCCGCTGCGGTCCCGGCGGCACCTCCGGTCTCGACCCTGTGCCGGAAAGGCTGGGCGATAGGCAACACTGGCTCCTGCCGTGGCGCTACTGGTCGAGCGGCTGAGGCAGCAAGATCCACCAAGGCCGCAGCCTTTACTCAAACTCTAAAAGCCGGTATCTGGCTGACCCGTCGGCGAATCGCCGACCATCCCAAAACCACCACCACCCGCATTCGTTGGCGGGACTGGATCAGGAGCATACGACATGTCCGTTTCCCTTACATTTCCGGATGGTTCCGTCCGCGCTTTCGACCAGGGTACGACCGGTCTTGCTGTGGCCGAGTCGATTTCGAAGTCGCTCGCCAAGAAGGCAGTTGCCATTGCGCTCGACGGTGAGTTGCGCGATCTCTCCGACCCCGTTTTTGACGGCCGGATTGAGATCGTCACCCGCACCGATCCCCGCGCGTTGGAACTCATCCGTCACGATGCCGCCCACGTCATGGCCGAGGCCGTCCAGGACCTTTGGCCTGGCACGCAGGTGACAATCGGCCCGGTGATCGAGAACGGCTTCTATTACGATTTCAAGCGCGTCCATCCGGACACCCGCGAGGACTGGCCTTTCACGCCTGACGATCTGCCGAAGATCGAAAAGAAGATGAAGGAGATCATCCAGAAAAACGCGGCCTTCAGCAAGGAAGTCTGGTCGCGCGAAAAGGCGCGGGACGTGTTCGCCGACAAAGGCGAGGCTTACAAGGTCGAGCTGGTCGACGCGATCCCGGAAGGTCAGGATCTCAAGATCTACCGCCAGGGCGAATGGTTCGACCTTTGCCGCGGTCCGCACATGGCCTCCACCGGACAGGTTGGCACCGCGTTCAAGCTGATGAAGGTTGCCGGCGCCTATTGGCGGGGTGACGCGACCAAGCCGATGCTGACGCGGATCTACGGCACGGCCTGGGCAACGCAGGAAGAGCTCGACGCCTACCTTCACCTCCTGGAGGAAGCGGAGAAGCGCGACCACCGCAAGCTCGGCCGCGAAATGGATCTGTTCCATTTCCAGGAAGAAGGCCCTGGCGTCGTCTTCTGGCACGGCAAGGGCTGGCGCATGTTCCAGACCCTAACGGCCTACATGCGCCGCCGTCTGGCGGGCGTCTATGAAGAGGTCAACGCGCCGCAGGTGCTCGACAAGGCTCTGTGGGAGACGTCCGGTCACTGGGGGTGGTACCAGGAGAACATGTTCGCGGTGAAATCCGCCCATGCCTTCACCCATCCCGATGACGAAGAGGCAGACCAGCGAGTCTTTGCGCTGAAGCCGATGAACTGCCCGGGCCATGTGCAGATCTTCAAGCACGGCCTGAAGTCCTATCGAGACCTGCCGATCCGCCTTGCCGAATTTGGCAACGTCCATCGTTACGAGCCTTCGGGCGCGCTGCATGGCCTGATGCGCGTCCGCGGCTTTACGCAGGACGATGCGCATGTCTTCTGCACCGACGAGCAGCTGGCGGCGGAATGCCTTCGGATCAACGACCTGATCCTCTCGGTCTATGACGACTTCGGCTTTAAAGAGATCGTCGTCAAGCTTTCGACGCGGCCGGAAAAGCGGGTGGGTTCGGACGATCTCTGGGATCGCGCCGAGACGATCATGACGGACGTGCTGAAGACGATCGAGGCGCAGTCGGAAGGCCGCATCAAGACCGGTATTCTTCCGGGCGAGGGGGCCTTTTACGGGCCAAAGTTCGAGTATACCCTGAAGGACGCGATCGGCCGCGAATGGCAGTGCGGGACAACGCAGGTGGACTTCAACCTGCCTGATCGCTTCGGTGCCTTCTACATTGATCAGAACTCGGAAAAGCGCCAGCCGGTGATGATCCACCGGGCCATCTGTGGCTCCATGGAGCGCTTCCTCGGCATTTTGATCGAGAACTTCGCCGGTCACATGCCGCTGTGGTTCGCACCGCAGCAGGTGGTGGTGGCCACCATCACCTCCGATGCCGACGACTACGGTCGTGAAGTCGCCGAAGCGCTGCGAGACGCCGGGCTCTATGTGGAAACCGACTTCCGCAACGAGAAGATCAACTACAAGATCCGCGAGCACTCGGTGACCAAGGTTCCGGTGATTATCGTCTGCGGCAAGAAGGAGGCCGAGGAGCGCTCGGTCAACATCCGCCGGCTCGGTTCGCAGGCGCAGACGTCGATGTCGCTCAACGAAGCAGTCGCGTGCCTCAAGCTCGAGGCGACCCCGCCGGACCTGCTGCGCAAGGCAACGGCTCGCAAGGCCGCCTGAAACGAAAACGCTCGCTCAAGTAGCGGGCGTTTTTCACTCAAGGACGTCGGAACTTGAGATCGCTCCTCCGTCCCGCAGTTCGGCCCCGGAGAACAAGTCCATGTTCGCCGGCTGATCCTTCATCATCACCTCGACATCCATATTCTCTGCCGCCTTCACGTTAAAGGCGCGCTGATAGATCTTGTCCTTGTTGCGTGCGACGGCGAGATAGTCGCCCTCCGCAAGCACCATGGTGGAGAAGGCGCTGACGCTTTCATTCACGATGTCGCCTGCTGCGGTCAGCACCGACCAGGCGGTATCGGCGATCGCTTCACCACCCGGCTGGGAGACGAGCTTGAGTGTGACCTGGGCTGCGCGGTGCTGCAGCGTCGCCTCGATCAGCTTGCCAGCCTCGACCTGAATGTCGGCGCGCACGACGGCGTTTACGTCGCCGTATTCGGAGACGACGTGATAGGTGCCGGCGTTGAGGCGGACGATCGTCTTTGGCTTCACGCCGGCAATCACCAGTCCACGCTCACCGTCTTCGCGAACCTCCGAGGAATAGACCGAGAAGCTCAGCTGCTTGTCCGGGATCGGCTCATCGGAGCCGGCGGTCGCATCAAGCACGACACCACCTGCGTCCAGCACGAGGACCTGTTTCTCGACCGCACCGTCAGCAGGAATGGTCAGCTTCTTGGTCACCCCTGCACGACCGAAGGCGACGTTAACGAAATAGTCGCCGGGAGCCAGTTGGAAGGACGCGTCGCCTCCTTCAGAACTTGCGACCAACGGCAGCTTGCCATCCTCGCCCGAGATTGGGCTGAATACACGCCAGGTAAGACCCTCCTCAACCGCTTCGTCGTCCGCTGCCGTCAGCTTGGCCTCAAGAGCCACATCCTTGGCGAGGCTGCCGGACTGTTCACCAAGCGGTGCGGAGAACGCATTGAGCTTCGGCATCTTCGCGGTGCTGTCGAGCTGCTTGAAGCTCTTGAACGCGTCACTTTGCGCCCAAGCACCCTGCGCGGGTCCAAAGACCAGGGCCGCAGCAAGGGCCGTGCGCACAGCGATGGATATGCCTGTCATCTCTGGAGAACCGGTTGACTCTTTAATTTGTAACGCTCACTTGAAGACCAAAGCCAAGGCGAATTCAAGGCTTTCCCGCCCAATCTCCCCGTGAAGGAAGACTCAAGTATGCAAAACGACATGAAACTCGTTGATTACCTGCGTGAGCGGCATTCCACCCCGGTGGCGCAGATGAGCGAGCCGGGCCCGAGCGCTGAGGAGCTCAACTCGATTCTGACCTTTGCATCGCGCGTGCCCGATCACGGGAAGCTGGCGCCGTGGCGCTTCATTGTCTACCGCGGCGATGTTTGCCGGACACTGGGAAAGACATTCCTGCAGATCACGGAGAAGGCGTCGGGGAAAATGACGGACGCAGCGCGCGATGCGGAGCTGACCCGTTTCACGAGAGCCCCACTGGTTGTGGCAGTGGTCAGCACGGCAGCGCCACATGTGAAGATCCCAGAGTGGGAGCAGGTGCTCTCTGCAGGCGCAGTCTGCCTCAACCTGCTGATTGCAGCAAACGCCCACGGCTACGTCGCCAACTGGCGGACCGAATGGATCGCCTATGACGCGGATGCGCTCGCCGCACTCGGGCTGAAGCCGGAAGAAAAGATTGCCGGGTTCATCCATATTGGCTCAAGCGATTTCCCTGTGCCCGATCGTCCGCGACCCGAGCTGTCACAGATCGTCACCTATGCGGGCGAGGCCAAGGGCTGATGTTCTACACCACCGACACCAACCGCCATCGCATGCAGCACGATCCGTTCAAGGCCATCGTTGCGCCGCGGCCAATCGGCTGGATCGGCACGAAGGGGAGGGACGCGTCGATCAACCTGTCCCCCTACTCTTTCTTCAACGTTGTGTCGGATGATCCCAAGATCGTCATGTTTTCGTCCAGCGGGCGCAAGGACAGCCTCCGCAACGCTGAAGAAACCGGCGTCTTCACGGCCAGCCTCGCCAGCCGCGATCTCGCCGAGCAGGTGAATGCGTCCTCCATCTCCGTCCCATATGGCACCGACGAGTTCGCCATTGCGGGGGTCACGCCGAAGCGCGGGGAACTCGTCGACGCGCCCTATGTGGCGGAAGCGCATGCCGTGCTAGAATGCCGAGTAACCGACCTCATCCAGCCGAAGACATTGGACGGCGGCAGGGCGGCCTCCTTTATGGTCTTCGGGCAAGTCGTCGGTATCCATATCAGCGAGTCCGTCATCCGCGACGAGCGCATCGACATGAACCTGCTACGGCCGATCGCCCGGATGGGTTATCGCGACTTCAGCGACGGCGGCACGGACGTGTTTCAGCTGACGAGGCCGAACGGTGGCTAGGCCTTCAGTCGTCAACCGCCTCGTTAGCAAACATGGTGAACCAAACTTAAACGTTTTGCCCCTAACCTGATAACTGTGAGTGTTTCAGGTGGCGCCATCCGCCAGCCGGGGTTTCGTTGTGATCATACAGGCATTTCTTCGTTGGGTCGAAACCGCGCGTGCCAGCGATAGGGCCAAGGCTGCCGGCGCATTGGCGAGAGCTTACCTTCGGCCGGATCTGGAGGCGGAGCAGCGGCAGGCGGCGCTCATGGCGATGTGCCATCTCCTCAACGATTCCGCTCCGCAGGTCAGGCTGGCCATGGCGGAGGCGCTTGCCGACTCGCCGCAGGCGCCGCGTGCTGTGATACTGGCTCTTGCCGAAGATCAGGCCGAAATCGCATGTACCGTGATTGCCCGATCGCCTGTCCTCACCGAGCCGGATCTGGTCGATTTGGCCGCCAGCAATGGTTCGCTCACTGCGGGCCTGATTGCCGCACGCAGCAAAGTCACCCGCGCCGTCAGCGCCGCCCTTGCGGAAGTGGGCGACGAGGGAACCCTGCTCCTCTTGCTGGAGAACCCGAATGCCGACATCGCACGGAGGTCGTTGGGACGTATCGCCGTGCGTTTTGGCCACTGCGCGTCAATCCGGCGCTGGCTGCTGGAGCGCCCCGATCTGCCTGCCGATGCGCGCCAGCACCTTGTTGAACAGGTGAGCGCAGCGCTTACGGGCTGGCAGCTTGCGCGGACGGTGCTGCCGCAGAATAGGCTGGAGCGGCTGAAATCCGAGGCCTGCGAAACCGCCCTCATGGAAATCGCCGGAGATCTGCCGGCGGTCGATAGCGAAAAGCTGATCGAGCAGTTGCGTTCAAACGGAAAGCTGACCCCGGCCCTGTTGATGCACGCCCTGTGCACCGGCAGGATTGCATTCTTTTCGTCAGCCCTGGTGAGACTCTCGAGGCTGGAAGAACGGCGCGTGCATGCGCTCCTTGCTTCCGGGCGCATGCACGCGGTTCGCGCGCTCTTCGAATCGGCCGGCCTGACGCGCGACGTCGCCATGGTCTTCGTCGAGGCGACCCTGATCTGGCGGGGTGCCGACGAACTGACGACTGCAGACAAGTTCTGCTCGCAGCTTCTGGCCAGCTGCCGCCGCCCTGCCGATGCAGAGGCGCCGGTGTCGCAACTGCTGAACCTGGTGGAGAAGCTGCAGCGGCGAGAAGTCAGGGCACTTGCTCGGATCTATGCCGAGGATGCAACGCTCGCCGCATGAGCGGCGGGATCAGAACTTGCGGGCAACCCAGGAATAACTCTCCTCGACCAGCCTGACCGGCTTCTGCATCAGCGTGCGCACACCCTCCGTCGTCGGAAGCACCGCCTTGACCCGGGCGATCGCGCGCCCCGCAAGACTACGCTCCCCATCCTCCGTGACTTCGACAGCAGGCGGTAGCTGAGGCGACTCCGGCTTATCGATGGAGACCACCTCCGTCTCCTGCGGCGTCTGACACACTGCAATGATCACGGGATAGGGGGCGTTGGAATAGCTAGCGAGCTCGCCGTCTGAATTGGCGCTGCATATCTCCACGCTCGGCCAACGCTTTTCGGAAGTCGCAACGTAGTGACATTCCGTGCCGCTGTCGTCGCAGCCCAGGATGGTGAGAATGATGATTGCCGGATTCATGTTGCCGTCCCCTGTTGAACCTGATCTTCACGATAATCGTGACGCAAAAACGGCGGCTTTCACCGCCCCCGAACCTGCGCTATGGCGTGGGAACGCCACTGGAGCAGGATTATGAACGTCACCATCGCCTTCGAGCCACCGCGGCAACCGCAGGTCCTCCGGCTGCTTGCGCTATCGGACGCCTATGCTGCTTCTCTTTATCCGGCGGAAAGCAATCATCTGGTCGACCTCGAGGCGCTTGAGAAGCCGACCGTGCGGTTCATTGTGGCACGGCGAGACGGCGACATCGTTGGCTGCTGTGCGCTCATTGACGCCGGTGACGGTACGGCTGAGATCAAGCGGATGTTCGTCGACCCAACTGCGCGCGGTCTCAAGGTGGGCAAGCTGCTGCTGGAAGCGCTGATCGGGGCCGGTCTGGACGCTCGACTTGGTGCGATCCGGCTCGAGACAGGCATCCATCAGCCAGAAGCCATCGGTCTCTACCGATCCTACGGGTTCACCGAAATCCCGCCCTTCGGTAGCTACAGGACCGACCCTTTGAGCCTCTTCATGGAGAAGAGGCTTTCCTGATCACCGGCGCTGGCTGATCCAGTTCCTCCGTCGCGAGGTCGGCGGAGGCGATCTCGGTCGAGTCCGCCAGCCGGACTTCGCGGATCCATTCCCGCCAGATCGAGACGACCAGGGCCATCAGCACCGGGCCGATGAACAGGCCAAGGAAACCCATCGTCTTTACCCCGCCCACCAGGCCGAAGAAGGTCGGCAGGAAGGGCAGCTTGATCGGGCCGCCCACCAGTCTCGGGCGGATCGTCTTGTCGACGATGAAAAGCTCGACGGATCCCCAGATAAAGAGGGCTGCTCCGGCGAAGTAGGAGCCACTGGCAACGAGATAGATGGAGACGAGCGTGAAGGAAAGCGGCGCACCGCCCGGGATCAACGCCATGACGCCGGTCAGAACGCCAAGCGTAACGGGCGAGGGGACGCCCGCGATCCAGTAGGCGATCCCAAGCACGATGCCTTCGCCAATCGCGATCAACGTCATACCCGTCACTGTGGAGCTGATTGTGGCCGGTACGACGCGGGAAATCCTCTCCCATCGCGTCGGCAGAATACGCTCACCGAGAAGGTCGATCTGTGCGGTGAAGGACGCGCCGTCACGATAGACAAAGAAAAGGGCGATCAGCATGAACAGCAGCGTCAGGACGAGATGGAATGCGCCGTCGCCGGCGGCAATCACCGCGCGGTAGATGTTGCCGATATTGGCGCCACTGACAATCTGGATGAGCTCCCCGACTGCTCCGGGAGCGCCAATGTACCGGTCCCACTGCTCGCCCAGCCAGTCGCCGACGCCAGGCAACGCGGTGATCCAGGTCGGAACGGCTTCGCCGTTGCGATTGACCTCGAGGATCCAGGCCACCCACTCGCGGACCTCGCCTATGGTGTAGGAGACCGCAATGCCGATCGGTACGACCAGGAAGGCGATGATGAAGATGATGGCTAGGGTGGCGCCGATCGTCGTATTGCCACCGATGTGTTGCAGCATCCTGCGATAGAGCGGCCAACTGGCAAAGCCGATGACCAGCGCGGCCAAAACGGGAACGACGAAGCCGTGGAAGAAGTAGATGCTGGCGATGACGATTAGGACCAGGAGCCAGCGCGCAGCGGAGATCGGTGGTATAAGCGCCGCCCGGCTATGTGCGACCGGTCCGAGCCAGCGGGGGCCGTCTTTCGATCTTGAAGATCCGTTCACGGTGATCACAACTCCGTTGATGGCCAGCATGTGGCGCGTGGCGCTATAAAGCACAAGATAACCGCCAACGGCCTTAAAATGCAGTGCGCGCCTTGCCCAATATGACCTATGCGATAATTATGATGAAATTCAAACAGACCGAAATCTTTCGATGACATCTTCAGCGCGTCGGTTCCTTGTGCGGGATCGGACTTCTTCATCCCACGCAAAGGTCGAAGCGACCGTTGGATCGTTCGATAGCCTCGAAAATTATCGCCGCTACTTGCGCGGAAGCTACATTTTCCGTGCATCGCTCGACGCGAGGATGAATGGGCTGCACTGGCCGGAGCAGTTTGGGCTCTGGGCGGCTTCGGATCGCCTCACTGACCTCATGCGTCAGGACATGGACGATCTCGGCGTCACTCCCCCGCCGATCAATCTTGCGCAGCCTGAGCCACTTCTCGCGTCGGACTTCGAAAGCCTGCTCGGGACGCTCTATGTCGTCGAAGGCTCCTCACTCGGTGCCCGCGTTCTCTTCCGGCGCGCGCAGACGCTCGGCTTGTCGGATACCTTCGGCGCCCGCCATCTGGCGGCACAAGCTCGGTCGGTGGAGCGCTGGAAGCGCCTTCTGGAACTGCTGGAATCTGCGCCTGTACTCGATCTCGATCGCACAGTCGCCGCCTCCGAAGCCACGTTCGTGGCGGTCGAGCGTGCATTCGAAGGCGGTGACCATGCCTGATACGAAGACCGTGGATCTGACCAACTGCGATCGTGAGCCGATTCATGTGCCCGGAAGCATTCAGCCGCACGGCTGCCTGATTGCGTGTGACGCAGCCGGTTCCGGAATTGTGCGCCACTCCACGAATGCGCCACAGATGCTGGGCCTGCCCCAAGACATCAATGGTATGCGGCTGGATGAGGCCCTGGGACCGGAAGTGGCGCATACGCTGCGAAACGCAATCGCGACCTCCTCCGATCCGGCACGGCCGGCGCTCCGTCACGGGGTGATCCTCCCGTCGGGCCAGCGTTTCGACGTGTCTATCCATGCCTATGAAGCAAATGCGATCCTCGAATTTGAGCCTGTTTCGGGGGACACGGACCAGCCGCTCGAAGCGGCGCGCATGCTCATCAGCAGGATCCGCAACATCCGATCCGTCGACCAGCTGGTCGAGCGTTCCAGCCGTCTCATCCACGCGCTGCTCGGTTACGACCGGGTAATGATCTACCGCCTGGACAAGGATGGTTCGGGCAAGGTGATCAGCGAGCACAAGCGCCGCGATCTGGAAAGCTTCAAAGGGCAGCACTTTCCGGCAACCGACATTCCCCAGCAGGCCCGTATTCTGTACCTGATGAACACCATCCGGGTCATCTCGGATGCCGACAATCCGCGGGTGGCGATCGTTCCTGCCCTCGATGAGGCGGGCGCGCCGCTTGACCTTTCTTTCGCGCATTTGCGCAGCGTATCCCCCATCCACTGCGAATATCTGCGCAACATGGGCGTCTCGGCCTCCATGTCGATCTCGATCGTGGTCGACGGAGAACTATGGGGGCTGATTGCCTGTCACCACTATTCGCGGAAGGCGCTTTCTATGCCGCAACGTGTAGCGGCAGAGACGTTCGGCGAGTTTTTCTCTCTGCATCTGAGCGCACTGAAGCAGAAGGAGATTGCTGAGAAGAACCGGGAGGTTCGCAGCGCTCTGGACCGCTTCTTGCAGGCCGCGGCCCATCACTCCGACATCCGCGAGCTATTGCGGCAGTCACTGGACGAACTCAGCGCGATGTTGCCGTCGGACGGGGTAGGGCTCTGGCTTTCAGGCGTCTGGACGGCCGCAGGAAGCGCGCCGTCTAAAGAAGGGGCCGCGGAACTTGCGGAACTGCTGGCGGAAAAGGCTGGCGGTCGGGTGTGGGAGACACATCACCTTTCGGTGGATCTCCCAACCTCCCGTGCATCCGCCGAAGGAACCTGCGGGGTGATAGCGGTTCCCTTGTCGCAAAGGTCGCGAGATTACCTCTTCTTCTTCCGCCGCGAACTCGTCCAGACGCTGGACTGGGCCGGCAACCCGGAAAAAGCCTATGAGAGCGGCCCACTCGGGGACCGCCTGACGCCGCGCAAAAGCTTCGCGGTCTGGAAGGAGACTGTCAGTGATCAGGCGCAGCCTTGGTCAGACGGTGACCTGGAGGTTGCCGACGCCATCCGTGCCGTGCTTGTCGAGATCGTCCTGCACCACAACGAGCTGATCGCCGATGAGCGCGGCAAGGCGGACGTGCGCCAGAGGATGCTCAACGAGGAGCTCAATCACCGGGTCAAGAACATCCTGTCGGTCATCAAGTCGCTGATCGGCAGCCCGGTTGACCCGGGACAGGATATCGAGAGCTACATCGAGTCCCTGAAGGGCAGGGTTCAGGCGCTTTCGCTGGCGCATGACCAGATTGTCCGGAGCGGGGACGGCGGCATGCTGCGCGATCTCCTCCATGCGGAGCTGCAGCCATATCAGGCAGGCGACCGGCGAATCGTCCTGCAGGGGCCGCCGATCTGGCTGGATGCACGATCCTTCTCCGTCATGGCGCTCGTGCTGCACGAGATGGCGACCAATGCCGCCAAGTACGGCGGGCTTTCGCGCTCGGGCGGTGATCTCTCCGTCCGCTGGAGCAGGAGCGATACGGCCGATTGCGAGATCCGGTGGGAGGAGAACGGCGGTCCGCCCGTAACGGCACCCGTCCGCAGTGGGTTCGGCAGCGTCCTGATTGGCCGCAGCGTTTCCTACGAACTCGGTGGCAAGAGCCGGATCGACTATGACGAAGCCGGCCTGCGTGGATATTTCTGCATCCCGTCCACTCATATTCAGGCTGGCGGCGAAGACGAAGAACGGCAATTGATCGAATCTGCGTTGGACGAGGGCGATCAGGAAAAGTCGGACTTCTCGGAGGTTGAGCTTCTGCTTGTGGAAGATCAGATGTTGATCGCTGCCGACGTGGAAACGATCCTGGCGGAATACGGACTAAAGAAGGTCACCACGAGTCCGTCCGTCGCTGAGGCCTTGCGAAAACTGGAGCACTTCGCGCCCAACATCGCCATCCTCGACGTGAACCTAGGTACAGGGACATCAGTTCCGGTGGCGCACGAACTGCTTCGCAGAGGCATCCCGTTCGTCTTCGCGACCGGCTATAGCGATCGCGCCACGATACCCGATCACATCGACGTACCCGTTCTGCGCAAGCCTTACGAAGCGTCGGCGCTCATCCGCGCGATAGCGCGCCTACTGGCTCAAACACGCGTGGACTAAGCGTCAGCCGCTTGCGGCGACAGTCGCCGCAGACGGTTCTCAGATGTCGAGGTTGTCGGCGAAGGCGGCGCGTTCCTGGATGAAGCGGAAGCGAGCTTCTGGCTTCGTGCCCATCAGGTTGTCGACCGCCTCCCGGGTACCCTCGAAGTCCACCTCGTCGATCGCCACGCGCAGAAGCGTGCGCTTGGCGGGATCCATGGTGGTCTCCTTGAGCTGCGCCGGCATCATTTCGCCAAGACCCTTGAACCGGCCGATCTCGACCTTCTTGCCCTTGAAAACCGTCTCCATCAGCTCAGCCCGGTGGGCATCGTCCCTTGCATAAACGGTCTTGGCACCTTGGCGGATGACGTAGAGCGGAGGCACGGCGAGGTAGAGATGGTTGCCGCGGATGAGCTCCGGCATCTCCTGGTAGAAGAAGGTGATCAGCAGCGATGCGATGTGCGCCCCGTCGACGTCCGCATCGGTCATGATGATCACGCGTTCGTAGCGGAGATCCTCTTCGCGGTACTTGGTCCGCGTTCCGCACCCGAGCGCCTGGATGAGATCGGCGATCTGCTGGTTGGCGGAGAGCTTTTCGCGGCTGGCGCTGCCGACGTTGAGGATCTTGCCGCGCAAAGGCAGGATCGCCTGGTTGGCGCGATTGCGGCCTTGTTTTGCCGACCCACCGGCCGAGTCGCCTTCCACGATGAAGAGCTCGGCGCCTTCTGCCGTGTTTTGCGAGCAGTCTGCTAGTTTGCCGGGCAGGCGCAGCTTGCGCACGGCCGTCTTCCGGTTGACTTCCTTCTCCTTGCGGCGGCGAAGGCGCTCCTCGGCGCGTTCGATCACCCAATCAAGGAGCTTTGCCGCTTCAGCCGGGTTACCCGCGAGATAGTGGTCGAAGGGGTCACGAAGCGCATTTTCGACGATGCGCTGGGCCTCGACGGTCGCCAGCTTGTCCTTGGTCTGGCCGACGAATTCCGGCTCCCGAATAAAGACGGAGAGCATGCCGACGGCGGAGATCATCACATCGTCCGTCGTGATCTGGGCCGCGCGCTTGTTCTGGGTGAGCTCCGCGTAGCTCTTCAAACCCTTTGTGAGCGCAATGCGAAGGCCGGCCTCGTGCGTGCCGCCTTCGGGTGTCGGAATGGTGTTACAATAGGAATGGATCTGCGGGTCGCCGCCATACCAGGTTACAGCCCACTCGAGCGCACCGTGACCGCCGGTCTTTTCCGTGCGGCCGGCGAAGATCTCGCGGGTCACGGTAAAGTCCTTGCCGAGCGTCGCGGACAGATAATCCTTCAGGCCGCCCGGGAAATGGAAAACGGCTTTCTCCGGGATTTCTCCCCCAACCACGACCACGCCGGGATCGCACGACCAGCGGATTTCAACGCCGCCGAACAGGTAGGCCTTGGAGCGGGCCATGCGGAAGATGCGACCTGCGTCGAACCTCGCGTGGTCGCCGAAGATCTGCGGGTCGGGATGGAAACGGACGCGCGTGCCACGGCGGTTGTGAACCGGCCCCAGTTCCTCCAGCCCCCCTTGCGGAACGCCGCGCGAGAAGCGCTGGCGATAGAGCTTGCGGTCGCGGGCAACCTCGACCTCGAGGAGATCGGAAAGCGCGTTGACGACCGAGACGCCGACGCCGTGCAGACCGCCCGAGGTCTCGTAGGCCTTACCGTCAAACTTGCCGCCGGCATGCAGCTTGGTCATGATCACTTCCAGCGTCGACTTGCCCGGGACCTGCGGGTGGTTTTCCACGGGGATGCCGCGGCCGTTATCCGTGACGGTCAGGAAGCCTTCGGTGTCCAGATGCACTTCGATGAAGTTGGCATGACCCGCGACCGCTTCATCCATAGAGTTGTCGATGACTTCGGCAAACAGGTGGTGGAGCGCCTTCTCGTCCGTGCCGCCGATATACATGCCCGGACGCATGCGGACCGGCTCCAGCCCCTCCAGGACTCGGATCGAGGAGGCGCCGTAATCATCTGCGGACGTCGCCGGACGCGGTTGAGCTGCCGGCGGCGGGGGCGTGTCCGTTCCCTTGTCGGCGTCCAGCGCTATGGGCGTGGCTGTCGGCAGATCGGCGAAAAGGTCGTTGTTGTCATCCATCGGGTCAGTCGGTACTACCTGTCGAGGGGCTGAAGGTGATGCCATCGCCATCTCACGCTATTTCGAATCACCGGCAATTCTGCCAGAAAGCTGGCTTTTTCGCGATGCGCCAGGGAAACGGTGCTCAGGCAGCAATGCGGCGCCTGTCGCCGAATGGCAAGGCGCCAATGCATGATCAGGCAGCCGGAGAGGGCCATGTCCACAGTTCATTTTGCATTAGCCACAGCTTTTGCGATCGTCATGGCGGCTTTGTCCGGCGCTCCAGCCTTTGCGCAGCAAGGGCCGCTCAAGCCTTACAAGGACGCCCTGTTCTCCCGCTTCCCCGTTTTGGAGAGCGCCGATGGTGGCGCCTATGAAGTGATCGACTACCAGGAGCTGCGCGACATCAATGAGCGCGACCAGGTGCCGGAACGGCGGGTAAAGTCGAGTTACGTCTCGACGGGCGTAAAGCAATACCAGGAGAATGAGACGCTGCAGCTCGGCGGGCGGCTGATCGAAGTGACTCGGGTCGGCAAGGAGAAGAACGCCGCCTTCACGGTGATCTTCGTTCACGGCCGCGGCGGAGACAGGCGCCTTGGCGCAAACGACTACAGCTTCGGCGGCAACTTCAATCGGCTCAAGAACCTCGCCGTGATGAACGGCGGAACCTACTATGCCCCAAGCGTCACCTCCTTTGACGAAAGCGGTGCCGAGGAGATCGCGCTCCTGATCCGTCACGCGTTTGAACAGTCACGCGGCCGGCCGGTCCTGCTGGCCTGTGCCTCCATGGGGGGAATGGTCTGCTCCCACATCGCCCGCAATCGCGAGGCTGTCCATTATCTTTCAGGCCTTTCGGTTCTGGGCGGGCCGCCGGATCCGGGCTTCCTGACGACACCTGCGGCCAAGCGCCGTCTGCCGCTCTATCTCTCCCACGGCAGCGCCGACAGCGTGTATCCGGCGGAGGAGCAGACGGGCGTCTATCGCAAGCTGCAGGCGGCGGGCTATCCGGTTCGGATGACCGTGTTCAACACGGGTGGGCACGGCACGCCGATCCGCATGACCGACTGGCGCAAGCTGATCAACTTCCTGCTGACGGCAGGATAAGGCTTGCGGGCGCCGCCGCCGATTTTCATGGCTTTTGTCGGCTGCAACGCTAGAACAGGGCCCAACAACAAGATGCGGACACAAGTCCCCAAGGGAAGGAGAAGGAGATGACCCCCGACGTGCGGCCACTGGTGGCGGGAAACTGGAAGATGAACGGCACCCGCTCATCGCTCGATCAGATCAAAGCGATTAGCGAGGGGGTGAAGGGCGAACTGGCGGAGAAGGTGGACGCCTTGCTCTGCCCGCCGGCGACCCTGCTTTACGTTGCGACGGCGATCTGCACCGACAGCCCGCTCGCCCTCGGCGCGCAGGACTGCCACCAGAACGTAAGTGGCGCCCATACCGGCGACATTTCCGCCGAGATGATCGCAGACTGCTTCGGCACTTACGTGATCGTCGGCCATTCAGAGCGGCGTGCCGATCACGGCGAAAGCGATGCGCTTGTGCGCGCCAAGACCGAGACGGCTAACGCGGCGGATCTCACTGCGATCATCTGCGTCGGGGAGACGGAAGAGGAGCGCGAGCGGGGCGAGACGCTTCAGGTGCTGAAGCGGCAGCTCGAAGGCTCGATTCCTGATGGTGCACGTGCCGAACGGACGGTGGTGGCTTATGAGCCGGTTTGGGCCATCGGCACGGGCCTGACGCCGAGCGTTGCCGACGTCGCGGAAGCGCACGCCTTCATGCGCCGCGAACTCGCAGCCCGGTTCGGGGCGGAGGGGCAAGCCATGCGCATTCTCTATGGCGGCTCGGTCAAGCCCTCGAACGCCCGCGACCTGATGGCGGTGGAGAATGTCGACGGGGCGCTGATCGGCGGGGCAAGCTTGAAAGCCGTTGATTTCCTTGCCATCTACGATGTCTATCGCGAGCTGATGGGGTAAACCGGCACCCGGGGCTTGGAATGCGCCTCAGCCTCATGTAAAGAGCCGCCAATCTTACCGTTATTGCCCTTCGCCAGGGCAGGGAATTTGCCATGCAAACCGTTTTAATCGTCATCCACCTCATGATCGTGCTCGCCCTGGTGGGCGTGGTGCTGATCCAGCGCTCGGAAGGCGGCGGCCTGGGCGTCGGCGGCGGCTCCGGCTTCATGTCGGCACGCGGCACGGCCAATGCACTGACGCGCACCACAGCCATCCTAGCTACGCTGTTCTTCATCACCTCCATGACGCTGGGCATCCTCGCGCGCTATGAGTCGCGTCCGACGGACATCCTCGACCGCATTCCCGCGACGCAAGGAAGCGGCAACGGCATTCTCGACTCGCTCGGCCCGGCGCAGACGGAGACCCCCGCTCAGGCCCCGGCCAATGACGGTGTACCGACCGGCGGCGAAGTGCCTGCACAGAACGACGCCGCACCCGCGGCTCAGGATGCGGCTCCTGCTCAAGGTACTGCCGCTCCGGCGCCTGCCGCGCCCGCCAATTCGACGGGCGTTCCGACCGGCCAATAAGCCCGGTCTTTGCAACATTCTCCGGCAGGCCAAAAGCCTGCCGGTTTTCTTTTGTCCAGATTTCGTCGGACCGCCCCAAGCATGTGAAGAAAAGGGCTGGCGGAATCGATCATGAAAAGGTATCCGGTGACTCCCATGGCGCGATATGTATTCATCACAGGCGGCGTGGTTTCTTCCCTCGGAAAAGGAATTGCGGCCGCGGCACTCGGAGCGTTGTTGCAGGCCCGTGGTTATCGGGTTCGCCTTCGCAAACTTGACCCCTATCTGAATGTCGATCCGGGCACCATGAGCCCGACGCAGCACGGCGAAGTCTTCGTCACTGACGACGGCGCGGAAACCGACCTCGACCTCGGTCACTACGAGCGCTTCACCGGACGCTCGGCGACCAAGACCGACAACATCACCACCGGCCGTATCTACAAGAACATCATCGACAAGGAACGCCGCGGCGACTATCTCGGCGCGACCGTCCAAGTCATTCCGCACGTGACCAACGAGATCAAGGATTTCGTGGTCGAAGGCAATGACGACTACGACTTCGTCATTTGCGAAATCGGCGGCACCGTCGGCGATATCGAGGCAATGCCTTTCGTCGAGGCGATCCGCCAGCTCGGCAACGAGCTGCCGCGCGGTGGGGCCGTCTACCTGCACCTGACGCTGATGCCCTTCATCCCGGCGGCTGGCGAACTGAAGACCAAGCCGACTCAGCATTCGGTCAAGGAGCTGCAGGCGCTCGGGATTGCTCCCGACATTCTCCTCGTTCGTGCTGATCGTGAGATCCCCGAGGCCGAACGCCGCAAGCTCTCGCTCTTCTGCAACGTTCGTCCCTCTGCCGTCATTCAGGCACTCGACGTCGCCAACATCTACGACGTGCCGATGGCCTACCACAAGGAAGGCCTCGACTCGGAGGTGCTGGCGGCTTTCGGGATCGAGCCGGCGCCCAAGCCGCGGCTGGATGCCTGGGAAGAGGTCTGCAGCCGGATCCATACGCCGGAAGGCGAGGTGACGATCGCGATCGTCGGCAAGTACACAGGCCTCAAGGACGCCTACAAGTCGCTGATCGAGGCGCTGCATCACGGCGGCATCGCGAACCATGTAAAGGTGAGGCTCGAGTGGATCGAGTCGGAGATCTTCGAGAAGGAGGATCCGTCGCCCTATCTCGAAAAGGTGCACGGCATTCTCGTGCCCGGTGGTTTTGGCGAGCGGGGCGCTCAGGGCAAGATCAATGCGGCGCGCTTTGCGCGCGAGCGGAAGGTGCCATATTTTGGTATCTGCTTCGGTATGCAGATGGCCGTTCTGGAAGCGGCGCGCAATCTCGCCGGCATCGAGAAGGCCTCCTCCACGGAGTTTGGTCCGGCACAGGAACCCGTCGTCGGCCTGATGACGGAATGGGTGAAGGGCAACGCGCTGGAGAAGCGCGCAGCGTCCGGCGATCTGGGCGGAACCATGCGCCTCGGCGCCTACGACGCGTCACTGAAGAAGGAAACGCGGATCGCCGAGATCTACGGCTCCACCGCGATCTCCGAACGCCATCGCCACCGCTACGAGGTGAATGTCGAGTACAAGGACAAGTTGGAGAGCTGCGGTCTGGTCTTCTCCGGCATGTCGCCTGACGGATTGCTGCCGGAAACGATCGAATATCCGGATCATCCCTGGTTCATCGGGGTCCAGTACCATCCGGAACTGAAGAGCCGTCCGCTCGACCCGCATCCGTTGTTTGCAAGCTTCATCGAGGCGGCCCTGGAGCAGAGCCGGCTGGTTTAATTTCGGTGTGGACCTGTGGCTGCGCTACAGGTCCACGTCGTAGAAACCCAGCGCCTCTTCGAGCTCTTCCTGCTCATAGCTGAAGTGCGATTTCACCACCGCCTCGAGCTGATTGTAGCTCCCGTTGAGCGCGTCGAAGCTGGCGGGCGTCGGTACTGAGATTGCCTCTGCAGCGGCTGATTCAAGCCGTTCTATCAGCGCGTGGATGACGAGATGTTCTTCCGCCAGGCGCTCCACAACACGGGTCAGACCGGCACTGTGACCGGTGAGGGCGGGAAAGTTCCACTGATCTTCGGCCGTGTGGTGGAAGGTCAGCATCTGGCATTCTTCACCGCAGATAGTTCCGGCAAGGCGGGTGTTTTTGCTCATCGCCAGCGAACCCACAGCGTAAGTAACTTCGCTCACCGACCGCAACCCCTGCGCAACCTCGTCGATGATGCTCCTCACGTCCGACATCTGACGAAGATGCACGGCATGGATGGCGGCAAGGCGTCGGCCGCGCCGCCTCTGCTCCGCTGTCACATCCTCAATCTTCGGCGCCCTGGGCCGTGTGCTGTCATCCAGAAAGTTGATGGTGAAGGTCATGGCAACTACTCCCTCATCGCCCCTGGACTAGCGGATCAGACTTTCTGCTCCTAGCCGTCTGCCTCGATCGTGGCTCATCCGATCGATCGATAGGTCGCTAATGCTCGGTCCCGCGCGCTCGCATGGTCCACGATTGGCTTGGGGTACGTCTGCCCCAGAACGATGCCAGCCTGCTGCAGCACCATTTCGGGAGCCTCGAAGGGACGGTGAACATATTTCCGGTTCAGCTTTGCCAGTTCCGGAACATAGCGACGCACGTAATCTCCGTCGGGGTCGAACTTCTCGCCCTGCAGGATCGGGTTGAAGATGCGGAAGAAGGGCGAGGCATCTGCGCCAGATCCGGCCACCCACTGCCAGCTTGCGGCGTTGTTGGCCGGATCGGCATCGACCAAAGTATCCCAATACCAGTCCTCGCCCTTGCGCCAGTCGATCATCAGGTCCTTGATCAGGAAGGACGCCGTGATCATCCGAACGCGGTTGTGCATGTAGCCCTCCTGCCAGAGCTGGCGCATTCCGGCGTCGACGATCGGATAGCCGGTGAGGCCTTTCGTCCAGGCGCGGAAGTGCTTGCGGTCGAAGGACCACTGGAAGCCATCGAACGACGAGTTCCAGTTTCGCGTGGCAAGATCGGGAAAGGTTACGAGCAGGTTATAGCTGAAGTCACGCCAGGCGAGTTCGCGGCGGAAATGGGTCACCTGTGCCGGATCAACTCCTGCAAGGCCGCTTGTGGCGTGCCAGGCCTGGGCCGGCGTGATTTCGCCATGGGCGAGGTGAGGGGAGAGCCGAGAGGTGACATCACGTGCCGGAACATCCCGGCCTTCCCTATAATCGCTCAGGCCGTTCTCGATGAAGTCGCTCAGCCGTTCATGTGCACCGGCTTCGCCGGGATGCCAAATGTTTTCGAACGATGCTGCCCAATTCGGCCGGTGCGGGAGAAGATCCCAGTCTTCAAGCCGCTCTGATCGGGGCGAAAACGCAAAGCCTGGCAGCGTCTTGGGCGCTTCGACGGTATCCCGCGGCTCCCCCAGAGCCTGCATGGCCTTCCAGAATGGCGTGAAGACACGGAATGGCTTTCCTGCACCCGTGCGTACCACCTGCGGGTCTTGGAGAAGCTGGCCGTGGAACGCCTCCACTGCAACTCCCTCACGCTTCAGGTCGCGGGCTATGTCCCGATCAATATCGTCGCGTTCGTAGCATCGGTTGAAATAGACGGTGCTGGCGCAGGTCTCCTTCGCAACTTCAGCAAGAACATCCTCTGCGCGACCGGAGGCGAGCACGAGATCAGCTCCTCGATCTTTCAGGTCATTCGCCAACGCCGTCAGCGAGTGATGCAGCCACCACGCCTGCGCCGCACCGAGCGGCATGACGGTCGTGGGAGCGGGTTCGCGGATGAAGATCGCGATCAGCGGAGCGCCCGTTTCCACAGCGGCTGACAGAGCTGCGTTATCGGAAAGACGGAGATCCCGACGAAACCACAGGATCACGGGCGAGGGGGACTGGGACAAGAGGGCTCCACTGGCTGTTCTGCAGGGACTACGTACCAGCGCGCCAGATAGATCAGGGCCTTAGCAGGAGTATCGAGCAGGGAGAACCGGCCTTGAGCGCCGGCGCATGCGGCGGGCGGACGATCAGCGCGCCGGAATTGGCCAGGATCTTCATCATAGAGGAATCCTGTTTGGCAAACGCCTCGGCGCGAAGAATGCCGTCGTCGCCGCGGATCAGTCTCGCACGCACGTAGTCCTGGCGCTGGTCGTTGGCGGCGAGGTCATGGGCGGCGATGGCTTCGGCATCCCTCGAGCGAGCGGGAAGATGCGCCAGTGTCCGGACAAGCGGCTCCAGGAAGAGCAGGCTGCAGACGAGGCTCGCCACCGGGTTACCCGGCAGGCCGAGCACCTGCATCTCGCCGAGGCTGCCGACCATCAGCGGCTTGCCTGGCCGCATCGCAATTCGCCAGAAATCCAGCTCCATGCCGGCAGCTTTCAGCGTCGATTGCACGAGATCATGGTCGCCCACCGAGGCGCCGCCGAGGGTTACCAGCACATCGACATCCGCGGCACGTGCGCGTTCGATTGCTGCGGTGATGGCCTTGCTCTGGTCCGGCACAATTCCGAGGTCGAGGACCTCTCCGCCGTTGTCACGCACTAAAGCTGCCACCCCGAACGTGTTGGAGGCGATGATCTGCCCTGCGGCAGGGTTGCTTCCGGGTGCGAGCAGCTCATCGCCGGTGGCGAGGATTGCCACCTTCGGTCGCCGATAAACGGCAAGCGCCGGATGGTTCATCGCAGCAGCAACCGTGAGATGCGAATAATCGAGCCATGTCCCCTGAGGAAGCACGGCCTCTCCCTCGGCGAAGTCCTGGCCGCGGGGCCGGATGTGTCTGCCCTTGGTGACAGCAAACTTCGTACGAATGCGGCCGCCTTCGACGGCTTCGGCGTCTTCCTGAATAAGAACGGAATTAGCACCATCGGGGACGGGGGCGCCGGTAAAGATGCGGACGGCCTCTCCTTGCCCGACATGTCCAGGGAAGGGATGGCCGGCGGCCGCAGTGCCGATGACGGTCAGTTCGGCACCGACTTCGGGCGCATCTTCCGCTCTCAGGGCGTAGCCGTCCATCGCGGAGGCATTGAAGGGTGGCTGAGTCAATCGGGCAGCAACGGGTTCGGCAAGCACCCGCCGATTGGCCTCCCCTAGTGAAACGATGTCGCTGTCTTCTACCGGTCTGGCACGAGCAAGCAGTCGGGCCTTTGCCTCGGAGACAGGCAGGAGAGCCATGCTCAATCGTCTCCGCGGCGATAGGGGCCAGACTTGCCGCCGGTCTTCTCCACCAGTCGAACTCCGCCAATCTCCATGTCCTTGTCGGCAGCCTTGGCCATGTCGTAAATCGTCAGGCAGGCGACGGAAACGGCAGTCAGAGCTTCCATCTCCACACCTGTCTTGCCGGTGAGCTTCGCGGTCGCTGTCACCTTTAGGCCAGGAAGGTCAGCATCCTCGGTGATCTCAACCGACACCTTTGTCAGCATCAGAGGGTGGCAGAGCGGGATGAGGTCGGAGGTCTTCTTCGCCCCCATGATGCCGGCGAGTCGTGCCGTACCGATCACGTCGCCTTTCTTTGCGTCCCCGTCGCGGATGAGCTTGAGGGTCTCCGGCTGCATCCGCACGAAACCCTCCGCGGTTGCCGAACGCTGCGTCTCGGCCTTGTCGCCGACGTCCACCATGTTGGCTTCGCCGGCGGCGCCGATATGGGTGAGGCCCGCCACCCCGGCCATCACTCTGCCGCCACGGATGCGGACGTGCCGGTGAGAAGGACCCGCGTCGCCTGTGCTACGTCGTCCTGGCGCATCAGGCTTTCGCCCACCAGGAACGTGCTGATGCCGGATCTCTGGAGCCGCAGGCAGTCGTCGTGCGTGAAGATGCCGCTTTCGCCGATCAGCAGGCGGTCGTCGGGTACCATGCCCGAGAGCCGCTCTGACGTCTCAAGGCTGACCTCGAAGGTGCGCAGGTTCCGGTTGTTGATGCCGATCATCGGGGAGGAGAGCTTGAGGCCTCGCTCGGTCTCTTCTTCATCATGCACCTCGACGAGGACATCCATGCCGACATCCTGTGCTTCGTCCTCGAGCCGCCGAGCCTCGTCGTCCGTCAGCGATGCCATGATCAGCAGAATACAGTCGGCGCCCCAGGCGCGTGCTTCATGCACCTGGTAGGTGTCGAACATGAAGTCTTTGCGCAGCGCCGGAAGCGAGGAGGCGTTCCGGGCAGCAGTCAAAAATTCCGGTGCCCCCTGAAAACTGGGGGTATCCGTCAAGACGGAGAGGCAGGCCGCGCCACCCTCCTCATAGGCACGAGCGAGGGCAGGTGGATCGAAGTCCGGCCTGATCAGGCCCTTCGAGGGGCTCGCCTTCTTGATCTCGGCGATGAGACCGAAGCTGCCGGCATCCTGCTTTGCCTTGAGCGCCCGATAGAATCCGCGAGGTGATTCCTGTTCGGCGGCTTTCGCCTTCAGGTCCGCCAACGATACGTGCGCCTTGGCGGCTTCGATTTCCTGCCGCTTGTAGGCCTCGATCTTCTTCAGGATATCGGTCATCAATCGGCCCTCAATCTTGTTCGTTCGACACCGCTACCAACCGGTCCAGTGCTGCGGCTGCTTCGCCGCTGTCGAGAGCGTGGGTCGCCTGCTCCATACCCCGCTTCAAGTCGGAAGCTACACCGGCCACGACAAGCGCTGCGGCCGCGTTGCAGAGGGAGATGTCACGATAGGCGTTCTTTGACCCGCCGAGAACGGCACGCAGCGCAGCGGCGTTCGCAACACCGTCCCCACCTTTCAGTTGGGCGAGTGTTGCGGTCTCGACGCCGAAATCCGCCGGCGTCAGGTCGAAGCTCCGAATCTCTCCGTCTTCCAGCGCCACAACGTTCGTCGTGCCGGTGGTGGTGACTTCGTCCATGCCGTCGCCATAGACGACCCAGACGCGCTCGGAGCCCAGATCGCGAAGCACCTCCGCAATCGGCATCAGCCAGCGTGGCGAGAAGACCCCCAGCAATTGCCGCTTGGCGCCGGCGGGGTTGGAAAGGGGGCCAAGGATATTGAAGATGGTGCGCGTGCCAAGCTCTACGCGACTTGGTCCGACATGACGCATGGCGGAGTGATGCATCGAGGCGAACATGAAGCCGATTCCGGCCTCCCGGATGCACCGGCCGATCTTGCCCGCACCAATGTCGAGGTTCACCCCCAGCGCCGAAAGGGCGTCGGCGGCCCCGGACTTGGAACTGAGCGCGCGATTGCCATGCTTGGCGACGGGCACGCCACAGCCCGCAACTATGAGGGAAGCAAGGGTGGAGATGTTGTAGGTCCCGGTTCCGTCGCCGCCGGTGCCGACGATATCGACCGCGTGTGCCGGCGCTTCAACCGGTAGCATCTTCGAACGCATGGTCGTGACGGCTCCGGCGATCTCGTCCACCGTCTCGCCGCGTACCCGCAAGGCCATCAGAAAACCACCGATCTGCGTCGGCGTCGCTTCGCCTGACATCAGGATCTCGAAGGCCTGGCGCGCCTCCTCGCGGTTCAGGCTCTCGCCGTTTGCGACCTTCGCAATGATCGGCTTCAGTTCGGGCATCTTGCGATATCTTCCTCAGCGGATCGAGTTGGCGACCTGTTCGGCCACGGCCTGGTTGATGGAAACGCCGTAATCATTCTGCAGCCGGTTGACCATCTGGTCGAGCATGTCGTCGCCCGCCGCCTGCGCCAGGCGCTGCAGCGGCTCCTGGTTTGACAGCGCATCCGCCGGCACCAGATCCGAACCGGTGACCTTGATCAGCAGCTGGCTCTCACCGTCTGCCCCGACGGCGGTTGTGACGAGCCCGACAGGACCGGCGAATAGAGCATTCACCGCTTCCGGCCCAAAGATGGCATCCTCCGCGTTGCGGCGCAGTCCCTGCTTCGTTTCGACTGCAATCCCCAGATCTTCGGCCACAGCAGCGAGCGTGGCGCCGCCTTCGACGCGCTGCTTGAGTTCAGTTGCCCGGGCGCCGAGAGCCTCGCGCTGCTGCTCCGCCGTCCAGTCGGCAACGACCCGCTCGCGAACCTCATCAAGCGTTCGATCCCGTTCCGGCGTCACTTCGCTTACCTCGAACCAGACATAGCCGTTATTGCCGAGAGAGACGGGGAGCGGCTGTGCACCCGGTTCGGAGCGAAAAACGTCGGTCAGAAGTGTATCGGCCGTTGGCAGGTTCTCGATCTTCTCGTCCTGAGGTGTGGTGCCCGATGCGTCGGCGGTCACGGTCACAGCCTTCAGGTTCAGTTCCCTGGCCGCTTCCTCCAGCGTAGCGCCGCCAGCACGGATTTCCTCGAACCGGTCATGCGCATCCAGCACCTGCTGGGAGCCGACCTGCAGGGCAAGCTGCTGTCGGATTTCGCTTTCTACCTCTTCGAAGGACCTTGTGGTTTCCGATGTGACGTTGGTTACCCGCAGGATCACGGGACCAAACGCACCGTCGATAACATCCGTCGTTCCACCTTCGGAGGACACTGCAAAAGCCGCATCGGCAAGAGTCGGATCTGGAATGTTTTCCTTCGTGAATTCTCCGAGGAGGACGTCGCTGGCGGTCTTGCCCTGATCGGCGACGAGCTGGTCGAACGTCGTGCTGCCTTCCCTGAGCTGCGTGGCCGCTGCCTCTGCCATTTCGCGACTCGGATACGTCAGCTGCTCGATGGTGCGCGTGCCTCGGGTCGTGAAGCTGTCCTTGCGCTTCTCGTATTCCGCGCGAGCCTCTTCCTCGCTGATGGAGGAGGGATCCGCAAGGTCCGATGGCTGCAAGGTGACATAGGTGAAGGTACGGTATTCCGGAGCACGGTAGCGCGCCTTGACACCCTCAAACCACGCCGCGAGCACGTCATTGGTCGGCGCCTTCACCGGCGCGATGTTCGCGTTGGAGAGCAGCAGGTAGTCCACAGAACGGGTTTCGTCGCGATACTGTTTGAGCGCATCGAGCATGACCTGAGGCGGTTGGAAGCCGTCGGAGACAGCCTCGACGATCTGGCTGCGTACGGCGACTTGACTGCGCTCGGTGATATAGTCGTCTTCACGCAGGCCGGCATTGCGCAGGCGGGAGGTAAAGAGGTTGCGGTCGAATTGGCCGTTGCTGCCCTGGAAGGCCGGATCTTCGGCGATCAGCATGGCCAGGCGGTCATGCGACAGGCCGAGCCCCATATCGTCCGACAGCTGATCGAGCGCGGCGCCGGCTGTAAGCTGCGAATAGACCTGCTGATCGATGCCGAATGCACGCACCTGCTCCGGCGTGAGCTGCATGCCGAACTGCCGTCCCAAAGCGGCGACGTGCCGCTGATAGGCGAGCGCGAACTCTTGCGCCGAGACTTCCTGATCGCCGACGGTCATGACGGTGTTGGCGTCGGTCGCCACAAGCGACGTGGAAACGCCCCAGATGCCGAAGGATGCGACCAGAAGCAGAAGAAGCGCCTTGGCGACCCAGGAGCGGGAAGCATTTCTGAGGGAGTTGAGCATTGCCTACTTTACCTTGCACGATGTCCGGCCGCCGCTCGGGCGGGATGATCGAACGTCTCTAGAACAATCTGTCACGGAAATGAAGGCATGCGGATGCAAAAGCAGGTGAGTGTCCGGCTGCTGTCACCCCTGCCAGGGAATCAATTGAGCCGTGTGATGAGGGAGGCAGCGTCTGCCGGCGCACGCACCTTGGCATCATTGTCGAAATAGACATAGACGTCGCGGCCGGAGGATCGGTCGGGGGAGGGCGGCAACACCCGTTTTGCCTGTTGAGGATCTTTTCCGGCAGCCCAGCTGCGGACAAGTGCCGCCCAGACGTCGAGCGCCCCCTCGTCATAGCCGCTGACATAAAGTTCCTCAGAACCATGGAGGCGGCAGTAGACGAAGTCGGCGGTGAGATCCATCAGCAGCGGCCACTGCACCGTGTCGGCGACCACGAGCGCGGCACCGTAACAGCGCAGCAGTTCGATGAATTCGTCACACGCAAAGCTCTCGTGCCGGATCTCGAACGCGTGCCGCATCAGGCGGTTCTTGTCGGTCTCCGTTGCAGAACGACCGTCGAGGCGGCTGTCGTGCCGCTTCGCAAGCGCCACCGCCTCGTCCGTTTCCTTGGGCAGGATCTTCAGGAAGTTTTCAAATCGCCCCGCGTCGAACTTCATGCGCGGCGGAAACTGCCAGAGGATCGGACCGAGCTTGTGGCGCAGGTTGAGAAGACCGGACGCCAGATAGTTGGCAAGCGGGATCTCGATCTCCTTCAGCCGCTTCATGTGCGTGATGAAGCGCGGGCCTTTGACGGAAAAGACAAAGTCGTCCGGCGTCGCTTCGCGCCAGGTAGTGAAGTCCTGCGGCATCTGCAGGCTATAGAAGGTGCCGTTGATCTCGATGCTGGGGAAGTGGCTCGCCGCGAAGCAAAGCTCCTGCTTCTGCGGCAGTCCCACGGGATAGAAAACGCGACGCCACGGCTTGTAGGTCCACCCGGAGATACCGATGCGGATGGTGCCCGTTCTGGTCATGGCGTCTCCTCGTCATCCGTCTGCTCAACCAGCCCGAAGGCGGTTGTTCGTGGGCCAACGGAGGCGCGGCGCCAGAGTTCCGAAGCCTATTTGGTGAAGATGAAGAAGGCGCCGAGCGCAATGAAGGCAAACCCGATGCCCTGTTTCCAGTGGAAGGCTTCGCCGAGATAGAAGACCGAGAACAGAACGAAGACGGAGAGGGTGATGATCTCCTGGATGGTCTTCAGCTGCGCTGCATTGAAATAGCCGTAGCCGATGCGGTTCGCCGGGACCTGAAAGCAATACTCGAAAAGCGCGATCCCCCAGCTGACGAGAATGACGACGTAGAGCGGGGCGGCCTTGAACTTGAGGTGCCCGTACCAGGCAAACGTCATGAAGATGTTGGACAGCAGGAGAAGGACGATCGTGAAAACAGGGGCGGTGGGAAACATGAGGTGGGGTTCCGCTGCGATTATCTCTTCACCGCAATCATGTTCCACCGAGTCGGACAAGGGAGCCCGTTGGCGAGGGCGTACCGCCGTCCATGGAAGTGGCGTTGTTGCCGCACCCGGCACCTGCTAGAGCCGTTGCCGGGATCGAACGTCGCCGTTGGCGGCAAACTTGACTGGATGCCTGCGTGAACGACACTTCTCCCCAGCCGCCCCTATCGCCCTCATCCCAGATGAGCCGTCAGCCTGCTCAGGTCAGCGGGAGGAGCGCGGGATCCCGGTTGCTGCTCGGGATCAGCCTGGTGCTGATCGCCTTCAACCTCAGACCCGTTTTCTCGAGCGCCTCTGCGCTCCTGCCGGAGATCCGCACGCAGCTTGGTCTCGATGCACTTGGTGCAGGGCTTCTGACGACGTTGCCGGTTGTCTGCCTTGGGGCCTTCTCGCCGCTTGCGCCGAAACTGGCACAGCGGATCGGTACGGAGGGGACGTTGCTCGCCGTCACCCTCCTGCTGGCGCTGGGAACGGCGCTGCGCGGTATCTCTTCCATCTGGCTCCTCTTCCTTGGCACGGCTATCGCCGGTGCCTGTATTGCCGTCGGCAACGTCCTTCTCCCGGGTTTGGTGAAGCGGGACTTTCCAGACCGGACCGCCCTGCTGACCGGTCTCTACACCATGGCGCTTTGCGGTGGGGCAGCCGGGGCGGCTGGTCTGACGCTACCGATCGAGCACGCGCTCGGCGGCTCGCTCGGGCTGGCGCTCTCGGCGTGGGCTCTGCCGGCCATTCTCGCCGCCGTGATCTGGATGCCGCAGGTCTTCAGAAGCAGGAGCCAACCGAGACAAAGCCACCCTCGGGTTCGGGGGCTTTGGCGAGACCGCCTGGCTTGGCGGGTTACGTTGTTCATGGGGCTGCAGTCGGCGCTTGCCTATTGCGTCTTCGGCTGGCTGGTGCCGATCCTCCGCGAGCGGGGATTGAATGGCGTTGCAGCCGGCGGGATCGTTTCCGCCTCGGTCATGGTGCAGGCCGCTGCCTGCCTCGTCGTGCCGCATATTGCCGTGCGCGGCAGGGACCAGCGAGTGATCAACGTCGTCCTCTGCCTCTTCTCGGTGGTTGCGCTTCTCGGCCTCCTGTTTGCGCCGCTCTCCACAGTCTGGCTCTGGGCTGTCCTCCAAGGCATCGGCCAGGGCGGGCTGATCGCAGCGGCAATGACGGTGATCGTGCTCCGCTCGCCAGATCCTCTGGTCGCCTCACACCTTTCGGGGATGGCGCAATGCGTGGGCTATCTCCTGGCCTCGATCGGTCCGCTCTTCGTCGGCCTGATCCGCGACTGGAGCGGCAGCTTTGCCGCTTGCGGCCTGCTGTTCGTCGCGCTGGGCGCTGGCGCCGCGTGGAACGGCTGGCAGGCCGGTCGCAGCGTCCACGTCGGTGTGCGCGCGGAGGCGGCGGACGTTAAGTAGCAGGCTCCGTCACCCGTGGACGATCTCCAGGTGCCTCTGCAGCCGCTTTCCATAGGCCTGGCTGATCCGGTCGAAGATGATCGCGATGCCGACGATCGCCAAGCCGTTGAAGATTCCGAGCGTGAAATACTGGTTTGAGATCGCCCGCAGGACCGGTTGCCCGAGCCCCTGAACCCCGATCATCGACGCGATGACCACCATGGCCAGCGCCATCATGATTGTCTGGTTGATCCCCGCCATGATGGTGGGTAGGGCAAGCGGCATCTGCACATCTTTCAGTTTCTGCCAGGCAGACGAGCCGAAGGCGTCGGCTGCCTCCAGGACGTCGCGGTCCACCAGTCGGATGCCGAGATTGGTGAGACGGATCATCGGCGGCAGCGCGTAGATGACGACCGCAATCAGGCCCGGCACCTTGCCGATGCCGAGCAGCATGACGACAGGGATCAGATACACGAAGCTTGGCATCGTCTGCATCACGTCCAGGATCGGATTGACCATCGCCTGAAGGCGGTTCGAGCGCGACATCGCGATCCCGATCGGAATGCCGACGATGATCGAGAGCACGGTGCAGACGAAGATCATCGAGATTGTCTTCATCGTGTCTTCCCACATGTCGAAATAGCCGATCAACAGTAGAGTGATGACGCATCCGGCCACGATCTTCCAGCTGCGGCTGGCGAGCCAGGCGATGGCTGCGATAATGAGAAGGATGATCGGCCACGGAGTGTCCGTCAGCAGTCGCTCCGACTGAATGAGAAAGAACTGCAGTGGATCGAAGAAGGATTCGATTGCATCGCCATAGGCGCGGGTAAAGGATCGAAAGCCTTCGTCGATCACCTTTTTCAGGCCCCGCAGCATGTCGTCATCCATGTGGGGGAAGCTCGAAAGCCACTCCATCAGAAGGTCTCCGGTGAGATCGGGGTATTTGCGGCAGGCAGGGGGGCATGTTTGCTGGCGGCGCGAGCGGCCGCCAGCATTGATCCTGCGTTAGAGCGCGGCCTTGATCTTTTCGGCCACCTCGGGCGAGACCCAGGTGGACCAGATATCCTCGTGCTCCTGCAGGAAATGGCGGGCGCCGTCTTCACCGGTTGCCTGATTGTCGGTCATCCATGCCATGAGCGCGTTGACCGTCGCATTGCTCCACGAGCGCTTGTTCAGGTAATCCATGACTTCCGGGCCAGCGCGCTCTGCGAAGCTTGCGCTCAGCATGGTCTGCACGGTGTCCTTCGGCCAATCATTCTTCTTCGGGTCCGGGCAGTCGGCAACGGTGTTGCACCGTTTCCATTCCGCTTCGTCGTAGGGAACGCCGTGCTCAAGCTTGACCATCTCGTACTTGCCGAGCAGCGCCGTCGGCGCCCAATAGTAGCCGACCCACCCGTCCTTACCTTCGTAGGCTTTGGCGATCGAACCATCAAGGCCGGCAGCCGAGCCGGTATCGACCAGAGTAAAGCCGGCGTCTTCGGCACCATAGGCCCTGTAGAGCTGTGCGGTGGCAACGGTGCCGCCCCATCCGGCGGGTCCGTTGTGGATTGCGCCCTTGCTGGAGTCTTCGGGATCCGGGAATAGTTCCGGATGCTTCAGCACGTCGTCGATGGTCTTGATCTCCGGATTGGCGTCGGCAATATATTTCGGGATCCACCATCCCTGAACGGCGCCGTCCGACAGCGCCACGGCGGCGCCGACCAGCTTGCCGTCGGCAACCCCACGGCCCACGACTTCGGGCAGCAGGTCGATCCACCCTTCCGGTGCAAGATCGGGTTCGCCCTTTTCAACCATTGAAGTGAGCGTCGGCACGGTATCCCCGACAATGATTTCGGCGTTGCAGCCGAAGCCTTCGTTGAGGATGAACTGATCGAGGGCGGCGAGCACCTCGGCGCTTTGCCAGTTCATGCTGGCAATCGTGACATCGCCGCATTCGGCGGCGGCGACCGTTGCGCCAAGGGCTGACAGGCCGAAGGCGAGGCAGGTAGAAGCAAGCAGACGTTTCATGGATGGCGTTCCCCTGGTTGATGTCCCGCCGGTCGGCGGCATTTCACCGGCGTTTCCTCCACGCCGGGCAGAGTCATGCGAGGGTTCTTGGTGCCCTTGTCCTTACCCGATGAGTTTTGCAGGCCTGCCGGCCCGCACCGTTCCATTTGCGCCGAGCGCTTTTCCGTTTCCGCCAGTGATGAGTCAGGAAGAGCGGCAACTGGAGGCGCCTGTACAGAAAAGTCGTCCGCTGCTCTCCAATTCGGGCGCGAATGATCCATATTGGTGGACGAGGCATAGACGGTGTAGCCGGTCATGCCGGGGGATCAGACACGGAGGGCAAATCTCATGCACATTCGGAAGAAGAGCGCTGGTGTTCTGCTTGCGCTATCACTGACTGCCGGCCAGGCTTCGGCCCAGGTGGTAATTTCCTCCAAGATCGATACCGAAGGCGGTGTCCTCGGCAACATCATCCTTGAGGTTCTGCAGGCAAACGGTATTGAAACCACGGACCGGATCCAGCTCGGCGCAACGCCGGTCGTGCGATCGGCCATCACGGCGGGCGAAATCGACATCTATCCGGAATACACCGGCAATGCCGCGTTCTTCTTCGAAAAGGCGGATGATCCGGCTTGGAAGAATGCTGAGCAGGCCTACCAGCAGGCGAAGAAGCTGGATTACGACGCCAACAAGATCGTCTGGCTCACCCCATCGCCCGCCAACAACACCTGGGCGATCGCACTTCGCAATGATGTCGCTTCGCAAAACGATCTCAAGACCCTCACCGATTTCGGCGAGTATGTCGCGGACGGCGGTGAAGTCGTGCTGGCGGCCTCGTCAGAATTCGTCAACTCCGCCGCTGCACTACCGGCCTTCCAGACCACCTATGGCTTCGAGCTCAAGCCGGATCAGCTCATCACGCTGTCGGGCGGCGACACCGCGGCAACGATCGCCGCAGCGGCGAACCAGACGAACGGCGCCAATGCCGCCATGGTCTATGGTACGGATGGCGGTATCGGCGCGTCAGGACTGGTTGTCCTGGAGGATGACAAGGGTGTCCAGCCCGTCTACCAGCCGGCACCCATCATCCGCGAGGAAGTGCTGAAGGAACATCCGGAAATCGAGAGACTGCTGCAGCCGGTGTTCGAGAAGCTTGATCTGAAAACGCTGCAGGAGCTCAACGGACGCGTTCAGGTCGGAGGTGAGCCCGCCAAGGCCGTGGCCCAGGGTTTCCTGAAGCAGAATGGCTTCCTCAAGTAGGTTGTCTAAGGCTCCACCAGTGCCGAAACGGCGCCCGGCGGAGCCTTGACAGAGGGACGCCGTGGTGAGTTCCAATATCGACAAGCTTGGCGCCCTGATCGTCGCAATGGTCGCCTATGCGGCGTCCTCTCCCTTCGCCACCCTGCGTTCCAACCGGATCGTCCAGGGTGAAGGTTTCGGCATTCCGTCTGCGCTTCCGGCCTGGATGGCGGGACTGCTGTTGACGGTCATTGCGTTGGCGTCGCTGGTGGCGCTCCTCCGGCGCGAAGCAATTCCTCGGCTCGTTTCGGCCGCAGCCGTGATGGTCGCACTTTTCGCCTTTATCGGGGAAGCAGCCGCCTTTCTGACGCCTGCTGACAACACTTACGCACGCGTGGCGCCGGCAACTGGGTTCTGGCTGTTGCTCTTCACCTTCGCGCTGCTTGCAGCGGACGGAATCAGCCGCATGCGGCCCGGTCCGGTCATGCGTCTTCTTTACCTCGTGACAGCCATGGCAATCATCGCTGCAATTCTACTGTCCGGCCTGTGGGCGGACCTTTCGGTCATGAAGGAGTACGCGGTGCGAGCCGACGTGTTCTGGAGCGAGGCGTCGCGGCATTTGGTGCTGGCGCTTGGTTCGCTTGCTGCGGCGGTTGCCGTCGGTGTTCCTCTTGGCATTGTTTGCGAGCGCGTGCCGGCAACGCGTGCAGCGGTGCTGAACACGCTGAACATCGTCCAGACGATCCCGTCGATTGCCCTTTTCGGCATACTGATCGCTCCGCTTGGCTGGGTTGCCGCACATGTGCCAGGGGCCTATGCGCTTGGCATTCGGGGCATCGGTGCCACGCCTGCGTTCGTCGCGCTGTTCCTCTATTCGCTCCTGCCGATGGTGGCCAATACGGTGGCCGGCCTTGCAGGTGTTCCTCGTGAAAGTCGGGAGGCGGCCCGGGGGATAGGCATGACATCTGCACAGCGTTTGCTCCGGGTGGAATTCCCTCTTGCGCTGCCAGTGATCCTCACGGGCATCCGCATCGTCCTCGTCCAGAATATCGGCCTGGCGACGATTGCCGCGCTGATCGGCGGCGGCGGGTTTGGCACCTTCGTTTTTCAGGGATTGGGGCAGACCGCGACAGACCTCGTCCTGTTGGGTGCGCTGCCGACGGTGGGGTTGGCGTTCGTGTCGGCGGTCGTGCTCGATGCCTTGATCGACATGAACAGTATCTCGCCCGCAAGGAAGGATGCCTGATGATCGAAATCGACGGTATCACCAAGATCTATGACGGGAAGTCGGTCGTCGACGACGTTACGCTGACGATCGAGCCTCACACCGTCGCCGTCATCGTCGGGACCTCCGGTTCGGGCAAAACCACCCTGCTGCGCATGGTCAACCGGCTTGTAGAGCCGGATGCGGGAATGATCCGCCTTGACGGTGAGGATAACCGGACGATCCCCGGCTACGAACTGCGCCGCCGGATCGGCTATGCGATCCAGGGCCATGGCCTCTTCCCGCACCGGACGGTGGCGGAGAACATCGCCACGGTGCCGCGACTAATTGGATGGGACAAAGAAAAGACGGCAGCAAAGGTGCGGGAACTGCTGACGCTCTTCCAGCTCGACGCGGATCTCTTCGGGCCGCGCTACCCGCACGAGCTCTCCGGTGGCGAGCAGCAGCGGGTCGGGGTCGCCCGCGCACTGGCGGCCGAACCCAATGTGCTCCTGATGGACGAGCCGTTCGGAGCGCTCGATCCGATCATCCGGGCAAAGGCGCAGGACGATCTCCTGGCCATCCAGAAGCATTTCGGCACGACGATCATTCTCGTCACGCACGACATGAACGAGGCGTTTCACCTCGCGGACAAAATCGCCGTGATGGATGCTGGCCGGTTGCTGCAGTTCGGGCCCCCGGACGAGTTGGTGCGGCAACCCGCCACCGGTTTCGTCGAGGCCATGGTGGGCGCGTCGGAGCGGCCGTTCCGGCTGCTTTCCATGCGCCGCGTTTCTGATCTCGCCGAACCTGGGAGCGCGGACGGGTCGCCGATTGCGGCAACGGTGACTCAACAGGATGCACTTGCCGAACTGATGTGGACCGGCCGGAGCGCGGCACCCGTTGTTTCATCGGATGGAGAGGCGAGGGGGCGCGTGACGCTGGAGGCGCTTTTGCAGCGGGCCCGAGGGCCGAAGTGATGCGGGCTCTTCCATATTTGCTGCGCGGACTGCTGCTGGCGCTCCTGATGACCTTCCTGCTTGTGCCGCAGACCATGGAGCCACTGCTGCGCCCGCTTGCGCAGTCAAACGCGCCGGTCATCTACAATCAGGGCAGCCTTCTGTCTCTCACCGTGCAGCATCTGCTCACGGTTCTTGCTGCCACCTCCGCCGCGACGGTCGTTGCTGTCAGCCTGGCTATCCTCGTCAGCCGGCCTGCAGGGGCCGAATTCCTGCCGCTCTCGCGCAGCCTCGTGAACATCGGCCAGACCTTTCCGCCGGTCGCCGTCCTGGCGCTTGCGGTGCCGGTGGTGGGCTTCGGCGAAAAGCCCACGCTGATCGCACTCTTCCTTTACGGTCTCCTGCCGATCTTTGAAAGCACGCTGACCAGTCTCACCACGCTGCCGAGAGCCGTCGTGGAAGCCGCGCGCGGTACCGGCATGACCGGGGCCCAGAGACTGCTCCAGATCGAGCTTCCCCTGGCACTTCCGGTGATCCTGTCGGGAATCCGGCTTTCCGTCGTGATCAGCCTTGCGACGGCAACGATCGGATCGACCGTCGCTGCCCGCACGCTTGGCGAAGTGATCATTGCCGGGCTGCAGTCGAACAACCTCGCTTTCGTTGTCCAGGGTGGACTGATTGTCGGCGCTCTGGCGGTCCTCATCTATGACGGACTTTCGGCACTCGAGCGGCTGACGGTGGCGCGTTCTTAAGCGCTCCGGCGACGAAGAAATGCGTCCCCTGATCCGGAAACAATTTTGCCGACCCCCTCGTTAGTCTCTCGAACCACAAGGAGGAATTCCATGTTCGGCAGACTTCTCATGACCACAACATTCGCGCTTGGCCTTACCACCGCAGCGCTGGCACAGACGACCGGTGGCGCGGCAGTGACGGCAACGTCTGAAGCATCCACCGCAGCAGGCGCCAGCGGAACGGCTCTTCTGCAGCCGCGAGCAGCAGGCAACGCAGTGCCTAATGACTTGCAGGGCGTTGCGACCGGCAACGCCGGAACAGGCACGGCAATTTCCAACTGCGGTGCGGAGACGTCGATGCATGGCACCGGAACGGCGGGCGCCACGGGTCTGGCAGATCCGGGTGCTGCCGCAACAGCCGGCGCGGCGGCTTCCGTCGAAGCCTGCTAAGGCGAAACGAGACCCGTAGAGGCATGCTCGCAGGTTTTATGCGGCCTGCGAGGTGCCAGTTGACGCTCTCTAAGCCACACTGTAAACGCTCGGCTCTGTGGAAGAGTGTCCGAGTGGTTTAAGGAACCGGTCTTGAAAACCGGCGTGCGGGAAACCGTACCGTGGGTTCGAATCCCACCTCTTCCGCCATTGCCACCTTCATTCCCGGCATTTACGCACCACTTCGAGGTCGATGTGCAGGGCCCCCTGTCGTCTCTTCATCGACCCTCCGCGCAAAAAAAAGGAACAATCCTGCCCAGTGAGGCTTCGGAAAAAAGAAAGAGTACCGAGCGTGCCCCGCTATTTCTTTGACCTTGTCAACGGTGACGGACTGGTTCGTGACGAGATGGGATTGTTCTTCCGGAGAACCGTGACACCCTGTTGCGTGAGGTGAGCCGGATCCTGACGGATCTGGCGCGCGAGGAGCTTGCCGATAGCGCCTATGGTGAGATTAACGTTATGTGCGCGACGATAACGGGCGCTCCGTCCTTTCCAGCAAGGTCGACTTTCACACCGCACGGGGGGACTGATCGCGCCACGCGGGCGTTAGGTGTTGGTTAACCACATCAAGCCAAATGCCAGATTGTCCCCAGATTTAATTCGCATTTTCGCCACTTTCGCACCAAAGGGTGTGGCTGTTGCTTCGCCGGATCAGCCTGGTTGTGCCGGAGCGGAGCAATGGCCGCCTGAACGCGAGGTCTGCGGCCGGTGACGTGAGGGGACTTCGAGTTGCAATTGAGCGGCGGTGCGCTTTCGCTTTCGGCGAAATGGCTTGGGATCATGATGGTGTGCTTGAGCGTTGCATCCTGTGCGACGACCGAAGCCCCGAAGAAGAAGACCCGCAGCAAGGAATACTTCTCCGAAAAGGAATATGGCGTGAAGGCAAGCCCTCGTGTCGTTTCCGAGGGGCGGCCGGTCCCGAAAGGGGGCGGCCGGTTCATGGTGGGCAAACCCTACGAAGTCAAAGGGAAGACCTACGTCCCGGAGGAAGATCCCGGCTACAACAAGAGCGGGCTGGCTTCCTGGTACGGGTCGGCATTCCACGGCCGCGTGACTGCCAATGGCGAAATCTACGACAAAGAACATCTGTCGGCCGCGCATCCGACGTTCCCGCTGCCAAGCTATGCGCGGGTGACGAATCTGGAAACCGGCTCCTCCGTCATCGTGCGTGTCAACGATCGTGGGCCTTTTCATCCCGGCCGCATCATCGACGTTTCGTCCAAGACGGCTGATTTGCTCGACATGAAGCGGACCGGCACCGCGAAGGTCAACGTCCAGTATGTCGGTCGCGCCCGCATGGACGGGCACGATATGCCTTATCTGATGGCGTCCTACTCGCGAAAGGGCGACAGGCTTCCATCCGTTCAGCCCGAAGGGCAGATCGCAACGGGCGTGATGGTGGCCTATGCCGCACCGCTTGGCGATCAATTGCAGAGCTATGCGGCACCCGTGCCGTCGCCGGCACCGAGTGCTGCACCGGCGACGATGGCCTGGAGCGGCCCGATGCCCGGCAGTCCGGCAGTGTCCGGCGCAAGCCAGGCATTGAACGGCTTTGCAACGGCAGCAGAATTCACCGTTCTGCCGGAGATTGGCCCGATCCCTTCGGAGCGGCCCGGCTATGGGTTGGCCAGCGCTCAGGGTAGCCTCACATCGGCCTACACTGTAGAGCCGATAAGGGCTGTCGAGATCGCTTTCGACGCGGTCATGGTCCGCAACGACGGGCTGACGGAACAGTCGATCCTTTCTCACGCAAAGCGGCATTCGATCAAAAAATAGCGACAGTGGCCGAATGGCGATTGTTAGCGTCCGGTCATGTTGCTAGGCCTGTCGCCTCGAAATTGAAGAGGCGTTGATGAGGCTGCTGGCTTTCATACTCCTGGCAAATCTCCAGTTTGCCGCCACTACTGCTCCGGCATTTGCGCAAGAGGACGCGCCCGTCTTCGCCACAAAGGCTGCGCAGGCCTATATGGTTGAAGCAAAGACCGGGACTGTTCTTCTTGCGGCCAACGAAAACCAAGCCTTCCCACCCGCTTCGCTCGCCAAGCTCATGACGATGGAAGTCGTCTTCAGTGCTCTGGAGCGTGGAGAGATTACGGAGCAGAGAGCGTTTCCTGTATCCGAGAATGCTTGGAGAAATGGCGGTGCCCCCTCCGGCACGACGACGATGTTTGCCGCGCTCAATTCACAGGTGCCGGTTATCGATCTGGTGAAAGGCGTGGTAATCCAGAACGCGAATGACGCCTGCATCATCCTCGCGGAAGGCATCAGTGGATCCGAGGCAGAGTTTGCCACACGCATGACGGCACGTGCGAAAGATCTGGGGCTTGCGCGCTCGTCCTTCGGTAATGCGACCGGTCTTCCGGGAGCAGAGAGCTATACGACCGCACGTGACCTCGTAGAACTTGCCCGCCATCTGCACCGGGATTATCCGGACTACTATCCCCTCTATTCGCAGCCCGACTTCGAATGGAACAAGATCTTCCAGCGCAACAAGAACCCGCTCCTGTCCCTGAACATTGGCGTCGATGGTCTGGGCGCTGGTTATTCGGAGGGAGCAGGCTTCGCGGCGGTGGCCTCTGTTGAACGCAATGGCACAAGGCTGTTTCTTGCACTCGGCGGCCTGCAGAGCGACAAGGACCGGCTGGAGGAGGCCCGCCGCCTACTCGAATGGGGACTGTCTTCTTTCGAGACGAAGGTTCTGTTCAAGGGGGGCGAGGTTGTCGGTCAGGCAGCCGTCTATGGCGGCGAACATCGCTACGTTGACCTGATTGCAGACGAGCCGATCGACCTCTACCTGCCTAAGAACAATCCTGAGCGCTTGACGGGCCGGATCGTCTACAAGTGGCCGCTCAGGGCGCCGGTTTCTGAGGGGCAAGCCGTTGGGTCGCTGCGGATCTTCAGCGGTGAGAGACTGCTTCGGGAGGTTCCGCTTTTGTCGGCAGAAGCGGTCGGAACCGGCAGCCTCGCCTCCCGCGCAACGGACGCGTTGCTGGAGATGATGTTCTTCTGGCTGTGAGCGTGATCGCGGTTTCACCCCGCAGCGACTTAGGCTAAACAGGGGCGCTTCGGCGTAGCGAGATGGAAGAGCATACGGTTTGGCAAGACAATCAGGTTTGTTTATAACATTTGAAGGCGGCGAGGGTGTCGGTAAATCCACCCAGATCGGCCGCCTCGCTGATGTGTTGCGCCGCCGTGGTCACGACGTGCTGGTTACACGCGAGCCGGGAGGCTCTCCAGGAGCGGAGGCCGTCCGACACGTCATTCTGTCGGGTGCCGCCGAGGAGTTCGGCGTTCGCATGGAAGCCATCCTGTTTGCGGCAGCGCGCAACGATCATGTCGAAGAAGTCATTCGTCCCGCGCTGGCGAAGGGGGCGGTCGTAATCTGCGATCGGTTCATGGATTCCTCCCGGGTTTATCAGGGTGTGACGGGAAACCTCGAACCTGAATTCCTGGAGACGCTGCAGCGGGTGGCGATCAACGGCTTGCAGCCGGATTGCACGATCATCCTCGATTTGCCGGCAGAGAAAGGCCTGGCCCGAGCGAGGAGCCGCAGCGGGGGCGGGGCGCCAGACCGGTTCGAGCGGGAGGAGTTGCAGACGCACGAAAAGCGGCGCGAAGCCTATCTGGAGATCGCTGCGGCCGATCCCGCCCGCTGTCGCGTCGTGGATTCAGATCGAGGCGAAGAGGAGATCGCGGCGGATATTCTCTCCATCGTCGCGCCGCTGACGGAAGAGGAGTCTACCGTTTCGCCAGGAGTGGAGACGGTGGGATGAACGACGAAGCGCACGATGTCCTAGAAGGAGCGATTCCGCCGGCGCGCAACCCGAATCTTTTCGGGCATCAGGCGGCAGAGGCTTTCCTTGCCCGCAGCTATCGGTCCGGCAAAGGGCACCACGCGATCCTAATCGAAGGACCGGAGGGCATCGGCAAGGCGACGCTCGCGTTCCGTTTTGCCAATCACGTGCTCACCCACCCCGACCCGGACGCCGCGCCGGACGTCCTCGCGGCACCGGATCTAGACGCGCCGCTAACGCGCCAGATAGCCTCCGGCGCCTCGCACAGCCTGCTCCACCTTACGCGGCCAGTGGACGAAAAGTCGGGAAAGGCGAAGACAGCGATCACGGTCGACGAAGTGCGACGCGCCGGCCACTTCCTTGCCCAGACATCGGGCACCGGGAACTGGCGCATCGTTATCATTGATCCGGCAGACGACCTCAACCGCAACGCTGCCAACGCTATTCTCAAGATTCTCGAGGAGCCGCCGCGACGCTCCCTCTTTCTGGTGCTGTCCCACGCGCCGGGGAAGCTTCTGCCGACGATCCGCTCGCGCTGCCTGCCGTTGCGCCTGTCACCGCTAAAGGACGCAGATCTTTCGAGAGCGCTTGCCGCGCTCGGCTCACCGCTTGACGGTGGAAAGACGGAGGAGGCCGTTCTCGCGATGTCCGGCGGCAGCCTCTCGCAGGCTCTCAAGCTGTTGAACTACGGCGGCGCCGACATTATGGCTGCTTTTAATGATCTGCTTTCGACGCAAGGGCCCGCCGCGCGCAAGGCAATGCATCGGCTGGCGGATGTTCTCTCCGCCAAGGATAGCGACGTCGTGTTCGGCTTCTTTCTTCAGCATCTGCAGGATCATCTGGTTGCCAAGGCGCGCGCCTCGGCGCTCGCCGGAGAGATCGCAGTCGCTGACCGCCATGCGCGTCTCGCCAGCGATATCAATGAAAGGCTGACGGTCTCCCAAGCCTACAACCTCGACCGCAAGCAGACGGTCTTGTCGATCCTGGAGGCCGTCCACGCCGGCTGAGAGCGGGCAAGTTTCGGTTTCGCTGCCGCGCAACATGCGCTAAGAGCCAACGCACAATGACCAGTGCTCGAGTGCAGACGATGTCGAACAAGACGCCCTATTACATCACCACCGCGATCTCCTATCCAAACGGCAAGCCTCATATCGGCCATGCCTACGAGCTGATTGCGACCGATGCCATGGCGCGTTTCCAGCGGCTCGACGGCAAGGATGTCTTCTTCCTGACGGGCACCGACGAGCATGGCCAGAAGATGCAACAGACGGCGCGGGCCGAAGGCGTCGAACCGGCGGCGCTCGCAGAGCGGAACTCCAACGAGTTCCGCGAGATGGCGCGACTTCTGAACGCGTCCAACGATGATTTCATCCGCACGACGGAAGAGCGTCACCACGCGGCCTGCCGCGAAATCTGGAACCGAATGGCCGACAACGGCGACATCTACAAGGACAGCTATGCCGGCTGGTATTCGGTGCGCGACGAGGCCTATTACCAGGAAGGCGAAACGGAGGTACGCGACGACGGCGTCCGCTATGGGCCCCAGGGGACGCCTGTCGAATGGGTGCAGGAGGAGAGCTATTTCTTCCGCCTCTCGGCCTACCAGGGCAAGCTGCTGCAGCACTACGAGGAGCATCCGGAGTTCATAGGCCCGTCCGAACGCCGAAACGAAGTGATTTCCTTCGTCAAGTCAGGTCTCAAGGATCTTTCGGTCTCGCGAACGACCTTCGACTGGGGCATCAAGGTGCCGAACGACCCGGCGCATGTGATGTATGTCTGGGTCGACGCGCTCACCAACTACATCACCGCAACCGGCTACCTGGACGATGCCAGAGGGCCGAAGGCCAAGTACTGGCCGGCCGATGCGCATATCATCGGCAAGGACATCATCCGTTTCCATGCCGTCTACTGGCCAGCCTTCCTCATGTCGGCCAAGTTGCCGCTGCCCAAGCGCGTCTATGCCCACGGCTTCCTGCTCAACAAGGGCGAGAAGATGTCGAAGTCGCTCGGCAACGTCGTCGATCCCGTGAACTTGGTGAACCACTTTGGCCTCGACCAGGTGCGCTATTTCTTCATGCGCGAAGTTTCCTTCGGTCAGGACGGCAGCTACAGCGAGGAGGCGATCGGCACGCGCATCAACTCCGACCTTGCCAACGGCATCGGCAACCTGGCCAGCCGCTCGCTTTCGATGATCGTCAAGAACTGCGACGGCAAGATTCCGCAGCCGGGCCCGCTGACCGACGAGGACAAGGTGATGCTGGCGCTGGCCGACGGCATGCTCGACACATGCCGGGACGAGATGGGCAAGCAGTTGATCCACAGGGCGGTGGCTGCCATCATCGCAGTGGTATCGGAAACCGACCGCTATTTTGCCGGCCAGGAGCCGTGGGCACTGAAGAAGACCGATTCGGAGCGGATGGGCACCGTTCTCTACGTGACGGCGGAAGTGGTCCGGCAGATCGCCATCCTGCTTCAGCCGTTCGTGCCGTGTTCGGCGGAAAAGCTGCTCAATCTCGTCGCCGCACCGGCGGACAAGCGCCATTTTGCCGCGCTGGGTGAGGGGGGGCGCCTTGTGCCCGGTACCCCGCTGGAGGCGCCAACGCCGGTATTTCCACGCTACGTCGCTCCCGAGGCCAACGGATAGACCAGAACTTCTTCATGTTGATCGATACCCACTGCCATCTGGATTTTGCTGATTTCGACGCGGAGCGCGACGAACTCGTCGCGCGAGCGCATGAGGTGGGCGTCAAGCGGATGGTGACGATCTCGACTCGAGTGCGCAAGCTCGGCACGCTGCTGGCGCTGACCGAGCGCTACCCTTCGGTCTTCTGCTCGGTCGGGACACATCCGAACAATGCCGCCGAAGAGCTCGATGTCACCGCGGACGACCTGGTGCGGCTGGGCGAAAGCCACGAGAAAATCGTCGCCATCGGCGAGGCGGGACTGGACTATTTCTACGATACACAGAAGCCCGAGGATCAGCAGGCCGGCTTTCGCCGTCACATCGAGGCGGCGCGCCGCACGCAGCTTCCGCTGGTCATCCACAGCCGCAGCGCAGACGACGACATGGCTGCAATCCTGACTGAGGAAAGCGGGAAGGGGGCCTTTCCCTTCATCCTGCACTGCTTTTCATCTGGATTGGAACTGGCACAGACGGGCGTCGCGCTTGGTGGCTATGTCTCTTTTTCCGGCATCCTCACCTTCCCGAAGTCGGAGGAACTGCGCGAGATCGCCAAGACGGTGCCTCACGACCGGCTGCTCGTCGAAACGGATGCGCCTTATCTTGCCCCGAAGCGCTGGCGCGGCAAGCGCAACGAGCCGTCCTACGTGATCAACACCGCGGAAGTGTTGGCAGATACGCTCGGCCTCGACTTCGAAGAGATGGCACGAATAACAACGGAAAACGCGCTCCGCATCTTCGCCAAGATGCCGCGGATCTGAGGTGATGGAGTACCGGCGCCGCTTTACGATCCTCGGCTGCGCGTCTTCGCCGGGCGTGCCGCGCATCAATGGCGACTGGGGCGCCTGCGATCCGACCAATCCGCGCAACCGCCGCACCCGCGCCGCCTTCCTGGTGGAACAGTTTGCGCCAGATGGCGGCTGCACCACCGTCGTCGTCGACACCGGGCCCGACTTTCGCGAACAGATGATTGCGGCGGGAGTGCAGCATATCGATGCGGTGCTCTTCACCCACGCGCATGCCGATCATCTGCACGGCATCGATGACCTGCGCGGCTACTTCATCCTGCAGCGGCACCGGATCCCCATTTACGCGGACTCCTTCACCATGGACCGGATCCGCATGGGCTTTGGCTACTGCCTAGAAACGCCTCCCGGCGGCAACTATCCGCCGATCGTCGAGCCGCGCATCATAGGGTCGCTGGAGGAGCCGATCGTGATCGGCGGTGCCGGTGGTCCGATCGGGGTGCTGCCGCACCGGCAGGCGCATGGCGACATCCACTCGCTCGGCTTCCGCTTCGGCGACGTCGCCTATTGCAGCGACGTCAGCGACTTTCCGCCGGAGAGCCAGGACAGGCTTGTTGGGCTCGACACGCTGGTGATCGACGCCCTGCAGCATCACCACCACCCGAGCCATCTGTCGCTTGGCCAGGCGCTTGAGTGGATCGAGAAGCTCTCGCCGCGGCAGGCGATCCTTACCCACATGCACATTCCGCTCGACTATGACGAGGTCATGGCCTCCACGCCCGACCACGTTGTACCGGCCTATGATGGCATGGTCTTCGAGGCGGCCCCAGCGCGCTAAGTTCCCGTTCAGATTTGCGCTGCAGCCTCCTGCAAGACCGCCGCATGGCGGTGCCGTAGGAGGGTGATCAGGCCGAACAGAACCACTGCTACGGCCGCGCAGACGATAGCGATGCTGACCGCAGCAGTGGGGCCGAGCGATTCCAGTGCGACAGCGAAGAGGTCCGGCGCCAGGGCTGCGGAGAACTGGCGGGCCGCGGTGACCCAGCCGAGGCGGCCTCCGTAGCCGGTCTCGCCGAACAGCTCGAGCGGCAGCGTGCCGCCGACAATGCTGGCAAGACCACAGCCGAAGCCGAACAGGATCGCGAAGAGAGCAAGACCAGGAAACCACGGCGCTGCCCCCAGAAGCACCAGGAGGCCAAGTCGCCTAAAGGCGTTAGGCTGTGCCGCCCTTCGGAAGCGGTTCTCGACATCCTGCCGATGCCGCAGAAGGCTGCCTTCGCGAAGGAGGACGGCGAGCGTGTGGTCGACGACAGAGGCCGCCGCGTCGCGCCAGCAACCTGACCTGCAGAAAGAGCCTCCCAGGAGGCTGACTACCAGAGGAACCCGCCGATGCAGCCTGCACGCCCGACACTGCGCCTGTCATTTCTGGACCGGTATCTGACGCTCTGGATCTTTGCAGCCATGGCACTGGGGCTTGTGCTCGGGTCCGTCTTCGATGGGCTGCCGGCTTTCCTAGACAGCATGTCGGTGGGAACGACGAACGTTCCGATCGCCATCTGCCTGATCTTGATGATGTATCCGCCGCTTGCCAAGGTGCGCTACGAGGAACTGCGCCTTGTCTTTGCCGACAAGCGGGTGCTCGCTTTGTCGCTGGTACAGAACTGGCTGGTCGGGCCGGTGCTGATGTTCGTGCTGGCGGTCATCTTCTTGCGCGACTACCCGGAATACATGACAGGACTGATCCTGATCGGGCTAGCGCGCTGCATCGCCATGGTGCTCGTCTGGAATCAGCTGGCACGCGGCGATAACCAGTATGTCGCCGGACTAGTGGCCTTCAACTCCATCTTCCAGATCCTGTTCTTCAGCGTCTATGCATGGTTCTTCCTGACGCTGCTGCCACCCTTGTTCGGCCTCGAGGGCAGCGTCGTGGACGTATCCTTCTGGACGATCGCCGAGGCCGTCCTGCTCTATCTCGGTATCCCGTTCCTGGCGGGCTACCTGACCCGGCGCTTCCTGACGAAAACCAAGGGCAGGGATTGGTACGAGGGTGTCTTCCTGCCGAAGATCGGACCGATCACGCTGGCGGCTCTGCTCTTCACGATCGTTGCCATGTTCAGCCTCAAGGGCGGCGACGTCGTCTAGCTGCCGTTCGATGTCGTGATGATCGCCATACCGCTGACCATCTATTTCCTTATGATGTTCACGATCAGCTTCCTGATGGCGAAGTCGCTCGGCGCCGACCATCCGCGCTCGACGGCCGTCGCATTTACCGCCGCCGGCAACAATTTCGAGTTGGCCATCGCCGTCGCCATCGCAGCTTTCGGCCTGGCATCGCCGGTGGCGTTTGCGGCCGTCATCGGGCCGCTGGTCGAGGTGCCGGTGCTGATACTCCTGGTGCAGTTCGCGCTGTGGCTCGGCAGGCGTAATCACGGCGTCGGAAAGGAGGCGCCGGCGGAATAGCAGAGAGCAATGAGATCAGGACGATGCAGCTAAAACTTCATCTTGAGATGCAGAGGGTGGATTCAAAACGGAGGCGTCGATGGTAAAGCCTCAACTGCACGTAGCTTGAAGTTCCATAATCTATCTTATGCGACAACGCCATGTAAGGGCTATTTAGTAATGCGACAGTTGGGCCAGTTAGAGATGCGACAGTCTCGCCTCTTGATGCACTGGTCAAA
>NZ_JALJRA010000023.1 GCF_022968135.1 Pseudorhizobium tarimense
ATGACGGGCTTGTCGACGACCGTCAGCATTTCCTTCGGAACGGCCTTTGTGGCCGGAAGAAAGCGGGTACCGAGACCCGCTACTGGAAAGACTGCCTTACGTATCTTCTTCTGTGCCACGCACACCTCCTGAAGCACAATTCATTGCGCCGATCACAATCCCGTCAACTAGGGCTGATTTACGACCTTACGAACACCGGTGACCTGCACGGGGCAGATATGGTAAAGAGTTTGTTGACCCCGTCCTGTTATCTAATCGTTAAGCCGGACACCACGCTCGGTGAAGTATGAAACTTGAAGAGCAACGGACACGACTGCCGATGACCATTTTCGCCACCAATCGCTTTCGCGGCCTCGCCCTCGCGCTGATCGCAGGGGCAGCCCTCGCGACCAATCCGATACATGCCCGTGCCGATGCGGGTTTCAAGTCTTGGGTTGCAAATTTCTACCCCACAGCCGCCAAGGCGGGCATCAGCCGCTCGACCTATGACAATGCCTTTGCCGGAGTGACGGCACCCGACAAGGAAGTGCTGGAAAAGGCGGCTTATCAGCCTGAATTCAAGTCGCAGATCTGGGACTATCTGGATTCGCGCGTGAACCCCTACACCGTCAAGATCGGCCAGGAGATGCTCCACAGGCATGGCCGCACGCTTGCCGCGCTGGAGAACCACTTCGGCGTCGACAAGCATGTCCTGTTGGCCATCTGGTCGATGGAATCGAACTACGGCGCCGTCTTGGAGAAGCCCGACCGGCTGCACCACATTCCCCAGGCGCTCGCAACGCTTGCTTGGGGAGACCCGAAGCGCGCCAAATTTGCGCGTACGCAGCTCATCTCGGCGCTGAAGATCCTGCAGTCGGGTGAAGTTGCGCCGACGCAGCTGACCGGCTCCTGGGCCGGCGCCATGGGCCACACGCAGTTCATTCCGTCGAGCTACCTCCTCTATAAGTTCGACGCCGACGGCAACGGACGAGCCGACATCTGGAACTCTATCCCGGATGCACTCGCAACCTCCGCCAACCTGCTGGCTAAGAACGGCTGGCAGACCGGCAAGACCTGGGGCTACGAGGCCGTCCTTCCTCGCGGGGCTGCCAAGTATGACGGCCAGACCAAGACACTGGAGCAATGGGCGGCACTTGGCTTCTCCCGGCCCAACGGCAAGCCCTTCCCGCGGGCCAGCGACCGTGCTGAATTGAAGCTGCTCGCTGGCGGCAATGGCCCGGCCTTCCTGATGACGCGCAACTTCTTCGTCATCAAGCGTTACAATGCCGCCGACAGCTACGCGCTCGCCGTTGGCTTGCTCGCCGACCAGATCGCCGGATATGGCGGCATGCATCAGCGCTGGCCGCGGCCAGACGGCACGCTGGACGTCGCCGAGAAGTTCGAGCTGCAGACGAAGCTCAAGCAGCTCGGCTATTACGATGGCGAGATTGACGGCAACTTCGGCTCCGGCTCGAAGGCTGCCATCACCGCGATCCAGCAGCGGCTCGGCATGGAAGCCAATGGCGAGCCCTCCCATCATCTCCTCAAGGCCCTGCGCTGAGTTGACATCGACAGTGTCTCGCCCCAGATCGCAGACTTGAACGCTGGGGCGAGAGCAGACGGCAAAAGCATGAAGGTTTTGCAGAACATGGGCGGCGGACGCATTCTGACCCGAGCGATGGTGGCTTTCCTCGCCCTGCTCCTCGCATGGCCCATGCAGTGGAGCGCCGCGTCCGCGCAAGAGCGGGTGCCGCGTCGCAATCTCCTGGATATGCTGTTTGGCGGCGGTCGCCGCTACATCGATCCCCCGCCTCCCGTTCGGGAAGTGGTTCCGCGGCGTGCGCGCCAAAGGGAACAGAGGCCGGCACGGCGCAACCGTGCTCCGGCAACGCGCGCCTCCGCCCCGCGCCCCGCACCGCCACCCGCCCCCGCAAAGCCCGAGCCGGTAAACAAGCTGGAAAATGCACGGCCCATCCTCGTGGTCGGTGACTTCCTCGCCGGCGGCCTGGGCGACGAGTTGAAGACCGCGTTCGAGCAGTCTCCCGGCGTTGTCGTGGACGAGCGGAGCAACGGCTCGTCCGGTCTCGTTCGCCAGGATTATTACGACTGGCCGCAGCAGCTCCCGGGCATGATCGAGGAGGTCAAGCCGGCGCTCGTCGTAGTGATGATCGGCGCCAACGACCGGCAGCAGATGAAGACCGAGAATGCGCGGCTCGAATTCCCGAGTGGTGCCTGGTTCAAGGAATACGAGGAGCGCGTGCGCGAGTTTGGCACCATCGTGACGAGCCGCAAGATCCCGCTCCTGTGGGTCGGCCTGCCGTCCTTCCAGTCGCCGTCATTCATGCGGGATGCGGTGAAGCTGAACGGCATCTACCGCGCCGAGGTCGCCAAGATCGGTGGCGAATTCGTCGATATCTGGGATGGCTTCGTCGACGAGGACGGCAAGTTCGTCGTCACCGGATCGGACATGAACGGCCAGCAGGCGCGCCTGCGCGGCTCCGACGGCATTAACTTCACCACCGCCGGCAAACGCAAGCTCGCCTTCTACGTGGAGAAATATGCGCGGAGACACTTGGGCGAGATGGCAAGCCCGGAACTCGTGAAGCTCGACGCCAGCAACCTGCCGGAGCTTCAGATCCTGCCGCCCTCGCCCACGTCGGCCGTCCCGGTCCAGCCGATCGGGATGACGGATCCTGCGCTCGACGGTGGCAGCGAGCTTCTCGGTGCTGCACCGCCGCCGCCGCCGACCGTGGAATCGCCCCGTGACATGCTCGTCAAGCGCGGCGAACTGCCATCACCGCCCAAGGGACGGATCGACGACTACGCGCTGCCGAGCATGCAGTAGGGAATGTGCTGGCGGTCAGACCGGCAGGACAGATGCTCCCATCAGAGCCTCGTCGATCGCGCGCGCCGCCTGGCGGCCTTCACGGATCGCCCACACCACCAGGGACTGGCCGCGGCGAACGTCGCCGGCAACCCAGAATTTGTCCACCGACGTCTTGTAGTCGCGGTCGTTGGCAACGACGTTGGCCGATCCGCGGCGATCGACGTTGAGCGTGAGCTTGCCTTCCAGCTCGTTCAGAACGCCTTCCTGCAGCGGCCCGGAAAAGCCGATCGCGATGAAGGCGAGATCTGCCTTGATGATGAACTCCGTGCCGGCAATCGGCTTGCGGCGCTCGTCAACCTCGCAGCACCGCACACCGGTGAGGTGCCCGTCCTCGCCGACGAATTCCAGCGTCGCGACCTGGAATTCGCGCGCTGCCCCTTCGGCCTGCGACGATGAAGTACGCATCTTCGTTGCCCAGAAGGGCCAGACGGCGAGCTTGTCTTCCTTTTCCGGCGGCTGCGGGCGGATGTCGAGCTGCGTCACCTTGACCGCGCCCTGGCGGAAGGCAGTGCCGACGCAGTCGGACGCCGTATCGCCGCCGCCGACGACCACCACATGCTTGGCACCGGCTAGAATCGGATCGGCAGGCCAGCCGACGCTGTCGATGTTCTCGCGTCCGACGCGACGGTTCTGCTGGACGAGATAAGGCATGGCATCATGCACGCCCTGCAGGTCGACGCCCGGAATACCCGCAGCGCGCGGCGTTTCGGAACCGCCGCAATAGAGAACCGCATCATGCTCGGCGATCAATTCCTCGACCGGCTTGTCGACACCGATGTTGACGCCGCAGTGGAAGGTGACGCCCTCGCCCTTCATCTGCTCGACGCGGCGGTCGATGAAATTCTTCTCCAGCTTGAAGTCGGGGATGCCGTAGCGAAGCAGCCCGCCGGGCTTCGTCTCCCGCTCGTAGACATGCACGTTGTGGCCAGCCCGGCCCAGCTGCTGGGCGGCTGCAAGGCCGGCAGGACCCGACCCGATGACCGCGACCTTCTTGCCGGTCTTCGTGGTGGCCGGCTGTGGCGCGACCAGACCGAGTTCATAAGCCTTGTCCGCAATCGCCTGCTCGATCGTCTTGATCGCAACCGGCGCATCCTCGAGGTTCAGCGTGCATGCTTCCTCGCAAGGCGCAGGGCAGACGCGGCCCGTAAACTCGGGGAAATTGTTGGTCGAATGCAGGTTGCGGATCGCCTCTTCCCACTTGCCGCTGTAGACGAGGTCGTTCCAGTCGGGGATCTGGTTGTGCACCGGACATCCAGTCGGACCGTGGCAATAGGGGATGCCGCAGTCCATGCAGCGCGCCGCCTGCTTCGTCACCTCCGCATCCGACATGGGAATGGTGAATTCGCGGAAATGGCGGATACGGTCCGATGCCGGCTGGTACTTCATCACCTGCCGGTCGATTTCGAGAAAACCCGTTACCTTGCCCATGTCTAAACCCTTGTCTCCGCTGCTACCGCAGCCAGTTCTCGATCTTCAATCCCGGCACCCGGGAAAACTCTCTTTCGTTGTCCGTCACCAGCACCGCGTCCAACGCAAGTGCGTGTGCCGCGATCAGCATGTCCATGTCGCCAATCGATTGTCTGCTGCGGCTCAGACTGTCTCTGACTGCAGCGTAGTGAATTTCTGCCGGCGCTTCCCAAGGCAGTACTTCGAAATCACCCAGAACCGCCTCAACCAGTGTCGCCAGACGCTCCGACCCCTTCTTCACAATCCCGTACCTCAATTCGGCGGCGACGATGATGCTCGTGACGAGATCGCCATCTTCGAGAGCTGCGATCCGCTCACCAAACTTGCCCCGTGGGTTGCGAATCAGATCGAAGATCACGTTGGTGTCGAAGAGGTAGCTCACTCAGGCACATCCAGATCCACCGGCCGGAGAGGAAGATCCTCGATCTCCGGAAACTCCTCTCCCAGTAGCTCCGCCTGCCGAAGATATGCCACCAACTCGCCCGGTGTTCGCTTCTGCTTTCCCGGGCGGATCGTGATGATGCCATCCACTTCCTGGCGGATGACGACCTCATTGCCGGAAAGTCCGAAATCGCTCGGAATCCGCACCGCCCGGCTTCGACCGTTCATGAAGATCCTTGCCTTCCGCTCCTTCGCTATCGGCTGCATCGCTACCTCCACCTTGTAATATGACAATGTCATATTACAAGACCTGACTTGTTTCAACTACTCCGCCGCAACCCCCATGCGCATGCGTTCCATCTCTTCCAGTGCACGACGGTATTCCACCGGCATGACCTTGCGGAACTTCGGCCGGAATTCGGTCCAGCGGTCGAGGATCTCCTTAGCCCGCTCCGAACCCGTATAGTGCAGGTGGTTGGAGATCATCTGGTAGAGGCGCTCCTCGTCGTGGCGGGTCATGTCTTCCGATACGTCGACGCGGCCCTTGTGCATGAGATCGCCGCCGTGATGGTGCAGCTTCTCCAGCATGTCGTCTTCTTCCGGAACCGGCTCGAGCTCGACCATCGCCATGTTGCAGCGCTTGGCGAATGTGCCTTCCTCGTCGAGCACATAGGCCACGCCGCCGGACATGCCCGCCGCAAAGTTGCGGCCCGTTTCGCCGAGCACCACCACGATGCCGCCCGTCATGTATTCGCAGCCGTGGTCGCCCACGCCCTCGACGACGGCGATCGCACCAGAGTTTCGCACGGCGAATCGCTCGCCGGCCACGCCGCGGAAATAGCACTCGCCGGTGATCGCGCCGTAAAGCACGGTGTTGCCGACGATGATCGCCTGCTCGGCCTTCAGCTTCGACGTCTCCGGCGGACGAACGATGATGCGGCCGCCGGACAAGCCCTTGCCGACATAGTCGTTGCCGTCCCCGACGAGATCGAAGGTGATGCCCCGGGCCAGGAAGGCGCCGAACGACTGGCCGGCGGTGCCGCGCAGCGTCACATGGATCGTGTCGTCCTTCAGCCCCTTGTGGCCCCAGCGCTTTGCAAGAGCTCCGGAAAGCATGGCACCGGCAGAGCGGTCGACGTTCTTGATCGGCACTTCGAAGACCACCGGCTCCTTGTTTTCCAGGGCCGGCATCGACTTCTCGATCAGCTTGCGGTCGAGGATACCGTCGATCGGGTGATTCTGGCGCTCCGTCCAGTAGGTCGCCTCCTTCGGAGCCTCCACCTTGTGGAAGATCTTCGTGAAGTCGAGACCCTCGGACTTCCAGTGGGCGATCACCTCGTCCTTGGACAGCAGTTCCGACATGCCGATGATGTCATCGAGCTTGGTGAAGCCCAGCGCCGCCAGCATCTCGCGCACTTCTTCGGCAACGAAGAAGAAGTAGTTGATGACGTGCTCCGGCGTGCCCTTGAAGCGCTTGCGCAGCACCGGATCCTGCGTCGCAACGCCCACCGGACAGGTGTTGAGGTGGCACTTGCGCATCATGATGCAGCCAGCCGCGATCAGCGGTGCGGTCGCGAAGCCAAACTCGTCGGCACCGAGCAACGCACCCACGATGACGTCGCGGCCGGTTTTCAGGCCGCCGTCGACCTGCAGCGCCACACGCGAGCGCAGACCGTTCAGCACCAGCGTCTGCTGGGTTTCGGCAAGACCGATCTCCCAGGGGCTGCCCGCATGCTTCAGCGAGGTAAGCGGCGACGCACCCGTGCCACCGTCGAAGCCGGCAACGGTGATGTGGTCCGCACGCGCCTTGGCGACACCGGCAGCAACCGTGCCGACACCGACTTCGGACACCAGCTTGACCGAGACATCCGCTTCCGGATTGACGTTCTTCAGGTCGTAGATCAGCTGTGCCAGATCTTCGATCGAATAGATGTCATGGTGCGGCGGGGGCGAAATCAGGCCGACGCCCGGCGTCGAATGCCGCGTCTTGGCAACGGTGGCATCCACCTTGTGGCCGGGCAGCTGGCCACCTTCGCCGGGCTTTGCGCCCTGCGCCACCTTGATCTGCAGCATGTCCGCATTGACCAGGTATTCCGTCGTGACACCGAAGCGGCCCGAGGCGATCTGCTTGATCGCCGAGCGCTCCGGATTCGGCGAGCCGTCCGCCAGCGGGAAGTAGCGATCGCTCTCCTCGCCGCCCTCGCCGGTGTTCGACTTGCCGCCGATGCGGTTCATCGCGATCGCCAGCGTCGTATGCGCCTCGCGGCTGATCGAGCCGAAGGACATGGCACCCGTGGAGAAGCGCTTGACGATGTCGACCGCAGGCTCGACCTCGTCGATCGACACGGGATTGCGGCCAACTTCTTCCGCCGACTTGATCTTGAACAGTCCGCGAATGGTGTTCATCCGCAGCGCCGTGTCGTTCACCATGGCCGAGAATTCGCGGTAACGATCCTGGCTGTTGCCGCGCACCGCATGCTGCAGCGAGGCAACAGCATCCGGCGTCCAGGCATGGGCCTCGCCGCGCATGCGATAGGCATACTCGCCGCCGATATCGAGCGTGCGGGCCAGAACGGGATCCGCGCCGAAAGCGGCCTGGTGGCGTGCCACGGTCTCTTCGGAAATCTCCTTGAGGCCGACGCCCTCGATCGTGGTCGCCGTTCCGAAGAAGTACTTGTTGACGAGCTCGGACGACAGGCCGACGGCGTCGAAGATCTGCGCGCCGCAATAGGACTGGTAGGTCGAGATGCCCATCTTGGACATGACCTTAAGAATGCCCTTGCCGACCGCCTTGATGTAGCGGCTTACCACTTCGCCGGCATCGACTTCCTTGGGGAACTCGCCGCGGGCGTGCATGTCGGTCAGCGTATCGAAGGCGAGATACGGGTTGATGGCCTCCGCGCCGAAGCCGGCGAGACAGCAGAAGTGGTGGATTTCGCGCGGCTCGCCGGACTCGAGGACGAGGCCAACCGAGGTGCGCAGACCCTTGCGGATCAGGTGGTGATGGACAGCCGCGGTCGCCAGCAAGGCCGGGATTGCGATCCGGTCCGGGCCGATCTGGCGATCGGAGAGAACGATGATGTTGTAGCCGCCGCGCACGGCCGCTTCCGCTCGCTCACAGAGCCGATCGAGCATTTCGGGCATGCCTTCGGCGCCGCGCTCAATCGCATAGGTGAAGTCGAGCGTCTTGGTGTCGAAGTGATCCTCCATGTGACCGATAGACCGGATCTTCTCCAGGTCGCCATTGGTGAGGATCGGCTGGCGCACTTCCATGCGCTTCGCCTTCGCCATGCCCTCATGGTCGAGGATGTTCGGACGCGGCCCGATGAAGGAGACGAGGCTCATGACGAGTTCCTCGCGGATCGGGTCGATCGGCGGGTTCGTCACCTGGGCGAAGTTCTGCTTGAAATAGGTGTAGAGCAGCTTCGACTTCGCCGACATGGCCGAAATCGGCGTGTCGGTCCCCATCGAACCGACCGCTTCCTGCCCGGTCGTCGCCATAGGCGACATCAGGATCTTCGTGTCTTCCGATGTGTAGCCGAAGGCCTGCTGGCGATCGAGCAGCGACACGTCGCGGCGCAGCGCGCGCGGCTCGACAGGACGCAGCTCTTCCAGGATGATCTGGGTGCGGTCCAGCCAGTTGCGGTAGGGATGCTTGGTGGCAAGCTCGCTCTTCACTTCCTCGTCGGAAATGATGCGGCCCTTCTCCATGTCGATCAGCAGCATCTTGCCCGGCTGCAGGCGCCACTTCTTGATGATGGTCTCTTCCGGCACGGGCAGAACGCCCGCTTCCGAGGCCATGATGACGCGGTCGTCGGAGGTGACGACATAGCGCGCCGGACGAAGACCGTTACGGTCGAGCGTGGCGCCGATCTGCTTGCCGTCGGTGAAGGCGACCGCTGCAGGTCCGTCCCACGGTTCCATCAGGGCAGCATGGTACTCGTAAAAGGCCTTCCGCTCCGGGCTCATAGACTGGTTGCCGGCCCAGGCTTCCGGGATCAGCATCATCACCGCATGCGCCAGCGAGTAGCCGCCGCGGGTCAGGAACTCGAGCGCGTTGTCGAAGCAGGCCGTGTCCGACTGGCCTTCGTAGGAGATCGGCCAGAGCTTGGAGATGTCTTCACCGAAGAGCGGCGACGAGACCGACGCCTGGCGCGCCGCCATCCAGTTGACGTTGCCGCGCAGCGTGTTGATCTCGCCGTTGTGGGCGACCATGCGGTACGGGTGCGCCAGCTTCCAGGAGGGGAAGGTGTTGGTCGAGAAGCGCTGGTGGACAAGCGCCACGGCAGATTCGAAGCGCGGGTCCGACAGGTCCTTGTAATAGGCGCCCACCTGGTAGGCCAGGAACATGCCCTTGTAGACGATCGTCGAGGACGACAGCGATACGGGGTAGAAGCCGGTCTCCTGGCCGCCGAACTGGTCGTAGATGCGGTTCGACATCACCTTGCGGACGAGGAAGAGCTTGCGCTCGAACTCATGGTTTGTCGTCGCATCCCGCCCCGCGCCGATGAAGACCTGCAGGTGATAGGGTTCGGTCGCGGCGATCTCCGGCGCCTTGGAAAGCGAGGAATTATCCACGGGCACGTCGCGGAAACCAAGGAACTGCTGCCCCTCCTCCGCGATCACATCGACGATGACCTTCTTGAAGTGCTCCACCTGTTCCGCGTCGCGTGGCAGGAAGAAGTGACCGACTGCATATTCCCCGGCCTTAGGGAGCGTCACGCCTTGCTTTGCCATCTCGTCCCGGAAGAAGCGGTCCGGGATCTGCACGAGAAGACCGGCGCCATCGCCCATCAGCGGGTCGGCGCCAACGGCGCCGCGATGGGTGAGGTTTTCCAGGATGAACAGGCCATCCTTGACGATCTGGTGCGACTTCTGGCCCTTCATGTGCGCGATGAAGCCGACGCCGCAGGCATCATGCTCATTGCGCGGATCATAAAGGCCCTGCGCGGACGGCGCGAACGGACGCGTGACTGCCATCTCGGCCTCTCGGGAACCCGCGCCGGCGGCATGCATGTCAACAATCTTCGTCATCGTCGTTCCTCCTTCGGTCCCGCAGGACAAGGTGGTTGAATTCCATCAGGCCGTCTGCCGCACCGACACCGCCGGCACCTTCGTCGCAGGAGCGTGAAAGCGGACGCAGGCCATAGAAATAGGACAGCACATATGACCTATTTCTCAAAGTTCTATGCCACACTTGAGCGGGCATCACAAGAGCGGGCGCCTTACAATCGAAGGAGCATCCGACAGAAGATTAGCGAGGCATCGACTTCCCTGTAACTTTATTGCCGCTGGACCCGGTTTCAGAGTCTCTTCTTGCCACCCACCGAACAGCCAGGACGCCGGATTGATCCGCGGAGCAAAATGGCTAAGGTCCACTCCTCCCAAGCCTTAAGGAATTTCCCACGATGTTTTTTGCTTCCGACAATTGGGCCGGCGCTCATACTGCGATCAATGAACGCCTGATGCGGGAATCGATCCGCTTTGCCGCCGCCTACGGCACGAGCGATCTCGACCGCGCCATCGAGCAGCGCTTCAACGAGATCTTCGAACGCGAAGTGGCGGTCTTCTTCGTCGCCACCGGCACCGCAGCCAACTCGCTGGCGCTCGCGAGCGTCGAGCGGCCGGGCGGCGTCGTCTTTGCCCACAGCGAAGCTCATGTGATCGAGGACGAGTGCGGCGCGCCCGACTTCTTCAGCGGCATGCGCATGATACCAGTCGAAGGCGCGGAAGGAAAGATCAACCCCTTGAATCTGAAGGCCCGTATGGCGCGCTACCCGCAGACTGCCGTCCACCACGGCCGCGCCGCGGCGATCACCATCACGCAGGCGACTGAAGTTGGCAGCATCTACAGCCTCGACGAAATCCAGGTAGTTTCCGACATCGCCAAGGCGGAAGGCCTGCCGCTGCACATGGATGGCGCCCGCTTTGCCAATGCCCTGGTGGCGCTCGATGCGACGCCGGCCGAGATGACCTGGAAGCGCGACGTCGACATCCTCTCCTTCGGCGGCACGAAGAACGGCTGCTGGTGCGCGGAGGCAATTGTCTTCTTCGATCCCGCAATGGCGAAGGAACTGCCCTTCATCCGCAAGCGCGCAGCGCAACTCTTCTCCAAGTCGCGCTTCATCGCCGCCCAGTTCGAGGCCTATCTGAAGGACGACCTTTGGCTCGAACTGGCCGGCCATGCGAATGCGATGGCGGACCGCCTCCGCGAAGGGCTTCGCGCCTCCAACACCGCCCGGCTTGCCTGGCCGACGCAATCGAACGAGGTCTTCACCGTTCTTCCGAAAGAGATGATGAAGGCGGCCCAAGAGAAGGGCGCCAAGTTCTACGATTGGCTGGAACCGCGCGATATGCCGGAGCCGGTCGGCGATGACGAAGCGCTGATCCGCCTCGTCACCAGCTTTGCCACCACAGCGGAGGATGTGGACGCGTTCTTGAGCGCGATCGCTTGAACCACTGGCGGCGGTTCGCAGGCCGCCGCCAACCTGCTGGCAGGAACACTGCTTTATTCCGCGCGGCTACCCCGGTTTCGAAAGGATTTTGGTCGCGATAGACCACGCATCTCGCCACTGAAAAAGAAGCATCGCCACTCGCCAAGTGCGTTGCCGAGAAGCCTCTCATTCGCCGCGATCACATCCATCGCGTCGATCAGGTCCTTGGGTGGCGCCATGGCGGCAGGCTGGCTTGCCCCAAGCTTTGATGCGACGAGGCGGCGGATCTTGCCCATGTCCAGCAGCGTTCCCGGACAGGTCTTGGAGGTACGGAACTCCTCCTCCACCTCTCCCCGATCGATCAACCGGTTCACTTCGCGCTGGCCGATGATGTTCTCGACCGGGACATCGTATCTCTGCGCCAACTGAGCCAGTAGATCAGTGAGCGTGTCCTTCTGCTTTACGGTAAAATCGCGCCGGTCGCCGTGGCCGACACAGCAGACTCCAATCGAAAAACGATTTAGCCCCGCCACATGCGCGCCAACCTCTTCTTCCGGACGCCCCTCCTGCAAAGCACCATCCGGCAGTGATCCGTGCCGGTCGTCGATGATGACATAGTGATAGCCGATGCCTTTCCAACCCCGTTTGCGGTGCCAGTCGTCGATCTCGCTGACATCGACGTTGGCTATGTCGGCGGCGGCCGTGTGCACCACGAGCTGACGGATCTTGCGCATCACGTTCTTCCCACCACTGCACTCCTTCAAGTAGCATAGATGAAGAATTCAATCAGCCAAGGCGGCGCGAGCAAAAAGAAAACGGCCCCTCAGCGAGGAGGAGCCGTCCGAAGGCCGTAAGGTGACGAGACGCTTAGTTCACTGTCTGGCGGTCGACCTGCGCTTCGATCGTCTTCGGCGCATCTGAAGCTTCGGCGGCGATCGCGATGCGGCGCGGCTTCATGGCTTCAGGGATGTTGCGCAGGAGATCGATGTGCAGCAGGCCGTTCTTCAGCGATGCTGCCTGAACCTCGACGTGGTCGGCGAGCTGGAAGCGGCGCTCAAAGGCGCGCTTGGCGATGCCGCGATAAAGATACTCGCTCTGCTCGGCCTTTTCGTCCTCGCTCTTTTCGCCCTTCACGGTCAGCACATGCGCGTGCGCTTCGATGCTGAGTTCGCTTTCATCAAAACCAGCAACCGCCATGGTGATGCGGTAGGTGTTCTCGCCGGTGCGCTCAATGTTGTAGGGCGGATAGCTCGGCGCCTGATCAGGCTGCCCGCGCGTATCGAGAAGGTTGAAGATGCGGTCGAAACCGACAGTGGAACGGTAAAGGGGGGAGAAGTCGACGTGACGCATGTGTGTCCTCCTGGGAAGCGACGTTTGCGATTTTTCTTCAGATCGCTCCGCACCCCGTAAAGGCGATGCGGCAGCGGTTCAACGGACCCTTTCGGCGCCCGCAAAAACTAGATGGGAATTGCCGTTTTCAGCTTCAAGAGGTCTTTCGCGTCGGCGCCGCGAACGCCTGAATGGCGGATGAATGCCAGGTTCGGCGAAGGTTCAGCCGCCTCTTGCTAAAGCCTTTGTGAGGGTGGCCAGAGCGCCACCGTCGACTGAAGCCAAGTCCCTTCTCTTCAGTCTGCTGCCGGAGCAGAGGCCATCACCTCGCTCCGGCTTTTTTCCTTGACCTTGCCGGACGAGAGCCTATCGCTGGGGGAACCTCGCCGAAAGCCCAGGACCGATGGACGACATCCTTCACCTCACGCCGGACAACCCGCCGCCTGCCAACTATTCCGCCGGCTACTTCAACGGCTACAAGGGCGTCCGCCTGCGCTATGCGATCTTCCGCTCGGAAATCTCCCCGTCCAAGGGCACCGTCGTCCTGATGCAGGGCCGCAACGAGTGCATCGAGAAGTATTTCGAGACGATCCGAGACCTGAACGCCATGGGGCTGTGGGTCGCGACCTTCGATCTTCGCGGCCAGGGTGGCTCGGACCGCCTGCTGAAGAAGAAGCGGAAGGGACACGTGGGGCGCCTTTCACATTACGAACGGGATCTGGAAATCTTCCTCGAGCAGATCGTCCTACCCGATACCCGACTGCCCTTCTTTCTGGTCGCCCATTCGACCGGTGCGCTGGTTGCGCTGTCGGCTGCCCCGAGGCTTTCCAACCGCATCAGCCGCATGGCGCTGGCTGCGCCCTATGTCGGTTTGCGCCACGAGCGCCTGCCGGTCGGCCTGATCCGTCCCATTGCGGCGCTGGCCTGCTGGACAGGCTTCGGGAGCGCCTCGACCGGCGGCGACCGCAGCCAGCGACCGTTCGAAGGAAACCCGCTCACCTCCTCCGCAGAGCGCTTTGCCCGCGCGGCACGCCTCATGGAGGCGCATCCGGAACTCACCATCGGCGCACCCACCTTCCGCTGGCTGCATGAAACCCTGAAGGGCGCGAGGCGCGTGTCGCAGCAGGAGCACCTGACGAACATCACCATCCCGACGCTGCTGCTGGCGCCCGTTCTCGACGGCGTCATCCCCTATGCGGCGCAGGAGGAGCTTTCGCGCAACTTCCGCGCCGGGCAGCTGGTAACGATCAATGGCGCCCGCCACGAGCTCTTCTTCGAGCGCGACATTTACCGGGCCCAGGCGCTTGCTGCGATCGAAGCCTTCATGCCGGGCCTGGACGGCGGCATGGATCTTTCGGAAACCGCCGCTTAAGGCCCCGTCAGCCGGCGAGGATCGCGATCGCCTGCTCGTGCAGATCGGCCGTCGCCGCCGCGATGATGTTGCCGCCCGCCTCCGGCCGGCCACCATCCCAGGTCGTGATGACGCCACCGGCATGTTCGATCAAGGGAATAAGCGCGCCGACATCATAGGGCTTCAGACTACTTTCGATCACCAGATCCACATGACCGGCGGCGAGCAGGGAATAGGCGTAGCAATCGGTGCCGTAGCGAAACAGCCGCACATGCCGTTCGACCGCATGATACCGCTCCGCCTCATGTTCGAGGAAGATATGCGGCGAGGTCGTAAACAGGATCGCATCCGAAAGCGCTCGGCAGTCGCGGGTGCGGATCTGCCGCTCCCCATCCGGTCCGCTATACCAGGATCGTTCCCCGTCGGCGAAATAGCGTTCTCCCGTGAACGGCTGGTCCATCAGCCCCATCACCGAACGGCCGCCGCTCTGGAAGCCGATCAGCGTCCCCCAGACCGGCACGCCGGAGATAAACGCGCGCGTGCCGTCGATCGGGTCGATGACCCAGATGTGCTCGCGGTCCAGCCCGATATTATCATGCTCCTCGCCGAGAATCCCGTGCTCCGGAAAGCGCTCCTCGATCAGCGCTCGAATCGCCGTCTCGGCCGCGCGGTCACCTGCGGTGACAGGATCGAAGCCCCCTTTCAGCTTGTTCGTCACATAGGCGCCGGTTCTGAAGCGTGGCAGAGTTTCCGCTTTTGCAGAATCAGCAAGGGCGTAGAAGAAGGCGCGATCGGGGAGCATGAAGACCTCGTGACGAAATTTGCTGCGCCGTTCTACCCGCCATCGGCTCGGATGCAATGTGGGCGAGATGCAACAGGTGCTGTCCAAATAATAGCCACAACAGCAATATGATTGACAATTGTGCAACGCAACAGTAGCGTGACATCACAGTCTTCGACTGTAATGCCCTCCTTGGGTGTTTCCTCCCTAGACTAGCCGCGCTTCGGCGCGGTTTTTTTTTGCCTGCTGCCGAATCAGCTTCCCTGCCTATTTCTGAATAGTTTAAGACGTCATTCGGCCGCCAGCGCCGTGGTGCTGCCGAATTCCTTGGCAAATTCCGCCATGCGGCGCATGAAGGTGAAGAGCTCCCCGGCGACCGTCTCGAAATCCGGCCCCTTTTCCAGCGTCAGCTCGTCCATGTAGAGCGCCCGGTTCACCTCGATCTGCAACGCGTGCAGCCCCCTCACGGGACGCCCATAGTGTTCGGTGATGAAGCCGCCCGCATAAGGCTTGTTGCGCACGGCGGAGAAACCGAGGTCGGTCAGGATCGCCACGGCCGCACGCGACAACTCGGCCGAAGCGCTGGTGCCATAGCGGTCGCCGATGATGATGTCCGGGCGGATGTCCGAGCCGGCGATGCGGATATTGCCCGGCATGGAATGGCAGTCGATCAGGATGCTGAAGCCGAAGCGGGCATGGGTGCGGGCGATCAGCTTGCGTAGCGCCGCATGGTAGGGCTTGTAGATCTCGTCGATCCGCGACAGCCCCTCTTCGACCGTCAGCCGCCGCCGATAGATCTCCATGTTCTCCGCGACGATCCGCGGGATGGTGCCAAGACCGCCGGCAACGCGAAGCGAGCCGATATTAGCATAGGGCGGCAGCGGCCCGTCGAACATCTTCGGGTCGAGCTCGTAGGGCTCGCGGTTCACATCGAGATAGGCACGGGGAAAATTGGCGGCCAGAAGCGGCGCACCAAGCTCCGGTGCTGCCGCGAAAAGCTCATCAACGAAGTGATCCGCAGAACGGCGGATGGCGACGGAATCAAGCCTGGCGTCGTGCAGAAAGGAAGGGGGATAGTGCCGTCCACTATGCGGGGAATTGTAGACGAAAGGAAGTGTCTGAGCGGTCGGTTCCGTGATCTCGAAATGGTCAAAACCGCCCGCTGCCCGATCCATCTAGCCTTTACCATGTCGCGAACTTCCCGATATGGCATGTTGCCAGTTGCCCCAGGTGAAGTCCATACTATCTATCTGTTCAAAAGATTGCGTCTGCCACCATTAAATGGGCGTTTACCCTGTCTTGGCTAGGCTGGATGCTCGAAATTTCTCGTGATGATGGACGACGGCCCAAGGATGATACAGAAAATTCTTCTCGCCGAAGATGACAACGATATGCGCCGCTTTTTGGTGAAGGCGCTGGAAAAGGCGGGGTACAAGGTCTCCTCCTTCGACAATGGCGCCAGCGCCTACGACCGGCTGCGCGAAGAGCCCTTCTCGCTGCTTTTGACCGACATCGTGATGCCGGAAATGGACGGGATCGAGCTTGCGCGCCGCGCCACCGAACTCGATCCCGACCTGAAGGTGATGTTCATCACCGGATTTGCCGCCGTCGCCCTCAACGCTGATTCGAAGGCCCCGAAGGACGCCAAGGTCCTGTCCAAGCCCTTCCACCTGCGCGACCTCGTCAACGAGGTCAACAAGATGCTCGCCGCCGCCTGAGCCACCAAACGAGGAGGTTCGAGGCCCGTCAAAAAAGCTTCGCATTCGCCAACAAAACCAGTTGACGGCCCGACCACCATATGGTCTATGCGCCGACATCGGATGGGCGTGTAGCTCAGCGGGAGAGCACTACGTTGACATCGTAGGGGTCACAAGTTCGATCCTTGTCACGCCCACCATCCAAGTTTCTGATCAAGGGCTTTCGGCATTTCCGGAGGCCCTTTTTCTTTGTCTGCAAGACGCCGCGTACGAGCTCGGAAGGCCCGCGAAAAGGTTACTGAATCCACCCTCGGCTGCGCCCTCGCCAGACGATCAAAGGTCGAGCATTCACCACCGGAATCGGTAGTCCGCCCGCAGCTTCGCCACTGCGCCCTCACCGCCCGTCTCGTCTCGTAGGGTGGCCTTCACCGTCAGCTGCTGCCCCAGCCTCTGTTCAACGGCCAGACCCCAGTTCACCTTCTCCAGAGAATCGGTGGTGGACGCCTCGGCAAGAACGCTGCTGCCGCTTCGAACACGCGTGACACGAATGGACTGGCTCGCGCGCAACCCGCCCCACGATCCGCCAGACCCGTCATAGCTGACGGCGTAGGCGCTGCGGCGCTCGATATTGAGCGTCGGCGTTGCGATGTGCTTTTTGTAGTAGTTGAGGGTCAGGCTGGCACTGCCACTCACCGCATCCAGCCGTCCGGTTGCAGTCTGCGTCACAGTCCCCGCCGGAGCGCTCTGCTCCTGCAGCTTGATGCTGCCCCACGCCGCCACGGGCGCATCGACCACCGCCCCGCCTTCCCCTGCAACGAGACCTCCATCAAGGCCGAGGGACGGCGCCAGCGTCAACGGCATCCGGACGCCTATGCGGGCAGAATAGGACGTGTCGGAGGCCTTGCTCGGCTGCCAGATCAGTGCATAGTCATCCGCCCGACCTGGCTGGGGCGCGAGCACCGCAATCAGGCATACAACAAACGGGATGGGCTTCATCCTTGGCCTCGATATCGAGTGCCCACACAAGAGAACATGGCATAGCCATCCTCTCTGTCAGACGTTGCAAATCAGGTTACTGCTCCCGAAAGCATAGCTGATTGTACCGCGACACCAATGCTGGAAATCGGAAACCGGAGAAAAGCCGCGCCGCTGTTGCTGCAATGCAGCACGGGTCCAGCGCATTAGTCGGTCTACAGCTTGCAGAGCCACCGACGCTATCATGTACCGACAAACAGCCGAGCGCGTTCCCGGCTTTGCGCCCGGTGGCCGTCAAACCTACAGCAGCGAAGGCCAGCCGCCCTTTCATCCGCCGGAAGTTGCGCCAGTGTGGCCTTGGAACAATTCCCATTACTGCTGCGTTCTCCCGGCCTCGAACGGAAGGGGTATTACCATGTTGAAATGGGCTCTGATTTTTCTCGTCATTTCTATTATCTCTGGCTTCCTCGGCTTCTCCGGCGTATCGGCTGCAACGGCCACCATTGCCAAGGTGCTGTTCTTCATCGCCCTCCTCGTCTTCCTGATCTTCCTCGTCCTCGCCTTCATGGCCGGCAGCCTGGCGTTTTGACGAGCGCCTATCGCTCCTCTCGCCATTCCGCATTGCGCTCCAGCAGCTCGATCTGGATCTGCTGGAGTTCGGCAAGCCTTTCCCACTGCCGTGCCATCTGGTGGTCGATCTTCTCGTGCAGCTGGCGGATCTCGAGTTCCGCCCGCAGGTTCACCATGTAGTCGTTCTGAGGCCGCTGGCGATCCTTATCCTCCTGCCGCTTCTGGTTCATCATGATGATCGGCGCCTGCAAGGCGGCAAGGCACGAGAGCACGAGATTGAGCAGGATGAAGGGATAGGGGTCGAAGGGGGCGGAGCAGGCGCGACACGTTTACTGCCGTCCAGGCGACGAGGATGAAGCAGAAGGTGCCGAGCCGCCCCATGACCCGCCGAAGGACCCCACCGCATCGGCGGCGCGTTCGCCGAAGGAGCGCGGCGGCTCCAGCGCCAGATCCGCGCTCGACTGCACCGTAAGGGCACCCTTCTCGAAACTGTCGAGCAACTGGCGGTCAAGTTCGGACAGCCGCCCCGCTCGTCATTGAGCAGCTTTTCTACATATCTCCGCCGATAGCGCAAGAGGTCCTCCTCGCAGATCAGCGCAGATCAGCGCATCACCGGAAAGACCGGGGACATCCTCAAAGACCATGGGCTGAAGAGACGGCCTGAGACCACCCAGCCGGCGTAGCTTCTGGTTTGGCAGGTTGCGGCAGCAGATCACGCAACGATGCTCGGCGCTGCCGCCACTGACAATGCTATTTTCACCAGGATTCTCAGCAATACCTGAACGTGCCCACGGATATTCTTCGGAGAGTGGAGAATAGTCACAAAAGATGCTCCACCACCTTGACGTTCCGGCGGTTCCATCGTTTCACTCCCTGCGCCGAAGCTCATGGCAAAGGGCCGTGCGGCAGCATAGAACGATCATCACTTGATTCCTTGAAGGCGGGCGAACAAGCATGACAAAGAAGATCATTCCCGTGATCATGGCGGGTGGCAAGGGCACGCGGCTGTGGCCGCTGTCGCGGGCAAGCGCGCCGAAGCAATTCATCCAGTTCGTCGGCGATCGCACGCTGTTCCAGGCAACCCTGTCGCGCGTCTCCGATCCGGATCTTTACGAGCCGCCGGTGGTTGTCACCAACGAGGATTTCCGCTTCCTCGTCGCCGAACAGGCGCGCGAACTGGGCGTCACGCTCGCCGGCACGCTGCTAGAGCCGATGGCGCGCAACACCGCAGCGGCCATCGCCGCCGCCGCCGCCTTCGTGGCAGACCGGTCAGGCGAGGATGCGGTGCTGCAGGTGCTTGCCTCCGATCACGAGATCGTCGCCGACGAACGCTATTTCCAGGCCATTCAGACCGCCCGCGATACGGCCCGCGCCGGCAAGCTCGTGACCTTCGGCATCGATCCCGCCGAACCTGCGACCGGCTACGGCTACATCGAGATCGGCCAGGCGCTGCCCGGTGGCGCCCATGCCGTGAAGGCCTTCGTGGAGAAACCCGTGCTGGCGGAAGCCGAGCGCATGCTGGCACAAGGCGGCTTCTACTGGAACTCCGGCATCTTCATGTTCACCGCAGGCCAAGTGCTGCAGGAGATGGAGGCCTATGCGTCCGAGGTTGCGGCTGCCGCCCGGGAGTCCGTCGAAAAGGCCGTGGCCGACCTCGACTTCATCCGGCTCGATGCCAGCGCCTTCGCCAGAAGCCCGGATATCTCGGTCGACTATGCGATCATGGAGAAGACCGGCAATGCTGCCGTCGTCCCCTCCTCCTTCACGTGGTCCGATCTCGGCAGCTGGGATGCGGTGTGGAAGCTTGGCGCACGCGACGAAGCTGGCAACGTCACCTCCGGCAACGCAACGCTCCTCGACACCAAGAACTCCTTGGTGATGTCGCGCACCAGCCATCTCGCCGTCCAGGGATTGGAAAATGTCGCGGTGATCGCGAGCGAGGATGCCGTCTATGTCGGCAGGCTGGAGAACAGCCAGAATGTCGGCAAGCTGGTCAAGCAGCTCGCCGCCGCCAAGGCCACCTCTGCACTGACCCAGTCGCATCCTACGTCCTATCGTCCCTGGGGCGGCTATACTTCGATCCTGAACGGCGACCGCTTCCAGGTAAAGCGCCTCTTCGTCCTGCCCGGCAAGAAGCTGTCGCTGCAGAAGCATCACCATCGCTCCGAACACTGGATCTGCGTCAAGGGCACCGCGGAAGTGACGGTCGGCGACGAGGTGAAGACGGTGCGCGAGAACGAATCCGTCTACATTCCCCAAGGCGAACTGCACCGGCTTGCCAACCCAGGCAAAATCCTGCTCGAGATGATCGAGGTGCAGACCGGCTCCTATCTTGGCGAAGACGACATCATCCGCATCGTCGACGAATTCGGCCGCAGCTGAGCCATACTCATTCACCTGATAAAATTTGAAACGTGCCGCCAGCGGCACCCTTGTCCCTTCACGCAGTTAATGCTAATGACTGTCCAGTCAGTCACCATATGGATTTGGTAGCGACCGTGCTGGAAAAGCCGAGACGGAAGATCGATCCCGAACAACGCCGGGCGGAGATAATGCAGGCTGCTTTCTCCTGCTTTGCCGAACGAGGCTTTGCTGGCACGCGCATGGAAGACGTCGCGGCGAAGGCGGGCATTGCCAAGGGCACGGTCTACCTGCACTTCCCGGACAAGGAGGCGCTGTTCATCTCGCTCGTTTCAGGTGTGGCGTCGCCCATTCTCGATCAGGTCGGTGCGGCCGTGGAGCAGCAGGCCATGCCACCGCGCCAAATGTTGGAGATGTTTTACCGGTTGTTTCAGCAAGAGGTTCTCGATACCGAGCGCCGCCACCTGCTTCGCCTCATCATCGGCGAGGGTTCATCCTTCCCGGCTGTCACGGAATACTACCACCGCGAGATCATCTCCAACGGCATCCGCATCCTGCGGATCCTGCTGGAGCGTGCCGCCAGCGCGGGCAGCCTCCGCAACCCAGCCATCGTCGAGACACCGCAGCTGATCATGGCGCCCGCTTTGATGACGATCATATGGCGAAGCCTCTTCGAGGCCTATGAACATCTCGATGCAGACCGGCTGTTTGCCAATTTTCTGGATACGCTGTTCCTGCCCGAGAAGGGAGAAACGCCATGAGGAAGATCGTCGCGGTGACGGTCCTCACCGTACTGGCCATTGCCGCGTTGCCGTTTCTGCTCCCGCACGAGGAAAGCCGCCCTTACCAGGGATGGGTGGAGGCCGACATGCGGATGATCGGTGCGGAAAGCGTCGGCCGCCTCACGTCCCTTGCCGTCGAGGAAGGGGCGACTATCACCGCCGGAGAGCCTCTGTTCGCACTCGATGACACCATCGAACGCGCCACACTGGCCGCCGCTGAAGCAAACCTTGCAGGCGCGCAAGCCGAGCTCAACCTTGCCCGCGTGGCGCAGAAGCGGCCGGAAGAGGTGGATGTGTTGCGCGCTGCCGAGCGGGAGGCGGATGCCCGGCTGGCGCTCTCCGTCCGGGAACTGGAGCGGATGCAGGCTCTGGTGCGCCAGGGTAGTGGTACGCGCGCCGACCTGGATGCGGCAACCGCCACCGAAGCGGCCAATCGCGCAGCATTGGACAGCGTGCGCAGCCAGATCACCCTTGCCACGCTTCCGGCACGCGATCAGGCCATCCAGCGCGCCGAAGAAGCCGTCCATGCGGCGGCCGCGCAGGTAAACTCGGCCAAGGCGTCGCTGTCGAAACGATCCATCGTCGCACCAGCACTAGGCACGGTGCAGACGATCTACTATCGACCCGGCGAAGTCGTTCCGGCGGGCCGCCCGGTGGTGGCGTTGCTTCCTCCCTCCGCCGTCCGCATCCGCTTCTTCGTGCCCCAAGACGTGCTGCCGGCGCTTGCTCTGGGCCAAATCGTCCGCGGCACCTGCGATGGCTGCGAGCCGTTCGAGGGCCGCATCAGCTTCATCGCCGACGAGGCCGAGTATACGCCCCCCGTCATCTTCAGCAGAGAAGAGCGTGCCAAGCTCGTCTATGGCATTGAAGCGCTCCCGGCTCGGCCGAAAGCGCTTCGGGTCGGTCAGCCGGTGGATGTGGTGCCGGGGACACTTCGGTGATGCAGCCTGCGGCCGTGGAAAACGTCATTGACGTCCAGCATCTCACCAAGAGCTTTGATGGGCGCAAGGTGGTGGACGACCTAACGATGTCTGTCCGCAAGGGCCGCATCCACGGCTTCCTCGGGCCGAACGGGTCGGGCAAGACGACGACGATCCGCATGCTCTGCGGGCTGCTGACGCCGGACAGTGGATCCGGCACTTGCCTCGGCCTCGACATCCTGACCGAGGCAGAGCGAATACGCCGCCGCGTCGGCTATATGACGCAGCGCTTCTCGCTCTACCAGGACCTCTCGATCCGGGAGAACCTCGAATTCGTCGCCCGCGTCTACCAACTTCCTGCTCCGCGTCAGAAGGCCTCCGAAGCGATCGGGCGGCTCGGCCTCAAGGGACGCGAGAACCAGCTCGCCGGCGAGCTCTCAGGCGGCTGGAAACAGCGTCTTGCGCTTGGCGCCTGCATTCTTCCTGAACCCGCACTCCTGCTTCTCGACGAACCAACCGCCGGGGTCGACCCGAAGGCGCGGCGCGACTTCTGGAACGAGATACACGCGCTTGCCGCCGACGGGCTCTCGGTGCTGGTCTCCACCCATTACATGGACGAGGCCGAGCGCTGCCACGAGATCGCCTATATCGCCTACGGCAAGCTTCTGGCGAAGGGTACGGTGGAGGAGGTCATCGCCGGAACCGGGCTTCGCACCTGGACCGTCTCCGGCCCGGAAGTTCACGCCCTTCAGGCCGAACTGGAGACGCTACCGGCTATCGACATGATCGCCCCCTTCGGTGCAAGCCTGCACGTGGCCGGGCGCGATGAGGAAGCTCTCGCACAGGCGATCCACCCCTTCCGAAGCCGCCCCAGCCTGCACTGGAAGCGCGGCCAGCCAACGCTGGAGGATGCCTTTATCGATCTCATGCGCCAGTCTCAGGACAATTTCCAATGACGGCGGGAAACGGCAGAAACCTCTCCCTTCACCGCTTCTGGGCGATGATGGTGAAGGAATCCATCCAGATGACCCGCGACCGCATCACGCTCGCGACCATGATCATCATTCCGGTCATGCAGCTCCTGCTCTTCGGTTTTGCGATCAACACGACGCCGCACAACCTGCCGACGGCGATCCTGATGCGGGAGAACAGCGATGTCGGGCGCTCAATCCTAGCCGCTCTGCAGAACACCGACTTCTTCGAGATCCGCTCCGTCGTCACCCGTTCCGAGGAGATGGATGAACTCTTGCAATCCGGCGAGGCTCTCTTCGTCGTGGAGATTCCCGAGGGGTTTGAACGCGCAGTCCGGCGGGGCGAGACGCCGTCATTGCTCGTCGCGGCCGACGCCACCGATCCCGTCGCGTCAAGCTCTGCACTGGGCGCTCTGTCCGGCGTCGTCTCGACTGCCCTCTCCCACGACCGCCAGATCACCTTTGCCGAACCGTCGCAGCCGCCGTTCGAGATCGTCCAGCACCGCCGCTATAATCCCGCCGGCTCGTCCACGCTCAACATCGTGCCCGGTCTGCTGGGAACGATCCTCACGATGACGCTCCTGATCTTCACCGCGCTTGCCGTCACCCGCGAGATTGAACGCGGCACGATGGAAAACCTGCTCTCGATGCCGATCACGCCGCTGGAAATCATGCTCGGCAAGATCGCCCCTTACGTGATCATCGGTCTCATTCAGGCGCTGATCATCATCGGCGCCGGGATCTTTGTCTTTGAGGTCCCGGTGTTAGGCGATCCGCTATCGCTGACTGCGATCACGCTGATCTTCGTCGTCGCAAACCTGTCGATCGGCTACACGTTTTCCACCATCGCCTCAAACCAGTTGCAGGCGGTCCAGATGGCGATGATGTTCTTCCTGCCCAACATCCTCCTGTCCGGATTCATGTTCCCCTTTGCTGGCATGCCGAACTGGGCCCAATGGATCGGCGAAGCGCTGCCCCTCACCCACTATATCCGCGTGGTTCGAGCCATCATGTTGAAGGGCGCTGGTATTGCTGAACTTGGCCCGGACACCGCCGCCCTCGCCGGCCTGACCTTCCTTGCGATGCTAATCGCCGTACGCCGCTTCCGGCGCACGCTTGATTAGCCACAGGATTCGAGGCGGTGACGCGAAGCTCACCTTGCTTTCCCTTGTCGCATTGCACACACTCGAATTCAATCTGAACGCGCCGGCCCTTGGGAGCCTGAACAACATATGGCAAAGGCACCGGCAGCGGATGTGGATCGGCAGCGCCGCGAGCCCGGTCTCGACTACATGCCCCTGCCCGGCATCGCCGATGAGATGATGGATGGCGATGGCGGCGTCCGTTCCGTCTGGCAACAATTCACTGCCGCCCTAGCCGGTATGTCGCAGCACCAGCTGCACGAGCGTTTTGCCCGCGCCGATCGCTATCTCCGCGACGCGGGCGTCTTTTATCATTCCTATGCTTCCCAACCGAATGCCGAGCGCCACTGGCCGCTTTCGCACATCCCGGTCCTGATTGATGACCGCGAATGGGCCACCGTCTCGGAGGGGCTGATCCAGCGCGCCGAACTGATGGAGCATGTGCTCGCCGATATCTACGGCGAGAGTCGTCTCGTCCGGGAGGGTTCCCTGCCGCCGTCCCTCATCGGCTCCAATCCTGAATTCCTCCGGCCGATGGTTGGCGTCGAACCCGCGGGCGGCCACTACCTGCATTTCTGCGCCTTCGAGATCGGCCGCGGCCCCGACGGCAAGTGGTGGGTGCTGTCGGACCGGACACAGGCGCCCTCGGGAGCGGGCTTCGCGCTAGAGAACCGCGTTGCCACGACGCGTTCGTTCTCCGACCTCTATGCGGAGATGCATGTCCACCGGCTCGCCTCCTTCTTCGGCAGTTTCCGGGACACGCTCCAGGCGCAACGCTCCTCGCCCGATCATCGCATTGCCGTGTTAACCTCCGGCTCGGCCAACGAGACCTATTTCGAGCATGCCTACATCGCCCGTTATCTCGGCTTCATGCTGCTGGAGGGGGAGGATCTGGCGGTCGTCAACCGGCAGCTTATGGTCCGCACGGTGGCGGGCCTGAAGCCGATCGGTGTCCTGTGGCGCCGGCTCGATGCCTCCTATGCGGACCCGCTGGAGCTCGACCAGACCTCGCATATCGGCACGCCGGGAATGGTCGAGGCGCTGCGATCCGGCTCTTCCATGATGATCAATGCCCTCGGCTCGGGAATCCTGGAGACGCGGGCGCTGCTCGCCTTCACGCCAGCGATCGCGCGCCGTCTGCTGGGCGAGGACCTCAGGCTGCCGTCGATCGCCACCTGGTGGTGCGGCCAGGCGGATGAGCGCGAGCACGTTGCCAAAAACATCGAGCGGATGGTGATCGGTCCCGCCTTCTCCACCCGCCCCTTCTTTGACGACCAGGGACAATCGGTACTAGGCCGCTCCCTGCGCGAGACCGCGCGGGAGAGAGTCGCTTCATGGCTCGCCTCCGATGGAGCAAAGCTCGTCGGCCAGGAAGTCGTGACGCTGTCGACGACGCCGGCCTGCCAAGATGGAAAACTCACCCCGCGGCCGATGTCGCTGCGGGTGTTCGCTGCACGCACTGAGAAAGGTTGGCAGATCATGCCAGGTGGTTTTGCCCGCATCGGCGCGGGAGACGACGTCGCGGCGATCGCAATGCAAGCAGGCGGAACGGCAGCCGATGTGTGGATTGTCAGCGAGAGGCCGGTGGCGACACCGACCCTTTTGGCGCGTGAAGCAAGCGTCGAACGCGCCGCCCCCGGAAGCCTGCCAAGCCGCGCCGCCGACAACCTCTTCTGGCTCGGCCGCTATACCGAACGGGCGGAAGGCTCCTTACGCATCCTGCGCGCCTGGCACCAGCGATTTGCCGAAGCGGCCGATCCGCGCCAGCCGCTTCTGGCAGACGTTGTATGCTATCTCCAAGCGGAGGGCATCGATGCGGGATCGAGCGGTGTACCTGCGTCGCTCCTGCACAGCATCGAAAGCGCAAGCTACGCCGCGGGCAATATCCGCGACCGCTTCTCGCCCGATGGCTGGCTCGCCCTCACCGACCTTGCCCGCACCGCGCGCCGCTTCCACGAAACTGTCGGCCCCGGCGACGATGCAGCCCATGCGATGACCGTGCTCCTACGCAAGCTCGCGGGCTTTGCGGGGCTCGTTCACGAGAACATGTACCGCTTCACCGGCTGGCGCTTCCTGTCCATCGGGCGTTACCTGGAGCGTGGGCTGCACATGAGCCGGCTTCTCGGCCATATGTCTGGTCCGAACGCGCCAGACGGCGCCTTCGATATGCTGCTCGAGATCGGCGACAACGTGATGACCCATCGCCGCCGCTACAACGTCAGCACGACGTGCCTCACTGTTACCGACCTTCTGGCGCTCGATCCGGTCAATCCGCGCTCGATCCTGTTCCAGCTGAACGAGCTGCGCACGGAGATCGAGCAACTGCCGAACGCCTATGTCGACGGCCAGATGTCGCCGGTCTTCCGCGAGATCATGCGCCTGCATTCCGGGCTTGCAGTGATGACGGCAGAGGACATGACGAAGGATGTCTACCTGAAGCTCGAGCGGGATATGGAGCAGCTGTCTGAAACTCTTGCCCGAACCTATCTGGCTTGAGGCACCGATGCGCTACGACCTTTCGCTTCACATGAGCTATGCCTACGACGTACCGGCCTCCAATGCCCGGCATATGATCCGGCTGCTGCCCCTGGAGATTCCGGGTCGCCAGACGCTGCTGGACGGGTCGATCGACGTCTCCCCCTCGCCGGAAGATCGCACGACCTTCACCGACTTCTTCGGCCAGCCCGCCACCTCGATTCTCCTACGGGCTCCTCACGGCCGCCTCGATATCCGCATGCAGGCCCAGGTGCTGGTCGAGGATCTTCCCGCCCCCGCCGAAGTCTCCACGTCCTTGCAGGATCTCCCCAAGGAGCTGGCTGCTATCTGGTCGCTTGACCCGGCCTCCCCGCACCACCTGGCCGCACCGAGCGCCCGCACCCCAGATGTGCCGGAGATCTCTGCCTTCGCCAAGGAGATGGCGCGGCCGGAGCACACGATCCGGGAGGTGGCGGTTACGCTCTGCGACCGGATCCACCGCGAGTTCGTCTACGACGGCAACGCCACCACGGTGGAGACCATGCCGCAGGAAGCCTTCCGGCTGCGGCGTGGCGTCTGCCAGGACTTCGCCCACGTGATGATCGTCGCCCTGCGCAGCCTCGGCATTCCGGCAGGCTATGTCAGCGGCTTCCTGCGCACGATTCCGCCGCCGGGCCAGGAGCGCCTGGAGGGAGCCGACGCCATGCATGCCTGGGTGCGGGTCTGGTGCGGCGAGCCGGCGGGTTACCTGGAACTCGACCCCACCAACAACATTCCCGCCGGCACGGATCACATCGTCGTCGCCTATGGCCGCGACTATGCCGACATCGCGCCCGTCGTCGGTGTTCTGAAGGGCTACGGAACCCAGAAGATCGAACAGGCGGTGGACGTCGTGCCGCTCGACTAGCCGCTCTCCGCCGATCGCTAAAATGCGACGCAATGGCTTAGCCGCTCCTCCATCACTTCTTGCTAATGCTGCGCCGACGTTCAGCTGGATGGACAGGAAGATGGCGATGACACCGTGGCAAGAGATCTCGCGGCTCCTCAAGGACCGCAGCGGCAACTTCGGCATGATGACGGCGATCCTCCTGCCGGTGCTGCTTGGCGCCGGCGGCGTCGCGCTCGACCTCACCAACATGATGATGTCGAAGACGCAGATGCAGGAAGCAGCCGATTCCGCCGCCCTTGCCGCCTCCACGGCACTCGCCACAGGGAAGGCTGAGGACGAGACTGCCGCCAAGAAGCTGGCCAAGGATTTCTTCATCGCCCAGATGGGCAACTACATGGGGTCCGAGGCGGCAAGCGCGCTGGTGAGCACCACGAATGTCGACATCAACACGACGACCAACGGCGGCGGCAAGACATTCGAGGTCGCCGTCGGCTCCACCTACAATCTGGCCCTGACTCCGCTGATGGGCGTCCTCGGCTACCAGACGATGAACATCGCGACGAGCAGTATATCGACGAGCGGGACCAAGCAGGAGCGCTCTGCGCTCTCGATGTATCTCGCGTTGGACCGTTCGGGGTCCATGTCGTTCATCACGGATCAGACGAAGCCCGGCACTTGCGATAACTATACCTCGGGATCCTGGCCTCAGCCGATCAATTCGAAAGATCCTTGCTACGTTCGCAAAATCGAAGCGCTCAAGGCGGCGGCGGCAGTCTTGTTCGCCACCCTGCAACAGGCCGATCCCGACAAAACCCTGGTCCGCCTCGGCGCCACCTCGTACACAGATGCAACGCAAGATGCCCGAGCCATGGAATGGGGCGTGGACGGCGTAGCGGAATACGTAAACAACCTACCCTCCCTTCCGACCGGCGGAACTGATGCCAATGGTGCACTCAAGGATGCGTTCAAGGCGCTGAAAACCAAGAATGACACCGAACGCAACGCCCACAAGGACAAAAAGAACGATAAGTTCGAGCGTTTCATCCTCTTGATGACCGATGGCGAAATGACGGGCGATAGCAACAAATGGAATTCTGGGCTGGACCAGTCTGTACGGAACAAATGCGAAAAGGCCAAGGATGACGGCATTACGATCTTCTCTGTTGCCTTCATGGCACCAGAGAAGGGCAAGGAGCTCTTGACCTATTGCGCAAGCGGTAACGAGAACTACTTCCAGCCGAACACGATGAACGATCTTGTCGCCGCCTTCGAGGCGATCGGCAAGAAGGCCGCCAAGTCCGCGACCCGCCTCACCAACTGAACCACCTCAGGCCTCCCGAAAACCCGCCGCCTCGGCGGGTTTTTCTTTTCCGTGATATCCACCGCCATCCCTCCTCCCCGCCTTTTTTCTGCCGTCTCCATCCGTTTGTTGCCAGCATCCCGCAACGATGCGTAAACTTGGCGCAAGACAAATCAGGACCGATGGACCGAGCGGGACACTCCCATCCTGCTCCACCAGAAGAGTTAGCAACCCTATGGACAACACCCTCTCCACCATCAACATCCCGCAGCCGACGCCGCGCAGCACCAAGCCGGAGATCCTCGCCGAGGAGATCATCGAGCGCCTGACCTACCGCATCGGCAAGGATGTGAAGGTTGCAAAGCCGCATGACTGGCTGACGGCCTCCATCCTCGTGGTGCGCGACCGCATCATCGACCGCTGGATGGAATCCACCCGCCGGGTCTACCGCTCGGGCGACAAGCGGGTCTACTATCTCTCGCTGGAGTTCCTGATCGGCCGCCTGTTGCGCGATGCCGTTTCCAATCTTGGGGTGATGTCGGAACTCAAGGATGCGCTCGCCTCGCTTGGGGTCGACATCAACGTCGTTGCCGGGCTTGAGCCGGATGCAGCGCTCGGTAATGGCGGTCTCGGCCGTCTCGCCGCCTGCTTCATGGAATCCATGGCAACCGTGGACATTCCCGCCTATGGCTACGGCATTCGCTATGTCCACGGCCTCTTCCGCCAGCAGATGGCCGAAGGCTGGCAGGTGGAACTGCCGGAAACCTGGCTTGCCCACGGCAATCCCTGGGAATTCGAGCGCCGGGAAAGTTCTTACGAGATCGGCTTCGGCGGCGCCGTCGAGACGATCGGCGGTTATGACGAGCCGCCGCGCTACGTCTGGAAGCCGGCTGAGCGCGTCATCGCGACCGCCTATGACACGCCCGTCGTCGGCTGGCGCGCCCAGAGAGTAAACACGCTGCGCCTCTGGTCGGCGCAGCCGATCGACCCGATCCTGCTCGACGCCTTCAACGCCGGCGATCATATCGGCGCCCTGCGCGAAAGCAACAAGGCGGAAGCGCTGACGCGGGTTCTCTATCCGGCCGACGCCACCGCCGCCGGCCAGGAGCTGCGCCTGCGCCAGGAATACTTCTTCTCGTCTGCCTCGCTGCAGGACATCCTGCGCCGCCATCTCCAGCAATATCCGGACTTCACCAATCTGCCGGACAAGGTGGCGATCCAGCTGAACGACACCCACCCCGCCGTCTCGATCGGCGAGATGATGCGTCTGCTGATCGATGTCCATGGGATCGATTTCGATCAGGCGTGGGAACTGACGCGCGGCACCTTCTCCTACACCAACCACACCCTTCTGCCAGAAGCGCTGGAAAGCTGGCCGGTGCCGCTCTTCGAAAGGCTGCTGCCGCGTCACATGCAGCTGGTCTACGCGATCAATGCCAAGATCCTGCTCGAAGCGCGCAAGGAAAAGGGCTTCAGCGACGCCCAAATCCGCTCGATCTCGCTGATCGACGAGAACGGCGACCGCCGTGTGCGCATGGGCAACCTCGCCTTCGTCGGCTCGCATTCCATCAACGGCGTGTCGTCACTGCACACGGACCTGATGAAGGTCACGGTCTTCTCCGATCTCCACACGCTCTACCCGATGCGGATCAACAACAAGACCAACGGCATCACGCCGCGCCGCTGGCTGATGCAGTGCAACCCCGGCCTCACCTCCCTAATCCGTGAAGCAATCGGCGATAAGTTCCTAGACGACACGGATGCGCTGCAGGAGCTCGACGCCTTCGCCGATGATCCGACCTTCCAGGAGAAGTTCGCCGACGTTAAGCGGGCAAACAAGGTGCAGCTTGCCAACCTCGTCGGCAGCCGCATGGGCATCCGCCTTGATGCCTCTGCCATGTTCGACATCCAGATCAAGCGCATCCACGAATACAAGCGCCAGCTTCTCAACATCATCGAGGCGGTGGCGCTCTACGACCAGATCCGCTCGCATCCGGAGCTCGAATGGGTCCCGCGCGTAAAGCTCTTTGCCGGCAAGGCGGCGCCGAGCTACCACAACGCCAAGCTGATCATCAAACTGGCAAACGACGTGGCCCGCGTGATCAACAACGATCCGGCTGTTCGCGGCCTGCTGAAGGTCGTCTTCGTGCCGAACTACAACGTCTCGCTGGCCGAGGTGATGGTCCCGGCCGCCGATCTCTCTGAGCAGATCTCGACTGCCGGCATGGAGGCATCCGGCACGGGGAACATGAAGTTTGCCCTGAACGGCGCGCTGACGATCGGCACGCTCGACGGCGCCAATGTCGAGATGCGCGACCATGTGGGCGAGGACAACATCGTCATCTTCGGCATGACGGCGGAAGAGGTCGTCAAGGTTCGCGCCGACACCTACGAACCGCGGGCGCTGATCGAACAGTCGAAGGAACTTTCGCAGGCGCTCGATGCGATCGCCACCGGCGTCTTCTCCCCCGACGACCGCTCGCGTTTCACCGGCCTGATCGACGGCATCTACAACCACGATTGGTTCATGGTCGCCGCCGACTTCGATGCCTATGCTGCCGCACAGCGTACCGTTGACCAAATCTGGACCGACCCTAAATCATGGCATTCAAAGACAATTCGCAATACCGCCCGCATGGGATGGTTCTCCTCTGACAGAACTATTCGCCAATACGCGTCGGAAATCTGGAGAGCCTGATGACGACATCGCCGAAGTCGGTCGACGACGGAAGAGCCCCTGGCGAAATTCCGATGTCGGAGATCGAGGCGATCCTGCAAGGGCGGCATAGCAATCCCTTTGCCGCTCTTGGCATCCACAAGCTCTCCTCCGGCTACCATGTCCGTGCTTTCATTCCGGGCGCGGAAGTCGTGGCCGTCTTTGCGCTCGACGGCACGCGGCTGGGGGAACTGAAGCAACGCCACGAGGCGGGCTTCTTCGAAGGGCCGGTGGAGGCGGAGAACCTCCGCCCCATCCGCTACCGCGCCCGCCGCGGCGACGACGAATGGGCCGTCACCGATCCCTATAGCTTCGGACCCGTGCTCGGTCCGATGGACGACTACTTCGTCCGCGAAGGCTCGCATCTGCGGCTCTTCGACAAGATGGGGGCCCACCCGATCCGCCACGAGGGCGTCGACGGCTTCCACTTCGCGGTATGGGCCCCGAACGCGCGGCGCGTATCCGTCGTCGGCGAGTTCAACAAATGGGACGGCCGCCGCCACGTCATGCGCCTCAGGGTGGACACCGGCATCTGGGAAATCTTCGCACCCGACGTCCAGCCGGGCTCATCCTACAAGTTCGAGATCATCGGCAAGGACGGCGAATTGCTACCGTTGAAGGCCGACCCTTATGCCCGTCGCGCCGAGCTGCGGCCGAAGACGGCCTCCGTTACGGCGGCAGAGCTGAAGCAGGACTGGGAAGACCAGGCGCATCAGGCCCACTGGGAAAAGGTCGATCATCGCCGCCAGCCGATCTCGATCTACGAGGTGCACTCGGGCTCCTGGCAGCGACGCGAGGATGGCTCCTTCCTCAGCTGGGACGAGCTTGCCTCACGGCTCATCCCCTATGTGACCGATATGGGCTTCACGCATATCGAGTTCCTGCCGGTCACCGAGCATCCTTATGATCCATCCTGGGGCTATCAGACCACCGGGCTTTACGCGCCCTCCGCCCGCTTCGGCGATCCGGAAGGCTTTGCCCGTTTCGTCAACGGCTGCCACAAGGTCGGCATCGGCGTCATCCTCGATTGGGTGCCGGCGCATTTCCCGACAGACGAACATGGCCTCAGCCACTTCGACGGCACCGCGCTTTACGAGCATGAGGATCCGCGTAAGGGCTTCCACCCGGACTGGAACACGGCGATCTACAATTTCGGCCGCATCGAGGTCTTGTCCTACCTGATCAACAACGCCCTCTACTGGGCCGAGAAATTCCACCTCGACGGCCTGAGGGTCGATGCGGTGGCTTCGATGCTTTACCTCGATTATTCCCGCAAGGATGGCGAGTGGATCCCGAACGAATATGGCGGACGCGAAAACCTGGAGGCAGTCCGCTTCCTCCAGAAGCTAAACACCCATTCCTATGGCAGCCATCCTGGCGTCATGACGATCGCGGAGGAATCCACCTCCTGGCCGAAGGTCTCGCATCCGGTGCATGAAGGCGGGCTTGGCTTCGGCTTCAAGTGGAACATGGGCTTCATGCACGACACGCTGAGCTACATGAGCCGCGAGCCGGTGCACCGCAAGCACCACCACAACGAGATCACCTTCGGCCTGATCTACGCCTTTTCCGAGAACTTCGTCCTGCCGCTCAGCCACGACGAGGTCGTACATGGCAAGGGGTCGTTGATCGCCAAGATGGCCGGCGACGACTGGCAGAAGTTCGCCAACCTGCGCGCCTACTACGCCTTCATGTGGGGCTACCCGGGCAAGAAGCTGCTCTTCATGGGGCAGGAGTTTGCTCAGTGGAGCGAGTGGAGCGAAGCCAAGGCTCTCGACTGGAACCTTCTGCACTACCACCAGCACGAAGGCATGCGCCGCCTCGTGCGGGATCTCAACTTCTGCTACCGCGCAAAGCCCGCGCTCCACGCCCGCGATTGCGAACCGGAAGGCTTCCGCTGGTTGGTTGCCGATGATGACGACAACTCCGTCTTTGCCTGGCTGCGCCTTGCGCCGGGCGAGAAGCCGGTCGCCGTCATCACCAATTTCACCCCGGTCTTGCGGGAAAATCATCGCATTCCGTTGCCAACGGCTGGCCGGTGGCGTGAAATCCTCAACACCGACGCGGAAATCTACGGCGGCAGCGGCAAGGGCAATGGAGGGCGTGTTCTCGCCGTCGATGCCGGAGGAACCGTTGCCGCAACAATGACATTGCCGCCGCTGGCGACGATCATGCTCGAACTGGAACAGGCATAAGAAGGGGAGGAACGATGGACGACAAGCGATACCAACCACTGGCCCGTGACGCCATGGCTTATGTCCTGGCCGGAGGCCGCGGCAGCCGCCTGAAGGAACTGACCGACCGGCGCGCGAAGCCCGCCGTCTATTTCGGCGGCAAGGCCCGCATCATCGACTTCGCCCTGTCGAACGCGCTGAATTCCGGCATCCGCCGCATCGGCGTCGCCACCCAATACAAGGCCCATTCGCTGATCCGCCACATGCAGCGCGGCTGGGGCTTCCTGCGGCCCGAGCGCAATGAAAGCTTCGACATCCTGCCGGCCTCCCAGCGCGTTTCGGAAACGCAGTGGTATGAGGGCACTGCGGACGCGGTCTACCAGAACATCGACATCATCGAGGCCTACAACCCCGAATACATGGTGATCCTGGCGGGCGACCACGTCTACAAGATGGACTATGAGTACATGCTCCAGCAGCATGTGGATACCGGCGCGGACGTCACCGTCGGCTGCCTGGAAGTTCCGCGCATGGAAGCGACCGGTTTCGGCGTCATGCATGTCGACGGGAAAGACGAGATCGTCGATTTCGTCGAGAAGCCGGCCGATCCGCCGGGCATCCCCGACAAGCCCGATTTCGCGCTCGCCTCGATGGGCATCTACGTCTTCCACACGAAGTTCCTGATCGAGGCTCTGAAGCGCGATGCGGCCGATCCCGCCTCCAACCGCGACTTCGGCAAGGACATCATCCCGTGGATCGTCAAGAACGGCACGGCTGTCGCCCACCGCTTCAACAAATCCTGCGTCCGCTCCGATTTCGAGCGGGAATCTTACTGGCGCGACGTCGGCACGATCGAGGCCTATTGGCAGGCGAACATCGACCTGACGGCGATCCTTCCGGAACTCGACATCTACGACAAGTCCTGGCCGATCTGGACCTATGCGGAGATCACCCCGCCCGCAAAGTTCGTCCATGATGACGAAGACCGCCGTGGTTCGGCGATTTCCTCGGTTGTCTCAGGCGACTGCATAATTTCCGGCTCTACGCTCCACAGGAGCCTGCTCTTCACCGGCGTGCGCGCCAACTCTTATTCCAGGCTCGATGGTGCCGTTGTTCTGCCCAATGTCCGGGTGGGGCGCCGTGCGCAGCTTCGTAACGTCGTCATCGATTCCAATGTAACCATTCCGGAAGGCCTGGTGGTCGGTGAAGATCCCGAACTCGATGCGAAGCGCTTCCGCCGCACCGAGAACGGCATCTGCCTGATCACCCAGCCGATGATCGACAAACTGGATCTGTAGCGCCGCATGAACGTCCTTTCGGTTGCCTCCGAAATCTATCCGCTGATCAAGACCGGAGGGCTTGCCGACGTGGTCGGCGCCCTGCCGCTGGCGCTGAAGGAGCACGGCGTGCATACCCGCACGCTCATCCCCGGCTACCCGGCGGTCATGCGGGCAGTGCGCGACACCTCGGCTTGCCTGCACTACGAGGACCTTCTGGGGCATGTGGCAACGATCCTGGAGGCCCACCACGAGGGCCTCGATCTCCTCATCCTCGACGCACCCTCGCTCTTCGATCGGCCGGGTGGGCCCTATCTCGATTCGAACGGACAGGAATACGGTGATAACTGGCGCCGCTTTGCCGCTCTTTCCCGCGCCGGCGCCGACATCGCGTTGGGTGCGATCGAAACCTGGCGTCCCGATCTCGTGCATGTGCACGACTGGCAGACCGGACTGCTGCCGGCCTATCTGCGTTATTCAGGAAAGCCGGCACCGCCGAGCCTGATGACAATCCACAATATCGCCTTTCAGGGGCGCTTCGGCGTCGACATCTTTCCCCATCTCGACCTGCCGCCGGACGCCTATTCGATCGAAGGCATCGAGTACTGGGGCGGCATCGGCTATCTTAAGGCCGGGGTGCAGGCGGCAACCGCCGTCAGCACGGTCAGCCCCACCTATGCCGACGAAATCCTCACCGGCGAATTCGGCATGGGCATGGAAGGCGTGCTCGCATCTCGCGCAGGTGATCTGCACGGCATCGTCAACGGCATTGACGCCGAGGTCTGGAACCCGGAACGCGACCCGCTGATCAAAGCCAACTATGGTGCAACCAGCCTCAAGAGCCGCGGAAAGAACAAGCAAGCGGTCGTCGAGCGCTTCGGCCTCGAGCAGGACAATGGCCTGCTGTTCTGCGTCGTTTCGCGACTGACCGGCCAGAAGGGCATGGACCTCCTGGCGGAGTGCGCAGATGGCATTGTTGCCCAGGGCGGGCGGCTCGCCGTTCTCGGTACGGGCGAGCCCTGGCTGGAAGACGCCTTCCGCCATGCAGCCGCGCACCATCCCGGCCGCATTGCCATCATCACCGGCTATGACGAGCCGCTGTCGCATCTGATGCAGGCGGGCTCAGACGCGATCCTCATCCCGTCGCGCTTCGAGCCCTGCGGCCTGACCCAGCTCTACGGCCTGCGCTACGGCTGCATTCCCGTCGTCACCCGCACCGGCGGCTTGAACGACACGATCATCGATGCGAATCCCGCAGCCCTTGCCGCCAAGGTGGCAACCGGCGTCAGCTTCGCCCCGACCACGACCGACGGTCTGCGCCGCGCAATTGCGCGAACCTTCCGCCTCTATGCCAACCAGAAGGCTTGGCTCGGCATGCAGAAGCAGGGCATGAAATCCGATGTCTCCTGGGACAAGAGCGCCAGCCTCTACGCCCAGCTCTATTCAATGCTGAAAACGAAAGATCGCTAAGACTATGATCAGGACCGTTCCGACCGCCCCCTACAAGGATCAGAAGCCCGGCACCTCCGGCCTGCGCAAGAAGGTGCCCGTCTTTGCCCAGGAGAACTATGCGGAGAACTTCATCCAGTCGATCTTCGATTCACTGGAAGGTTTCGAAGGCAAGACGCTGGTGATCGGCGGCGACGGCCGATACTACAACCGCGAGGTCATCCAGAAGGCGCTGAAGATGGCCGCCGCCGCAGGCCTCGGCAAGGTCATGGTCGGCCAGGGCGGGATTCTTTCCACCCCGGCCGCATCAAACATCATCCGCAAGTACAAGGCCTTCGGCGGCATCATCCTTTCGGCTAGCCACAACCCCGGCGGCCCGACCGAAGACTTCGGCATCAAGTACAATATCGGCAATGGCGGCCCTGCGCCGGAGAAGATCACCGAAGCGATCTTCGAGCGCTCGAAGGTCATTGAGGAGTACAGGATAGTCGATGCGCCCGATGTCGATCTCGACACCGTCGGCAGCTTCGATCTCGCCGGCATGATCGTCGAGGTGGTCGACCCGGTCGCCGATTACGCGGCGCTTATGGAAGAGCTGTTCGACTTCGGCGCCATCCGCGAGCTGATCTCCGGCGGCTTCCGTGTGGTCATGGATTCCATGGGCGCCGTGACCGGGCCTTACGCCAAGGAGATCATCGAGAAGCGCCTCAGCGCACCAGCAGGCTCCGTTCGCAATGCAACGCCGCTGCCGGATTTCGGCGGACACCATCCGGACCCCAACCTCGTCCACGCCAAGGAGCTCTATGATGACGTGATGAGCGCCGACGGCCCGGATTTCGGCGCGGCCTCCGATGGCGACGGCGACCGCAACATGGTGGTCGGTAAGCAGATGTTCGTCACCCCATCCGACAGCCTCGCCATCATCGCTGCAAATGCCGAGTGCGCGCCCGGCTATGCCGGCGGCATCGCCGGCATAGCCCGCTCCATGCCGACCAGTGCCGCCGCGGATCGCGTTGCCGAGAAGCTCGGTATCGGCATGTACGAGACGCCGACCGGATGGAAGTACTTCGGCAACCTGATGGATGCCGGCAAGGTCACCGTCTGCGGCGAGGAAAGCTTCGGCACCGGCTCGGCACACGTGCGGGAAAAGGACGGCCTCTGGGCCATCCTCTTCTGGCTGAACATCGTCGCCGCCCGAAAGGAAAGCGTTGCCGAGATCGTCCGCAAGCACTGGGCCGAATACGGCCGCAACTATTATTCCCGCCACGACTACGAAGAGGTCGACACCGACGCCGCTAAAGCCCTGATGGACGCGTTGCGCGAGAAGCTGCCATCGCTCCCCGGCCAGAGCTTCGGCGCCCTGAAGGTTGAGACGGCGGACGACTTCTCCTACACCGACCCGATCGACGGCTCCGTCAGCACCAAGCAAGGCATTCGCATCCTGTTCGAAGGCGGCAGCCGCGTCGTCTTCCGCCTGTCCGGCACCGGCACCTCCGGCGCGACGCTGCGCGTCTATGTCGAACGCTACGAGCCGGATGCTTCAAAGCACGGCATCGAAACGCAGGCGGCACTTGCAGACCTGATCGCCGTTGCCGATGAGATCGCCGGCATCAAGACGCGCACCGGCCGTAGCGGACCAACGGTCATCACCTGATCCAGGCTGCGAAGGCGGAAGGTCAAGCATTGGCGACGAGAACGGCATCCTGCAGTTGCGGCCAGCTTCGAATCGAGGTGTTTGGCGAGCCGCGCGGCGTCGGCGTCTGCCATTGCCTTGCCTGTCAGCAGAGGACCGGCAGCGTCTTTGCGACGCTGGCGGTCTTTCGCGCACCCTACAAGGTGACAGGAGAAGCGCGGGAGTATCTGCGGACGGGTGATCAAGGCGGCAGCTTCCGCTTTCGCTTCTGCCCGGTCTGCGGCACCAATCTCTTCCATACAGAGGAAGGCGTGGGCGACAACTCGGTCGCCGTCGCCGTCGGCGGCTTCGCCGATCCCTCCTTCCCGCCTCCCGAGGTTTCCGTCTACGACTGCCGCCGGCATGGCTGGATCCAGATGCCTGACGGCGTGACAGCCTACGAGAAGGATCCGGAATGACACTTGGCACGGCACTGACGCCAAACGGCGCCGACTTTGCGGTGTGGTCCAGGAGCGCAGAAAAGATCGATCTCTGCCTGTTCGACGAGAACGGCGTGGAGAGCCGCCTGCCAATGAAGCGTGGCGAGGATGACATCCACCGCCTCTCCGTGCCGAAGGCGGTTGCAGGCGCCCGCTACGGCTACCGCGCCCATGGCACCTACGATCGGGACCGCGGCCTGTGGTTCGATCCCTCGAAGCTGCTGCTCGACCCCTACGCCACCGAAATCGACAGGCCATTCGTCTACGACCGGCGACTCGGGCTTGAGGGGGCCGATACCGCCACCCTGATGCCAAAGGCAATCCTTCGCCAGCATGATGAGGTCGAAGCCGTCAAGCCGCTCTTCCGCACCGGCGGGCTGATCTACGAGATTGCCGTCCGCCCCTTCACCATCCTCCACCCGGACGTGCCGGAACATCAGCGCGGCACCATCGCGGCCCTCGCCCATCCGTCGGTCATCGCCCACCTGAAGCGCATCGGCGTCGACGCAGTGGAACTGATGCCGATCACCGCCTGGATCGACGAACGCCACCTGCCACCGCTGGGACTGAGCAATGGCTGGGGCTACAATCCGGTCGGCTTCATGGCGCTCGACCCGCGCCTCTGCCCGGGCGGCGTTACTGAGTTGCGCGAAACCGTCGCCACGCTTCACGAGGCTGGCATTGGCGTCATCCTCGACCTCGTCTTCAACCATACCGGCGAAAGCGACCGTGCCGGGCCGACGCTGTCGCTCCGCGGCCTCGACAACCTCGCCTGCTTCCGCCACCTGGAAGGCCAACCGGGCACGCTGATCAACGACACCGGCACTGGCAACACGGTCGCCTGCGACCATCCCTTCGTCCGGCAGTTGATCCTCGACAGCCTTCGCCACTTCGTCCTGCACGCCGGGATCGACGGCTTCCGCTTCGATCTGGCACCGATCCTGGGCCGCGGCCCGAAGGGTTTCTCCGCCGAAAGCGAAACGTTGCAGGCGATGGTGAACGATCCTGTTCTGTCCGACCGCATCCTGATCGCCGAGCCCTGGGACATCGGCTCCGGCGGCTATCAGCTCGCCAACTTCCCGCCGCAGTTCCTCGAGTGGAACGACCGCGCCCGCGATGACATCCGCCGCTTCTGGCGGGGCGACCACTGGACCCTCGGCGAGCTTGCCACCCGGCTTGCCGGCTCGCAGGACATCTTCGCCCGCCACGGCCATCACCACACCCGCAGCGTCAACTTCATCGCAGCCCACGACGGCTTTACGCTGATGGACATGGTTTCCCACGAGGAGCGTCACAACCAGGCCAATGGCGAGGAAAACCGCGACGGCCACCACGACAATTTCTCCTGGAACAACGGCGTGGAAGGGGCGACGGATGACCCGACAATTTGCGAAAAGCGCCGCCGCGATGTAAAAGCGCTGCTTTCCACCCTCTTTTCAAGCCGCGGCGCCATCATGCTGACCATGGGCGACGAAGCCGGACGCAGCCAACAGGGCAACAACAACGCCTATTGCCAGGACAATGAGATCACCTGGGTGGACTGGAACGCCCTTGATCAGGAGCTCATCTCGCATACGGCGGCGCTCTCGGCCCTCCGCAAACGCTTCTCGGTCTTTTCGGGAACCGGCTTCTTTATCGATGCGGGCGACGACATCGACTGGTTTGCTCCGTCCGGTGTACCAATGACCCCGGAAGACTGGCACAAGCAGGATGCTTCTCTGCTGGCGATGACGCTGAAGACGCTCGACAGGACGACGGAGCAGCAGACACGGCTTGCCATCATCTTCAACCGCACTTCGGAAGAGCAGACCGTCGCGTTGCCGGGAGAATGGCTGAGCCTGCCGGATCGAGCACCCTGGCAAGGCATTGCTCCGCCCCGCAGCGTAACCTTCTGCGCTACAGCCTGACGCTGCAATGCACGCGCATGCTACCCATTGGGCGCAAAGTCTGTAAATTGCAGTGCAGGGCGACTGAATCAGAGAGGGAAAATGGCGCAGGAAATATCGCTGGCCGATGTGCCTAGTCTGGTGGGGCAAGTTCTGGGCATCTCGAACTGGATCACCGTCGACCAGCAGATGATCGACAAGTTTGCCGATGCAACACTCGATCATCAATTCATTCATGTCGATCCCGAACGCGCCGCCGCCGAAAGCCCCTTCGGCGGCACGATCGCGCACGGCTTCCTGACGCTCTCGCTCCTGTCTGCCATGAACTTCGATTGCCTGCCGAAGATCCGCGAGCAGACCATGGGGCTGAACTACGGTTTCGACAAGATCCGCTTCATGTCGCCGGTGCGCTGCGGCACCCGGGTCAGGGGGCATTTCACGCTGAGCGGCTGTCGCTTCCGCGGCGCCGGCATGCTGATGACGACTTACGACGTCTCGGTGGAGGTGGAGAACGAGAAGAAGCCAGCACTGACGGCAAACTGGATCACGATCGTACAATTCGACCCGAAGGACCGGCCGCCGGAGGTCTGAGCCGAAACTGAAGCATACGCAGACCGTCCTATCGTCCACAACCGATATGCGAGGTACGAATGTTTCCGCTTTCCCACATGATGAAGTCCTTCATCCGCAAGGGACGCCTGACCGTCATCGATGCCGATGGCAAGCGTCACGTCTTCGGAGGGAAGGTGCCCGGGCCGGAGGTGACGATGCGCCTCACCGACAGGCGGCTCTACCGGACGCTGGTGTTTAACCCCGAGCTTTCCGCCGGCGAGGCCTACATGGACGGGACGATGCGCTTCGAGGAGGGCTCGACGCTTCGCGACTTCCTGACCCTCTTCTCCATCAACCGCTTGTCGCTCGGCTCATATCCGCTGCAGAAGGCGCTCCGCTCGATCAAGATGCGCTTTCGCAAGCGCCAGCAGTCGAACAAGAAGGGTGAGGCACAGCAGAACGTCGCGCACCATTACGACCTCGGCAATGACTTCTACCGGCTCTTCCTCGACGACAACATGCTGTACTCCTGCGCCTATTTCCGCGAACCGGAGGAAACGCTGGAGCAGGCGCAGCGCAACAAGCTGCGGCTTCTCGCATCCAAGCTCTGCCTGAGGGACGGCATGACGGTGCTCGACATCGGCTGCGGCTGGGGCGACCTTGCTCTGTACCTGGCCCAGATCGAAAACGTCCGCGTCACCGGCGTCACCCTGTCTCGTGAGCAGCAGAAGCTCGCCTCGGAGCGGGCACAGCAGGAGGGTCTCGCCGATCGGGTGAAGTTCGAGCTGCGCGATTACCGCGACGTCGACGACAAGTTCGATCGTATCGTCTCCGTCGGCATGTTCGAGCATGTCGGCGTGCAGCACTATGACGAGTTCTTCTCCCACCTGAACGACCTGATGCCGGACGACGGCATCGCCGTCCTCCACTCCATCGGCCACATGAGTCCGCCCGGCATGGCAAGCCCCTGGCTCAGGAAATACATCTTCCCCGGCGCCTATTCGCCCGCCCTGTCGGAAGTGTTCGAAAGCGTCGAGAAGAACAGCCTCTGGGTCATGGATCTCGAGTTCCTGCGCGTTCACTACGCCATCACGCTCTCCCACTGGGCAGAGCGGTTCGAGCGGAATCGCGAGCAGGTGATCGCCATGTATGACGAGCGCTTCGCCCGCATGTGGGAGTTCTACCTCATCAGCGCCGAGATGATGTTCCGCACCGGCAGCCAGCTCGTCTTCCATATGCAGATGTCGCGCAAGCGCGACGCCGCCCCGATCACCCGCGACTACATCACCGACAGGCAGCGGGACTACATCGAGCGGGAAAAGACGCTGAACCTCTCCCCTTGACAGATAACGGAGCGAAACGTGGACAGGCAGGACATGATCCGGCAGGCCTTCGAACGACAGGCTGTCGCCTGCCAAAACCTCGGCTCGCCTTTCACCGCCAGGCTTTTCCGGCTGGCCGCCTGATGGATTTCTGGTTCTTCTACTCGATCGTCCTACCGTCGATTATCGTGATGCTTGGTTATCTCGCCCTTCGCCTCCACGAATGGGATCTCGACCGCAAGAACAAGCACCGCCAGCTGGGCAATTAGCTGCCCGGCGGCCGCGTCAGAAAGTGGCGTCGAGTGCCCCTTCGGCGAGCAAGGCATAGGCATAGTCCGAAAACGACCGCCACACCTCCACCCGAAAGCTTTCTTCACCGGTCCGCAGCAGCACGATCTCTACCTTGCCGAAGATCGTGCGCGTGCAGGCGCCCACGGGAAAAGCCTTGAGCGAGAGATCCAGGGGACATCCGGCGTTGATCGCCGCCGCCGCCCCGGCCCCCTCCACCCATATCGCAGTGTTGCGATGGGATACATCGACGGCCGAACACAGCACGCCGGAGGCCGCGCAGGCGGCCATCAGGCCGCTTTCCCCCTCACCATCGCCAATGACCAGCCATTCGTCCGGCCCGAGCCAGAGCGCCGTTCGCATGTTGTTGGTGGCGGAGGTCTTCGGCTTAGTAGGCAATTCCAGTTCAAGCGCCGAGGAGAGGGCTGTAACATCCTCCGGTCGTGCCCTTAGCGATACACGTTCCGCAGGTGCGGCGGGGATGATGGACACGGAAGCGGCGCGTCCGCGAATGCCTGAAAGCGCCAGAGTACGGGCGGCTTTGCTTGACGAAACCTCAGCCATGGATGCGGCCTCCTTCCTTGTCGAAGAACCCCGTATCGGTCACTTCGACGGCAATCGTCCTATCCTTCATCGGCACGTAGAGCGTTTGGCCGATCCGTGATCGCCCGCCGGCAACAAGGGCCATCGCGATCGACCGGCCGCAGTTCTCCGACCAGTAGGCCGAGGTGACGTGGCCGAGCATGGTCATCGGCTTCGGCTGGTTGGGATCGCCGACGATCTGCGCCCCCTCCTCCAGCACGTCGCTCGGACGGTTGGTCAGCAGCCCCACCAACTGCTTGCGGCCGTCGCGCACCAGATCCGGCCGCTTCAGCCCACGGATGCCGACGAAGTCGGTTTTCTTCTTGGAGACCGCCCACCCGAGCCCTGCATCCTCTGGCGTCACCGTCCCGTCGGTGTCCTGCCCGACGATGATGTAGCCCTTCTCGGCGCGCAGCACGTGCATGGTCTCGGTGCCGTAAAGGCAGGCGCCCATGCCCTTCGCCCGTTCCCAGATCGCCATCCACACCGCTGAACCGTAATCCGCCGGCACATTGACCTCGAAACCCAGCTCGCCGGTAAAAGACATGCGGAAGAGCCGCGCCGGCACGCCCATCACTGTGCACTCCGCCACGCTCATATGCGGGAAGGCCTCGCGCGAGATGTCGAGCCCATCGACGAACGGCTGGATGATCTCCCTCGCCTTCGGCCCCTGCACGGCGATTACCGCCCACTGTTCCGTGGTCGAGGTCAGCCACACCTTCAGATGCGGGAACTCGGTCTGGAGATAGTCTTCCATGTGGTGCAGCACCCGCGGCGCGCCGCCGGTCGTCGTCGTGACGTGGAAGCGATCCTCCGCCAGCCGACCGACGACGCCGTCGTCGTAAACGAAACCATCCTCGCGGGTCATGATGCCGTAGCGGCATTTGCCGGGCTTCAGCGTGTCCCAGGCGTTCGTATAAAGCAGGTTGAGGAACTGCGCCGCATCCGGCCCCACCACCTCGATCTTGCCGAGGGTCGAGGCATCGAAGACACCGGCGACGTCGCGCACCGTGCGGCATTCCCGGTTGACCGCGGAGCTCAAGTTCTCGCCGCGCTTGGGGAAATACCAGGCGCGCTTCCAGTTGCCGACATCCTCAAACTCGGCGCCTTCAGCGGCTTCGAGATCGTGCATCGGCGTCTTGCGTGCCGGGTCGAACAGCTCACCCCGCGAATGCGCCACCAGGGTCCCATAGGTCACTGGTGTATAGGGAGCACGGAAGGTGGTGAGCCCCACCTGCGGGATCGGCCGGTCCAGCATCTCGGCCGCGATCGCCAGCCCGTGCATGTTGGAGAGCTTACCTTGGTCGGATGCCATGCCGTTGGTAGTGAAGCGCTTGATGTGTTCGATCGAGTGCATGCCTTCGCGCACGGCAAGGCGAATGTCCTTTGCCGTCACGTCATGCTGGAAGTCGACGAAGGCTTTGACCCGCGTATCGGGCCCCGCCCCTTCCGCCGCGCCGATCATGCCGCCGCTCCAGCCGAAGCGGCTCTCGGCGCTGACCGACGCAGCACCGCCGCCGGCCGCAATGGCCTCGTGAACCAGCGAAGACGCTTCGTCGGTGCCATTGCAGGCGCCGACCGAAACGCAGTCCTGCGCGTAGATGTCCGGCAGGAAGCGCTGGCTGGCCTCATCCCAACGCAGCTTGCCGCGCGACTGGGAGAACAGGTGCACGGACGGCGTCCACCCGGCAGACACGATCAGAGCATCGATCGGCATCTTGCGGATGTCCATGTTGCCGTTACGGGCGACCGTCATCGACTTGATGCGCAGGCGGCCGCTGGTGTCGGTCACTGAATGGCCGGTCAGCACGTTGATGCCGAGCGCACGCGCCTCCGCCAGAACCGCCTCGCCCGGCCGCTCGCGGCAGTCGACGATCGCGGCGATCGAGACGCCGGCGCGCTTCAGGTCGAAGGCCGCTTCATAGGCGCTGTCATGGGCGGTGTAGACGCCGACATTGCGGCCGACGGCAACGCCATAGTGGTTGAGGAAGGTCCGTGCCGCGGACGCCAGCAAGATTCCCGGCCGGTCGTTGTTCGGGAACACCATATGCCGTTCGATCGCACCGGCGGCGAGGACGACCCGCTTGGCGCGCACCTGCCACAGCCGCTCACGCGGCGTCTCCCGCCCCGGTCGATTGAGATGATCGCTCACCCGCTCGGCCAATCCGAGAAAGCCATGGTTATAGTAGCCGAAAACTGTGGTGCGGGTCAGGATGCGCACGTTTGGCATGGCGGCAAGCTTCGCCGCCGTCTCCTGTGCCCATTCGAATCCGTTCTTCCCGTCGACCGTCGTGGAGGTGTCGAAATGCAGCGCCCCGCCAACCTCAGGCTGCTCGTCGACGAGGATTACCTCAGCTCCCGTCGCAGCCGCGGATAGGGCTGCCGTCAACCCGGCCAGCCCAGCGCCCGCAATCAGCACATCGCAATGGGCGAAGCGGTTGGCATAGCGATCCGGATCCTCTTCCTTCGGCGCCACGCCGAGGCCGGCTGCACGACGGATGATCGGCTCGTAGACCTTCTCCCAGGCCTCCTGCGGCCATTTGAACGTCTTATAGTAGAAGCCCGCGGGGAAGAAGGGTGACAGCAGGTTGTTGACCGAACCCACATCGAAGGCAAGCGAGGGCCAGCGGTTCTGCGAGGCGATCTTTGCGCCATCGAACACCTCCTGCACGGTCGCCCTGACGTTCGGCTGTCTGCGGGCGCTGTCACGCGCAACGTCGAGGAGCGCATTGGGCTCCTCCGGTCCGGCAGACAGGACCCCGCGCGGGCGGTGGTACTTGAACGAGCGGCCGACGAGATGCACGCCGTGCGCCAGAAGCGCAGAGGCGACCGTATCGCCTTCAATCGCCGTATAGCTCTTGCCGTCGAAGCTGAAGCGCGACGTACGCGCCGGGGTCAGCCGCCCTACACCCTTGATGCGAAACGCGCCGAGGTTCTTGGTCGAGCCGTGGGAAGAGCCGCTCATCGCGCGTCTCCTTCCGTCTGCTCATAGGTCTCGACGGTCTTTTCCGTTGCCGACACGCCGGGCACCGGCTGTTTCGGCAACCCGGCCTTGTAGGTCATCAGGAACCGGTCGCTCACCGTATCACGCGCTGCATTGAAGAAACGGCCGCAGCCATGGATATGGCGCCAGCGCTCGTAGGTCAGACCCTTCTCGTTGTTGCGCAGGAAGAAGTATTCGGCGAACTCTTCGTCGGTGATGTCGGCAATTGCGTCGGGCCGCGCGATATGCGCTTCGCCGGCCCAGCGGAATTCCAGTTCCGAGCGATCTTCCTCGCAATAGGGGCAGTGGATCAGAAGCATCTGGGGATCCTTGGAAAAATCAATGCGCCACGGCGGCCGCCGCCGCTTCGTCGATCAGGCGGCCGGTGCGGAAACGGTCGAGCGTCAAGCCTGCCGCGAGCTTGTGCGGCTCGCCCTTCGCAATCAGATGGGCAAAGAGGTTTGCTGAACCCGGCGTCGCCTTGAAGCCGCCCGTTCCCCAGCCGCAGTTGACGAAAAGACCCGGCACCGGCGTGACGCTCTGGATCGCGGAGCGATCCGGCGTATTGTCGGTAATGCCGCCCCATTGGCGCATCATCTTGACGCGCCGGAACATCGGGAAGAGCTCGCAGATTGCATCCAGCGTATGCGTGATGATCTGCAGGCCTCCCGTCTGGCTGTAGGAATTGTACTGGTCGGTCCCGGCGCCGATCACGAGCTCGCCTTTGTCCGACTGGGAGATGTAGGCATGCACGGTGTTCGACATGACGACGCAGGGGAAAATGGGCTTTAGCGGCTCCGACACGAGCGCCTGCAGCGGATTGGAATGCAGTGGCACCCGAACACCCGCCATCTCCATCACCACGGAGGAATGTCCTGCGGCCGACACGCCGATCTTCTTGGCGCCGATGAAGCCGCGATTGGTCTCCACCCCCGTCACCTCGCCGTTCAGCCCGCGACGGATTCCGGTGACTTCGGTGTTCTGGATGATATGCACGCCGCGGTCGGACGCAGCGCGGGCATAGCCCCAGGCGACTGCGTCGTGGCGCGCCGTGCCGCCCCGCTTCTGCAAGGCCGCCCCGTTGATCGGGTAGCGTGCGGTCTTGGAGATATCGAGCGGCGGACAGTAGGCCTTCGCCTGCTCCGGCGTCAGCCATTCGTTGTCGATGCCGTAGAGCCGGTTGGCATTGATGTGCCGCTTGAAGCTCTGCATGTCATGCGTGTTGTGCGACAGCATCATCACGCCGCGCGGCGAATACATGACGTTGTAGTTCAGATCCTGGCTCAAGCCTTCCCAGAGCTTCAGGGAATGCTCGTAGATGTCCATGCTCTCTTCGTAGAGATAGTTGGAGCGGATGATGGTGGTGTTGCGGCCGGTATTGCCGCCGCCGAGCCAGCCCTTTTCCAGCACCGCCACATTGGTGATGCCGTGCTCTTTCGCCAGATAATAGGCGGCTCCGAGCCCGTGCCCTCCACCGCCGACGATGATTACGTCATAGCTCGAGCGCGGCTCTGGCGACGACCATTGCGCCTCCCAGCCTTTATGGGCCCGCAGCGCCTCGCGAGCCAGAGCGAAGACCGAATATTTGCGCATGTCGCCCTTTCAATTCCTCAAAGAACGGAGGTGCCTGAAGGACATACCCATCGCAAATCGACAGGAGCCGCAATAGCGTTTTTGCGACTCCTCACGGATTTGTTTCGACACGAGGTGGTGACAATCTGCCTCTCCGGGTGCGTCCGCCGGCACCAGGCTGTGCTGCCACTTATCCGCGCTGCGACGAGAGGCTATCGCCCTGCCTCCAAAAGAAACCCGCCGAAAACAGGGGCAGCCAGACGAGCACCGGCTGAAACGGCAGACGCAAGCAGTGATAGAGCCCCTGCCACGCGGCGGCATCGCCAGTTCCCAAGGCATCTATTGCTTGCTTCACGTTCGCTGGAAAGACGCAGACGGCGTAGAGCGCGAGGCCGATGCCCGCATATGTCTTCAAAGCAGGAAAGAGCAGGCCGACCGCACCCGCGATCTACGCAAGCCCGGTCAGGAAGATGAGTGCCTTGGGCTCGGGAACCCAGGACGGAGTGATGCTGAGGAACGGATCAGGGAAGGCAACGTGGAGGATGCCGGCCAGGCCATAGAAGCAGGCAAGCAGTACGCGTCAACGGCTGCGCCAGAGCTCTTTTCGCGCCGTCTGCCGAGACACGCCGTCTCCCCTGCCAACCATCAACAACGCTCGCCCTTCGTGGCCGGCCGATCAACACTGCTCATGCCTTCAGCAGCACCTTGCCCTTTCGGCCCGGCTCTGCTGCCGCCGCGGCAGCGCGGTTGATCTCGGAAAGCGGAAAGACCTCCGACACCGTCAACCGCACATCGCCAGCCGCTACCGCCTGGACGATCTCGGAGATGAGGCTCGCCAGCTTTTCCGCACCGAGCCTCGGAGCGATCTTTGCGAGCCAGAAACCCTTCACCTCTGCTTCCTTGAAGATCAGGTCGCTCGCCGACAATTCCAGCGGTCGTCCGGACATGAGGCCGAAGGAAATCAGCACCCCCTTCTGGCCCAGCAGCGACAACAACTGGCCTGCAGCCGGACCACCGACGCCGTCGACGGCCGCCGCAATGGGAGCGCCCTGCGTGATTGCCGTCACGTGATCCCTCCAGCCTTCGTCGGAGGTGGAAACGATGTTGCCGATGCCCAGTGCCGCCAGTTCCTCCACCGCTGCGTGGCGGCGGACAAGGCCCAGCACATTGATCCCCCGTGGGACTGCGAACTTCGCCAGTGCCTTGCCGACGGCACCGTTGGCGGCGTTCTGCACGATCCACCCGCCGCGCTCCACGCCGGCAAAGGCTAGAAGTGTCAGTGCACTCAATGGCATGGAAACCAGCTGAGCGGCGGCTTCGTCGGAGATCTCGTCCGGCACGGGAACCGCCGAAGCGCCCGGCGCAATGTAATAATCCGCCCAGCTCCCTCGGCCCGATGCCGCCACGCGTTGCCCCACTTGAAGATGCGTCACGCCTTCTCCTAAAGCATCGACGGTCCCCACCGCCTCTGTTCCAGCCGGAGCCGGAAGCTCCGGCTTGAACCCGTAATCGCCGCTGACGGTCAGCAAGTCGTGATTGTGGATCGACGCCATCACCATCTTCACCCGGATCTGGCCGGCTGCGGGAGTGGGTAATTCGCTGTCGACGAGTTCCAGAACCTTGGCAGGATCGCCGAATCGGGAATGAGACGCGCTGCGCATTGTTTCCTCCGCTCCAGTGGCGCTGACGAGAAAAAAGCCTTGTGGCTTTCCCTCACCGATATAGAGGCGCAAAGACATCTGGCGACGCTGTCGCTCAACTTTTGATTTTCATCGGCTGCAGCCCCTATGCCATATGGACTTCCGCCGATCTTTCTGATATCTGCCTGTCCCAATCGCACGGCTTGTCGCCGGGCTTACATATTTTTTCGCCTCGAATCGGCAGATCCTGGCGATCAACCAACCAAAGGAACGGGATTACACGTGCAGGTACTTGTCCGCGACAACAACGTTGATCAGGCTCTCCGCGCTCTCAAGAAGAAGATGCAGCGCGAAGGCATCTTCCGTGAAATGAAGATGCGCGACTACTACGAAAAGCCTTCCCAGAAGCGTGCGCGTGAAAAGGCCGAGGCTGTTCGCCGCGTCCGCAAGCTGGCCCGCAAGCGCATGCAGCGCGAAGGCCTAATTGCCGCTCCGCGTGCTGGTCGTTAATCGGCCGCTTTTTCGACGTTTTTGACGTGCTTATGAGGCGGGGGCGACAGGGTCGCCACCGCCTTTACTTTTATCGGACCAAGCATCCGCTTCTGCAAGAGACGAGGAACCGCGCCTGATGGCCTTCAAGACTGCTGCTCCTTCTTCCGCAACAATCGGCTTTTCGGCTATCACCGCATCTTCCCGTGGCAAAACCGCCCTTTCAGCCCTGGCGCTGGCCTCGGCCGTTCTGCTTGCCGGCTGCTCGACCACCTCCCAGACCAGCGATCTGATCACCGTCGACCGCGCACAGGGCTCCGAGCAGAATATTGCCTCGCTGACCTCGGTCATTGCCTCCAACCCGCAGGATCCTGAAGGCTACAACGTCCGTGGCTCCGCTTACGGCCGCGCCGGCGAGTTCAACCGCGCCCTGGACGACTTCAACCAGGCGATCCAGCTGAACCCGCAGTTCTACCAGGCCTATGCCAATCGGGCGCTGGTCTACCGCAACATGGGCAAGCCCGTGGAAGCGGCCAACGATTATAATCGCGCCCTGCAGATCAACCCGAACTACGACGTCGCCTATATCGGCCGCGGCAATATCTATCGGCAGGCCGGCCGCACCGACGAAGCCTTCAACGACTTTAACCGCGCCATTCAGCTCGACACGACGGACGGCCGCGCCTACCACAACCGCGGGCTGATCTACCAGCTGCGCGGCCAGCACGCCCAGGCGATCGAGGATTTCTCCAAGGCGATCTCGCTCTCGTCCACGGCACCTGAGCCCTATAACGGTCGTGCCGTCTCCTACCTGGCGCTGGGTGATGACGAGAATGCCTTCGCCGACATCAACCATGCGATCGAGCTGAACGACAAGCTGGCCGAATCCTGGACCAACCAGGGCCTCGTCTACGAGCGCCGCGGCGATACCCAGCGCGCTGCGCGTTCCTATTCGCATGCCGCCCAGCTCGACCCCAACTACCAGCCGGCCAAGGATGGTCTGGCGCGCACGCGCGGCAGCTAGCCTTCTCCCCTTTCGCAAGAAGGGAAGGCTAGCCGCATAGCTGATGTGTCAGCGCCAGCCAAGTGCCGGCGCGACATGCTTCAGGATCGCCTCGATCACATGCGCATTGTATTCAACGCCGAGCTGGTTGGGCACCGTCAACAACAGCGTGTCTGCTTCCGCAACCGCCTCGTCCTGCCGCAACTCCTCGATCAGCACCTCCGGCTCCGCCGCATAGGAGCGTCCGAAGATGGCACGTGTATTAGCGTCGATATAGCCGATCGAATCCTGATCCCCGCTCCTGCCGAAATAGGCACGGTCCATGTCGTTGACGATGGCGAAGATGGAGCGTGAGACCGAGACGCGCGGTGTGCGCGTATGGCCGGCCTCCCTCCAGGCATCGCGATAGGCGCGGATCTGCTTGGCCTGCTGGATGTGGAAGGCCTCACCCGTCTCGTCGTCCTTCAACGTCGACGACTGCAGGTTCATGCCGAGCTTTGCGGCCCAGACCGCCGTGGCGTTCGAGCCAGCCCCCCACCAGATGCGCTCACGCAGGCCTTCGGAGAAGGGCTCCAGGCGCAGCATGCCCGGCGGGTTGGGGAACATCGGCCGTGGATTCGGCTTGGCGAAACCTTCGCCCTTCAGCACATCCAGGAAGACCTCCGCATGCCGGCGTCCCATGTCGGCCTCGCTCTGACCGTCCTGCGGCTCGTAGCCGAAATAGCGCCAGCCATCGATCACCTGCTCCGGCGACCCGCGGCTGATGCCGAGCTGCAGGCGTCCGCCCGAGATCAGGTCGGCGGCACCGGCATCCTCGGCCATGTAAAGCGGGTTCTCATAGCGCATGTCGATCACGCCCGTGCCGATCTCGATCTTGCTCGTCTTCGCCCCAACGGCGGCGAGCAGCGGAAACGGCGACGCAAGCTGGCGGGCGAAATGGTGGACGCGGAAGTAGGCGCCGTCGGCGCCGAGCTCTTCAGCCGCAACGGACAGATCGATCGACTGCAGCAGTGCATCGCTTGCCGAGCGCGTGCCCGATTGCGGTGAAGGCGACCAGTGGCCGAAGGAAAGAAAGCCGATTTTCTTCATGGGCTGCTCCTTGTGAAGCGCGAACTCAGTTGCAACCTATATGGCACGGCACCACGCGCTTCGTCAGGGCCGAGGGAGGAGCGGGACCACGACGGATTGTTCGATGATTTTGAACGAGAACCGGCGGATTCGTTTCAGTCCGTCAGCTTCAGCGGATTGATCACCGTCAGCCCCGCCACGGACATTCCATTCTGGAGATCTTCCGAATACACACTATCGCAGCCGCTCTCCAAGGCTGCTGCGTCGATCATCGCCTGGTAGGTCGACAACTGGTGACGCCCCGCCAACTGCAAGCCGCGATCATGAATAGCAACCGTCAGTGGCACGACGTCGAGCAACCGCGGATGGCTCTTAGCAACATGGTGAGCTCATCCCAGGAGAAGTTAAGCTTGCGACGCGCAACATGCGAAAATTCATTGAGAACTTGAATGCTGATGGTGCCGCCCTTCCGCACCTCCTCTTCCGCAGCGTTCGCTTTTTCTTCGTTTCCCGATGCCAGATAGATCAGAATGTTCGTGTCGATGAAGCTACCGGCCATTCGCCTCGTCCCGGTCGAACACGAAATCTTCTGTAACCCGTCCCCGATACTGTCTCAGACGCTCGATCAAGGCCTGCCGCGTCGGCTTGCGTGCGACCTCGAATTCATCGGCGTCAACCGCGCGGATCTGAATCTCGTCGCCCTCTTTTAGATTGAGTGCTTCCACCACCGAAGCGGGGAGCCGCACCGCGAGGCTATTGCCCCATTTGGACACCTGCATGATGCACCTGCGGATATACAAGATGGTGTTTGTATATCTACTCGCGCACGCCGTAAAAGAAAAGCCCGGCACCGGGCCAGGCTCTCTTACTATTCGCTACTCACTACTCGCAAGCAATAGCTCAGTGCTTCATCGCCTTGACGATATCTTCCGTCATCTTCTTCGCGTCGGCGAGCAGCATCATCGTACCGTCCTTGTAGAACAGCGTGTTGTCTATGCCGGCATAGCCGGAGCCGAGCGAGCGCTTGACGAAGAGGCAGGTCTTCGCCTTGTCGACATCAAGGATCGGCATGCCGTAGATCGGCGAGGCCTTGTCGTCTCGCGCCGCCGGATTGGTAACATCGTTGGCGCCGATGACATAGGCGACATCGGCTTGCGCGAACTCCGCATTGATGTCTTCCAGCTCGAAAACCTCGTCATAGGGCACGTTCGCTTCAGCGAGCAGCACGTTCATGTGGCCCGGCATACGCCCCGCCACCGGGTGGATCGCGTACTTCACCTCGACGCCGTGCTCTTTTAGCGTGTCTGCAAGCTCGCGCAGAGCATGCTGTGCCTGGGCAACCGCCATGCCGTAGCCCGGCACGATGATGACCTTCTGGGCGTTCTGCATCAGGAAGGCCGCGTCGTCGGCCGAACCCTGCTTCACGGTGCGCTGCACGCCGTCGTCCGCCCCAGCCGAGGCGGTCTCGCCGCCGAAGCCGCCGAGGATCACGGAGATGAAGGAGCGGTTCATGCCCTTGCACATGATGTAGGAGAGGATCGCCCCCGACGAACCGACCAGCGCCCCGGTGATGATCAGCGCCAGATTGCCGAGCGTAAAGCCGATGCCTGCCGCCGCCCAGCCCGAATAGGAGTTCAGCATCGAGACGACGACAGGCATGTCGGCGCCGCCGATCGGCACGATGATCAACACGCCGAGCACCAGCGACAGGCCGACGATCAGCCAGAACTGCGTGTGACTTTCCGTCTGCGTCAGCCCGATGATGAACACCAGGATGGCGATGACGAGGCCGATGTTGATCCAGTGCCGGTAGGGCAGCAGGATCGGCTTGCCGGACATACGCCCGTCGAGCTTCAGGAAGGCGATGACCGAGCCGGTGAAGGTGATCGCACCGATCGCCGCACCCAATGCCATCTCCACCAGCGCCTGACCATGGATGGTTCCGATTTCGCCGATGCCGAAGGAAAGCGGATCGTAGAGGGCCGCGGCTGCGACCATGACGGCGGCAAGGCCCACCAGTGAGTGAAAGCCGGCGACCAGCTGCGGCATCGCCGTCATCGGGATGGTACGGGCGATATAGGCGCCAGCCCCGCCACCGATCGCGAGTGCGACCAGGATCAGGAGAAAACCGCCAAAGCTGGGCGTCGCCAAAAGCAGCGTCGTGACGATTGCGATCGCCATGCCGATCATGCCGTAGACATTGCCCTTGCGGCTGGAGGTCGGGTGCGAGAGACCCCGCAGTGCCATGATGAACAGCACCCCGGAGACGAGATAGAGGAAGGCTGCGAAGTTCTGTGACATATCCGCAGGACCCTCAGCGATCTTTTTTCTTGTACATGGCCAGCATCCGGCTGGTCACCAGGAAGCCGCCGAAGATGTTGACCGAAACGAGCACCAGCGCCACGAAACCGAAGCCCGTGGCATAACCGCTGGCCGAGATGCCGACCGCAAGCAGCGCACCGACGACGATGACCGAGGAGATGGCGTTCGTAACGGCCATCAGCGGCGTGTGCAGCGCGGGCGTAACCGACCAGACGACGTAATAGCCGACGAACATCGCCAGCACGAAGATCGCCAGCCGGAAGACGAAGGGATCGATCGCGCCGCCGGAAACGCCGTGGGCGGCTTGAGCCACCGCATCGGGCGCCTGCTCGGCGGCAACCCGGACCGCGTCCACAGCCTGGTCGAGCCTCTTCAGCGCCGAATTCATCATGTCGCTTGCCATCAGAGCCCCTCCTTCTCGCCTGGCGTCGCCGTATCAAGCTTCTTGCGCACCCGCTTCGGCTTCTCAGTACCTTCGCCCGCCGTTGCAGCATTGCTGGGCTTGCGTGCCGCGGGCTTCTTGGGCGCTGGCGTATCGGATGCCGCGACCGGCGCCGGATCCACGGCGGCGGCTGGCGCGACCGTTTCGCGAGCCGCATTGGCGGCCTCAACAAAATTTGGGTGCACCACCTTGCCCCCATGCGTCAGCATCGTCGCCTTGACCAGCTCATCCTCGGGATCGATCCGGACTTCCTTGCTCTCCTTGTCGACCATCGTCTCCAGGAACGCATAGAGGTTCTTGGCATAGAGAGCAGAGGCAGATGCTGCGACCCGGCCGGGCACATTGGCGTGACCGAGGATCTTGACGTCCTCGACCGTAACGATCTCGCCCTTCACCGACCCCTCGATATTGCCGCCCCGCTCCACCGCAAGGTCGACAGCAACGGAGCCCGGCTTCATCGAGGCGAGCATCGCCCGCGTCACGAGGCGGGGGGCCGGCCTTCCGGGGATGAGGGCGGTGGTGATGACGATGTCCTGCTTGGCGATGTGATCGGCAACCAGCGCCGCCTGCTTTGCCTGGTAGTCAGCAGACATCTGCTTGGCGTAGCCGCCGGCGGTCTCGGCCGCCTTGAACTCGTCGTCTTCGACCGCAATGAACTTCGCGCCGAGCGACGCGACCTGCTCCTTCGCCGCCGGACGCACATCGGTGGCGGAAACAACGGCGCCAAGACGTCGTGCCGTGGCGATCGCCTGAAGGCCGGCAACGCCTGCGCCCATGACGAAGACCTTGGCGGCCGGAACCGTGCCGGCGGCCGTCATCATCATCGGCAGCGCCCGGCCATATTCGTGGGCCGCGTCAATAACAGCGCGGTAGCCGGCTAGGTTCGCCTGCGAGGACAGGACGTCCATCGACTGCGCGCGCGTGATCCGCGGCATCAGTTCCATGGCGAAACTGGTGAGCCCGGCCTCCGCCATCCGGGCAATATCGGCTTCGTTGCCGTAGGGGTCCATGCTGGCAAACACCGCCGCGCCGGACCTGTAAGAGGCTATCTCCTCGGGCTCGGGGCGATTCACCTTGAGGACGATGTCGGCAGAGGCGGCATCACCGGAACCGCCGATACGCGCCCCTGCCGCCTGGTAATCCGCATCCGGAATCCCGGATGCGATGCCGGCACCCGCTTCGATCACCACATCGAAGCCGAGCCCGGCAAGACGCTTCACCGTCTCCGCCGAGGCCGCAACCCGCTCTTCCCCCGCCCTCTCGCGAGGTACGAAAACCAACTTAGCCAAGACACGCCCCTCCCCGTCTCTGCCCTCACAGGCACAACCGCGGTTGTGCCTGCCCTAATCGACTTAACCCGGCGCGCTGGTTAGCGAAGCAGGTAAATGCCGGCGGCGGAAAGGACGAGGAAGATGATCAGCGCGCCGAAGAAGCCGGCACCGCCGAAGAAACCGGCAGCCATCGCGATCATCAGCACCACGAGGTGCATCGTGCCCCACTTGGTGAGCGTCAGGAAGCCCTTATAGGTCTTCTCGTGCTCGGCGTAGTCCATCTGGGCGCCTGTTTCGACGGGGCCGCTGCTGTGGTTATCCATGTATCGTCTCCCTTGCACGGCGCTGAGCCGCCGATCAAGCGCAGCAACGGCCGTCAAATACCTGATCTTGCCCGTCCCAAACCGTTCACCACGGCCGCTGAGGCATTGCTTCAGGCCTTACACAAAGCGGCCACAAAGCGCAATGGCGCCAAATGGCACAGGTGTTCGGTGCGGCCGGAACGTCTTAGGCTACGGCTCGCCTCTCCGTCGCCTGCGCAAAGCGCGCCGTCGGCAGAATCGTCAGCGGCGCCATGCCGGCCATCGGCGACCGATCGAACATCAGCCGGCGCTCGTAGGACTCGGAATCGAAAAAGGCGTAACGCTTCATCAGTTTTGGACGCACCTCCCTCGGACGCGAGGCCAGAAGGGTGAGTTCGAAGCCGTAGGTCTCGGTCATCGTCGGCGGCACGACCGTATCGGCATTGAAGACCCGACGATAGAAAGCGGCATGTGCGGGACGAATGTGCTGAAGCACGCGGTCGGTGTCGAAATAGATGGCTGCCATGATGCTCGGCCGAAGTGTGAGATAGGAGATCGACGGAAGTTCGCTGACCACATCGGGATCCGCCGCAAAGCGTGCAGGATCGATCAACGTCATACCGGCATCGAGAAACGCATTCACGGCCTCAGGGAAAATCCCGCTGGACTGGCATACCCGGTGATCTGGCGTCACGTGGTGAACACGCAACGTGCTGATCAGCTCTTCGTAGTAGTAGACACCGAAGACATAGGCCTGCCGATCAAAGTCAACCTCCTCCAGCATACTTACGGCAGACACGGGCAGCACGTCCCTGGCCTTGTAAGCTTTGTACCGGAGGGCCGCGATCGCTTCGAAATCTTCTTGATCTTCTATTCTGCGATACTCGATGTGATCGAGCACGTTGAGGAGCTTTTGGCTGAAGGTGCCTTCGGAAAGAATCTGATCCATATCAACGCAATACCTGTGATGTTTACCAGGTATTAACGCTGATCGAGCCAGCCCAGGCAACGCTTGAAGTCTAGATTACCGAACTTCTAAAAGACATGGTTAACGGCAGAGAACGCGCGGAGCACTCTTCTTCTAGCGACCTCGTCAGGCGTACGCCCTCAGCCGGCGCCCCCAACTGCCTCCTTGCGCACCGAATTTTCAGATAGCAGTGTCACCAGTTCGGTGGGAGAGACGGGAGCTGAAAAGACATAACCTTGGATGACGTCAGCCAGGCCATACTTGTTGATGAGCGCAAGCTGCTGCTTTGTCTCGACGCCCTCCAGCACAACGGTGAGGCCAAGTTCCCGCGTCAATTGAACAATGCCGCGCAGAAGCTTCATCCGCTTCGACTGCATACCGATGTCTCTTACAAATGCGCGGTCGATCTTGACGATATCTAGCGGAAGCGAGTCGAGATAGCTGAGGCTTGAAAAGCCGGTGCCGAAGTCGTCAATTGAGATCGTTACGCCGATGCTCCGCAGCCGCTCCAGGATGGTGCAGACCGCCGCCGGATCATCCATGAAGAAGCTTTCGGTAACTTCGACATGCAGCCGCTGCGCCGGTAGCTTGTGTTCTTCGAGAGCTTCCGTGACCCACCCTACAACGTCGGCGCTTCTGAGGTCGTGAACCGAGAGGTTGACGGAAACGGCGACGGGTTCCGGCCAGGAGGCGCAGTCCCGACAGGCCTGATCCATCACATATCGGCTGATCTCGGAGACGATACCCATGTCCTCTGCGAGAGGCACGAAGATGTTTGGAGCGATCGGCCCCTTCTGCGGATGCGTCCACCTCACCAGCGCTTCGCAGCTTTCCACCGCAGAGCCATCAGGCAGGTACATCGGCTGATAGACCACGGTAAGCTGCTTGTCGCGCAGAGCCTGCCGCAGATCGGCGCGCAACCGCTGCCCCTCGAAGTAGATCGCATCCATTTCCGGAAGGAAGCAACTCAGGGCACCATTGCCCTTCAGCTTGGAATCGTTGAGAGCAAGGTCCGCCTTGATCTCCCACTGCTCCATCGAAAGCTCGTGGTTCGGAAGCAGGACGTATCCGCCGTTAACGCTGACGGAAAGACTGTGATCGTCGACGGAATAGGAGCCCTGAACGGCCGCGTGCAGGCTGCTGGCTTCGCCAAAGAGGTCAAGTTCAGCGTCGCCAGTAATAAGAATGGCAAAACGGTCACCGATCATACGCGCGATGACGAACCGGTGTGCCGAGACCGATGACAGCCTTCTTGCCACCTCTTGCAGGAGGCCGTCGCCGACCCTGTGACCGCGTACGTCGTTGACATGCCGGAACCCCTCTACGTCGAGGAGCAGCAGACATGCCTGGTCTGATCCCCTGCTCAGCCGCTCCCTGCACAACTCTCTGAAATAGTGGGCGTTCGGCAGGCCCGTCAACGCGTCATATCGGGCCATGTACCGGATCTTTTCGTCGGCAATGAAGCGCGCTGTGACGTCCTCGAATACGACGACGATACCGCCTTCGGACCGACGACTGACTGTGAAGTTGATGTAGGAATCATCCGGCAGTTGGACCAAGGCCTCAGCGAAGCGTTCCTCCTCTGCCCGCTCCATCGCAGTGCGAAGCTGGCCTATGCCGCTTCCGAGGCTCCGCTTGAGCAGCGGCAAGAGCGTCTGGCCCTCAAGCCTGCCGTCGTCCTGGAGTTTGAGGAGGTCAGGCGCGCGCCTGTTTGCAACCTGGACGACCCCTTCGCGATCAGCCATGATGAGCCCGTGGGAAATGGTCTTCAACGCCACGTCGAAGCGGTCGACAAGCCGGGCAAGCTCACGGGAAGCCAGGACGTTGCGATAGAGGAAATCCCGAACGCCAGTCGCCATGGAACGGGTGGTAAGCCCGAACGGGACAAGTAGCAGCGACATCAGGATGAGATGGATCTGCTGGGTGAAGAGACATGCGAGAATGATCGGAACGCAGCATCCGAGCGTCTGGAGGGAAACCGCAAGCGGTGACCCGAAGTTGCGGCCAACGATTGAAACCATGGATGCCATCGTCACGGCGATGCACATGAACGACACGTAAGGGTCGCGAAGAACGACGACCGCATATCCGCTGGCGATGCCCAGAAGCAGCGCGGTGGCAGCCGCCCCATAGACATAGCTGACCTCCCATCGAACGATGTCGCGGAACGAGAGCAACGTCTTCTCGGTCCTGTCGAAACGGCGGAACCAATAGAGCCGGTATGCGAAAACAGATGCGAAGACGGCTGCGAGCCAAAGATAAAAGTTCGCTTGCGAGTATCCGTAGACAATGAAGCACGACAGGATATGGACGACCATACCTGTGAAAAGCGTACCGCGATTTCCAAACAGCGAGCTGACGAAGGACAGATAGACATCTGTCGGCAGCGTCCCCGCTTCGTGCGCCTTCATGGGGCTTGCCCTTTGTTTCGGCGGCATTCTGGCCGGAACCCATTAATTTTTAGGTGCATCCAATATTGAGCCCCTGAGACCTTGGGGGTTTTTCACGTCTTGCTTAACAACTCTCAAAAGTCATGCCCCTAGAACCCATAGCATCACAGCAGACTGGAGGGGAGTTGTGCAACGCAGACTTAAAGCCTTCGCCAGCCCCCCGCCCGGATGCGGCCTTAGCGGCGAAAGACGGCGACACTGGGTCACAACCCCCAGAAATCAAGCGTGATTGGCTTGTCGGACAATTGATTTCTGTCCCGCCAGTCAATACACCTCGCCAGCAAACAAGCGAGCTCGGCGACTGCAGTCCCTGTCCCTTCTCAGTGGCGGGATCGTGGCAGAGGCCGACAGGAGGGGAAAAATGGCTGCGCTGCTCGCGCTGACGCGCGTGATCGATGCCGTGACCACGGCAATAGGGAAATCCGTTTCATGGCTTCTGCTGGCCGCTGTCTTGATCAGCGCCGGCAATGCCATCCTGCGCAAGGCGTTGGACATGTCGTCCAATGCCTGGCTGGAGGTGCAGTGGTATCTGTTCGGCACGGTCTTCATGCTGGCCGCAGCCTATGCCTTGCTGAAGAACGAGCATGTCCGCATCGACATTCTGTCCTCCAGCTGGAGCAAGCGGACGCGCGACATCATCGACCTCCTCCTGCACATCATTTTCCTCGTTCCCTTCGCCGCTCTAATGGCCTATCTCGCCTGGCCCTGGTTCTGGCTGTCGTTCAATTCCGGCGAGGTATCCTCCAATGCCGGCGGCCTCACCATCTGGCCGGCCAAGCTGGTGGTTCTCCTGGGCTTCATCCTGCTTCTGCTGCAGGCCTTCTCCGAGATCATCAAGCGCTATGCCGTCATCACAGGCCGGATCGAGGATCCTCGCCACGACACGGCCGGCGAGATGCCGCCTGCGGCAACGGAGGTCTGACGCGTGATTGATTTCATTGCCCACAACCTGCCGCTGGTGATGTTCTCCAGCGTCATGCTGCTGCTGCTGCTCGGCTATCCCGTTGCGTTCACGCTGGCGGCCGGCGGTCTGATCTACTTCGTTCTCGGCGTCGAGCTTTCGGCGATCTCGCCGGAGATCCGGCTGTTCTGGCCGCTCCTGCAGTCGCATCCGGAACGCATCTACGGCATCATGTACAATGATACGCTGCTGGCGATCCCGTTCTTCACCTTCATGGGGATCATCCTGGAGCGGTCGCGCATGGCGGAGGACCTGCTCGACACGATCGGCCAGCTCTTCGGCTCGGTTCGTGGTGGCCTCGCCTATGCAGTCATCCTCGTCGGTGCGCTGCTCGGTGCGACGACCGGCGTCGTCGCCGCATCGGTCATGGCCATGGGCCTCATCTCGCTGCCGATCATGATGCGCTACGGCTATAACCGTCCGCTGGTCTCCGGCACGATCGCCGCATCCGGCACGCTGGCGCAGATCGTGCCGCCGTCGCTTGTCCTGATCGTCATGGCCGACCAGCTCGGCCGTTCCGTCGGCGACATGTATGTCGGCGCGCTCTATCCGGCGCTGATGATCGTCGGCAGCTACTGCCTCTACATCTTTGCCGTCACGATGATCAAACCGCAATGGGCGCCCGCCCTTCCCATGGAAGCGCGTACTCTCGGAAACGGCATCACCTCGCTCCTCGTGATGATGGCAATCGCTGTGGGTCTCTACTACCTCGGCCTGCACGTGCTCTTCACCGGCATTCAGTCGCCGGAATGGCAGCTGGTCTCGGCCATGGCGTTTGCCGTCATCGCCGTTTACCTAGTCGCCCTCGTCAACAGCCGCGTCGAGAAGAAGCTGATCTCTCGGCTTGCCGAGCAGGTCATCATCGTCCTGGTGCCGCCGCTGGCGCTGATCTTCCTCGTGCTCGGCACGATCTTCCTCGGCATTGCAACGCCGACGGAAGGCGGCGCCATGGGCGCGACGGGTGCCCTGCTGCTGGCGCTCGCCAAGGGCCGATTGAGCTTCGGCACGGTCAAGAACGCGCTCGACGCGACGACGAAGCTTTCCGCCTTCGTCATGATGATCCTCATCGGCGCACGCGTCTTCGGTCTCACCTTCTACGGCATCAACGGAAACGTCTGGATCGAGGAACTGCTGCTGGCCCTGCCCGGCGGCGAATACGGCTTCCTCGTGGTGGTGACGATCATCGTCTTCATCCTCGGCTGCTTCCTCGATTTCTTCGAGATCGCCTTCATCATCGTGCCGCTTCTGGCGCCGGTCGCGGAAGCGCACGGGATTGACCTCGTCTGGTTCGGGATCATTCTCGGCATCAACCTGCAGACCTCGTTCCTGACGCCGCCCTTCGGCTTCTCGCTGTTCTTCCTGCGGTCGATTGCGCCGGTCGCGCCATGGCTGGACAAGGTGACGGGCAAGACGATGCCCGCCGTAAAGACCACCGAGATCTACAAAGGCGTCTTCCCCTATATCGTCATCCAGTTCGCGATGATCCTGGTGGTGATCTTCTTCCCCGGTCTGGTCATGCACTACAAGACGGATACGCCGAGCATGGATCCAGCCGACGTGCAGATCGAGATCCCGGGCTTTGGCGGCGCAGGCGGCCTGACCCTGCCGCCGATGGGAGGACAGGGAGGCGGATCGAGCGCTCCGCCGGCCATGGGGCTCCCGCCGCTCAACCTGGGCGGTGAGCAGCAGCCGAGCTCGGGCGGAACCGCACCGGCCGCTCCGCCGGCCTTCGGTCTGCCGCCGCTGAACCTCGGCGGCGAACAGCCGGCGGCATTCCCTGCCCCGGCAGCACCGGCCGAGCCGACCACCCCGCCAGCATCGCCCGCATTCGGCCTCCCTCCGCTGGAGGGGCTTCCGGGCCAGCCGGCGCAGCAGACAGAACCGGCGCCGCAAGCCCTGCCGGGCCTCAGCCAGCCGCCGCCAATCAACCAGTAAAGCGCCAAAAGGCCCCTGCCGAAAACAGGCTGTGTGGAAACTGAATGGAGGCTCCGGTTTAACCGGGGCCTCCAGCTTGATGACAAACCCCCGCCCCACCTTCTCAAGGACCAAGATTCACGGAACGTCTCTGAATCGAAAAGAGAACGGATCGGAGTCGAAGTAGCGCCAGCAAAGGCAAAGAGGACTTTGTCAGCAGTCTGGAGGCTCCGGTTTAACCGGGGCCTCTTTTGGTTTCAGGCGGCGGCGGTGCGGATGTTGATGGCCCGGGCATCCAT
>NZ_JALJRA010000024.1 GCF_022968135.1 Pseudorhizobium tarimense
GCATGCGCTGAAGACGCTCTGGGCCGAGGGGACGGCAAGGACGCTGGAGCTCTATCTCGAGGATGCTCTGGTCAGATAACGGGGTGAGGGTGGTGGAAGCAATGCGGCCGCTGGTGATTTTCGATTGCGATGGGGTGCTGGTCGACAGCGAGCCTCTTTCGGTTCAGGTCCTGGTGGAGGCGCTCAGCCGCCGCGGCGTCGTCGTCAGTGAGGACGAGGCCTATGAACGGTTCCTCGGCCGAAGCCTATCGACGGTGGCGCAGATCCTGCACGACGATTTCGACCACAGTATCGATGCGGCCTTCCTCGAGGATCTTCGCCATCACCTTTACGAACGCTTTCGCCGTGAGCTGCAGCCGGTGGCGGGTATCGCCGATGTGCTGGACGCCCTTGACTGCGAAAAATGCGTGGCATCCTCCAGCCAGCCCGAGCGCATTCGGCTTTCGCTTTCGCTGACGGGGCTCCTGCAGCGGTTCGAGCCGCACATCTTCAGCGCCTCGATGGTGGCACAGGGCAAGCCGGCACCGGACCTTTTCCTGCATGCGGCCAGTTCGATGGGGGTGGATCCTTCCTCCTGTATCGTGATCGAGGACAGTCCTGCCGGCATCGAGGCGGCGCAGCGGGCCGGCATGGCCGTCTTCGCCTTTGTCGGCGGATCGCATGCCACAGCCCCAGGGTACAGCGAGCGCGTGACGGCGCTTGCACCGGACGTCGTATTTGACGCCATGCCGGAATTGCTCCACCTTGTCCGCAAACACAGAGAGGGGTCCAAAGGGCGCCGTGCCCATCGCGCCGTGTGAGGCGGGCGGGAACGGTCACAAGGGCACCAGGCGGGCAGGGGAAACACGTCCTGATGCGAGATCACGTCGTTGCGGTCGATATCGGCACGGCCAGCGCCCGCGCCGGCGTGTTTGACCGCAGCGGTCGGCTTCTTGCGCGTGCCAAGCACTCGATCGTAATGCAGAGGCCGGCGACGAACCATGCGGAGCATGACTCGGAAGACATCTGGCGCTCGGCCTGCCAGGCCGTCCGTGAGGCGCGCTCGGATGCAGGGATCGCGGCGGAGCAGGTGGCTGCCATCGGCTTCGACGCCACCTGTTCCTTGGTTGCACGCGACCGGGAAGGGCGGCAGCTGACCGTCTCGACCACCGGTGAAGATCGCTTCGATACGGTGGTGTGGCTGGACCATCGTGCGATTGCCGAGGCCGGGGAGCTTTCGGCGCACGGACATCCTGTACTGGACTTCTCCGGTGGCTCGCTCTCTCCGGAAATGGAGATGCCGAAGCTGATGTGGCTGAAGCGCCACCTGCCGCAGACATGGGCGCGCGCCGGCTACTTCTTCGATCTTGCGGATTTCATGACCTGGAAGGCCACCGGCTCGTCCGCCCGCTCCCGCTGCACTGTGACCGCCAAATGGAATTATCTGGCGCATGAGACGCCGGGCTGGCGACCGGATTACCTGGCACAGGCAGGGCTCGAAGACCTGCTGGAGCGGGCAAGCCTGCCTGCCGGCACAATCAATGCCGGCGACAGCATCGGGACGCTCTCGCTGGAGGCGGCGCGTGACCTCGGCCTGGATACCGAGTGCCGGGTGTCCGCCGGACTCATTGATGCCTATGCCGGTGCCTTCGGCGTTCTGGCCGGCGCCGGCGAGGGTAAGTCTCTGGAGCGCTCCGTTGCTCTGATCGGCGGCACCTCCAGCTGCATTGTCTCCTTTTCGTCGGAGGCAAAATCCGGCCGAAGCCTCTGGGGACCGTATTATGAGGCCGTTCTCCCAGGACACTGGCTCGTCGAGGGCGGTCAGTCCGCGACGGGTGCACTTCTCGATTACATCGTCCGGATGCATGCGGCGGGCGGTGAGCCCTCCGCCGAGCTGCTCGCACGTGTCGTCAAGCGTGTTCAGGAGTTGCGGGCGCAGCATGGCCCGAACCCGGCGTCCGACCTGCTCATCCTGCCGGATTTCCATGGCAACCGCTCACCGCTTGCCGATCCTCATGCCATGGGCGTTGTCAGCGGCCTGACGCTCGATACCTCCTTCGACGGTCTCTGCCGCCTTTACTGGCGCACCTGCGTCGCCATCGCGCTCGGCATCCGGCATATCCTGGAGACCATGAGCGGCTACGGCTATCGCTTCGAGGCGCTGCACCTGACCGGCGGGCATGTGCACAATCCACTGCTCGTCGAGCTCTATGCCGACGTGACCGGCTGCACGGTGGTGATCCCCGAAACGGAAGACGCCGTGCTGCTCGGCACGGCGATGACCGCTGCCGCCGCCGGCGGGCTCTACGATAGCGTCGCTGCTGCCGGCGAGGGAATGGCGGCGAGTGACCGCGGGAGACAGCCCGATGCCGAGGCCGCTAAGCTCTATGAGCGGGATTACCGCCGCTTCCTTGCGATGATCCGCCATCGTGCAGAGCTGCAGGCGATCTGCTAGCGCTTGTTCCATCCGGTTCCTGCCCCTACATCCTGCCCGCCCACCAGGAGACGTCTATGATCATCGAGGCCGCACGGCTTTCGCTTCTCAACCTTTTCGCCGCTGAAACGCGGGCCGTGTTCTGGAAGGTCTTAGGATTGACGATCCTGGTGCTCGTCGGTCTGTGGCTGGCGCTGCGCCAGACCTTCGTCTCGGTCATCTGGCCCTGGTTCGCTATCTATCTGCCGGACGTGCCGGACTGGGCGGGGTGGCTGACCTTCCTTACGGCGATCCTGGCGGGCGTGGGGCTGGCACTGGCGCTTGCGCTGCTGATTGCGCCCATCACGGCACTTATTGCCGGACTCTTCCTCGACGATGTCGCCGAGGTGGTGGAAAAGCGCGATTACCCGAACGAGACGCCGGGCAGGGCGATGCCGCTTGGCCAGGCGATCATTGGCTCTCTGCAGTTCCTCGGCGTCGTTATCGTCGGCAACATCGTTGCGCTGCTGCTCCTCTTCATTCCCGGCATCAACCTCGTCGCCTTCTTCCTGGTGAATGGTTATCTCCTCGGGCGAGAATTCTTCGAGTTCGCCGCCATGCGGTTCCGCCCGCCGCCGGAGGCGCGCGCCTTTCGCGCCAAGCACCGCTCGACGGTGTTTCTCGCTGGCCTGCTGATTGCCGGCTTCCTGGCGATCCCGATCGTCAACCTGCTGACGCCGCTCTTTGCCGCCGGGCTGATGGTGCACCTGCACAAGTTGATCTCAAGGCGCGACCCGGCTTTCGCCTCGATGCGGTGAAGGCGCGGTAGCCGAGGGGCGATGATCTGTTGATGCCGGGCGCTGCGGCTCCCGGAATAGCGTTGCATGGGGTATGGATGCGGATCGCTCCGCTTAGAAAGAGACCTATGCCTTCATTCACCAACACCACCGCGGCCCTGTTTGACGGTGAGCGGCCGAAGGATCCGCGAGCGGTCCTGAAGCAGGTGTATGGCTATGATGGCTTCCGCGGAAAACAGGCCGCCGTGGTCGAGCGTGTCGTTGCCGGTGGCGATGCGGTTGTTCTCTTTCCCACGGGCGCCGGCAAGTCTCTTTGCTATCAAATCCCGGCACTTTGCCGCGACGGCGTCGGTATCGTCGTTTCGCCGCTTATTGCGCTGATGCGCGACCAGGTGGAGGCCTTGAAGCAGCTCGGGGTGCAGGCTGCGGCGCTGAACTCTTCGCTGTCGACCGAGGAGTTCGCCGAGGTCCGTCAGTCGCTTCGGCAGGGCACCCTCGATCTTCTCTATGTGACGCCGGAGCGCATCGTGACGCCGGGCTTCCGGGAGCTGATTGGTGGGGTAAAGATCGCGTTGTTCGCCATCGACGAAGCGCACTGCGTCAGCCAGTGGGGTCATGACTTCCGCCCTGAATACCGGGAGCTTGGCCGGCTGGCGGAGCTTTATCCCGGCGTGCCGCGCATGGCGCTGACGGCGACGGCCGATCCGCACACCCGCGACGACATCATCGACCGGCTGGGACTGCATTCGGCCGAGGCGTTCACCACCTCCTTCGACCGGCCGAACATCGCCTACGAGATCGTCGAGCGTGACCAGCCGCGCCAGCAGCTGCTGCGGTTTCTCTCCCGTCACAAGGGGTCGAGCGGCATAGTCTACTGCCTGTCGCGCGCCAAGGTGGAGGAAACTGCGGAGTGGCTGGATGCCCAAGGCATACGAGCGCTCGCCTATCATGCCGGCATGGATCGCGCCGTCCGCGATGCCAACCAGGATGCCTTCCTGAAAGAGGAGGGTCTCTGCCTCGTGGCCACCGTGGCGTTCGGCATGGGCATCGACAAGCCGAACGTCCGTTACGTCGCTCACCTCGACCTCCCGGGTTCCGTCGAGGCCTATTACCAGGAGACGGGACGGGCGGGGCGCGACGGCCTGCCGTCAGAAGTCTGGATGGCCTATGGGATGACCGACGTCATCCAGCGCGGGCGAATGATCGATGGCGGCCAGTCGAGTGAGGAGGTGAAGCGCGTCGAGCGCGCGAAGCTGAATGCGCTCCTCGGCATCTGCGAAACCGCCGGCTGCCGGCGGCAGGCGATCCTCTCGCATTTCGGCGAGGCGCATCCCGGCAACTGCGGCAATTGCGACACCTGTCTGAAGCCGGTGGAGACGTGGGATGGAACGGAAGCGGCGATCAAAGCGCTCGCCGCGATCTATCGCACCGGCGAGCGGTTCGGCACCGGCCACCTGATCGACGTGCTGACCGGCAACGAAAACGAGAAGACCATCCGCTTCAGCCATGTCGACATGCCGGTGTTCGGCGCGGGCAAAGACCATCCGCCGAAGACATGGCAGTCCGTTTATCGGCAGTTGCTGGCGGCCGGCCTCGTCAGCGTTGACCACGAGGCCTTCGGCGCGTTGAAGCTCGGGCCGGATGCGCGATCGGTGTTCCGGCGCGAGCGGGAGGTTCGCTTTCGCAAGGATCGGCCCAAGGCGAGCAAGTCATCAAGAGGGGCGTCTTCCTCTGCCGGCGCAAGTCGCTCTGCATTGGAGGGGGCGGACGCGGAGCTTTTCGAGGCACTGCGGCGGACGCGGCTGGAGATTGCGAAGTCCCTGGAGGTTCCGCCCTACGTGGTCTTTCCCGACACCACGCTCGTGGCCTTCGCCACCAGCCGGCCGACATCCCGCGACGCACTGCTCGGCATCTCCGGCGTCGGGCAGTCGAAGCTCGAGCGCTATGGCGACGATTTTCTCGAGGTCATCCGCTCATTTGAGCGGTAACCGGCGGGACTGCTATTCGGCGGCATCGCCAATCCGCTGCGGCGGTAGTTCAACCAGCGGCGCTGGTACGTCGCAGGTCTTCTCCGGTGATTTACACAGGTCGGCGATGACGCAGTGCTCGCATTCAGGCTTGCGCGCCTTGCAGGTGTAGCGGCCGTGCAGGATCAGCCAGTGATGCGCATGGAAGAGGTAGGGCTTCGGAATGACCTTCAGGAACCGCTCCTCCACCTCGTCCGGCGTCTTGCCTGGCGCCATCAGAAGGCGGTTGCCGATACGGAAGACGTGGGTGTCGACGGCAAGCGTCGGGATGCCGAAGGCCATGGACATTACCACGTTGGCCGTCTTGCGCCCCACACCCGGCAGCGTCACCAGTTCCTCTCGCGTCTTCGGAACCTCGCCGCCGAAATCGGAGATCAGCTTCTCCGACAGGGCGATGACGTTTTTTGCCTTGTTGCGGTAGAGCCCGATTGTCTTGATGTATTGCGTGACCCCTTCCTCGCCGAGCGCCAGCATCTTCTCCGGCGTATCGGCGATCTTGAACAGCGCCCGGGTCGCCTTGTTGACGCCGGCATCGGTTGCCTGGGCCGAAAGCGCCACGGCAACAAGCAGGGTGAAGGGATTGCTGTGCTCCAGTTCCCCCTTCGGCTCCGGCCGCTGGGCAGAAAAGCGGCGGAAGATCCCCTCCATTTCCGCCTTCGAATAGCGGCTGCGGATATGCCTGCGGGCGCGGCTTCCCGCCGCATTTGACTTTTGTGAAGAAGCGGTGCTGGATTTGCTTTTCGGAATGGCCATATGGCTTCTATAGCCAGCCCCTGCCAAGGAAAGCAACGTGGAGATGTCCGAGGATCAGACGGTCTTTGCGGCCGAGCTCACACCTTATCGTTCGCTTGGACGGAAGGGCTTTCATGTTCTGCTGGCGCTTTCCGGCGCCGTTTGCCTCCTCTACGGCATCTTCTTCATAGCCACCGGCGCTTGGCCGGTGGGCTTCTTCTTCGGGCTGGATTTCCTGCTGCTCTATATCGCCTTCCGCGTAAGCTACCGCTCCGGCCGTGCACGGGAAGAGGTGACCGTTTCGCGCACCCGACTCTCCATCCGCAAATTCTCCCCGGCGGGGCGGATGGTGGAGCACCGCTTCAACCCCTTCTGGGCCCGCTTCCGGGTCAACTGGCACGACGAGTTCGGCATCACGGCAATGTATGTGACCGGCGAGGGGCGCTTTACCGATATCGGCTCGTTCCTCAACCCCGATGATCGCGAAAGCTTTGCCAAGGCATTCCGCAGTGCTCTCGCGACGGTCACTCAAAGGCTTTGACGGCTGCAAGAAACGGGTGGCGCGGCGGGCTTCTCCGTATCATTCTCCCGGGCAAAGGAGAGACGCGATGAACGCACTTGCCCAGATCGCAGAACCTGCACTCGATGTAACGCCGGAAGGCAGCGATTACGAGATCGTGCGCCAGGTGATCGAGCTCATCACGCTCGACTACCGTGCGCAGCCGTCGCTGGAAAGCATCGCGGCCGAACTCGGTCGGTCGCCGACACAGTTGCAGAAGGTCTTCACCCGGTGGGCGGGACTGTCGCCCAAGGCGTTCCTGCAGGCGGTCACCATCGACCATGCTAAGCGGCTACTGCTCAAGGAAGGCCTCCCGCTACTCGAGGCGTCTTATGAAGTCGGTCTCTCTGGTCCCGGACGACTGCACGATCTTTTCGTAACCCATGAAGCCATGTCGCCCGGTGAATGGAAGGCCCGTGGCGGCGGGCTCACCATCCGTTACGGCTTCCACCCATCGCCCTTCGGGATTGCGCTGGTGATGGCGACGGATAGAGGGCTCGCCGGTCTCGCCTTCTCGGATCTTGGCGGCGAACGTGCCGCCCTTGACGACATGACCTGCCGCTGGCCAAATGCCGCCTATGTTGAGGATCTTGAAGCCACCGCACCCTATGTCCGCCGTATCTTCGATCGTGCCCAATGGTCGTCTGAGCAGCCGCTGAAGGTCGTGCTCATCGGCTCGGACTTCCAGGTGCGCGTCTGGCAGAGCCTGTTGAAGATCCCCTTCGGCAAGGCGGTGACTTACTCCGACGTCGCCCGCGAGATTGGTCAGCCAACTGCCAGCCGCGCCGTCGGCGCCGCCATCGGCCGCAACCCCATCTCCTTCGTTGTCCCCTGCCACCGGGCGCTCGGCAAGAGCGGCGCACTGACGGGTTACCATTGGGGGCTGACGCGCAAGCGGGCGATACTGGGGTGGGAGTCGGGGGCGGCTGAGATGCGCTAGCGGCGCTTACCCCTTTGTGCCAAGATGAGATCATGAAAAGCAGCTTCGATCTTTCTGACGATTTGGCGCGCCGTATCGACCTCTTGGCCGAGCGGACGCGGCTGACTCGCGGGCAGATCATAGAAGAAGCGCTGTCCCATGGCCGCTCGCTTGCTTGGCAGGAAAAGTGGATCAGCGGTGTACGAGTTGGGGTCTCTGACGCCGATGGCCGCAATTTTGCCACGGATGAGGATATCGCTGCGGTGCTGAACAAATATAGTCCTGGATAGTTTCGGTGCAGGTTCTCTGGACCCGCCGCTATCTCGAAGAGCTTGAAGCTATCGGCGACTATACCGCTGAACGAAATCCCAGTGCGGCTGGTCGCATCGTGAGGGAGATCCACTCAAAGACAGCTTCACTCCTTGCGGGTCCATTGGAAGACCGGGCGACATCGATGGAACGCACGAACTTGTTGTGCCCGGCACAACTTACGTCGTTGCGTATCGGGTCGTTGATGATCGTGTCGAAGTCCTGTTTGTTCAGCATGGCGCTCGGCTGTGGGCAGATGAAATCTAGCCAGCCATCCGCAGCAATTCCCGCGCCGCCGTCTCGTCCGTGATTAGCGTGTTGCAGCCGATGCGGCGGATGGTGGCGCGGATTGCAACGGCCCGGTGGGCGCCACCGGAGGAGAGCACGATGTGCTTTGCCTTCTTCAGCGTGTCCAGGTCGACGGACATGACGCGCTCGTTGATCGGGTGGCGTACGGAGCAGCCCTCTGTGTCCAGGAAGTTGAACATCGTATCGCAGACGCAGCCGGCGGCGGTCAATTCATCCAGTTCCGTCTTCGAAATGAACCCCTCTGATAGGGATGTAGACTGCGGGCCGATGTCGCCGCAGCTCACCACGGCAAGATCCATGGCTTCGGCCAGTTCATAGATGGTTTTCAGGCCGCATTCCTCGATCAGCGCCCGTTTCGTCTTGACGGAGTCCACCAGCAGCGGTGCCAGGAACATGTAGCACTCGGCGCCGAACTGGCTTGCCAGCCGCCAGGTGTAGTCGATGGGGTTCGTCTGGTGCACGGCGACGATCCCGCCCAACAGCGAGACCACCTTGCAGCCCTGGCGTCGCGGCGGACGGAAACTGGAAAGAGACGCGGTCATCGTCCGTCCCCAGCCAACGCCGATCGTCATGTTGTCCTGAATCACCTCTGACAGGAATTTGCCCAGCGCCAGCCCGACAGCGCCGGCAAGCGCTTCGGCACTCGTGTCGCGCGCTTCCGGCACCACGATCGCCTCGTCCAGCCCGTAAGCCTCTTCCAGTTGCGTCGCGAGCGCCAGGCAATCGTCGACGCCGGCATCGATCCAGATTTGCACCTCTGAGCGCTTCACCGCCTCGTCGAGCATGCGGATGACGGTCGAGCGGCTGATGCCTAGTCGTTCCGCCACATCCTTCTGCGTCAGGCCCTGATTGTAATAAAGCCACGCCGCCCGCAGGCGGAGCGAGGAGGCTTCGGAAATGCTCGGACGAGTCTCGCGTCTCAGTTTTGCCAATTGGATCTCGGGGTTGCGCCATGCGATGGTCGATATGATACTTATGTCGACCCAAATGCGCAAATGTCTTGACTTTGCCATGATCGGCTGCTGATAGTCGATCATCGTTGAACTCCCGTTCCGCGCATGGGCGTTGAACACTCACCACACCACTCTCTCAAGGGAAATGCCGGGATGACCTCCAAACTCGAACAGCTCCGTTCCATGACCACGGTCGTCGCCGATACCGGCGATATCGACGCGGTGACCCGCTTGAAGCCTGTGGATTGCACAACCAACCCCACGATCGTCCTGAAGGCGCTCGGAACGCCGATGTTCGCGGATGCGGTCAAGGAAGCTATCACCTGGGGCAAGACGCAGAATGGCGGGTCTGATGCGGTCATCGCGGCTGTCGCGGATCGTCTGGCGATCTCCGTCGGTGCGGCGCTTGCCAACATCGTTCCGGGTCGCGTTTCGACCGAAGTCGATGCCGACCTCTCTTTTGATACGGAAGCCTCCATCGCCAAAGCACGCGGCATCATCGCAGCCTACAAGGAGCGGGGCATCGATCGCGAGCGCATCTTGATCAAGCTCGCGTCCACGTGGGAAGGCATCAAGGCCGCGGAAGTTCTGCAGACGGAAGGCATCGACTGCAACCTGACGCTGCTCTTCTCCAAGGCACAGGCGATTGCCTGTGCGGATGCAAAGGTCTTCCTGATCTCGCCCTTCGTCGGCCGCATCCTCGACTGGTACAAGAAGTCGACCGGGCAGGAGTACACCGCCGAAACGGATCCGGGCGTCGTTTCGGTTCGCCAGATCTACAACTACTACAAGGCCAATGGCATCGATACGATCGTCATGGGCGCCTCCTTCCGCAATGCCGGTGAAATCGAAGCGCTCGCCGGCTGCGACCGCCTGACGATCAGCCCGGCGCTGCTTGACGAACTGGACAAGGATCAGGGGACGCTGGAGCGGAAGCTTTCGCCGGACAACATCACCGAAGACGCCTTCCAGCCGATCGACGAGAAGAAGTTCCGCTGGATGCTGAACGAGGATGCCATGGCAACGGAAAAGCTCGCCGAAGGCATCCGCTCCTTCGCCAAGGATCTCGTGGCGCTGCGCGAGATGGTGAAGAAGGAATTGGCTACCGCCTGATCCCTCAGGTCCAGCAGATTCAAAACGGCTCGTCATCCGGCGGGTCGTTTTTCGTTTCTGGGATCAAGTTGCGGCTGGCTTGCCGCGGCTTTCCAGCATGGTCTTGACGAAGGCGAAGATGAAGAGCGCCGTCATCAGAAGCACGATGGTCGGTGCCGGGGCACTGTCGAGGAAGAAACTGATGTAGATGCCGAGGACAGAGCTTCCTGCCGCCACTGCGACGGCGACCACGAGCATCGGCCCAAACCTCCGCGTCAGGAGAAAGGCGATTGCGCCCGGCGCCACAACCATCGCCACCGAGAGGATGATGCCAACGGCCTTCAGCGCCCCCACCACCGTCAGCGACAGCACCGTCAGCAGGCCGTAATGCAGCAGCCGCGTCGGCAGGCCGATCGCCTTGGCGTGCTGCTCGTCAAAGGCCTGGACCAGCAGATCCCTGCGCCAGCCGACAAGGAATAGCGTGGCGAAGAGAGCGAGCAACGCTGTCTCGATCAGGTCGCGCGGCATGATGCCGAGCATGTCTCCGAACAGGATGTGGTCGAGATGAACGTCGCTCTGCACTTTGACGTAGAGCACCAGCCCCAAGCCGAACATGCCGGAAAAGACGATGCCGAGGACGGTGTCCTCCTTGATCCGGCTGTTCTCCTTCAGAAACCCTGTCGCGACAGCACAGAACATGCCGGCGGCGAAGGCGCCGATCGCCAGTGGAATTGAGAAGATGTAGGCTAGCACGATGCCGGGAAAGACGGCGTGGGATACGGCATCCCCCATCAGCGACCACCCCTTCAGCACGAGGAAGCAGGAGAGGATCGCCATCGGGATCGCGATCAGCAGCGTGACGATGAACGCGCGCTGCATGAAGTCGATCTGGAAAGGGAACGTCGCGAGATCAACGAAATCGAGAAAACCGCTCATGCTGTTTCCTCCAGGTTCTGCCGCAGGCGGTGGCGAGAGGCCAGCATGCCGTGCTTGGGCGCGAAAACGAACGCTACGAGGAAGATCAGCGTCTGCAGCACGACGATGATGCCGCCGGTTGCGCCATCGAGGAAATAGCTGAGGTAGGCGCCGATGAAGCTCGTCCCGGCCCCGATGACGAGGCCAAGCAGGATCACCCGCTGGAAGCGGTCCGTCAGCAGGTAGCCGGTGGCACCTGGCGTTACGACCATGGCGATCACGAGAAAGGCACCGACGGTTTGCAGTGCTGCAACCGTGGACGCGGCAAGCAGGGTGAAGAACAGCACCTTCAGGCGATCGGGCTTCAGCCCGATCGAACGGGCGTGGTTCTCGTCGAAGAAGGCGACCATCAGGTCCTTCCACTTGGCGGTAAGAATTGCGAGGCTGACGCCGCCGATGATCACCAGCTGCAGCGTGTCTTCCGGCGTAATAGCGAGGATGTTGCCGAGCACGATGGTCTGGATGTTCACCGAGGTCGGCGACAGCGACACCATGAAGAGTCCGAGGCCAAAAAAGGAGGTGAAGATCAGCCCGATGATGGCGTCCTCGCGCAGCCGCGTGCGCTGGTTGAGGAACAGCATGGCACCGGCCGCAAGCCCCCCTGAGATGAAGGCGCCGAGGGCGAAGGGCAGGCCCAGCATGTAGGCGCCGGCAACGCCCGGCACGATGGAATGGGAGAGCGCGTCGCCGATCAGCGACCAGCCCTTCAGCATCAAGTAAGAGGACAGGAAGCCGCAGACGCCGCCGACCAGCGCGCTCACCCAGATCGCGTTCAGCATATAGTCGTAGGTGAACGGCTCAAGAAGCGTCTGGAGCACCGATCGTCTCCTTCTTCTTCTGTGCGCCGTTGCCATAGGTCACGTAAGGCCGCTCGTCGTCGGTGATGACGCGGACATGGCGTGCGTCTTCATCGTCGTGCAGTTCGGGCCCGCCCAGAATGAAGTGGCGTAGCACGCCGCCGAAGGCCTTCTCCAGGTTCTTCTCGTTGAAGGTGTCTTCGGTCTTGCCGTAGGCGAGTACGGTGCCCTTGACGAAGACGGTACGGTCGCAAAAGTCCGGCACGCTGCCGAGATTATGGGTCGAGACCAACATCACCCGCCCTTCATCCCGCAGGCTGCGCAGAAGCGCGATGATCTGCTCTTCCGTCGTCACGTCGACGCCGGTGAAGGGCTCGTCGAGCAGGATTACCTGGCCCTCCTGCGCCAACGCGCGCGCCAAGAAAACCCGCTTACGCTGGCCGCCGGAAAGCTCGCCGATCTGACGCTTGCGGAACTCCTCCATGTTCACCCGCTTCAGCGCCTCGGTCACCATCTCGTGGTCGCGGCGGGAGGGGATGCGCAGAAAGTTCATGTGGCCGTAGCGGCCCATCATCACCACGTCCTCGACAAGGACCGGAAAGTTCCAGTCCACTTCCTCGGACTGCGGGACATAGGCGACGAGGTTCTTCTTCAGTGCCTCGCGCGCCGGCATGCCGAGGATCTGGACGGTGCCTTCGGCGAGCGCGACGAAGCCCATGATGGCCTTGAAGAGAGTCGACTTGCCGGCGCCGTTGACGCCGACAAGTGCGGTGATCGTCCCCTTCGGCACCGAGAAGCTTGCGTGGCGCAGGGCCGTCAATCCGCTTCGGTAGGCGACCGTGATGTCGTCGACGACGAGACCGCCTTCCTGCGGCCGCTTCTTGCCCATGATCATCCTGCGAGACCTTCGGCAATCCTGCTGGCGGTGACGCGCAAGAGGTCAAGATATGTCGGCACCGCGCCGTCCGCTTCGCTCAGCGAGTCGACGAAAAGAACGCCGCCGTAACGCGCCTCGGTTTCGCGCGCCACCTGTTCGGCCGGATCGGGAGAGACCGTGCTTTCGCTGAAGATCACCTCGATGTCGTGCTTGTTCATGGCGTCGATGACGGAGCGGACCTGCTGCGGGGTTCCCTGGCTGTCGGCGTTCACGGGCCAGAGATAGAGCTCCTTAAGGCCGAAATCGCGAGCGAGATAGGAGAAGGCACCCTCGCTCGTCACCAGCCAGCGCTTCTCTTCCGGCAGCGCGCCAAGCTCCGCGCGAATGGGGTCAACGGCCGCACGGATCGTGTCGGTATAGGCCTTGGCGTTGGCTTCGTATGTCGCCGCATTCTCTGGATCGATCTCCGTCAGTCCCTTGCGGATGTTTTCGACGTAGATGATCGCGTTGTCCGGCGACATCCAGGCATGGGGGTTGGGCTTGCCCTCATAGGCGCCGCCCGCAATCGCCATCGGCTCGACGCCGTCCGAGACCGTCACGCTCGGCACGTCGCCGAGATTGGCGAGGAACTTCTCGAACCACAGCTCGAGGTTCAGACCGTTGCGCAGCACCAGGTCAGCGTCGCGGGCGCGCAGCAGATCGCGGGGCGTGGGCTGGTAGTTGTGGATCTCGGCGCCTGGCTTAGTGATGCTTTCCACCTCGGCGGCGTCGCCTGCAACATTTCGCGCCATGTCGGCAATCACCGTGAAGGTGGTGACGACCTTTGGTTTGTCTTGTGCCCAGGAGATAGCGGGCCAAGCAAAAAGTACGGCGCTGGCGATGATCGTCAGTCGGGGGAGGCGTAACACCACTGTCAATCCTTCTTGCAATTCATCTGCAATCCAACTTAGCGACGATTTAAGGCCTGTCAACGCTATTGCAAATCATTCGCAAAAACCTGTGCCGCCAGCTCTCTTAAACATTTCTAAAGGCGATTGACGGAAGCTCCGTTTCGGATTCCATCGGTAGTGCGTGAAGTGGGGTTGGCATGTCGGAGTTCGGCGCGTGAAGGGTTTCAAGATCCGGCTGTCGCGGACATTTCTCCTCATCATCGGCGGTGTGACAGTGCTCGGCGGCGGAAGCGGCGCTGCGGCAGTCTATATCGGTGCCGACAAGCTGCTCGGCCCGTCCTACGCGGACATCAACGGCCTGGACTGCACCACCGTCGAAACGATCAAGATCAAGAAGGCGGATCGTTACTGGATCCGCAAATACGTCACCACCAATGAGCCGGGCGATGGTGTCGCACGCCTGAAGACTGCGCTGCGCGTTGCCCGTAAGGTTCAGGAGGCGGAGCATTCGGACCTCGTCCAGGTGACCGTCCTCGACAAGGCGGGGCCGACGGATCGGGCGAGCATGCGCGGTCGGGCGATCGGTGCTCAGGTGGTCTATATGCCTGATGTCAGCAAGGCGCCGGATGGGCTCGCGGTCCAGCCGCTGACTGCCTATTACGTCGATGGCATGCCGGACGATACCGGCGAATTCTGGGGGCTACGGATCGATCTGCCGCAGGAGGACGCCGAGCACCTGTCGGCCGCATTGACTGACACTGCCGACTGTCTCGACCCGGTGCTTGAAGGCGCAGACGGTCACGGTTCTTCGGGCGGCCATGGTGCAGACAAGGGCCACGGCGCAGAGAAGCGACACGATGTGCCATCAGGTCACGGAGAAACTGCCGGTGACGGGGAACAAAAGACAGACGGTGATGCCCATGGCGGGGGCGCTCATGGCAGCGAGCCCGCGGCTGACGGCCACGGCGCACCCGCCGAAGGTCATGGCGAAGAGGTTCCGGTCGCCGAACACGGCGGTGAGGAAAAGCCCGGCATGTTGGCTTCGTTGATCGGCATGGTGGGCCTTGGTGGTGCCGAGCCCGCTGCCGATGCCCATGGCGACGCCGCATCCGCCGGTCACGAGCCGACGGCGGACGAACCTCTTGAGCCCGGACACGGTGCTGAGGCAAAGCATACTTCGAAGCCGGCGCAACATGCCTCGGCCGAGCCTCATGCGGCGCAGGAAAAGGCCGTCCATGCCGCAGAAGTAGCTCCGGCCGAGGAGGGCTGGCTTGATACCGTCAAGGGCTTTGTCGGTCTGGGAACCAGCGAGCACCAGGCTGAGGGATCCAAAGCGCCCGAACATGCCGCTGACCCGGCTGAGCAATCCGATGCCGCCGAGCCGCCTCATGCGGCGGCGGCGGCCGCTCATGCGCCGCCCGAAGAGACTAATGCCGATGATCATGGAGCAGCATGGCTTGCCAAGATGCGCGCCCAGCCGCTGAAGCCGGAGAGCCAGTCGGAAGTGGGTGTGGGTGCGAAGCCGGAGGCCAGCCACAGCGACAAAGAAGCGGCCCTTGGCGACACAGCCGCCCATGCAGTGTCCGCCCATGCACAGCCAGCCCATGCGCCCGCCGTTGCCGAGGAGGACGATCCCGAGCAGCACCGCCGCAAGCCGGACGCCCATGCGGAAACGCATTAAGCGGGCGTAGACTTGGACAAGTAAAAGGCGGCTCCTGGGCCGCCTTTTTTCTGGGTCAATCCGCCTTGTTGCGGCGGGCGGGGAAGAGGATCACGTCGCGTATGGAGGGCGCGTCGGTCAGCAGCATGATCAGGCGATCGACGCCGATGCCGAGGCCGCCGGCGGGCGGCATGCCCTGGTCGATCGCATCGAGGAATTCCTCGTCGAGCTGCTTTTCCTTCTCGCCGCGCGCATGCGCCTGCTCGAGCTGCTCGACCATGCGGGCCCGCTGCTCTTCCGGATCGTTCAGTTCGGAGAATGCGTTGCCGATTTCCCAGGTGTTGCAATAGGTCTCGAAGCGCTCGACGAGGCGCGGCTCGCCCGGCACTTCCTTGGCAAACGGCGAAATATCCTTCGGGAAGTGGGTCACGTGGGAGGGCTGGATCAGCGTCGCCTCGACCTCTTCCTCGAAGAGGAAGGCAAGGCACTCGCCCCAGGTCCAGTCCTTCTCGACCTCGAAGCCGGCGGCCTTGGCGGCGGTGCGCGCCTCCTCGTCGGTCTTGATCGCGAGGAAGTCGATGCCGGTGACCTCCTTGACGGCGTCGGGCATGGGAACGCGGCGGAACGGGCCCTTGAAGGAGATCTCCGTGTCGCCGTACTTGAACTCCGTGGAGCCGTGGATGGTCATCGCCAGGCGCGCGAAGAGGCGCTCGACGAGGTCCATGATGTCCTCGTAGTCGGCATAGGCCCAGTAGCACTCCATCATCGTGAACTCAGGATTGTGCCGGGTCGAGACGCCTTCGTTGCGGAAGTTGCGGTTGATCTCGAAGACCTTGTCCGAAAGGCCGGAGACCAGCGTGCGCTTCAGGAACAGTTCCGGCGCAATGCGCAGGTACATGTCCATCTTCAGCGTGTTGTGATGGGTCTTGAACGGATCAGCCGAAGCGCCGCCGTAAACGGTCTGCAGCATCGGCGTCTCCACTTCCATGAAGCCATCGTCTTCCATGAAGCGGCGGATGCCCGACACGATACGTGAACGCTGCTGGAAGCGGAGCTTGGATTCCTCGTTGGTCAGGATGTCGAGGTGACGCTTGCGGTAGCGCAGCTCGATGTCGGAGAGACCGTGATACTTCTCCGGCATCGGCAGAAGCGTCTTGGTCAGCATGGTGATCTCTTGCGCATTGATCGTCAGCTCGCCGCGCTTGGTGCGACGCACGACGCCCGTGACGCCGATGATGTCGCCGAGATCGATCATCGGCAGCATGTCGCGCGCTTCCTCGGGCGTGGTGTCCTTGTGGCTGAAGATCTGGATCTTGCCGGAGGCGTCGCGCAGGTCGATGAACATGCCGGAATTGCGCGAGGAATAGACGCGGCCGGCGACCGTCACCACGTCCTGCGTCTCGACGTCCGCTTCGAGGTTCTTGTACTTCTCGGCGAGATCGGCATTCGTCATCGTCCGATGGAAGTGCGCCGGATAGACGTCGCCGATCTTCTCGCGCAGTAGCTTCAGCTTCTGGGCGCGGACTTCCGTGGCATCGGACGAGAGAGCGGTTTCGTTCTGGTTATCGGCCATTCTGCGGGACCCTTCTTGTTCTTTATTCGCTGCCGACCATCGACGCCACGACCGTGGCTGCGATCTTCAGGCGCTGGCGCACGACCGAGCGGCCGAGCAAAGCCATGGAATCGAACAGCGGCAGGGAGCGCGACGATCCGGACATGGCAACGAAGAGCGGCGGCGTGACGACGCGCAGTTTCTTGCCGAGCTTGTCGGCCACGGCGCGGAGTTCCTGGTCGATTGCCTCGACGTTCCACTCGACAAGCTTCTCAAGGTCCGCCTGGACTGTATTGATGATCTCCAGCGTCTCACCCGGGGTTGTCTTCAGGCCGGAGAAGGAAGCAGGCGTCACCCCGACATCGTTGGACAGCAGGAAGCCTGCCAGCTGCGGCAGTTCGCCGAGCTTGGAGATACGGCTCTGCGACAGCTTCAGACCTTCCGTCAGCCGCTCGTTTTCCGACGCCCATTCGAGCGTCCGGGCGATGAATTGTTCCGGCGTCAGCTTTTCGCGGATCCAGCGGCCGTTCAGCCAGTCGAGCTTCTGGACGTCGAAGATCGCGCCGGCCTTGGAGAGGTTGTCCGGATCGAACTTATCCGCCAGCTCGTCCATGCTGAGCAGCTCTTCGCCCTCGGCGATCTGAATGAAGAACAGGCCGAGGAAGTTCATCAGCGCTTCCGGCAGATAGCCGAGCGCAGAGTAGTAGGAGATCGAGGTCGGGTTTTTGCGCTTCGACAGCTTCGACTTGTCGGCATTGCGCATCAGCGACAGGTGCATCCAAACGGGCTCCTGCCAGCCGAAATACCGGTAGAGCAGAATGTGCTTCGGCACCGAGGCCAGCCATTCCTCGCCGCGCGCCACATGGGTGATCTTCATCAGGTGGTCGTCGATGACGTTTGCCATGTGGTAGGTCGGCATGCCGTCGCCCTTGATCAGCACCTGCATGTCGACCGAATCCCACGGAATCGAGACGTCGCCATAGACCCCATCGTGGAAATCGCAGGAGCCTTCAGTCGGGATCTTCATGCGGATCACTGAGGCTTCGCCTGCTTCCATGCGGGCCGTAACCTCCTCGGCCTTCAGGTTGAGGCAGTGCCCGTCATATTTCGGCGGCTTGCCGGCGGCGCGCTGTGCCTCGCGCATCTGCTCCAGGCGTTCCGGCGTGCAGAAGCAGCGGAAGGCGTGGCCCTTGTCCAGCAGTTCCTGGCCGTAGGGCTGGTACATCGCCTTGCGGTCGGACTGGCGATACGGGCCGTGAGGTCCTCCTACGTCGGGGCCTTCCGCCCAGGTGAGGCCGGTCCACTTCAGCGCATCCAGCACCTTCTGCTCGAATTCCGGTGTCGAGCGCGTCGCATCGGTATCCTCGATGCGCAGGATGAACTCGCCACCCATCTTCTTGGCGAAGAGGTAGTTGAACAGCGCGATGTAGACGGTGCCGACATGCGGCTCGCCGGTCGGCGAGGGGGCGATGCGGACGCGGGGGCCGGAAGTGCTCATGGATAATGCTCGATTTGGCGCCTGATGGCGCGGGACCTGCGTGTCTTGGGATTGCAGGCCTTAGGGCATATTCAGGACCAAGCGTCAAGGCTTAGTGGGCCGGCCGCCTCAGCTGACCGGCCAGATCCAGAGCAGGGTCGGGACGCTGACGAGCACGATGAGGACCGACAGCGGGAAGCCGAGGCGCGGATAGTCGCTGAACCTGTAGCCGCCCGGCCCCATGACCAGCGTGTTGCACTGGTGCCCGACAGGCGTCAGGAAGTCGCAACCGGCGCCGATCGCAACCGCCATCAGGAACGCTTCCGGACGGAACTGCAGGGCGGTGGCAAAGCTTGCCGCGATCGGTCCCATCACCAGCACGGTAGCGGCGTTGTTGAGGAAGGGTGTCACAGCCATCGCCGTGACCAGGATCATTGCCAGGGCAGCATAGGGCGGGAGCCCGCTCGCGATGCTGCCCAGCCAGTCGGCAATCAGTTCACTGGCGCCGGAGGTGCGCAAGGTGTCAGAAACCGGGATCAGCGCCGCGAGCATGATCAGGATCGGCCCATCGACCGCCTTGTAGACATCGGTGAGCGGGATGGCGCGGAAAACGGCCATCCCGAGGGCGGCGGCGAAAAAGGCAACGGCAACCGGGGCCCAGCCGAGGGCCGTCGAAATCATCGCGGCTGCCAGAATGACGAGCGGGATGAAGGCCTTTCGCTTGGTGCCGAGCATGACCTCGCGCTGGGCGAGCGGCAACAGGGCAAAGTCCTGCATGACACCCGGCAGCGCATTGCGGTTGCCCTGCAGCACGATGACGTCGCCCGCCATCAGCGTCAGGTCCCGCAAGCGTTCGCTCAGACGCTGGCCGCGCCGGCTCACGGCCAAGAGGTTGACGCCGCGGGTATAGGAGAGCGCCAGTTCCCGTGCCGAAAGACCGGAAAGCGGGGACTCGCGGGAGATGATCGCTTCAATTGAGATCAGGTCTTCCACCTGCTGCCCACGGCCCTTCAGCGGCTTGCCGGAAAGCTGCAGCTTGGCGTTCGACACCACACGGTCAATGGCGCTGGAGCGGCCCTCTAGGATGACAGTGTCGTTTTCGCGCAGGTTCAAGTCCGGGAACGGCGACATGCGGGTCGCGCCGCGCAGCACTGCGGTGGCAATCACTTCGCCGTCACCGAGCTTCAGCAGCTCTGCAAGCGCCTTGCCGGCCATGTTCGATTGTGGCGGTACCGTTGCTTCGGAGGTGTAGTTGGCAATTTCCACCGCTTCTTCGAGCGACGTGTTCTGGCGGGTGCGCGATGGCACGAGCCAATGAAAAAACATCAGGAAGGTCACGCCGACGAGCGTGAGGATGCCGCCGACAGGGGTGAAGTCGAACATCGTGAAGGGAGCGCCGGTGAGGTCGGCGCGCAGTTGCGACACGACGATGTTCGGCGAGGTGCCGATCTGCGTCATCAGGCCGCCGAGGAGTGCCGAGAACGCCATCGGCATAAGGTATTTCGACGGCGAGACGCCGGTGCGCTTGGAGAACTGGAAGGCAACCGGCATCATGATCGCCAGCGCACCGATGTTCTTGATGAAGGCCGACATCACGGCCACGACGATCATCAGCAGCGCCAATTGCGCGCGCACCGATGTAAGGTTGGGGAAGAACTTCTTGATGGCGATATCGACGATGCCGGATCGGGCAACTGCGGCGCTGACCACCAGCGCACTGCCGACAATGATGACGATATCATCGGAGAAGCCGGAAAAGGCCTCGTCCACCGGCACGATACCGACTGCGACCGCTGCGATGAGGGCGCAGCAGGCGACGATGTCGTAACGAATTCGGTCCCAGATGAAGACGGCCATCATGATGCCGATGACCGTGAAGGCGAGGATCTGCTCTGTCGTCATGGGACCCCGAATGAACGTGAAGCGCGACGCTTCACCCGCGCGGATGCGCCGGAAGAGTTGCACAACGCGGCTGTCCGGAAAAGGTGCCTGCGCGTCGCAAAAATAAAACGGCCCGACGAGCGGGCCATTTTCGATCGTCCGTCAGTGGACGGTGGTGTCCGCTTTCTTTCGCCGCCGGGCATTGCGCGCAAACATGTTGAGCACCTCCACCAGCGCGGAGAAGGCCATCGCCGCGTAGATGTAGCCCTTGGGGACATGGAAGCCCATGCCGTCGGCGATCAGCGTCGTGCCGATCATCAGCAGGAAGCCGAGCGCCAGCATGACGATCGTCGGGTTCTTCTCGATGAAGTTGGCAAGCGGGGTGGCGGCAAGCAGCATCACCGTCACGGCGGCGATCACCGCGATGATCATGATGATCAGATGCTCCGTCATGCCAACTGCGGTGATGATGCTGTCGATCGAGAAGACGAGGTCGAGCAGCAGGATCTGGCCGATTGCAGAGCTGAAGGTGATGGATGCGGTGGTGCCGACCATGTCTTCCTTGTGATCGACGGGATCGACCGAATGGTGAATTTCCTTCGTCGCCTTCCAGACGAGGAAGAGGCCGCCCGCGATCAGGATCAGGTCCTTCCAAGAGAAGGCGTGGCCGAGGACCTCGAAGAGCGGATTGGTCAGCTGCACGATCCAGGCAACCGTGCCGAGAAGGCCAAGCCGCATCACCAGCGCCAGACCGATACCGATCTTGCGAGCGCGTTCGCGGTGCTCTGGGGGCAGCTTGTTGGTCAGGATGGAGATGAAGATCAGGTTGTCGATGCCGAGCACGACCTCCATGACCACGAGCGTGACAAGCGCCACCCACGCGGCAGGATCCTGAACGAGCGTAAAAATGCCTTCCATCCGATGTTTCCCTATCTGGCCGCACCCGCGGCTGCGGGCGATGATTTAAACGTTGTTCCGGCGATGGCAAGAGGTGGGGCCGTGGTTGGCTCTGCGGAGATTTCTGATTTACGTACCTCAAATTTTGTTCTAACACATCCGCGGGAGGACGCATGAAGCCCACGGTTCACGACATAGCGCGCTTTGCGGGCGTCAGCCTTGCCACGGTGGACCGTGTCCTCAACGGACGTCCCGGGGTACGCGGGGTAACGCGCGACAAGGTCGAGCAGGCGATCGCGCAGCTCGGATATGTGCGTGACCTCGCCGCTGCGAACCTCGCCAAGAGCCGTACCTACAATCTCTGTTTCATCCTACCAGCCAACGACAACTCGTTCATGATCCGGCTTCGCGAGGAGGTTGAGGAGGCGATCGCACGCTCGGCCGTCGAGCGAGCGCGGATCGAGATTGTCGAGGTTCCAGCCTTCGATCCTGGGGCGCTGGTCTCAGCGATGGACGAGGTCGCCGATCGCAAGCCGGACGGCGTGGCGCTGGTGGCGATCGATGCGCCGGAGGTGCGCGCGGCGGCCGATCGTCTACGTGCCGAGGGCATTGCGGTTGCGACGCTCGTCTCGGATGTTGGTGCTTCCAGCCGCGATCACTTCTGCGGCATAGACAATAGCGCGGCGGGGCGCACGGCCGCCAACCTGATGGGCCGCTTCCTCAGCAAGGTGGACGGGCGGGTCGCCATTCTTGCCGGCTCTCTGCTTGTGCGCGACCATCGCGAGCGGCTGGAAGGGTTCCTATCGGTCCTGGCGGAAGATTTTCCGCGGGTGGCCATCCTTCCGGTGATTGAAGCGCTCGACGATCCGGCAATGGTCGAGAAGACGGTGCGTGATGCGCTCCGCCGCCACCCGGATCTTTCGGGCATCTACAGCCTGGGGGCGGGTAATCGCGGCTTGATCCGCGTGTTGAAGGAGCTCGATCCGGCGCGGCGCCCGGTGGTGATCGCGCATGAGCTGACCCGCTCAACGCGTGAGGCGCTGCACTCGGACCTCATCGACGCCGTGCTGAACCAGGATCCGGGCCATGAGGTGCGCAGCGCCGTCCGTGTCCTAAAGGCGAAGGCCGACGGACTGCCGGTGCTGACCGCTCAGGAGCGGATCCGCATTGACATCTTCTTGAAGGATAACCTGCCCTGAAGGGCGAAGGAAGGAACACAATGTATCTCGGTCTGGATCTCGGAACCTCCGGCGTCAAAGCCATGTTGATCGACGGCGACCAGCGCATCATCGGCTCGGCCAGCGGCTCGCTCGATGTTTCGCGTCCGCATCCGGGCTGGTCGGAGCAGGATCCGGCACACTGGATCCGGGCGACGGAAGAGGCGGTCGCCGGATTGAAGGCGAAGTTCCCTCACGAGCTTGCGGCGGTGAAGGGGGTCGGACTTTCCGGCCAGATGCACGGTGCCACCCTGCTCGATGCCGAGAACAAGGTTCTGCGACCCTGCATCCTGTGGAACGATACGCGGTCCTATCATGAGGCGGCGGAACTCGACGGGGACCCGCGCTTCCGCAATATCACCGGCAATATCGTTTTCCCGGGCTTCACCGCACCGAAGCTCGTTTGGGTCAAGAACAACGAACCGGAAATCTTCGCGAAGGTCGCGAAAGTGCTGCTGCCCAAAGACTACCTGCGCTTCTGGCTGACGGGCGAGCATATTTCGGAGATGTCGGATTCGGCCGGCACCTCCTGGCTCGACACCGGCGCCCGCAAATGGTCGCCGGAACTTCTGGCAGCGACGGATCTGTCGGAAGATCACATGCCCACGTTGGTCGAGGGGACGGAGCAGGGCGGAAGCCTGCGTGGGGAGCTGGCCTCGCAATGGGGCATGGGCCAAGGCGTTGTCGTGGCCGGCGGGGCAGGGGACAATGCCGCCTCTGCCTGCGGCATGGGAACCGTAGCGGAAGGCAATGCCTTCGTTTCGCTCGGCACCTCGGGGGTGCTATTCGCCGCCAACGGCTCCTATCTGCCGAAGCCGGAAAGTGCGGTGCATGCCTTCTGCCACGCGCTGCCGAACACCTGGCACCAGATGGGCGTCATCCTTTCGGCCACCGATGCGCTGAACTGGCATTCGCATCTCACGGGCAAGAGTGCCGCCGAACTCGCTGCGGAGCTTGGCGAGACGCTGAAGGCGCCAACGGGCGTCACCTTCCTTCCCTATCTTTCCGGCGAACGCACCCCGCACAATGACGCACAGATCCGCGGCGCCTTCATCGGCCTCGGCCACGAGTCCGATCGTGCCGTGCTGACGCAGGCGGTCATCGAGGGCGTGACCTTCGCCATCCGCGACAACCTGGAGGCACTGAAATCCGCCGGTACCTCGACCTCCCGCGTCACCGCCATCGGCGGCGGCTCGCGGTCGCGCTACTGGCTCGCTTCGATTGCAACCTCGCTTGGCGTTGCCGTCGATATTCCGGCGGATGGCGATTTTGGCGCAGCCTTCGGTGCGGCCCGTCTGGGTCTGATCGCCGCAACGGGCGCGGATCCGGTAGCCGTCTGCACACCGCCGAAGACGGCCGAAACCGTCGAGCCGGTCGCCGCGCTGTCTCAAGCCTACGAGGCTGCCTACGAGCGCTACCGGGCGACCTATCCAGCCGTCCGGTCGATCGCACACTAAAACACAACCTTTAGCTCCCAGGAGGAAACACGATGAGCACAGGCTTTTTCGGAGACATCCAGAAGATCAAGTTTGAAGGCCCGGACAGCACCAATCCGCTCGCCTTCCGCCACTACAACCCGGACGAAGTCGTCGCCGGCAAGCGGATGGAGGACCATCTGCGGTTTGCGGTCGCTTATTGGCACACCTTCACCTGGCCGGGTGGCGACCCCTTCGGCGGCCAGACCTTCCAGCGTCCGTGGTTCGAAGACACCATGCAGGCGGCGAAGATGAAGGCCGATGTCGCCTTCGAATTCTACCAGCTGCTCGGCGCGCCCTTCTACTGCTTCCATGATGCCGACGTGCGCCCGGAAGGCAATTCCTTCGCGGAAAACACCAAGAACCTCAACGAGATCGTCGACTATTTCGAGCAGAAGCAGGCCGAAACCGGCGTGAAACTCCTCTGGGGCACGGCGAACCTCTTCTCGCACCGCCGGTTCATGGGCGGCGCCTCCACCAATCCGGATCCGGATGTCTTCGCCTTCTCGGCAGCGACCGTGAAGACCTGCATGGACGCGACCAAGAAGCTCGGCGGCTCCAACTACGTCCTCTGGGGCGGCCGCGAAGGCTATGAGACGCTGCTCAACACCGATGTCGGCCGGGAGCTCGACCAGATGGGCCGCTTCCTCAACCTCGTCGTCGAATACAAGTACAAGATCGGCTTCGAAGGCACGATCCTGATCGAGCCGAAGCCGCAGGAGCCGACCAAACACCAGTACGACTACGACGTCGCGACCGTCTACGCCTTCCTGCAGAAGCACGGGCTGGACAAGGAAGTGAAGGTCAATATCGAGCAGGGCCACGCGATCCTTGCCGGCCATTCCTTTGAGCACGAGATCGCCATGGCGAACGCCTTCGGCATCTTCGGTTCGATCGACATGAACCGCAACGATTACCAGTCCGGCTGGGATACCGACCAGTTCCCTAACAACGTGCCGGAAATGGCGCTGGCCTACTACCACATCCTGCAGGGCGGCGGCTTCGAGAACGGCGGCACCAACTTCGATGCCAAGCTGCGCCGCCAGTCGCTCGATCCGCAGGATCTCTTGATCGGCCATATCGGCGGCATGGATTGCTGCGCCCGTGGTCTCAAGGCTGCGGCGAGGATGGTCGAGGACCGGGCGCTGTCGAAGCCGCTGGAAGAGCGCTATGCCGGCTGGGACGGCCCGGAAGCGCAGAAGATGCTGCGCGGGGAATACAAGCTGGATGACATCGCCGCCATGGTAGAACGGGAGAACATCAACCCCGAGCCCCGCTCCGGCCGCCAGGAATATCTGGAAAACGTCGTCAACCGCTACGTTTGATCTTAAATGGGGCCGCGAAAGCGGCCCCCAGACTGCTGACAAAGTCCTCTTTGCCTTTGCTGGCGCTACTTCGACTCCGATCCGTTCTCTTTTCGATTCAGAGACGTTCCGTGAATCTTGGTCCTTGAGAAGGTGGGGCGGGGGTTTGTCATCAAGCTGGGGGCCGCGAAAGCGGCCCCTTATTTCGTTCAGCTGGCCGCAGCGATGCGATCCAGTTGTGCCACAGCCTCTTGCGGCAGTTCGAGTTCGGCTGCCGCAAGGTTTTCTTGCAGGTGGGCGACCGATGAGGTGCCGGGGATCAGCAGGATGTTCGGCGACCTTTGCAGAAGCCAGGCCAGCGCCACCTGCATCGGCGTTGCCTGAAGCTGGGTTGCGACATCATTGACTGTCGCAGACTGCAGCGGCGAAAAGCCGCCGAGCGGAAAGAAGGGCACATAGGCAATCCCGTCACCCGCCAGCATGTCGATCAGCGCATCGTCCTTCCGATGGGCGATGTTGTACATGTTCTGCACGCAGACGATGTCGCATATCCTGCGGGCTTCTTCTATCTGTCTTGGCGTCACGTTCGAAAGACCGATGTGACGGATGAGCCCCTGGTATTGCAGCTCGGCAAGCGTCGTGACCTGTTCCTCGATCGATCCTTCCGCCGGGCCGTGCACATCGAACATGATACGCAGGTTGACGACGTCCATCGTCTCGCGCTGAAGATTGCGCAGGTTGTCATGTACCGCCTGGGTCAGCTGATCCTCGGAAAAAGCAGGATCCCAGGAACCCTCGGCGCCTCGGGTTGCGCCGATCTTGGTGACGATCGTCAGGTCATCCGGATAGGGATGAAGTGCTTCGCGGATGATCTGGTTGGTGATGTGCGGCCCGTAGAAGTCGCTGGTGTCGATGTGGTTGACACCGGCTTCGATGGCGGCACGAAGCACCGCGATCGCCTGGTCGCGATCTTTCGGCGGACCGGAGACGCCCGGCCCTGCGAGTCGCATGGCGCCATAACCCAGGCGCTTTACCTGCCGGCTGCCAAGCTGGAAGGCGCCTGATTTTCCGATGTCAACCATTGTCTTTCTCCTTTTGGGTGAGGATGTGAAGTGCTGGTCCAGAGATACGCGCTGGCGCTTCGTCTGATAATCCGGCACAATCGGCACGGGTTGTACGGAGAAGCGAACAATGGATGTGGAACTGGGGGATCTCGGCGCCTTCGTCACCGTGGCGCGGGCAAAGGGTTTTCGCGAAGGAGCGCGCATCAGCGGAGCGAGTCCCTCCGCCTTGAGCGAAGCGGTGCGGCGGCTTGAAGCGGAGCTCGGCGTGCGTCTTCTGAACCGCACGACGCGTTCGGTGGCTCCCACCGAAGCTGGAGAAATGCTGCTTGCCCGGCTGGCGCCGGCGCTCGGCGAGGTTGAAGCAGCCCTGGATGCCGTCAATGGCTTTCGTGACCGGCCGGCCGGAACGCTGAAGCTGAACGTCCCGATCAGCGCCGCCCGGCTAGTTTTGCCTCGCACCGTGCCGGCATTCCTTGCCGCCTATCCTGACATCCGGCTGGAGGTGATGACGGACGAGAGCTTCGTCGATGTACTTGCGGCCGGTTGCGATGCCGGCATCCGCTATGGTGAGCGGCTGGAGCAGGACATGATTGCGGTGCCGATCGGGCCACCCACTCAAGTTTACGGCTTCGCAGCTTCGCCCGCCTATCTCGACCGCCATGGCCGCCCGGAGCATCCGCGCGATCTCCTGAACCACTCCTGTCTGCGACATCGCTTCCCGAGCGGCAACATGCCGAACTGGGAATTCGAAAAGAATGGCGAAGTGGTGGTGGTCGAGCCGAAGGGGCCGCTGATCGTCCAGGCCGGAGGGGCAATCGATCTGGCGATTGAAGCCGCGGCCGCAGGGATCGGCATCATTGCGCTGTTCGAGGAATGGCTGCGTCCGCATCTTGAAAGTGGCGCGCTCGAGCCGGTATTGCAGCCGTGGTGGCAGGAATTCCCCGGACCATTCCTGTACTATCCCGGTCGGCGTCTGGTGCCGGCGCCGCTGCGCGCGTTCGTGGATTTCGTCAAATCGCATCCGATTGAGGCATGATGTGTCGGTGATCGGCTGTTGAAGAGGCTTTTGTTCGCTGAAAGCTGCTTTACGTACCTCAAAATCTTGGCTAGCCTGAAATCGGGAGGAAGTTCAGGTGCATCTAACAAAATCATTGCGAACTGGCGCTTGCCGCGCGGGTGGGGCTGCGATCGCTCCGCCGTCATGGGCTGCGGGTGGCACACGATGACGTCCGAAGCTGCGGAGAACGTGCCGGCGATCCTCGCCGCGCGTGCGCTGTCGAAGAGCTTTGGTCCCGTCGAAGTTCTGCACGACGTTGGCCTGACGGTACGGCCGGGCGAAGTCCACGCCATCATCGGCGAAAACGGGGCCGGCAAGTCGACGCTGATGAAGATCCTCGCCGGCAACCATGAGCCGACGCGTGGCGAAATCCTGATCGATGGCGAGCCAGTCCACCTGTCCGGACCCGTGGACGCGGAGAAGCGTGGCATCGTGCTGGTCCACCAGGAAATCCTGCTCGCCCCCGATCTCACCGTCGCGCAGAACATCTATCTCGGCCGCGAGCTGCCGAAGGGCATCTCCGTCGACGACAAAGCGATGAACGAAGGCGCTGCCAAGGCGCTTCACGATCTCGGCGCCGAGATCGATCCGAAGACCGTCGTTCGCAGCCTGTCGATCGCGCAGCGCCAGCTGGTGCAGATCGCCCGCGTGCTGCTCGTGCCACACCGGATTGTCATCTTTGACGAGCCGACCGCTTCGCTTACTCCTTTCGAGACCGAAGCACTTCTCAAGGTGATCACGGACATTCGCGCCAAGGGCGTCGGCGTGCTCTACATTTCCCACCGCCTGCCGGAGGTGAAGGAAATTGCCGACCGCGTCACCGTGCTTCGCGACGGACATGTCGTCGCCGCTCATGACGTTTCGGAGCTGGAGCCCGCGGACATGGCGCGCCTGATGGTAGGGCGCGACGTGACGAAGCTTTATCCGGATCGCCATGCCACCGGCCAGGTCCGGGAGACGGTACTGGAGGTCAAGGACTTTACCGTTCCCGGCTATGCACGCAACGGGAGCTTCGAGCTCCGCAAGGGCGAAATCCTCGGGTTTGCCGGGCTGGTCGGTGCCGGCCGCACTGAGTTGATGGAAGGCGTGGTGGGTCTGCGGCGCGGCCATGGATCGGTTCGCCACAACGGCACCGCCGTCACCTTTGCCGATGCGCAGGCCAGCTTGAAGGCCGGGATCGCTTATCTTTCCGAAGATAGGAAGGGCAAGGGGCTGCTGCTCCTCAAGGACCTTGCGACGAACCTGACGCTCGCATCGATCGGCAAGTTCCTGCGCGGCGGGCAGATCGATCGCAAGAAGGAAGACGCTGCACTCGACGAGGCGATCGGCGAGTTCGACATTCGAACGGGCCGCAAGGATCTGCTGGCCGGCCAGCTTTCGGGCGGCAACCAGCAGAAGCTCTTGATCGCCAAGATGATGCTGCTCGACCCGTCCATCGTCATTATCGATGAGCCGACGCGCGGGATCGACATCGGCACGAAGGAACAGATCTACAAATTCATTGCCCGGCTTGCAGAGGAGGGACGGTCGATCATCGTCGTCTCGTCCGAGATGCCGGAGCTGATCGGCATCTGCGATCGCATCCTTGTCATGCGCTCGGGCGAGATTGTCGGCGAAGTTACAGGGGAACACATGAACGAAAACGAGATCGTGGTGCTCGCCACCGGCGTGAAGACCGGGGAGGCAGCCTGAAGCCATGAGCACTGCCGCAACCGAAACGCCAAAGGCTAAGACGTCGCGTGACTGGGACCTGAGGGCGGTGGCGCCCTTCGTGGCGCTTGCCCTGCTGCTTGTGCTGGGCGCGATCGCAAACGAGAACTTCATCTCGGTGGCGAACCTCTCCAACGTCATCACCCGCAGCGCCTTCATCGCCATCATCGCCCTTGGCGCCACCTATGTGATCTCTTCGGGCGGGCTCGACCTGTCGGTCGGCGCCATGGTGGCCTTCGTCGCAAGCCTCATGATCATGTTCATGAATTCCGCGCTGATCGCGGATCCGATGCTGATGCTGGTGACGGCCATGCTCGTCGCCGTCGCGATCGGCGCCGCCTGCGGCCTGTTCAACGGGCTGATTACCACCGTCGGGCAGATTGAGCCGTTCATCGCCACGCTCGGCACTATGGGCATCTATCGCGGCCTCACCACCTGGCTGTCCCAGGGCGGCGCCATCACGCTGCGCGACCGCGAGCTTCAGTCGCTCTACCGCCCGGTCTATTTCGGCGAACTCCTGGGCGTGCCGGTGCCGATCATCGTGATCTTCGTCACTGCCGCAATTGCCGCCTTCGTGCTCTACCGCACGCGCTACGGCCGTCACCTGATCGCGGTCGGTTCGAACGAAGACGTTGCCCGCTATTCCGGCATTTCGGTCAAGCGGGTCCGCACCATCGCCTACATCGTGCAGGGACTGTGCGTTGCGCTTGCCGTGCTCCTCTACGTGCCGCGCCTCGGGTCGACATCGGCCACCACGGGCATCCTGTGGGAACTGCAGGCGATCACCGCCGTGGTGGTCGGGGGGACGGCCCTGCGCGGCGGCGTCGGGCGTATCTGGGGCACACTCTGCGGCGCCTTCATCCTGGAGATTGTCGGCAACATCATGCTGCTGTCGAACTTCGTCAGCGAATACCTCATCGGCGCCATCCAGGGCGCGATCATCATCATCGCCATGCTCGTGCAGCGTTCGCTGTCGCGGCGGTCGTGAGAACCGGCCGGGCTCATGGGTCGCGCCCGACCGAAGTCAAAGACCCATAACTGGGAGAGAGAACATGCGTAGAAGAACATTCGGTCTTGCCGTCGCAGCGCTTGCAGCCTCGGTCGCCATGGGCCCGAGCCTCGGCTGGGCGCAGGAGGAGAAGAAGGTCACCATCGGCGTTTCCATTCCGGCCGCCGACCACGGCTGGACGGCGGGCGTCGTCTACCACGCCGAGCGCGTCGCCAATCTTCTCATGGAAGAGCATCCGGGCCTCAACGTCATCGTCAAAACGTCGCCGGATCCGGCAACCCAGGCGAATGCCGTACAGGATCTCGCCGTGCAGGGCATCGACGCGCTCGTCATCCTGCCGACTGATCCGGATCCGCTGGTCAACGCCATCCAGCAGGTCAAGGATGCCGGCACCTTCGTCGCCCTCGTCGACCGCGCACCGTCCAACAACGACAATACGATCCGTGACCTTTACGTCGCCGGCAACAACCCGGCCCTTGGCCGCGTCGCTGGCGAATACATTGCGGAAACGACACCGGATGCGAAGGTCGTGGTCATCCGTGGCCTTCCGATCCCGATCGATCAGCAGCGCCAGGACGGCTTCGACCAGGGCATCGAGGGCTCCAATGTCGAGGTGCTGGAGCGCCAATACGGCAACTGGAACCGCGACGATGCCTTCCGCGTGATGCAGGACTACCTGACCAAGTATCCGGAAATCGACGTGGTCTGGGCACAGGACGATGACATGGTCGTCGGCGTTCTGGAAGCGATCGAGCAGGCTAACCGTGACGACATCCAGTATGTCGTCGGCGGTGCCGGTTCCAAGGACATGGTCAAGCGCGTCATGGACGGCGACAAGATGGTGCCGGTCGACGTGCTTTATCCGCCGGCGATGATTGCGACCGCCATGCAGCTGACGGCCGACGGTCTGTACGATCAGGTTCCCGTCAGCGGCGAGTACATCCTCGACGCGACGCTCGTCACCAAGGAGAACGCCGAGCAGTTCTACTTCCCGGACTCCCCGTTCTGATCAACCACCAGCGCGCGCGATCCCTCGCGCGCGCTTTTTCATGTCCGCCACACACAGAGACCATCGGAGGAGCAAGCTCATGAAGACCATCAAGGGACCGGCCATCTTTCTCGGCCAGTTCGCGGGCGACGAGGCGCCGTTCAACTCCTGGGACGGGATCACCAAATGGGCGGCGGAAAAGGGCTATATCGGCGTACAGGTGCCGACCTGGGCTGCACAGCTGATCGACCTGAAGAAGGCGGCCGAATCTAAGGATTATTGCGACGAGTTCGCCGGCATTGCGCGCCAGAACGGCATCGAAGTGACGGAACTCTCTACGCACCTGCAGGGCCAGCTGGTTGCCGTTCATCCGGCCTACGACGAGGCCTTCGACGGTTTCGCCGTGCCGGAAGTGCGCGGAAACCCGAAGGCGCGCCAGGAATGGGCGGTCGAGCAGGTGAAGATGGCGCTGTCGGCGTCGAAGAACCTCGGGATCAAGGCGCACGCAACCTTCTCGGGTGCGCTTGCGTGGCCGTTCATCTATCCCTGGCCGCAACGCCCCGCCGGCCTGATCGAGACCGCCTTCGAGGAACTCGCCCGCCGCTGGACGCCGATCCTCGACCATGCCGATTCCTGCGGCGTCGACGTCTGCTACGAAATCCATCCGGGCGAAGACCTGCATGACGGGGTCACATTCGAGATGTTCCTGGAGCGGGTGAAGAACCATCCGCGCGCCAACATGCTCTACGACCCGTCGCACTACGTGCTGCAGTGCCTGGATTATCTGGACAACATCGACATCTACAAGGACCGGATCAAGATGTTCCACGTCAAGGACGCGGAGTTCAATCCGACCGGCCGCCAGGGCGTCTATGGCGGCTACCAGGGCTGGGTGCAGCGCGCCGGCCGCTTCCGGTCGCTGGGTGACGGACAGGTCGATTTCGGCGCCGTCTTCTCAAAGCTGACCGCGAACGACTTCGATGGCTGGGCTGTCGTGGAGTGGGAATGCGCTCTGAAGAATTCCGAGGACGGCGCGCGTGAAGGCGCCGAATTCGTCAAGCACCACATCATTCGCGTCACTGAGAAAGCTTTCGACGACTTCGCCGCCGGCGGCACGGACGAAGCGGCCAACCGCCGGATGTTGGGACTGTAAGGGAGAAACGACGATGGCTATCGAAGGCAAGGACGAACAGGCGCGCGAGCCGCGCATCCGGCTCGGCATGGTGGGCGGTGGCGCGGGCGCCTTCATCGGTGCCGTCCATCGCATGGCTGCCCGCCTCGACGACCAGTTCGATCTAGTCGCAGGCGCCCTCTCCTCGACGCCGGAAAAGGCGATGCAGTCGGGACGCGACCTCGGGCTCGACCCGGCGCGCACCTATGGCTCCTACAAGGAAATGGCGATCCGCGAGGCGCGGCTGAAGAACGGCATCGAAGCCGTCTCGATCGTGACGCCGAACCACGTGCATTACGAGGCGGCCAAGGAGTTCCTGCGCCGCGGCATCCATGTGATCTGCGACAAGCCGCTGACGTCGAACCTTTCGGACGCGAAGAAGCTGAAGAAAGTGGCGGACGAGAGCGATGCGCTTTTCATCCTCACCCACAACTACACCGGCTATCCGATGGTGCGGCAGGCGCGCGAGATGATCCAGAACGGCGATCTCGGCACGCTCCGCATCGTGCAGGTCGAGTATCCGCAGGACTGGCTGACGGAAGCGGTCGAGCAGACCGGCGCCAAACAGGCGGTCTGGCGTACCGACCCGGCGCAATCCGGCGCTGGCGGTTCCACCGGCGATATCGGCACGCATGCCTACAACCTTGCCTCCTTCATCACCGGCCTGACGCTGGAAAGCCTGGCGGCCGACCTCGACAGCTTCGTCGAAGGGCGGCGGCTTGATGACAATGCCCACGTGATGCTGCGTTTCGAGGGCGGTGCCAAGGGCATGCTCTGGTGCAGTCAGGTGGCGCCGGGCCATGAGAACGGCCTCAAGATTCGCGTCTACGGCACCAAGGGCGGCATCGAATGGGTGCAGGCTGACCCGAACTATCTGTGGTTTACCCCATTCGGCGAACCGAAGCGGCTGATCACCCGCAACGGCGCCGGTGCAGGGAGCGCTGCCGGCCGCGCCAGCCGCATCCCGTCAGGTCATCCGGAAGGTTATCTCGAAGCCTTCGCGACGATCTACACGGAGGCAGCCCACGCCATCAACGCCAGGAAGAAGGGTGCTACCGTCGACAACGCGGTCATCTACCCGACGGTCGACGACGGCGTGAAGGGCGTCGCCTTCGTGGAGGCTTGTGTGGCTTCGTCGAAGAAGAATGGCGCCTGGGTGAAGCTGCCCGCTTGAGGTCCGCATTACCGATGAGCCTGGCTGGCTCCTCGGTACGACCGTTGCTGCCGCAGATGTCGCTATTGCCGGACGGTGTTGAAGCCCTAGCTAGGCGTCGTCTTCAACGCGAAAGGGCGGCAGGGAAATGAACAGCAGAAGTGGCCTCTACATGATCATCGGTGCTCTGGTGGTCGTCGTGATCGGGCTTGGCATTTATGTCTATCAGGAAGAGTCGGAGCCATCGGGCGTCGAGATCACGATCGGCGAAGACGGGGTTTCGGTCGAGGGAAACCAAATCTCTACCCTGTTGGAGCCTACGATCTCAGCCGCTGAAACGTTGCAGTAATCGGCATGGCCGGATGTACAAGCCTCCGTTGCTTGGCTAAATCGACTTCCATCAAGATGCTGACTAACACCCTACACGGATGCCTGCCATGACCGACCCGAAGACCCTCGCCTCTCGCTTCCCCGGCGACTTCACCTTTGGTGTCGCCACGGCCTCATTCCAAATCGAAGGGGCGACGAAGGAGGGCGGGCGCAAGCCGTCCATCTGGGACGCCTTCTCCAACATGCCGGGCCGCGTTTTCGGCCGCCACAACGGCGACGTTGCCTGCGATCATTATCATCGGCTGGAGCAGGATCTTGACCTGATCAAGGAGATGGGCGTTTCCTCCTATCGGTTCTCGATCGCCTGGCCGCGGATCATCCCGGAAGGTGTGGGCTGGGTCAACGAGAAGGGGCTGGACTTCTATGACAGGCTGCTCGACGGCTGCAAGGCGCGCGGCATCAAGACCTTCGCCACGCTCTACCACTGGGACCTGCCGCTGGCCCTTTTGGGGGACGGTGGCTGGACCGCTCGCTCTACTGCCTATGCCTTCCAGCGCTATGCCAAGGTCGTGATGGCACGGCTCGGAGACCGGCTGGATGCGGTTGCCACCTTCAACGAGCCGTGGTGCTCCGTCTGGCTCGGTCATCTCTACGGCGTCCACGCGCCGGGCGAGCGCAACATGGAGGCGGCCCTCCATGCCATGCACTACACCAACCTGGCGCACGGGCTTGGGGTGGAGGCGATCCGCGACGTCAGCCCCAATGTTCCCGTTGGGCTGGTGCTGAACGCGCATTCAGTCATTGCCGGTTCCGAAAGCACCGAGGACAAGGCCGCCACCGAGCGCGCCTTCGATTTCCACAACGGCTCCTTCTTCGGGCCGGTGTTCAAGGGCGAATATCCAGCCTCGCTGCTGGACGCTCTCGGCGACCGCATGCCGGAGGTGGAGGAGGGGGATCTCGCCGCGATCAGCCAGAAGCTCGACTGGTGGGGCCTCAACTACTACACGCCGATGCGCGTCCTGGCGGATGCGTCCGAGGAGGCCGAATTCCCGGCCACCAAGCCCGCGCCGTTCGTTGGCGAGACCGTGACGGATATCGGCTGGGAAATCTGGTCGGCAGCGATGAAGTCGCTCGTCATGGACCTCTACGATCGCTATGACTTGCCGGAGATGTATGTCACCGAAAATGGCGCCTGCTACAACATGGGTGTTGGCGCCGATGGTGAGGTGGATGACCAGCCGCGTCTCGATTACTACGCCGATCACCTTTCGGTCTGCGCCGACCTCGTCAGCGAGGGTTATCCGCTACGCGGCTATTTCGCCTGGAGCCTGATGGACAATTTCGAATGGGCAGAGGGCTATCGCATGCGCTTCGGGCTTGTCCATGTCGATTACGAGACGCAGGAGCGGACTGTTAAGAAAAGCGGCAAGTGGTATCGTGACCTCGCCCTGAACTTCCCGCACGGTAATCACAAGACGGCGTGATCGCAGGAAATTTTTCCTGCAGGCCGGGTTTTCCGGATTCTCATTCCTATCTTTTTCACGGCGGACGATGCATCTAGGCGCCAACGGCAAGCCGGTGGCTGCCGCTAGGAAGGCACGAAGAGAATGTCCGCGACGGTCTGGTTCAAACGAATGTGTGGCATGGCGTCCTGACCTGCAGCGGGCATGGCTGCCCGCACGTAAACAGACCTTAATCCCGTGAGCTTTCCACATGTCCCATGAAAATTCCGCGCCTGCTGCCGGACCCACCGGCGCCATGGTCGCTTTCGAGAATGCCACCAAGCGCTTCGGCGGCACCAAGGGCGAGCCTGCCTTCACCGCGCTTGACGGCGTGGACCTGACGGTTCCCCGTGGCGCCATCACCGGCATCATTGGCCGCTCGGGCGCCGGCAAGTCGACGCTTATTCGGCTCGTCAACGGCCTGGAGAAGGCAAGTTCCGGCAGGGTCGTGGTCGATGGCGTCGAGGTTGGCGCGCTCGGTGAAACTGGCCTGCGCGACCTGCGCCGCCAGGTCGGCATGATCTTCCAGCACTTCAACCTCCTTTCGTCGCGCACCGCCTTTGATAACATCGCGCTGCCGCTCGAGATCGCCGGCATGGATCGCAAGGCAATCCGGGACCGCGTGGCACCGCTGGTGGATCTCGTCGGCCTTGGTGACAAGGCCGGCCGGTATCCTGCGGAACTCTCCGGCGGTCAGAAGCAGCGCATCGGCATCGCCCGCGCACTCGCCACCGAGCCGAAGCTGCTTCTCTCGGACGAGGCCACCTCGGCGCTTGATCCAGAGACGACGCAGTCGATCCTGAAACTGCTGAAGGACATCAATCGCGACCTCGGCCTTACGGTGCTGCTGATCACCCATGAGATGGAGGTGGTGAAGACGATCGCCTCGCAGGTGGCGGTAATCGACAAGGGCAAGATCGTCGAGAACGGCCGGACCTTCGACGTCTTCACTGCGCCGAAACACGAGACCACGCAGTCGCTTCTGGCGGTCGCGATTGGCGCAAAGCTGCCGGAATGGATCCGTACGGACCTTAAGCCGGTACCCGCACCCGGGGACCGGGCGCTGGTGCGCCTGGTGTTCTTTGGTGAAACGGCCTTCCAGCCGCTGACGGCGCGGCTCGTTGCCGAGATAGGCCCGGACGTAAACATCCTTGCCGGGGCCATCGACGAGATCGCTGGCGAACCTTTCGGCTCTCTGGTTGTTTCCTATGCAGCCGATCCGCAGACGCTGGAGCGCGCCCGCAGCTTCTTTCAGCAAACCCGACTGACGACGGAGGTGCTTGGCTATGGCGCCTGACATGCTTTTTTCGCTGCTCTGGAAGGCACTCCTGCAGACGGTGCATATGGTTGCCGTCGCGGGTGTCATTGGCTCGCTGATCGGCCTGCCAATCGGCATCTTCCTTGCCACGAGCGGTCGCGGCGAACTCTTTCCGGCGCCGACTGTCAACAAAATCGTTGGTGCTATCGTCAACGCCACCCGCTCGACGCCCTTCATCATTCTTGTGGTGGCCATCATTCCATTCACGCGGCTGGTGACCGGCACCTCCATCGGGACGGCTGCCGCGATCGTGCCGCTGACGATTGCGACAATTCCCTTCGTCGCACGGCTGGCGGAATCGGCGATCCGCGAGGTCGACAAGGGACTGATAGAGGCTGCCCGTGCCATGGGTGCGACGCCGCTGCAGATTGTCTTCAAGGTGCTGCTGGCCGAGGCAAAGCCTGGCTTGACGCTGGCGCTCACGCTGACGCTCGTCAGCTTGGTCGGCTACTCCGCCATGGTCGGCGCCGTGGGTGGCGGTGGGCTCGGCGATCTCGGGATCCGCTATGGCTATCAGCGTTTCATGCCGGAGGTGATGTTCGCCGTCGTAGTCGTGCTGATCGTGCTGGTGCAGGCGATCCAAACGAGCGGCGACATGCTCGCGCGGCGCTTCGACAAGAAAGCCCGCAAGAACTAGAACACCAACATCTGAAAGGGAGATATCCATGAAGAAGTTCATCCTGGCGGCTGCCATCGCCGCCTTCGCCGCAGGTTCCGCGGCTGCCGAGACCATCAAGGTTGGCGTCACCCCTGGTCCGCACGCTCAGATCATGGAGAAGGTCAAGGAAGTTGCCGCGACGAAAGGCCTCGACATCGAGATCCTCGAGTTCTCCGACTATGTCGTGCCTAACCAGGCGCTCAACGACGGTGAGTTGAACGCGAACTCGTTCCAGCACCAGCCCTATCTCGACAACCAGGTCGCCGACCGGGGCTTCGACCTCGTGAGCGTCGCCAAGAACGTCAACTTCCCGATGGGCGTCTATTCCAAGAAGGTGAAGAGCCTCGACGAACTGGAAAATGGCGCGACGATTTCGATCCCTAATGACCCGACCAATGGCGGCCGTGCACTGCTGGTGCTCGCTGACCAGGGCCTGATCAAGGTCGACCCGGAAAAGGGTCTGAAGATCGGTCCGGCCGACGTCACCGAAAACCCGAAGAATATACAGTTCGTTGAACTCGATGCCGCACAGCTGCCGCGCTCGCTCGATGACGTTGCCGCTGCCGTCATCAACACCAACTATGCGCTGGAAGCCGGTCTCAACCCGAAGACGGATTCGATCGCCATCGAAGGCGAGAAGGCTCCATACGTCAACGTCATCGCCGTGCGCTCTGCCGACAAGGACGCGCCGTGGGTGAAGACGCTGGTTGAGTCCTACCAGAACGACGAGGTAAAGGCCTTCGTCAACGAAGAGTTCAAGGGCGCTGTCGTCACCGGCTGGTAAGCTCTTGCGCGGAGCCTGTAACAAAGCAGGCTCCGCCAGACAATTTCTTCCGGCATCGGCATGTGATAAGGAGACACCTGTCGCTGTTGACCGTTCGCCGAAGGGACGACCATGAAACACGCTTCGATCATTATCCGTGCGATCTGGGACGAGGACGCCGAAGTCTGGGTTGCGGCCAGCGGGGACATCGACGGACTTGCCGTCGAGGCCGAGACACTCGAAAAGCTCGAGAAGAAGGTGATTGCTGCGGTTGGCGACCTGCTGGAGACGAACGGATAGGTGTTCGAGCTCCCGGAGATCCCAGTCCACATCATGTCTGAACATGTCGCCAAGATACCGAACCCGCGTTTCTGGCCGATGGGCGCCCTACTTGCGGGAACTGAAGGAGCTGCTAACAGCAGCAGGCTGCAAATTTTTTGTTCGTCCCGGAAAGGGAGACCACGAGATCTGGTTCAGCCCTATCACCAGCCGCCACTTCACTGTCGATCACGGCGTGAAGTCCCGCCATACCGCCAATGAAACGCTGAAACAGGCGGGCCTTCCAAAGTCTCTCTGATCAGCTGCCGATGTGCTTCTGTCCGCGCTTCTTCGCCAGCGCGATCTGCTGCTGGCGCTGGCGGTAGCGCTGCCGATCCGCTTCGGTGCGCGTCTCATAGCAATGGCTGCAAGACACGCCTTCCTCGTAATAAGGCGAGGTGACTTCTTCGGCGGTGATCGGGTTGCGGCAGGCGTGGCAGAGGCGGTGCGAGCCTTCCTTCAGGCCGTGCTCGACCGAGACGCGCTCGTCGAAGACGAAGCAGGCGCCTTCCCAGAGGCTTTCTTCCGCCGGGACCTCTTCCAGATATTTCAGGATGCCGCCCTTGAGGTGGTAGACCTCGTCGAAACCCTGCTCCTTCATGAAGGCGGTCGCCTTCTCGCAGCGGATGCCGCCGGTGCAGTACATAGCGATCTTCGGCTTGTTGTGCAGGCCTGTGTTGTTCTTCACCCAGTCGGGAAACTCGCGGAAGGTCTTCGTCTTCGGGTCAACCGCGCCCTTGAAGATGCCGATGGCCGTCTCGTAGTCGTTGCGGGTGTCAATGACGATGGTCTCTGGATCGGAGATCAGTGCGTTCCAGTCCTTTGGGTCGACATAGGTGCCGACGATCTTATTGGGGTCGATGGCCTCGACGCCCATCGTCACGATCTCCTTCTTCAGTCGCACCTTCATGCGCAGGAACGGCATCTTGGAGGCCCGGCTTGCCTTGTGCTCCAGCGCCGCAAACTCCGGCTGCGCCCGCAGGTGCGCCAGCACCGCGGCAATGCCGGCGTCAGGGCCGGCAATCGTGCCGTTGATGCCTTCATGCGCGAGCAGCAGCGTGCCCTTCACGCCGTTTGCCTCGCAGAGCGCCTGCAGCGGCTCGCGGAATTCAGCAAAGCGCGGGAAGCTTGCGAAGTGGTAGAGCGCCGCCACGCAAGTGGAGCCGGACTTGTCCAGCGTCTGGAGTACAGGGTTTTCGGTCATGGCGGGGGAATACTACCAGACGCGACACCGCGCAACGCGCTTTCTGTCGCTGGTCTCACCGGCATTTGGGACACTACTTGCGAGATGCCGCTTCCTTCCAGAGCAGCGCGATCCGTGCCGCCTCGGTGTCTGCATCATCGGCGAACACGAGCTTCGCCTGCTCGAGCGACTCTTGCCGCAGCTCCTGCTGGTGGGCGATGATCGCGCCGATGACACGGGCGAGCGTCTCGCTGTCGCCAAAGAGGTCGGGATTTTCGTTCACCACCTGCGTCAGCACCGAAAGGTCGTGCTCGTGGCCAAGTAGGTCCACAAGCGCCTTCGCCTCGCGCTGCTTGGCCCGCATGGCCGAGGCCCAGAGATCGGAGAGCAGCGCCAGGTACATCCAGTAGGTCTGGCCGACCTTGCGCAGGTCGTGGAAATGCTCCGCATCGCCACCTTCCTCGCAGGCAACCAGGTCCGCCGCTGCCCGCGACAGCTGCTTGCGCCAGGCCTTGGCGAGACGATTGGCGGTGCGGCGCGGGCTGTTGTCCAGGTGGAGCTCTTGCAGCGCGCCGATCGCCTCATGGCAGGACTGCACCGCAGCCGCCATCTTGGCAGGAAGATCGCTTTCCTCATGCGCGATGCGATCGCGCCGCTCAATCAGGGTTTTGGCGGCAAATTTCAACGCCGCCGATTCTTCCGGCGAACCGGCCTGGGCAGCGAGATAATCCACCGTCTCCACCAGCGCCGCCGCGTCACGCACCACAGACAGCGTCTTCGCCGTATCGCGAATGCGCGCGTTCTCCCGCGCCCTGAACTCCTTGGCGTCCGACTGGATCAGGCGGTAGAGAGCGCGGACCCGCTTGAACCTCTTGCGCGCGTCGTGAACCGCCTCGTGCGGTCCCTCCGGCTGGTCTTCCAGAAAGCGTATGGCTTGCCGAAGCTGATGCTCGGCGACGGACCGGAATTCTTGCGTAAAAGGCCGGTCAGGCCGGATGCGAAACGCCATCACAAAGCTCCGCGCTCAAATCTTCGGTCGCCATTAACTGGTTGGAGTAGCGGCGGTCTCCGGTCACTTCCGCTCCAAGCCAAGGTGGCAAAGGCGGCTCCTGTTCTTCGTCCTCCATCTCCACCTCAGCGACGACCAGACCATCATAGGCGCCGGCATAGACATCGACTTCCCATGTAAAGCCCTCGTGCTCGACCTCGTGACGGGTCTTTTCCAGGACGATGCCGAGGGCGCTGGCGGCCAGCTCCTTCGCATCGGCGACGGGGATGGAGTATTCAAATTCGTCGCGGCTGATCAACTGGCGGCCGATCTTCAGCGTCAGGGTCGCGCGCTCGTCATCCATGATGCGGATGCGCAGCGAGCGATCGTCCATCGTGACGATGTAGGCCTGGACGAAATCGGAAGAAGACGTGGCTTCGGGCCGCCAGCCGTCATCCTTCACCAGAAACTTCCGCTCAATTTCCTTGGCCATTACTATTCCACCCGTCCTTCTCAAGAGCCTACTGCAACGGCAGTGTCTCGCAAAGGTTCCGATTGCCACGGGGCTGATTTTTCCTCGACAATCCAAGGCGAGGGGGCTATTTCCAACCCAACTTCAATCGTTTGAAAAACGGGAGCGTCCCATGGCCGGCAAGACTGAAAACCTTCTCGCGATCCTTCGGGCGCAGCCCGTGGTGCCGGTGCTGATCGTGGAAGACGCGAAGTCTGCCGTACCGCTGGCGCGGGCGCTCGTCGAAGGCGGTCTGAACGCGATCGAGATCACCATGCGTACGCCGGCAGCGCTCGATGCGGTCCAGGCGGTGGCCGCCGAGGTCGAAGGCGCCAATGTCGGTGCGGGCACCATCCTCAGCGCGAAGGACTTCGATGCGGCGGTGGCAGCAGGATCCACCTTCATCGTCAGCCCTGGTGCAACACGGGGCATTCTGGAAGCCGCGAAGAACTCGAGCGTGCCGCTCCTGCCGGGTGCTGCAACGGCAAGCGAAGTCATGGCGTTGCGCGAGGAAGGTCTTGAAGTTCTCAAGTTCTTCCCGGCGGAACAGGCCGGCGGCGCTGCCTATCTCAAGTCGCTGTCGTCGCCGCTTGCCGGCACGCTTTTCTGCCCGACCGGCGGCATTTCGCTGAAGAACGCCAAGGACTACCTGTCGCTGCCGAACGTCGTCTGCGTCGGCGGGTCCTGGGTGGCGCCGAAGGAGATGGTGGCCGCAGGCGATTGGGCGGGCATCAGCAAGCTGGCCCGCGAGGCGGCGGCACTGAAGGCCTGACATCTGCGTGACCAGATGGCGCCGTGTCCATCCGGCGCCTTTGCAATCCGTGGTTCCGTTCCTATCTCCTGTAAGTGTTTCACAATGGGAGATTGCGATGTTCGACGCCAAGAAGCTTCTGGACCAGTTCCTCGGGCCGCAGATGGGCAGCAGGGCCGGAGGCATGCTGGGCTCCGGAGGAATGCTGGACAAGGCAGGGCAGTTCGGCGACATCGCAAAGAACAACCCGCTGAAGACGGCTGGTATCGCCGCAGCCCTTCTTGGAACGAAGACCGGCCGCAAGCTTGTCGGCAACGTCGCGACGGTCGGTGGCATCGCCGCAATCGCCGGCCTCGGCTACATGGCCTACAAGAACTACCAGTCTGGCCAGTCGCCGCAGACGGTGGCGCAGAAGGAACCGGAGATCCTGCTGCCGCCCAGCAATTCGGGCTTCGACCTGCAGTCCCCGGCGCTCAGCAATGATTTTGCTTTGACGCTCGTGCGCGCGATGATTGCCGCCGCCAAGGCGGATGGGCACATCGACGCAAATGAGCGCGCCAACATCATGGACAAGGTGCATGCGGTCGATCTGGGTTCGGAAGCGGAGGCGTTCATCGCGGACGAGCTCGCCAATCCGGTCGATATCGACGATCTCGTTGCCGCGGCGCGGACGGAAGAGCAGAAGGTCGAGCTCTACACCGCCACCCGCATCACTATCGATCCGGACACGCGCGCGGAGCGGGGCTACCTCGACCTGCTCGCCGGCCGCCTCGGGCTCCCCGACGCCCTGATCGACCACATCGACGCGACGGTCTCTGCGGCAAAAGTGCAGGCGTGAGGCGAACGCGGCCAGTTGCCTTTGCCGGGCGGCTGGCCTAAGCCTCGGCTCCACTGCAAGAGGCTGACCGATGCGCGATCTCAGGAACTACAAGGTACCGGCACCCGCTCCCGTGACGCTTCAGGGGCGTTATGTTACGCTGGAGCCTTACGACCGCTCCGAGCATCTGGAGCCGCTGTGGCAGGCGCTCGGCGGTGCGGATGCGGTCAATGAATTGCTTCGTTATTTCCCTCAGGATGCATTTTCCGAAGCCGGGCCGTTCGGAGACTGGCTGGAGGCCGCCGGCCGCGATTTCGGCTGGATCACCCTCGTCTTCCGCGAGAATGCCAGCGGCAAGATCGTCGGCATGGCGAGCTACATGCGGCCCGATCCGAAGAATGGCGCGGTCGAGGTAGGGTCGGTGGCCCATGGCCCCGGCATCCAGCGGTCGCCGCTGACGACCGAGGCCCATTACCTCATGGCCCGGCACGTCTTCGAAGAGCTGGGCTACCGTCGCTACGAGTGGAAGTGCCACAACGAGAACGAGCCGAGCAAACGCTCTGCCGCCCGCTACGGCTTCACCTTCGAAGGTATCTTCCGCCAGCACATGATCTCCAGGGGAGCCAACCGCGATACGGCCTGGTTCTCGATGATCGATGGCGAATGGCCCGTGCTGAAACAGGCGTTCGAGACCTGGCTCGCGCCGGAGAATTTTGACGAACAGGGCCGGCAGCGCCGGCGGCTGGAGGATATTCGTGCAGAGATCAGTCAGGGAGCAGCAGCATGAGCGGTGACAGCAGGCGAGGCCCGATCATCGCGGCAGGGCTCATCCTTGTCGGTTTTCTCGCGCTTTTCTTCGTGATGCCGCCGATCATGCTCTGGCTGGCCGAGCGCTTCTCGCCCTATGCCGCGGCCGTGTTCGCGGTTCTGGCCGTCCTGTCCTTCTTCCTGATCTTCTGGCTGCGGGCGCGACACCAGCGCAAGCGGGACGGTCAGCGCTGAGCCGTCAGGCCTGCAGCGAGGCGCCCAGCAGGGACAACCCGATCAACAGGATGAACAGCGCACCGGCGATCTCGAAGGTCGAGGTGACACGGCGGCCGGTTGCCGTGCTGGGGCCGGCAAAACGCAAGGCAACGTCCTTGGCGGCAACGGCGAGGATCGCCAAGAGCGAGACCGTGATTGCGGTGCCGAGCGACATCGCCAGCACGGACAGCATGCCGCCGAGATAAAGGCCGTTCAGCAGCGAGAAACTCATCACCAGAATGGCTCCGGAACAGGGGCGCAGACCCACAGCAACGATTGCCGACCAGGCTTCCTTCGTGCGAAAGCGGCTGCCGCCGAGAAGGCGTGGATCAGGCGCGTGGCTCACGCCGCAGGTCTCGCAATGGTCGCCGCTGCCGGAATATGCGTGGTCCGTCACCTCGACGGCCTGAAACCGTGAAACCGGTGCGGCCGACGCAGCGCTCAGTGAGCGAGGAGAGGGAAGGGGCGCTGCTGCTGCCGACGATATCGAAGGCCGTGGGCGCAGCGACATCAGCTTGCGGGCCAGAAGCCAGGCGCCGAAGACCGCGATCAGCGCGAAGCTTGCGACTTCCATCGCCCAGGTGGCGGCGGTCATCGTAATGCCCGTCCCGCGCAGAGCGAAGAAGGCGACGCCGACCAGAAGGATTGCGGTCAGTCCCTGCAAAATGGCAGACACGAAGGAGATGACGACGCCCCGCCGCAACTCCACCTCATTGGCGATCATGTAGGAGGAAATTACCGCTTTGCCATGTCCGGGGCCGGCGGCGTGGAAAATGCCGTAGGCGAAGGAGAGTCCGATGAGGCCGGCCAGCGCGAAGGGATCCTCGCGCATCGCCTTCAGCGCGGCGGTCAACGATCGATAGAAGGCTTGCTGATAGCTGTTGACCCAGGAAAAGAAGCCGCCGAGCGGCCCGCCGATGCTGAAGGCTGGCTCTGCCGACCCGACGCCGAGCGGCGATTGCGCATGGGCGACGCCCGCAACCAAGACGGCAAGAGCCAGCACCGCAACGGATGTCTTGGCCAGCCGCATCAGCAGGTCAGCTCCAGGCGTGTGGCAAACAGCTTGGACATGTCGGTGCCCGTTGGATCATTGAAGAAGGCGTCGGTCAGCGTGGCGCTGTTTTCTGCAATGATCTCATCGGGATCCGGCCGCACCACCTCCCGCTTGCAGGCCTCCGCCGCCTTCCCCTGTGCAACAAGATCCTCGTCCGTCGGAAAGTCGATTGCTGTATACATCGACCGATCGTAGATCCCGAAGGTGAGCTTGCCCTTCAGCGGCAGCGTCTTTTCCGGCTTCACCGCAAAGAAGACCATGACCTGGTTCTGGTCGTAGGAAACGTGGATTACGTCCGGCTTCTGTACCTTCTCCGACTTTCCGTCGGCCGTGACGGTGGTGAAATAGTCGAAGTCGGCGAGCGAGGTGCGCATCACCTCGCCGAGTTCGGCCAGTTCCTTCTCGTCCAGCTTCAGATCGGTGTTGGCATCGAAGTCGAGCAGCACGCTGGAGGAAAACACCTCGTCGAAGCGCCAGACATTGCGCAGTTCCTGAATGTTGCCGTCATCACCGGCGATAACTTCGAGTCGCGCCTCGGCAAAGATGTGCGGATGGGCGAGCGCCAGGCTCGGCACCGAAAGCGCAAGCGCCGTCAGCAGGGGTAGGGCATGCTTCATGCGGGGCCGCGACTCTCGTTGGAACATTCGGCGGTTCTGCGGGGGAAATGGGTCAGAAATTCGACGTTGTCTCAGTGGCGGCGACGGAACCAGACGGCAAGATAGTCGACGAAGCTGCGGACCTTTGCCGGCAGATACCGGCGATGCGGGTAGACGGCATATATCCCGCGGTCCTTGGCGATATAATCCTCCAGAAGCGTCACGAGGTCACCGGACTGTATCGACGGGCCGGCAATGAAGTCTGGGATGATGGCAACACCCAGACCGGCTTTGGCCGCACGAAGCGTTGCCTGCGGACTATTGACTTCCAGCGGTCCTGTGACTGGGACTGAGATCGTATTTCCGTCCGGTCCGGAGAAGCGGACGTTGTTGTGCCAGCGGGAATTGGTGTCAATGATGAAGGGGATTCGGGACAGATCCTGCGGCGTCTCGATCGGACCGTGTCGGGCGACGAAATCGGCGGAGGCGCAGGCATAGACGCGGAAGTCGGACACCTTGCGGGCGATCAGGCCGGAATCTTCGAGTTTCGTAATTCGGATGGCGAGGTCGAAGCTTTCCTCGATCAGGTCGACGAAACGGTCCTCTGCGACGATCTCCAGCGAGACTTCTGGATGTTCCTTAGCAAAATCGATTAGCGACTGGCCGACCTCGGCATCGACGAAGGTCCGCGGTACCGACACCCGCAGGCGACCCTTGAGATCAGCGTTGTTCTCCCGCACCAGGTCGGAGAGGTTGTCGATCTCCTTCAGGATGTCGGCGGCGGTGCGATAGTAGGTGTGGCCTGCTTCGGTCATGGAGAACTGGCGGGTGGTGCGGTTCAGAAGCAGCGCCCCCAGGTCGTCTTCCAGTTCCTTCACATACTTGGAAAGCAGTGCCTTGGAGCGGCCGGTGCGGCGCGCGGCTGCCGAAAAACCTTCGGCCTCCACCACGTCGATAAAGGCGCGCATGCGCGTCAAAGTATCCAAAGTTGTCGTCCCTTCCTAAGCCCCGTCGCCTAGTTGGGATTTCTCGTGTTCCGACGCAATGTGAAATCTATGAGATGGGCCAAAAAATCTCTTGATTGTGAAGGCGAATGTTCTTATCTCCCGTGCTGCCCAAAGTCGCACGTGCCTGTGGGTGTCCGCCGACCCTCGAACTGGGATTTATCCCTAAGGTGAGGTCATCGGTAAGGTACCTGGAACTAACCCCTCCAGTCGCTATTCCGGCCAACCGGGAAATGCGAGGACATCTTGAAGCAACGACGGTGCGGGCCTTTCTAGTCTCTGCCGGCTTTCCATCAGCCGGCAATACTGAAGAGGCACACCATCATTGCCGGAAGTGCGGTAGGGTCTCCCTCCAATCCATGGCAGACAAAGCCGGATCGAAGCCCTTGGCAGGGCGTTGGTCCAATGTTTGCGCGTATGAGCGTAGTGCGGTACCGGGGTCTCCATCGGCTGGTACTATTGCATATTCTCATCCGCCCTTTGTCCTCCGGTCCGCCGGAGCCTGAGATCGTAAGGGACTGCAAGATGACGACCGCTCGTATTCTCGATTTCATAAAGACCCGACGTCCGGAAGGCCCGTGCCTCGTGGTCGACCTCGATGTCGTGCGCGACAATTACCACGCGTTCCGTCATGCCCTGCCGGACAGCGCGATCTACTACGCCGTCAAGGCGAACCCGGCTCCGGAGATCCTGAAGCTCCTGGCTTCGCTCGGCTCGAACTTCGACTGCGCATCGGTTGCCGAAATCCAGATGGCGCTCGACGCCGGCGCGTCGCCGGAGCACATCTCCTACGGCAACACGATCAAGAAGGAGCGTGACATTGCTCGTGCACACGCGCTCGGCATCGCACTCTTTGCCGTCGACAGCCATGAGGAAGTCGAGAAGATCTCGCGTGCCGCTCCCGGCGCCCGCGTGTTCTGCCGCGTCCTGACGGATGGCGAAGGTGCCGAATGGCCGCTCAGCCGCAAGTTCGGCTGCGTGCCGCAGATGGCCGTCGACGTGCTCGTCTATGCGCACCAGTTGGGCCTGGAATCCTACGGCGTGTCCTTCCACGTCGGCTCGCAGATGACCAAGGTCGATGCCTGGGATTCAGCGCTCGCCGACGCCAAGCGCGTCTTCGCACAGCTGGCCAAGCAGGGCATCCACCTGCAGATGGTCAACATGGGCGGCGGCTTCCCGACCAAGTACCTGCGTGACATCCCGTCGGCGGAAGCCTACGGCCAGGCGATCTTTGCCGCACTTCGTGCGCACTTCGGCAACAACCTGCCGAGGACGATCATCGAGCCGGGCCGCGGCATGGTTGGCAATGCGGGTGTGATCAAAGCGGAAGTCGTTCTCGTGTCGAAGAAGTCCGACAACGACAACCACCGCTGGGTCTATCTCGACATCGGCAAGTTCGGCGGTCTCGCCGAGACGATGGACGAGGCAATTCGTTACCCGATCCGCACCGAGCGCGATGCGGACGAGATGGAGCCATGCGTGCTCGCCGGCCCGACCTGCGATTCAGCCGACGTGCTCTACGAGAAGAACATGTACCCGCTGCCCGTGTCCCTCACGATCGGCGACGAGGTTCTGATCGAAGGCACCGGCGCCTATACGACGACCTATTCGGCGGTTGCCTTCAACGGCTTCGATCCGCTGAAAAGCTACGTCATCTGATCCGATCCGCGGTTCCCGTTCCTCCAGGCGGGACCCGCACCTTCACAATCTTCCTTCATCGCCGCTGATAACGGTATTGGGTACGGGAGGCCGCCATGGCCGCTGTTCTTGACACTGTGCGCGCATTCTTTGCGCCATCCACCTACACCATCGACGCGGAGACGCCGGCGGATGTCGTCGCGCGAGAGAACCTGCTCGACCGAGTCATGGGGCCTGAGCGCCGCAAGAAGTCGTCGGAGAAGATCCGCCGCGGCCGGCTTCCTGCCAAAGGACTGGCGCTGGTTGCCCGCGACGAAGACGGCCATGTGATCGGCACCGTCCGGCTGTGGAACATCGAGGCAGGCGTCAGCCAGCAGGGAACGCCGGTCGAGGCGCTGCTGCTCGGGCCTCTCGCCGTCGACTGCACGCACGAAGGTCGCGGCATCGGCGGCGCCTTGATGCGCACTGCGATTTCGGAAGCCGCACAGCGCAGCCACGGGGCCGTGCTGCTGGTCGGTGATGCGGCCTATTACGAGCGGTTCGGCTTCTTTGCCGACAAGACCCAGCACCTCGTCATGCCCGGCCCGTTCGAGCGTTCGCGCTTCCTTGCGCTAGAGCTCAAGGATGGCTGGCTGGACGGTGCAGCGGGCATGATCGTTGCGAGCGGGCGCAAGCTGGCCTGACGCTTCGAGCGCGGCGTTCTCGTGGCCTCGCGTCTTCCCGATCTGCCCGACCCCGCTCCCTTGAACAGGGGAAGCGGTTTTTTTTGCCTTCGATCCGGTTGATCCGAAGCGCCGCCTTGGCCTCGTCAACCGAGGTTGATCTCGCGCAGGTGGCTGATCTCGCAAAAGAATAGATCTCTCTGCGTCAATCACATTCCATGATTCAGGAGAGGTTCAATGAAAAGCAACAGCGTGCGCCTTGCCGGCCTTCCTGCAGGCCTTGCGATGTTGGGTGCAACGGCTGCGGGTGCCGCCGAGCTGGCGCCGATCACGGAGGCGCCGGTCGCGGATGTTCCTCCGGCGTCCAGCCCGTGGCAGATCCGCGTGCGTTGCGTCGGCGTCATCACCGAGGACGATGGCTCGGTCAACGGCGTCCCTGGCTCCAACCTTTCCTATTCCGACTCCGTGATTCCCGAGTTGGACATCAGCTATTACTTCACCGACAACATCGCCGCCGAACTGATCCTCGGCACAACCTATGCCAATATCGAGGAAGATGGCGCTGTCGGAGTGCCGGTCGGGCGCGCCTGGCTGCTGCCGCCGACCTTACCCCTGGAGTATCACTTCGCCGCTTTTGGCGCCTTCAAGCCCTTTGTCGGCGCCGGCGTGACCTACTCGATGTTTCACAATCAGAACGAAAAGCCCGGCTTCCACGATCTGGACGTGGACAATGCCTTCGGCGTCGCTCTGCAGGCGGGCTTCGATTACATGCTCGACGAACACTGAGGCGTGAACTTCAATTGTGAAGAAGATCTTCCTGGAAACCGACTGGTCGGCTGATTACGATACGCTTGGCCCGCTGAGCGGCAAGGCAATGATCGACCCCTGGCTGATCGGTGGGGGCGTTACCTACCGGTTCTAAGGGAGAGGGCAGCCGGCTTCCGGGGAGGGTGGAAGCGGGCTGCACATCTCAAAGGCGATGTTCCGCGCCGCCTGTCTGGGGCCGGGGCAGTGCCTTGACCTCCGGCTCCGGCTCACGATTGTCCCGCTCGGCCTGGGTACGGGCAGCGTTCACTCCCTTCGGAAAGCCGCTGCGGTCGCTGTAATCGCGGATGTCATCCTCGTCCCGCAGGCGCTGCTGCCGGGTTCCCAGCGCTGCGGCGACATCGAGCAGCGTCACCCCTGCCACCATCGCAAGAGCGATCGCGGCATTGCCCCGCTTCGGATTGTCGTCCTTGACCGCCGTGCTCAACACCGCGAGGTCCAGAGCATCGCCAGCGACGCGACTGTAGAGGCCGGCCTTCCGCTCCACCGAAAGAGTCAGCATTCCGCTTGCGACCTCGCGAGCACCGAAGGCGCGGATCAGATTTTCTGACCCTTCCATACCGATGGCGCGGCTGATGCTGCGGGCGGCGAACATCTCGGCCAGACCGAGGCCGATGCTGAACCAGCCGAGGTTGCGGGCGAGACGATCCGTCGAGCTGAGCGAGCTCGGACCGGTCGAGATGATCTCGGGGCTGTCCTCGTAGCGGGTCGCGTTTGCTATAAAGCTCATCACTCTCTCCAATCCTTATGGTTTCAGCACGACCTTGATGCAGCCGTCCTGCTTGTTGCGGAACACCTTGTACATCTCCGGTCCGTCCTCGAGCTTTGCCGTGTGGGTGATGACGAAGGAGGGGTCGATCTGTCCTTCGTCGATGCGGCGGACGAGATCGTCGGTCCAGCGGTTGACGTGGGTCTGGCCCATTCGGAAGGTGAGGCTCTTGTTCATCGCCGGACCCATGGGGATCTTGTCGACGAGGCCGCCATAGACGCCGGCAATCGAGATGATGCCGCCCGGGCGGCAGACATAGATCATCTCGCGCAGCACATGCGGACGGTCACTTTCCAGCATGGTCATCTGCTTGGCACGGTCGAGCAGCGTGTCCGGCTGGCCCATCGAGACATGCGATTCCAGACCGACCGCGTCGATGCATTTGTCCGGACCCTTGCCAGAGGTTAGGTCGTTCAGCCGCTCCACGACGCTTTCGGTGTCGAAGTTAATGGTGATCGCCCCACCGGCTTCCGCCATCGAGAGGCGCTCCGGGATGCGGTCGATCGCCACGACCTGCATTGCGCCGAGGAGAACGGCACTGCGGATCGCCATCTGGCCAACCGGCCCACAGCCCCAGATCGCCACCGTGTCCGTCGGCTCAATCTCGCAATGGACAGCCGCCTGCCACCCGGTTGGGAAGATGTCGCCAAGGAAGAGCACCTGCTCGTCCGTCAGGCTGTCCGGCACCTTGATATGCGTCTTGTCGGCAAGGGGAACTCGCAGGTACTCGGCCTGTCCGCCGGGGTAGCCGCCGGTCAGGTGCGTATAGCCGAAGAGGCCCGCCGTGGTGTGGCCGAAGACCTTGTCGGCCATTTCCTTGTTGCGGTTGGAGCGCTCGCAGACGGAGAAGTTGCCGCGCTTGCACTGGTCGCATTCGCCGCAGAAGATGGTGAAGGGCACGACGATGCGGTCACCCTTCTTCAGCGCACCCTTTGCAGAGGGCCCGACGTCGACGACTTCGCCCATCATCTCGTGGCCGATGATGTCGCCGGGCTTCATCGCCGGAATGTAATTGTGAAAGAGGTGAAGGTCGGAGCCGCAAATCGCGCAGCTCGTGACCTTGATGATCGCATCGCGTGCGTCTTCGATCTCCGGATCGGACACCGTATCGCAACGAATGTCCTCTTTTCCGTGCCAGACCAGAGCTTTCACAGTCCTCTCCTTTCAGTGCGGCGCAAGTACCCGCCTTGGTGCCGCCAAGGCGGGTCGTCGGGCACCACAACCTTTGAAAGGGCCGGAGGTTTCAGATTTTCTTGCTCATCTCCAGTACGACTGACCTTGCGCTCCGGTGAGATAGCAGACGCCCATGTCCTCCCAGCGAAGGAGATCACAGATGTTGCGCCGCTCACGCCCCATCACCTTGATGTGAGTCGGCGGTGCCGCCATGGTCTGACGCCGGGTGGCACACTAGCTTCGGCAGATGATTACACGCCGCGCAATCCTCGCCACCGTTCCCGTCCTGCTCGCGTCCAGCCGGTTGTCCGCCCAGGAAGCGTCGCCAGGAGACGGTGGAGCGGCGTCACTCGACGATGTGCTTGCCGATGCCCAGGAGCTCGAGCCGCTGAAAGTAGTGCTGGTGTCGCGCGAGGGGGAGCTGTTGGCGGAACGCGGCTTCAACGGCCATGCGGTCGACGAGTCCACCAACATCAAGTCTGCGTCGAAGTCGATCGTCTCGGCGATGGTCGGCATTGCGATCGGCAAGGGGCTGCTGGAAGGCGTCGACCAGAAGATCGCGCCGCTGCTTGAGAGCGATCTGCCGTCCGATCCGGATCCGCGGATGAGCGAGATCACCATCGGCAACCTGCTGTCTATGCAGGGAGGCCTCGCCCGCATGTCGGGTCCGAATTACGGGCGCTGGGTGTCGAGCGGCAACTGGGTGCGAACTGCGCTTTCCGAACCGTTCGATGGCGAGCCGGGCGGGCGAATGCTGTATTCCACCGCCTCCACCCATCTGCTTTCCGCCATCCTTACCCGGGTTGGAGAAAAGTCGACGCTTGCGCTCGCGCGCGAGTGGTTCGAACCGGTAGAGGGCTTCCGCATCGGCTCGTGGGAGCGCGATCCGCAAGGCGTCTATCTCGGCGGCAACCAGATGGCGATGACGGCGGCGTCGCTGTTGTCCTTCGGCCAGCTCTACCGAAACGGCGGCAAGACGAAGGACGGCGTGCAGGTGATCCCGGAGGACTGGATCCGGCAGTCCTGGACGCCGCGCACCAATTCCCGCTTCTCCGGCGACGGCTATGGCTATGGCTGGTTCCTGCGGCGGATCGGCGGCGAGGAGGTGAAGTTCGGCTGGGGTTACGGTGGCCAGATGCTCTACATCGTGCCGTCGCTCGGACTGACGGTGGTGATGACCTCGAACGAAAAATCACCATCGGCGCGAACCGGTTATCGGGACGATCTCCACGCGCTGCTGGCGGACATCATCGCAGCCGTCCGGTCCGTGTGAGGGTGGACGGAGATATTTGCACAAGAATAAATCGTTGAGCCATTTCAACAGTCCAGCGATTTTCTTCGCCTTTACGTCCCCGCCCTAACAGCATGCGCGACAATGGCTGCGTCATCGGGCAGGGGCCGGGTTCGCAAAACCGATTGCCTCCCCCGGGAGCGCCCGGCGTCCGGTGATCGTTGCAGACGGTGGCGGGCCGGCGTGAGGCCGGTCCCCACCCGAAGCCCCGGTGAGGGAACTGACACGTCCTTCTCAGGTGCTTCGGAGAGAGCCGGAAGCAAGCGGGCAGGCGGAACGCCTAACACGACATACGAAACTGCAAACGCCGCCTGCCCACCCACGAGGATCAGGCCGCGGCGGGCAAGGCCTGCCGCGGCTCTCCGTGCTGGCCGCAAGTTCGTGTCGTCGAGAAGGTCAGCGACCTGGCTTCACGGCAACCCAGATCATGTGCTTTGCACCACGTCCTTTGGTGCTCGCACGTGTGGGCACTTCTTCCACGGTGAAGCCTGCAGACCGCAGCTGACGCGTGAACCGGCTTTCAGGCGTGGATGACCAGAACGAGAGCACGCCGCTAGGGCGAAGCGCAGCCTTCGCCGCGCCAAGACCACGTGCGTCATAGATGCGGTCATTCTCTTCGCGGGTCAGCGCTTCCGGTCCATTGTCGACGTCCAGCAGGATGGCATCGTAGCTGGCCTTTTCCCGTCGGATCAGCTCTCCGACATCCGCCTCGACGATTGTGACGCGAGGGTCGTCGAGGCAGCCATTGAACACCTCCGCCATCTCGTTTCTCGCCCAGCGGATGACGGCGGAAACAAGCTCCGCCACCACGACCTCGGCGCCTTCAGGCAGTTCCGCCAGTGCCGCCCGCAGGGTGAAGCCCATGCCAAGCCCGCCGATCAGAACTTTCGGGCGCGGGCGGTCGCGGATCTTGTCTATGGAGAGGTGCGCTAGCGCTTCCTCCGAACCGGAAAGACGGCTGTTCATCAGCTCATTGGTGCCGAGCATGATGGAGAATTCCGTGCCGCGCTGCTTCAGCCGCAGTTCGTCATTGCCGCCCGGCACCTTGGCTGTGTCGATCAGCGTCCAGGGGATCATGCGGAGATGTCGATCACGCCGCAGTCGCCGGCGTCTGACGCGAAGGCTAGGAGCTTGCCGTTTCCGCTCCAGCCCATGCCGGTGATCGCACCCTTGCCGGGCCGGCGCAGCAGGGCCTCCTTGCCGTCGGCAACCCTGACGCCGAGGATCATGCCGTCGACGAAGCCGATCGCCAGCACTTCCTCCGCCGGGTGGAAGGCGACCTGCGTGACCATGATGTTGGCGCGGGTGCCGAGCTCCAGCGGCGCCTTGCCCATCGGGCCGTCCTTCGAGGCAAATGGCCAGACGATTGCCGCCGGTGCGCCTGAGGAGGCAAGCCACTTGCCCTTCACCGACCAGGAAAGCGATTTCACCTTCGCGGGATAGCCGGTCATGCGCATATGGCGCGCTTCGCCCGGCTTGCCGTCGAGCTTCCAGCCGTGCAGGGCATTTTCCTGCATCATGGTGACGAGGAAGCGGCCGTCGGGCGAGAAGGTGACGCCGGTATGGGCGCCCTTCCAGTCGAGATCCTGCGGAGGCGCATTCGTTCCCACCCAGTGGAGCGAGACGCCGTTGTAACGCGCGGCGGCGATGCGCAGACCCTTGGGCGCGAAGGCAAGACCTTCGACGCTCCGCTCTTCAGCAAACTCCTTCGTGGTGCCGTCGGAAAGGCGCACGAAGCTCGAACGGCCATGCGCGTAGGCAACCGCGCCCTGCGGGCCGCCCGCGACCACATTGATCCACTTGCGCGGCGCGTGGGCGAGTTCCGTCACGGCCCCGTCCTGCCCAATCCGCAGCACCTTGCCGTCTTCGCCGCCGGTGATCAGCGACGGGCTATGAGGATCGCGAATGCAGGTCAGCAGGCCTTCATGCGCTTGCGTGACCTTCTCGCCGCCATCCAGGCGGTGAATGGTGCCGGCGGCGGTGGCAAAGAAGGGGACGTCGCCGAGAAAACGCGCGGCGACGACGTGGCCTTCCAGATCAAGCGGTGCGACTGTCGGCATCAGGCAGCGGTGGTCTGCGTTGCCTGGCAGGCGAGGAAACTCTTCTCGATCTTCTCGACATCGAGGTCGCGGCCAATGAAGACGAGGCGGCTTTCGCGCTTTTCGCCATCCTTCCACGGCCGCTGATGATCGCCTTCGACGATCATGTGAACGCCCTGGACCACGTAACGCTCTGCGTCATCCTTGAAGGCGATGATGCCCTTGAGGCGCAGGATGTTCGGCCCCTCCGTCTGCGTCACCTTTTGGATCCACGGGAAGAAGCGCTCTGGGTTCATCTCGCCGCCGCGCAGCGAGATCGACTTCACCGTCACGTCGTGGATGGCGGAGGGCGCGTGGTGATGGCGGTCGTGCCCATGCCCATGATGGTGGTCGTGATCATGATCGTGGTGGTGATAATGGTCATGGCCGCAGTCCGGCCCGCAGACGTGGTCTTCGTGGCCATGTTCGAGGAAGTGCGGATCGTTTTCGAGAGCGCGCTCCAGGTTGAAGGCACCCTGGTCCAGGACCTTGGCGAGATCAACCCCCGAGCGGCTGGTCTTGTAGATGCGGGCGGAAGGATTGATGGCACGAACGACATCCTCGATCTGTGCCAGTTCTTCCTGCGTGACGAGGTCGGTCTTGTTGATGACGACGACATCGGCAAAGGCGATCTGGTCTTCGGCCTCGCGGCTGTCCTTCAGCCGCAGCGGCAGGTGCTTGGCGTCGACCAGTGCCACGACCGCATCGAGCTCGGTCTTGGAGCGCACGTCGTCGTCCATGAAGAAGGTCTGGGCGACCGGCACCGGGTCGGCAAGGCCGGTGGTTTCAACGATGATGCCGTCGAAGCGGCCGGGGCGGCGCATCAGGCCTTCGACGACGCGGATCAGGTCGCCGCGCACCGTGCAGCAGACGCAGCCATTGTTCATCTCGTAGATTTCTTCGTCCGACTCAACGATCAGGTCGTTGTCGATGCCGATCTCGCCGAACTCGTTGACGATGACCGCGTATTTCTTGCCGTGGCTTTCGGAGAGAATGCGGTTCAGAAGCGTAGTCTTGCCCGAGCCGAGATAGCCGGTGAGCACGGTGACGGGAATGGGCTTGGCGGTGATCGTGTCGGTCATGAAAAACCTCGAAGGATGAGCCTGCGCCGCAAGGGCGCGAGATAAGGTGTCAGCCTGATATAAGGGCAAGGCCGGAGCAGTTCAAAGGGTTTTGAATGTTATAAGGTGACGTTCGGCTCAGGTGGCGGCAAGCGCGGGTTGGATGTCGGTCCGAGAGAAGTCCTGGCCGACATAGAGGAGCGGGCAGTCGAATTCCTTGGCCGTGGCGTAGGCGAAACAGTCGCCAAAGTTCAGCGAAGTAGGGTGGAAGCCTTTGCCCCACTTCCAATACACCTCCGAGACAAATCTCGCCCGTTCATCAGTGACGGGAATGACTTCACTTACAGATGCCGCAACCATCTCCTCCAGGTCGCTGCTGCGTCCTGCCCGTAGCGAGACTATGTGGGCTTCAACCAAAGTCCCCGCTGAAATGATGGCCTGCGGCTCCCGCGCCAGTCGACGCTCACAAGCATAGGCCATCTCCTCGCTCTTCAAGATCGCGATGAGCGCGGAGGTGTCCACGACCATCATTTGGGCAAGCCAAACTCGTCGTAGAGAAAATCCTGACTTCTGGCCGCGTCAGTGTCGAACCCGGAAGGGTTCTCTTGTGCCCGCTGGCGGATGCGCGCGAATATCTCAAGACGTTCTTCTGGAGAAAGCGGTGAGCGAGCCAAGGGCACAAGTTGTAATGCAGGCTTGCCAGCTTCAGTGAGAACGACTTCCTCGCCGCGTTGCGCGCGGCTGATGAGCCCTGCCAGCTTTCCTTCCGCTTCTGCGACGGAAATACGCATCTCGGCCTCCTAGGGGTCCGTATCCCCAAATATTTGGCATTCCTGAAGGTGATACAAGAGACGCTACCCTAGCTCTCCCACCTCAAACCTCGCCACATCCTCCAGCAGCTCGATAATGCCCTTCACGGCATGGGCCAGGATCGCCTCGCCCTTTTCCGCCGTGGCGGCGGCGGCGTTGCCGGCAACGCCTTGTCTGTTGAGGTCGGACATCTTCCAGCCGAAGGCGTGGGGGCCGTAAGCGCGCAGGTGGCGGAAGCGGGTGGCGAACTCGCTTTGGCGCGAGCTGAAGTTTTCCGCCTTCTGCATGTCGACGCGGTCGGGAGCAAGGGCCAGCATGAAAGAGGTCTCAATGTCACCGCCATGGATGTCGATCGCCTTGTCTTCCGGTGCAATCAGCCCTGGCGGGAGGCCGAAGCGCGTCCAGCTGGTCGCCACCGCCAGCATGCCGAAGCGCACTCGGGCTTCCGTCGCCACAATCGTCATCAGCGGCGAGTTGCCGCCGTGCGCGTTCAGCATCACGAGCTTGCGGATACCCTGGTCGTGCAGGTCTTTGGCGGTCCCCAGCCAGCGGTTCGCCGCCTCGTCGAACCGGAGCGTCTTCGTGCCGGCCACATCCATGTGTTCGATCGAGTAACCGACCGGCTCGACGGGCAAGAAGGTGACGGGAAGGTGCGCGGGCATTGCGGCTATGACACGTTCGAGAATGCCCGCCGCGATGATCGTGTCCGTCTCGAAAGGCAGGTGCGGGCCGTGCTGCTCGTGCGCGCCAAGCGGCAGGACGGCGATCCAGTCCTTGCGGTCGGAGGCAGGCAGGGCAGCGTCGTTCTCCGCAAAACGCGGCAGGGGGTGGGGCATCTGGCGATCACTTCCCGGTTTGGGTATGGGTAGACGTGGCGAGCATATAGCCAGGTTCGGTCCGGCATAAAGACGGGGAGATGGCATGGTCAAGAAGAAGGACGGCAAGAAGAAGGACGGCAAGAAGGGCAAGTCCGACAAGAAGAAGGACGTCGACGGCGCCGCTTCGGCCGAACTTGCCGCTGCCGTCACCCAGGCCGCCCGTTCCATGCGCACCGCCCTTAGCCGCAGCCTTGCCGAAAGCGGGCTCTATGCAGGGCAGGACGGCGTCATTCTTGCGCTCGCCGAGCTGGACGGATTAACGGCCGGACAATTGGCCAGCCGCCTCGGCGTTAAGGCGCCGACCATGACCCGCACGATCGGGCGCATGGAGGTGCAGGGTTTCGTTGAACGCCGCGACGATGGCGAGGACAGGCGACTGACCAAGGTGTTCCTGACGGAGCGGGGGCGGGCGACCGTGGAGCAGATCGATCGCAGCATCGCCGATTGCAGCGCGCTTGCCGTGCAAGACTTTTCTGACAAGGAGATCAAGTCGGTCCTTCGCCTCTTGAAGGCGATGGACGACAATCTGCAGGGGCATGGACCGGTCCTCTAAATTCGTTCTTCCGCGTCTCCGGACGGTTGCGAACTTCCCTTAAAGAATTTAAACGGGTTGAAACGCCGGCGCTCGATCGGCGATCTGCCGGGGTCGGAGGAGACGTGGCGCAAAAGATCAAGCTGTCGACGATTGCCGAAAGTCTCGGCCTTTCTACCGCCACCATCTCTCTTGCCTTGCGTGACAGTCCGCTCGTCGCAGTTGACACGCGCGAGAAGATCAAGGACCAGGCCCGGGCGCTGGGTTATATCTACAACCGCCGAGCCGCGAGCCTTCGCACCTCCCGCTCCGGCATCGTCGGGGTCGTCGTCCACGACATCATGAACCCATTCTACGGCGAGATCCTGAAGGCGATCGAAAGCGAGCTCGACCGCAGCGGGCAGACCTTCATCCTCTCCAATCATTACGACTCGGTCGAAAAGCAGCGAACCTTCATCGAGACCCTGCTGCAGCTCGGAGGCGACGGCGTAATCATGTCGCCGGCAATCGGCACGCCCGTTGAGGATGTCAGGCTGGCTGAGGAGAACGGGATGCCCGCCATCCTCGTGGCGCGATCGATGGAAGGGGTGAGCCTTCCCATGTATCGCGGCGATGACAGCTATGGCATCTCGCTTGCGACCAATCACCTGATCGGTCTCGGCCACCGGGTCATCGCCATGATCGGCGGCACGGACCAGACGTCGACTGGGCGCGACCGATATCAAGGTTACGTCAACGCGCTGCGCAAGGCGGGTATCGAGGTCGACCCCGACCTCCGCATCCCCGGCCCGCGCTCCAAGCAAGGCGGCTTTGAGGCTGCCGTGCATTTCCTGTCGCTGCCGCAGAAGCCGACGGCGGCCGTCTGCTGGAACGATCTCGTGGCGATCGGCCTGATGAACGGGATCGCCCGCGCTGGCCTCGTGCCGGGCCAGGATATTTCCGTGACCGGCTATGACGACCTGGAAGAAGCGTCGATCGCCACACCGGCTCTCACGACTGTCTGGAATGGCCAGAGCGAGGTCGGGCGGCTTGCAGCACGCGCGCTTCTTGACCGGCTGGCCGGCAGCCATGATCCCGATGGCATTCACCTGATAAAGCCGGAGATGCGCATCCGCCAGTCGACCGGCATCTACCGTCCGAGAAGCTGAACAAACAGGAGGAGACATAATGTCCGACAAACCCATCGCCGTGCTCGTGCCCGGCCGCATTCATCCGCGCGTCGTCGAGCGGCTGAAGGAGAGGTTCGAAGTCGTCTCCGTTCCCATGGGCTCGCCGACAGAGGTTGCTCCGGACCTGCGCGACAGGGTGCGCGGCGTTGCGATCTCCGGCGTCCTCGACAACGGCTGGATTAATTCGCTGCCGAACCTCGAGATCGTCTCCAACTTCGGCGTCGGCTATGATGGCGTAGATACTAAGAAGGCGGCGGAGTACGGGATCATCGTCACCCACACGCCGGACGTCCTGAACGACGAGGTGGCGGACACCACGATCGCGCTCCTCCTCAACACAGTGCGCCAGTATCCGCGGGCGGAAAACTACCTGCGCGAGGGCCGGTGGAAGAGCGAGGGGCCGTTTCCGCTGACGCCGCTGTCGCTCAAGGGGCGCAAGGTCGGCATCCTCGGTCTCGGGCGCATCGGCATGGAAATTGCCAAGCGGCTGGAGCCGTTCAAGGTGGAGATCGGCTACCACACCCGCAGCCGCCGTGACGGCGTCGGCTATACCTATTACTCGTCTCTGAAGGAGATGGCGGAGGCAGTCGATACGCTGATTTCTGTCGTTCCGGGATCGGCTGCGACACACAAGATCTTCACCACCGAGATCTTCGAGGCGCTTGGACCGAACGGCGTCTTCATCAATGTCGGACGCGGCACGAGCGTCAACGAGGACGACCTGATCGCAGCGCTGAAGAACAACACGATCGCCGCCGCCGGTCTCGACGTCTTCTACGACGAGCCGAACGTGCCGGGTGGCTTGCTGGATCTGCCCAATGTCAGCCTGCTGCCGCATGTCGCTTCGGCGTCCATTCCGACGCGCAACGCCATGGCGGATCTGGTGGTCGACAATCTGATCGGCTGGTTCAAGGACAAGACGGTGATCACCCCGGTGCCGGAGACACCGGTCAAGGCGTAGCACCTGCGCCTGGCCGGCTATCGAACGGCGGCAGCGAGCGGCTTTGACTGTTCCGCCGCCGGCTCGGCCTTAACCGCAGCATAGGCGCGCACGGCATCGCCGAAGGCCTCGAAGAGGGCGCGGGAGGGCTTGTCTGTCCCCGCCCAGTATTCCGGATGCCATTGCACGCCGACGGCGAAGTTCTTGGCATCGATCACCGAAACGGCCTCAATCGTACCGTCCTCCGCAACGGCTTCGACCTTCAGCCCTGGTGCGGTCTTTCCAATCGCTTGGCGGTGGAGAGAGTTGACCTGCACTTCACCCGACACTCCGAGATAACGGGCGATGCAGGAGCCTTCCTCGACGAAGACCGGCTGGCGGATGGCGAACATGTGGTCGCGTTCGGAAACGTTCGGCTTGCGGTGGTCCCACATGCCCTCGCCCTCATGGATCTCCGTCGCGAGGGTGCCGCCAAGCGCTACGTTCAATTCCTGAATGCCGCGACAGATCGCCAGCAGCGGAATGCCGCGGTCGAGCGCCCGGCGGATCAGCGGCAGCGAAGTGGCGTCGCGGGCCGGGTCGAAGGGACCGTCCGCTTCCGTCGCCGGCTTTCCGTAGAGCGAGGGGTGAACGTTGGTAGCCGAGCCTGAGACGAGCAGGCCGTCGACGCGGTCAAGGATGGCATCGATCTCGTTGCCTTCCTCGAAGGCCGGCACTACGAAGCACATCACCTCTGCGACCTTGAGGGCCGCCTCCAGGTATTGATTCGGGCTCGCATGCCAGACAGCACCTTCGATCACGCGGATGTCGGCGGGCACGGCGACGATGGGTTTGGGCATGTATGGTCTCCGGAGGGCATCAAGGCGATTTTTCGCGCCGGATGGGGCAGCCGTCAAGCGGCGACGGCGGAGGTTGTCGCACAAGTTTTGAGCATCTTCTGAAAGACCCGCCAGCCTTGGCCATGAATCGTGCAGGTTGCCGGAATCCTTATCAGATTTTGGATCCAACACTAAGGGATGAGAGCCGAAAAGCTTGCATGCCGCGGTGCGACATGGTTACCTCGCGACAAGCCGGGGGAGGGGAAAGACTGCTCCCGGTTCGTATTCACGGGAGGTTATTTATGGATCGTCGTTCATTCTTCAAGAAAGCCGCAGCTACCGGCGCAGGTGCTGCCGCCGCCACCGCGCTGGCAGCGCCGGCCATCGCGCAGGAAAATCCCAAGATCACATGGCGTCTGACGTCTTCGTTCCCCAAGTCGCTGGACACCATCTATGGGGGCGCGGAAGATATCGCTGCCCGCGTATCGGAAGCGACCGGCGGCAACTTCACGATCCAGCCTTTCGCTGCAGGTGAAATTGTTCCGGGCCTTCAGGCGCTTGATGCCGTCAGCGCCGGCACAGTGGAGATGGCCCACACCTGCTCCTATTACTTCGTGGGCAAGGATCCGACATTTGCGATCGGCAGTGCCATCCCGTTCGGCCTCAATGCACGCCTCAGCAATGCCTGGTTCTACCAGGGCAACGGCAACAAGCTGCTGAACGAATTCTATGCCACCCACAATGTCTACAGCATCCCATCCGGCAATACGGGTGCGCAGATGGGCGGCTGGTTCCGCAAGGAAATCAACACCGTCGATGACTTCAAGGGTGTCAAGATGCGCATTGCCGGCATTGCCGGGCGGGTGCTTGAGAAGCTTGGTGCCGTTCCCCAGCAGATTGCCGGAGGTGACATATATCCGGCGCTCGAAAAGGGCACGATCGATGCGGCCGAGTGGATCGGACCCTATGACGACCAGAAGCTCGGCTTCCACAAGGTCGCCAAGTACTACTACTATCCGGCCTTCTGGGAAGGCGGCCTGATCATCCACTCCTTCATGAACCTGGACAAGTGGAACGAACTGCCGAAGACCTACCAGGCGGCGCTTACCGACGCCTGCGCCTTCGCCAACACCAACATGATGGCGAAGTACGACATGAAGAACCCGGCTGCCATCAAGCAACTGGTGGCCGAGGGCGCGATCCTGCGCCCCTTCAGCCAGGAAATCCTGGAAGCCTGCTTCAATGCAGCCCAGGAAGTCTACACCGAGATTTCCGGGTCCAACGAGTGGTTCAAGAAGATCTATGACGACCAGGTCGCCTTCAAGCGGGAAGGTTATCTCTGGATGCAGCTGTCGGAATATACTTACGACACCTTCATGATGATCCAGCAGCGCAACGGCAAGCTCTGATCTCATCGCCAGAACAACGAAGGAAGCCCGGGTCGCGAGCAGGCTTTGTGGAAAGCCGGGCAAATCAGATATGATGGCCACCTCGGGAACGGGTGGCCATTT
>NZ_JALJRA010000025.1 GCF_022968135.1 Pseudorhizobium tarimense
AGACGTTCCCAACTCTTGTCGATACGAACGGCCTTCCGACAAATGTCGCCAAACTCGTTCTTCCCCTCGATCGTGATCGTCCATTCCACCGCCATCGCTGCCTCTCCGAACAAAGCGATACTGATGGGCCGCACTGACCTAACAACCCGTGTCCGACCCCAGAGAAATTACCGGTCTCTAACCGAAGCGGACTGGCGAAGCGCCGCCGTTTGGACGCTTGGCGTGTAAGCCGAAGCCCCACCCAGCTGGAACTGTCCGACGATCTCGCGCAGGCGTACGGCTTCCGTGGCAAGCGTCGCACCGGCGGCGTTGGCTTCCTCCACCATGGCGGCATTCTGCTGGGTCACCTGGTCCATCTGGTTGACCGCCGTGTTGACTTCCTGCAGCCCCACCGACTGTTCACGTGCCGAGGTGGCGATGGAATCCATGTGCTCGTTGATGGTGACGATGTAGCGCTCGATCGTCTTCAACGCGTCGCCGGTGGCGCTCACCAGCTTCACCCCGGTTTCCACTTCCACGGAAGACTTGCCGATCAGGTCCTTGATCTCCTTGGCGGCAGTGGCCGAGCGTTGGGCCAACTCACGCACTTCCTGGGCGACCACGGCAAAGCCCTTGCCCGCTTCACCGGCACGCGCCGCTTCCACGCCGGCGTTGAGCGCCAGAAGGTTGGTTTGGAAGGCGATGTCGTCAATCACGCCAATGATCGACGAGATCTGGCCCGACGACTGCTCAATGCGGCCCATGGCATCCACGGCATTGGCAACCACCGCACCCGACTTACGGGCACTGTCGTTCGCTTGAATCGCCACGGTACGGGCTTCTTCCGCACGCTTAGTGGAGTTGGCAACGTTTGTGGTGATCTGGTCGAGTGCTGCCGCGGTTTCTTCGAGCGATGCCGCCTGCTGTTCGGTGCGCTTGGACAGATCATCGGCGCTTTGGCTGATTTCGCGCGAGCCCGAATCGATCGAGTTCGTGGCCTGGGCAACCGAGCCGAGCGTGCCGCGCAGCTGCTCCACCGCCGCGTTGAAGTCGGCGCGCAAGCTTTCGAAGTCGGCGGCGAAGGGCCGCTCCAGTGTGAAAGTGAGGTCGCCGACCGACAGGTGCTTAAGGCCTGTTGCCAAGGCGCTCGTGGCTTCCGCCATGGCTTCGGCGCGAACCCGCTCCTGTTCGGCATTGCGGCGGCGCTGGTCTTCGGAAAGGTTGCGCTGTACTTCCGCTTCGAGCTCGAGGGCTTGAGTCTTCAGCGCGTTGTCCTTGAATACCTGCACGGCCTTCGCCATCGCGCCGATTTCATCGCGTCGGTGGACGCCGATTATCTCGTCATCCGTTTCACCGTCTGCCAGACTGGTCATCCGATCGCTAAGGCGCGCGATCGGGCCGGTGATGCCGCGCGACGCGACGTAGAGACCCAGGACGATCAGCGCGATTATCGAGAGCCCGAGCGTTGCGAGGCCTGTGAGAATTGTCCTGTCCGTAGCTTCCTGTAGCTCCGCAGTGCCTACATCCACGGACTTCATCAATTCATCGTTGCCGCCGGCAAAAAGCGGCAAGACCTTCATGACTTCGGCGCCGGCTTCGCGCATGGCCGCTTGTGCTTCCGGGCCTTTTCCTTCCCGAGAGAGTGCAATGACCTTCCGCCCCAACTGATCAAAGTCATCTACAGCCTTGTTAACAGCCTCGACTGCAGCAGCGCGGGACGGAACAAGTTCCGCAGTCATCGCGACGCGTTCCTTCATCAATTTCAGGTCGCCCTCGTACTTCTTCACGGCCGCAGCAAATTCTATCGACGATGGGTCGTTGACCAGCATGAGACCGAGCTGCAGGCCCATCTGCAGAAGTCCACCTGTCGCACGGGCGTTCAAGGTCGCCGCCGTGCTCTCGTGCGAAATGAAGTATGAGTACTTGGCGTCGGCGTTCTTGAACTGCATGCTGACGAAAACGAGGCCGGCGATGGCGAGCGCGCCCATGAGCGCGATCACCGCAACGATCTTCGTGCGGATCTTCGCGTGATCTAGAAATTGCATTGCACTTCCTGAAGTAAATGCCTTGGCACCGCTGGAATGATGCCGCGGTGGATCGGCTATCGAAGGGATCATGACAGCAAGATCCGCACCCATCGCGGAGCACCGCCTCCCGCGCCGTCTCCCGTCCTATAGCGGACGCTAATTGAGAAACGATTAGCCGCGGCAGGTGGATCTGAGCAGCTCAAAACGTTTTGGTTGACTCTCAAAACGTTTTGGATGAGGTTCTCCATATGGAGGAGGCATGAGTAACCTAAAGCAACTGGCTCAGTCGCTGGGGCTGTCGATTACCACGGTGTCGAGAGCCCTAGACGGCTACAATGATGTATCGGCAGCAACCCGGTTACGGGTTCGCGAGGCTGCGGATGCAATCGGTTATCGACCCAATGCTTCCGCCCGTCGTTTGCGGAAGCAGCGCGCCGAACTTGTTGCCGTCACTCTTCCGAGTGAACCTGGACACATTGCCCCACCCCATTTCCTCGACATGCTATCTGGCTGCGCTGAACATTTGGCTGGCGCGGGTCTCAACCTCGTCATTGCTCCTGTACCTCATGGTGAGAGCGAGCTCGATATGTGCCGCCGCTTTGTGGACGGCCGAAGGGTCGACGCAATGCTGTTAGTGCGCACCAAGCGCCGGGACGAACGCGTGGAGTATCTGCAGTCTCGCGGATTTCCTTTCGTGACCAACGGCCGAACAGAATCACCGGCTCCGCATGCCTATATTGATGGCGACGGCTTCTCCGGCTTCAATCGCGCAACCCTCCGGTTTCACGAGGCTGGTCATCGTCGGATAGGCCATATAGCCGGTCCGCAGGACTATTATTTCGCGCATGTCCGCCGCCAGGGTTGGGAAGCCAGAATGCGCGAATGCAACCTTCAAACTGATCTTTATGCCGAACAGGCACCCACCGAACAGGGTGGATATGAAGCAGCGCTGTCTCTATTGCAGCGCGCGGATCGACCTACCGCAATTGTTTGCTCCACTGACGAGATGGCAATCGGGGCACTGAGAGCCCTGCGCGAAGTGGAGGGTGGTCAGTCGATTAGCGTCGTCGGTCATGATAACCTGCCCATGGGCGCCTTCACCAGCCCGCCGCTGTCGACGATGCGGATGATTGGGCAGGATCTCGGGCGCCGGTTTGCTTCTTTGCTGCTCCGCGCCATCGCCGGTGAACCTGCCGAGGTCCTGCAGGAACTGCATCCAGTTGAGTTCGTCGATCGTGTCAGTCATCGCCAGCCGCCGCTGGCGGCCTGATCGAGCATCATCCGATACCATCAGAACCATGACACCAGGAGGAAAAGCAATGAAGAGAATGTTGTCCATCGCGATGTTGGCGTCTACCGCTATGAGCGTTTCCATGCCCGCGCAGGCCGAAACCGTTTTCCTTTCCACGCAGCTGCGTCCGATCGAGGAAGCAACCGCGGTCCGTGAGGAGCTTCTGAGCGGCCTCGAACGTCCGGTTGATTACGTCGTTGAGGAGCCCCCGCAGTTTGCCGTGCGCATGGAAGCCGAGCGTCAAGCCGGCAAACACACGATCAGCCTAGTTGGGGCGCTCCACGGAGAGTTGTCGCCGCTCGCCGACAAGCAGTCGCTTGAACCATTGGATGACCTTGCCAAGAAGATGGCTGACGCTGGGATGCCGCAGTCGCTTATCGATCTTGGCAAGCTAGGCAAGGCGGAGCAGCAGTATATTCCGTGGATGCAGGCAACCTACGTTATGGCGGCCAGCAAAGATGCCCTGCAATATTTGCCGGAAGGCGCTGACATCAACAAGCTCAACTACGATCAGCTGATCCAGTGGGGCAAGAAGATGCAGGAAGAGACGGGCGCCCCTCAGATCGGCTTCCCGGCGGGGCCCAAGGGTCTGATGCCGCGCTACTTCCAAGGCTACTTCTATCCATCCTTCACAGGCGGCGTCGTTCGTACATTCAAGAATTCCGATGCCGTCGCAGGTTGGGAAAAGCTGAAAGAGCTTTGGACTGTCGTCAGCCCCAACTCGACCAATTACGACTTCATGCAGGAGCCGCTAGCCTCGGGTGAAGTCATGGTTGCCTGGGATCACGTCGCGCGCCTGAAGAACGCGATTTCCGGTTCACCTGAAAACTACGTCGTCTTCCCCGCTCCGGCTGGGCCGAAAGGACGGGGTTACATGCCTGTTGTGGCGGGGCTTGCAATCCCCAAGGGCGCCCCGGACAAGGAGGGTGCGAGGGCCACTATCGAACATCTCGCGACACAAGAGGTGCAACTGCAGACGGCATCGCTTGTCGGCTTCTTCCCCACTCTAGACGTACAACTGCCCGAAGACCTCGATCCAGGTGTGGCCTTGCTTGCCGGCGCCGTTACCGCCACTCAGAGCGCGTCTGACGCGGTCATTTCGCTTCTTCCCGTCGGGCTCGGCGACAAGGGCGGCGAGTTCAACAAGGTCTACATGGATGCATTCCAGCGCATCGTGCTGCAGAACGAGCCGGTGGCCGACGTTCTGAAGGCTCAGGGTGAGACCATGTCCAAGTTGATGTCCGACACGAAGGCGCGTTGCTGGGCCCCCGACGCCAAGAGCGAGGGCGCCTGCCCGGTCGAGTAACCATCCTCAACTTCCAACCTCAGGATCCTCCTCCCATCACCGCATGAGGGGGATCCACCTGTACAGTTTCAGCGATGTTCGCAGCGTACAGCCAGCGCTACCTCTTGCGGGTGCCTCGGACGCAGGGCGCAATTGAGGTTGCAAGCATCCACCGAAAACGGCAAACACAGAGGGTAAGTTGTGACCCAAAACAGACCCTGGATCCCCTACGCGCTGATCCTCCCTTCGGTCGTCTTCCTTTGCCTCCTATTCGTCGTGCCGCTGGTGCAGACGATCTGGCTGGCGATCTCGGAGAACGGCGTACCGTCGCTGGCAAACATGAGGACCATGGCGGGTGATCTGAACTTCGGCCGCTCGCTCATTAATACTTTCTTGCTGACGCTAGCCGTTGTGCCGATCCAGATCATTATGGCGCTCACAATGGGCTCGATGGTGTCGAAGATGGGCGGCGGCCGCGAGACCATATTGTGGATCTGGACCATTCCGCTCGGGATCTCCGACCTCGCTGCTGGGATGGTCTGGCTGTCGATCCTGCAGAACACCGGCTACCTCAACTCGATCCTATTTGGCATGGGCATTATTGAGCGGCAGACGGCATGGCTCACCTACCAGACGCCGGTCGCCCTGTTCATCGGTATCGCCATCGCGGAAATCTGGCGGGGTACAGCCATCGTCATGATCATCATTGTCGCCGGCTTGAACCAGGTGCCCAAGGAATTCAAGGAAGCCGCTGAGATTTTCGGCGCCAGCCAATGGACGCGGTTCACCCGCATCACCCTGCCGCTAATCCGACCTGCACTCCAGTCCGCTCTTATCCTGCGCACCGTCCTGGCTTTCGAGGTATTCGCGGTCGTCTATACCCTCGGCGGGCGCAATTTTCCCGTCCTCGTCGGGGAGGCCTACAACTGGCAGAACCAGAACCAGAACTACGGCGTGGCAGCAGCCTACGCGGTGCTGATCATGGTGATCTCGCTTGCCGCCACCCTCGTCTACCTCAAGGCTATCAAGGTCGATCCGGAGCGCCTGCCATGAGCACAGTCAGCAAAACAGGGTTCATCTCGGCGCGCCGGTTCCTCTTCTGGAGTGGCATCGTCGCGCTCTGCGCCTGGGTTCTCGTACCGATCTATTTAGTCACGCTCGGCGCACTCGGTGGTCGTACCGGCGCCTATCAGTGGCCGAAGACGTTCCTTCCAACGAATGTCTCACTGCAGCCGTTCATCTTATTCCTCAAGACGGAAGGCGTGCTGCAGTCCTTCCTCAACTCACTTGGCGCCGCCGGCATTACAGTGGCCCTGTCGCTCGCACTTGGAGCGCCAGCAGGCTATGCGTTAGCTCGCTACAATTTCCGCGGCAAGGACAGCTATCGCCTCCTGGTGCTTCTCACCCGCGCCTTCCCCCTTGCGATCCTTGCCCTGCCGCTGACCATCTCCTACATCCGGTTTGGCCTGTACGACACGGTTTTGGGCGTTGGCCTGATCCATACCGTGCTGGCCCTCCCGTTTGCGGCACTTGTGACGCAGGGCATCTTCCTCGGTGTTCCGCGCGAACTGGAAGAGGCCGCCTGGGTATTCGGTTGCACCCGCATCCAGGCCTTCTTCAAGATCGTCGCGCCGCTCGCTCTGCCGGGTCTCGTGGCAACCGCCGTCTTTGCCTTCGTCATCTCGTGGAACGAGGTCTTCGCCGCTTCGGTGCTGACGGTGCGTGAGCGCACTCTCACCGCCTACCTGCTGACGGTTCTGTCCGAAAGTCCAATGCACTACCGGTTCGCTGGCGGCCTCCTGCTCATCCTTCCTTCAGTCGTCTTCATCTTCGCAGTCAGGCGCTACCTTTTTGCGATCTGGGGCGTCTCTTCAAAGTAACGGATCAACTCATGGCTAATATTGTCATCGACAACATCAAAAAGAGCTTCGGCGCCTTCCAAGCCCTTAAGGGGGTCTCGCTGACGATCAATGACGGTGAGTTCGTCTCGCTGCTGGGACCGTCTGGATGCGGCAAGACCACGCTGCTGCGGATCATCGCCGGGCTGGAAACCGCGACATCGGGCGACATCCGCATCGGCGAACGATCCGTCATCGGGCTTCCTCCGAAGGATCGCGGGCTCGCCATGGTTTTTCAGAATTATGCTGTGTTTCCGCATATGACCGTCTTTGAGAACGTTGCCTTCGGTCTCAGGATGCAGAAGGCTGATGAGGCACGCGTCAAGAAGCAGGTCGAGAAGGCTGCCGGCTTGCTGCACATAGAGCCCTATCTGGACCGCTACCCCAACAAGCTGTCAGGCGGGCAGCGTCAGCGCGTAGCAGTTGCTCGCGCGCTTGCCGTAGAGCCCGGGGTCCTCCTTATGGACGAGCCGCTCTCGAACCTTGACGCACTTTTGCGGCTCGAGATGCGTACGGAATTGAAGACCGTTCTGCAGGAAGCTGGCACCACCACCATCTACGTCACCCACGACCAAACGGAGGCCATGGGACTGTCGGATCGCATAGCGGTCGTCCATGACGGTCGCATCGAGCAGGTCGGAACGCCCGTAGAAGTCTACAACCACCCCGCCACACGCTTTGTCGGCAGTTTCATCGGCAACCCGCCGATGAACTTCATCACAATGCCGGTCAACAATGGCCAAGTAGCGGTTGGCGCTCAAACGTTTGCAGTTCCCGCCAAGGGCAGCGAGATCGTTCTGGGCCTTCGCGGAGAGACTGTCGAACGGACTTCGACCGGACAGGGGCTGGACATACAAGTGCGCGTTGCCGAGCCGATGGGTCCCCACCTGCTTCTGACCGGCAGCATTCTCGGGCAGCCTGCCCGCGTCATCCTTCCCGCCACCGAAGCCGTGAAGAACGGCGAAATCGTAGGGCTGAAACTCGATGCCTCCCGCCTGACCTGGCTGTCGCCCGAGAGCGGCGTTTCCTACCCGGTAGCGGCATAAGATCTCTGGAGTCCCGACAATGACCAAGCATCTCGATGAGGCGTACCGTATCCTCGCGGCCAATGACCGCGGTGGTTATACCGTCCCCACCGACCGGCTCTATCCATTCCAATGGAACTGGGATTCAGCCTTTGTCGCCATGGGTTTCTCCACCTATGACGTCGACCGCGCCTATCGCGAGCTGGAGCGCCTGATTGAGGGCCAGTGGGCCGATGGCATGATCCCACATATCATCTTCCACCAGCCAAGCGATACCTATTTTCCCGGTCCCGACGTTTGGCGCACCAGCCACACGATTCCGACATCAGGCATCACCCAGCCCCCGGTTTTCGGCATGGCTTTGCGCGCGGTCCACGAGGCTGCGGAAAAGGCCGGAACAGACGGTGCTACGGCACGAACCCTCGCGCTTCTGCGGGCTGCACTGAAGTGGCACCGCTGGTGGTACACGGCCCGTGACCCGGAGGGAACCGGTCTCGTAGCTCTCCTGCACCCTTGGGAAAGCGGCAGCGATAATTCGCCCGCTTGGGACCTTGCGCTCGCTCAGGTCCCGACCACCACGGATACTCCGGTTGTTCGTAAGGACACCGGCCACGTGGATGCATCGATGCGTCCACGTGACGAAGACTACCGTCGCTTCATTCACCTGGTTGATGCTTATGCGTCGTGCGGGTGGGATCCGGTGAAGCAATGGGAAAAGGCACCTTTCAAGGTCGCCGAAGTGCAGACAACGGCGATCCTTCTCAAAACTGGTGAAGACCTGGAGTATCTTGCTCGAACACTCGAACTTGAGTCCGAAGCGGAAGAGCTGGCGGGTTACAACGCCCGGACCCGCAATGCACTGCTAGGCCAGTGGCGGTCTTCCCTCTCCCGCTTCGTCTCGCGGGATCTCATCTCGGGTCAGGACATAGACGCGCCGACACAAGCCGGCTTCCTCCCCCTCCTTGGCCTCGACCTCGATCCCAATATGTCCACAGCAGCCGCGGCTGAAATGAAGCTTTGGTCCGAGGGCATGAAGGTGCCGTTCCCGACGACCAAACCCTCGATAAGCGTTTGGGAGCCCAAGCGCTATTGGCGCGGGCCTGCCTGGGCTGTGATTAACTGGCTCCTGATTGACGGCCTCATTCGCAACGGCCAGCCGGACATGGCACAGTCTCTACGCGCCTCAACAATCGGGGCGATCGAGTCGGAGGGTTTCGCAGAATATTTCGATCCCACCACCGGCGAAGGCTGCGGCGGACTGGGCTTTTCCTGGACAGCAGCGGCTTATCTTTGGATGGCGCGATGAAGGCTGCCGCGCTGGCGCCGGGAAGAAGTAGTCGCAGGATGGGCATGTCCTGCTTTAAGGGGGGAAGGAGGCCATGACGTGGAACGATGAAAGCGTCCGGCGCTTGTTGCGCCAAATGTTCCATACTGCGATCGAGAGCGCCGCTCCATCGGCGGCCGTGCTGCACAATCTGCCACCCAAGCCAACTGGCAGATGCGTCGTGGTGGGCGCCGGCAAGGCTTCTGCCGCCATGGCCGCGGCCCTGGACGCCGCCTGGCCCGATGTTGAGCTGTCCGGAGTGGTCGTTACCCGTTACGGCCACCATGTTCCGGCCGGCCGCATCCGGATCATCGAGGCATCCCACCCGGTGCCGGATGAGCAGAGCCTTGAAGCCGGTCGTGCGGTCCTGGAGGCAGTTCAGGGACTGAATGAGACGGATCTGGTTGTGGCGCTGATCTCGGGTGGCGGTTCGGCCCTCATGGTGGCTCCCGCAGGCGACATGACACTTGCCGACAAGCAGGAGGTCAACAGGCTGCTGCTTGAAAGCGGCGCGAACATCCGGGAAATGAACGCCATCCGCAAGCACCTGTCGCGGATCAAGGGTGGCCGGCTTGCACTGGCTGCACGCCCTGCCCGCGTTGTCTCCCTCGTGATCTCGGACGTCCCGGGCGACGATCCGTCCGACATCGCTTCGGGCCCCACAGTGCGCGACGACACGACTGTCGAAACGGTCCAAGCCATCATCCGCCGGCGCGGGATCCGTCTGCCGGAGCGTGCCCACGCCGTGCTCGATAACGGCTGTTCGACACCGAGATGCGCGGACATCGTCAGCGATGTTCGGATCATCGCCGCCCCATCGTTGGCGCTTGCTGCGGCGGCCAAGGTGGCGGAATCGGCGGGCTTGCGCCCGTTGATCCTTGGTGACGCATTGGAAGGAGAAGCACGCGAGATGGGCGCCGTCATGAGCGGCATTGCCCGATCGGCCCGCATAAGAGGGGTACCGATTAGCGGTCCGGCAGTGATCCTATCGGGTGGGGAAACCACGGTCTCGATCAACGGACCCTATGGCCGTGGTGGTCGCAATACCGAATTTCTCCTCAGTCTCGCGGTTGGCCTGGATGGGCAGGACGGCATCTGGGCTTTGGCGGGCGACACGGACGGTATCGATGGCACCGAAGACGCCGCCGGCGCCATCATCGCCCCCGACACGCTAGCCCGATCACGAGAGGCCGGTCTCGACGCGAAAGGGCTACTTGGGGGACATGACAGCTACACCTTCTTCGAACACCTCGACGACCTGATCCGAACAGGTCCGACCCTGACGAATGTGAATGACTTGAGGGCAATTTTCATAAGATGACGATCAGTGGGACATGCACAACAGCGGTAGCAATCGCCTTGAAGCGATCTGAACCCGCGACCCGCAGTCCGAACATAGTAAGCGACTGATCTTGTTGATGTCTGAGTTCAACAAGCCTCACGGTTCAATTTGACTGCTGCGTCCAGTCTCTACGCAGCAACGACATCAAGACGAGATCGTGACGTCCTTCGCCAAGGCGCAGGGATTCGCGCATAACCCCCTCCTTTACGAACCCCAAGGCCGCATAAAGACAGACTGCGCGTTGGTTGGACGCAAGCACGTCAAGCCATAGCCGATCGATGTCGTGCTCCTCGAAAACCCAGCGGCAGATTTCTTGCATGAACGCCAATCCATAGCCGTTTCCTGGAGAAGACACCGCTATCCGGTGCAGCTGCGCCGTTCCCATGCCGTCATCGTCGCGGCGAACAACGGCAAACCCGACGACTTCGCCAGCGTCGCGACCAAGAAGATAGGTACAGGTCGGCGCCGCCATCCGCCGCAGATGCTCGCCGGCCTCGTAACAGCCGACCAACTCTGAATAACCCGGCATCCGCTCGATCGCCATGATCGAAGGGATGTCGTCCACGCCCGCAGGCTCTACCATAAGCGAGTGTCGAATGGCACGCACGTGTCGCTCGTTCGCATTTATGATCATGTTCGGCGTGGCACCAGCGTTTCGAGCGGCGCCTGACGCCATCCATCGGCACGGGTCAGATACGAAACGCTTTCATAACCGGCCGCTACAATGGCCGCCAGCGACTGGTCGAGGCCGACGCCCACTGTCTGCACGCCGTGACTGTCGTCGCCGAGCGTCACTCGGATGTCCATCGCGCGCGCCCGTTCCAGCACCTGCGGCAGTGGATAGACCGGACCGAAGCCGTTTCGGAATGGCGCGCAGTTGACATCGAGAATGCCACCGGAGGCGCGGATCGCCTCGAGCGTGTTGTCGATCGTGCGCATCACCCGCGCAGAGAACCAGAAACCGGCCGGCTCGTATTTGCGCACCAAATCCAGATGCGCGACGATATCGGGCCGAAGTGTTTCGACCATTGTGGTGACGGCATCGAAATAGGCGATCTGCAGCGCTTCAGGTCCGCCGAGATCGGCTGCAAGCGCATCCTTGTCTTCCGGCGAATAGTCCAACCAACGCCCACAGATGTCGTGCACGCTGCCGACGATGTAATCGAACGGATAGGCGTCACGCAGCCCGGTCATGGCTTCCAACCAACCTTGCGGCGGAAGCGTTTCCGTTTCAAAGCCGACGAGCAGCTCGATATCGCCGGTGCGAGCATCGCGCAGATCGAAGGCACGCTTCACATAGGCATCGAAGGCCGCCGCAAGACCATCGATGCCAAGGTGTTCCTCGCCGGGGTAAAGGTCCTGCGGGCGGTAGCGCGGGCAATGTTCGCTGAGACCGTAATGTGTAAAACCTCTTGCGATGGCGGTGTCAACGACCTCTTCGAGTGTCGACTTGGCATGCGCGCAGAACTCGCCGCTATGGCCGCCATGATAGCTGAACCAGACCATGATCTTCTTTCTTGTATGCCGGAGGCGCTCAGCGGAGGTGATCGTCATCAACGACGACAGCCGGCGGGCCTGCGTTGATGTGTCCTCCTCGACGCGCTAACGGTCGGTGTTTTTCTGTTCAATCCTTCGGCGGCGAACGGTAGATCGTGCCGTTATAATCCTCGATCCGGCTGACCATCAGATCGTCGATCTCAACAAATTCGGCATTGATGGCTCCATCTGCGATGGTCAGGATAGTCAGCCCCAGCATGGCTGCGCCCGGTTGTTCGGGCATGGATTGGTCATAGGTGAGGAAGCTCGAAGCCGCACACCAGATCATCCGAGTCTCAGGGATGTCGAACTGGATCGTTCGATGCATGTGCCCGGTGACGACGGCGCAAACATCGTGATCGTTGATCAATCGGCGCAGCCTGGTTCGGCCTTCGCTCATCAGCGCCCAGGCCGGGCGATCCGCTTCCTTCCAGTCATTCAGGAAAAGCGGCATATGTATAAAGATCACCGGCTCGCGTGAACCGCGTGTCGCGAGCGCATCTTCCAGCGCCTGCCACTGGGCTTCTTCCTCAGTCAGGCCCGTGCCGATGATCTGGCTGTTCAGCCCAATCAGGCGCCACCCGGGCAATAGATCGGAGTACCAGTACGAAGGTCCGTAATGTTCTGCCCAGAGAGACAGCCGTTCGCCGTTGGCCGGTTGGTGGCTGAGGCGTGAAATATCGCCGACATCGTGATTGCCGGGTAGAACGAGCCAGGACGGGTTCAAGGCATCGAGCGCCGCCCGGCCGAACCGCAGATCTTCCGGCTGTTCCGAACCCAATAAAGTCAGATCGCCGAGAATGATGGCAAGATCGATATCGTTGCGGGCATTCACATGTGCAACGACTTTTTCCCAGTTGGGCACGAAAACGGGATTGCTCGATCCAATGTGAGGATCGGAGAGAACTGCGATTTTCAAGTGGACATCTTTCAGAAGCAGGGAGGCAACGGCCTGCGCTGGAACGCGGCATAGACAGTTTTATCGACCGGTGGGCATGGCCCACCGGTCTATTCAGAGGCGTTCAGACTTGAGAACGCTCCTACTGCGCAGCCATCACGCCGGCGACATGCTCACGGATCTTCGGTAGGGCAGCTTCCGGCGTTGTCTTGCCGCGCTGCAACTGGTCGAGAACTGGGGCCACACCCTTCCAGACGTCGTCTGCTGTGTTGTTCGGGTAGGCGAACCAGGGCATGGCGGCATTCATCGACTTGAAGACCGTCTGAAAGTTCGGATGCGCGGCATAGAAACCTTCCAGCGCCTTGGCGCTCTGGACGTTGACCGGCATGTAGCCGCTCGCCTTGGAGATTTCAGCCTGAACTTCGGCGCTGGTCATGTACTTGATGAATTCCCACGCGGCAGCACGTTTGGCAGGATCCTTGGCCAGAACCATCAGCGCGTTGCCACCGGCCGGCAGGCCGCCCTTTTGCGCATCGATCAGCGGGAAGCGAACTGTGCGCATGGTGAAACGATCGCCGATCGCGGTCTCGTAAGCGACGAGATCGGAAGGCGATTCCACGACCATGCCGATCTTGCCGGCAAAAAACTGCTGCTGCGCCGGCTTCGGATCGGCATAGACGGACATGCCGGTCTTCAGCGCGAGATCCTGCGTGATACGAAGAGCCTCAAGTCCAGCCTTGTTGTCGTAGCCGATGCCGTCGTTCTTGGCGTTCAGCATTTGCTCGCCCGCCCCCATGACCATCATCTGCCAGTACCAGTCATCACTTAAACCGCCGACGGAGAAACCGATGCCCTGAACGCCATCACCGAGCTTGTTGATCTTCGCTGCCAGTTCGATGACGCCATCCCAGGTGGTCGGGAACTGGTCGACATTGCCGCCGGCCTTCTCGACAAGTTCCTTGTTGACGTAGAGAAGCGGCAGCGAGGCGGTAAACGGCATGGCATATTGCTCGCCTGCGACCTTGGCGAGATCGAGAATGGCCGGGGCATAGTTCGCCGACTGCCAATCCTTGCCTTCCTTGGCGATCATCGCGTCGAGCGACTGTGCTTCGCCGCGATCCTTCATCACCCTGGCAATTGTCGGCAGCGAGGAATAGGAAGCCAGATACACATCCGGGGCCGAACCGGTCATCATGCCGCGAATGACGGTCTGGTCGCCGGCGCTGTAGTTTGCGGCCGGCGCCAGATCGTTGATGGTGATTTCCGAATGCGTCTTCTTGAAGCCGTCAAGAATGGACTGCATGAACGGCAACTGTCTGTGATAGAAGTCCAGCGCGACTGAATCGGCGGCAAAAACCGGTGCAGTACCGACCAATGTCAGGGCCGCTGCCGTGAGAATGGCTTTCATTTTCATGGTGTTTCCTTTGAGACGTGGAGTAGTTCTGACTGTCGTCTCTGCCGGTGGCCGCCGGCAGAGACGGGTTACTTAACGCCGGTCATCGTCACGCCCTGCACGAACCTGCGTTGGGCAGCGAGGAAGAGCAGGATCAGTGGTGCGGTGACCAGGGTTGCGCAGGCCATCAAGGGCCCGAAACTGTCGCCACCTTCCTGGCCCCGGAAAAACAGGAGACCAAGGGTCGGCGGCGCCAGATCGATGGATCTGATCACGATCATCGGCCAATAAAGATCGTTCCAATGGAAGGTGATCGAGAAGATCGAGAAAGCGGCAATGGCAGGCATCATGGCCGGCAGGATGATCCGGATGACGATCTCGACTTCGCTCATGCCGTCCAGCCGCGCCGCCAACAGGATTTCGTCCGGGAAGGAGCGGATGAACTGGTGGAACAGGAAGATCGCAAAACCTGAAGTCAGGTAGGGCACCATCACCCCTGTATAGGTGTCGAGCATGCCGAATTTGGCCAGCACGATAAAGATCGGCAGCGCGGTCGCCTGTGCCGGAACCGACAAGCTGACCAGCACGATCGCGAAAATCAGGCGACGTCCGCGAAAATCGAACTTGGCCAGCGCATAGGCGCAGGTCACCGTCGTCAGGATCTGGGACAGCAATATGCCGCCGGTCATGATCACGCCGTTCAGCATGAAGTTCGGCAGGGGGCTGTCGAACAGGGCGCGCGCATAGTTGTCGGCGATCGAGGCAAGCATCGGCGGCGCATCCTGCAGGGTGCCGAAAATCTCACCAGGGGCTTGGGTCGAGGCCCGCCACATCCAGAAGAATGGATAGATCATCAGGAAGGCGCCGCTCAACAGCACGGCATGCGCCACGATCGGACGAAGCGAGAAGCGGGCCATCAGAAATGCGCCTTTCGGTTGCCAACAGCCACCTGTACAAGGGAAAAAGCCCCGATCAGGATCAGGTAAACGACCGTAAGGGCGCTGCCGTAACCGGCCTTCAGCCCTGTAAACGTGTCCGTATTGATCTTGTGAAGCAGCATTTCGGTGGCGCCATAGGGGCCGCCATTGGTGAGCACGGCGACTGTATCGAACACCTGGAAGGCCTGGATGCAGCTCAGGACGAAAACGACGATCGTGGTCGGTGCCAGTAGCGGCCAAGTGAGATAGCGCAGCCGATCCCAGAACCCGTCCATGCCGTCCAGAGCGGATGCCTCCTTCAACTCGCCGGAAATGACGGTGAGGCCGGCAAGGAAAAGGATCAGGTTGAAACCGATGAGATGCCAGATGCCGATGATCGCAAGTCCGATCAGGGCGAGCGTTCCGTCTGCGAAAAAATCGAGCGGCGGCAGGCCGAGTGTCGAAAACAGGCTCGCCAATGGCCCGATGTGACCGTTGAGCAGATAGCTCCAGACGATCGACATCGCCGTCAACGTCGAAGTGACTGGCAGGAAGTAGACGATCTCGTAGAAACGCCGCGACCGACGCCGGCTGTCGAGCAGCACGGCAAGGCAGAGCGCACCGAAGACCGAGACCGGGACAACCACCGCCGTATAGATCGCGCTGTTTCGCAGGGCACCCCAGAAGAACGGATCGGCGAGCATGCGCGCATAATTGCCAAGCCCGATGAAGTTCAGCGTCAGACGTCCGAGACGGTAATCGGTCAGGCTGATCAAAAGCACGACGAAAACAGGTGCAACCACGGTGGCGATTAGAAGAATGAAAGCCGGCGCCGAAAACGCCTGGGCGATCGCCGCATGGCTCAAGCCGCCCTTGGGGGTCACTTGGCCCGGAATCTCGAGATCAGACCGCGAGTTCAAGACGATCCTCCTGCAGCTGGGCAGGCTGTGTCGGCAGTACCGACACCCGTCTGCCGGAAGCATCGAAAATTAGAGCCGCATCCTCAGCGATGCGCAGGGCGATCCTTTCCCCCGCATGCCGGCCCTGCCGCAATTGCCGAAAACTTTCCGGCCGGAGCTGGACCCGGATCGCCCCTGACCCGATCTCCGCGCCGTTGCAACGGATACCGACCTCGTTGCCGGTGAATTCGACCTGCTCGACCGGTAGCGAAAAGTCAGCATTCCCGCCTTCGGCGGGATGAAGCCGCTCCGGCCGGACAGCGAGCTGGTATTCGCCATCGGCAAGACCCGGCAAGGTCATTTCCAGCACTTGTCGATTAAGCGACACCGAACCTCGCCGAACCAATGCCGGCATTTCGTTGATGGCGGTCGCCCCGACGAACCTTGCCACCGACAGGTAATCCGGCCGGTCATAAATCTCCTGCGGTGCCGCACATTGCCGGATTTCCCCGCCTTCCATGACGGCGATACGGTCCGACATCGCCATCGCCTCGGTCTGGTCATGCGTGACATAGATGAAGGTGATGCCGGTGCGGCGATGCAGATCGACGATCTCCTCGCGCAACTGCTGGCGCAGCTTAGCATCGAGGTTGGAAAGCGGCTCGTCCATCAGGAAAACGGCAGGATGGCGGACCATGGCCCGGCCGACGGCTACGCGCTGGCGCTGACCGCCGGACAGCTGCGCCGGCTTGCGATCGAGAAGCGCTTCGAGGCCGAGCGGCTTTGCGACAGATTCAACCTCTGCCGTGATCTCCTTGCGGATAGCGCGCACCTTGGCCGACAGGAGGGCAGCACCCGGCAGCCGCTGCCGGAAGGACAGGCGCGACATTTCCAGCGGCACGGTCATGTTGGCGCGCACGCTCATATGCGGATAAAGCGCGTAGGACTGGAACACCATGGCGATGTTGCGGGCTTTCGGCGGCAGCGGCGACACGTCGCGATCACCGATCAGGATGCATCCGCTCGTGCAGGGCTCGAAGCCTGCCAGGAGACGCAGCAGCGTCGACTTTCCGCAGCCGGAGGGCCCGAGCAATGTCAGAAATTCTCCGTCACGGATGTGAAGATTGATGCGCTTTAGAACCTGTGTGCGATCGAACCGCTTCTCCAGATCTATGATATCGATTGAATGATCTGCCATGTCCGCTTCTGCTTTGTTCGCCAGGACCGCGCTCCTGCGCTGCCGGCCTGTTCGGTCTGCACCGACGAATGTCCGGCGAGCCGCCGCGAGAGGCGCAACGCCATGACCGACACCCGCCGCCAACACGGCCTCCTCTAAGGCCCTTTCTTGACAGTCAGATGACAACTACAAGATGACCGTATGAATTTATCGATATTTTTTAGTATGATAGTTGCTACAAATAACGTATTGGTTACTTATCCTAATCCTTAACCCATTGACGCTGGCCGGAAATACGCACTATTGGATGCCGGCAGTGATGAACCCGGAATGAGGTGCGGCATGACCCCATTCTGACGCACGCGCAGTGACCGAAGCGAGAAGCGCATTGACGCAAGAGAAGAGTGCGGAAGCACAAAAGCTGCCTCGCAGGCGGCATCCACGCCGGCCTGATCTTTCGCAAACTCGGATTCTCGAAGCGGCTGTCGTGGAATTCGCGGCAAATGGCCTTGCAGGGACGCGCGTCGAAGCCATCGCCGAGCGGGCCGAGATCAACAAGCGGATGATCTACCAGTATTTCGGCAGCAAGGAATTGCTGTATCAGGCCGTGCTGGAGAAGGTCTATCAAGATGTCTGGGATGCCGAAGCGAACCTCAACCTCGACCAGCTTCCTCCGCGTGAAGCGCTGGTCGCGCTGGTGACCTTCGTCTGGACCTATTATCTGCAGCACCCGGAATTCATCACGATCCTGAATTCAGAAAACCAGCTCAAGGCCGTCTATTTCCGCAAGTCCCGCCTGCTGCGGGAGGGCGCGGCCAATTCACGGCCACTCGTCGATGAAATCCTCCGGCGTGGAGAGGCCGAGGGCACGTTTCGCACCGGGATCGATCCGGTCCAACTAGGCCTGACGATTACGTCCATCTGCTATTACTATTTTACCAACCAGGCGACAAGTTCCATCATCTATGGACAACGCATGACCACCCGGGCGGCGTTGGAGCAACGCTTGGCCTTCAATATCGAGACCGTACTGGCTATCGTGGCACCGCTTTAGGTCCCGTGGCGCCATTTGTGGTGAGATGTGCTCCAAGAGTTCGGCTAGTAGTTTCACCTTGATAGGATACGAACCGGCGACCCCGTCGCGAGCGGGGTCCATTAGCTTAGCGGCAGATATTCTGGCCATTCCTGCGCGCCATTCAGTACGCGAAGAATTCGAACTTTCGTCTCGGTAATGGCGTAAGCGGCGACGTAAGCCGTGCCATTGATGACGAGTTCGTGTGTCCCGGCAATCCTACCCACGCGCCCGCTGGCAGGAAAATCGAGCAAGCGACGGGCGGCGGCTACTATTGTTTGAACAAGTGCGTTTGCAGCCACGGCTATCTCCCACATTTTGTGAGATAGTAATGCAATTGAATGACGAATTCCAGAGAAGGCTTTCTAAGCATTATCCGCTCGAAGCGCTTTAAGCTCTTGACGGGATGTGAACCAATGGCCCTGTGATTCTTATGTTAAATGACGGAATCTTTAGCTTTTTTTGGAGTTAGCATCCAGATTGTCCTAATTGAGGCGGTTAGCAGATGGTTTGCTGATGGCACCGTCAGGGATGAGACATGCGCCCTTGTGCGCATCGACGCCAGTTAACGTCTCGCTCTGGCCACCACCTAAGCTTGATTGTCTAGCGCAGAAACATTACCCGCACTCCCCTACGCTACAGTTCCATCAGCTTCGGCGTCACATAACTACCGCCACGCAATCAAGCATATGCGGCTGTTCAAGCTGGACGACCATCAGCGGCAGCCGACGGCAATGCTCAAAGAGAGGGTGCGGCAGTCATCCATCTATCAGTTTCCTGTCATCAGGGGTCGCCACCCGCGCCACTGTCGGCTAGCAGTTCGTTCCTAAGAATTGGTTCATTGGCGCCCATATTCTAGCGATCACTCAAGATCTATTTGAGAGGAATGCGTGACGAGCGGAGGCTTAGCGAAGAAGGGCGACGCCAGCTCGCGCCACCGCTGGAAAGCCTCAGACTGCCTGAACCTAACCATGTGATCTTCCACAGTTCGCCAGGTGACGAGAAGCCGATACACGTCTGGCGTCTCGATAACCCGGTGCAGTGTCAAGGAGTAGCACCCTTCAGCCGCCAAGAAGTATGGACGTGCTTTAGCCACCGCAGCTTCGAATCCAGCGGCGTCGGTCACGGCAATTTCCGCGACTTCTATGATATTCTGTTCAGTCATTAAATTTCTCCCGAGGCAAGACCGCTCGTGTGAACGCTCGGCCTTGTTAGAACCTTCACTTCGCGTGACCGTGTTCAGCGTCGATGGTCCGGGTCTCGCCTGTGCTCAACATCGTCCTCGTTGCATCCACGGTCGCGTACGTCCAGAAAATCCGCATCGGTTTGTCGGAAACGTTGATGAAGCGGTGTGGTACGTTTGCTGGGATCCAGGTCGTATCGTTGGCGCTCAGGTGGTGCGGAACTCCATCGATCTCGGCAATCGCCTCACCTTCGATCACCATGACGCTTTCTTCGCAGTTGTGCATGTGGAGGCCAATGGCAGCTCCCGGCTCGAATGCCGTAATGCCGTTGATCATGCTTGTAGAGCCGCAGCGACGCGTCACAAGCGGTGTGGTTCGAGCACCGCCTCCACGGTCATTGGTCTTGAGTTCAGATGGACGGAGAATGGCAGGTTCAGTCATCGCAGGTTTCCTTACTCGGGAGCCTCAGGCGTCGGCGCGGCGGCTTGTGCTGGGCCGACCCAGACGGTCTTAATATTCACAAATTCACGAATGCCGTAGACGCCAAGTTCGCGACCGTAGCCCGATCGCTTGATCCCTCCGAAGGGATATCGAGGGTCTGATGCTGTCATCCCATTGATGAATACAGCACCCGCCTCGATTTCTCTCGCCAGATTCCTTGCAAGCGCCAGGTCTGAGGTCCAAAGTGCTGCGCCTAAGCCGAATTCTGTGTCATTCGCGACGGCGATCGCCTCGTCTGGGCCTGAGACCCTTACAATGGCGGCCACCGGCCCAAAGGTCTCCTCGCAGAAGGCGACCATTCCTGGCTTGACGTTGTCCAGCACGGTGGGCGGATAGTAATATCCGTCGCGATCAAGCGGCTCGCCTCCTAGCCGGACCACCGCGCCTTCTGCGATGGACCGCTCGACCTGCGCGTGCAAGGTATCCCTCAGGTTTCTCCGGGCCATGGGTCCGATATTCGTGTCGCGCTCCATGGGATCGCCAATCTTCAGCGCTGCTGCGCTCGCCACGAAAAGCTCGACAAACCGATCTGCGATCCTTTCGTCGACGATGAACCGCTTCGCGTTGACGCAGGATTGCCCGACATTGATGTAGCGTGCCTTCACAGCGGTTTCGGCGGCTGCTTCGAGGTCGGCATCTGCGAGAACGATGAACGGATCGGATCCCCCCAGTTCGAGTACTTGCTTCTTAAGTACCTTGCCCGCTTGGGACGCCACAATTGCGCCAACCTCAGTCGAACCAGTGAGTGTGACCGCAGCAATCCTTTCGTCGGCTATGATCGCGCCTACCTTGGAACTATCAATGAGGAGCGTCACAGTCAGACCGGATGGTATGCCCGCCTTCTCCATCACCTCCTGAACGGCCAGGGCGCACTCCGGAACGTTATTTGCATGTTTCAAAACCGCGCCGTTCCCCGCTGCAAGCGCTGGAGCGGCGAAGCGGAAGTACTGCCAGAAGGGATAGTTCCACGGCATAATGGCGAGCACCACGCCGAGCGGATCGAAAGCAACCACGCTTTCCCTCGCGTTGGACGGCACAGGTTCATCCGCAAGGTAAGATGCAGCGTGTGCTGCATAGAAGTCGCAGTTATAGGCGCATTTTTCGATCTCGGCTTCCGCTTCGGGAAGTGGCTTACCCATCTCCCGAACAATCATCTGCGCGTACCGGACCTTACCATCGCGAAGGACCGACGCCACGCTCGTTAGCAGTTTGGCGCGCGCAGCGACCGGCTCTCGCTTCCAATCCCTCTGCGCGTTGACGGCCGCCGTCAGAGCGGCATCGATAGCTGCATCATCGTGCAGATCGAAGCTGCGGATCGCAGCGCCAGTAGCGGGATTGATAGACGTGATGACGCTCATGGTTTCGCTCCTGTTGGGGGACGGATGGGCGTGCCGAAGCATTGAGCCGCTTCCTGGGTAAGTTTGGCTTCCGGTTTTCCGCGCAAGGTCTGCCGAAGCCGACGACCCTGTGCCTGTTGTAACTGCGTCTCACTCATTGAGGGACCGCCCGGTGATTCCTTCCGCCAAAGAGTCCTTCCACCACCGCTAAGGCTGCCATGTTGACGACGCCGCGCGATGTCACTGATGGCGACAGGATATGGGCGGGAAGGGCAGTTCCAAGGAGGATGGGGCCGACATGCAGGGCATCCATCATGTTGCGGACAATGCCGAGCGATATATTGGCTGCGTCCAAGGTCGGGAAGACCAGCAGGTTCGCCTCGCCGGTCAGGGTACTATTGGGCATAGCGCGCTTGCGCAGCGGTTCCGAAAGCGCCGACCCGCCCTGCATTTCACCGTCAACCACAAGCTCCGGCGCCCGCTGGCGCACGAGCGCCAGTGCTTCGCGCATCTTGCGGGCGCTGGCAGAGTCGCGCGAGCCGAAATTTGAGTGGCTGACGAGAGCCGCTTTCGGGACGATGCCGAAGCGCTGGATCTCCTCGGCGGCCAAAATGGTCATCTCGGCGATTTCCGCCGCCGTCGGATCATAGGTGACGAAAGTATCGGTGAAGAAGATAGCGCCGCGCTGCGAGATCAGGAGGCTCATCCCGGAAAAGGCGCAGACGCTTTGCCGCTTGCCGATGATCTGGTTGACGTCGCGCAGGTGGCGGTCGTAGCGTCCCTCGACGCCGCAGATCAGGGCATCAGCCTCTCCGCGCTTCACTGCAAGCGCGCCGATGACGGTGGTATTGGTCCGCACCATGGTACGAGCTGCCTCCGGGTTCACCCCGGCGCGACCCACAAGTGCGAAATAGTCATCCACGTAGTCGCGGTAGCGAGGGTCGTCTTCCGGGTTCACAACTTCGAAATCGATATCGGGCCGGATGCGGATACCGAAACGCTTCAGACGAGCCTCGATGACGCTCGGACGGCCGATGAGAATCGGACGCGCGGTCTTCTCCTCAAGCAGAACCTGAGCGGCGCGCAGCACACGCTCGTCCTCGCCTTCCGAAAAGATGACGCGGTTCTTCTCGGCCTTCTTGGCCGCATTGAAAATGGGCTTCATCACAAAGCCGGAGCGCCAGACGAAGCGGTTCAGCTCATCGAGATAAGCATCGAAATCCTGGATCGGGCGGGCCGCAACGCCCGTCTCGGCGGCGGCGCGGGCAACGGCTGGCGCAATCCGCAGGATAAGTCGCGGATCGAAAGGCGAGGGGATGAGGTAGTCTGGTCCAAAGACCGGCGTTTCGCCGGAATAGGCACGGGCGGCAACGTCGGAAACTTCTTCGCGGGCGAGTGCTGCGATGGCACGTACCGCAGCCATCTTCATTTCCTCGTTGATCGTGCGGGCGCCGCAGTCGAGCGCACCCCTGAATATAAAGGGGAAACAGAGGACGTTATTGACCTGGTTGGGGAAGTCGGAACGTCCTGTGCAGATCATGGCGTCGGGGCGTGCGGCGCGGGCAAGTTCGGGCATGATCTCGGGCGTCGGGTTTGCCAGCGCCATGATCAGCGGCTTTTCTGCCATCTTCGCCAGCAGGTCAGGCTTCAGAACGCCGGCGGCTGAGAGCCCGAGGAAGACGTCAGCGCCTTGGATGTTCTCAGCAAGCGACCGTGTCTCGCTCTTGCGGGTATAGATCGCCTTCCATTCGTCCATGAGGTCGATACGCCCTTCGTAGACGAGACCTTCGATGTCGTGGACCCAGATGTTCTCGCGCCGCGCGCCAAGCTCGACGAGCAGGTTGAGGCAGGCGAGAGCCGCTGCCCCCGCGCCGGATGTGACGATCTTCACATCGGCGAGGTTCTTGCCGGCAAGCTCAAGTCCATTGAGGATCGCCGCCGCGACGATGATGGCCGTTCCATGCTGGTCGTCATGGAAAACTGGAATGTTCATCTTGGCACGGAGCTGGCGCTCCACCTCGAAGCATTCGGGCGCCTTTATATCCTCAAGATTGATACCACCGAATGTGGGCTCCAGCGCCGAGATGGTCGAGACCATCGAGTCGATGTCCTTTGCGTCGATCTCGATGTCGAAGACGTCAATCGCTGCGAACTTCTTGAAGAGGACAGCCTTTCCCTCCATGACCGGCTTCGAGGCCAGCGGACCAATATTGCCCAGACCGAGAACGGCGGTGCCATTCGATACGACGGCGACGAGGTTGGCGCGGCCGGTATAATCAGCTGCCGTATTGGGATCATCCCGGATCGCAAGGCAGGGCGCTGCCACGCCCGGAGTGTACGCAAGTGCCAGGTCGCGCTGGTTGCCCAGCGGCTTTGTCGGCTGGATTTCGAGCTTACCAGCCCGGGGATACCGGTGGAAGAACAGCGCCTGTTGCTGGAGTTCATCGCCTTGGTCTCGTATCTGGAACTCGATCAAGCGTGATGGCCGTGGGTCCTGCATCGCTTCTATTCTCCGCTCGTATCGATCGATCTTCTCTTTGCTTGAAGTGAGATCGGTGTCGGCGTTGCGTTTGAGTCCAGCCGACACCAGCATCGGCAGCGCCTTTGATTGCGTTCTCATGCTTGTGCGACGACCGAAGGAAATGGTGTCCGAATTAGTGAGCTCAATTTGGCTATCGCAAAGCGTACACCCCGCGACGAGCGACAGGTACGGCCTTGAGCATCAAGCACTCGTTACTCGCTCGGACATCGGAGCAACGCCGGCATCCCGTGCAATGCGATCGAGTTCGGCAAGCATAGCCGGCGTGACGGGGACGCCCTCCTGCAGACGCCGTTCACGCGTCGCCAATGCACGTTCTCCTGGCAGCCGTATCTCGTCAAATCCTGGCCTTGTTGGTGATGCCTTCATCTCTGCACGGACAGCTTCAACGCTCTTCTTGAACCAGATCGGATCACAAAAGTGTCGGATGTTGATCGCAACGATGAACTGGCCGGTATTGGTGACGCTCTTATCGTCCGCATTGAAGTCTATGACGCTACTACCGAAGGCCGCGCCGTTTAGTGTTCCCGCCAAAAGACCAAAGATGAGCGACAGCCCGTATCCTTTTGCCCCACCAATGGGCAGAAGCGAACCTGAAGCAGCCTGGTGAGGATCGGTTAAAGGTCGCCCCTCTCCGTCAATCATCCATCCTTCCGGCATCTGCTCGCCCCGTTGAGCGGCTAGTTTAACCTTTCCATAGGCCACATTGGTTGTGGCCATGTCGAGTAGTATCGCGCCGCTTTCACCCGGTATGGCGACTGCTATAGGGTTAGTACTAAGCAACAGCTTCGTTCCTCCCCACGGTGCCATATGATTAGCGTTGCCAACGGCGACATAAAGACCAATCATATCTTCCGTGAGCGGCATCATCGCGTAGACACCCGCAGCACCGGCATGGTTCGAGTGATGGGCACCCACCCATGCCACGCCTTGCTCACGAGCGATTTCGGTCGCCAGCTTTGCGCAATGTTTCATCACAAGATGTCCCATCGCGTTGTCGCCATCGACCAATGCCATCGCGCCATCTCGACGTTCCACGCGGATACTTGGGTTTTTATTGAACCCGCCCGCCTTCAGCCGGCTGACATACCTTGGAAGCCGAAAGAGACCGTGACCGTCCCCGCCCAGCAGATCGGCTTCGACCATTAGATCGCCAACAACGCGCGCATCCGAGCACGGGATTCCTTCTGCCTCCAGAACGTCTGAAAGAAATCTAGCGACAGCGTCTGCCGCAAAGAGCTGTGTCCTCATGTGAATTTCCAATCAATTCCCTTGATCAACTTTGCACAGGCGCCAGAGAAGGCCGCTGTACGGCCTGTCGAGCATCGACCAGAAGCTGCTCAATCGTCCCTTTCATCAGCCTGTCGAGTTGGATTTGCCCCAGACCAGTTTGGCGGGTGACGGCCACGCAGTCGTACTGGCCCATGTCGAAGGGGTAGTCGGATCCAAGCATCACATGCTCCGCTCCAACCGTATCTACCAGATACCGAAGCGGGCGAGCATCATGCAAAATGGTGTCGTAGTAAAAGCGATTGATCGAATCCTCCGGTGACACCTTAAGATGCAACTTTCCTTCTTCCCGGACCTGCCAGGCGTGTCGGAAACGCCCGAGCTGGTAAGGAAGAAACCCCCCTCCATGTGAGAGCACTACCCGCAGGTCCGGATGCCGTTCCATCACTCCGCCATAGATGAGGCTACCAGCAGCGATCGTGGTATCGAGCGGATTCCCGATCGTATTCTTCAGGTAATAAGACTTCTGCCGGTCTGCCCCTGCAGTTTTCACCGGGTGAACCAGAATGATCGCACGCAATGCCTCTGCAACCTGCCAGAACGGTTCGAGACTCGGATCATCAAGGTTCTTTCCGTTGATGTTCGATCCTATCATGGCTCCAACAAGCCCGCGCTCTCGCATTGCCCGCTCTAGTTCGCGCGCCGCCAATTCAGGCGACTGCATAGGAGCTGTCGCAAGAGCATCGAAACGAGCTCCATCTCGCGAAACTAAACGGCCCAGCGCATCGTTTTGGATCTGAGATGCCGTCAGCGTTACCCGAGAATCGAGGTCATAGAGCAGCGTCTGAGGGCAGACTGCAACGATCTGGCGGTCAAAGCCGAACTGTCGCATGTGTTCGAGGCGAACCTCCATGTCCCATGCTCCTCGAGGGAACGGGAACTGATGCACATCAGAAACGTAGAGGTGAGCGGAGTCTTCATCCACCGGCTCAAGCGAGAAGCGGACTCCCGGCAGAGCTGTCTTCAGTTCCTCCACGGTCTCCATCTCGAGAATGTGGGCGTGAGCATCGATCGTCAATTGGGACATTCGCTATTTACCTTGAGATTTGGTCGGTAGATTAGGCGGCGGTGGCAGCGTGGCGGCGACGCAAAAGCCACATGTTCGCCAGCGGAAGGATCAATGTCGCGAGAACCACTAGCAGAAGCGCCGCAGCTAACGGACGAGATACGAAAATGGAAAGTGAGCCGCGTGACATCGTCAGGGCCTGCCGCAGCGACGTCTCCATAATTGGAGTGAGCACTAATGCGAGAATAATGGGAGCGCGCGGAATGCCCGCCTTGATCAGGATGTAGCCGACACCACCGAAGAACAGCATTATACCGACGGTGAACATGTTCATCGTCGTGGCAAACGCCCCAACCATCGACATGATAAGGATGCCGCTAGCGAGATATGTGTAGGGGATCTTCAGCAGAGAGGCGAATAGTGGCGCCAACGGAAGATTGAGCACCAAGAGAATGACGTTGCCAACGAACATCGATGCGATCAAACCCCAAACCAGGTCATATTGCTGAACCATGAGGAGCGGCCCCGGCCTTATACCAAGAAGGATGAATGCGGCCAGAAGAACTGCGGTACTTGCAGAGCCCGGAATGCCCAATGTCAACATCGGAATGAGAGCGCCAGTGGCAGCAGAATTATTCGATGCTTCGACTGAGGACAGCGCCTCTGTGGAGCCCTTTCCGAGCATCTCCGGCTGGCGTGCAAAGCGGCGCTCGACGGCATAAGTCAGAAAGGTAGCAACAGTCGGTCCAGTTCCCGGCATGACTCCGATCAAGAACCCGACCATCCATCCACGGAATATAGACCAGCGTACATCAACGAAGTCCTTCCACCGAGGCCAAAGGTCACGGAGCTTTGCCGGCATAACGACTGGCTTCATCTGGGATTCCAGAGAGACCAGAATCTCGGCGACGCCGAATATGCCAATCGCTACGGGAAGAAACTCGATGCCGTCCAGCAGGTTACTGATCCCGAGCGTCAATCGCGTCTCACCAGAGATTGGATCTACTCCGATGAGAGCGATGAGCGAACCGAATGCAGCAGCCAAGAACGCCTTGCCTGCAGAGCCCCCGCCGAGAGAAGCTGTGGCCGTAATACCGAGGGCTGCAAGTAGGAAATACTCTGGAGCGCTAAACTTCAAAGCGAACTTGCTGAGGATGGGGGTCGCTATAGCCAGAGCAAGCGTAGCGGCCACTCCAGCGATGAAGGAGGAGACCGCCGCGATGCTAAGTGCCTTACCGGCCTGCCCCTTACGCGCCAACATGTTCCCTTCAAGTGCCGTCATGACGCTTGATGAGTCCCCAGGGACGTTTAGTAGCACTGCAGACAGCGAATTGCCGTATTGGGAGCCATACATGATACCTGCGATGAGCATCAGCGCGGGTATAGGAGGCATCCCGAAGGTGACAGGCAACAAGAGAGCCATGCCTGCCGACCCACCAACGCCTGGGAGGGCACCAACGATTTGGCCGATTACAACGCCGACGATGATACTCAATACGCACTGCAGCGAAAGAACGACGCTAAATCCGTCCGCCAGGCCAGAAACGAAATCCATGACATATCCCCTGTTAGAAGCCGAGCGGGCCTATCGGTAGCTGGAGTTCTAACAATCTAATGAACAGCACATGCAGGAGCGTAACGATGACGACCGTAGTCAGAAGGCTCGGCAGCAGTCTTACGCGCATGAGCGGAATGAGAAAGAAGAGACTGAAAAGACCTGCGGCGGTAATGAAACCGATGTATGGCGCGAGCAGAACAACACCCCAAAGGAAGACGTAGATAAGGATGCCGCGGATGGCTCCGCTCATGTCCGGCCAGTCAACCTCACGTTCCCGGGTGTCGGCCCACGCCATATAGATCAGATGGAGTGCCGCAATGCCCCCCACAGCAGCGACCCATATGGGGAAAAATCTCGGTCCCGGCGTGCCGTCCTGCCAGTAGGACAGGCCCGCAGTAGACGCAACAACGAACCCGAGCAGCAGCAGTTTGAACAGCCCAACCCCGACCTCAAGGCGCTTCATCGCAGATCTCTTCTTAGTTGTGGAGCAGAAATGAGCCTGCGGCATCCGCCGCAGGCTTTTCAAGACACTACTTCTTGGCTAAGCCAACCTCCCGAAGGGCTTCGAGATGCTCCTGGTATACCTTCTCGTATGCCGCTCCGGCACCTGACTGTCCTACGAACTCGGTTGTCCAGTAGTTCTGGGCAACGAGAGCCTTCCATGCGTCGGTCTCAACAACCTGAGCGAGCTTATCACTCCACCAGGCCGCAACCTCTGGATCAAGGCCAGGCGGTCCCGCAATACCCCAATATTGACCCCACAGCACGTCGTATCCTTGCTCCACCGCGGTGGGAATCGACGCAAAAGCCTCTTCCTTGCGGCGCACCTTGTTCAGGATAGCCAGCGGCTTCAGTTGCCCTGACTTAAGCAGGTCAACCGACTCCGACGGGGGAAGCACTATCATGTCGACATTCCCGCCGAGGAACGCAGCAAGCGCTGTGCCGCCTCCGTCAAAGGGAACGTAATTGAGCTTGATGCCCGCCGCCTTCTCCAACCTGGCGGTCACCAGGTGGTCCGTCGAGCCAGCTTGAGCACCACCGACAGAAACGGAGCGATCTTCCTTCTTTGCCCGCTCAACAACCTCCTTGAGCGTCCCCTCTTTGGCATCGGCGTGCGTGTAGAGAATGAGGTCGCCAGAAACCAACATGGCGATAGGCGTCAGCTTCTCATAGGCGTTATCGGCGCCTTGTACGATCGGCGTGGTAATCATAGGCTGTGCGATTGCGTACAAGAGACGTTCATTGCCCGCTTGGGAGAGGACGTAGTTATTTGAAACAGTCCAACCTCCGCCGGTTCTGTTCATCACAACAATCGGATTGGGGACCAGCCCAGTTGAATTAAGCGCTTGCCCCAGTTGCCGCATGATCAAGTCAGGCGTGCCACCGGCACTGGTTCCCACTGTGATCTCGATAGGACCTTCAGGGGCACGCTGCTGGGCTTCCGCCCTTGCCACATTCAGGAATCCTCCTGCAGCAACCCCAATGAGCGCCACCTTCAAGCCTCTCAGTATCATCGACATCAATCTCCTCCTCCTAGATGATGTTATAATACGTCTTAGTACGTCTTGCCTTTCCTAGCTGTCAACCCTTGCGGGCGATAATTCCGGCTGCTACAGCGGACAGACCGCCGAAACGCACCCTCTTCGGTGGGAACGTCGAAATCATACGTCTCAAGACGATTCGCAATGGAAGCTATGTCAATCGTTTCACAAGCCCCGCCTGCGGCTCAGATTTCACCAACTAACCGGCTTGCCTCTGCGATCGCGGACGTCGGAGAACTTGCCGCAGTAAGCAGCACACCTCTGTGGCTGCAACTCAAGCACAAGCTTAGAGACCTCTCTTCGTTTCATCTTGAACCAGGAGACAGGCTGCCATCCGAGGCAGAACTCTGTGGGATCTTTAAAGTATCACGCGTGACCGTTCGGCAAGCCATTACCGCTCTTGTCGATGAGGGGATTCTCGAACGTCAGCAAGGCCGAGGAACGTTTGTATGTCCTCCTCGGATTCCTGAGACCATTGGCCAGCAGGATCATTTTCTTCTAGGACAATTTGAGCAGGAGGACGCCGGAACCGTTTCTCTGAACGGCGCCGAAACCGTTCTGGCTGCAGATTGGATAGCACAACGGTTGGGCCTACAACCTCACGCAAAAGTACACAAGATCCGCAAAGTGTTTGTTCAAGATGGCAAACCTGTTGCGATCAAAACGAGCTTCGTGCCCGAAGCGCTCGTTCCTGATCTGATGGAGTACAATCTTCTGCCACCTCTTTATGGCCTTCTAGAGGGGCGGTTTAAGTACCGCCCAGTGATCGCTCGCGAGACGATCGAATTCATCATTGCCGACGATTTTCGCGCGGGCATTTTGGCAACTGATGTTGGACATCCGCTGATGTTAGTCGAAAGGGTGGTGACACTAGATACCGGTGCAGCAATCGAACTCTCTCGCACCTACTACGATGCGCTCAAATTCCGATTTGAGCGGCACATTAGCCGGTTTCCATCAGGCGGATAGCAGCAGTAGGCGTGACTGATGAGATCGTGAGACAAGGAGGCTCTCTAGGACGGCGGCTGGTGGACTGTCTTGGGACGGTGCGCGAACATCTAGTCTTGAAGCGAATCGAACCGCCGTACCTGCTGTTGAAGCTCCCCTTGGTGTTCAAGGGAGCCAGCGGGCAACATCGCTCTCGCTGAGGAAGGCCGCGATGCGCGCTTCGGCGTGCTCCGTCTTCAGTAACATCGGCGCCCTCGAGGGCCCGACATCCACCCCCTGCAGGCCAAGGGCTAGCTTGACGCCTGGCATGACCCCAGTTTCGAGCAGGATTTCGACAAAGCGCTGCGAAATCGACTGCAGATGCTGCGCCGTAGCGAGGTCGGAACTGCGTATGCTGGTATCGATGGCGGTGTAGAGCTTGCCGAACAAGTTATAGGTTGTGCCGATGCCACCGTCGGTTCCTATCGCCGCCGCCGCCGCATAGGCTTCGTCATAGCCGAAATAGAACACCTTGTCGGGGCGCGCCCGGCGAAGAGAACCAAACTTGAAAAGATCCATAGATGAGAACTTCAAGCCGGCCACGTTCGGCAGGTCGAGGATCTCGAGCAACAGTGGCATGGGAAGCGGCCGACCAGTGCGCGCTGGAATCTCATAGACGATCAGCGGCAGCGACGTCGCAGCCGAGAGGGCCTTGTAGTATGATAGAATCTCGGCGTCGCTAAAAGGATAACTGTGTGGAGGCAGTGCCGACAAAGCATGATAGCCGTGACGCTCCGCCTCCTTGGCGAGAAATGTCGAAGCCTTCAGCGACGGCAGGCCAACATGAGCAATAAGTGTGGCGCCGCTTGATTTAGCATCTTCCGCGACCACCGCGATGACATCAGCCAATTCGCCGCTCTCCAGCATGCCGGATTCCCCGCTGCTTCCGGCGACGTAGAGTCCGGTCAGCCCCTGACGAAGCACATAAGCGTCGAGTTCCCTCTGCCGCTTCGGGGAAAAGCTGCCGTCTTCCTCCATCGCCGTCAGAAGAGCTGCGAAAATGCCGGAGAATGCTTTCGTCATGGCGCGTCCAATCCGCATTACAATGGCACCACCTATGCACCAGCAGCAATTGGTTTGACAACACCTTTTTTTAGCCTTACCAAAAGATAAGTTCAGCAATACGAGAGTGATCACTCGCCATGTCTGCCGCCACCGCGCCTGAAGATATTCCAGCCGCTAATGTTGTGTTCCGGCAGTCGGCGCAGGAGATTGCGGACGAGCTGATACGGCAGATCCGCCGCGGCGAGATCAGCCAAGACGACGCGCTACCTACCGAACGTGACCTCTGTGCGCACTTCGATGCATCGCGCCCCACGATTCGAGAGGCCTTGGCGCTGGTTCAGCACAAGGGCTACATCGAGGCAGGCGGAGGACGAAGACCGCGCGCTCGTCGCCCTGCACTTGCGGATGTTTTGCGCAATGCTGGCGGAACGATCCGGGACATACTCGGTGACGTCGAGTCCAATGCTCATCTTGAACAGATGCGAGGGTTCATTGAGGTCGGCGCCGTACGCGAGGCAGCGATCCGAGCCGGAACTGTGGATATCTCCCGCATCGGCGCTGCACTCGACAGCAACCGTCAGGCGATAGGCACGGCAGCCTTTGCCCAGACCGACATCATGTTTCACCGGGCAATCGTTGCCGTAGCCGCCAACCCCGTCATCCTGACATTGCACGACATGTTCGTATCCGAACTGCTCGCAGCTCGTCCCGCAGAAAGGGATCCTGCCACACGCGATCGTATCGTCTACGACGAACATCGCGCCATATTCGACGCGCTTATCAGGCGCGATGGCCATGCAGCAATCGACGAGATGGATCGTCATCTCGCCCGTTCGTTCCGCGATCGTCTGGCCCGCCCCGGGCCGTGAGGCACGACTGCAACCCAGCAGCAAAATCAAAAGAGGAGGTTTGAACATGCTGAAGAGAATACTGGCTAGCACTGCAATCCTGGCACTTCTTGCAGGCGTCACGTCCGCGAAGGAGATCACCTTCGGCTCTCAGGAAAACGAGAATTCCAATGTCTACAAAGGAATGGTCGCATTCCAGGAAAAGCTGAACGAGCTTTCCGGAGGCGAACTGACGGCGAAACTGTTCCCATCGTCTCAGCTCGGAGACTTCAAAGCCATGGTCGCCATGATGCAGGCCGGCGAACTCGACATGGCCACGACCGGCTATCCCGACATGTCCTATGTTATCCCGGAGCTTGCTCTTGTCGGCGCTCCCTACGTCGTCGAGGACTTCCCCGCTCTGGAAAAAATTGTGGCCGGGCCGTGGGGCCAGAAGATGGAAGCGAAGTTTGAGGAGCAGGGCGTCAAGGTAGTCGACCTCTGGTATCTCGGCACACGCCAGACAACGGCCAACAAGCCGATCGAGAGCATTGATGACCTTAAGGGCCTACGCATGCGCACGCCGAACGTACCGTTCCTGATCGCCTATGCCGAGGCTGTCGGCGCCACGCCTGCGCCCGTAGCCTTCGCGGAGGTTTATCTGGCTCTCCAGACGAACCAGGTCGATGCACAGGAAAATCCGCTTCCAACCATCGAGGCCATGAAGTTTTATGAGGTGCAGAAGGCAATCGCGCTTACCAACCATTTCATCGCCTCCCAGGCGATCCAGGTCTCGCTTAACACTTGGAAGGGGATGAGCGAACAGGAGCGCGGCTGGATTACGGAGGCGGCCAAGACCGGTGGCGACGTGACGGACGCCGCCAATTTCAAGGCGGAAGAGGATCTTATCGCCAAATTCAAACAGCAGGGTCTGGTGGTAACAGAGCCGGATCTCACGCCGTTCAAGGCTGCCATGAAGGGCTATTACGACAAGCTCGAGGAGCAGTTTGGCGAGGGTTCGATCGCTGAAGTCACAGCCGAGTGAGGCCATGGCGCCCTCCTTGGCCGAGGGCGCCGCTCATTTTCTCAGGAACGACCATGCAGACACGGCGACTTTACTCTCTCGAAGGAATTGCCGCGACGTTGATCTTCATCGTGTTAATCGCGGTTCTTCTCGTACAGGTGCTCGGGCGCACGCCATTGTTTCACGGCCCGATTTGGACAGAAGAACTGGCCCGATGGCTGTGGGTCTGGATGGCGTTCATCGGTATCGGTGAGGCAGAACGGACGAACAGCCAGTTGCGTATGGATCTGCTCGCTGGATTCCTGCGTCAGAAAGCTCGGTTCTGGCTCTTCACGGCCATCGATGTCGCCTATCTCGCAATTGTAGCTCATCTCGTCTGGATCGGCTGGACGACGGTGACCCGTACCTGGTCCAATGCGTCGGTAACTCTGCCCGTCCCTGATGGCATGCTCTACCTCGCGGCTTTCGTTGGTCTCCTTCTCGTTCTCTTGCGGATCGTCCTTCGTATCATCGGGCTCGGCCGACGAGACGGCGAAGGGGTCGTTCTATGATCTTGGCGACTATAGGCCTCGGCTGGCTCGCGCTGGTTCTCCTTGGCGTGCCGATCGGCGTTGCCATGATCTTCGTCTCGATGGGCTATTTCTACTGGTCCGGGATGGGCATCATCTTTTCTGTGCAGAGGATGGTGGACGGCCTCAATTCCTTCCCGCTGCTTGCGGTGCCCCTCTTCATCCTGGCTGCCTCGATCCTCAACTCGGCTGGTATCGCTCAGCAGCTGTTCGGATTCGCGCGAGCGCTTGTCGGCCACATCACCGGGGGCCTCGGACACGTCAACGTGCTCGCTTCGCTCTTCTTCTCCGGCATGTCGGGCTCGGCCATGGCCGATGCGGGCGGGCTCGGCAAGATGGAGATCGAGGCCATGCGGGAGGCCGGCTACGATGACGACTTCTCCGGCGCCGTCACCGCCGCATCCTCGATGATTGGGCCGCTGGTGCCACCGTCGATTACCATGGTCCTCTACGGCGTGATCTCCAACACTTCCATCGGCGCCCTCTTCCTTGGCGGCGTCGTCCCCGGCTTCTTGTGCGCCTTCTCTCTCATGGTTATGGTTTGGCTAATGGCGCGCAGGCGCGGTTATCCGGTCGATCCGCGGGCAAGTCTCGATGACATCGGACGACTCTTCATCGGCTCCCTCCCCGCACTTCTCACCCCAATGGTGATCATCGGCGGCATCTTCACCGGCTACTTTTCCCCGACAGAGGCGGCCGCAGTTACGGTGCTCTACGCGTTGCTCATTGATCTCTTGTTCTACCGGGAGCTGACGCTTCGCAAACTGTGGAGCTCGCTTTACGAGACGGCAGCGACTTCCTCAGCCATCGCAACGATCATAGCTGGCGTGAGCCTGATGGGTTATGTTCTAGCGCGCGAACAGGCGCCGCAGCAGATTGCACAGCTATTCCTGTCGATCGCGGACGGGCCGATCACCTTCTTGATTGCCGTCAATCTCATGATCTTCGTCCTCGGCTCCTTCGTTGAGAGTCTCGTGATCCTGCTCATCGTCGTACCGATCCTAGTGCCGATCGCACAGGGCTTCGGGATCGAACCCATCCACTTTGGGATCATCGTCGTGCTGAACCTGATGATCTCGATCCTTACCCCCCCGATGGGGATGGCTCTGTTTATCGTTGCCCAGGTCGGCGGGATTCCATTCCCTCGCCTGGCGAGAGCAATCTTGCCCTGGCTCGTTCCTCCAATTGTGGTGCTGATCCTCGTCTGCGCCTTCCCAATCCTGGCAACCGGTCTGCCTTCACTGATGGAGTAAGGCGACAATAGCCGGACCGAGGACTTCGCTACCTCTAAGCGCCAATCTATATTCGCGCACAGGCGACTTGACGCGGCGCCGAGGCAATGACGGCTTTTAGGCAGGCGTGGCAGCCAAAGTCCGAAATTCGGGCGCCAAGCGGTCATAGCCTCGCTCTTGATGGGAATCGAACCGAGATCCCGCTAGTTTGCACGCTTGTTATTGTCCTCGTCTTACAAGCGTAGGATGAGTGCGTCGTTGTAGGAAGCGGGAGTTACCGGATAAATGCGCGAGACCCGGCGGGCCAAAGCGGCGTCTGCACCAGTTTGAACTCACCCATTCTTGAGGGGTGATGAGATAAATTCGCTGCTGGCGTAACCGGCTGTGGATCGTTGCTAAGCACTGCGTGCTTCATTCTCCGAAGGTTCATCCGGCAGCGATAGGGTCATCGATGTCCTGGCTCTGGAAATGGTCTATCAGGAACCGGGCGGCCGGTCCCGGCGGTGTATCGGTTCGATAGACTGCCTGAAGACGGTATGGACCGCCTTTGCAATCCGGAAGATCAAGCTGCACGAGCCGACCCGCTTCAATGTCGTCTCGCACCATGGGCTCGGGCATATTGCCCCAGCCGATCCCCTCTTTGAGAAGCATGTGCTTGGCACCAAGGTCTGCGAGCCGCCAAGTATGATTGCCGACGACGGCAAATTCGTGACCTTGCGTTAGAGGTGATCTGTCCGTCAGAACCAGCTGGATGTGACCCCGTGCGGCGCCAGGCGGATGCGATCCGCCGGACAGGGGATGGTCGGGCGACGCAACGGGGATAAGCTTTACGAAACCGACACCGATACGTTCCAATCCGGCAATCTCCACATCAAGAGGGCCGCTGACGCCTACCGATGCGGTTCGGTTGAGCACGAGCTGCGTCACCGCACCCAATGCCTCGACATAAAGCCGAAGCGAGACGCTGGGAAACTCCTTTCGGAACGCCTTCAGCGCATCCATTACACGCGCCGCTGGCAGCATGACGTCGAGCGCCAGGTGTACCTCGGGCTCTACCCCGCGGAGCATGCTCTTAACCTTGGCCCGAAGATTATCGATACCGTGAGCGACGCTTTTTGCCTCGGCAAGCACGGTCCTGCCCTCCAGCGTCAACTGCGGCTTCTTTGTCGACAGCCGATCGAACAGTGTCACGCCCAACTGCGCTTCAAGATTTGCGATCGTATAGCTGATAACCGAGGTGGCTCGGTTCAGCTTGCGAGACGCCGCGGCAAAACTACCGGTTTCAACAACGGTAATGAACACTTTTAGCTGATCCAGCGTCGGCTGGCCGGGTTCTGACATTTCGAATTCCTCGATCGTTTCAGCCGAAACTATCTGAGTTTTCCGAAACGTCCAGTGGGCATAGCTTCTTCTCAAAGAACTTCAATCGCCGGAGCTGACAATGTCTTACTCGTCGAACGCTGACATCGAGCAGGTTATCTTGCCATCGACCCGAGACCTCGGAGGCTTCTCTGTGCGCCGCGCCTTGCCAGCCGCTATGCGGCAAATGGTCGGGCCGTTCGTCTTCCTCGACAGCTTCGGCCCGGTGCGCTTCGGTGCGGGCGAAGGGATCGATACACGCCCTCACCCGCATATCGGCCTCTCGACGCTCACCTACCTGCTGGAAGGCGAACTTCTGCACCGTGACAGCGAAAGCTACGTCCAGTCGATCACCCCCGGCGAGGTCAATCTAATGATTGCCGGCGCTGGCATCGTCCATTCCGAGCGCACTCCAGAGCACATCCGCAAAGACGGCGGAAGACTTTCTGGATTGCAAAGCTGGATAGCACTTCCGAAGCGGTCTGAAGCGACGGCGCCTCTTTTCCAGCACATCGGCGCTGGCGAACTGCCGACAGTCAACGGCGAGGGCATCAATATGAAGCTTCTCGCAGGAAGCCTGCATGGCCGTCGTTCCCCTGCCACCACGTTTTCGGATCTCTTCTCCGCGGAAATCCAGCTTGAGGCTAGGGCTCGCTACAGGATCGATGGCGAGCATATCGAACGAGCCATTTTCGTTGTTAGTGGCGCCATTGAGATTGTGGGGCAGGACGGCACGCACGGCCCTGATCGTCTCATCGTCTTCAAACCTGGCGCAGAAATCGTTGTGAAGGCAAGCAAGCCTGCCCGTTTCCTCGCATTCGGCGGGGAGCCACTTCCCGAAAAGCGGTTCATTCGCTGGAACTTTGTCGCGACGGATCAGGATCGCATTCGTCATGCCGCTGATCTGTGGCGCGAACGGCAGTTTCCCGGCGTCCCGGGCGACGATGAATTTATTCCCCTCCCCGACAACTTCAACTGACATCACTCAACAAAGGAGAACTACCATGACCACTTATGCAATCATCGGATCTGGCGCTATCGGTTCCGCACTTGCCGAGCGCTTCCATGCCGCCGGCGTCGATGCAGTTATCGCAAACACGCGAGGTCCAGCCTCGCTTCAGTCCATCACTGACAAGTTCGGCGGCACGGTCAAGGCTGTTGAACTCGACCATGCCCTTCTGTCTGACGTGCTTATCCTTGCAGTCCCGTATGATGCCGTTCCAGAAGTTGCCAAGAGAAAGTTGTCGTGGGAAGGCCGTACGATCGTCGACGCCACGAACGCCATCGATTTCCCCGCTTTCAAACCCCGCGACCTGGGTGGCCGACTGTCGTCGGAAATCGTGGCCGAGCATTTTCCAGGCGCCGAACTCGTGAAGGCATTCAACACATTGCCTGCCGCGGTGCTTGCGGCCGACCCCGTCAAGCCGAGCGGGAAGCGTGTTGTCTTTCTCTCGGGCAATTTTCCTGAAGCCAGCAGAAAGGTTTCCGAACTGATCACACGTTTGGGATTTGCACCATCTGACCTTGGAAGCTTCAAGGCCTCCGGCTCGTTGCAGCATTTTGGGCAGCCGCTGGTTGCGCTCACCCTGCTGAAGGACGGCTGACAACGTCACCAATCGATGAATTCGAACGTAACAGATCAATTTATGCTGCTTTTATCGAATGATAGAAAAGCAGATGTTGTCTCCATCGAATTCAGCCATCCCAACGGAGCAAAGCAAATGACCAAAGTTCTCGTCCTCTACTACTCGTCCTACGGCCATATCGAGACGATGGCAGGCTCGATCGCGGAAGGCGCGAGAAGCGCCGGCGCCGAAGTAACAATCAAGCGCGTCCCAGAAACCGTTCCGCTTGACGTCGCCGAAAAGGCTCACTTCAAGATCAACCAGGACGCCCCGATTGCGACAGTCGCCGAACTGGCCGACTATGACGCCATCGTCGTCGGTACAGGCACACGCTTCGGCCGGATGTCGTCTCAGATGGCGGCGTTCCTCGATCAGGCCGGTGGCCTGTGGGCTCGTGGTGCTCTGAACGGTAAGGTGGGCGCTGCGTTCGCGTCCACCGGGACCCAGCACGGCGGCCAGGAAACCACCCTGTTTTCGATCATCACCAACCTCATGCACTTCGGGATGATCATTGTTGGCCTCCCCTACAGCCACCAAGGACAGATGAGCAGTGAAGAAATTGTCGGCGGCGCTCCTTATGGGGCAACGACCGTAGCCGGTGGCGACGGGTCGCGCCAGCCTTCGCAGATCGATCTCGCTGGTGCCTTCCACCAGGGCGAGATCGTCGCCCGCACTGCAGCTGCTCTCGTCGCTGCCCGCAACTAAACCCGCCTAAATCGCTCTTAAAATTCAGCTCCAACCAGACCAGCCGATTGCGATCGGCTGGTCTGGAGAAGTCATGTCCTCGCTTTTCTCAAACAAGGTCGTCGCGGTCACCGGTGCAGGTTCCGGGATCGGTCGAGCGATAGCAGTCGGGCTCGCTCGCGACGGCGCGACGGTGCACCTGGCTGATCGCGATGCCGGCGGGCTAGCACAAACAGCAGAGCTCATTCGAAAAGACGACGGTCGGGCGTTCACAACCGAACTCGATGTGGCCAGCGAGCTCCAGGTCGTCGGATGGATCGAGGCGATCAGTTCGAAATCCAGCCGTCTCGATGCTGCCTTCAACAATGCGAGGATTACCGGCCCGGCGAAGCGCATCGAAGACTATGATCTTGAGGATTTTCAACGGGTGATCGCCGTCAATCTGCAGAGCGTCTTTCTCGGGATGAAGCACCAGATCCCGCTGATCAAGCGCAGCGGCGGTGGTTCTATCCTTAACACGGCTTCCGTCGCCGCTTCGACGGGGCCGGGAGGCATGAGTGCCTATGCCGCCTCCAAACATGGCGTTCAGGGCCTGACCCGGGTTGTCGCGATGGGAAATGCAGCCCACGGCATCCGCGTCAATGCGATCGCGCCGGGCTGGACTGAAACGCCGATGGTTGGCGAACAGCCAACAAAACCCGGCTTTTGCGGCACTCGCTCAGAACGCCATTCCTGCCAAACGCGGCGGCAGGCCGGAGGAAATCGCGGCCGCAGCAATCTGGCTTGCCTCCGACGCCGCCTCCTATGTCACCGGACACATGCTGACCGTCGATGGCGGCATGACCATCGGTGGCTTTGAACTCTGACAACGAACCTCGAAAGGATTATTCCATGTCAGACGTCATGAAACCTCATCTGAAGCATCGAAAGCAATCGTCCGCCGCAACACACTCGAAGTCCAGTCCGGCGGAGACTTCGAACTTTTCGACGAGCTTTTCGCCGACGACTTCCTGGACCACACGCCGCAGCCGGGAGGAACGCCAGACAAGGAGGGCGCTCGTCGTCTCTATCACGCGCTGCGCGGGGCTTTCCCCGACTTCCACGCCGAGATCCACTGGCAGGCCGTCGATGGCGATATCGTCACCACCTTCAAGACCTACCACGGTACCCATCAGGGCGTCGTTCTGGGGATCGAGCCAACCGGTCGCAAGATCAAGTTCGAGACGGTCGGCGCCATGCGCATTCGCGACGGCAAGATCGCCGAGCATTGGGGTGTGGCCAATCTCTACTACCTTCTACAGCAGCTAGACGCCCTGCCTCCTTCGGCGCCGAAAATCCCTGAAGTGTAAGGACGGGTGTCATGACCAAAACTAACATTCTCGATGGCAAAGTCGTCATCGTAACCGGTGCATCGAGCGGCATTGGCCGTGCGATCGCCATCCGTGCTGCCGAACACGGCGCCAAAGCCGTCATTGTCTCTGACGTTGTCGAGGCACCCCGGGAAGGCGGCGAACCCACTGCTTCCGAGATCCGGAAGCTCGGAGCGCAGTCGATGTTTGTCAAAGCAGATGTTAGCCGCAAGGCTGACAACGACGCCTTGGTGGCCGCTGCTGAAGAATTTGGCGGCGTCGATGTTATGGTTGCCAACGCCGGGATCACGCTGAAGACAGACGGCGCAGAGGTTCCCGAAGACGATTTCCGGCGCCTGATGTCTGTCAATCTCGATGGCCCGCTGTTTGGCGCGCAGGCAGCTGCACGTCAGATGAAGGCGCTTAACAAGCAGGGTAGCATTGTCCTCATGGCGAGCATGGGCGGGATCTCTGGCGCCGGCATCACCGTCGCCTATTCGACGAGCAAAGGCGGTGTTGTGCTGATGGCCAAATCATTGGCCGATGCTCTTGGCCCCGACGGTATCCGCGTCAATGCAGTCGCACCCGGCACCATCGACACAGAGCTTCTTCGCACCAACCCCGGTATCGCCCAGGCCTCCGAGGGCTTCCGCCAGAGGACACCGCTGCGGCGGCTTGGCAAACCGGCCGAAGTCGGAGATGCTGTCGCTTTTCTAGGCTCGGACCTGTCGAGCTACGTATCAGGCACCGCGCTCCTGGTGGACGGAGGGCTGCTCGCCGTCATTTAATTTCTCGACCCTCCAGTCGGACCCGCGCCCTCGCAGCGCGGGTTTTTCTTTGTCCTCATCGTTCGAATTTATCGACGAAAATCAGCGATATTATCCAGCTTTTTCGTTTGATCGAATAATGGCAATTTCTTCTCACAACGCAGCCACGGTGGCTACGCTCCAACTCAAGGAAAACGTCCATGTCTTATTCCGATACAATCGCCCAGCGCGCTGAAACCCTTTCGAAGTCTGCTCTCGTCCATGGTGTAACCCCGCTCGTCGGCCGTGTACTTCTGGCAGCAATCTTCCTCATCTCTGGCATCAGCAAGATTTCCGACCCGGCCGGCACCATTGGCTATATCAACATGGTCGGCCTGCCCTTCCCGTCGCTGTCCTACGGCGCGGCCGTATTGACTGAGATCGTCGGCAGCATCGCCCTGATCCTCGGCTTCCAGACCCGCATCGTCGCCCTGATCCTTGCCCTGTTTAGCGTTGCCACGGCATTGACGTTCCACAACAACCTCAGCGACCTCAACCAGTTCATCCACTTCTTCAAGAACATCGCAATGGCCGGCGGCATGCTCCAGGTCGTGGCGTTCGGCGCGGGCCGTTTCAGCCTCGACGCCCGCCGCTAATCGAGCCACCCGATCACAGGAAAAGCCCGGACCATTGTTCGGGCTCAGACTGCTGACAAAGTCCTCTTTGCCTTTGCTGGCGCTACTTCGACTCCGATCTGTTCTCTTTTCGATTCAGAGACGTTCCGTGAATCCTTGTCCTTGAGAAGGTGGGGCGGGGTTTGTCATCAAGCTGAGCCCGGACCATTGTCCGGGCTTCTCGCGTTTTTACTTACCCCATTCCGGACCGCCATCGGTGCAAGTCTGTCCACCATCGACCGGCAGGACAATTCCGGTGATCCAGGCAGCGTCATCACTGGCAAGAAATGCGACCGCCGAGGCAATCTCTTCAGGTTGGCCTGCCCGGCGCAACGGGATCCGGTCCCACGCCTTTTCTAGCAGCGCGTCATCATCCATGATCGCTTCCACCATCCCCGTAACCGTAAGTCCGGGCGCCACTGTATTGGCTCTGACGCCGAACTTGCCGAGGTCACAGGCCGCTGAGCGGGTTAGATTAGCAACCCCACCCTTTGCAGCATTATAGGCCGCATGGCTCCAGCCGCCGCCAAGGGATGAGACGGAGCCGATGTTGACGATCGAACCCCTACTCTCCTTCAGATGCGGAACCGCGGCGCGGCTCATGTAAAAGACGCCGGAAAGGTCGGAGGCAATACACTCGTCCCAATCCTGGTCGCTGGTCTCCTCGATGGTACCGACGAGATTCATACCTGCAGCATTGACGACGGTGTCGATGCGGCCGAACCGCTCGACCGTCGCTGCGACAAGGGCGTCGCAGTCCGGACGGGAGGAAACGTTTGCGACAAAGATGCCACTGCGGTCGGCCGGCATCTTCGAGGCAGCTTCCGACAACCGCTTCTCGGTTCTGCCGGAGATCATCACGGACGCTCCTTCGTCAAGAAACCGGTTGGCAATGGCGGCGCCGATACCGGAACCACCGCCCGTTACGATTGCTACTTTTCCATCAAATCGCTTTGACATGACACACTCCTTCGTTCTCCGTGGCGAAAGCCGCGGCAGTGTCGGTTTCGTGTTTGGGTTTGACTGGATTAGTTCAGTTTGTCGGGAAGTCGGCGGAACGAGACAAAGCTTCCCAGGCAAGGACGTTCGCCTTCAGATCCTCCGCCTTCTTTAGAGCTGCGTCTGCGGCATCATTGCCAAGCGGAAGATGGTGAGGAGGCTGTTCAGCCAGCACGGCTTCCCGGATCGCCTTCGCCGCGCGCGCGGGGTCACCGGCCTGCTTTCCGACCGATGCGTGGTAAGCACGGCGCGCCTCGCCCGCTGTCGCCTCGTAATCCTCAATGGACGCGGAGACCTCGTTCGACGAGCCTGCCCATTCCGTCCGGAACGCGCTTGGCTCGACGGTCATGACGTTAACCCCGAGTGGGGCAACTTCTTTTCGGAGCGTATCCGACAGGCCCTCCACCGCAAATTTGGTGGCGCAGTAGTAGCCAACGCCGGTGTAGCCAACAAGGCCGCCGATTGATGTCAGATTGACAATCGTACCACTGCGGCGGGCTCGCATATGCGGAAGCACCGAATGGATCGTGTTGGCGGTACCGAAGAAATTGACATCAAACAGGCGGCGGGCGTCGGCTTCGGCGGTTTCCTCAATGGCGCCGAAGAAACCGATCCCGGCATTGTTGATCAGGACGTCAATGCGGCCGAAATGCGCTTCTGCAGCGTCTACAACCTTCTGGCACTGATCCCGATCGATGACGTCGAGCGGGAGGATCAGGGCATCGCCCTTCTGCTCAAGATCCGCGATTTTGTCAGTCTTGCGAGCCGTCACCACGACCTTTTCACCGGCTTCCAGCAGGTGTTCCGCGATGTAACGACCGAAGCCTGTAGAGCATCCGGTTACGAGCCAGACCTTGGGGTTTTGCGTTCTCATTTCATATACTCCTTTGTGTTTCAGACCTGCGGGGACCGTTGCTGGTAGCCGCAGATTTCCACGTCTTCGACGCACAGGTCCGGGACCTTCGCCATAAAGGCTTCGACGTAAGGCGTGCTCATATGAAGTTTGAAGTCAGAGGTGTGCCGCCAGTCTTCGAGCACCATCCACACGTCGGGAACGTCATTGGACTGGTGGATCTCGTAGCGTAGGCAGCCTTCCTCGTTGCGGGACGGAGCGACGAGCTGAAGCAGTTCGTCACCCAGATCTCGTGAGCGGCCCGGCTTCGCGGTGAAGTAGGCCACATTGGTGAGGTCAGCCATTTCGGGTCTCCTTCTGGGTTAGGGCAACACCCGCATAGTTACGGCATGCCTAGAAAAGATCTGCCGCGGCTTTGCGGGAGCTGTCGTGATCTTGCGCTTTTCAGACGCCGTTGATCGCTACGATGCGCGATGCGGCCGCAGCCTGCCGCTGAGCGGCCAACGGCGCGTATTCAGGCGATGCGAAAAGCTGACGGATCGAATCTTTGTCCGGAAATTCGATGATGAGCATGTTAGTGGCAGTCCAGCCTTCCAACTCCAGAGGGCTTTCATCGATGGCGATGAGCTTGCCGCCGGCTTTGGCGACGAGCGGCAATGCCTTCGACCGGTAGTCTTCGATCGACTTCATGTCGTGGATGTCGAGATCGACGATAAGATAGGCAGACATAAGATTTTCCTTTCCTGTTGAGTTTGTGGCTTGTGGGCCTCGTATCGCTGTCAGGGTAGATGGCGCCACTTGACCATGCGGTCTTTGAGATCGAGTGTGCCGCCATCGACGGTGAACGTGCCGTCACCGCGGTGATGCATCATTCGACGCTCTTTTCGGTTCTCGTTGATCCAGATCCTCGTCGCCTCAAGGATGAAGAGGTTGTAGGGATCGCAGAGCCGCGTATCGACGACCCGACATTCGATGTTGGCCAGGCAGTCGGAGAGGAGTGGCGCTGATACGTCCTTGGCAGGTCGTGTCTTAAGTCCGTACCTCTGGAATTTGTTCACCCGATCGCCCGAGCAGTTGCCGACGTCGACCACGGTTTCGGCAAGATCGAGACCGGGGACAGCGATGACACATGCTGCGGTTTTGCGGAGAGCCTGGTAGCTGTGATCCCACGGCCCAATGACACAACCGATCAGTGGCGGGTCATGCTGGATCATCATATGGAAGCCCATCGTCATCACGTTGGGCTTGCCGTTATCATTCGTGGAGACCATGACGATCGGGCCGGGCTCCAGAACCCGATAAGCTTGAAATGCGGGTAATTCCTTCATGACAATCTCCCTTGAGAGGTCCCTGCATTGAGGCAGGGACCTCTCAAGGGCCGGTCTGTTACCAACCCTGGTCCACTGGCAGCACGAACAGCTCGGCGACATCGACATGAGCCGGGGCCTGGGCTGCGAAGACGATGGTGTCGCCGATATCCTCGCCCTGGAGGAAGGTCATCTGCGTGGCCAGCTCATCCATCTGCTTGCGATAACCAGGATCGGTGATGTGATCGTAGAGCTCGGTGGCAACGGCGCCCGGCTGGATGCAGGTGACGCGAATGCCGTGCTTCTGACCAACTTCCCTACGCAGGCCATCAGAGAAAGCCGTGACCGCATGTTTTGTCGCGCAGTAGACCGACAGACCCTTGAAGACCTTGCGGCCAGCGATCGAGGACATGTTGAACACGTGGCCGGAATGCTGCTTGATCATCTGGGGCAAAACGGCGGCGGTCGTGTTGAGGAGGCCCTTCACGTTCACGTCCACCATTCGCTGCCACTCGTCGACCTTGAACTGGTCGATATCGGAGAGTGGCATCAGGCCGGCATTGTTGACGAGGAGGTCAATCGAGCCGTAGGCGTCGATAAGCTTTTTGACACCCGCGTCGACCGAGGCCGTATCGACGACGTCCATTTCGAAAGCAAGAGCCTCGCCGCCTTTAGCTTCGATCTGCTTCTTGAGATCTTCGAGTTTGTCGGTACGGCGGGCAGCGATGCCGACCTTTGCGCCTGCTTCGGCGAGCTTGACGGCGGTAGCAGCGCCAATGCCGCTCGACGCCCCGGTGACCAGTGCGATCTTTCCGTTGAGGTTGGTCATTGTTCTTACTCCTTGTCTTGAAGCCCACAACCGCGGTGGGCGTTTGGTTTTGACAAGGAGGAATTTAGGCCGACCGCCGACACCCTTCTCTCGGGCTCTTGCTCGGCCTGTCGCGATCTTGCTCGAAAACGCGACCGGTAAAAAACTAGCCGCGCCGATAGTGACTCGGCGGCAAGCCAGTTTCGCGACGGAAGACCTGGGCGAAATGGCTAGGGCTCGCATAGCCGACGGACATGCCGATCTCGATGATGCTCGTATCGGTCTCCTGCAGGAGAAGCTGTGCCCTGGCTATGCGCTGACGGATTAAATAGCGCGAGGGCGAGAGCCCGGTTGCCTTCTTGAACAGACGGCTTAAATGGAATTCGCTCATGCCCACCGTTTCGGCGAGCTGAGCAAGATTGAACGGCTCTGCCAGCTTTTCTTCGAGGTGAGCGACAGCGCGACGAAGCTTGAAGCCGGGAAGTGCGTTCTGACGATCGTCGGGAGCTTCACTGGAGGCATAGTTTCGGATGAGATGCACGGCGAGTGTCTGGGCAAGGCCCTGGATGAACAGCTGGCTCCCCTTCCCTTCCGACGTAAGCTCCTGGTGAATCAGTGAAAGAAGATGCGACAGCTGCGTGTCCTTACCTCCGGAAATGTCGCGGAGTGCAGGAGGAGCAGCACATCCCAGCACGTCGTAGGCGACGCGCTCGAAAAGCGGAACAGAGAGATAAAGGTGCATGACCTGGAAAGGTGCTTCTCCGATCGCGCGCCAGCGCATCTCGTAGGGGGTGGGAGAGCGGGTCAGAAAGAAATCGCCAAGGGTCACGGTGTTGGCTACCCATTCTCCGTCGAGGTCACGCTCCTCAACCACCGCCTCGCCTGACATCACCCAGACGATCAATGGTTCGCGGACGGCTGGAACGAGAAAGGGCTCCTGCTTGTTCAGACGGGAATAGACCTTCACAAACATGTCATTCCAAGCCGGACTATCGCCACTGATAAGCGTACGACCCGCTATGTACCGTTCAAGCCCAAGCGGGGACGTCCGCTCGGGCTTTGCAGTCATCTCATCCAGGTCAGGCACGAGGGCCGATGGGTAAATGGGTTGCCCGCTGACGGCCGGGATTGGGGGCAAAGTGTTTTCATGGACTGGTTCGATGTTTGCCAATGCGGACCCTCTCTACAAACGAGGAAAGCTGCGCGGATTGCCTCAGTAGTCAATGAAACATGTCTCGGTTCACATCTCCGCCCACAACCACCATCAATGATGCAATGCAGCATTTTGTTTCGTCCGACAGACAAATGATGCCAGTCTCTTCAGCCTCCTTGAGGCAAATGAAATCCGAGTCCACCGCACACGTAAGGATTTCCGGGCTTTTCCTGCTACGCGGCAGGCTTACGGAAGCGTCGTTTCTAAGAAGCGAACGCAAAGTAGCGCCCTTTCCCGGTAGTGTTCGAATGAACGTGACCGCTGCACGGCTGAACATGATCCACTCCATAGTTTGTCTGTTTGCGCAAGCATCGCCCCGGACGATCGAAGAGCGGTACAATGACGCTCCAATGAGATTGCCTGATCCTACACAAGCGAATGTTTGGCGCCTGAAGCAAGATCTGCAGGCCGGGTAGCCGCATCGCAAAACGGCTGGGATTAAAGTCTACTCCATCTTTCGGACGGAGCACCTAAGCGATCCTCGATGATCATGAAGCGCTGTCAGCAGTCTGCTTTTCGTTGAATAAAGAGATCCGCTGATGGGCAATCAACAGCGCTTTTTCGATCAATGGATAGCCAGCATAGGGGATGATGTTGAAGAGCGTTTCGATAATCTCTTCTGGGTCGGCCCCGAGATTAAGAGCGGCATCGACATGCACACCAAGCGGCTTTTCTGCCGCGACGGTTCCTTGAGCGGCGAGTGCAGAGATCGCACTGAGCTCCCTCCATTTGGGGTCAAGCGCCGGACGGGAAAAGATATCACCGTAGCAATGGGCAACGATTAGTCTTCCCAAACCCGGGGCAATATCCTTGAAACTGTCGACCACACCAGCGCCGAACCCTCCTGATGTTGCGGCCAGAGTTGCCGCGCCTCGCTCGAAGCGATCGTCGTCATCTTCGGTGGTATCAACCCTTTCCTGGGCATTCGCTTGTGGGCGTTCGGAAGCCGCGAAAATGTCCCTTGCTCTGCCGGCAGCGTTGAGGGCTGCAGGGAACCCGGAATAGACGCTCAGTTGGATAACCATTTCGACGATGTCGCTATGGGTTGCACCCGCAGCCAGCGCTGACGCGAGGTGGGCATCGAAGCTTGCCCCCGCTTTTCCGCGCGCCGCAAGCATCGCAGCGGACGCAAGGTGGGCAAGCCTCGGCTCCAGATGCACGGAGCAGAAGATCTCTTGGTCAAGGACCTGTTCGCGCCATTTCGGGAACTCGGGCGCAATTTGATAGAGGATAGTGAGACGGTCAGACGAGATCTGGGGGATGGCCGGTGCAGACTGAGCCTCCATGGCATTTTTGCTTTCGCCCCGGCCGGCGAGTAGATCGCGAACGATGGGAACAGCGTTGATCGCCGTCGGGAACCCGAGCAGACCTGCGGAAATAAACAACAGGTCGACAACATCATCGGCAGTTCCGCCGACATTCAACAATCCATTGAGGTGAAAAGACAGCTGAGATTGCGCGGATCCGTGGGCCAGCAACGTGGCAACGGTCACAATCTGGCGCGTTCGCAGATCAAGGCCATCGCGCGATAGCACATCGCCATAGGCGTATTGAACGGTGAACCGCGCGAGATCTTCTGAAAAGCGCGCAAGCTGACTTACTGGCCCCCCAAAATTCTCGCCCCCGATCTGTTTGAGAACGGCAAGACCACGAAGGTGTTTTTGCCTGTCTTCTGGCGAAGCCAAGTGCTCGAGCTGCTCTTCGATGTTGCTCATTATCGTCGCTTTCTTTTGATCTGGTTTTCAAGGATGCAGATGTTCTCATTAAGCGAAAGAATTGGACCACGCCGACATTGGATATGCCGGCGTGGTGTCCAGACTACGGCTTGCGATAGAGAACCATTCCCGCGTGGTACAGGACGCCATCGACAAAATCGCCGTCGGCAGTAAAGCCGGTATCGTCCCAGTACTCGATGTGGTCTCCCGACACCTCGTAGCGTCCTTGATACGAACTTTCGCGTCGGCCACGCGCCTCGTCGTAGCGGCCATTCGGGAGCAACTGGTGCCGGATGCGGCCGTCTGCGGTCTCCCACATGCCGACATAAGGGTGCGAAGGCGTTGCGGTCGTCATTGTGCCGCCTCCGTCTTGCCCAGGAAAGACTGAATCGTCTCGGGTTCGACGATCCAGGCGTAGTTCAGTTCATGCCGGATCTTCCATTTGCCACCAGTGCATTCCCAGCCCAGCTGCGAGCGACCATCGAAAGCGATCACCTTGCCGTCAAGGCGATCGATGCGGCCAACGAAGCCAAGAGTGGTCGAAGCAACTGTGTCGCCGACGATTGCGTCATGGCCTCCGGTCAACCCGTGGCGAACGGATCGAGCGGCATTTTGCAACGCCGCCCAGTTGGCGCCGTAGCGAGCGGAGTTGTCAAAGAGCTGTGTGCTGCCAGGCGCGAAATTGTCGTAGAAAACACCATTGGTGTTTTCCAAGTCGTAATATTTGTTCAGCTTTTCTGCGAACACGAATTTACCATCGCCTTCATGGCGCTCCCAGCCCTTCATGATCCAGTCGGCATGGAGCGCGAGAGGAGCCTCGGCGCCTTCCCGGGGGCACGCGCTATCCTGTGCAGCAACAGGTCCGGCGCAGATCCCCAGAGCCAATGCTGCTGCGAGCGTGATCTTGATGTTCGTCATTGGAATATCTCCTTCGATGATCGTTGTTTATTGCCTGCCGTGCTTTGCGAGATGCGTTTGTCGGCCGCGAGCAATAGGTAGACAAATTTGATTGTCGCTTTTATTTCCTTTCCGCTTACCTGATTGGTTAGCAGGATACGACAATGACATTCGACCTAAACCTGGTGCCAGTGTTTCTGGCGGTCGCCGAAGAGGGGAACTTCAGGGCCGCGGCCGAGCGCCTCGGCGTCACACGGTCCGCCGTCAGCCAAGGGATCAAACGGCTCGAGGATATTTGCGGCATCGCGCTAGTCAGTCGCACGACGCGCAGTGTGCGGCTGACGGAAGCGGGCAATCGCTTCCGTGAAGCCTTGGCGCAGCCGATAGCGGATGTTAAATCCGCATTCGAGAACGTGGCAGGTGACACCAGACCCAGCGGCTTGCTGCGGATAGCGGCCACCTCAATTGCGGAACGATTTCTGTCGGGCCCACTGATCGCATCCTTTGCGGAAGCCCATCCCGCTATCACCATCGATGTCACGGTGACCGATGACATCTTTGACATTGTAGCTGCCGGCTTCGATGCAGGGGTCCGGTTGGGTGATGTGATCGAGCGAGATATGATCGCGGTGCCACTGACCAAGGAAGAGAGAGAAGTAGTGGTCGCGACGCCGCGATATTTCGAGGTCCACGGAACACCCCGCCATCCTCGGGATCTGGTGCGTCATCGCTGTATAGGTTGGCGTCCGTCTCCAAGTGCTGCGCCGTATCGATGGGAGTTCGAGGAGGGAGGCATACCCTTCGATGTCGCCGTCGAGCCGCAAATCACCACAAACGATCTGTCTCTGATGGTACGGACCGCGCTCGCTGGCGGCGGTATCACATTCGCGCTGGAGGAGACGTTTCGCTCATATATCGATCGCGGTGAGTTGATCACGGCGTTGGACGACTATCTGCCGCCTTTTCCAGGGTTCTTCCTTTATTTCCCCGATCGCCGGAATATGGCGCCCAAGCTGCGCGCGCTCATTGACCACGTTCGTGCATACAGACTGGCGTCTTCCTAGCGGGAGCTGGCCCAGCCTAACGTGAGCGTCCGGCGAATGCATTTTGAGGTTTACGAGGCGCGGCTTAGGGCTTGCGGCTTAGCGCATCTGCCATGACAGGCTCGATCATCTCGGCATCACGCCGCCTTGTATCGGTCTTTCGCCGGCGCCACTGCCAGGGAAGCAAGTCCGCAAGTCGATCATTGGGGTGATCCTGGATCCGGGTCAGGACGTCTGTGAGATAGACCTCCGGATTGTGGCCATGGAGTTTGGCAGTCTCGATAATGGTCAGGATGTTGGCGATGCGCTCACCGCCCTTGTCTGATCCGGCGAAGAGCCAATTCTACCTTCCGATTCCGAGCGGACGCATGGCTCGTTCAGCGATGTTGTTATCGATTTCGACGCGGCCATCGTCGACGTAGACGCTTAGGGCTGCCCATCGAGAGAGGGCGTATCGCATTGCCTCGGCCAGCTTCTGCTTCTGTGGCAACGTCGAAAGCGTCTCTTCGATCCAGACCTTCAGTTCTTCCAGAATGGGCCTGGCGTGTTGTTGGCGCAGGGTACGTCGCTGGTCGGCCGGCATGCCGAAGATACGATCTCATATCGTAGAGAGCGCCGATGCGCGATAACGCTTCGTCAGCGATCGGCGATGGCTTCAGCTTGATCACGTCATGGAACTTGCGGCGCACATGCGCCATGCACGCGGCCTCGACGATCTGGTTGCCGTAGAGCTTCTTGTAACCCCCATAGCCATCGGCATGCATCACACCGCTGAAGTTTGCCAAGTGGTCAGCCGGATGGGCGCCCTTGCGGTCAGGGCTGTATTAATAGGCGATGGCTGCGGGAGTGGCGGATTGATAGCCACTGCCGTCAAAGACGTACACCCAGACCCTGCTGGTTTTTGTCTTGCCCCGCCCGGGATCAAGAACATCGACCAGGGTATCGTCCGTATGTATTCGGTCGAGTGCTGCGGTATGGGCCCGGATCAACAAAACGAGTGGTGTCAGCAATGCGGACACCCGGCCAAGGGAGCGGGAAATACCTTGGGGTTAAGCGGCCAGAGCAAACTTGGCTTGTTTGAGGCGGCCGTCTGCGACTGCGGCTCTGACTGAAGTATTGGATAAGCTGACCTTGGTGGCAGTCGATCTGCCGAGACCCGGCAGGTCCCAGGTCACCATCCTGAACTCCTTCGACAGGTCACGTACAGCATACTGCCAAACCGAATGATCCAGCGACCATCCATGGGTTAGAAGTAGGGTTGGTGCGCCTGCCGGACCATGGAAATACAGTTGCAGCGTCTCTCCCTCGGCACCAGTGATGACAACACCTTCCTCGCTTTCCTTCTTCATTGGATCAGTATCCGGCCGCGCCAACAAGAGTATGGTCGGCCATCTGCCCAGGAACGACCAGACCAGCAGAAAGCCGCCGCTCCACAGCCTCCAGTTTTCACGATGCACCGCGAACGTAGCGTCTGGCCTTTGAACCACCTCGCCTTGATACCAGGTCCAGAGCAGGTAGATCGAGGCTATGAGAATTAGCGTTGAGATGAGGGTGATCAGCGGGCGTAGCGGCGTCATCAGGTGCTCCAGATTTGCACCAAAAACTCGACCTAGACGACAAAGTTTCTTGTGCCAGCTACGCTTCGAGGCGCCCGGCACTTCTAGCTGTGGAGCCTCAATAGGTTGTCCCGGTTGAGACCGAGGCGACTGATGGATGTTTTTGAGTTTAAACTGCCGTGGGGCCGATGCCAATTGTACATATGGGTCCATTTGGGCAGATTCCATTTGCGATGCTGTGACGATGGGTATGAACAGGCGCACGCCCATTCCCGCAATGCAGTCTGGATAAAGCGCTCTGCCTTGGCGTTGGTCTTGGGCGTATAGGGTTTTCGTGCGGACGTGTTTGAGGCCAAGCGCCTTGCAGGCTTTGGCGAAGTCTTTCGCCACATAGCAGGAACCGTTGTCGGTCATCACGCGCGTGACCGTGATGCCGAGGCTGTCATGTTAGGCGACTGCGGCCTTGAGAAAGGCAATGGCGCTGACGGCCCTTTCATCCGGGAAGATGTCGGTGAAGGCGATGCGGGATGCGTCGTCGATGCCGACATGGACGTATTCCCATCCGATGCCGCAAGACTTGCTTTGGCCCGTCCTGTGGCCGGTGATCCGGTGTCCGACCCGCTCGAAGCGGCCGAGACGCTTGATGTCGAGATGGATCAGGCCGCCTGGCTGAGTATACTCGTGGAGTGCACCCCGTTTCGCCGGACATGTCGGCTAGTTTGATTTAGCCCTGATGAACTGCCGTGGGGAAGCCATCTT
>NZ_JALJRA010000026.1 GCF_022968135.1 Pseudorhizobium tarimense
CTCGACCTCCTGATGGCCAAGGTGAATGGCTGCATCATGCGTCTCGAAAACAACCGGCGCGTCGGAAACGCGTTCTAAGTTGGTAATGCCGGCTAGATTGCGGCAACTTGAAGTCCGAAAGGTATTGCCATGCCCGCAAAGCTAGGCGACGAGTTTCCTGCGTGGGAACGTGGCGCTGTCGAGGTGATCTCGGCCATCTTCTCCGGCTTTATTCACCCTGTTATCGTCAAAGACGAGCATTCACGCTTCGTCCATGTCAACGCACCAGCATGCGCTCTGCTTGGCGTCTCTGCGGATCAGATCGTTGGTCGGACCGATCATGATTTTCTGCCAAAGGAGGAAGCGGACACCATCGTTGCGGTAGATCAGGTGATCCTCGCGAGCGGCGAAGAGCGCATCTTTGAGGAGTCGATCACCCCTTCTCAGGGCGGAAGCCGGACCCTCGTGACACACAAGCACCGCGTTGCTCTTCCCGGATCGGGGGAGAAACTGGTGGTCGTGGTATTGACCGATGTAACAGACCTAAGACAAGCCGAGCGCGTCCTGCGAGAAAGTGAGGAGCACTATCGCTCGCTGGTAGAGCTTCATCCCCAGGTGCCTTGGGTTGCGAACGCCGCTGGGGAGGTCATTGAGGTTGGCCCGACGTGGTCTCGTCTTTCCGGTCGGGCGCCTGAAGCGGCCTATGGCTCGGGCTGGGAGACCGCTGTTCATCCTGATGATCTGCCGGCTGTTCAACAGCTTTGGGTGGCCTCAGTAACCACCGGCAACTCGTTCGATGTGGAATGCCGCATTTGCGGGCCCGATGGCGGCTTTCGCTGGGTCAGAAATCGTGCCGCCGCTCGGCGGGATGAGCACGGACGCGTCGTCAGATGGTATGGGCTGCTTGAGGACGTTCACGAGCGTAAAAGTGCTGAAGAGGCAATGCGAGAAAGCGAGTCTCGCTTCCGACTGATCGCCGACAGTGTCCCGGTGATGATCTGGATGACGGACGCGAACGGTTCAACGACGTACCTCAACCGCAATTGGCTAGAAACCACCGGGCAGACGGAAGAGCAGGCGCTAGGGCAAGGGTGGCTGGATGCGGTGCATCCTGACGACCGGGACATCGTGTCGACGAGCTTTGAGGAGGCAAGCAGAACTCGCGCCAGCGTGCAGGCGGAATATCGGCTGCGTCGCAAGGACGGAAGCTGGGCCTGGGTCATCGATGTCGGAGAGCCGCGGCTGGCACCAGATGGCAGGTTGCTTGGTTATGCGGGCTCGGTTCTTGATCTTTCGGAGCGGCGGGCCTCCGAGGTTGCTCTGGAGGAGAGCGAAGCCTTCATCCGGAGCATCTTCGACAGCAGCCCGGACTGCGTTCGGCTCCTCGACCTGCACGGTGAGCCGCTTCTCATGAACAGGGCCGGTCGTGAGATGTTTGGCCTCTCTGATGATGCGGACCTGAAAGGTCAGCGGTGGGACAGGCTGATCGCATCAGGAGACGCCGCGAAGGTTCAGGAAGCACTTACCCAGGCACGCGAGGGCAAGACCGCTCGGTTCGAGGCCTCAGTCAAAGCTATCAACAAAAAGGACCTTTGCGTCGACGTCATTGCGGCGCCGGTATTCGGCAAGGATGGCACACCCATCCGTATACTGACGATCTGGCGTGACATTACCGACGCCAAGGCCGCTCGTGACGCGACGGAAGAGGCGCGGGCGGCCGCTGAGGTAGCCGCCGACACGCTAGCAGTGGTGTTGGAAAGCACCCTGGATTGCGTGGTCGTGGTCGATCACGATTGGCAGCTGACGTATCTCAATTCCAACTCCAAACGATTGCTGGGGCTCGGGGACGAGGCGATCGGCCAAAATCTGTGGTCCCTCTATCCCGAAGAGCGGAACGGTGTCTTTGCGACCCAATACAAAAGGGCTCTGGCGGCGAACCAGCCGGTAACATTCGAGGAGTATCTGCCGTCTCTTGGACTGTGGCTTGAGGTCCATGCGTCGCCGACAGAAGAGGGGTTGTCAATCTTCTTCAGGGACACCTCCGAGCGCAGGCGGGCAGAGCAGGAGCGCTTTCAGGCACAGGCACAAATTCTTCACATGTCCCGCCACGACGCTCTAACCAACCTGCCGAACCGTCTGCTGTTGCGGGAGCGGCTGGAACGCAGCCTATCTGCGATGGCGCCGGGCGCGCAACTCGCGGTGCTGACCCTGGATCTGGACGGGTTTAAGCCTGTCAATGATACCTACGGGCATCCTGTCGGCGACATGCTACTGCGCCAGGTAGCCGATCGGCTGCATGGCTGCATTCGGGAGGAGGATACAGTCGCACGCGTTGGCGGAGATGAGTTTGTCATTGTTCAGCCAGTGGTACGGCGGAGCGAAGATGCTGATCTGCTCGCCAAGCGCATCATCGAAAACCTGCAGAAGCCCTTCGACCTCGAAGGATTGGTGGTCAGTATAGGCACCAGTGTCGGGCTAGCCTTCGCACCGGCGGCCGGGACAACGGTCGATGATCTCATTCGGGCGTCCGATGTGGCCCTGTATCGCGCGAAAGCGGATGGCAGGGGAACGTTCCGGCGCTACGCCGCTGGTATGGATGTTCATATGCAGGCGCGGCAGGAGCTGAAGGTGGCGCTGAGGAACGCGCTTGCGCGCAATGAGCTCGATCTGTTTTTCCAGCCGCTTGTCGATTTATCCTCCAGTAGGGTGAGCAGCTGTGAAGCCCTCGTTCGTTGGCGCCATCCTGATAAGGGCATGGTTTCGCCCGCAGATTTCATTCCGGTCGCCGAGGAGACCGGCCTTATCATCCCGATCGGGGAATGGGTGTTGCGAACGGCATGCGAGCAGGCGTCAGGTTGGGAGGGAGACATAGGTGTCGCCGTCAACCTCTCGCCATTGCAGTTCAAGGATGGAGATCTTGTGAAGATCGTCTCCGATGCACTGGAAGCTTCAGGTCTGGCCCCCTCGCGCCTGCAGCTAGAGATCACCGAGTCGGTTATGCTCGATGAGAACGAAGCAAACCTGCACATTCTGCAGGAGCTCAGACATCTCGGCGTGAAGATCGCCATGGATGACTTCGGTACCGGCTACTCATCACTTGGCTATCTTCGCAGCTTTCCCTTCGACAAGATCAAAGTCGACCGCGGCTTTATAAGCGACCTGCCAGAGGGAAAGGAATCGCTGGCGATCGTCCGCGCGGTTGCCGGCATCGGACGCAGCCTGGGGATCACGACGACGGTGGAAGGTGTCGAGACGCAGGAACAGCTTGATGCAGTCAATGCCGAAGGGTTCGATGAAGCCCAGGGATATTTATTCTCTCGCCCGGTTCCGGCGGCGGATATCCCAGACATCTTAAGAAGAATGGGATCGTAGCGAGGTGCCGGCTGACTGTCATTTCTGAGCGATAACCTCGTGCTGCTAACGCCCAGGAGGAGGCAAAGATGAAAAGGATTTTGTCAGTGTTTCGGGGATGGGGATTGATTGGCTATCTAGCGCTAGCCCTCCTCGCCGGCGCCGTTGCCATGGAGATCTTATCTTGGGTTTGAGGAGTACGATCCGGTTCTGTCGTGACGTATCGCGTAACCATGTGGATTGGCGGCCTCTTCCCAACAAAGTTGAAGCCAGCGATGCCTTCAATGGGATGTCCTCACGATTGACCGCTCAACCTCATAGCGGATGTTCACACTGCTCGATCGTTAACGCTTGCCGACCTTTGGCCGGCCTTTGCTAGAGCTTGGGCAAGAGCCCAACCTTCGTGAATAAGCTCGAGAGAACGCCGCCGCGCTGCAGGTGGACAGCTGAGCGGCAGAGGCTTCAGCAGAAGTCATGGCTAGCTACAGCACCGGCACGCCAGCAGCACCCTCGGCAGCTTTGAGATGCCCCAAGCGCGGATGTTGGGGCAAAAAAGACCCCGCCGAAGCGGGGGACTGGGAGATCGTGACACTTGAGTTGGAGTCGCGAAGGCGGTTATTGGGTGGGCGGGAGGGTAGACCGCCCTCGTGGCTCGATTATCGAACCCGGCTTGGCCGCGAGTGTTCCAAAGTAAAAATGGTTTCCCTCAGTGGAGACAAAATCTCAGCTGCCATCCAACGCGCACCGCCAGCAATTCATTGTGTTCCGAAGAAGCTTCAAGCTAAGCCGTTATCACGCTTTTCGCGACCATGGTACGGTTGCCGAGCATTCAAGCGGTCGGCATAAGTTTGCGCCCGGACCTCCGTCAGTCCGACCATCATTCGGTTCTCCCGCCCTGAAGTCGCAGTCGTGTCGAACACTGTCCAGGTGCCGTCATCTTCCTGCCGCATCTGATATCGGTTATCCCAATCGCCCTTCATCGGTCCTCCAGGCATCGTTAAGTCACCAGTCCGATCATAGTTCCCACGTCGAAGCTGATTTCAATCTCGGCGTCAAATAAGGCGGCTGAAGAACAGATGTGCTTAAAAGCCAGTGGCGAACAGTGATGTGGAGCAGAACGCGAAAGCACTATCGTTCAACCACTGCTACAGCATTTCTTTTGAGATGGATGGGCTGGCGGCACTGCCGCTCGGTAAGCTACAGGCAATAATTCTACTCTAGAGGTTACAGAGCCTGTACTAGGGGAACAAAGATGTACGTTATTGCTGTATACGACAAAGAAGAAGAGCGAAACTTCCTTGCAAGCGAACTGAGTATGACGGATTGCGGTTGTGTCGCTGTGATCAACGTCTGGGGACGTTTATCCCCTTCTCTCGCCTCAAAGATATTGTCACGGTACACGAAGTGACCGATCCAAACGTTGTCTCCGAGCTAACAGTAACAGTTCGCCAGCTCCGCCTCTCGTAGCCAGTTACCCGCTCACGCCAGGGGCAGTAAGACAATTCCCTCTGCCATTTGCAAGGCAGCTTCGCAAGAGGAAGCAGTCGAGGACGATTGGTGTTAGGTAGAAGCAAGATTGGAGGCGCGTTAAGGAAACCCGCCAGCGTAGCTGGAACGAAGACGGTGGCACATAGTCTATGCGTCCCGCATAAGTTGTGAAGGTCTTTGTCTGTGAGGGTGTGAATGCCTGAACGCTGCACCGTGTTCGTCAAGGTCGATGAAGATGCCATACGTGGCGCGACCTTTGGTGTGCTTCAACGCCCGCTTTGTGCCGATCTTCATTTCAGCGCCCTGATGGACCCTGAGAACGAGAACGAGGACCTGTCCATCCTTGGGCAGACCTATTTAAGGCAAGCGGTGATCTCGATCTACATCTACCACATGCTCGCGGGGCTCAGATGGGCGAACGTTGTTCGCATCCATTCCGGCGACGAGCCAGGTGCAGACGTGGAGTTTGCATCCAAGGCAGAGGCTATGGTCTTCAAACTTTCTGCAGGCGTGCGTTAGAAGGCCGAAGCGAGCGTACGGGAGACGACGATGATCACTGTGCGACAACTTTCTTGACAGCCCCAGTTCGCGATGACTGAATAAGGGCGGATCGGAGGTATCATGACGATGCAGAAATCCGTTTATACGGCTGAGCAGATCAAGCGGTTGTCAGAAGTGCATCGTGTTCTGTGCGCGGAGCAACAAATTGAACCTTCCAGCAGAGAAGGTCGGAGCATGGCTGAACTGCTGCTGGACAAATGTACAGGCGACGAACCTGCTGGCGTCATCATGCGGCGGATATCACATTAGTGTCAGTCACGACGGCGTTTCGTCCAGCGGCTTTTGACTGACTTGCCCTGCGGGAAGTCCCTTTGCCACGGCCTAATGCTCACACCAACGTTGACGGCTCGCAATGAACGACTTACGCGCAACCTCCGCGTCGACCTGAACCTCTAATGCATCTAGGCAAGCCTGCATCGCAGTAAGCCACTGAGGCCCCGTCCTCACAGGCCATTGATATGCCAGCGCTTCCGCTGCCTGGACGGTGTCGGATATCACTCGGTAGGAGCCGACGGCGCCTAACTCGACCTCGATAGCGATTCTCTACGCGCCACGCATGACACGGCACTCCGAACTCAACTTCGGATTCAACAAGAAGCTGATTGAAACGTTCCGGTTGATCAGGATTGCTGATATCCGGCCCACCTGTAAGATATCCTGACTTGCAGGCAGTGCATACAATTCTGCGGAGCTTACTCGTGACCACTTTTTGCCTGCATCCTCAACCTTGGCAAACTGACCGATGTGACAGCTCAGCCATTTAGTTCGGGGTCGAATTCCTCAAATGCCATTCACCGGAGCGAAGCCATAGCTGTTTGTGCCAACAGCGGAAACAGTCGCCGCTTCGCGCCTCCATTCCAACACCGACAGCTAGCGCTCCAAAAAGTGGTCCGTCCAGTTGCCAGCGCAGAAGACAAGACTGGAGCATCATCTTTGGATTTGCGACTTCCATTGTTGTATGGCAGTCAACCTGAGTTGCCGACTCTGCGAAGGATTAGGATGCTGCCATGGGAGAGGAAATATGGTCGACGCTCGTCGGCGAATTCTCTGACCTTCCGGACGCGTCTACCATAACCCTCATCACAGTGCGCCTCGCGATCGCGGCGGCACTTGGGGGGATTCTCGGATACGAGCGCGAGCGCAAAGGGAGAAGCGCTGGCGTTAGAACTCATATGCTTGTGGCCGTTGGCGCGGCACTTTTCGTCATAGGTCCGCTGCAGAGCGGCATGGGAATTGGGGACCTCTCACGTGTACTGCAGGGCATCGTGCAGGGGATTGGCTTTCTGGGCGCCGGCGCTATCATGGTCCGATCAAGACAGCGTCAGGTCGAGGGGCTGACGACGGCGGCAAACGTATGGGCAACAGCCGGGATTGGGGTGATCGCCGGTCTCGGATTGGAAGCGACCGCTATCTTATCGACGGCGATAGTTCTGATCATTCTCGCCGCAGTCCCCCTCATCCTGCCAAAGCAATCTACCTCAGTATAGACCCTGAAGCGCCATTTTTCCCATAGCTGAAGAATAGGCAGCCAACCTTCCGCCGCGTCCGTTGGAGTAGGCAGCCCTTTGGCAGCTTGTACGACTGACGCCGCGCGGACCGACACGCTTAGTTTGGCGAAAGCTCACCTCAAGGCGCTGCCGATCTAGGGCAATCCCCACGGCTTCAGCACCTTCTGCAATGATGAGCAGAGCAAACTCTGGTGGTGTCCCGGAGGTGCTGGACAGCTCGAAACTGAGTGACTTCGATGCCTGTAGTAGCCGCCCCGTCATCGTCAAGGCCACCATCAACGGCGTTCAAGACCATCCCGCGACTGGGCGTCTGGAACCACAGCCTCAAGCGCCTGTCTCAGTTCATCTACCCCATGTGGCTTAGGCAATAGGGCAGTTCTCCTAGGATCGTCCAACACCGGAGCTTTGTTTGCACCAGTTGCGACGACAATACCGATCTGCGGCCAGCGACGACGGATCTCGCGACAGAGCTCTTCTCCCGATAGCCCAGGAAGGCCCAGGTCGCTTACAACGATGTCCACCTGCTCGTTCTGAAGGAGATCGAGTGCCTCTTCTGCAGAGCCAGCTTCGAGCGCCTCGTACTGGAGCTCGGTCAGCATGTCAGCCGTACCCATCCGGATCAGCACGTCATCCTCGACGAGCAGCACCTTGAGGTGGGCCGACCTCTGCTGAGGTGGCCTTGCTTCCACTCTCGCAAGCTGTTTCACTGCGGTTGCGACCTGCTCTTCATTTGCAAGAACATGGCGTATCTTTCGAGCCAGCGCCTCGCGCGTATAGGGTTTAGACAGGAGCTGCACGCCCGGATCGAGTCTTCCACCATGCACGATTGAATTTTCAGTGTAGCCGGAGGTAAACAGAATCCCAATGTTAGGGAGCCTTTCCTTCGCCTTGCGTGCCAATTCAGGACTCTTGAGAGGACCTGGCATAACGACGTCGGTAAACAACATGTCGATCGCGATCCCGCTCTCGATAATTGAAAGAGCTGCGCTCGCATCCGGTGCCTTCAAAACGCGGTAGCCCAGATCTTGAAGCATCTCGACGACGGTGGCACGGACTGCATCGTCGTCTTCGGCAACGAGGATCGTCTCCTGTCCCCCCTGAACCCGCTCCTCTCCGTGATCGACCTGGATGTCTTCCTGTTCCATCGAGCGCGGGAGGTAGACCTTGACGGTGGTTCCTTGGCCAAGCTCGCTGTAGATCTTGACGTGTCCGCCGCTTTGTTTGACGAAGCCGTAGACCATCGATAGGCCAAGACCCGTTCCCTTTCCATCGGGCTTGGTCGAGAAGAATGGCTCGAACACCTTAGCGACGATCTCAGGTGACATGCCGGTTCCGGTGTCGGTGACGGAAAGGGCCACATACTGTCCCGGCACGACGTCCTCGTGAGAACGTGCGTAGACATCGTCGAGATACGCGTTGCCGACCTCAATCGTCAGCTTGCCGAAACCGTCCATCGCATCGCGCGCGTTGATAGCGAGGTTGAGAAGTGCGTTTTCGATCTGAGTTGGGTCCACCAATGTGTTCCACAGCCCCCCAGACACGATGCTTTCGACCTCGATGCCCTCGCCAATCGTTCTGCGGAGCATCTCATCCATGCCGCCGATGAGACGGCCTATGTTGACTACACGGGGGTCGAGAGCCTGCCTGCGGCCGAAGGCCAAAAGTTGAGATGCGAGTTTCGAACCTCGATCCACACCTGCAAGCGCGTTGGCAATTCTCCGCTGCGCCTTCTCGTTTCCGGTGATGTCTGCGGCCAAAAGCTGAAGGTTGCCGGCGACGACCTGAAGGAGGTTGTTGAAGTCATGCGCGACGCCGCCAGTCAGATTGCCGATGGATTCCATCTTCTGCGCCTGCTGCAGGGCAGCCTCGGTCTTCCTGAGAGCCTCGGCAGCCGCGCGTTCTTCCGTTACGTCACGACCCACTGCATGAATGAACGCGTCGTCCGGCACAGCCGTCCAGGAGATGGTGCGATAGGTACCATGTCGGGTTTGATACCTGTTCTCGAAGGAGAATGTCGTGACGCCTTCGCTGAGCTTGCCAACTTCCACAAGCGTTGCGGCAACATCGTCCGGATGAACAAGGTTCATGAAGGACAGGCCGATCAGTTCGTCTTCCTCCCAGCCGAAGATCGCTCCCCATGCCGGGTTGACGGCTACGATGGTGGCATCGAAGTCCGCGACCAACATGATGTCCGTGGACAAACGCCACATGCGATCCCGGTCTGCAGTCCGTTCGGCAACGCGCTGCTGCAGCGTCTTGTTGAGCTCCTCAAGCTTTGCCCGCGTTTCCCTCTGCTCCTCAATGTCGGTGTTTGTCCCGATCCACCTGAGGATTTGGCCGCGCTCATCCTTGACGGGAACTGCCCGCGCGATATGCCACCGGTAGCTTCCATTCGCCTGTCTGAGGCGAAACTCTGCCTCGTAGGTCTCCCCGCTAGAAAGGGCAGATTCCCAGCGCGCAGCGGCCTCGGGCAGGTCCTCCGGATGAACCATAGAGACCCAGCCGTTACCATGGAGCTCGTCATATGACTTGCCTGAGTAATCGTGGACGCGCTCGTTGAACCAGTCGAGCTCGCCATTAGCCCGCGCCGTCCAGACGTGGTTCGGCAGTGCTTGCGCGAGCGCTCCAAATCGTTCCTCGCTCTCGCGCAGGTCCCGCTGTGCCTTGTACTTCTCGGTCACGTCCTGGATTACGCCGGCAAGGCGAATTGGTCTGCCCTCGGGGCCGTAGTCATACTCTCCCCTGCGCGCGATCAAACGTTCCTCGCCGTCGCCGGCACGACGGATCCGGTATTCTACATCCAGCGGTGCTGTGCCAGCTCTCCTCGAGTCCGGATCGGACGCAACACGGAAGTCTTCGGGAAAGATCAGCGTCTGAACATCTTCAACCGAGATGGCGTCGACGGGTTGCAGCCCAAAAATCTTGCAGAATTCCGGCGAAGGACTGAGGATGTTCGTGTTCAGATCGAGCGAGAAGACGCCGACGCCGCCCGCCTCCTGCGCCCGTCTCAAACGAGCTTCAGCTTCATTAAGAGCGGCCGCGGCGAGGTGCTCTTCCGTCCGATCGCGAAGAACCTTCACGAATCCGGCGGGCTGTCCTTGTTCGTCAACTAAGCTGCTGATGGAGCCGCTGGCCCAGAACCGCTCTCCGCACTTGCGCACGTGCCAGCGGTCATGGTGTGCCGTGCCGGCTTTTAGGGCCGCGTCCATTGCTTGGCTTGACGCCCCGGCTGACCGATCTTCCGGTGTGAACAAGATGTCCCAGTGTTGTCCACGGATCTCGTCCTCACCCCATCCGAAGATGCGGCGCGCGCCTTCGTTCCAGCGTTGGATCCGCCCGTCCAGATCCAGTGAGAGGATAACGTAATCCACAGCGCCATCGAAAATCTGCCGGCTCTGACGTTCGCCAGCCTTCAGAGCTTTTTCAGCAAGCACCCTGTCCGTGACATCGTGGCCCTGTGCGAACACGCCGGTGATCTTGCCTTCCGGGTCGCGAACAGCTTGGTAGATGAGGTCGATGAACTTATCCTCGGCTCCGTCTGGTTCGTTGAAGGTGATCGGCAAAGCGGTGCCGATGAATGGTGTGCCGGTGGAGAATACCTGGTCGAGCATGTCGAAGAAGCCTTGCCCCTCCAAATCGGGGTGGGCCTCTCGAGCGGTCTTGCCGATGACGTCTCGAAATCCGACAAGTCTCAAATAGGCTTCATTGACCAGCTCAAATACGTGATCCTGCCCCCGCATCAGTGAAACAAAGCCAGGAGCCTGTTCGAACATTGCCCGGAGGCGAGCAAGCTCACTTGTTCGCCACCGTTCCGACCTCACCTTGTCGGTCGTTTCGATGACGATCGCTAGCACACCTAACGGCCGTCCGTTCTCGTCGGGAATGGGGGAATAGTCGAGGTCGAAACAGGCGTCGACGTCATGTCCCTGGCGGTGAAGGGTCAGATGCTGCTCGCGATAGGACAGCGTTCCACCGCCGAGAACAGTCGTCATCACATGCTGGTTGAAATCTGCCGCCTCCGGCCAGGCATCCCGGACCTTGGCTCCAAGCAAGCCCGGATGTCTTGTTCCAGCTATCGCCGCATAAGCATCATTGTAGACCATCACGCCGTCATCGCCCCACATTGTGGCCATGGGGACTGGTGATTTCAGGATCATTGCGACCGCCATCTTGAGGGACGGATGCCACTGCCGCGGCGCCCCAAGAGTGGTGGACGCCCAGTTGATCTCTTTCATCAAGGTGGCAAGTTCGCCGTCGGCGGCGAGGAAGTCAAATTCGTGAAGCGCCATGAAACCAATCGCTGATTGCGCGATCTATGTAGGGCACTGTGCCTGCAAGAGGAAGGCGGAACCCTGCTGATTTTGCTTCCGCCTCAGGCTGCCATTTTCATAAGAGTTTCTGAGAGCCTGTAGATGTCATAGGGCTTGGAAAGGAACACGCTTTGTGCTGGAAGGTCGCTAACGCGTGGACGCTGCTTTCCCGACACCACAACGATCTGAATCGGTGGCCAGCGGTCGCGCACCGCCGCAGCTAGCTTTAACCCGTCCATGCTGCCAGGCATGTCGATGTCGGTCATAAGGATCCGGATGCCGGGATCCTGCTCCAGAAGTACGATCGCGTCGTCGGCATTGCTCGCCGTCACGGACTCCATGCCAGCTTCCTCAACGAGTTCTGCTGCGAGCATCAGGAGAAGAGGCTCATCTTCGACAATCAGTACTTTGGCTCTCATGTTCTATCCCACCCGAAGGCGAGATAACTCCGGAAGGTGCATCAGGTTCCGGTAAAAAAGCGAGCTTGAAAATGAGGCCCTCGGTGCGAAACTCCTTAGAGGTTCGTGCACGTGACACGGGGGTACGCCCTTTCGATCAAAACGGACCCGAACCCTTCCCTCGTTGGTTCCAATACAGGCGGGCCTCCACTCTCGCTCCAAGTGAGCACGATGTCGCTTCCGTCGCGTCGCCACTGTATCTCAACTGTATGCGGCGTCTAAGTCCCGTAGATTTTTCAGTTGCAGCGATCTGAGGTTGATCTACGAGCCATCAAACGAGCTCACCGGATAGTATCTGACGAGCTCCTTGTGAGGCCTTGATGCGGGTGGCATAAGCCCACGGCATCAGGGCATCGATGTCTTTGGCGAGGTGGTAGTTTGCGAGGCGGGTGAAGAGGTCGCACAGATAAGCGTAGGGCTCAACGCCGTTCATTTTACAAGTGCCGATCAGGCTGGCAAACCGGGCCCAATTGCGACCCCCTTCATCGTGCCCCGCAAAGAGCGCATTTCGGCGGTTCATGGCGGGTCGGCGGATCTCGTTTTCCACCAGGTTGGAGTCGATATCGACGTGGCCGTCGTCCAGGAACAACTGGAAGCCGTCCTGCCGCGTCAGCATAGACGCCAGGGCTTTTCCAAGGTCAGACTTGCGTAAGACGCACTTGGCCTGCGCTGCCAGCCAGGTTGGCGTGGCCTTGATATCCCTGCTAGCCAATGTCGGGGCGACACTGGACCGTCTTCTAAACGAGCTCGAGGACCGCCGCCGCCGCACGTGGAGGCGGAGGAGGAGCGGACCCTGCTGATGCGTGAACTTGCGCATCGCATAAAGAATGGGTTTGCGCTCGTGCAGGCAATCGCGCGCCAGACTTTCTCACACTCGGATCCTGTCGGTGGCACCATGCAGGATATGGATGATATGAACTCGACTGAGCAGATGTTGGCGGCTGTTGCCACTCCAAATTTTTTCCCGCTGGCGCTCTTGAATCGGAAATTCGCCAAAACCAAATCGGTCGCCGCCAGTTGCTGAAGACAGGGCTGGCCTTGCTGGGAGCGCCGCCTTTCGGCGCTTCTGTATCCATGTTGCTTCAAGGAGGATATGGCTATGGCAACATCTTACGACTATGCACCCCTGTTCCGCTGGACCGTCGGCTTCGACCGGGTCTTCAATCTTCTGGAAAACGCCCAGCGTGCCCGGCCGATCAGCGACTGGCCGCCCTATGACATCGTCAAGAATGGTGACGACAGCTACCGGATTTCCATCGCGGTCGCAGGCTATGCGCAGGACGATCTCGACATCACCTTCCAGTCCAATCTGCTGACGGTCGCCGGCAAGAAGCAGGAAGCTTCCGGCGAATGCTATCTGCACCGCGGTCTTGCCGGCAGGCCCTTCGAGCACCGGTTCGAGCTTGACGACCATGTCAAAGTGAACGGCGCCGATCTGCACAACGGTCTGCTGTCGATCGATCTCGTTCGCGAAATCCCGGAGGCACTGAAGCCGCGGAGGATCGATATCCAGACCAACCCGGCTCTCGCGCAAGAGGTCGCCCCAGCGCAAATCGAAGCGCAGAAGGCTGCCTAATCGCAACTTTGAAAGAACGGGTGCCGTCGTGACGGCGCCCGCCGACATCGCGGGTTGGGAAGGAGAGCGTCATGAAACCCGATGTGTTCAAAGAACCTGTTACCATCCTTGTCGGCCTTGGCTTTCCGGCTGAGGTCCGCACCGTCATGGATGCCTACCGGCATCTCGCAGAATGGCCCGCGTCGATGGAGGATGCGGTGCATTCGATCGCGCTGAGAGCTTGTGGCGCAGCACTGCGCGGCGAGATTGAAGCGGAGACTGCGCGGGGCCTCTTCGCAGCCTTTGCAGAAAAGCATGATTTGCTAGCGCCAGACCCTGAAGTCATCATCGCCTCCCATCGCCGGCACGACAAAGATCCGCACGTTCGCTAAGGAGGCTGACATGCACGGAATGCTTCAGCAGGGCGCGAGCAATGCAAGGGCGTGGGGACCGACGATCCCTGCTTCAGGGCACGAGATTGAGCCGCCGACAGATGTGGTGGGAGCGACTGCACTCTGCGCAGACGACAAGCGGACTATCCTGGCTGCATGGCCTCGGACTTCTACGCGGTGGATTCGAAGCCGGTATCCGCTCTTCCTGGAGCACCGGAACCGGTTTCCATCGATGAAGTGCAATCGGCGCTCAATGAACTCGATCGACGCTATGGTATCTGACAGACTGCGCGTCAGGCGGCTTGTTTCATCGACTTCGCCAGCCGCTTGATGGCCTGCTCCAGCGAGCGCTGCCCGCTCCAGTAATCCTGCCAGGCCGTCGTCTTCGACAAGAGCGCCGGGACGGTGCGGATGGTGAAGCGTTTCGGATCAAGATCCGTCTTCACTTGGCTCCAAGTGAGCGGCATTGATACAGGCGCACCCGGCCGGGCACGGGGCGACAGCGGCGCGACCGCCGTCGCCATGCGGTCGTTGCGCAGGTAATCGAGGAAGATCCGGCCGTTGCGCTGGTTCTTGGCCATCTTGATCAGATAAAGGTCAGGGTTCTCGCGTGCCATCTGCTGGCAGACATCGTGAGCGAACCCTTTTGCCTCCGCCCAGGTCAGCTTCTTGCCCTTTGCCACGGCCAGCGGCGTGACCACGTGCAGACCCTTGCCACCGGTCGTCTTGCAGAAGCTGACGAGGCCCAGTTCCTCCAACCGATCGCGCATTTCCCGAGCGGCTTGGACGACGGTGGAGAAGGGGACGTCAGGTCCGGGATCAAGGTCGAAGACGAGACGCCCCGGAACCTCCGGCTGACCCGGTTCGCAATTCCAGGGATGCAGCTCGACGCCGCCGATCTGGGCAATGGCGGCAAGGCCCTCGACCCGATCGATCTGGAGATAGGGCTTCTTGTCGCCGAACACCTTGACCAGTTCGAGCAGGTTCGACGTTCCCGGCATCGCATGCCGCTGGAAGAATTGCTCCCCGCCGATGCCATCCGGCGTCCGAATGATCGAGCATGGCCGTCCCTTGATATGGTCGATCAGCCATGGACCGACGGCTTCATGATAGCGGGCGAGATTTTCCTTGGTGACCGGCTCTTCGTCATTGGCATCCGGCCAGAGGGGCTTGTCCGGGTTGGAGATCATCACGCCCATCACCTGCGCCTTGGCATTCTTGCCACGTGCCGGTCCCGATGGCTTTGTCACAGCCGGCGCCGGCGTGTCCGACTTTCCCGGCGAAGCCGGCTTTTCGGCCTCGACTTCGACTGCAGATTTATCTTCGCGCAATCCCTTGAATGCCGCCTGGCGGACCAGGCCGTCCGCCGTCCACCCGGCGAATTGGATCTCGGCGACCAGTTCGGGTTTGACCCAGACGATGTTGGGATCCTTCTTCGGAGCGCCGATGCCGGTAAACGGTGATTTGCCCGCCTCGATCTCCCGTAGCCTCGGCAGGATCGCATCGACTGTCTTTGCACCATAGCCGGTCCCGACCCGACCGACATAGACGAAGTGGTCATCTCTGAAGACGCCGACCAACAAGGAGCGAAACTTGCCGTTGGTCTTGGCATAGGCGCCGATAACGACTTCATGGCCAGCACGGCATTTGGACTTCACCCAGGTCTCGGTGCGGCCGGATTGATAGGCCGCGTCGGCTTGCTTGGAGACAATGCCTTCCAACGAGAGCTTGCACGCCGACTTAAGGACTGCATCGCCACCAGTCTCGAAATGTTCGACGAACCGCAGGCGCGGATCCTCGCCAGTATCATCAAATAGTTTTTGCAGCCGTTCCTTCCGCTCGGTCAGCGGCAGTTGCCGCAGATCCTCATTGCCCTCGAACAGCAGGTCGAAGGCAAAGTAGACTAGGGCGTCGGTCTTACTCTCCGACAGCGCCGCCTGCAGCGCGGCGAAGTCCGGCGCACCGTTCTCGTCTAGGGCGCAGATCTCCCCGTCGATGATCGCGTCGGGAAGGGCAGCGCCGGTGCTGGCAATCGCCGGATAATTTGCGGTCCAGTCCAAGCCCTTGCGGGTCTTCAGCGTCACCTCACCGTTTTCGATGCGCATCTGGATGCGATAACCGTCGAACTTGATCTCGTGGATCCATCCGTCGGCCGAGGGTGGGCGCTCAAGCGTTTCGCAGAGCTGCGGAGGAATGAACTCCGGCATTGCAGGCCTCGCCGCTTTCGGCCGTGCTGGCTTCCGCTTTGTCTTCGTATCCGCGGCACGTTCCTCTGCCGCCATTCCGTGATTGCTGTCCCAGACGGTGTCCGCCTTAATGTTCCCACTCTGCACCATGAACGGTTGCGGTTTCTTCCCCTTCCCGGCAGCGATCGCTTCCATCGTCCGGCCAGACGCGACTGACGTTGCATTCTCCTCAAGCACGGCGGCGCCGTTCTCCTCGACCGAGAAATCGTCATGATGCTTGATCAGCAGCCAATTAGTCCGCTTGCCGCCGTCGCGATCGTTGCGCATGCGCACCAGCACAAAGCTGCCATGCAGCCGCTCGCCCTCCAGCGTAAACTTGAAATCGCCTTTGGCGAGTGCCTGCTCCGGGGTCTTATTGCCCTCCGGCTCCCAATAGCCCCGGTCCCAGAGCATGACCGTGCCGCCGCCATATTGGCCTTTCGGAATAGTACCTTCGAAGTCCCCGTAGTCTAACGGATGGTCCTCGACCTCGACGGCGAGACGCTTGTCGTGCGGATCGAGCGATGGCCCCTTGGTCACCGCCCAGGACTTGAAGACACCGTCGAGTTCGAGCCGCAAGTCATAATGAAGCCGCGTCGCATCATGCTTCTGGATGACGAAGCGCCTACGGTTCGATGCCTTCAGTTTCGCTGCACCGCTCGGCTCCTGCGTTCTCTGAAAATCGCGCTTCTGCGTATAGGTCGAGAGCTTGTCGCTGGGCATGGCAGTCCCGGTACAAATCCGCCTCCCGTGTCGGATGACGACGGGGATGAGGCGCGGCCGGACAGGTTTGACTCTCGGCTGCCAATCCGTTGGCCGCGATGAGGAGTTCGTCGTCCCTGTCACGTCCGGTCGAGTCGACACAGCACGCGACCTCAGCAAGCAAAAAGCAAAAGATGTCGTTCTGTTCCATGGAGTCGGTAAGGGCCATCGCATCAAGCGCCGTTGCAATTTCGTGGCAAGTGCATGCTGTCCATATTAGGATCGCGCGAGATGGCAGGTTATTGAAGACCTTGTCGGTGTGCTACCTCCTCATATAGCCGGCGCGGTCGGCTGTGGACGGGTTCTTCGTAGGGTGGAATATTGGAAAAGATGAGCCCCAAGCTTCAGCCGAAGCTCTACATTTCGCGGTCGTTCAAACGATATCCACTGAAGAACGCATTTCCTGCTATCGATCCTCCGTTAGATACCAGCGGAACCAAACTCACCAGGTGGCCGAGGCCATGCATTTCAAGAATGATGCTCGATGATCGTGTCTGACCGAGCGGCTCCCCTTCCGACGGCAGATGTTTGCGTTGTCGGCGCGGGGCCTGTCGGTCTTGCACTGGCGCTCAGGCTGGAGGAGCTGGGTCTTTCGGTTCTGATCCTCGAAAGCGGCCCCTCAGGCTCAAGAGCCACCTCGACGGAATTCCTCGCAGGGAACCACGCTCACCCGCGCGCATCCACGTATCGCGGGATCGGTGGGACCTCTGCCTTGTGGGGCGGACGCTGCGTTCCCTTCGACGACCTCGACTTCGAGGAGCGGGAGCATGTGCCTCATTCTGGATGGCCCATACCGCACGCTTCTCTCTCTACGCATTATCCCGCTGCAGCGAAGTTCCTGCAGGCGGGGCAGGGCGACTTGCCGTCGGTAACGGAACTCGCGGGCGAGGCATTTACGCTCGATGCGGTGGAGCGATGGAGCAGGACCCCTGTTATCGCGCCAGTCTATGAGCAGAGGCTGACTCGGTCTCAGAGCATCACCGTGCTCACCAACGCCAGCGTCATCGGCGTGGCGCTTGGGGAGGACGGTCGCGTGGATGCGCTCCGACTGGACGATGGGAGGGAGGTTGTTACGCCCCATGAGGTCGTCTTCGCCGCGGGCGGCCTTGAAATCGCGCGGCTTCTGCTGGGGATGCAGAGGGACCATCCTGCCCTGTTCGGCGGCCTGGAAGGGCCGCTCGGCCGCTTCTATCAGGGCCATCTGACCGGCTATCTTGCGGTGGCTCATCTGAATGACGAGCAGACAATTGCCGACATGTCTCTCGTCGTAGATGCCAATGGCTATCTTTACCGCCGGCGGCTGCAGCCTGCTCCGGAGCACCAGAAAAGCGAGCGGCTCCTCAACATTGTCTTCTGGCTCGACGCAATCTCGATCTCGGATCCGTCCCACGGCTCCGGAAGCCTCTCGCTCCTCTACCTTCTCGCTAAGGCAAGCGGCACCTATCGCTGGCTCTCCAGAGGGCTCGCGCCGCGTTCCGGGCCACGAAGGAAAGGCGAGTTCCTCCGGCATCTGCGAAACATCCGCAGCCAGGATGCATCGGCGGCGCGAATGATTGGGATGCTTCGGCAGATCTGGAAGGACGGCGAGCGCGGCATGCTGACCAACCCTTCCGGTCGATTTCTCCTGCGATACCACGCCGAACAGGCGCCCAATCCGGTCAGTCGCGTTCAGCTGAAAGGGGAGCCCGGAGAAGCATTAACTCTGGAGGTCGATTATCGCGTCCAGGATGCGGATATCCTTTCCGTCCTTCACGCGCACCATCTTCTCGACCAGTGGCTGAGGGCGAAAGGCTACGGCAAGCTGGACTATCTCCAACCCGAAGAGGAGCGGTTTCGCAGCGTGCTTGCTCAAGCCTTCGACGGGTATCACCAGATTGGACTCGCCCGTATGGCCTCCGATCCGAAGGATGGGGTCGTTGACACGAACTGCCGGATTTACCGGATCAGCAATCTGTATCTAGCCGGCGCCTGCGTGTTTCCCACCGGAGGACATGCCAATCCAACGCTGCCCGCCGTGGCGCTCGCCCTTCGGCTGGCGGAGCATTTGGCAGAGGTCAGACAAAAACGTGTTTCACGCGAACCGGATGCGCGGCCTAGGGGGCTGGCGGGGGCGTAAGCGCTCGACCGGCGGCGAGGCGTCGGCGCTTCACCAGAGACTGGATCGGCTTTTCCATCTTTGGACGGATCGACAGGTGTCGCTTGGCAGCTAATGATGGGAATGCGACCGTTGCACTGCGTTTGCCAGTTCAGCCGTTCCACGCTGAGCGGGCCCGGTAAACACGTTAAGAAGGTCAGTAAATGTAACTCGGGCATGGAAGAGGTTTTTTGCTCGAGAAAGGGGAGGGGACAAGCGTCTCGTCTGCGTGCTCTCTTGCAGGATGAGTTGTTTATCCGTGGCCCAGAGGGGTTGCAGCCAACGCCGCGGGCGCTTGATCTGGCCGAACCGCTTGGCCATGCGCGCTGGCGGAAATTCAGCGAACGCTGGAGTTTACGCAGGTGTTCTACCCCTCGAAGTCAACAGTGAACCTATCGATTGGCCTTTCCGAGCACGCAGCATTCGTTGTGCTGCCAAAACTGCTTGCCATCTTGGCTCGGGCGCCGGGCATCGTTTTGCGGATCCGCAATTTCGACCACCGCAACGAGGTCATCTCGCTCCTGGATTCAGGAGAGTTAGATCTGACGGTCGGAGTGCCGCACACGCCTGCCGGCCGCATCCTGAGCGAACATCTGTTCGAGGAAGCTTTCGTCTGCTCCTTCGCAAGGAGCATCCGCAAGCAGACGCTGAGCTGACGCTCGATGTCTTTCTTCAGATGTCGCATCTGTTGGTATCCCCGGGAAACGAGCGCTTCGGGATGGTGGATGCCGCGCTTGGGAAGCTGGGCTGCGGCGGCGCCTCGCGCTGACCCTGCCGCAGATGTACGCGGCGCCCCCGCTCGTCGCGTCGTTCGACCTTATAGCGACGCTGATGAAGGGCGTCGTTTACGCTTCGGGTATCGCGAACAGCTTCGTGTCCTAAAGCCGCCATGGAGCTTGGTACAGCGAAGTTCGACATGGCATGGCACAGGCGCAACGACGTTCACCCCGCACAGCGCTGGCTGCGTGAGGTGATCGGATCACTCTTTGAAAAAGCCGCCTTCTAGATTGGCGGCTAGACGATCGCTCGCGCGTTCAATTCCGTTCAAGGCGAAGGCTCGCTGTCCTCCAACGTTAGCCCAGCGTAGCACGCAGGCTTCGGTGGTTCTCGGTCATCAATCACACGTTGCCTCCTCCTTCGACCGCGGCCATCGCCGCGCCGGCGAAAGCGCTCGATGCGAAGTGGTGGACAAGCCAGCATCGAACGGGAGCATGTCGTCATTGTTCGCAGCTACGACCTGCTTGAATAAGAGGTCCCTCCGTCCGCGGTCGCGGCAACAGCTGAAACTGGATAAGCGCCATGCAGCAACTGCCGGTTTGAATGGGAGCAGGCCGCATTCTTCCCTTAGTGAATCTTGAATTCGCCGTTGATCTGCCGCCACTCCTGAGGGCCGATCAGCCGCCGGTGGGTGTAGCGCACCGAGTGCAGCGGCCCGTCTAGCTCGCTGGCCCAGAAGTCAAGGAAACGTCGCATCTCCGGGAAGTCCGGTGCCCGATCATAGTCCTGCCAGACATAGGTCTGCAGTACCGATTCAAAATCCGGGATATGATAGAGAATATGGGCGGTGGTCAGCCCGTAGCCGCTCAGCTGGCATTCGATATCGGACGAAAATCGCATTCTTGTATCTCCTTGCCACGACAGACAAGCCTGCCGCAAAGGCAAGCGATTTTCAACTGGCAGAGCCAAAGCAAGCATAAAAAGACGATAGCCGTCAGGCACTTGTCAGCAGATCTCCTGGACTGCTAACTTTTTTAGCTTCATCATCTTGAATCCTGACTCTCGCCCAACCAAATCGATTGCCGCTGGTTGCTCACATAGAGGACGGCACCCGCCCGGATTGGTCATCCGGTCCGGTAGGGGGATTGATCATCATCGTTTGTCCAGGAGGAAAACATGACGTTCCGACCGCTGCATGATCGCATTCTGGTGCGCCGAGTTGACTCGCAGGAGAAGACCAAAGGCGGCATCATCATTCCCGACACTGCCAAGGAAAAGCCGCAGGAAGGCGAGGTCATCGCCGTGGGTCCGGGTGCCCGCAACGAACAGGGGCAGGTCGTCGCTCTCGACGTAAAGGTCGGCGACCGGATCCTGTTCGGCAAGTGGTCCGGCACCGAGATCAAGATCGATGGTGAGGACCTTCTGATCATGAAGGAAAGTGACGTGATGGGTGTTATCGAAGCCCAGGTCGCCGAGAAGAAGGCCGCCTGAGGGCGCCGCAGTTTCAGTCATAACCAGCTGCCTATAGAGGAGTGAACCATGGCTGCTAAAGACGTCAAGTTCAACATCGATGCCCGTGAACGCATGCTGCGTGGGGTCGACGTTCTTGCCAATGCCGTGAAGGTGACGCTTGGACCGAAAGGTCGTAACGTCGTAATCGACAAATCCTTCGGCGCACCGCGCATTACCAAGGACGGTGTTTCCGTCGCCAAGGAAATCGAGCTGGAAGACAAGTTCGAGAACATGGGTGCGCAGATGCTGCGCGAGGTCGCGTCAAAGACCAACGATCTGGCAGGTGATGGCACCACAACCGCGACGGTTCTTGCACAGGCCATCGTCAAGGAAGGTGCGAAGGCTGTTGCTTCGGGAATGAATCCGATGGACCTGAAGCGTGGCATTGATCTTGCGGTGGACGCAGTGGTCGCCGAGCTCAAGAGTAACGCACGCAAGATCTCCAACAATTCGGAGATCGCCCAGGTCGGCACCATTTCCGCGAACGGCGACACTGAGATCGGCCGCTACCTTGCAGAAGCCATGGAGAAGGTCGGCAACGAGGGCGTCATCACCGTCGAAGAAGCCAAGACCGCCGAGACCGAACTGGAAGTCGTCGAAGGCATGCAGTTCGACCGCGGCTACCTCTCGCCTTACTTCGTCACTAACCAGGACAAGATGCGCGTAGAGCTCGAGGATCCATATATCCTTATCCACGAGAAGAAGCTCTCCAACCTCCAGGCTATGCTGCCGGTTCTGGAAGCTATCGTTCAGTCCGGTAAGCCGCTGCTCATCATCGCGGAAGACGTCGAAGGCGAAGCTCTTGCAACGCTCGTCGTCAACAAGCTGCGCGGTGGACTCAAAGTCGCTGCCGTTAAGGCTCCGGGCTTCGGCGACCGCCGCAAGGCCATGCTCGAAGACATCGCGATCCTGACGGGCGGCACTGTCATCTCCGAAGACCTCGGCATCAAGCTCGAAAACGTGACGCTCAACATGCTCGGCCGCGCCAAGAAGGTGTCGATCGAAAAGGAAAACACGACCATCATCGACGGCGCCGGCTCCAAGGCCGAGATCGATGGTCGTGCCAACCAGATCCGCGCCCAGATCGAGGAGACGACGTCCGATTACGATCGGGAGAAGCTGCAGGAACGTCTTGCCAAGCTCGCGGGCGGCGTTGCCGTGATCCGCGTTGGTGGCTCGACCGAAGTCGAGGTGAAGGAGAAGAAGGATCGCGTGGACGACGCTCTGCATGCGACCCGCGCTGCCGTCGAGGAAGGCATACTGCCGGGCGGTGGCGTTGCACTGCTGCGCGCTGTGAAGGCCTTGGACAACTTGCAGACGCCGAACGCCGACCAGCGTGTGGGCGTAGAGATCGTCCGCCGGGCGATAGAGGCTCCGGTGCGCCAGATCGCCGAGAACGCTGGGGCTGAAGGCTCCATCATCGTCGGGAAGCTGCGCGAGAAGGCAGACTTCTCCTTTGGCTGGAACGCCCAGACCAACGAGTATGGTGACCTGTACACCATGGGCGTGATCGATCCGGCCAAGGTTGTTCGCACCGCTTTACAAGACGCGGCGTCAGTTGCTGGCCTTCTTGTCACGACGGAAGCCATGATCGCCGAGAAGCCGAAGAAGGAAGCCGCCCCGGCAATGCCTGCCGGCGGAATGGACTTCTAAGCTTCCGTTCACCAAAGCCCGTCTTCAGCCGAAGGCGGGCTCCGATCTATATCTTCCCGCCGTGACAGAAGAAGCCGCGGCGCCCACCTTGCGCTGCCTCGCAACCCTGCTCATAATCGCCGACAGAGACGGTTGTGTTGAAAACCTGTGCCTTGCGAAAGAGACAGCCGCCTTGACTGGCGATTTTGGACAGGCTTGAGGCGGCCAGGCTGGAAGCAGCCCGGACTCTCGTCCGTTCCGCCGAGAACGCTATAGATGCCATATCCGGGAGTGCTATCGGAGGATCTATTGGCTCCGTTCGATCAAGCGTCCAGAATGATGTCGCTTTCGTATCTTCGAGAATCCCAGGTCCATAGGCATATTGGTCTGATACAACGCCAATCGAGTACGCGAACCCTGGTCATTGACCGTCTGCACATACATCTGGTTATTTGAGCGACCCGTATGGCATGGGGCGTGAAAGCATTCACGGCAACGCGACTTCCTGATGGCCGCCAGAACGACGATGGCTTACGTCAAAGTTGCCCAATGATCCGTCAGAGGGTTCACGCGAACCCCCGCAGAGCTTGTCACCGGTCAGTCGGCCCAGACCATTTTTGTACGCATCACAGCATGTGGGCCGGATCTCGACTTTAACGTATGAATGGCATGTCAGCCCTGCCGCCTAAGCCGTCGTCAGCGCCGTTCTTGTCTTCAGGCTTGGTATCGCTTCGAGAAAGCGCACGTCACCATGCAAGATTGTCGGCAGTTTGGATGGCGTACAGGCATAGGCGATGCGCTCCGGTATCTCATCATGCCCATGTGTTACGCCAAAAAAGAACCGCGGCGCGCAGACTGTCTGGTTCAGAGTCGGCCAGGAGAGACCAATCGACACCAGATGCACCTGGTATGCGCGCACGTCTTCCAGCCCAAGACGGTCTGGCGATCGCCCAAAATAGCGCGAGAACTTCGTTACCGCCGCATACAGATAGGATCGCTGTGTGGCGGACGACAGATTGCGGATCGTCATGTCCTCGATCATCCGCTGGCGTAGAGGGCTCATCTCAATCATGGTAATCTCCCGTTCATCCGATACGCCCCTTATACCTTAGCATAATCGGGTTCCGCCAAGTGCTACAATTGTGGTTACATTTGAACAATGCGAACGAATCAGGCACTAGTAAGGGCCGGAAGACGGGGCTGCCTAACCCAACACCGAAGCTAGAAACTCGCGTGTCCGCTCGTTCTTAGGCTGGCCAAAGATTTCGTCCGGCGCGCCCTGTTCGCAGATCCGCCCCTTATCGAAGAAACAGACCCGGTCGGACACTTCGCGCGCAAATCGCATTTCGTGGGTCACGAGCAACATGGTCAGGTCATGCTCGTGCGCCAGGTCGCGTATGACCGACAGCACCTCGCCGACCAGCTGCGGATCGAGTGCGGAGGTCGGCTCGTCGAACAGCAGCACGCGTGGCCGCATGGCCATCGCCCGGGCGATCGCCACCCGCTGCTGCTGTCCGCCCGATAGCTGCACCGGGTAGTGGTCCCTCTTGTCTGCCAGTCCCACCATCTGCAGCAGTTTGATCGCCCGCGCCTCTGCCTCCGCCCGCGCCATCCCGAGGACCCGAACAGGGGCCTCGACAACATTGCGAAGGACGGTCATGTGCGGAAAGAGATTAAAGCTCTGGAAGACCATGCCGACGTGGTTGCGGATCTGTCGCAGGTGCGTCTCCGACGCCTGGAAAGGTCCTTTGCCACCGGGTTCGTGGTAGGAGGTGCCCGCGAGCGTCAGCTTGCCCTCCTGGAACGGCTCGAGCGTCATCAGAATGCGCAGCACCGTCGATTTGCCAGAGCCGGAGGGGCCAATGAGCGTGACCTTCTCCCCTTTCGCCACCGAGAAGTTGAAGTTGTCGAGCACCGTAAGGATGCCAAAACGCTTCGTGACGTCCGAAAACTCGATGATGTGCGGATCGTTGGTTTCGTTCATCGCAAGGGAATTCCTGCTTTTGGGAGAGCCTTCTGCAGCCGGTGAAGACCGGCGGAGCAGATCAGCGTCAGGAGTAGGAAGATCAGGCCAACGAGGGTCAGCGGCACGAGATATTCGAAGGTGCGTTCGCCGATCATGTTTGCGAGCCCCATCATCTCAAGAACCGTGATGACGGAAAGCACCGGCGTTTCCTTGATCATCGCGACGAGGTAATTGCCCATGGCCGGCACGATGCGCGGGATGGCCTGCGGAATGATGACGTCGCGGTAAGTTTGCATCCGGGTGAGGTTCAGCGCGGTGGCTGCTTCCCACTGGCCCCGGCCCACCGCCTCGATGCCGCCGCGATAGACCTCGGAGGTGTAGGCGGCATATTGCAGCCCGAGTGCCAGCGCCCCCGTCAGGAAGGCGGGAAGGACAATCCCGAAGTTCGGCAGCACGTAGTAAAGAAAGAAGAGTTGCACCAGGAGCGGCGTGTCGCGAAGGAATTCGACCACGAATGCTGTCGTCCAGGAGATGACCTTTACCCGGCTGCGGCGTAGCAGCGCGAACACGAGGCCAAGCACCAGCGCGATGGCAAAGCCCGCTGCCGCCGCCTTCAAGGTCACCGTCAGGCCGATCAGGATGATCGGAAGGATCGAAATCGTGTAGGTGAGCCAGGTGGTCGTATCCCATTCGTAGCCGTACATCATATCGACACTTCCTCAGGAATGGGCCGAGCGGGGGAAGACATCGCCGCGCCTGACGACATGTTCGATGATACGGATGGCAACCATCAGCACTAGGGACATCGCGAAGTAGCAGAGGAGCGTGACGGAATAGATGCTTGCGCTGTCCAAGGTCAGATTGCGGATCGACTGCGCCGTGAAAGTAAGATCGGCGATCGAGATCAGCGAGACGAGCGAGGACAGCTTCAGCGTTTCGATCGCGAGATTGCCGAAGGCGGGCATCATCTCGACGATCGCCTGTGGCAGTGAGATCCGGAACAGTGTCTGAAAACGATTGAAGTTTAAGGCGCGGGCAGCCTCCAGCTGCTGCGTGGAGACGGAGGATAGGGCACCGCGGACGATTTCCGCACCGTAGCCGCCGGCATGGGCAGCGAGAACCAAGATTCCGGTCGTGATAGGCTCGAAGCTAAGGCCGACCAGCGGCAGCGCGTAATAGAACCAGAACAGCTGGACGAGCAGGGAGGTGCCGCGAAACACCTCCGTGTAGCACAGCGCTATCGTAGACAGCACCGGCCCGCCTTCGACGCGCAGGATGCCGAAGAAGAACGCAAGTACCGCGCCGATAACGATCGAGGCAAGCGTGATCGTCATGGTGACGCCAGCACCTTGCAGGATCATCGGCAGGTATGCACTCCAGTCCATTCGGGTGTCTCCCTTGCAAGCTGTAGCGCCCGGGAGGCCCGGGCGCCGACCGTTGCTAGTTCCCAGCGCAGAGATCTGCGACGTTCTTCGCGGCGGCGGCCGCAATGCTCTGCTCCGATAGGCCGTATTTGCCAAGGATCGCCTTGTACTCGTCCGTCTTGCGGAACTCGACTAGGCCTGCGTTGAAGGCATCGCGCAGATCCTTGTCTTCCGGACGGAAAGCAAAGCCGCCATAGTTGCGCACTGGTGCACCATCGACGATCGGATCCTCGAACGGCGAAACCTGCTCAACCTGTTCCTGGCCCTTTGCGAGCTCGGAAACCGTCAGCTCAGTGGCCGCATAGGCGTCGACCCGGCTCTGAACGGTCGGGATGGCGTCCGCGTTCGCCTGGATGAAGACGATCTGCTCGTCCTTGACGCCCACGGCGCGCAGGAAGTCAACGTTGTTGGCACCGGAAACCACGGCAACCGTCAGCGAAGGATCCTTGGCAATGTCGGCATAGGTCGTCAGTCCCTTGGGATTGCCCTTCTTGACCAGGAGCCCTTCACCGTAGGACGAGTTTGGCTCTGTGAAGGCAACCTGCTTGCAGCGCTCCGGAGAGATGTTCTGCTCGGCCGCAACGAAGTCGAAACGCTTCGCCTTGAGGCCCGGAATGAGTGTCCCAAACGGCGTGACTGTCCAGTTGACCTCCTCGATGCCCATGGATTTCAGGACGGCGTTCGCAACGTCCGGTCCGATGCCGGCCGAGGTGCCGTCGGGCTGCATGTAAGAATATGGGACTTCGTTCGCCGTCGCGGCGCGAATATAGCCCTGCTCCTTCACCTCTTCGACGGTAAGGGCGTTGGCGGACGTGACGCCCATCACGAGCGCAAGGGCGGATAGCCCGGAGAGTCTTGAGATCTGCATGTCTATTCTCCTCTGGTTAGCATTTTTCGTGGCCCGTTTTCGGGTCTCACGTCGTACTTCCGGTCAATCTACTCCGTGATCGTTGCGATGACGGAGAGGCAGTCGCCGGCCTTGATAAGGCCGGGAACGTGTCGGGCCGCGAGCACGCCATCCATGGCGGCGCGGTAATCAATGGGTGGGACGCCGGTCCTGCTGACGGGGTAGACGCGGGCGATCACGTCGCCCGCCGCGACCGGATCGCCAAGATCGCGAACGAATGCAACCAGCCCGTCGTCTTCCGCGAAGGTGAAGCAGTCACTCGACGGCATGTCCAGCCAACGGGTCGGCCGGATCTGCGGCGCACCCTTCAGTATTGCGCCGTGGCGCAGGAGGTTGAGGGTGCCCTTGCGGGCGATGTCGATCGATTGGGCGCTCGCCGTGCCGGCACCACCGAGCTCTGTGGTGACGAAGACCTTGCCCATTTCCTCGGCTGTCGTATCCAACATTCCGACCGCATCGATCTCCAGCATCTTCATCGAGTACGGCGCGGAGAAGGCCGCGACCGCCTCGAAGCAACGTGCCTCCTGCGCCTTGTCCGTCAGTTCGTGGGCGGCGGCATAGGGCAGGAAGTCGAGGGTTTTTCCGCCCGAATGGAAGTCGAGCACGATGTCCGCCAACGGGATCAGGTGACGTGTCACGTAGTCCGCGATCTTCTCGGTCACAGTGCCGTCCGGCCGGCCCGGAAAACTTCGGTTCAGGTTCCCTCGGTCGATCGGCGAAGTCCGTGTGCCGGCCCTGAAGGCCGGATAGTTCAGCGCCGGCACGATGATGATGCGCCCGCTCACTTGCGACGGATCAAGTGTCCGCGCCAGTTCAAAGAGAGCGGCCGGGCCTTCATACTCGTCGCCATGGTTGGCACCGGTGAGAAGCGCCGTCGGCCCGCTGCCATTGGCGATGACGCAGATCGGGATCATCACCGAGCCCCAGGCGCTGTCATCGCGGCTGTAGGGCAACCGCAGATGGCCGTGCTGCGAACCCTTCATGTTGAAATCGACTGAAGGAGCGATGGGAGAGGGGCGGGGCGCGGTGGTTAGCATTATGTCATGCCTTCACGAACAGCTGGCGCGGCACATTGGAGAAACATTCGACGCCGGTTTCGGTGATCGCAATGCTTTCGGTGATTTCCAGTCCCATTTCTTCGAGCCAGAGACCTGTCATGAAATGGAACGTCATGCCGGGCATCAACTCCGTCCGGTCGCCGGGGCGCAGGCTCATCGTGCGCTCGCCCCAGTCCGGCGGGTAGGAAAGTCCGATCGGGTAGCCGGTGCGGTTGTCCTTAATGATCCCGTACTTCTTCAACACCGCGAAGAAGGCATTGGCGATGTCCTCGCAGGAATTTCCGGGCTTTGCGGCGGCAAGGCCTGCCTCCATCCCTTCCAGGGTCGCCTGTTCCGCATCGAGGAAGGCCTGCGTCGGCTTGCCGAGAAAGACGGTGCGTGAGAGCGGGCAGTGGTAGCGCTTGTAGGCGCCGGCAATCTCGAAGAACGTGCCCTCACCCGAGCGCATTGGCTTGTCGTCCCAGGTGAGGTGAGGAGCGGATGCATCCGCCCCGGAAGGCAGAAGCGGGACGATCGCCGGGTAATCGCCACCGAACTCCGCGGTGCCGCGTATGCCCGCATCATAAATCTCGGCGACGAGGTCGCACTTGCGCATACCCGGCTCGACGACGTCGACGATCCGCTTGTGCATCAGTTCGACGATCTTGCCAGCCTTGCGCATGTAGTCGAGCTCGGTCGGGCTCTTCACGGCGCGCTGCCAGTTGACGAGGCCAGCCGCATCCTTGAGGCGAGCATTCGGCAGATGCTTTTGGAGGGAAGCGAAGGCGGCCGCCGAGAAGTAGTAGTTGTCCATCTCGACGCCGACCGTGAGGCTGGACCATTTGCGTTCGTCGATGATCTGCGACAGCAGATCCATCGGGTGGCGCTCGGTCGACTGCACGTAATGGTCGGGATAGCCGATGATGTTGGCATGGTCGAGATAGGCGGTGCGCTTGGCGCCGTTGGCATCCTGCTTACGACCATACCAGATCGGCTCGCCGCTCGGCGGCACCAGGACGCATTGATGCACGTAGAAGGACCAGCCGTCATATCCGGTCAGCCAGTGCATGTTGGACGGATCGGTGACGATGAGGAGGTCGATCCCGTCCTTTTCCATGGCGCGACGGGTCTTGGACAAGCGCTCGGCATATTCCTGGCGCGTAAAGTTCAGCGTCACGCTCACGCCGCATCTCCCATGTTCACATCATTCTCGATTGTTTGGCCACATCCTGCATCTGCTGCGCGGGCGAGCGCGAGATTGGCAATTGCGGTATCCTGCACACCGGTTCCGGTGAGGTCGGCGAAGGTGATGTCGTCGGGCCCGATCCGGCCCCTGGCCTTGCCGGCGATGACGGCTCCAAGTTCCGCAAACGGCTGGTCCACGGTTGTGGTCCCAGCCTCGATGGCATGATGCAATTCGCCGAGGATGCGGGTCTGCGTGATGCGGTCTGCCACATAGGTTGCCCGAGCAAAAACCGCTGGATCGATCTCGTTCTTGTGCTCGGCATCCGAGCCCATTGCAGTCAAATGCTGGCCCGGCTCCAGCCACTCCGCCATCAGGATCGGCTTATCCGTCGGCGTGGTGGTGACGATGATGTCGGCGCCGCTTGCCGCCTCGCGCGGGTCGGCCACGGCAGTGACCTCGATGCCGTTCTGGCGTTCGAATTCATCGGCAAGCCTATGCGCTTTCCCGGAATCACGTGCCCAGATGCGGGCCGACCGGATCGGCCGCACCAGCGCCAGGGCTTGAAGCTGCAACCGCGCCTGCATCCCCGCGCCGAAGATTGCGGCAACCGAGGAGTCCTCGCGCGACAAATTGCGTGCCGCGACAGCACCCGCGGCGGCCGTGCGCACATCGGTGAGATAGCCGTTGTCGAGCAGCAGGGCCTCGACCAGCCCGGTTTTGGCGCTCAGCAGGATCATCAGCCCGTTGAGGCTGGGCAGGCCGAGCTTGGGATTGTCGAAGAACCCGGGGCTGACCTTGATGGCGAAGCTGTCGAAGCCCGGTACGTAGGCGGTCTTGACGTCCACTTCGCCGCGAAATTCGTGGATGTCGAGGCGCAGGATCGGCGGCATTGCGACAGGTTTGGTGGCAAGCGCCACGAAAGCCTGCTCCACGCAATCGACGGCAGAAGCGTCGAGCTTCACGATGGCGCGGAGATCGCCTTCCGTCAGGATGCGTATACGGTTCATCGGGTGCTCCTCCCGATGAGGCTCCGGTGTATCGCAGGATCAATGTTGCGGCCGGAAACGATGACGGCAGTAGGGCCAAGGAGTTGAACCTTGTTCGCCAGGATGGCGGCCATGCCGACTGCTCCCGCCCCCTCCACGACCTGGTCTTCTTCTCGTGCCGCATGCCGGATACCAGCAGCGATCTCGTCCTCGGTCAGCAGGACGACGTCATCGAGAAGGGCGCGGCAGAGCGCGAAGGTGACTCGGTTTGACAGCCCGATGCCGCCTCCGAGCGAGTCCGCCAGCGTCTCCTCCTCGCGGACCGCTACGGGCTTGCCGGCGGCGACGGCGGCATACATGGCCGCACCCCGCTCCATGGAAATCCCAATGATGCGTGCCTGCGGCTTCAAGGCCTTCGCCGCGACGGCAATGCCACCCGCCAACCCGCCGCCGGAAAGGGGAACGAGCACGGTCGCGAGATCCGGCAGGTCCTCGACGAGTTCAAGGCCGATCGTACCCTGACCGGCCACAACGTCGACGTCGTCAAAGGGCGGGATCGGAGTGAGGTCCAAAGTCTGCACCAGACGTTCTACTTCATCCTGCGCATCGTCCTGGGAGACGCCGACGATGCGGATATTGGCACCGAGCGAACGGATAGCCTCGACCTTGTTGGCCGGAACCAGCGACGACATGCAGATGGTGGCCGGCACGCCGAGTTCACGTGCGGCATAGGCGACGGCGCGACCGTGATTTCCGGTCGAGGCGGTGACGAGGCCGCGCCGCCTCGCCGCGTTGTCGCGCGACAGAATCGCGTTCATGGCGCCGCGCAGCTTGAAAGCGCCAATCGGCTGCAGCGTCTCGAGCTTGAGATGAACGGGCTGGCCGGCGCGTTTGGACAAGGTGGGAGAAGGGGTGAGAGGCGTGCGCACCACCCGGCCCGCGATGCGTGTGGCAGCCCGTTCAATGTCCGCCAGCGAAACCGGCAGAACAGTATTCTCGATCATTCTGGACGGGCACGCGCTCTTCATGATTGTCATGTTGCGAGCGAAGAAAAATCAAGTCAATTGTTATATTGTCATGATGCAATGATTCATCGCGAGCGTCAGCCGATGGAGCCTATATCATAGACCGGCGGCAGCTGCTCGAAAGTGTTGCGCACGGTCGTCAGTGCATTGCTGAGTGTCGCATGGCTCATCCGTCCGCCAAGACAGATGCGGATGCCGCCGCCGTGGCCGGCACCGGCGATGAAGGGTTCCGACGGCGAAACGGCGACGTTCTGATTTGCGAGGGCGCGCACCAGCCTGTCTTCCGTCCAGTGAGCCGGAACCTTCAGCCAAGCGCAGAGCGCGAGCGGGTGGCTGGAGGCGATATGCCCCTCAAGGACTGTCGCCGCGACTGACTGGCGTGCGCGCGCCTCTCGGCGCTGGACGTCGAGCAGCCTCTGGGCCGTACCGTTCTCGATCCAGCGGGTCGCGATCTCACCGCTCAGATAGGTGCCGCTCCAGCTCGACACGCGCAGGATCGACGCAGCGCGGATCGAATAGGACGGGGGGACCACCAGATAGCCGACGCGCAGTCCCGTCAGCACCGTCTTGGTGAAGCTGGTGACGAAGAAGCCGAGCTCCGGCAGCATTTCTGCCATCGACGGGAGATCCTCGTCGACCATCGGGCGGCACACCTCGTCCTCCACGACGAAAATACCGTAACGAGCGGCAATGGCGGCGATCTCCTTCCGCCGTACGGCTCCCATGACGTGCCCCGTGGGATTGTTGAGGGTGGGGATCAGGACCATCGCGCGTACTCCGCCGGCAGCACAGGCCGACTCCAGTGCGTCAGGCAAGATGCCTTCGCCGTCCGTGGGCAGGCCCTTCAGGCTGAAGCCCAGGACGTTGGACAGGCCGATGATGCCGTGATCGGTCAGGTTTTCGCACAGGATCACGTCGCCCGGGCGCGCGATACAGCTGAGCGCGAGAAAGACGCCGTGGGCTGCGCCATTGGTGACGAGGATGCGATCGGCACCGGCCGTGACGCCCAGTCTGCGCAGCCAGAGGCGCGCCGTCTCGCGGTGCCGGTCAAGGCCTGCAATCGGCCGACAGGGGCGCATGAAGCTTGCAGTGTCGCTTTCGGCAAGCTGGTGGAAGATCTCGCGGCAGGCCGCCTCATGCTCGTCGATATACACTCCGCGGATGATGGAAAGGTCGAGCACCTCGTTGGGGCTGTGATCGAGCATCATGCGCCCGGCGCGGTCGGTCACGCGGGCCTTGACGAAGGTGCCCCGGCCGATCTCGCCGCTGAGGAAGCCCAGCCGTTCCGCTTCCTTGTATGATAAGCTGACGGTCTGGACCGAAAGACCGAGATCGCGAGCCAGGTCGCGGTGCGTCGGCATGCGATCCATCGGCTTCAGCACGCCAGCATCGATATCGGCGATGATGCGCTCGGTCAGCGCCGCGTGCTTCGTCACGCCCTTCTGCTTGATGAGGTCCGGCCGCCACACCACCGGTCTCGTCGTGAGAACGGGACCGGTGGTGTGGGGATTGGCTTGGCGACGCATGAAATTGCCTCGTTATTCGAGAACCTAATTTCATGACATTATGCATGCTTCAGTGCAAAAGATGAAGCACTATGCAGTCGCACATTGTCTTTGCCTTCCTCATAAGCAATGTGCTGTGGATGGAGCAGATGGCGGCCGGGGTGAAAGGCCGCCGGTCCGGATTAGTCTAGTCAAACCGCTTCCCCGACTCGCACCAGATCGTCCATGACGGCACGAACCGCGGCTTCGGCAATGGAAACGATCTCGTCGACCTCGGCCTTCGTCGTCACCAGCGGCGGAGCGAAACCAAGGATGTCGCCATGCGGCATGGCGCGGGCGATGAGGCCGCGCTCGCGCGCCGCCTTCGACACGCGTGCTCCGACCGACAGGTTCTGCTTGAACCGCGTCTTCTTCTCCCGGTCCGCTACGAATTCGATGGCGCCCATCAGTCCGACGCCGCGCACTTCGCCGACAATCGGAAGCTGGGCGAACCTCGCCTTCAGCTGCTCCTGGAAATAGCTGCCCACTGTGCGGGCATTGCCCGGAAGGTCCTCCTTCTCCACAATGTCGAGGACGGCGTTTGCCGCGGCGGCGCCGATCGGGTGGCCCGAATAGGTATAGCCATGGGAAAATGCGCCGACGCCGTCGGCCCCGTCTTGCAGCACCTTGAACACCTTCTCGCCGACGATCGCGCCCGAGAGCGGGAAATAGGCGGAGGTCAGCCCCTTGGCGACGGTGATCAGGTCGGGTTCGATGCCGTAATGCTGCGATCCGAACATGGAGCCGGTGCGCCCGAAGCCGGTAATGACCTCGTCGGCGATGAGCAGGATATCGTACTTCTTGAGGACCGTCTGGACTTCCTCCCAATAGCCCTGCGGCGGCGGCGTGATACCCCCGGTTCCGAGGACCGGTTCGGCGATGAAGGCGCCGATCATGTCCGGATCCTCGCGCAGGATCAGAGCCTCGAGCTCATCTGCGCGGCGCTTGGAGAATTCCTGCTCCGTCTCGCCCGCTTCCGCGCCCCAATAATGATGTGGCGCTCCAGTATGGAGAATCCCTGCCCGCGGCAGGTCCATGTGGTCGTGATAGAAGCTCATGCCGGTCATCGAACCGGAAACGACGCTGCAGCCGTGATAGCCACGCTCGCGGGAAATGATCTTCTTTTTGTTCGGCTTGCCACGCAGGTTGCTGTAGTACCAGACGAGCTTGGCCTGGGTCTCGTTGGCGTCCGAGCCGGACATCCCATAGAACACCTTGCTCATCTTGCCCGGTGCCATCCTCACTAGGCGATCGGAGAGAATCGCCAGTTCATCCGTCGTGTGGGCGGCATAGGAGTGGTAGTAGGCGAGCCGGTAGGCCTGGCGGGAAATGGCTTCGGCGACTTCCGTCCGGCCGTATCCGACATTGACGCAGTAGAGCCCGGCGAAACCGTCGATCAGCTCCTTGCCATGTGCATCCTGGATACGGATGCCCTTGCCGGTCTCTACGATCGTCGGGTTGCCCATCTTGCCTGAGGCGAAGTCCTTGAGCTGCGTGAAAGGATGCAGGACCGAACTACGGTCCATTTCGGCGATCTGGTCGAGGTTGATGGTCATGGGGAGGCTCCTTTTATGCAGCGAGGTTGCCGAAGCAGACGTATTTTGCTTCGAGATATTCCAGCAGACCGTGGCGTGACCCTTCACGGCCGAGGCCGGATTGCTTCCAGCCCCCAAAGGGGATCGGTGCACCGGTGAACTTCGGTGTGTTGACGGCAACCATGCCGTATTCGAGCCGGTCGGTCAGACGCATCGCCCGTCCGAGATCGTTGGTATAGACATAGGCTGCGAGGCCCATCTCCGTGAAATTGGCACGGGAAAGCACGTCCGTCTCGTCATCGAAGGAGAGGATCGCAGCCACGGGACCAAAGGTCTCCTCGTGCGCGATCACCATGTCGTCGGTGACGTCGGCAAGCACGGTCGGTGTGACGAAGTTGCCGCCAAGCGGGCTGTCTTGGCCGCCACAAACGAGACGGGCGCCAGCCGACAAGGCTTGCGCAATCTGCTGGCGGCACTTTCCGGCAACGGAGGGGCGCGTCATCGGGCCGATTTCGACGCCGGGCTCGAGGCCGTGCCCGACGTTGAGTTCGCGCGTGGCCTTCGCGAACCGATCAACGAAACGATCGTAGATGCTGCGCTGGACATAGATGCGGTTGGCCGCAAGGCAGTCTTGGCCGGACGTGGCGAACTTTGCCTTGATGCAGTCGCTGACGGATCTGGAAAGATCGTAATCGTTGAACAGGATGAAAGGCGCATGGCCCCCGAGTTCCATCGACGCTTTCTTCACGGTCGCTGCAGATTGGGCGAGAAGGATGCGTCCCACCTCCGTCGAACCGGTGAAGGAAAACGCTCGCACGTCGGTATTCTCGAGAAGGCGCCGGGCAAGTGGCGCAGCTTCGCCGGTGAGAACCTGAAAGACGCCTACAGGGATGCCAGCGTGTTCGGCGAGCTTCGCGAGGGCTAGCGCGGAGAGTGGTGTTTCGGGTGCCGGTTTGACTATCATCGTACAGCCTGCCGCGAGAGCGGCGCCGACCTTGCGGGTGATCATGGCGGCGGGGAAGTTCCAGGGTGTGATGGCAACGGTAACGCCCAGGGGCTGCATCTGCACCGAAAGGCGGCTACCGGGCAGATGGCTCGGAATCGTCTCGCCATAGGCCCGCTCGCCTTCGGCAGCGAACCAGTCGAAATAACTCGCAGCATAGGAAATCTCGCCCAGAGATTCCGCCAGGGGCTTGCCCTGTTCGCACGTCATGATGCTGGCGAGGTCCTGAGCATTCTCACGCATCAGCCTGGCCCATTTTCGCAGGATCTTCCCGCGTGCAGCCGGTAGCCTCTCGCGCCAGTCGAGAAAGGCGCGCTTGGCCGTTTCCACGGCAGTGTCCGCATCTTCCAGGGAGCAGGAAGCAACGTCGGCGAGATGATCCTGAGTGGCGGGATCCATGACCGGCATTGTTTCGCGACGTTCCACCCATCCCCCACATAAGAAGGCGCGGCGCTCCAACAGATCCGGTCGCTTCAAATCTCTAAGGGCAGCTATAGCGATACCGTGCATGAGGCCTCCAAGGGTTTACACGCAGTCTAGTTGTGAGTGATGATCATGGCGCTGCGTGTCCGTGCTAGGAGGCGCAGGAATTTGGCTAACTTCCGAGCTAGACGCAGGAATTCCGCATGCCCGTACTCGATAGAGCTGACAGGGCTCTTCTTGATGCTGTTCAAAAGAACAACCGACTGACGTCGGAAGAACTGGCCCAGATCGTCAATCTCTCACCCACCGCCTGCCAGCGAAGATTGAAGCGGCTGCGTGAGGAGGGCGTGATTGAGGCGGACGTATCCATCATTTCGCCCAAGGCTGCCGGGCGCAGCATCACAATGATCGTTCTTGTATCGCTTGAGCGAGAGCGAGCAGACATCGTTGACCGTTTCAAGGCAGCGATCCGTGCGACGAAGGAAGTGATGATCGGCTACTACGTGACGGGCGACGCCGATTTCATTCTGGTCATCACCGCGAAGGACATGGAGGACTATGAAGCCTTCACCCGCCGGTTCTTCTACGAAAATCATGACATCAAAGGGTTCAAGACGATGGTGGTGATGGACCGGGTGAAGGCTGGCTTTGCATTCCCGATCATCGAACCATGAATAGGTTTACTCCTCTTCAGCAGGCCGCGCATTGAGTTACTGCACATTGAATGCACGTGGAGTGCGTCTCGCCAATCTGGAGTCAGCGCATGGGTCACCGCTTGACGTCTGAGACGCCAGTGCAATTCGTCAGGTGGTCCGGAACGGCTCTTACCCCGCCGGCCTCACCGAGAGACTGGTCTTGGGACTAACTTTGCCGTAAAATACCTATGCAAGTCAGGATAGGCTCTGCTGTCACCGCCTGCACATGGCCCCGTGATTGCGAAGCACGGTCTTGCTTCGCAACTGGTCTCCGAGATGTTTCTGTACATGGGAAGATTCCGAAGAGCCACCGACCGATCTTCCTGACCTGTATTGATCCACGGCGGATGTCGAAATCAAGAAGGAGGAAGCGCAATGGCCGCTTTGCAGCAAGTCGAGGGGCAAGAGCCTCTGGGGCCGACAACATCCTCGCGCCTCATTAAGTCCGTGCCTGATCTTCATCGTTCAACAACTGCGAAGATGGATTTCCTCCACAACCTGATGCGTCAGCAGGATCGTCCAGCTGAAGGGATGAGCTGGCGTCTGCTTCTCCTGGAGTGCGGTACGATCTGGGCGTGCTGTTCGGCAACGTCCGCGACTGGATGAACTACGTCGATCGTAGATTCAACGTTACGGCCCGCTCCTGCCAGTTCGACGGTGGCAGGCTGACCTCCAACAGATTGCTCGGATGCGATCCAGATCCATGGTGGCTACGGCTACATGCGCGACTATCCCATTGAGCGCATCTGCCGGGATGTGCGCATCTGCCAAATCTACGAAGGCGCCAGCTATGTGCAGCGGATGGTGATTGCGCGAAACCTGTAGCATCACCGCACGGTTGATCAACGGCGCGAGCGCTCATGCGGTGCTGTGGGCTGCCAGATCCGACGCTCCGTAAGTGACCTTGAAGCAGGCGGAGGAAGGGTTCCCTCATCACACTGCTTGAGCACCTGATAACCTAGGCGCTCTGCCGCTCAGTGAAGGTGCCTCAGCTTGTCCGGATTGCGCATCACATAGATCGCAGTCACCTTGCCGTCTTCGATGTCGAGCGCCGTGGTCTGCAGTTCGCCATCCGCCTCGCGGGTGATGAAGCCGGGCAGGCCATTGACCATGGTGATCCGCACAAGTTCCCAGCCGCCTTTCTCGAAGAAGCGCACCAGCGAACGCTGGACCTTCATGACGTCGTCGAGGCCGAAGAGCAGCCTAAGGGCTGCCGGGCGCTTGCCGCCACCATCGGAATGCAGGCTGACATCGGCCGAGAGCATGGCGGACAGCGTCGTCATGTCGCCGCTACGCGATGCAGCGAAGAAGGCCTGGGCAATTTCCAGTCCACGCTTCTTGTCGACCTTGAACCGGCTGCGCGCCTCGCGCACATGAGCGCGTGCTCGTGCCGCGAGTTGGCGGCAGGCAGGCGGCCCACGACCGATGGAGGCTGCCACCTCCTCGAATTCCAACCCGAAGACGTCGTGCAGCAGGAAAGCAGCGCGCTCCAACGGCGAGAGACGCTCCAGCGCCAGCATCAGCGGCAGGGTCACGTCCTCCTCTTCCTCCTCCTCCACGACAGGATCGGGAAGCCAGGGGCCGATATAGGTTTCCCGCTTCTTCCGCGCCGACTTCAGCTGATCGAGGCAGAGCCGGGTGACAGTGCGGCGCAGGAAGGCTTCTGGCTCGCGCACCTCGCTCCTGTCGGCCGTCATCCAGCGGATGAAGGCCTCCTGCACCACGTCCTCGGCATCGGCCACCGACCCCAGCATGCGATAGGCGACGCGGATCAGCTTGGGACGCAGCGGCGCGAAACTTGCTGCGGCATCCTCCTGAAGATCTTGGCGGCCGACGCTCTCCATCAGGCGACGGCCTTCGCTGCGTCGGGGATGGCGGGCGTATCGACCCACAGTCCAAAGCCGACTGCCAATCGGTTCCAGCCGTTGATGACATTGATCATCAGGGTTAGCTTCACCTGTTCCTCCTGCGTGAACTCCGCCTCCAGCGCTTGGCGTGCAGCCTCCAGCGCAGGACCTTCCGAGAGCCGCGTCAGAGCATCAGTCCAGGCGAGCGCGGCCTGTTCGCGATGCGTGTAGCACGGCGCCTCGTGCCAGGCCGAGAGCAGATAAATACGCTGCTCCGTCTCACCCTTGGCACGGGCCTCGGACGTATGCATGTTGATGCAGTTGGCGCAGCCGTTGAGCTGCGAGGAGCGGATCTTCACAAGTTCTATGAGGTTCCATTCCAGGCTTGCGGCTACATCCATCGACAGGCTCATCCACTTCTTCATCAGGGCGGGAGATGCGGCAAAGGGATCAAGTCTCGGTGTCATGGTCATGTCCTTTGTTGGAGTTACGACAACATGACGAGGCAGCATCGCACGGTGTGACATGGGAGGGATGCTTTTCTAGCGGTTAGTGCCGTTTGGCGCATACGCGAGAAGCCGCTCAGCCGACGGTCAACCCGCTCCGTCAGCCACTTGGGCGCTGCGTCAGGTGGGGAGCAGTTTAGCTCACTCTCCGCGTTCTGACACGCCCTTGATCGCCGCCCGCCGCTAAGCTGTCCGGTCGGTGATGCTTGGTTGAAAGTTGAAGCAGGCCATGAATGCGGGGGTAGATCGTTGTGGCGCACGCAAGGTGAGACTGAACGAAGTGCAGGCAGCGGCTGAGGCGCCCCACAGGACACATCCTCATCGAAAAACGGAACAGATCGCAAACCGTCTGAAACTTGTGCTTGTCATGCGTGGCATCTACTTGGCCGATAGCTAACAACCTAGACGAGGTTGGGGCTCAACCGTTGCCTAGGTCGTCTTATCGGCGCCCGACGAGGCCGCTTACCTGACGGGACAAAGCTTTACCATTGATCGAGCCTCGTGATGAATTGGGGGCAGGGCGCCTAAGCAAGCGCCTCAGCGGCACCCGCCGCGCAACATCTAAGCAGCCAGCTCAAAGACTTTTCCAGTTGCTCCCTCGCATTCCGGTCGAACGGTCGACCGTGTGCAAAGAGGATGACTGCTGGGTCAAGTGCCACCAACCGACGCGCTGCTTCTTTCGTCGCATGTCCTTTGAGCCTCAGGATCGCGCGCAAGTAGTTGGCGCTTTTCCGGTCGGAGCAACTACACCGGCGGCTCTTGCCATCCCGCGGAACAACTCGGAGAGCTTTGGTTCCAGGTTTTGCACCAGGTCGGTCAGGATAAGCGTCCGGCTTGCTCGCTGATAGAAACAGATCTCGCAGAAGCCGGCGACGCCCGGCACTGCCACCTGATCAATCTCCTCTGCCCAGGCAGCCGGTGACTGGGACGAAAGGTCTATCAAGCCGAACTTCTGAACATGCTAAGCCGCTACGGCTTCTCTCGGATGAGGCAGCGAGTTTCGTTTCACCACGCTGGGTCCCTCAGATGGCAGATGCGGCCGAGGTCATGGCAGGGATCAGCCGCAGGCCGGGCATCGTCTATTCGGCGCTGGTTCCTAACCTCGAGGGCTTCACCTCAGCCGTCGCCGCACATGTTGTCGATGAGGTGGCGATCTTGGCATCAGCCTCTGAGACATTTAGCCAGAAGAACATCAACTGCTCCATCGCAGAAAGCCTGAAGCGCTTTAGCCCAGTTGCAGACGCCGCGAAAGCTGCGGCGCTGCCGCTACGAGGCTATGTCTCGTGTGTCGTGGAATGTCCCTTCGAAGGACCAGTCGAGCCGGCATGTGGCGCGGGTCGTCGGGGCCTCTTTGCCCTTGGATGCCACGAAGTCAGTCGGGGATACTCTCGGCAAAGGCCGGCCGGATACCATTGCATCGCTGCTGGATGCGGTCCTTGCCATCGCACCCGTCAGCCGCCTTGCCGGCCACTATCACGACACCAATGGTCGTGCGGCAGAGAGCATCGAGGTGAGCTTGATCAAGGGACTGCGTGTCTTCGACAGTTCCATCGCTGGGTTGGGGGGCTGCCCCTATGCACCAGGAGCGAAAGGGAACTTTGATACTGTTAAGGTTGACGCGCTTCTACGCCATCTCGGCTACTGTACAGCCTTAGATGAACAACAATTGGCTGTAGCCGCCGCCTTCGCTCACCGCCTGAAGGACCAGAACCGGCACATCGCTTCCTAAATCCTAGCATCACGGGAAATACCCGCGATAGAGGAATGATTGGGGAGCGCGAACTTAGATGTCGGTCGCCGTAAGATAGTCCAACTCAGTCAAGACTTCGCGCACTGTGTTGATGCAGGCACGGATGTTAGAGCTGTCGGCGCGCGCGGGAAACTTGGCGAATACCGGAGTGTCTGGGATAGGAGGGTTTGTGGTTAGCAGGCGGACTGACCCGTCTTCAACTTCCCGGTCAGCCATCTTGCTTGGATAGACGCCGATGGCCACTCCCGTATTGACGAGATGGGCAAGCATGGCGACGCTGTTGCAGATGTCGAGCCGTTTTGGGCTGAGGCCGGCACTGGCGAACCAGCCTCTCACCTGCCGATAGTTGATGCTCCCTATCGGGTTGGAGATGATCGGATGTATCATCAGGTCACGGGGGGTCACCATTGCTGGGAGGTTCCATCGCGTGGACGCCACCCATGATGTGGGTTGAGCGCCCAGCGGCACCAGCCGAAAATCCTCATGTTCCGTCGGGTTGACCAGGAAGGCGAGGTCCAGTTCGCGGGCATGAAGATCTGGCTCGATGAACGGCGTGGTCGAAACCATCAGTTCTGGGCTGAGGTCAGGATAGTACTGGTGCAATTTTGCCAAGATCGGCGAGAGGCAAATGATGGCAAAGCCTTCGGAAAAGCCCACGCGGATTCGTCCCCCGACCCGCTGCCCGTGTTTCTGCGAGGCGATCTTCTCCACCCCATCCAACACCTCTCTGGCATCTTCAAGCAATGCCAATCCGTTCGAAGACAGTCGTATCCCCCGTCCGATGCGGTCGAACAGACTTGCTCCAAGCTCCGTCTCCAAAGATTTCAGACGAAGCGATATCGTTGGCTGTGAGAGATTGAGGCGCCTTGCAGCCTGGTCTACTGACTGCAAAGTCGCTGTCCAATAGAAGGCTTCCAGTTGTGCTACCGTGATGCGACTCATTGGCTTTCTCAATGGGAAGGGCGGACATAATTTAATTTGTTCCTGGAAAATTAAATCGCTAAGCCCCTGAGGACAAGTTCGGACGGGAGGGGCTGAGTGTCGGACAGTGCGCGTGTTGTCAAAGTGGAAGGCTTCGAGCTTCGTTGCAAGATGCCCACTGTAGCCGGGAACGCGCTGCGGGTCTTCAAGGAGCGCGTAGTCTTACTTGTCAAGCTGACAACAGCGTCCGGTGCCGTGGGATGGGGGGAGACCTGGGCCTACCCAGGTCCGGCGAGCGTTTTGATCAAGACGTCTCTCGCACCCATCGTTTTGGGAGCAGATGCCACCAACCCGCGAGCCCTGCAGGCGCGGATGCTCAAGGTCGCCGTACCGGATCGGCGCGGGCAGGCGCATATGGCCGTCAGCGCCGTCGATATCGCTGCTTGGGATGCCTTCGGACACGTGGTGGGAAGGCCAATCCACGCGCTTCTTGGCGGCGCGGTGCGCGACAAGATCATGACCTATGCCAGCGGTCCGCTGCTGCCGGCGGGTGATGACCGGTACGCGGGTTTCGCTGACGAAATAACGCGTTACGTACAAGCCGGATTTCAGGCGGTTAAAATCCGCATCGGCGCCTCGATGCGTGAGGATCTACGGGTGATCCGGGAAGCGCGCGCTATCCTTGGTAAGGAAGCTTTCCTGATGGCCGACCTCAACGAATCGTCGAACGTAAGGGATGCGGTGCTGCTCGCTCAAGCTGCAAGCGACGCCGACCTCGGTTGGCTCGAAGAGCCGGTCTCGCACGACAACCTTCCTGCCTACAAACGCCTGTCAAAACTTTTGCCGGTCCCACTCGCCGGCGGCGAATCCTTCTGCGGCGTCCAGGCCTTCCGTGATGTGCTTTGCGACGGTTCGCTCGACGTCGTGCAACCAGACCTGGCGTTGTGTGGCGGTATTACTGAAGGCATGCGCATTGCCGGTCTGGCCGATGCATTCGAAGTGCCGGTCGCGCCACACGTCTGGGGATCTTGCGTCAATTTTCTGGCCTCGTTGCAGTACGCAGCTGTCTTGAGCCCGCGCCAGGGTCGTATCCCGTTTCCGCTGTTTGAATACGACATGAGCTTCAACCCGCTGCGGGCGCTGATCTACGACGCCATGCCGGACGCTGACGGCAGACTTGCGATTCCGGACGGGCCGGGACTCGGCGTGGAGATCGATATCGACCGTTTGGCCGAGCATGTGAAGGATTATTGGGTGCTGGAGCTTTGACAATCGTCCAGCAATTTTGTGAGGAGGAGAAACGACATGAAACGGTATTTGATCGCAGCCTGCTTAGCCCTTGGGATGACAAATGCAGCCCATGCTGATCCGGTAAGAACACTGAACCTCGGCTTCGTCGGCGGGGCGAATGCGCCTGAGGCGATCGCGATGGGGCAATTCGCCGAAGAGGTGCTGGACAAAACCAATGGACGGCTTGCCGTGCGCCTGCAGGGTGGCGGCGCGCTTGGTGGGGATCGGGAGGTGATCGAAGGGGTTCAGCTCGGCGTCATTGACATGACCGTCGTAAGCACCTCGATCGTCGTCAACTTCGCTCCAGAGTTCGCGTTGTTCGACATTCCGTTCCTGTTTCGCGACTTCGACCACGCCGAAGCCGTTTTGGGTGGCCCGGTTGGACAGGAGATGCTCGATGGGCTGCCGGACAAGGGACTGGTCGGGCTCGCCTTCGGCGGAATGGGTTTTCGTCAGCTCACCAATAATGTTCGTCCCGTCAAGACGCCCGCGGACGTTGAGGGTCTGAAGATCCGCACTCAGCAGAATGACCTCCATATTGCCGTCTGGAGAGACCTCGGCGTGCTGCCGACGCCAATGGCAATACCAGAGGTGTATTCGGCGCTTCAGCAGGGTGTGGTGGATGGCCAGGAAAACCCCGTTGGGGCAATCATCAACAACCGCTTTGGCGAAGTGCAAAAATACATGAGCCTCACCGACCACGCGTTCACGCCTCTGGTTCTGCTCGTCTCGCCGAGCGTCTACTCGTCACTGTCGGACGAGGACAAGGCGATCTTCGTGACCGCGGCCAAGAACGCCATGGAACGCAATCGCAAGGAGGTCGACGCGGTCCTGCAGACCGGGATCGAGACCCTTGAGTCTCAAGGTGTCTCGGTGACCACCGACGTCGATAAGGCGGCCTTCCGTGCAGAGTTGGATGACCTCTATCGCGACTTTGCGCAGCGATTTGGGCAGGACAAGCTCGACGCGATCAGCGAGACCAAGTGATGCCCCTCCGGTCTTCTCTTGTCTCGGCCTTCCTCGCCGTGGAAGGCCGGGTAACGCAGGCGGCGGTGGCCTTAGGCACCGCCGGACTTGCGATCGCATCTGTCGTCGGTCTCTATCAGGTTGTCTCCCGCTTCGTCCTTCACGCTCCCGCATCGTGGTCAGAACCGCTCGTACAAGCGACCCTGATCTGGATGACATATGTTGCGCTTGCTGGCGCTATTCGCACCGGAACCTTGATTTCGGTCGATCTGATGCTGAGCGTCAGCACTGGAAGATTGAGACGGCTGACCAAGGCGATCATCACCGTTTCCATTCTGGCTCTTCTGGCAGTGCTGTTCTGGTTCGGCACCATGCTCGTTTGGCGGGTTCGCTCTCAGACGATGGCAGGGCTGGGCATTTCCGCCTCCTGGGCCTATGCCGCGCTTCCGGTGGGTTCGGTCCTTTCGGCGCTTGCACTCGTCGCTCACGTTCTCGATCCGAGCGAAACTGGCGACCATCGCACAGAAAACGCCGGCTAGGAGACCGCCATGCTTCTGTTGATGATCTTTTCGCTGGTGCTGCTGATGGCGCTCTCTGTGCCGGTAGCAGTTGCCATAGGGCTAGCGGGAATTCTCGGAACCGTCAGCTTTTCGAACCTGCCGCTAATTGTCGTGCCACAGCAGGCATTCATTGCGCTCGACAAATTTCCGCTCGCTGCCATTCCTTTCTTCATCCTGGCCGGTAACCTGATGGCGGCAGGCGGTATATCCTCGCGGCTGGTCGACCTCGTCGAAAGCGTGATGGGCGAGACCCGCGGCGGGTTGCCGCTGACCTGCATCGTCGTCTGCATGATATTTGCGGCTGTCTCTGGATCGAGTGTCGCCACCACCTACGCAATCGGGGCGATCTTGATCCCGGCCATGGTGCGACAGAACTACCCGGTCGGGTTTGCCGCCTCGCTTCAGGCCACCTCTGCGGAGTTGGGCGTTATCATCCCGCCGTCAATCCCGATGATTCTTTACGGCGTTTCGGCAAATGCGCCAGTTGGCGATCTCTTCGTTGCCGGGCTTGGTCCCGGAGTATTGATCGCTATGGCGCTCGGATTGTTCGTGATCATGTGGGCGCGCACCAGGCATCAGCCGGTAGTCTCTGAGCTGGCGAAGAAGGAGTTCCTGCCAAGTCTGCGCCGCTCGATCCTTGCGCTTGCGATGCCGGTCATCATTCTCGGCGGTATCTACGGCGGCGTGTTCACACCAACCGAAGCCTCTGTCATTGCGGTATTCTACGCACTGGCTGTAAGCCTGCTGATTTATCGCGAGATGAGCCTGAGGGATCTTCTGGACGTTCTGCGACGGTCCACCCTTTCCTCCGCCATCATCATGTTCATCATTTCGATGGCGGGCTTGTTCTCCTTCGTGCTTACGCGTGCCGGCGTGCCCGCAGCGATCAGCGCGTGGATCGCTGAGACTTTCGATAGCGGCCTCACATTCCTGCTGGCGGTCAACATACTGCTGTTTTTGATCGGTATGTTCGTGGAGACGTCTGCCTCGATTGTCGTGATCGCGCCGATATTGGCGCCGGTCGCCGCCCGTTATGGCGTCGATCCTGTCCATTTCGGAATGATCATGATCACCAATCTCGCGCTCGGAATGATCACGCCCCCATTCGGCGTCAATCTATTCGCGGCCGCTGCCGTTGCAAAGATCTCGCTTCACAGGATGGTGCCCTACCTCGTGCCTTTGGTGGGCGTCATCGTGCTTTGCCTCGCGTTCATTACCTACGTTCCAATGATTAGCCTCGGGTCTCTGTATCTGTTTGGAGTCCGCTAGAAAGCTGTTGCCGTCCGGATCATTGGGAGGGTCTTGTGGAGACTGGGTCGAAACCAACCATTCTTATCCATCAATCTATAAGCGACGCCGTGAAGCCATGTCTGCGAGACCGCTTCAACCTGATTGAAATCGAGGGGGCAGACATCGCACGCTTGCCGCCCAATGCGGCAGCAAGCGTGCGGGCAGCGGACTGCATCGGCCAGTTCGACACGGCGCACTTAGAAAAGCTGCCGAACCTGGAGCTGATTGCCACCTTTGGAGTCGGTTATGACGGCATCGATGCACGACAAGCGGCGACAAGAGGGGTCGTGGTTACCGACACGCCGGACGTCCTTACCGAAGAGGTGGCTGATGCGACAATGGGGGTGCTGATCAACTCTGTTCGGCAATTTCCAATGGCCGAGGCTTGGGTTCGGTCAGGCCATTGGGGCCGCGGTCTTTGGAATTCCGATTGCTTATCATACTAGGCGTCCGATAGGGGGAGGTGAGCTATCTCTATCACTCCTAGCTGCGGGGTTGGCTCAGGCCTGCGACACGTTGATCTCACTTATCCCCGGCAGTGCATTGACGGGCCGGATCATCAACAGGGAGATTTTCCAGGCGCTCCGACCGCGGGAGGTGTTCATTCGATGTCGGACGGGAATCAACGGTTGATGAGGAAGCGCTGATCGATGCGCTGCGCGATGGCACCATCGCTGCTGCGGGATTGGACGTGTCTGCCGATGAACCCAACGTCCCGCAGCGATTGCTGGACCTCCACAACGTCACTTTGCTGCCGCATATAGCTGCCGCTACTGTGGACACTAGAGCTGCCGTCGCCAATCTCGTGATCGAAAATGTGCTGAGTTGGTTTTCGAGCGGGCTGGCGCTGACGCCAGTGCCTGAAGCAACGGCTTTTCCGGAGGTTCGGATCAACCCCGCGTTGACACTACCGTAGATGCCAAACAGGCAAAATAATCTGCGTTAAACCGCATGACGCAACATATCTGGTCAATGAACTTGGGTTTGTCGGTGTCAACCTCAATCCCGATCCTTCAGGCGGGCATTGGTCAGGTGACCCGATCACCCATCACTCCTGGTATCCCCTTTACGAGAAGCTTTGCGAGCTGGAAGTCCCGGCGATGATCCACGTGTCGTCGTCCTGCAATCACAACTTCCATGCCACCGGCGCGCATTACATCAACGCCGATACCACGGCGTTCATGCAGCTCATCCAGGGCGACCTCTTCAAGGATTTCCCGACGCTCAGGTTCATCATCCCCCACGGTGGCGGAGCAGTTCCATATCACTGGGGGCGGTACCGCGGCCTGGCGCAGGAATTGAAGCGGCCGACACTTGACCAGCACCTGCTCAACAACGTGTTTTTTCGATACCTGCGTCTACCACCAGGCGGGCATCGATCTCCTCGCACGTGTAATCCCCATCGACAACATCCTGTTCGCGTCGGAGATGCTCGGCGCCGTCAAGGGGATCGATCCGGATACCGGGCACCACGTCGACGACACTAAGCGATACATCGATGCCCTTCAGGGGCTAGATGACGAGCAGCGCCACAAGATCTTCGAAGGCAACGCCCTCCGGGTCTATCCCCGACTGAAGCGACGCTTGGAAAACATCTGTGGAAGACAGGGCGTCTCCGCATGAGCAGTCAGTCTCGGTTAAACGGTCTGATCGCGAAGCTGGAGGCTGGCGACGTCGCCTACTCCCTTTTCGCTCCCACAAGCATCGAAGTAGCCGTGGAGCTGCAGGTCTCATCTTACGATGGTGTGGTCTTTGAGGGGGAGCACCGTGGATGGGATATCAACGGCCTGCGCGACAGCCTGCAGTACCTGCTTAACCGCCAGCAGATATTGCGACAAGGGACGCCTGCTCCGGCGATCACGCCCCTTGCGCGCATTCCCGCCAACGGGGCAGAGCGGAACCAGTTCCTTGCGAAACAGGCTCTGGATATCGGCTGCTACGGCGTCGTCTGGCCTCACGTGAGCACTGTGAGGGAGGCCTACAACGCGGTCGCAGCCTGCCGCTACCCGCGGCTGAAGGACAGGGCCCTTCATCAGCCTGCCGGGCTGCGTGGGGATGGGCCAATGGCCGCGGCAAGCTACTGGGGGATCTCGCAGCAGGAGTATTACAGGCGGTCGGATGTATGGCCGCTGGATCGCGAGGGAGAGATCCTGACGATTCTGCAGATCGAAGATACCGCAGGGATCGACAACTTGCCGGAAATCCTGCGCAATGTTCCAGGTATAGGAGTGATCCTCGTTGGCGAGGGAGACCTTAGCCAGGAACTCGGACATCCCCGCGAGGCCGAACATCCGGCTGTTCTTGAAGCTATCGATGCAATAGCCCGCATCTGCAAGGAGCACGGGGTAGTCGCCGGCCATCCTCATGCCAGTGCTGGCAACGCTGCGCGCCTTGTGGAGCAAGGCTTCCGCTTCCTGATGTGCGCCGCACCGCGCAATTTCGGGCCGCTCAAGGCGCTGAAAGAGACGGTTTCATCTGTCGTGCCTTGAGGAGACGTGAATCACCTTGCCGCCGAGGCAGGCGAAGAACTCGCGAGAAGTGACGGTCAGGAAAGGTTCGCCTCGAAGTGCGTCGCGCCCGAAGTGGGCTTCGGAGAACTCGCCGCCGTTGTTTAGAAATATGGAGGTTGTCTTGGTTTCGAAAGTCAAACTCGACATTTCGATTGCTGAATATCCGCATACCGAAAAGATCATCAGCGGAGAAATACAAATAGAAGGCGTCGAGCCGAACTTCATCAGCGTCAAGCCGCAGATCGGCGCCTACCGCCGGATGGTTCGCAATCACGAATTCGACGTGTGCGAAATCGCCCCAACGACGTACATCATCGCCCGCGCCTACGGCGCGCCTTTCGTCGGGCTTCCGATCTTCCTGATGCGTCAGTTCAACCACAGCGCATTGCTGGTTCGACCAGATGCGGGGATCAAGGTGCCGAAGGACCTGGAAGGACACAAGGTCGGCGTGCGAGCCTATTCGGTCACGACAGGCGTTTGGCTTCGCGCAGCTTTGATCGAAGATTTCGGTCTGGACAGCTCGAAGGTTACCTGGGTCGTGGACGACGAGGAGCACGTGCTAGAACTTGATTTGCCACCGAACGTCATCCACACCCAGAACGGGCGTACACTTTCCGATATGATGGCTGACGGCGAGTTGATAGCTGCTTTCGCCGGTAATGCCGGAGTAGGGCGCACCGGTGCGCCGACTGGTGGAAGGTGGCAGGTCGTCGAAACCGATTATCCGCCGCTTTTCCCGAGTGCTGCCTCTGTGGAACAGGAATATTTTCAGAGGACGGGGATCTACCCGATCCACGGTATGATCGTTGTGAAGGACGCAGTCCTTGCGGAGCACCCTTGGGTAGCAAGGTCCCTTTTTGATGCCTTCACCAAGGCCAAAGTGCTGTGGCTAGAGGATTTCCGCTCCGGCACCTCCAGCTCGAAGCTCAACGAGAAATACAGGAAGCTCAGCAAGATCGTTGGGCCGGATCCGCTGCCTTATGGGCTTGCGGACAACATGCCGAGCATCGAGGCCCTTGCTCGCGCCGCAGACAACCAGAAGATGACGCCGCGCCGGCTAAAGTTTTCGGAGCTGTTCGTTGATCCTGAGAGGGTCTGAATCGCTGAATTGGGTGGAGAGGCTCGCGAGAAGGGTAAAGCGGGTGTTCAAGTCTGGGACGACGAACACCGCCAGGGGAAGAGTTCAGATTTCTTTAAAGCGAAGACGCTTAACAAGCGCGTTGCTCGAGACTAACCACATTCATCCCATCGGCCCCTTTGAGCGTGGAGGTGGTTTGTTAACGCTTCTATCGTGCCTGCCAATGACCAGGCATAGTCCTTCAGCATTGTACCGCACCGCCCCCTTGTGCAAGGTCGACACAATGGCTGATCGTGCTCTGAAAGTCATGCTTTGCTCTCATTGGGCGCAGTCCTGTTCATGACCGTGTCGCCTATCGACGTGCGGCCAAATGATCTCGTGTCGGTGACCATCGATTGGGTCGGGGCATACGCAGTGATGGCGATGTTGTTCGTGGTCGCCTTCCCTCGTCATTGGCTGCTCACTGCTACTGCGATGATGTTGAGCGCGGCAGTGATCGAACTGCTCCAGTACCTATCTTCCACCCGCCATCCCAGTGCAGCGGATGCTCCCATCGAGGCCTTCGGCGCGGGAGCTGGTTCGCTGGCGATGGTGGAGAGGATGACCACGCCGGGTATGGCCACGACCCCGTTCTACCTCGATTCAGGGGGGCGAGCTGTTTCGTCACGTCACCAGTCCGAGCCTCTGGCGTTAGTACCACTCGCTTTACACGCTTCGGTCGGTCATCATCCCCTGCCGGTCTGGCGGACGAATAAGCGGCGCTTGATTTAAGCGCAGTGCACAAAAAATGGCGCCGCGTTGCACGGCTGTGAACCGCTGTGAGAATGTTCGAACCTATCGACCTTCCTTTCTTGTTTTAAATCAATGCCCTGTCGAACTGGCACGCCGATTGCGTTTTTGGGGATCAGGCCCTCGGGCCACGACATTGGCGTCCAACGACGGGCGCTTCGCCAGCAAAGCCGCTGACCAGGACCACACGCATGGATTTACCGTGCGGGTTGGATCTGGCCAGCGGCTTTTTGTTTTTCAATCCCAAGATGGAGCGGCACGACCTTGTCGGGCCTCGGAGAAGCCATGTCTGAAATCAAACAGCTCTCATCCCCACGCGAACCCGCTATCGCGCTTTGGTTGTCCACCTTCGCCTTCACCATCTGTTTTGCCGTCTGGACGATCTTTGCGATCATCGGCATTCGCATCAAGCAAGACCTCGGCCTGTCGGAAGCGCAGTTCGGCCTGCTCGTTGGCACGCCAATCCTGAGCGGGTCGCTGGTGCGCATTTTGCTCGGTGTGTGGACACCGCGTTTTGGTGGACGCCTCGTGTACACGCTGACGATGCTGGCGGCGGCCGTATCCACGCTCCTGCTCTCTCACGCCACGACCTTCCCGCAGATGCTGCTTGCCGGCCTCGGTGTGGGGTTAGCCGGTGGATCTTTTGCGGTCGGTGTCGCCTATATCTCGCCGTTCTTTCGGGCAGAGAAACAGGGTACTGTGTTGGGCATCTTCGGGGCCGGAAATGTCGGCGCAGCGCTCACAAAATTCGTCGCGCCCTTCGTGCTCGTCGCCGCCGGCTGGCAAATGGTGGCGCAAGTCTGGGCGGTCGTGCTGATCGTCACCGCCTGCCTCTTCTGGTTCATCACGAGTGACGACCCGGCCTTCCGGAGCCGTCGCGACGGCAAGACGCCCAAGCGCAGCCTCCTTCAAGAGCTTGCGCCGCTGAAGAAGGCCCAGGTCTGGCGTTTTTCACTGTATTACTTTTTCGCCTTCGGTGGGTTTGTTGCGCTGGCGCTCTGGCTGCCACGCTACCTCGTCGGCGTCTATGGCTTCGATATCGCTACTGCTGGCATGGTCGCCGCCGCCTATTCCGTACCCGGCAGTATATTTCGGGCGCTGGGAGGCATGCTGTCGGACCGGAAGGGTGCGCGCTCGGTCATGTATTGCGTGTTCGCAGTCTCTGCAGTGGCAACGCTTATCCTGTCGCTCCCGTCAGGCATCACGCCGGGGGTTTTCATCGTCGTGGTCTTTATTCTCGGCTTCGTGATGAGCCTCGGCAAGGCGGCAGTCTACAAGCACATCCCGGCCTATTATCCCGACAGCGTTGGCGCAGTTGGAGGTGTCGTCGGAATGGTCGGTGGCCTCGGCGGTTTTATCCTGCCCATCGCCTTCGGTCTCCTCAAGGATGCAACCGGCCTGTGGTCGAGCTGCTTCCTGCTGCTTTTCGTCGTCGTCGCCATCTCACTGATCTGGATGCACCTTTCCATCCGCCAGATGCAGCGCCCCGCCGTCTCCGCCGTCGCAGCATAGTTGTAAGGAAACACCATGACTGAGAAACTCGTAATCATCGGCAATGGCATGGCTCCGGGCCGCATGCTGGAACACCTCTTCGAGCAGGCGCCGGGCCGCTACAAGGTGGCCATCTTCAATGCCGAGCCGCGGGTAAACTACGACCGCATCATGCTCTCACCGGTCCTTTCGGGGGAGAAGACCTTCGAGCAGATCGTCATTCATGGTGACGGCTGGTACGTCGATCACGGGATCACCCT
>NZ_JALJRA010000027.1 GCF_022968135.1 Pseudorhizobium tarimense
TTCGGTGCCTCACCCATGATGCCGAGAATGGTGATGCCGGTGCAGCCGCTTTCCTGGTAGAAGTCCGTCAGCCGGTCGATCGACGGGGTGTCGAGCGAGCCATCCGGCAGGAATGGCGTCGTGGCGATGGCGTAGACGCCTTTTGATTGGGTAGAGAAGGTCATCGTGCTATTCCTTGCAAAGTGATGCGGACGAGGACGATCGCCGAAGACGAAACTCCTCGACCGTCGGCGTCCTGCGCTCGAACTGCTCCTGGGTGCGGGTGTAAAGAGAGCCGCCTAGCCTTCCGACGGCGTCCATCAGCGTCTGATCGACATGAAGGTTTTCTGCGTCCACCGCATCGGTGCGGATGAAAACGCCCAGGACCTCGCCGATGATGATCTCACGGGCGGGCCCGACCTGAAGGGTCGTATGGCGGCGGCATTCCAATGCGGCTGGTGCTGCCAGGATGCGCGGGCTCTTCACCATCCGGCCGGGTTCGGTTGCAAGCCCCGCCTCCCCCAGTTCATCCACCTCCGGACCGAACTTGATCGCACAGATCTCCATCTGCTCCACCAATGCGGTGTCGACGATATGGACGGTGAAGTCACCGGTCTCGCGAATGTTGCGTGCGGTATCCTTGAACCGCATGTCAGCGTAGTTTTCCACCCCGATCGCAACAAGTGCCGGGTCATGGGTCAACACGTTGAAGAAGCTGAACGGGCCGGCATTCGCCTGTCCGGACCGGCTCTTCGTCGTCACCAATGCAATCGGCCGCGGGATTACGGTGCCGATCAGAAGCTTGTAGCGCTCCCGCTCCGTCAGCTCTGCAAAGTCAAAGTGGCTGTGGTCCATCACCTATCTCCGCCCAGACACCGCCTGGATGCCGTCGGCCTGGAAGTCGGACAGCGCCTTGCGCATCTCCGAGATGAAAGCATGCTGGAGCCGTGAACGCGGCACCCCCTTGCGCGTGATCAGCACAGCGGCGATCTCGATCGGCGGAAGGAAAGAGCGTTCAACCACCGCCAGTGCGCCATTGAAGGCCGCCGTAAAGGGGTCGATGACTGCGGCGCCTATGCCCGCCGTCACCAGAACCGCAGCGGTTGCGCAATAGCGAACCTCGACCCTCGGATCATAGGGAACACCGTCGCGCTCGAACGCGGCACGCACCATCTGCCCCAGACGCGATTCAGCTTCCAGCCCGATGAAGTCGCCTTGTGCCAGGATCTCGGCGCTTACCGTGCTCCCCGGCACCTTTTCCTCCTTGGGAAGGACAGCGACCATATGAGTGCGCGCTAGAACTTCGATGTTGACGGCCGGATGACGCTCCAGCGCAAGAGCCAGCCCGATATCCGCCTTGCCGCTCTGCACGGCCTCCACGACATGCTCCAGGCGCCGCACGTCATAAGCAACTGAAACGCCCTTCCGTTCCTTCAGGAAGCGCCGCATCGCAAGCGGCGCCACCGTGTGGCCGAGCGGCGGGGTGGAGATGACGCGCAGCCTTCCAGAGACCCCTTGGCGCATGTCCTGCGCCCGCGAAACGAAACCGCGCAGAAGCCCGAACACCGGCTTGATGTCCTCGTGCAGCGCAACGGCTTCTTCTGTCGGTTGAAGGCGGCGATGGAGCCGCTCGAACAGCGTCACGCCTGTCTGCGTCTCGAGCTGCCGGATCCCGTTTGAAACGGCAGGCTGCGAAATCCCCAGCTGCTCGGCCGCCTCCACGGTCGTACCATAGCGCATGATCGCATCGAAGATCTCTAGGAGACGAATTGATATGTCCGGTTTCGCAGGCAAACCGTTCATCCTTGCCCCGTCACCAAGTTGCCGAATGCCATCGCCACCGCCGCCTGCGTCGGGTCGATGACGGGGCATGCAATCTCCGCCGCAAGCCGCGTCCGGTGGCCAGACATTCCCGCGCAGCCAAGAACGATCGCGCCCGCGCCCATGACCTTCAGCTTCTGCGCTGCCTGCAGAAGAAGAGCATAACTTTGCTCGCCGTGGCCGCTCTCGGCCACGCTGACAGATCCCGCCAGCGCCACCTCCCCCGCCAGCCGCTGATCAACCCCGAGACGGCGAAGGTTGCGCAGATGCCGCGGTATAGAGGCTTCGGCGACGGCAATAACGCCGAACATGTCCGCAAGCGCCAGTGCCGACAGGACGCCAGCATCCTGAATCCCGTAAACGGGACGCGTCGTGATCGAGCGTGCAAGATCGAGGCCGGGCTGAGAATAACAGGCAAGAATGTAAGCCGCAGCGTCCGATCGCTTCTCGATAACCTCCGCCGTGTGGAGCGCCGCCTCATCCACATGCCGCTGCGTGACGACCCCCGGTGGTCCCTTCTCGATCGTCAGGCACTCGATGGGTGGACCGCCGGCAGAGTTGAAGCCGGCGAGCGCTTCCCTCAAACCCTCCGTCACTGTTTCGGAACTGTTCGGGTTGATGATCAGGATCGGGCCCATTGCAGGCTGGCTCACGGCGCCACCTCCTGGCCGTAGCCTGCTGCGATGTCGAACTCGACAGCCCGGTGGCCAGGCATTGCGCTGGTATCGACCGCCTTTCGCGCGATGAACCGACCCTCGCCGGGACGCGCCTTCAGTTCTCCGCGCTCGACGACGATCCGGCCCCGGTTCATCAACAGTTGCGGCCAGCCCGTGATTTCCATCCCGTCGAACGGCGTGTAGTCCATCTTGTCGTGCTGCGCCTCTATGGTTGCCTTGCGGGTCTCTTCCGGATCCCAAATCGCGACATCCGCATCGTAACCCGGCGCAATCGCTCCCTTACGGTCAAGACCGAAGACGCGGGCTGCATTGGAGCTGGAGAGCTTCACAAAGTCCCCGAGCGTGATCCTGCCTTTGCGCACCCCCTCGGAAAACAGGTAGGGCAGTCGCATGGCGATACCCGGCATTCCGTTTGCAATCTTCGGATAGGGTGCATCTGCACCGTGCAGGAACTTTCCCGAGGCATCCGCGCGATAGGGGGCGTGATCGGAGGACACGCTCTCAAAAGTGCCTGAGCGAATATGCTGCCACAGTGCATCCTGCGTCTCGTGATCGCGAAGCGGCGGCGAGCAGATGTACTTTGCCCCTTCCATACCGGGGCGATCTAGGTCGGCGCGCGTAAGAGCAAGATACTGTGGGCATGTCTCGGCGAAGAGCTTCGTCCCTGCCAGCTTTTCCCGGCGCACGATCTCCGCTCCACCGCGGGTCGAGACATGCACGATGAAAAGCGGCGCATCCACCAGCTTGGCCAGCGAAATCGCACGATTGACGGCTTCTTCCTCGGCAAGCTCCGGCCGGCTTAGCGCATGGTAGCGCGGAGCCGTCAGTCCGGCCTCAGAAAACCGCCGGTTCATCCATTTCACCATCTCGTTGTTCTCGGCATGGACCATAGTCAATGCGCCGTGAGCCTTGGCGATGGTGAGGATATCGAGCATCCCGGCGTCACCGATGTTCATGAGATCATAGGTCATGAACACCTTAAAGGAGGTAATGCCGCGGGCGAAAACGCCGGGCAGTTCGTCGAGCACGGCAGGCGACGGGTCGGAAATAATTAGGTGGTACGAATAGTCGATCACGGAGTTGGGGGCGGCACGGCTGTCATAGGTGGTGATCACATCGCCAATTGCCTGACCGCGGTGCTGCGCCGCAAATGGAACAAAGGTGGAATTGCCGCCAAAGGCGGCCGAGACGGAGCCAGAATAGTAATCGTCAGCCGTCATGACGCCTGAGGAGCTCTCTTGGGCAATATGGCAATGCGCCTCGATGCCACCAGGCACGACCAGCTTGCCGCTGGCGTCGATGCGGCGCTCGCCGCCGGACAACTGTTCGGCGATCGCCGAGATGGTGCCGCCGTTGATGCCGATGTCGCCCTTGAAGCTCTCGGTGGAGGTGACGATCGTGCCGCCGTGGATCACCGTATCAAACTGCATGTTCCGCTCCCTGCCCCTCAAACCTCGATCACGGCGCCGGTTTGCGACGTGATGCGGCCATAGTGCTCGATCCGGCGATGTCGGGCAAAGTCGAAGATCGTCGACTTGCCGAACGCGCATTTGTCGAAGTCGCAATCGGCGACAATCAGCTCGTCCTCTTCCGTCTCGGCACGGGCAAGCACGAAGCCATCCGGATCAACGATGATCGAGCCGCCGATCAACGGATGGCCGTCTTCGACGCCTGCTTTGGCGACTCCGACCACGAAGGTGGCATTCTGGTAGGCGCCGGCCTGCAGGGACAGGTCCGAGTGGAAGAGCCGCTTCTCCAGCCCTTCGGCGCTCATCTGGCTATTTACCGCGGGCGTGTTGTAGCCGATGGTGACGAGTTCCACGCCCTGCAGGCCGAGGCAACGATAGGTCTCGGGCCACCGGCGGTCGTTGCAGATCGCCATTCCCATGATGACGCCCTCGTTGCGCCAGACGTTGAAACCGAGGTCACCCGGCTCGAAGTACCGCTTCTCCAGATGCTGGAAGGCACGCTCCGTATCGTATTCGTCATGTCCCGGCAGATGCACCTTGCGGTACTTCCCGACGATCTCCCCCTTGCGGTTCGTCAAGATCGACGTGTTGAAGCGATGACCGTCAGGCGTGAGCTCCGCATAACCAAAGGTCATTGCGACACCGAGCTCCCGCGCCCGCTCGAAAAGCGGCAGGGTCGCGGCGTTCGGCATCTGCTGCTCAAACCAACTGTCGACTTCATGCCAATCCGGCATGTACCAGCGCGGAAAGAAGGTGGTCAGCGCCAACTCCGGATAGACGATCATTTCGGCACCTTTGGCCGCCGCCTCTTCCATGAGCGCGACCATCCTGACGACCACGGCACCGCGGCTGTCGGCCTTCTGGATTGGGCCGAGTTGAGCTCCGGCAACAATCATTCGGGTCATCATTCTGTCCTTTCGTTTCGCCCGTCATGCAGCCAGCCGACGCTGGAAGCGGCTGACAAGCCGAACCACGGGCCAGAGGATGACGAGATAGATGAGAGCCGCCAACACCAGCGGCGACGCATTGTAGGTGATCGAGCGGGCCATGTTGGCCGTGTAGAGGAGCTCCGATAGCGACACGACGGACGCCAGCGAGGTCAGCTTCACGACCTCGACCGTGTTCGACAGCAGATCCGGCAGAACGTTGCGCACGGCCTGTGGCAGCACCACGGATGTGAGCGTCTGTGTTTGGCTCAGCCCCGTCGATCGCGCCGCCTCCCATTGCCCTTTGCCGACTGAGAGTATCCCGGCCCTGTAGACCTCCGCGTAATAGGCTGAGTTGTTAAGCAGGAAAGCCAGGGCAACGGCGGCGAAGGGTGAGATCTCAATGCCGGCGAATGGCAGGCCAGAATAGATAAAGATCAACAGCACCAGCGGCGGAAGGGCGCGAAATATGTCGGTGAAAACGATCGACGGGAACCGCAGCCAGCGCCGCGGACTTACATTGGCAAGCGCAACGACCAGACCGCCGCCAAGCCCGAGTACAATAACAGCGGCGCAAAGTTTGGCCGTCATCCACAACCCCGACAGCATCAGCGGCAAAGCCTTTGCCATGATCTCTAGATTGAAGAACTGGTCCATAAGGCTCTGCATCGCTCACCGTCCCAGGCTCTGCTCGCGCCGCCGCTCAAACATGCGGGCGGCGAAGACCAAAGGGAGAAAGAGGACGAGATAGGCGATCGCCGCCAGCGATAGCGGCGTGGCACTGCCCGAGAAGCTTTGAGCCGTCGTCGCGGCCGAAAGGATCTCCAAAACGCCGATGACAGAGCCCAGCGCCGTCATTTTGGTGATTGCAAGCACCCGATTAACGAGCGGCGGAATGGCAAGACGAACCGCCTGCGGCAGCGCGACGTAGACAAGTGTGCCGCCAAAGCCAAGGCCGGTCGATATTCCAGCTTCCCATTGTCCTTTCTCGATCGAGGAGAACCCGGCCCAGAAGATTTCTTCGGCGAAGGCGGCAAGCGTCAGCGACAGCACAACAAACAGCACCACCGGCCCGGAAAGCCTTACCCCTACGCCAGGCAGGCCAAAGTAGAGCAGCAAGATCAGGACGAGCGGCGGGAGCGCGCGGAAGATGTCCGCAAAGCAGATGATGAAGACATCACAGATCGCGATCCTGTAGGTGCGCAGACACGCGAGCGCCAGGCCAGCTGTCACACCTGCGACAACCACGGCCGCGCCGATCCAGATCGCGACCATCATGCCCGACAGCACGTCAGGAAGGTAACGCGCCATGACATTCGGATCAAAGAAGGTGTGGAGGAAGTTCTGCATGGCGCTCACCGCGTCACGCGAGACAGAAAGGCCTGCGTGCGCTCTGCCTTCGGAGCGCCGAAGATCTCGTCCGGAGCTCCCTCCTCCACGACAACGCCGCCGTCCATGAAGATCACCCGATCCGCCGTTTCCCGCGCAAATCCCATTTCATGGCTGACGACCAGCATGGTCATGCCCTTGGCCTTCAGGTCCTTCATCACGGCGAGCACGGAGCCTACCAGTTCGGGATCAAGCGCCGAGGTCGGTTCATCGAAGAGCATTACCAGAGGATCAAGCGCAAGTGCGCGGGCAATCGCCACCCGCTGCTGCTGGCCGCCGGAAAGCTGCGCCGGCATCGCATCCGCCTTGTGCGCGAGACCGACGCGCTCGAGCATGTCCATCGCCCGCGCCTTCGCCTCCTCGGCCGTTCTACCCATCGCCTTTCGCTGTGCCAGCGTCACGTTGTTCAGCACGCTCATGTGCGGATAGAGATGAAATCCCTGGAACACCATTCCGACCTTCAGCCGCATCAGGTCGAGGTCACGGCGCGTTCCGCTCATGATATTTCGACCATCGACGATGACATCTCCGCCGGAAGGCTCCTCCAAACGGTTGCAGCAGCGCAGCATCGTGCTCTTGCCAGACCCTGAGGGGCCGATGATGAAGACGAGCTCGCCTTGGGCGACCTTCAGGTTAATGTCGCGCAAGATGACGTTGTCGCCGAAACACTTCTGAAGCGAAACGATTTCCAGCATGGGACGAGAGACCATCGACAGCTCCTGCAGGCAAGGGTGGCGGGGTAACCCGCCACCAGCTTCATCAGTTCAGTTCGCAGGATGGCTGATGATCGTCTTCGCTGTATCCCTCGAAGCCGGGGACTCCATAGCCCTTGGTGGGGGTGACAATAGTGGCACCCGCGGCCGGCGTGACGCCAAACCACTTTTCCGAAAGCGTGGCCATGGAGCCATCGATCTTCAGACACTCGATCACCTTGTCGATCAGATTGCGCCCCTCGACGTCATCCTTGCGGAACGCGAGGCCCCAGACCAAGCCGGTCGGATATTCGTAAGACAGCTTGACCTGAGGGTTCTGCTTCGCGGCCCAGGCTGCCACCGTTGCACCGGCGAGGTTTGCATCCGCGCGGCCAGCAAGAACAGCCGCTACGGCATCCGTGTTTGTGCCGTAGCTTTCGACCTTCCAACCGAACTCGCCTTCCCGCTCGCGCAGGAAGCTGTCATAGGCAGAGCCCTTGTTGACCGCGATGGTTTTGCCCTTGAAGTCTTCAAGTGATGTGAAATCCGGCACGTCCGCCGGAACGACAAAGGCGAAATTGGTGTCCATGAAGCCTTCGGAGAAAAGAAGGTTTGCGGCACGCTCCTCATTGACGGTTACGGGCGCCGCCAAGAAATCGTAGGTTTTGGCCTGCAGCGCAGGGATGAGCCCGGAAAACTGCGCAGATGTCAGATCCACTTCTTTGCCTAGTCGTTCACCAATTAGGTTGACGAGGTCGACGTTGAAACCTTCGACCTTGCCGTCAAGGGTCGGCATGGCATGAGGGGCAAAGGTGCCATCAAGCGCAGTCTTGATGGTGCCGTCGGCATGGGCATTAGAAAAGGCAGCAAGCAGCAACAGTCCGGCGAAGCCGGATTTCTCAAGTATCTTCATTATCGTTCTCCACTGGAAGCGCCGGTTTCCGGCTTGTTATGGAGAGGATGATTTCACGCCATTCGCTGCACTGCAATATAATTTCATATTATTATTCGAATTGAATAATTCGTTTTCTGAATAGAAGGTTTAACGATTGAGGAACGAGCCTAGCGCCGTAAAGCCAAGCGCTATCAATGCTTTACCGCTATTCCTGCGAAGCGATCGCATTCCGGGCGACGACGTAGCGCCGGAAAAGTTGCATGTTGCGCGCTGCTTCTTGCAGTGCAAGGTAGCACGCACAATCTCGGATCTTGCTGTAAAGAGGAAGAACATGACGAGGACCATATATCTAAACGGCAGCTGGGTCGACGAAGCCGACGCGAAGGTCTCCGTCTTCGACCGCGGCTTCCTGTTCGCGGACGCGATCTACGAAGTCACGGCAGTCATCGACGGCAAGCTCATCGACTATGCCGGCCATGCGGCCCGCCTTCGCCGCTCGCTCGATGCACTTCGCACCGCCATGCCTGTTAGCGAAGACGAACTGCTCGAGCTGCACAAGGACATCGCGCGGCGAAACGGCATTAAAGAAGGCCTTATCTACCTGCAGATCACCCGAGGCGTGCAGGATCGCGATTTCGTCTTCCCGCCGGACATGCAGCCGACCGTCGTCATGTTCACCCAGCAAAAGCGAGTGCTGGACAATCCGAAGTGGAAAACCGGCTTGGCGCTGCAGAGCGTGGCGGAAGGGCGCTGGTCTCAGCGACAGATCAAGACGGTCCAATTACTGTATTCCTCCCTGATGAAGACGGAGGCACACCGGCAGGGCTACGACGACGTTCTGTTCGTCGAGGACGGCTACGTGACGGAAGCAAGCTCGGCAAACTTCCACATCGTCACGCCCGAGGGAGCGGTTGTTACCCGGGACCTGTCAAACGCTCTCCTCCACGGGATCACCCGCGGCTCAATCCTTGACCTCGCCCAGAAGGCCGGCCTCGCCGCCGAAGAACGCCTCTTCACTCTCGACGAAGCCAAATCCGCCACGGAAGCCTTCCTCACCTCGGCCACAAGCTTCGTAACTCCAGTAGTGAGCCTCGACGGGAACAGGATAGGTACCGGGGAGGTTGGACCGGTGAGCCGGCGTTTGCTGGATGTTTACATCCGCGAGAATCTTGAACGTGGTGTGCCTGTAGCAGGTTAGTCGAACCTGTCTCTCAACCGCTGATCTCTAGTCGCACCAGCTCTCTCCCGTGAGTGAGTGCGGGCCCAGGAGAGGTCCGGAATTCAACCAGTGAGATCTGCGGGAATGTCCTGCAAAGACGCTAAGAACGCTTCGTGGCGACATGGGAACAGTCGATCGGGCCCAAGCTTTTGGCACGAGGTTGAGCATCTACGGTCCATGCGCTGACAGACAAGGAACGGGAGGCGTTGATCAACCACGACTTCGTTGCCCTGTTCGAGATGGGGGCGCACTTCTTCCTCAACCTGACGCTGTTCATCGGAATCTATGACGCTCCTTACATGGCGAAATCCGACCCGCTGTCTTTCCAGCGAGAATTCGCTGCCAAGCTCCAGCACTGGCGCGAACTGGAATATCCCTCTGTAGCGACCTAAAGCCCCTACTTTGCACAGAGGCAACCTTTGGTTGCCTCTGGCTCATGCGCCTCGCTGACGTTGCTTCACTAGCTCAATACAGATCCAAACCCGCTTATACTCCTGCGTGTCAGGTTCGGGGAACGGTCGTTGCCCTACACGGTATTCTCGGAGGAGTTCTTGGCATTGCGTGTTGCTCAACTCTTCGCTCTTCAAAACAAAGGTCATCGCAGATACGGCAACAACAAGGGCGACAGCTATGGCCATTAGCAGCGGCCTCAATGATCCGACACCCGATATACCTCCGCCCAGTCTGCCTCCTCCCGCAGCCCCTTAAACGATGGGTGGGGGAGCGTTCCGGTGTGGGTCCAGGCGCGATACTCAATCGCCGCCAGTAGCGTCGGCCCCGTCATCACCAGGTTCTTGCCCGGCACCGTCACGGCCGGGATCCGCGTCTTGAGCTTGTCCAACTGCTTCTTCAGCCGGCGCGCCTCGTCATGATTGAACCCGGTCCCGACGCTTCCGACATACTTCCACCCGTCGCGGTATCGCGCGGCAAGCAGCAGGCTGCCGGTGGCGCCGCGAAGCGCAGTTGATGGCTCATAGCCGACGATGGCGAAGGTGTCGCTCTGGATACACTTGATCTTCAGCCAGTCGCCCGTTCGGCCGGAGCGGTAGGGGCGATCACGATGCTTGGCGATGATGCCTTCCAGCTCGTGCGCGCAAGCATGCCGCAGTAGTTCGTCCGGATCCTCGTCGAACTCTTCCGAAAGGCGAATGCCGCCGTCACGGCAGGCCAGTAAATCCTCGAGAAGATGCCGGCGCGCGGAATACTCCATCTTCGTCAGGTCATGCCCGTCGAGGTAGAGGAGATCGAAGGCGAACAGGATGGCATTGCCGGCAGGAAGCTTACCCGGTCCACGCCCGCTGGTGCCGAGTGCATTCTGCAACCGGCCGAAGTCGGGGATGCCCTGCTCGTTGAAAACGACCGCCTCGCCGTCCAGAATAAGGGTTTCGGGCACGAAGTTGCGAGCGGCGGCCTCTATGCCGGGAAAGCGGTGCGTCCAGTCGTGACCATTGCGAGTGATGATCCGCACGCCGCCAGGCTCGACATGAACCGCAAGACGGTAGCCGTCCCACTTCAGCTCGTAGGACCATTCCTCTCCGTGCGGCGGCTTCGCAACAAGCTTTGCGAGGCAAGGCTCGATCCGCCCCGGCATCGGGTCGAACGGAAGCTCAGGCTGCTTCGGATCACGGCGCCGAACCTTGCCGCTCTTCAGCGGCAGTTCTTCGTCAATGAGCAGCGGTTTCGTTGTCTTCCGCGGGCGTTTGGTCATGCGCCCATTGCAGCAGATAATGCTTAATAAGAAATCGCATTGACTCCCGCGGCAATAAGAACATATTGAGAACAAAGGAGCCGCGGGGCGGCGGTGCTCCACCTGAAAAGCCAACCATGCAGGAACGCGCTTCGGCGCGAAGGAGAGCCCGTGTCAGCAGTGCAGATCGAGGACGCCACTCAAGAGGAAACCATTGATGAAGTCGAGGCAGCGCTCGCCTGGCATGATGGCGACCCTCGCAAGACGATCGAAACACTGCTGGATGACGTCCGGCACCTGAAGCTGCAGCTCGCATTGACCGAAGCGAGCTCCAGCCGGGGCTTTGCGCGCGGTTGGCATCCCTCCTACGACAGGACCTAACCAATGTCGGAGGGGATGTCCAAGGAGCTAAAGGCGGCAATCCGTCACCGGATCTCTTGCCTCGATAAGCCGACTCTCAACAGCTTTGCCGGCACCGGGCGTTCCCAAAAGCGGGAGAGCGGTGCCATCCACATCATCACCCGGGAGATCATCGGCAAGGCTCTGGTGTCGTTCGCCTTCCACTGGAACTTTGGCAACTTCGAACCGGCGGGCGAAACCGATGTCTATCTCACCGTCTTGACCGCCATCTTCGACATCGACGATGAAGACGCCCGGCGATGGACAGATCGAGCGGAATGGGACGCGGCGCGCGATGAGGCCGTCCGAGAGATCGTGCAAGCACTGGAGCGGAAATTCGTGATAAGAAAGCGCCGGATCGTCACTTACGGAGCGCATCCCGGACCCGAAAAATTCGGCTCGCCTGGTGGAGCTCACAACCTGATGAGCAAGTTTGAGGACGAGATCTAGGCGCTACCGGAACAGCGTCTGGCACGCTTCGCCAGCATCCCTTGTGAGGGCGAAGATCATCAGAAAGTCGCCGGCAACCGGGGAAGGTGGCTTCTCGATGTCGAAAACTTCCGCGCGCCCGGGAGCTGTCGTGACATAAGCACCCTGCCGTGCTGCCTTCTCGTTCAGCGCGTAAAAGATCCCGTCGATGTAAGCCAGGCGCGGCCCAGAGACGTCAATGCAAAAAAGCCGAACATCCTGGATCTGTGGATACCGCTCTTTGAGCTGGAGGGCTGTCGCTGCGCCGACTTGCGAGGACTTAGCGTCACTGAAGGTCTCCACCCGTCCGTGGGCATAGGGAAAGCCGAAGCTCTCCACCTCGACTGCTTTAACGCCACATGCACTCCCGACGACGAAGAGGCAGGCCGCCAGACCCAAACTGGCGCGAGACTTCCGCATTTGCACTTCCTGTTGGTCTGAGCGACACTTTGCCACCCAACCTTAGATAATAAACGACAATTCGCTGTTGCATACGCAAGATCGCGTCTCTCTTTCGCCAAGACCTCAAGCTCCCTGCCGGATCCCTTGCGCGTCGAATAGGTGCAGGTGTTCGGCGGGCAAGGTGACGCCGATGTTTGGACCGCAGCTCAAGGCAGACCTATCGAGGGTGAAGACCTTTATCGGCAGGCCGTTCAGCTGCAGGTGAACAATGATCCCAAAGCCTGTCGGCTCGATCAGATCTACCCGTGCAGACATCCCCTCACCCTCGTGGTGGAGAACGACATGCTCCGGTCGGACGCCGACGGTAACCTCCTGGCCCTTTAGATCTTTCGACAATGCCCCCAGCACTACAAGGCTGCCGTCTCTCAACCGTAAGCCACCGTCCTCGGCACGTCCTTCAAGGAAGTTCATGCCAGGGGAGCCGATGAAGCCAGCAACGAAGAGATTGGCCGGACGATCATAAAGCTCGAGCGGGCTGCCCACCTGCTGCACCACACCACCATGCATGGCAACGATCCGGTCCGCGAGCGTCATCGCCTCGATCTGGTCATGGGTGACATAGATGGATGTCGCCTTGAGGTCGGCGTGCATCTTCTTGATCTCCGCGCGCATCTGTTCACGCAATCGCGCATCGAGATTCGATAGGGGCTCATCAAAGAGGAATGCCTTCGGCTGCCGGACGATCGCCCTCCCCATGGCAACCCGCTGTCTCTGGCCACCAGACAAAGCCTTAGGACGACGCTCAAGAAACGGGTCGAGCCCGAGCTTTTGAGACGCGGCGCTGACAGCGCGTGCCGTTGTCTCCTTTGCCGCCCTTCTGAGCCTGAGGCTGTAGCTCATGTTTTCCGCAACCGTCATGTGCGGATAAAGCGCATAAGACTGGAATACCATTGCAATGTCTCGATCCTTCGGGTGACGCTCGTTCACCCGAAGGCCGTCTATCTGGATCTCGCCTTCGCTTACGTCTTCCAGCCCTGCGATCATTCTTAGAAGTGTCGACTTGCCACAGCCTGACGGGCCGACGAGAACGATGAACTCGCCGTCCTTGATAAGCAGATCGATACCGTGAAGCACGGAAAAGGTGCCATAGGCCTTTTTCAGGTTCTTGATGTCGATGGATGCCATTGGATCAGCCCTTGACGGCGCCGGCGGTCAGGCCCTGCACCAGATAGCGTTGAATGAGAAGGAAAAAGAAGCCGGCTGGGATCAGCGCCAGGATGCCGGCTGCCATCATCTGTCCGAAGTCGACGGAGAACTTCGAAACAAAGGTCAGGAGGCCGACGGGGAAGGTTGCCGCATCGTTGCCATTGATTAGCATCAGCGCGAAGAGCAGTTCGCTCCAGGCTGCGGTGAAGACGAAGCCGAGCGTGGCCGCTATCCCCGGCAAGGTCAGCGGCAGGATGATTTGGCGAAAGGCGACGAAGCGGGTGGCCCCGTCGATCATAGCAGCTTCCTCTAGGTCCTTCGGGATCCCGTCAAAGAAGGACTGCATCAGAAAGGTAGCGAAGGGAACATTGAAAGCGCTGTACACGATGACGAGCCCCGTCAGGCTATTGGTGAGCCCGAGCGGCGACAGGATCTTGAAGATCGGCGCCACCAGCATCACGAGCGGAAACATCTGGGTAAGCAGCATCAGCGCGATGATCCAGTACTTCGTGCGGAAGCTGAACCGCGAGAGGGCATAGCCCGACAGGGAGGCGCAGATCGTCACCACAATCGCCGTCGAGCCGGAGACGATTACGCTGTTCTTGAAAAAGGTAGGGAAAGCGCTGTGACGCAGCACATCGGCGTAGTGTTCAAACGTCGTCTGCGACGGCCACAGCCGCACCCCCTCCGAATAAAGAAGATCGTTCGGGGTGACTGACACTTTCAGCAGCCAGAATAGCGGGAACAGGGCAAAAATGATGTAGGCGAAGATTGCCAATCTATGCGCAACGGTTGGGAGAAGGCTCGATCGCATGGGCTCAGTCCTTGTTGATCAACGACTGGCGGAGCAGGATGATCAGCATCGAGTAGATCATCAGCAGGCCAAGCAGCACCAAGGCGATGGCAGAGGCATAGCCGAAATCGAGCCGCTTGAACGCTTGGGTGAAGATGTAGCTTGCAACGATCTGCGTACGGTCCGCTGGCCCTCCCCCAGTCATCACGACGATCAGATCCGCGAAATTCGAGATCCACACGGTACGCAACAAGACCGTGATCGCGATCGTCGGTGCAAGGAAAGGAAGCGTGATGGAGGAAAAGCGCTGGAACCAGTTAGCGCCGTCGATCGATGCCGCCTCGTAAAGATCGCGAGGGATCGCCTGCAGCGCAGCAAGCAGAGTGATGGCAAAGAAGGGAATGCCCCACCAGACATTGGCAATGATCGGTCCCCACATGGCATACCGCGGATCCGAGAGGAGGTTGCCCGGTTCGTCCATCAGTCCGAGAGCAAAGAACCAGTGCGGCAACGGTCCGATGACGGGATTGAACAGCCAGGCCCAGTTCAATCCTGCGAGGAAGGACGGAACGGCCCAGGGCAGAAAGACCAGGGCCTGCACGACGCCCCTGCCCCAGAACGGACGATCAAGGAGAAGGGCGAGGATCAAGCCGAAGACGAACTGCAGCAGCACGGACGCGCCTGTCCACCACAGAGTGTTCTTGAGCGCCCGGTAGAAGGCGTCATCCTGCCCGAGCGCACGGAAATGTTCGAGGCCAATATAGCCGCCTGAGAAAGGGTTGAGTAGTTGAATGTCTCGGAACGCATAGGAGATCCCAAGCACGAGCGGTACCAGCATCACCACCACGATCAGGATCAACGCCGGGGCGCTGTAAAGATAAGGCTCGGACGAATCTGCCATGCGCTTCAGCCACGGCTTGCGGTGGTACGGCGCTCCCCTCGTGGCAGCCACGCTCATCTCGTCTTCCCCTTTAGTCTTTTTGACATCAGGCCCGCCGGCAACATGGTCCGCCGGCGAGCTCAGTCGTTAGCCTGCTACTGCTTGGTCAGGTGCTTCTGCTGCGCCTTGGTCAAATAGTCGGCCCACTGATCGGCCAGCTCCTTCGCCGTAATGTCGCCGAGCAGCGCTTCCTGCGACGTCTTGATTGCCAGCGAATCCTTGAAGTAGGCAAACTCCTCCAGGTAGGTCGGCATGACCGTCGGAACCGTGTCGGGATCAGCAAGCTCCTCGAACCAACCCTTGAACTGGTCACCGGCGAAGAACGGATCCTCTTCAGCCGAGGTATAGGCCGGGAGCGCCCCGATCTTCTTGTTCCACTCCAGATTGCCTTCCTTGCCCTCGAGCGTGGCGATCAGCTTCCAGGCAAGGTCCTTGTTCTCACTGTCGGCGAACATGGACCAGCCGGCATAGCCGATAGTGGGGAAGGACTTGCCATCCGGACCCTTGGGCAGCGGCGCAACACCGAAGTCGTCCTTGTTCATCCGTTCGGCAATAGCAATCAGCGCGTCAGGATCCTGATCGAGGAAGGCGCAGGTGCCGGAGTAGAAACCGGCGACAACTTCATTGAAGCCCCAGTTGACGCTGTCCTTCGGCGCATAGCCCTTCTGATAAAGATCGACCATCCACTGCAGGCCGTCGACCCAACCTTCCTGGTTCATCGTCGACGTGCCGTCTTCGGTGAAATAGGTGTTGTTGCCAGCCATGGAGGCACCGAAGATCATCCAGCCGTTCAGGCCGCCGGGGCCGCCACGCATGCAGTAACCATACTTGCCGGGAAGGTTAGATATCGCTTCGGACGCCTTCATGAACTCGTCTATGGTCTTCGGCGGCTCGGCGACACCTGCCTCTTCAAGAAGCTTCTTGTTGTAGAACATGGCGCGGAGATAGAAGCCGTAGGGCAGCATGTAGGCCGTATCGTTGACGTCGCGCCCCAGTTCCAGCGCGCGCGGCGTAAGCTCCTTGGTGTTTTCCCATTTCTCGAGGTAAGGCTCCAGGCTCTCTAGCATGCCGTTGTTGGCATAGAGCGACAGCCAGGTATCCGGCATTTCCATTACGTCGGGCGTGTCACCGGCAGACACCATGGTCGCGAATTTCTGGAAGGCCTCATTCCACGGCAGTGAGATAATCTCCACTGTGGTGCCGGGATTTTCCTTCTCAAAGGTCGAGACGATAGACTTGAGCGTTTCCGTCCGCTCAGGGCTGGTAATGACTTCAACGAGCTTGAGCGTCTCTGCAGATGCCGTGCCACACATCAGTGAGCCCAGCAAAACTGCACTTATCAACGTCTTCTTCATGATCTTTCTCCCAGTTGTCGTTTTGATGCGGTCAGGATGCAGCGGCGATTGCGTCCTGGAGGTCGCTCCACAAGGCCCCGGTTCCCTCGAGCCCGACATGGAGACGAACGGATCGCGCATTGATGCCGAAGGCATGCGCAGAATTGGGTTGTGCTTTCTGTTGTAGGACGACTTCACCCGGCACGATCAGGCTTTCATGGCCTCCCCAGCTGACACCTAGCCTGAAGAGCTTGAGCCGGTCGGCAAAGGCGCGAATATCCACACCCTCGCGGAAGATGAAGGAGAAGAGGCCTGACGTGCCCTTCAAACCGGGCGGGAGCTGGTTCATCAGTCCGGGATGGCAAACCTGTTCCACCACGTCGAGCGCTTGTAGACGACGGGCAATTTCCAGCGCAGAGGCTTCGTGCGCCTTCATTCGGATCGGCAGAGTTCTTAGTCCCCGCACCAGGAGCCAGGCGTCGAACGGCGAGAGTTTTCCCCCAAGATAAGGATAGGCTTCCGCACGTATGCGGGCGACGAGCTCCTTGGATCCCGCAACCACACCGGCAACGACGTCGCTGTGACCGCCGAGATACTTTGAAGCCGAGTGCAGAACCAGATCCACACCGAGTGTGAGCGGCTGCTGGAAGATCGGGCTCGCCCAACTGTTATCGATGACGCAGACAACGCCATGACGTCGGGCAATTGCGGCGAGCGCACTCACATCATGCGCCTCCATCACCCAACTCGTCGGGCTTTCCATGTAGAACAGTTTCGCGCCTGCAAGAGCCTTGTCGACTGCCGCCTCGTCGCGACCGTCGACATAGGTGACATCTATCTTCATGCGCTTGAGAATGGTGCCGAACAGACGGAAAGCATCCGGATAAACGTGACGGACAGCAACAATGCGGTCACCAGGTTCGACAAAGCTCAATACGGTGGAGGAAATGGCCGCCATGCCGCTTGCAAAGCCGAGCGCATCCTCACCGCCTTCGAGCTTCGCCAGCATTTCCTCGAACATGCGGACAGTTGGGTTGAGGCCGCGCGTGTAGATCGGCCGCACGATCTCACCGCGATAGGCCGAAACCATCTGATCATAGTCGTTGAATGTAAAGAGCGATGTCTGCACGATCGGCGGCACGACTGCGTCATAGGCATTGCCTTCGTCATGCGTAACCATCAAAGACGCAAGTTCGCCTGGCCAGACGGCATCATTCATTTCGACATGTCCTTGATGTCTTCCTCGACAATCTCGAGGATCTTCAGCGTTTCGGCTCTGGCGGCTTCCGCGTCTTGCGCAGAAATCGCCTCAAACAGCGTTCGGTGGAAAGGGAAGGAGCGTCGGGCGAAGTCGTGGCGCTCGAAGGGGTGGCTCCAGAAGCGTTCAAAGGCTTCGCGCATCTGCTCGAGCAACTGACGAAACAGCGGGTTGTGGGTCGCGGCATAGATCGATAGGTGGAACGCGAGATCTTCTGGACCCGAAGCGCCCTTTTCCAGATGAACGCGCTCCATCTCCTCAAGCTTGCTCTCGATGTCGACAAGATCATCTTGCGTGCGGACCTGCGCCGCGACCATTGCAGCCTCGCATTCCAGCCCGCGTCTAACCTGCAGCGTCTTCAAGAGACCGTCCCGCAAGCTATCCGTATCCAACGACAGCGGCATGTGAACGGTCGCGCGCGAGACAGGACGAAGCAGATAGTTGCCGCTTCCCTTGCGCGTCTCGATCACTCCGAGCGCCTGAAACCTGCGGATCACCTCACGGATCGTAGAGCGTCCAACGGCAAGTGTTGCCATCAGTTCCCGCTCAGCCGGAAGGCGATCCCCTGCCCGCAGCTGTGCCTTCGCTATATAGTCTACGAGCGCTTCCCCAACCTGCCTCGCCCGGTCCGCGGGCGGCAGGGGAGAAATGGGCGGTAGAGAAAGGCCGCTGGAAAATTGGTCTGACATCCTACCAATAAAATGAGGATGCTCGCCCGTGTCAAGCTCGACTTCGTTCATCATGCGACGCCAAACTGGCGGCCGCAGCATCCCGAGTTGATTTCGAGAGGCAGGCATCCAGTCACCTCATCGTTCTGCGCGAACACTATTTGCTCGCAGCATTTCATGTTCGTGCAGACCCGCGCAGGAGCCGCCCTTGATCAAACGGAAGCGAATTGCATTGGTCGGCTTTATCGCCACCGCCCTCACCTTCGGCCCCGGCGCATGGCCTACGGAATGTTTCTTCCCCAGTTGAGGCTGAGTTGGTTTTAGCGCCAGAGCAGGCGGGGGAGATTGGTGCGCACTGCGCCACCGTCCAACAATAAAGGTTCGCATCCAAGCCGCGCCTTGAAATGCTCTCGGATGTCCCGCACCACTTCTGGCTTGGCGGTAGCGGTTAGGCAGAGCACTTGGGCAGGCGCTTCATCGGCCGAAGATTCTCTAAACCGCCTTGCTGCGCAACTGCTCCGGTGAGATCAGTAGCATTGCGGCCTCTCCCAGGCGGACACGGTCTAATGCATCCTGCCGCTGAGGCATCGAAAGCATGCCATTAACGATCACGGCAGAGGATATCCCCGTCCGTGCCATGCCCTGAACCTGATCAGCCATCAATGCGACCAGCGGCGAGATCACGACCGTCAGCGCTCCGGCCCTGTCGAACTTCGACAGCGCAGGGACTGCCTGCCGTGGACAAATCGGGGAGGTGGCGGACATGATCAGTGAAGAAACGCCTGCATTTGATTCGTTGAGAATGGGGGCTTGGTGCTACATGTTTCAGTGAAACAAGCGGAGAAGACGGTTTGGAGGGACGCCTCGCATTCGTTTCATGTGATGGCACCCGATATTAGCCAAAGGATCGCACTCAGCAGAGCGACCTTGCCAATGTCGCCAAGTGGCCCGACGGTCCCGCTTCGGAATTGGCCATCGCTTGGCTCGACATAGTATCTGTAGTAGAAGCTGGCATCTGTCTCAGGATCCACTAAACCTCTGAATATGTGAGGCGGAATGTTGGGGTGGTTGATCTGCCTCCCGTTCCGAAAAGCGACATTAAGGATCTGCCGTTGTTCGTCGTAGCGGACCTTCTTAATCCGCGTTGACCTGACTGCTATCCAAGTCATGGAATTGATCCCTGATGCAGGCGAAACGCACTTATGTGCCGGTTCAAGCCTTCGGAACATCAGCATTGACTTCTGGTGCTGCTGCTCTGCCGTGGTGACGCAAGTTCGCTAGTCGATGCGCCCAATCTTGAGGCGACGTCCGGCCGGAGCGCCTACTCCTCCCGCGGCACTGACCACCATGCCTCTACCGTGACCCTTCGTGGATCGAGTACCCGCCATTCCCATACTTCGTGGGCAGTTCCGGCAGACCCTTCGCTAGAAATCTTCCTTATCGAACACTCGCGGTGTGGGTGTCATCGACTCCCGGGCTGGTAGCGGCGGTGTAGACCATAACTGCGCCATGAATTGCCACGGCCCACATAGCAAGCGACATAGCGAAAGCAAAAACCAGATTGCGGATACGCGACGACATTTGTAACTCCTGATGAGGTGTTAGTGTCGCAGCCGTGGGTTTCAGATCAGTAAATCGGGATGGTTACCGCCACCTACTCCTCACTCGTGAGGGCCTTCCGGCAAAGGCTGAAATGCACCGGCGACGTCGCCGCCCAAGCGATCAAGAAGCGCGAAGACCGTAGAAGATCCGGTGCTTTGGAAAGATCCAATCCAAGCAGCAGCTAGGGTTTGGGCAGTCGACGAATTCTCACAGGTGAAAGAATGGGTTTAAGGCCTACATGCTATGTCTGGCCGACAAGGCATTCGTCAGACGAGTGTTAATCTACCGATCCGAAGCGGGCTGTTGTTTCCTCTGCTGCAGCGTTTGCTGCAGGCCGTGGACGCTCTGCATCGATCACGCGCCACTCGCGCTCAATCTCTTCTAAACGTTGAAGGCGGCAGGTAATGCCCAATGAATGATGACGAAGCTTGCAGCCTTGGATCTACGTAGGGAAGAACTGCCGGATTTGAGATGGCGCGAGCATGGCTCACGGCCGATTGTAGATTGGCGAAAAGTGCACAAGCCAGTGCGACCTGGCCGGAGCGGAAGCATAAGTACCTCTGCGGCACGCCTGACAAGCTACTGCACAAGAGAAGGGGCGGCCTTGGATAGCCGGCGCTTGCCCCTCGGCCACTGCTCCGAGTTCGTCTCACGGATGTTCTGCTCCACAATCGTCACGAACTGCTGCCGGTACTGACCGGAAGATCCTTCCACCTCGCGTCGACCCTTCAGTGCCAACTGGTACGACCTTGGCTCATGAAAGGATTCAGACCTTCGTCTGACCCTTGCCCAGCAGAGGTCCGGTGGGGGAGTTTCGCCGGAACGGCAGGTAAGCGGAACGAGTTCCAAGGGTGTCGAACATGCGAGTGGAGAAAATCATGGACAACAGCGTCTCTCAGGGACGATGGCTTCTCATTCCCGTCATGGGAGTTGCGCTTTGTTTGGTCGCGGTTGCCGCGGCCGCGGCCTAAGCCCTTAAATTTCCTGCGCTGCCCCGTCCCTTCCTGCGCAGGCTCCTGCCCCGTCCGTTGTGTGACGGGCGGGGCTTTCTTTTGCCGCAGACGATGTCTAGATGCTGAACAACCCGCTACCTGAGGATGACGCGAGGAACGGCAGATGAAGACGAGAAGAGAGGTGTTTTTGTTAGCCGCGCTGACATCGGCAGCGCTGCTTTCGCCGATCCGCCCTCAGCTCCTCGGCGGCTCGCTGACGCTCGCCATAGACAAGGCTGCCGCACAGGGTAATGGCGGCGGCAACGGCGGCGGCGGCGGCAACGGCGGCGGCAACGGCGGCGGCGGCGGCAACGGCGGCGGCGGTAACGGCGGCGGCGGTAACGGCGGCGGCGGCAACGGCAACGGCGGCGGCGGCAACGGCAACGGCGGCGGCGGCGGCGGCAACGGCAACGGCGGCGGCGGCAACGGCGGCGGCAACGGCAACGGCGGCGGCAATGGCAGAAGCAGCTCCGACGGAGGGGGTGCAGCCGGGGGATCGTCCCCATCCCGCGGTCAGACCGAGGTCCGCGGCACCGGGTCGTCGATAACCGTGCGTCATCCGAACGGCGTGGTGGAAAGAATCGTCCGCAACCGCTACGAAATGCGCGATGCGCGCAACCGGCAGATCATCAACCGCCGCGCCACCGCTTCAGATCGTGCGCGCCTGCGTTCCTTCCGCTGACCCTTCACGCCTGGCGTCGCGCAAGGCAAGCGCCGCTTCCGTGCGGTTCGTCACGTTGAGCTTGGTGAAGATGCGCGTCATGTGATGTTTGATGGTCTTCTCATGGAGATCAAGGGCGATCGCGATGCGCTTGTTGCTGAGCCCAGACGCCACGAGATTCAGCACTTCCATCTCGCGCTGCGTGAGTTCCGCAAAAGGATTGCTTTTCGGCTCCGACGCCTGCGAAAGGCTCTCGACGAGGCGCGCCGAAAGCGTCGGGGCAACATAACTTTGGCCGGAGGCAACGGTCTTGACCACTTCGGTGAGCCCTTGCGACCCGATGCCTTTCAGCACGTACCCTTTCGCGCCCATCCTCACGGCACTGGCGAGATCCTCGCCCGCTTCCGAGACGGTCAGCATGACAATCTTTGCGTGAGGTTGCTTTTCGAGTACGCCCTTGATCGCATTCAACCCGTTGCCCGGCATCGATATATCCATCAGCATGACATCCGGTGCATCTGTCCCGGCAATGGCGATTGCATCGTCTCTGGATGCGCCCTCGGCCACGATTTCTAAGCCTGGACATTCTCCAAGGCTTCGAACGACGCCCTCACGAAAAAGTGGATGATCATCGACAACCGCAACGCGTATGCTTGTCATTGTGCAAATTCCAATCCGTTAGCCCGCACCATCATTCGGACGATCGTTCCCTTTTGTGAGCTCTTCACGCTTAAGCGCCCCCCGATACTTTCGATGCGCTCACGCAATCCCGCCAGCCCTAGGCCGCCCGGCTTCACCATACTTGGATCGAAACCCGGACCTTCATCCTCGACCTCGATCACGATCTCATCGCCCTCCCACGCCTGACGGACCTTCTGACTGATGCCGTTCCCGTGGCGAAAGCCGTTATTTAGGGCTTCCTGTACAAAACGGTAGATAGAGATCTTCACGGAGGGGCTGAGTTCACCTGCGACATCGGATAGACGAAGAGCCACAGGTGAGCCAGTTCTTTGGGTATGCGCCTTCACCGCTCGGGCAATCACCTCGTGAAGTTCCGCATCTTCTATGTCTGGAAGGATCATCCCCCTGCAGATCCCGCGGATTTCCTCCATCGCTTCATCCAATCTGGCCTTGATCGCGGCAAGTTCCGACGCGCGGACAGCTTCTGGCGTACCCTCCGCCACGAGCGCCCTGCTGTCGACCCTAAGGGCAGCATAGGCCACCAGTTGCGCCGGCCCATCGTGCAGATCGGCGCCCAGGCGGCGCAGGTAGCTTTCGTTGAGCGCTGCAGCTCTTTGGGACGCGCGCTGGGCTCGCATATGCAATTCGCGGTTCTGCTCCAGCAGATCGGATAGCTCCGCCACCCTCTGCGTCAGCGTAGCCTTCTGATCGTCGATCGTCCGGCTTCCGCGAAAGACGATGGCGGTGAGCGACAGAAAGAAGACTGCAATGACGGCAGCCACGGCAAGCCAGCTCAACAGCCTCGCCTCAGACAGACTGTTCTGGAAATCCTCCGCGACCTCATAAAACTCCAAAACGGCAACCACTTCGCCCGACCAAGGTTGCAGGATCGGATTGTAGATCTCCAAGAGCGGAATGCCCGCCGCCCGCTCCGCATGGCTTTCCTCGTCCTCCGGGTGCTCGAATTGGGCGACCAGCTTCCCCGAAAACGCCCGTTGCAGCTTTTCGCTTGGGTCAAAGCGTTCGCCGATGATGTCGGGGTCGGTCGCGTAAAGCACCGTGCCGTCCGACCGCCACAGGCGGAAGGAGAGCACCCTTCCGCCCAGTGCTCCCTGTCCGAACGTCTCGTCGAGCGCGCGGCTGGTGATGTCGTCGAGAACCTCCGTGGTCTGCAGATCGGGCAGCAGCGGCGCGATGATACTGTCTACGTACATCGCAGTCGTAGCGGCGGAATTGCGAGTCACGGCCGCTTCGATCAGAGTTGTCACGAAAGCTCCCACCACCAAAGCCGCAAGGAGGGAGACCACGCCGCCTGCCAGCAGGAATTGGCGCGCCAACGACTGCTGCCTCCACCATTCGAGCGTTCCGAACAATCTTATCTCTCGTCAGGATGACAATTTGCAGGAAGTATCGCGCAGACCACAGGCGTCAATGGAGCGGATGGAAAGTGAGCATGGTTCGTCCCCGCAGGAACGGCTGAGACATCCGGCTAATGCTGATTGAACAAATCAGGCCGTCTGCTGCAGGCCCAGAAGGTATGTACCCTATCTTGAAGCAATTGAACAAGGGAGTTGTGTAATACCCTCGGGAGGCGTGACGCTGGCTTTTTTACAATACAAAGAGAAACAGACCTGCAGGTCATTGCATATGCACTTGAACGGGGCGAGCCAGGTGCGACAGACAAGCCATCTTCATGTTTGAAAACGCGCCAGCATCCTTTTCAATTGCGCATTCTGGACCTGGAGCTTGGCTGCCAACTGACCTCTAAGCACCTTGATTTCTTCGTCAAGGCTCATCGGATCGTCCCAATCAGTCTGTAGGTCTGCAGATGAGGTCCCAATGGTCAAAGCTGGTTTGGCTCTGCCGTCACGGCGTCTCTTTTCGCGCACCGCTCTTCCGACAGTTGGCTTTGCCCGTTCGGCGGCAGGTGCACTGGTGACAGCAATTTTGGCGACCTGGTGAGATCCGGAAGCGCTAACTTCTGAACCGCCGGTGCTGTCACGCTGCGCATTAGCTGTTCGTCCAGCTTCATCGGCCGTCGCAGGCCCTGCCGACAAGGTATCGGATGGACTAGGAGAGGATCCGAGAACATCCGCCGACTCGGCCTCAAGCTTCTGCTCGCCAGTTGTCTGCATTGGCTGGGCGATCGCAAATTGATCCGGCTTTGCGCCATCCCCCTCTTCATTTATCCGCTTTCGCTCACCTCCACGTGACATCAGTCGGCGGAGATACGTCAGTGGAGATGCCATCATTCAACCTCAGACTTTACCCGACGCCAAGAGCCACGGCTCTGGCAGGGCCTGAAGGACCGAAACAAGAAGCTCGCCAAGACGCGGGTAGAAATTCGACGGCTCGCTCTAGATTAAGCGAGCTTGAGCTTCTTCCGCAGGTCGGCATTCTCCGCACGCAGTCTTTCCGCCAGCAGCTTGCGCAGTCGTTGATTCTCCTCCTCCAACTGCAGGAGGTCTGCCATGTCATCACCAGCCGAAGTTGCCTCAACTGCCTTCTGCTCGCTCTTGGTCACACTTTTCGTCGGTGCGCGCTTGGCAACTGCGGCCTCTCCGGCAGCCTTAGGCTTGCGGCCGCGCCTCTTTTGCCCAGGAGCGCGCTCCACGTCCACCTCAACATCGGCAGTCATTTCAGGCGAGCCCTTCTTCATGCGAGGTCTGCGCGGCTTCTTCGGCGCAACCGGCGCTTCCACAGCGGCTGGCGCATCGGCATTGGTGGCCGCATCGGCATTCACAGTTGCGTCGGTTTCGTCAGCCATAGGTATCTCCTCTTCGTCTGCAACAGCTATCAACGTGACGGCCGGCGCTGTCAACGTTGGTAACACACGATTTTCTTTCGGTGGGGAGACTAACGGTTCGGGCTCGTCGGCCTTCGGCATGTTAGGTAGCGACGGCATCATGGATCTCTCTACGTCACGCGCGACAGACTTTAGATCCAGGCTGCCCCAGATCGAGTTCGGCTTCGCATCTACCTTTCGACGACCGGATTTGTACTCAACGGCAAAATTACGCTGGTTTTTTTTCACTGCGGGCCTTTGGGTCTTTGAAGAGGATCAGTGAAGCGCGAGGCTCTGCTGACGCCGAGGACATAGTGATTAATCCAGTGCTTCGCAATATACGACACGGTCAGGGTATAGCTTGTTCGTTTTACAACGGTCCGTCGAGTCAGTTTTTGACGATCAGAACCAGGGGCAAGGTACAACAACTCGTACTACCATATCTCGCCGTACATCCGAATCGCCCGATTGTCTGGGCTAGCTCTTCAGCCGGGCCCGGATAACCTCATTGCCGAAGGCGTGTCCATAGCTGTCATTGATGACACTTAAGGTGATCGACATAGCATACAATCACAACGCGGACTGATGGTGTTGTTGTAGAGCTAAGCGCCTAGTTCGAAAACATGGTGATGAATGACGCCGTCGAACATGGCGAGCAAGCCCTTCGTCATTTCGCGACTTTCATAGCGGACCGGCGAGGCAAGCGCCTCCGCCAGTGTCTCCTGGGTGTCGTACATGGTCGACAGCACCATGGGATAAGCGGGAGCGCCCTCGTCTCGCTCTAGAGCATAGAGGACGCGGACTTCGCGAATCCCCGGGAACTCCAGCCACATCGGCATCAGTTTGTCTGCCACATAAGCCTTGAAGGCGGCTTCCTTGCCTTCCTGGATACGACCTTCGAAGAGTGCCTGGCGAATGATCATGGTACGTCCGATTTAGTTGACCGTGGTTGGCGGCTTTTCGCCGTTGAAGAATGCATGGAGGTTGGCAAGGACAAGCTCACCCATCGCAATCCGCGTCTCACGCGTCGCACTCCCTTGGTGCGGCATCAACACCGTGTTGGGTGAGGTAAGGAATTCCTCGCGGATGGTTGGTTCCCCGACAAAGACGTCCAGGCCTGCCCCGGCGATCGTGCCATCCTTGAGAGCCTGAAGCAGCGCATTCTCGTCCACGACGCTGCCGCGCGCGACGTTGATGATGACGCCTTCCCACCCGAGAGCCTCCAGCACGTCCGCATCGACAATGCCTTCGGTCGCCGCATTGGCGGCCACGCAAACGGCAAGCACGTCACTGTTGGCGGCAAGTTCCTTGGGCGTAGAATGGGCAATCCAGCCGGTATCGCTTTGAGGCGAACGGTTCCAATACCCGATGGTCATGCCGAAGACTTCTGCGCGGCGACCAAGGGCACGTCCGATCTGACCTAGTCCAAGGATGCCCATGCGTTTGCCCTTCGGGCTTGTTCCCAGCGGGAAGGTCTCGCCTTTCGCCCAGCGCCCTTCACGCACGAAGCGATCGCCTCTCGCAACGTGACGGAGTACGGAGAGCATCAGCGCTATGCCGGTGTCGGCGACGTCGTCAGTCAGCACGCCCGGCGTCGTGGTAACGTCGATGTCACGGCATCGGGCGTTGACGAGGTCGACCTTGTCAGTCCCGACGCCATTGATGGCAATGATGCCGAGCGCCGGCAGATAATCGATCTGATCGTTGGATAGTCCGGTGCCCCCGCCCGTCACCACGGCGCGTATGGCCGGCTTGGCTTTCTCGATCGCCTCTTGCTCATTCGCAGCATATCGACGGTGAACAAGGTAAGCCTCATCGAGGCGCGCCTCAATGACGTCGAGCATCGGCTCGACCAGCAGGATTTCAGGTTTCATCTTGGGTACTCCATCCCTTAGCCCTGGGGGCTCAGGAGATCTGGCCGAGGAAGTTGCGCGTCCGCTCATGCTGCGGGTTGTTGAAGAAGTCTTCGGGCGCACCGACTTCAACAATTTCTCCACGGTCCATAAAGATCACGCGGTCAGCGACCTGGCGGGCAAAGCCCATTTCATGCGTGACGCACAGCATGGTCATCCCCTCGTTGGCAAGATCGATCATCGTGTCGAGGACCTCCTTGACCATTTCCGGGTCGAGCGCAGAGGTCGGCTCGTCGAACAGCATGATCTTCGGGTTCATGCAGAGAGCCCGCGCGATCGCCACGCGCTGCTGCTGGCCGCCTGAAAGCTGGGCGGGGTATTTTTCAGCCTGCTCCGGGATGCGCACCCGCTCCAGGAACTGCATGGCCGTTGCTTCAGCCTCCGCCTTGGAAATTCCACGGACTTTCATGGGCGCTAACGTGCAATTCTCCAACACGGTCATGTGGGGGAAAAGATTGAAGCTCTGGAAGACCATGCCGGTCTCCTGCCGCACGATGTCGACATTCTTGCCGCCCGCCGTCAGGTCGTGGTCGTCGACTACGATGCGCCCCTTCTGGATCATCTCCAATTGGTTGATGCAGCGAATCAGGGTCGATTTGCCGGAACCGGAGGGACCGCAGATGACAATGCGCTCTCCACGATCCACCGACAGGTTGATGTCCTTCAGTGCGTGGAACTCAGCGTACCACTTGTTGACGCCCTCCATCGTCACCGCCGGACCAGAAGCTCCCCGCACGTCTGCCTTCGATGTGTGAGCATGAGTATCAGCCATGCGAGGAACTCCTCTTCTTTCTCTTACTTGCCTTCGGCGACGAAGTTCGGCAGCGGCGTGCCGAGCCACTTTTCGTGGATCGCGCTGAGCTGGCCGTCCGCCTTGACCTTCTCGAGGAATGCATTGACGGCTTCCAGAAGTTCATCGGATCCCTTGCGAACCGCAATGCCCTGAACCTGCTGGCTCAGCTCGAGCTTCTGGTTGAAACGGCCGGGCGCAGCCTCTTCGATCTGGGCGGCCACGACGTTCGAGACACCGATCAACTCAACCTGACCAGACAGCAGGGCCTGTACGGCGCTCGCATCATCATCGAAGCGCTGGATCGTTGCGTCCTGTGGAGCAATCTTCGTCACGGCGGTGTCTTGTGTGCTGGCGCGAGCAACACCAATGGTCTTGCCGGAAAGATCTTCCGGCTTGGTGACTTCCACGTCCTCGGCGCCAAATACACCAATCGAGATGCCCGCATACGGCTCAGAAAAGTCAACGCTCTTTGCACGCTCTTCAGTGATACCCAAGGATGCGACGAGCAGGTCCACCTGATTGCTCTGGAGGTAGGGGATCCGGTTCGGGCCGGTGACGGGAACAATCTGCGCCTCGACGCCCCACTCCTTGGCAAGAAGCTTTGCCACGTCTGCGTCATAGCCGTCAGGCTGATTGTTCTCGTTCATGATGCCAAATGGCGGGAAGTCCACCAGCATTCCAATCTTGACCGTGCCGGCAGACTTGATGTCTTCAACGGTCTGCGCCATTGCGGGGAACGAGGCCACCGCGGCCATCAATCCTGCGCCGATCACGGCGACTGCTGCGCGTCTGGAGATGTTCATTTTTCCTACCCTTTCTTGATCTGCCGGCCCTCCCGCCGGCGGGGTCTCGTCAACGTTGCGTTGCTCGAGAAAACTTCAATTCCATGCGCCGCGCCAACAGCGAAAGCGGCCAGCACAAGATGAAATAGATGGCGGCCACCGTTCCAAAGACCATGAACGGGCTGAAGGTGGCGTTGTTGATGATCTGCCCCTGCCGTGTCAGCTCGGTGAAGCCGATAATGGCCGCAAGCGAAGTGCCTTTGACGAGCTGAACGAGGAAACCGACGGTTGGCGCCACAGCAATCCGCGCCGCCTGAGGGAGCACGATGTAGCGCATCCGGTTATAGTACTTGAGCCCAAGTGCCGTCGCCGCCTCACGCTGACCCGACGGAACCGCTTCGATACAGCCCCGCCAGATTTCTCCCAGGAATGCGCTCGCGTGCAGCGTCAGCGCCATCGTTGCAGCTATCCATGGGTTGATCGCGAGGCCAAAGATGTTCATCCCAAAGAACACCAGGAATAGCTGCATCAGAAGCGGCGTTCCCTGGAAGACGCGGATGAAGCCGAGAGCCGCCAATCGCAGCGGCCGAACCTCGGAGACACGGGCAAGTGCAATGAGCAAACCGCCGATCCCGCCGCCGGCAAAGGCGATCGCGGAGAGCGCGATCGTCCACTGCGCCGCCATGACGATGATGAGGAACTCGTTCCAGCCAAAGGGTCTGATCATCCTGTCGCTCCTATCGGCTCAGCGGGTACTTGAACGCCATCTTCTCGATCGCAGCGAAGACCGCCGAGAAGCCGATCGATAGAGCGAGGTACATCAGGGTGATGACGATATAGACCTCAAAGCTCGCGAATGTTGCCGATTGCAGGTCATTGCCGGCAGCCGCGAGGTCGTCCGCGGAGATCACCGAAACAACGCTCGACGTCAGCATCAGGTAGATGAATTGGCTCGTCAGAGACGGATAAACCGTGCGCAGGGCCGGCTTCATGATGATGTAGCGAAAGATCTGCAGCTTCGATAGGCCAAGCGCTATCCCCGCCTCCACCTGCCCTTTTTGTATGGATTCGATGCCAGCACGGATGATCTCGGTGCCATAGGCGCCAAAGTTGACGACGAGCGCCAGCAAAGCCGCGCTATTCGGGGAAAGGCGCAGACCGAGCGATGGCAGACCAAAGAAGATAAAGAAGATCTGGACCAGGAACGGCGTATTGCGAATGATCTCTATGTAGGCGTTGATGACGAACCGGATCAACGAGGGGCCAGCAGTCTTGCCCCAAGCACAGATGATCGAGACGATCAGTCCAAGAAGCATTGCAGCGCAAGACAGACGGATTGTCAGCCAGGCGCCCAGCAGCAACTGGTCGAATGAAGCAAATACCGGCGCGAAATTGAATTCGTACACTTAAGCCTCCCGAGGCCGGCGCTCCTCATAACGCCGTTAGATCGATCTAAAATCCAGTCATGAGTGAGTCAACAACGAAAATGGCCCGCCGGTTTCACGAAGACGACAGCGGGCGGCAGGAGTCGCGGATATGGAGCCTGGTGGGGTTGATCCACCGACGTGGAGGCAAAGCGGGCTGGGCGATACGATCGAGGAGTAGCGCTGCCGCCTTTTGGCCAATTTCGTTGGGTGCCGTCGAAACGGAGGTCAGACGAGGCCGCATCGCTTCGGCATCCGCTACATCGTCGAAACCTATTAGCGAAATGTCGCGACCGATCTTCAAACCGCGATCATAGAAGCCGGCAGCCAATCCATGCGCGACGAGGTCGTTGAAGCAGATCACCGCGGTAGGCGCTCTGTCCTTCACGAAGAGTGCATCGGCTTCCTGAGCGATCTGGTCTACGCGGTCGGGAAAACGGATGACAGGCTCAGGTCGCAAACCAAAGCGCTTCATCGCACCCAGAAAGCCCTGTACGCGCTCCTGATAGGCCGAATGAACCGGGCCGTGGGCCGCAAAGGAGATCGCTCGATGTCCTAGGGATACGAGATACTCTACCGCCTCCTCCATTCCCGCAACATAATCTGCACCGGCGTAGTCGAGCTCGTCTGTGACATGCCTCAGTACCTGGACCAACGGCAGCTTCCAGCCCTCGATCTGGCTTGCGATTTCGTCAGTCGTGCCGGCCGCGGGACAGAGGATGATTCCGTCAACCCCATGTTCCCGCAAACGCTGCAAGACAATCGCCTGCCGAGGTGGCCCATCTCCGGTGTTGGCAATGATCATCACCAATCCGGCTGCGTCGACCGAGGCCTCCATTCCGCTGAGCAACTCCGCAAAGAATGGGTTGGTGAGGTTGGGCACCACGACACCTATAGTGTGGCTTCGTTCAGCGCGTAACCTCGCAGCACCCATATTGTAGACATAGCCGAGTTCACGCATCGCTGCTTCAACTCGCTGGCGCGTCTCAGCACCTACCAGCGGGCTCTTTCGAACAACGAGTGACGCTGTCGCACGCGAAACATCGGCATGTTTGGCGACGTCGAGCAGCGTTACCTTCTTCTGTTTCTGGTCTTGCCTGGACATCTCATCGCACCCACAGGGGTGCCATCGTTAATAGGCATCACGTCAGTCAGCAAGAGCAGCAGCCGAGGTCACAGAGCTCAAGCGTCAGCCGATGCCCTCAAGAACGAGAATTTTCGCCGGCCGGTGTGGATTGAGGCCAAAGCCAGTGCACGATGTAGGGGAAGATCGCATCGCCATTCGAGAAATGCGGGCGCAGATCATCCGCCTTTGCGCAGTCTGCCTCCCATTACGCCGCCTTGAGCAGGCTCTTGAGGTTGACCTCAGGATCCGACAGCTGATCAGACGACAAATGAGTACCGCGGGCGATTAGCATTTCTGCCAAGCGGATGTCTTTTGCCACCCGGTTGCCCGGACCAACCCCTGCCGCGCAGATGAGCCGGCCCACGACGTCGCGCTGGAAAGCAAGGATCGCGTCCTCGCTTAGACGGCGCATGGTCGTGATCCCATGGGATGCCACCACGCCTGCCACCTGCAGGCCGAGATCGTATTGATCTGACCAGAACCAGGGAACTGTGGAGAAGTCGTCCACCTCTCCCATCATTGAGGCGGCGGCATGAATTCCCTGCTCCTGCGCCATGCGCCAGCTTTCCAGCCGCAGACGCCCCCCCTGGTGCGGAATTGAGCAGCAGTCTCCTGCCGCGAAAACATCCGAGGCGGACGTTCGAAACCGATTGTCCACCCTGATCCCGTTGTCGAGAGCAAGCCCGGCCCGTTCGGCAAGATCGGTGTTCGGTGCAGCGCCCGTGCCAGCCACCACGATGTCCGCTTGAACCGTGCTTCCGTCAGCTGTCGAGACCCCTCCCGCCATCATTGAGGTCACTTGCGTCCCAAGCCGCAAATCAACACCTCCTGCGCGATGCCGCTGCTCAACGACTGCGGCGATCTCAGCCGGAACCGCTCGCGCCATCAACCGTGGCGCCGCTTCGATGACTGTGACTCGCACATCCATGGCGCGCGCGGCAGCGGCGAGCTCAAGCCCGATGAAGCCGCCTCCGATGATAACGAGCTTTGTCCCCGGGTACAGCCGCTGAAAGATGCAGCAAGCATCGTCGAAGGTGCGGAGCGTGGCTGCACCTTCCGTACCTGGAAACAATCTTGCTCTCGCGCCCGTCGCGAGCAGAAGTCTCTCATAGGTCCAGCTCGATCCGTCGCAGGCAACAAGTATGTGGCGACTAAGATCAAGCGCCTCAATCCGCACTCCCAGGCAAAGCTCGATCGCGGCGCGCTTGTACTCCACCTGCGAGCGGATCAGCTTCTGCGTCGGCTTACTTGCCTTGGAGAGGGGTGGCCGCTCATAGGGGAGATGAGGCTCCTCGGATATTAGCGTGACGGAACCAGTGTATCCGCGCTCGCGAAGCGCGAAAGCTGCACTTACGCCGCATTCTCCTGCGCCAACGATGACAACACCCGCCATGGCTCAGCCGACATCAATGTAGACAGCACTGCCTTCGACCTTAACCGGATAGGTCTTGAGGTTCACGCATGCGGGCGCACCCAGCGCCTGCCCGGTCTTGTAGTTGAAGCGGCCGTTGTGCTTGGGACATTCAATCACGTCTTCCATCACCAGCCCGTCCTCCAGGTGCACCTGCTCGTGGGTGCAGAGACCATCGGTGGCAAAGTACTCGTTTTCGGGCGAACGGTAGATTGCATAGGTGCGCCCATCATGATCGAAGCGGACCAGATCCTCTTCCTCGATGTCGTCTACGCTGCAAGCCTCGACCCACTTGTCCATACTCTCCTCCTGATCCCATTGTTTCTACTGCGCAGCCATCGGTAGGGCCTCGAGATCATGAAACTCGGACCGGTAGGGCTTCGCCGTCGGCGGCAGTTCTCGCTTCAGGAAATATTCCTCGTCGCGCAGCTGCCTCTTCACCGCAGGCCACATTTCCTTATAAGCCGCCCAGATCGACGGATTTGGCTCCGGCAGGTCATCCTTGATCACTTTGTGAAGACGCGGCAGCGCGTGATAGGGAACCATGGGAAACATGTGATGCTCCACATGGTAATTCATGTTCCAGTAGATGAATCGCGAGATGGGATTCATGTAGACGGTGCGGCTGTTCAGCCTGTGATCTGTCACGTTGTCGGCAAGCCCGCCATGCTGCAGGAGGCCGGTCATCACGTGGTGCCAAGCTCCGTAGAGACGCGGCAGGCCCACCAACATCAACGGCAGGATTGATCGCGTCGCGATCGCAAGCGCGATCGTGGCAATATAGATGGCAAGCCAGATGCGCGCGATCCTGACCACCTTGTGTTGCTCCATCTCCGGCACGAACTCCTTCTCATCCTCGTCCAGCACACCGCAGGCGTTGATCACCATCGACTTCATGCCGTGCCAGGCATCGAGGATTCCGAAGAAGTTGAGGAAGATCCTGAACAGTTCGATCGGTTTCATGAAGACGATCTCGGGGTCGCGACCCACAATGATCGTATCGGTGTGATGGCGGGTGTGGCTCCAGCGCCAGGTGACCGGATTCCGCATCATCATGAAGGATGCGATCTGGTAGACCACATCGTTCAACCAACGAGTCTTGAAGGCCGTTCCGTGGCCACACTCGTGCCAGCGGGAATCGGAGGCGGATCCGTAGAGGACACCGTAGGCGAGGAAAAACGGCGCAGACCACCAGCTCGGCCATAGCCAGACAGCGGCCCCCGCCAAAAGGACCATCGCCCCTAGCCAAAGCGCAGTGTCGCGAATGGCGGGGACATCTGTTCGCTTCATCAGGTCTTTCATCGTCTTGCGCGGAACTTCGGTGTGATACCATCCCGCGGAAGCCAGCCCCAATTCGACGGCGCGGCGGGCACTGGGGCCAAGCATACCGTAGTCGCGTTTGACGCCAAGCTGCATGTCGTTCATTGCGCATCCCTCCCGAGCAGGACTTTGGTAATACTAGCCGTAGTGGGAAACGGCATGTACGCGCAACGTTTCTGATTTATTTCATATCATTCTTGATGCATTATCTCATGCAGACATGATGAAAACTATCGAAGCGTAGACATGGCATCCCGACCGACGATCCTTCACGTTGCACATGAAGCCGGTGTTTCGGTTGCCACAGTTGACCGGGTCCTAAACGGGCGGCTGAAGGTTCGGGAGGAAACAGCCCGGAAAGTTTATGATGCAGCACGCGCTATTGGCTATCACGGTTCGGAATTGATCCGGCACCGCATGCAAGCCGACCTGCCTCCGATGACATTTGGCTTCCTGTTTCAGAAGCGCCGGCAACCGTTTTACCATGCTTTCGCCGAAGAAGTTATAAAGGCAGTCGAGACCTGCACCCAGGTTCGCGGCACCGCCGTCGTCGACTTCACCGAAGAATCATCTACCGAGGCGGTGCTCGACCAGCTGTCCCCCCTCTCCCGCCGGGCCGATGCCCTTGCCTTCGTCAGCCCCGACCATCATTCGATCACCACACGGGTCAGAGAATTGCGGGCTGAGGGCAAACCTGTGTTTTCGCTTCTGTCGGACTTCGCACAGGGCGCGCGCAACCACTATATCGGGCTCAACAACATCAAAGTCGGTCGCACTGCTGCCTGGCTCATCTCAAAGACCGCCCCGCGACCGGGCAAGGTGGCGCTCTTCGTTGGCAGCTTCCGCTGGCATGGGCATGAACTGCGGGAAACGGGGTTTAGGAGCTACTTGCGGGAATTTGCGCCCGAGTTCGAGGTTCTCGATACCTACGTCAATCTCGACACGCGCGGCGTTACCGAAGAGGCCGCGAGCGGATTGCTCCGCCGCCAGCCGGATCTTGTCGGACTCTATGTCGCGGGCGGCGGGATGGAGGGAGCCATAAAGGCACTGCGGGAGAGCAAGGCAAAGCCACTGCCCTCCGTTGTCGTCAACGAACTTACATCAGACTCGGCTACGGCCCTGCAGGAACACCTGGTCGTGGCCGCCATCTCTACACCACTGTCCCTCCTCAGCCGCCGCCTCGTCGACATGTTGGTGCAGGCGACGCTGGAGAAGGAGGAGAAGACGCCGGGACAGCTATTCCTGCCGTTCGATCTGCACGTGCCCGAGAGCCTATAGCTGATAGTTTTTCCATCATACAGACCCCCGACTCCCTCAGGATTGCAAGGATTGGCGGCGCGCCGATTGACGGGTGATTGCAGCCGCGCTTTATGATCCGGCAACACCGGGAGGGTCCGATGACAACGAGAATGGCTGTTCCATTTGCACTGAACCATATCACTGCACCTCGCCTCACGTGTCATCAACTCATCGATCTGGCGTCGGAGCTGGATTGCGTAGGCGTGGAGTTGCGCGATGATCTCATCGACAAGAAGCTGAGCGACCACGCCTTGTTCGGTGGAGAAGACCCCGCTGCAATCGGTGCCTATGCCCGCGAAAGAAGCGTCCGCCTCCTGGGCCTCTCCGAAATCTACGGCTTCAACAAGTGGAGCCCGGAGATGGCGGACAAGGTTCGCTCCCTCGTCGCGAAAGCAGAGAGAAGCGGGGCGGAAAGCATTAGCCTAATTCCCCGCAACGATGCACCAGTTCAGAGTCCGGGCGAACGTGCCATCGACCTCAGAACGGCACTCGCCGCCATTCTGCCCATATTGGCTGAGGCCGGCATCCTCGCACTGATCGAGCCTTTGGGCTTCACCACATCCTCATTGAAATACAAACGCGAAGCGGTGGAAGCCATCAAAGCCGTTGGCGGCAAAAAGCATTATCGCCTCGTGCACGACACATTCCACCATCACCTCGCCGGCGAAAGCGAGTACTTCCCCGAGTACACTGGCATCGTGCACATCTCCGGAGTTTCGGAGCAGCAAATCTGCGTCGAACAGATGCGTGACGAGCACCGCATTCTTGTCGATGAAGAGGATCGGCTGCGCAATGTTGATCAAATCCGGGATCTGACGGCGCGAGGTTACGCCGGCCCCTTCTCGTATGAAGCTTTCTCTCCGGTCGTCCACGCCTCGGCTGAACCGGAACAACAGCTAGGCCGGTCCTTCGCTTACCTTCGTTCAGCTCTCCATTGAAGTGCGCGGCAACCTGCAGCTGTCCGGCTAAAGCCTGTAACAAGATGATTCCTGCTTTACGTGATCTGTGATCCACTGTGCCCATGGAAGGAGAAGCGCGATGGGCAAGCCGCATCCGATGGAGTTGCGTGAGCGTGTCGTTGCGTTTGTAAAAGAGGGCAATAGTAACCGTGAGGCGGCGCGGCATTTCCGAGTTTCGCCCCGCTTCTTCAACAACATGATGATCCTTGACCGGTCACGCGGATCTCTTGCTGCTGCCCGGCAGGGACATCCGCCGGGTGGGACAAAGCTTTCGGCTCACAGTGCTTGGATGCGCACCCTTGGTGGACCCTTAGAATGGCGAGACTGGCGGCTGAGAAACTTCATCGCCCTCGCGACCTGCTCCATCAGAGTATTTCACGGGTTCCGTCTGGCACGATGCGATTGTGGAAGCGGAAGCGCCGGCACGAGTTAGCTCAGGTCATCGTCAGCTTCGATCCCGGCGCGCGCACCAACTGGGACATTCATCCTCTTGGGCAGACGCTGCACGTCACCGCGGGCTCAGGGTTCATCCAGAAGGAGGGGGAGCCGATCCAGCCAATCAACACAGGCGACTCCATTTGGATCGCTCCGGGCGAGGCACTGGCACGGGGCAAGTTCCGAGACCGGCATGACTCATATTGCCATTCATGAGGCGATGGACGGCAGCTGAGTGGCTCGAGCCGGTCAGCGACGAACAATACTCTGCAGCACGCGTGACCGGCAGCTAAGCGGGCGTCGTTCTGGATCACTGGCTGCTGGACATCAAAAAGCCGCTCTATGACGGCGGAAGCTTGTTTAAGCAGTTTAGACCATTCTGGAGCGGACGATGACTGACACCTTCTACTCATTCATCATCACCGGGGTAATTGCCGTCGTGGTGCTTTGGCTTGTGTTCTTCGTGGTCAGGAAGCTGATTGGCTTTGCATTGCTGGTTACTCTGGCGATTGGCGTGTGGGCGGTCTGGAACGACCCGGTCCTCCTTCAGGAGTGGGCGTACGCCTTAATGGGCTTCTTCAGCAGCTATATCTAAGGTGAGCCCGGTAAAGACGTCGCGTTCGTCTTGGTACATGCTCCAAAGAGCTTCTTTCCCGCCGCGGACGGCGGTAATGCCTCAACCCTCTTCTGCTTTGTCTTCCGTGCATTGATGACAACCGGCAGAGGCGGCCGCGGCGACTTGTTGAACTGGCAAGGTATATCGGGCGCTGGGATGCCGCTGCACGAGTCGTTGCTCGACTCGTAGCTCACGTTGACATGCTCGCCATTAGGCCCCTGGCAACGCCGGACGAGCGATCGATAGCGAGCCCATCGGTGAAGCGCCTGCCGCCATAACCAGTGCCAGGTCTCCACTTCTTCTGCTGCCACGCCAGATACCACCGCGAAAGACCGCAACCTCTGCTTTGCAGCACCATCAAATCACCTTGAGCGTTCACATGGGGCTGAGAAGCGGAAGGCTTGTCGGCAACCGTTCCGGTCAGATCTTGTATGGTTCAAATACCTTGGTTGGCTGCACCAATTCGTCTTGGGCCTCTACGATCAGCAGTTCTTTCGAAGCAGCCTCGAAAGTGCGCCGAAGCAGACCGTAGACGGAGGATCCGGCTGCACTCAGCGCCGCAGCGGCCGATCCGGTTCGCTTCAAGTGTAGGAAGAACAAGGCAGCGACAGCATCCCCCGCTCCGTTCAGCGAGACGTCAAGGCGAGGTGTCCGCAGCAGGAAACGGCCGTCTGGCCCCGAGGCGAGGAGATCGATAGAGGCTATCGGAGTCTCGTCGGTGAGAACAGAGGTCACGAGAATGATCTTCGGCCCCATGGCGTGCAGGCGGTCGCAGGCGACCATCACATCCGCCTGCGAAACGATGGCATGGCCCGTGAGAAACTCCAGTTCAAACTGATTGGGTGTCACGATGTCGGCCGCTGGGACCACCTTCTGCCGCAGAAATTCGGGGATCCCGGGACGCACGAAGATGCCGCGCCCCACGTCGCCGATCACTGGATCACAGCAATAATCCGCGCGCGGATTTGCAGCCCGCACCCGCACCACGGCGTCTAGGATGGCAGAGCCGATTTCCGCCGAACCCATATAGCCCGAGAGCACACCGTCGCAGGCGACAAGACGCCCGCGATCCTCAATCCCCTCGACCAGCTCTCCAATCACAGCTGCATCGAAAACCTGGCCGCGCCATGCCCCATAGCCCGTGTGATTTGAAAACTGCACGGTGTGGATGGGCCAGACCTCCACCCCCAGCCGCTGGAGTGGAAAAACGGCCGACGAATTGCCCACGTGTCCGTAGGCAACATGAGATTGGATCGACAAAATGTTCATGGGCGACCATATAGCATCGGTTCGGCTCGACGGAAAACGGCTTGCCTTGCCGGCATGACTGATGAGATCTGCGTCTGCTATCCAGGTCCTGACGGTCAATCCTGCCGCCCAGCCGCCTGTGGGGGAAAAGCGGTGGGATGTCCGCTGCCGATCCTGTCTCGTAATGCTTTCCATAGCAACAGAAAATATACCATGACACCTGGACCTGATCCTTTTTGCCGTATCACCCGCACTGATGGAGAAGCGCATGAGTATAAGCTGACCGATGCTGCCGTTAGACTTTGCCGAAGCGTGATCGCATCGGTGAAGATTCGCTCATGAGCAAGGCGAGTCGGTGAGATCTGATTCATCGTGTGAAGAAGCCGTTTCTCGACCATGCGAAAGGGTCGGAGCGAGAAGGAGTTGTCCTAAAGGACCCGCTAGCCCCTGCCCGTCTGACCTTTACACGCGCCTTTTCGCCGGCCGATCGCAAAAGCAGGCAAATTATTCACTCCTTGGGGTCCAGACGCGATTTCCTTTTCTCCCAAGCGGCCTAGTTTTTTGGCATCAAGGACCAAGACGTCACATCCGATAGGACAAGCTTCATGACCTCCTTCACATCCTCCCTCAAAATAGTTGCTGCCGCAGTGATCCTGCATGCGTCTGCGACGATACCGGTTTTCGCAGGCGAGAACCTCGACAAGATTAAGTCCAGCGGGACAATTCGCATCGGCACCGAAGGAACTTATGCCCCTTTCACGTTTCACGATGCCTCTGGGAAGCTCGTTGGCTTTGACGTTGAGATCGGCGAAGCCGTTGCAGAAAAGCTTGGCGTCGAAGCACAATTCGTAGAAGGGAAATGGGATGGCCTTATCGCGGGACTGGATGCTAATCGTTATGACGCGGTGATCAACCAGGTTGGCATCACCGATGCGCGCAAACAGAAGTATGCCTTTTCCGAACCCTATATCGCCTCGAAGGCAGTGCTGATCGTCCGCGAGAACAGTGAAGACATCAAGGGTTTCGCCGACCTCAAGGGCAAGAAAGCCGCTCAATCGCTCACAAGTAACTATGGCAAGATGGCAGAAGAAGCAGGCGCCGAACTCATCGGCACGGAAGGCTTCGATCAATCCATCCAACTGGTGCTGACCGGTCGCGCCGATGCCACCCTCAACGACAGCCTCTCTTTTCTCGATTTCAAGAAGCAGAAGCCTGATGCGCCGGTGAAGGTGGTGGCCGAGCAGGCCGAAGCGAGCTATTCGGGGATCCTTCTTCGCCAAGGGGACGATGAGCTCGTCGCAGCAGTCAACCAGGCCTTGGAAGACATCAAGGGAGACGGGACTTACCAGAAGATCTCGGAGAAGTATTTCGGCCAGGACCTCTCGAAGTAGCACCGTCCCCGTTCTCGGGATAAACCCAAAACGTCCGGCCTGGCCGGGCGTTTCGCTTTTGTCGCGAACGTGAGCAGCTAGAGCTGGAAGGAACCCCATGCCACACTGGCTTCAACTGATGATGGATTCGCTCCCCACGCTGTTGTGGGCCGGGCTGCGGTTTACGGTCCCGCTAACGCTCCTCTCCTTCGCCTTTGGCCTGGCGCTCGGCCTCGTCACCGCAGTAGCACGCCTTTTCGCGCCGACGCCACTGGCGATGGTCGCGCGCTTCTACGTATGGGTGATCCGTGGAACGCCGCTGCTTGTTCAGCTGTTCGTCATCTTCTACGGCCTGCCGAGCGTCGGCATCCTGCTTGACGCATTCCCTGCTGCGCTGATCGGCTTCACGCTCAATATCGGCGCCTACTCGTCGGAGATCATCCGCGCGGTCATTTCCTCGGTGCCGAAAGGACAATGGGAGGCAGCGTACTCGATCGGCATGAGTTGGCGTCAGGCGATGAGTCGTACGATCCTGCCGCAGGCGTCACGCGTAGCCGTCCCGCCTCTGTCGAACACGTTCATCTCCCTGGTCAAGGACACCTCTCTTGCCGCGGCGATCACTGTGCCGGAGCTTTTCCAGTCGGCGCAACGCATTGTCGCCACCACGTATGAACCGCTGATCCTCTATGTTGAAGCGGCCCTCATCTACCTCGCGCTAAGCTCGGTCCTTTCCAATCTGCAAGCACGGCTGGAACGCCGCTTCTCGCGCTATGGCGGCACGCTGGAGGCGGCCCGATGATAGAACTTTCCCATATCTCGAAAAGCTTTGGCGAAACCCTGGTGCTGGATGATGTCAGCATGGTGGTTGCCGAAGGCAGCGTCACAGCCCTCGTGGGACCCTCCGGCGGTGGAAAAAGCACGCTTCTTCGGTGCATCAACCTCCTCGAAATCCCCGACTCCGGGACGATTCGAATGGGAGATGCGCTGGTGACGCTTCACCCGGGTCAGAAGCTTAGATGGGATGCCATTCAGTCGGTCCGGCGGCAGACAGGCATGGTCTTCCAGAACTTCCAACTCTTTCCGCATCGTACCGCGCTGGAAAATGTCATGGAGGGCCTGATGACAGTGCTTCGATGGCCACGAGAGAAGGCTGCCGCGCATGGGCGCGAGCTCTTGGCAAAGGTTGATATGGAGCACAAGGCGGATGCCTGGCCGGCCACTCTATCTGGCGGTCAGCAACAGCGTGTTGCCATCGCCCGTGCGCTCGCAATGTCGCCTCGCGTCCTCTTGTGCGATGAACCGACCTCTGCCCTCGATCCGGAGCTTGCCGCTGAAGTCGTTGATGTTCTGGGCAAACTTGCCCGCGAGGGAACAACGATGATCATCGCCACGCACGACCTGCGTCTTGCGTCGAGCGTCTCGCATGACGTCCTATTTCTAGAGGCGGGCAAGGTCATGGAGGCCGGGCCAGCGGAGCGCATCTTCCGCACCCCTGAGCACGAGCGCACGCGCCGTTTCGTCTCCTCAATCACCGCTGCTCAACAGGCGACATAAGGCCGCTTGAGGCTAGGGTCGGAAGTCCACCGTGACGTGCTCAGATCTGCAAAGCTCACTCTGCTACCTCGATCTGGCACGGCAGGAGTATAGAGAGGCCAACGTACTTCACCCAATCTCGGACGTTGCCAAGTCAATGAGGATGAGCTTCTGAGGCGAGAAGGATCGCCTCAAGCCTCGCGAATTTTTCAGGTAACAAGCCTGATCAACCGGCCATGCGCATGCCCTTGATCCCCTCATGCAGCCGATCCCCGCTGGCGGCGCCGCTGACGCGGAAGTTACGGATCAAAGTCAGCAGCTCTTCAGTGTCTACGGCCAGCGCTTCCGCCGATGCAGTGGTCTCTTCCGCCATGGCAGCGTTATGCTGCGTTGCGGCATCAAGTTGGTTGAGCGACGACGAAATTGATCGAAGTGTCGTGTCTTGTTCAGAGGCAGAGTGCGAGATCTTGGTGACAATTTCGCTTGCGGCCTTCACCTGATCGGCAATACGCTTCAAGGCCTCACCGGCTTCGCCGACCAATAGAACACCGTTCTCCACCTGACCAGACGAGCGAGAGATCTGGTCCTTAATCTCCTTCGCTGCGGCGGCAGAGCGTTGTGCCAGTTCTCGTACTTCCTGAGCCACCACGGCAAAGCCCTTCCCAGACTCTCCGGCGCGTGCCGCCTCGACGCCTGCATTGAGCGCCAGGAGGTTGGTCTGGAAGGCAATGTCGTCGATGACGCCGATGATCTTGGAGATCTCATCCGATGACCGCTCAATCCCGCTCATTGCTTCGATAGCCTGCGTCACTACGGCGTCGCTGCGGCTCGCTTCGGTGCTGACTGCCGTCACGCGCTCCGCGGCTTCGTGCGCGCCTTCGGCGGTCTGGCGGACGGCCACGGTAAGCTCATCCAGCGCCGCCGATGTTTCCTCCAGGTTCGCCGCCTGTCGTTCCGTTCGTTGCGACAATTCATTGGAAGCGCGGCGAATCTCTTCCTTCGAGCCACTGATGTCGATGCCCTTGGCGTTGACTCGGGCCATGGCAGCTTCGAGGTGCGAAAGCGCCTCATTGAAGTTGTCGCGCAACGCGGCATAACGGCTGCCGAGATCTCCGCAGCGGACGGTTAGGTCACCTTGGGCTAGGCGCTCCAGTGCGTCCCCAATAGTGGTGACGACGCGCTCCTGGAGGCGTGCTTCTTCCTGCTGCATTTTGGCACTCTTCTGGCGCTCCTGATCAAGCTCGCGCTGCTGGTGAACCTGCCGCTCAGCAAGAGCATGCCGCTCGCGGACTTTCTCCTGAAGAGCGGCCGTCGCTTTCGCCATCATACCTACTTCATTGCTCATGTCAGTGTGCGGTAATGCACGGGACACGTCTTCATTGGCAACGGCCTCAAGCGCGGTGTGTACGGCGGCAAGCGGCTTCGTGATGTTACGGATGACGGCATACGCGAGAGCGATGGTCGCCACGAATACGATCATGCCGGAGACGACAACCTCCATCACCGTATTATAGACCTTCGCCTCGAGGTCGTCGACGTACACGCCCGTCGCCACGACAACATCCCAAGGCTGGAAAAGCTTCGAATACACGGCCTTCTTGTAGACAGTGTCGCCAGGCATTCCAGGCTTCTCCCAGTGATACTCGGTGATGCCGCCGCCAGACTGAGCGTTCGCCACGATCTCCTCGCGGAAGAGCTTACCCATTTTGTCAGGCTGGCCCTTCTGAGAAGTCCCGACATTCTTTGAGTTGTAATGGATCGTCATGACGATGTCCTTCGTCATGCCAAAGATGTAGCCGGCAGGCTCGTATTTTATTGCAGCCACGGTGGCGTAGGCCTGTTTCTGCGCTTCCTGACGGCTCAAGGTGCCTGCCTTTTCAAGGTCGCTGTAGATCTGCATGATTGACAGCGCGGACTCCACCTGTGTCCTCAGCATGTCGTAGCGCTCGGCATAGATCGACGCCACGGAGGTGCGGATCTGATAATACGTCACGCCTCCAAACGCGATCATCAGGGCCATTACCAGGATGAAGAGCTGACGGGATATCTTGAGGTTTTTCATTTTGAGCTCGCACAGGCACGCGTACCGCGGTGTACGGTTCTCGATGCCTACCTTGAAAGGTGGGAGGGAACGCGTCCTGCGTTTGAAGCGTGCTTCACCGCACTAGGCCGCACCGTCGACGCAAAGCCTAAATATTGATTTAACACTAGGCAAATTCCCATGGCAGGGCACTTCATCTGCCATCAAACTTGAGCGGACGGCGCTGCAATAAGCCTTCGTAGTCGTAATCGGTTGCGCCTGATGGTGAAACAGACGGTGGGTGGGAAGCGTTGCCTACGTGCCATGTCTCCTCGGGCTCCCTGAGCAGCTATAGCTGCATCGTATGGCGCCCAAGGAAAACCTTATTAGCAATAACGCCAATTTACCCTAGTGGTGGTCTCCGGGAGAGGCCTGAGCAACGGAGGAGGATTGGCAGGCAATGCGGTTGGATCCTTCGATGCAGCAGTCGCTCGCGGAACTGGGCGAGGTCGACCTCATCGCTCTGGGCACGGGTGCAGCAGGACTGGCCGCCGCCTTGAAGCCCTTCTCTCACAGTGTAGCTCCGTCTGAATTTGTGCAGATCCTCGCCGTGGCCTTACTTCCACACATCGCACCGGCGTATGAATCTGTGGCGCTACGCCTGATGAGGGGGTTCCCCAGCGACGGCAATTGTGCACATTTGGATACCGTGAGCCGGGAGTACGCCATTAACTGCCACGGCACATCCGAGATATCTGCATGCAGAGGAACCATTACCTCATGAAGCTTCTTGTTCTCCCAGGCGACGGTATCGGCCCAGAGATTGTCTTTTCTGCTGTTGCCGTTCTGGACGCGGTTGGTCGTCGTCACGGCCTGTATTTCTCCTATACCAAAGAAGAAATTGGATTGGCCGCCTTGGAGAAGTCCGGCAGCACGCTGCCTGACGGCATCCTGGAGAAAGCCCGGAGCATGGACGGCACGATATTAGGGCCGATCTCACACCTTAGCTATCCACCACGTGACAAGGGCGGGATTAATGTTTCTGCGGCGTTTCGCAAAGGTCTCGATCTTTTTGCCAACATCCGCCCGGCTCGCACCCGAGACGGCGTATTGCACCGTGGCACCGAGATGGACCTCGTGATTATGCGAGAAAACACCGAGGGCATGTATCCCGATCGCAATATGTTTGCCGGGACGGGAGAGTTCATGCCGACGGAGGACGTCGCAATTTCAATGCGCAAGGTGACGGCCCAAGCGATCGAGCGCATCGCTCGAGTATCTTTCGACCTTGCGCGCGTTCGCCGCAGAAAGGTGACGGCAGTGCACAAGGCGAACGCGTTCGTGCTAACGGACGGATTGTTTCTGCGGGAAGTTCGAAAGGTCGCTGCCGCCTACCCGGACGTTGTTCTAGAGGAAGTTCTGGTCGATGCGATGGCAGCGTTACTCGTGCGTGACGCGAGCCGCTACGACGTGATCTGCACCACCAACTTCTATGGGGACACCCTGTCTGACCTGGCATCAGAACTCTCGGGCAGCCTCGGATTGGCCGGTTCTCTCAATGCGGGCAACCACCATGCTGCCGCGCAAGCGCAGCATGGATCGGCACCTGACATCGCCGGTATGGACAAGGCGAACCCGACCTCGATGATTCTATCGACTGCCATGCTCCTGCGCTGGCACGGTGAGCGCAGCGGTGATACACGCTATGTGCAAAGTGCCGCCACCATTGAGGCCGTCATAGATCGCATTATCAGCGAGGTATCTACCTGCACCGGCGATCTTGGCGGCCCCCTTGGCACCCGTCAGTTTACCCAGAACGTAGTTGACGCTTTATGTTGAAAGTGCATGAGACCGCTCTCATGCACTTTCATTGAACGCGCACGGGCACGCTGCGTTCTGATCAGCCGCCGGGATAGACGGCTTTGTCCGCGATAAAAATCCCATCCTCATCGGCATAGAGATAGTCGCCCGTACGGAAGGTGACATGGCCGAACTGCAGGGTAGCGTTCAGTTGTCCATGGCCTGTCTTGCCGCTCTTTTTGGGCGCCCGACCGAGTGCGATGACGCAGAAATCCAAGCCACCGAGCTCAATGCTGTCTCGATAGCTCCGTTGATCACGACGCCGTGCCAGCCGTTCCTGCGACCAAGTTCCGCGATGACGTCGCCGACAAGCGCGCAACGCAACGAAGCGCACCCATCGACCACCATCACCTTGCCGGCCCCATCGAGTTACAGCGTCTGCTTCAGCAGCTTGTTGTCTTCGAAGGTTCTCAGGGTTACAACCTAGCCGTGAAAGCCCCGGCGCTTGCCGAAAATCTTCCATTGGATTTCGCAGAACCTGACGTCGTCATCGTTGCTGTCGACCAGATCCGCCGTCTTGATGATTTGCGTCATCAAATTTTCTCCGTTTTCGGCCCCGCCAGCACCCGAACGGGTGCACCTGCACGCCACGCTTTAATATTTTCGACGGTATCCCGATAGAAGGCGGCATACGCGCCCTCTGTGACGTAGCCAAGATGCGGAGTAAGCACCGTGTTTGGTGCCCGTCGCAGCGGATGGTCCCCCGGGAGCGGCTCCTTATCGTAGACATCAAGACCCGCCTTGATGCGCCCCTGCGCCAGCGCCGCGACAAGCGCGCTTTCATCGATGAGCGGACCTCGTGATGTGTTGATCAGCAAGGCGCCCGGCTTCATCAGTGCAATTTCATCGGCCGACACCGTGTTTCGGCTGCGGTCACTAAGGATAAGGTGGAGCGAAACAACATCTGCCTGAGAAAACAGTGTCTCCTTATCGACACGTCGTACTCCGACTTCGCGCGCTCTTTCATCTCAGATTCTGGCTCCAGGCGATTACGTCCATTCCGAAGGCCTTGCCGATCGGAGCCATCCGGGCCCCCAGCTTCCCGAGGCCCACCAGTCCAAGCGTCTTGCCACCGAGGATCGTGCCGACCGAGTTCTGCCAGCCGCCCTGGCGGATCCGTGCATCTTCCTCCGGAATGGAACGGGCAAGCGACAGGATCAGCCCCCAGGCAATCTCAGGAGTGGCATGGACGGATTCGCCAGCGAAGGTATGGCAAACCGTTACGCCCTGGGCGACCGCCGCCTCCAAGTCGATGTTTCTTACGCGTGCGCCCGTGACGACAACGAGCTTAAGACGCGGCAGGCGAGCAATCAGGGTCGCGGGCAGCGGCATGCGCTCGCGCATCAGGCAGAGCACGTCAAACTCAGCCAGTTCTTCGGCGGCCTTGTCCTCTGTTGAGAGATTCTCACCGAAACGGACGATGTCGCAATCTGGATCCAACGATGTCCAATCGGCCAGCGAGAGCGCCACATCCTGATAGTCGTCCAGTATTGCGATCCGCAGCATGGGTCTCAATCCTTTCGTAGGGTGTCGAGGTCAGGATCGACGCCCGCAAGCTTTGCCTGTTCGCGGAGCATTGCGAGATCATCGTCGCTGAGCGGTATGCCATCTTTCAGTTGCGCCGCCATGCGGGCAGCTTCCGGTTCACCCGGCATCTGGATGGGCTGCGCTTCATCGACGCGAGGGCATGCTTTCGCCCGAGCGACGAGATCGTCCATTCGTTCGCCATAGGACGTGCGGTCGAGAAAGAGGTCGGGTTTGAAGGCAATGATGCTGTGGCCGACATTTTGCGGCTTGTCGAGATCACGATATTGATCACCGACCAATCCGCCATAGGCCGAACCGCTCATGACGCCTGTGATCACTTCCATCATCAGCGATAGACCGGAGCCCTTGGGGCCCCCAAGCGGCAGGACAAGACCCTCATAGGCGCGGCGCGCATCGGTCGTTTCGCAGCCATGTGCATCAAGCGCCCATCCTGCAGGGATGGGTTCGCCCTTCTGCGCGGCGCGACGTATCTTTCCACGCGCGACCACCGATGTGGCCATGTCGAGGATGATTGATGGCGATCCCTCTCCACCCGGTGCCCCAAAGGCGAAAGGGCTTGTTCCGAGAAACGGGGTCCTGCCACCCCAAACCGGCATACTCGGCGACGCATTGGTGAAGACAAAGGCGGCAAAGCCTGCTTCGACCGCCTGTAGAAGGTAAGCGGCCGCCATACCGAAATGCGTACTGTTGTAGACCGATGCGATCCCTATTCCGTATTGCGCAGCCGAAACAATCGCCTCGCGCGTGGCGCGGCGCATGACGAGGAACCCCAGACCATTGTCGCCGTCCACGTGAACGGCAGCCGGCATCGGTCGCGCAATCCGTATCTGCGGGGCCGCTGTCACAACACCACGCCGAATGCGTTCAACGTAGATCGGCAAACGTGCAATTCCATGAGTGCTCACGCCCCTAAGATCGGCGAGGACCAGGTCTTGTGCGACAAACGCGGCATCCGTCCTCGGCACGCCAACGGCCGCGAAAATCCGGCCAACTGCAGTTCTCAACTGGATCGCGTCGACGCGGAGCTTCATCATCTGCGGTTCAGCCATCAATGCGTCTTCCCCCAGCACACCCTAAGGTCCAACTTAGCACCAAAGCCGAGCGATGTATACTATTGTATCCAGACCCCGGCGAGTGTGGTTGAGTCGTCAAAGCTGCGGATGATATGTTTTGCGAGCAAGGTCCAGGAAGGCACGAATAGGTGCGGAAAGCGGACTCGCCGGGCGGCGCACCGTCAAAAGGCTTCGGCGTGTCCAGGCATCCGAAAGCCTGGCGCTGAGGACATCGGTCCCGGCTAGAAGATGCAGGCTTGTCGACCGCAGGAAGCCGATACCGAAGCCGGCCTCGACCATACGCACGAGCGAGGGAAACGTTTCGACATTGACGCGCTCGCCGAGTGCACGCCCACTTTCCGCCGCGGCTGCGCTGAGGAGGCGGTCAAGTGCACCTGAGTGATGGATTCCGACCACCTCGTGTTCCACGACCTCATCAAACCGTACCTCCTGGCCGGACTGGAGGCGCGGCGCCAAGATATGATCCGGCGAACAAAGCACCATCACGTTGTCGTCTTCAAAGACCTCGGTGGAATAACGGGAGAAGTCGTAGTTATCGGCCACGATCGCAACATCGGCCCGCCCGTCGTCCATGGCGGCCAGCGCCAGCGAAGCTGTCATTTCCTGTATATCAAGGCCGATGCGAGGGTGCGCGGAGGCGTATTCGGCCAGCAATTCCGGAAGCCTGCCGGAGAGTGCGGAACTCGTACAGGCGAGGCGTAGGCCACCGCTTTCGCCAGTCGAGAAGTCGACGAGCCGCGTGTTGAGATCGGCGATCTGGCGCAGGATCTCACGGCAGCCAGCAACATACACTTCACCCGCAGGCGTCAGTTGCGCACCCTGCATGGATCGGTCGAAAAGGGCAACGCCAAGACGACTCTCCAGATCACTGATCCGCCGGCTCACCGCAGAGGTCGCAATATTCTCACGCTCCGACGCGCGCCCGATCGATCCGTATTGGGAGATCGCCACCACGAGGCGCGCTGTTAGTGGATCGAAGAGCTGCATTGCTGCTCCTTTTCGGCTCCAGAGGCTGAGGACCAGGCAAGGCGCGCTCGCCCACCGGATCTGAAATGCCTAGATCGCGGCGGATCAGCCGAAGCGCTACGCCGCTGCAACCCATCTCGCGGTATGTGTTGAAACGCTGCACGTGGCAGAAGTAGCGGTGCAAGGCGTCGACTGACTTTCCTAGAAGAACGGTTTGCATTGGACTCTCCAGCAATTTTCTCAGCTTCGAACACCAATCTATGGTCCTTCTGTTGCACTGCGATAGCGACGGTTGGCGAGGAGGGCATCGCCGTTGGGCAATAGCATCATTGCTGTTCACTGCAACCGTCTTTGCCACACCTAGCCAAACGGGCAGGATCAGCGGCGCTGATATGACAATGATCATCATTGTGCAGAGATGATGCGAGGATTCGAAGGCGTGGACGGGACAAGAACGGTACAGGACAAGATGGCGATCCCGCCTTCGCAATTCCGTGACGGCACCAGGCTAAACCCTGTTCGCACGCTCAGCGTGGCAAGGCTGGTTTCGCTCAGGACGTCCCAGGTGCCATGTGGGACACGTCAGAAAACTGCGAGATCGTGCACTTTCCACGGAACTATCTCTCGGCACTTGGAGCATCTTGACGGCTCCTGCAGAGCCGAAAAGTGGACAATCCGCCATGCCTGCTGTAGCCGGATGACAGAGGAGACATCAAACCATGACTCGGTCGAAAGATCTGCTTTCGAAAACCCGTGGCCAGAGCGCCTATCAAGCGATCCTCGCGGCAATCCGCGACGGCATCTATCAGCCGGGCGATCCGCTGCGCGAAGAGGAAGTCGCATCCCGTCTCGGCGTCAGCCGAACGCCTGTGCGGGAGGCGCTTGGGAGGCTTCAGGAGAAGGGCCTCTTGGAAGCAGCGCCAGGCCGTGGCGTTGCCGTCTCGATCTTGTCAATGCAGCAAATCTTCGAACTTTACGCCATGCGCGAAGAGCTTGAGGGCGTGGTCGCACGCTATGCCGCTCGTTACGCCACAGACGCCGAGATTGGCAATCTGGAAGGGATCAATCAGAAGTTCGCCGCGGCATCTGCTGATCCGAAACTCGCGGCACAATTGAACCGGCAGTTTCACGCTCGTCTCTATGACGCGGCGCGAAATCGTTATCTCCGGCAAGCCGTGGAAGACCTGCAAGAAACGATTGCCCTGCTCCCAGACACTACATTCATCCAGGAAGGACGCACGGCAACGGCAACAGAGGAGCACGTTGCCATCCTCTCCGCCCTTCGCAACCATGATCCGATCGCGGCGGAGCGGGCGGCAATTGGCCATATCAAAACAGCCCTTGAAGTGCGCCTTGCCATCAGCAAAATGCCAGAGTGAACACATCCCCGTGTACCGCCTTCGCCCAGCGGGGCGATTGCAGTTTGCGGGTTACCTGCAGCTATTGCGTCGAGACGCAATCGAGATGAATGGTGATCCGAGAGCCGCCCCTCGCCGCACCCATTGCTCGCGTGGGCGGCCCAAGTTCATCAAACCAACCAAACCGGTAGGCGACGGCGCTCGAATGCGATGATCTTCGGCATTCACGACCTGGTTATCGCTCAGCGACCAGAAAAAAGTCACGGTCGCCGCCGGCGCAGTCGCCGGCGGCATAGAGATTGTCCTTTTAGGCTGCCAGATCGCGGAGAACGGTCTGCAGGATGCCGCCATTGTTCATGTAGGTGACCTCGTCCAGCGTATCGATGCGGCAGAGGATGTTCACCTCCTTCACAGAGCCGTCGCCGTAGGTGATCTGGGCCTTCTTCCACTCGCGCGGCTTGATCGGACCCTCCAGGCCCTCGATCGTCACCGTCTCGTCGCCCTTGAGGTTGAGGCTCGCCCATGTCGTGCCTTCCTCCAGCACGAAGGGCACAACACCCATGCCGACGAGGTTGGAGCGGTGGATGCGCTCAAACGACTGCGCGATCACGGCCTTGACCCCAAGGAGGTTAGTACCCTTGGCAGCCCAGTCACGCGACGAGCCATTGCCGTATTCGACGCCGGCGAAGATGACCAGCGGCACACCTTCTTCCTTGTACTTCATGGCGGCGTCGTAGATCGACATCTCTTCCTT
>NZ_JALJRA010000028.1 GCF_022968135.1 Pseudorhizobium tarimense
TTGAGGAGGTTGTAGTTCTGGAACGAGAACCACAGCGTCATCGAGAGCGGCACGATCATCCAGACCAGCAGAAGAATAACGGACGGCGCCATCATCAGGCGGGCCAGGCCCCGTGTGTTCTGTGTTGCCATGTCGACGCCCTCCTCCGTTTGCCGCGCGTCTTACCGAGCAAGAGACGCATGCAAAGCGAGCTTATTCTTGAGTTATCAGGCAGAGGTGGAAAAGGCCGCCCGGCACGAGACCGGGCGGCAACTGCTCGGGAGGAGCTTACTTGATATAGCCGGCGCGCGTCATGTCGCGAACCGTAGCCGACTGCGCCTGCGAGAGGGCGTCGTCAACCGACGACTGGCCCGCAACGACTGCAGAGAACAGCTGGCCGACATTGGTGCCGATCGCCTGGAATTCAGGGATCGCGACGAACTGGCCGCCCGTATAGGGAACCGGCTCTACCGTCGGCTTGGTGATATCGGCGGCCTGCATGGCAGCAAGCGTCTGCTCCGCGAATGGAGCCGCTTCCTGGTACTGCTCGTTCTCATAGAGCGAGGTGCGCGTGCCCGGAGGAACGTTGGCCCAGCCTTCCTTGGAAGCAACAAGCTCTGCATAATCTTCGCTGGTCGCCCAGGCGATGAACTTCTTCGCTGCATCGACCTTCTGCGAGCTCGCCGGGATGGCGAGGTTCCACGACCACAGCCAGTTGCCGTGATTGTCGACGCCTTCCTTAGACGGGAAGATCGCGTAGCCGACCTTATCCGCAACGGTGGAATCTTCCGGATTGGACACGAAGGAAGCAGCTACGGTGGCATCGATCCACATGCCGCACTTGCCCTGCTGGAAGAGCGTCAGGTTTTCGTTGAAGCCGTTGGAGGAGACACCGGCCGGACCGGCATCCTTCATCAGGTCGACGTAGAACTGCAGCGCTTCCTTCCACTCCGGCTGATCGAACTGCGGCTGCCAGTTCTCATCGAACCAGCGCCCCCCGAAGGAGTTGGTCAGCGCCGTGATGAACGCCATGTTCTCGCCCCAGCCGGCCTTGCCACGCAGGCAGATGCCGTTGAGGTCCTGCGAGCGGTCGGTGATCTTGCGGGCAGCTTCGCCGATGAATTCCCAGGTCGGGTTCTCCGGCATTTCGAGGCCGGCTTTCTCGAACAGGTCGGTGCGGTACATGATCATGGCCGACTCACCGTAGAACGGAGCGGCATAGAGCTTGCCGTCGACGGTCAAACCGCCGCGGATGGACGGCAGCAGATCGTCCACGTTGTAGTCTTCACCGAGATCGGCGAGCTCCGTGAGCCAGCCCTGCTTTGCCCAGATCGGCACTTCGTAGTTGCCGATCGTCATAATGTCATACTGACCGCCGGACGTCGCGATGTCTGTCGTCACGCGCTCACGCAGAACGTTTTCTTCGAGCGTCACCCATTCGAGCTGGATGTCGGGGTTCTTGGAGGTGAAGTCCTCCGTCAGACCCTGCATGCGGATCATGTCGCCGTTGTTGACGGTCGCGATGGTGAGGGTTTCGGCCGAAGCCACGCCGGAAAGCGCCAGCGCCGAGCATGCGCCCAGCAGGATTGTCTTGAAAGTCATGATCTTCCTCCCGAAGATGGAAACGAGCATTCGCTTTGCCCATGAGCAATTACCCACCTTCAGCTAGAGCAAGTCAACGGAAAATCATCGCTGCGGCGCAGCGAAAATCTCTATGCATCTGAAAACACAATGTAACTTTTTGCTCAGGCTCGCAGCAATTGCTCAGCTGTGGCTTCGTCGGTGATCAAGCCGTTGATGAGGTGGCCTTTCAACGCAGCCGCAATGGCCGGAAGTTTCTTCTTTCCCTGAGCAATCCCGATCACACAGGCCGTGTCGCAGGAAGGGATTGGCACGCTGGCGACGCGGTCGTTGATCGAGTCGGTCAGAAGCTTGCCGTCGTGGTCGAACATCCAGCCGCAGATCTCGCCTGCCGCACCGGCGTCGACGAGCTTTGCCATTTCATCTCGCGCCAAGAAGCCATCGACGCAGAGCGGCCCGTCGGGCCCAAGCTCGCCGATGCCGACGAAAGTCACGTCGGCTTGGGCACCAAGGGCAAGGGTGGAGCGGACGAGCGCCTGTTCGTGCAGCGTGTCCCGCTCCTCCGCCGAGGAGCAGAGCACCGGCAGCGGCATGGGAAAGTGCCGTGACTTGATGGCGTCTGCCATGGAGAAGATGACGTTGTAATAGGCCGCCGACCCGTCTGGACCGATGTTTCCAGTCAGAGACACGATGCGATGTTGCGGGCATTCCATCGGCGGCAACTGGTCCACGGCCGCTTTCAGCGTGCGGCCCGTGCCGACGGCAAGGATGATCGGCTCCTGTCGCCTCAGCCAGCGCTCGATCTCGGCAGCGCCGGCCTCGGCGATACCGACTGTCGTGGACGCGGCGCCGGGATCGCTCGGAACGACCTCGACCTGGCGCAAACCGTACTTGCTGCGCAGCGCCTCCCCCAGTTCGAGACAGGCAGCGATCGGATGGTCGAGCCGGACCTTGATCAGCCGTTCGGCGACCGCCAGCGATACCAGCCGCTGGGCCGACTGGCGGGAAATACCCATCGCGGTCGCGATCTCGTCCTGCGTCCGCCCGGCTACGTAATACATCCAGCCCGCGCGCGCCGCATCGTCCAGCCGCCCTTGAGCATCCGACCGTTTTCCCATTAAAGCACTCCTCCCGGCGCCGTTGCTGCCATGCTTCGCGACCGCCTGTCAAACGGACGTTGCAGCAGTGGATCCCCCAACGGAGATCAGGCGACCTGCACCAGATGGCCCGGGGAAATTTCCCGATACTCCCTCAAGGGCGGCACATAGCCGGCTGGGCGAATGGGGCTCTTGATCTCGTCGATCGCCATGTTGCGCTTGATGCCGCGGCGCGAAGGATCCGGGATCGGCACGGCGGCCATCAGCTTGCGGGTGTAGGGATGCTGCGGATTGTCGAAGACCGCCGCCCGCGGGCCGATCTCGACGATCTCCCCGAGATACATCACCGCCACCCGGTGACTGACCCGCTCCACCACCGCCATGTCGTGGCTGATGAAGAGGTAGGCAAGCTTGAGGCTCTGCTGCAGGTCGAGCAGCAGGTTGCAGACCTGCGCCTTGATCGAGACGTCCAGCGCCGAAACCGCCTCGTCGGCCACGATCACCTTCGGATCGAGCATCAGGGCGCGCGCGATGGCAATACGCTGTCTCTGGCCGCCGGAAAACTCGTGCGGGAAGCGCCGCATCATGTCGGGCGAAAGCCCCACCTTCTGCAGGAGATCCGCCGCCTTCTCGCGCGCCTGCGCCTTCGTCCCGAGCCGGTGCTCGATATAGGGCTCCATCACCGCTGAACCGATGCTCATCCGCGGATTGAGGCTGGCGAAGGGGTCCTGGAACACCATCTGGATCGATCGACGCATGGAGCGCAGTGTCGTCTTGTCGAGCTGCATCACGTTATAGCCGTCGATCGTCACTTCGCCGCTGGTGGGCGTTATCAAGCGGGTCACTGATCGACCCGTCGTCGACTTGCCGCACCCCGACTCGCCGACCAGGGCCAAGGTCTCACCCTCATGCACCTGGAAGGAGACCTTCTCCACTGCATGAACGGCACCGGTCTTGCGGCCAAACAGGCCGGAATGGATGTCGAAGCGCGTCGTCAGATCCCTGACCTTGAGGATCGGCGTCTTCGTTTTCGCGACTGTGTCCCTGACGTCCTCCAGCTCCACCTGCTCGCCCGTGCCGACATCGATGCTTGGGAAGCGTAGCGGCAGCTTGCGGTCGCCCATCGACCCCAGCCGCGGCACCGCCGAAAGCAGCGCACGCGTGTACGGATGCTGCCCGCGGTGGAAGATCTGCTCCGTTGGCCCGGTCTCGACCGCCTCGCCGCGGTACATCACGATGGTCCGATCGGCGACCTCGGCAACCACGCCCATGTCGTGGGTGATGAAGAGGACTGACATCCCCTCCTCGTCCTGCAGCGTCTTGATAAGATCGAGGATTTCGCCCTGGATCGTTACGTCGAGTGCCGTCGTCGGCTCGTCGGCGATCAGAAGCTTGGGCTTCGACGCCAGCGCCATCGCGATCATCACCCGCTGGCGCATACCGCCGGAGAACTGGTGCGGGAATTCGTCGTACCGGTTGCGCGCGTTGGGGATGCGGACTTTTTCGAGAAGACGGATCACCTCCGCCCGCGCCTCCGCCCGCGAGATGTCCCGATGCACCGTCAGGGCCTCGGCGATCTGCCTGCCGATCGGGAAGATCGGATTGAGCGACGTCATCGGCTCCTGGAAGATCATCGAGATCTCGTTGCCGCGCACCTGGCGCATCTGCTCGTCCGGCAAGGTCAGGAGTTCGCGGCCCGCGAGCTTGACGCTGCCTTCGATGCGGCTGGCGTTCTTCGGCAGGAGGCGCATGATCGAGAGCGAAGTGACGCTCTTGCCCGATCCCGATTCGCCGACAATGGCGACCGTCTCCTTCGGCGCGATCTCGAAGGAGATCCCCTTCACCACCGACCGCCACTGGTCTTCGACCTTGAACGACGTCGTCAGGTTGCGGACCGACAGAACCGGCTCCGTCAGGCCAACCACACCCTCGACCGCAGACTGCGCAAGCGACATGGGCTTCTCCTTTCCAGGACGAGGATGTCAGGCCGCAAGAGCCGTTTCGGCAAGCGTCACCCAATAGCTGATGCCATAGGGCAGCGCTTCGTCGTTGAAATCGTAGGCCGGGTTGTGGAGGTTTGCGGTGTCGCCGTTGCCGATGAAGATAAAGGCGCCGGGGCGACGCTCCAGCATATAGGAGAAATCTTCCGCGCCCATATGTGGGGCCATGCCGAGATCTACGGCGTTGGCGCCACCGACTTTACCGGCCACTCCGGCGGCGAAGTCTGTTTCGGCATCGTGGTTGAAGGTCACCGGATAGCCGCGGCGGTAGATGATGTCGGCAGACGCGCCGTGCGCGAGCGCGGTGGCCTGCACCACTTCCTTCAGCCGCTTCTCGGCAAAATTGCGCGTTTCCGGCAGAAGCGTGCGCACCGTGCCGCCGAGCTTCACCGTGTCCGGGATGACATTGTTTGCCTCCCCGCCATGAATGGAGGCGACTGTCACCACCAGCGAATGAAGCGGATCCGTCTGCCGCGAGACGATGGACTGCAACGCGACGACGACATGCGACGCCGTCAGCACCGGATCAATGGAATTGTGGGGCTGCGCCGCATGGCTGCCGCGGCCGTTGATGGTGATTTCGAACGTGTCGGCCGCCGCCATCACCGATCCCTTGCGGATTGCGAACTGGCCGAGCGGAAGGCCGGGCGAGTTGTGCATGCCGTAGACCTGGCTGATCGAATACTTGTCGAGGAAGCCATCTTCCACCATGGCGAGCGCCCCTGCCCCGCCCTCTTCCGCCGGTTGGAAGATGACTGCAACCGAGCCTTTGAAGTTGCGGGTTTCGGCTAGATACTGAGCGGCGCCAAGAAGCATGGCTGTATGGCCGTCATGGCCGCAGGAATGCGCCTTCCCCGGCGTCTTGGAGGCCCACGGCTTGCCGCTCGTTTCCGATATCGGCAGCGCATCCATGTCGGCGCGGAAGCCGACGACAGGGCCGTCTCCTTGCCGCCCCTTGATGATGGCTACCACGCCTGTGCGGCCAATCCCCGTTTCGACCGTGTCGCATCCAAACGAACGCAGCTTGTCTGCAACGAAGGCGGCCGTCACGTGCACGTCGTAGAGGATCTCGGGATGCTCGTGCAGGTGGCGTCTCCATCCCGCGACCTGTTCCTGCATCTCGGCGGCACGATTAAGCACTGGCATGCGATGACCTCGTTTTTCTTGTAGTCGTTCCCACTCTTTTGTGGTGGGATACTGTGCAGCCCGAGCGCGACTTGGCAAGCTTCAATTTTCGCGCTTGAACGAAAAATAGGCCTATGCTTAGATGGCCCAAAATTTGGTCAGGCACAACTGGGAGTGCCTGATCATCCGTGTGCTCATCAGCTTCGCATAAAGGAGGATCGATAGGGAATCTTCTGCGAAAACAGCAATCTAAGAAAACCGCGTTTCGCAGCGACGGGAACCGCCGGACAAACCGACGGCGAAGGCCTTTTACAACCCTAACAAGAATCATAAGGGGACATCAGCATGAAGAAGTTGAAGATCCTGCTTTCAGGAGCAGCCGCTTTCGTGGCGATTTCAAGCTCTCTCGCGCATGCCGAACGCGGCGCTGACGGGGAGCTCAAGATCCTGTTCTGGCAGGCAGTGTCCACCATGAACCCCTTCCTGTCCGCAGGCACGAAGGAAGTCTATGCCTCGTCCATGGTGATCGAGCCACTGGCGCGATACGACGAGAAGGGCGAACTCGTTCCATGGCTGGCAACAGAGATTCCCACAATCGAGAACGGCGGCTTTGCAGAAGACATGCTCAGCATGACCTGGAAGCTGAAGCCAGACCTGAAGTGGTCGGACGGCACTGATTTTACCGCCGACGATGTTGTCTTCACCTGGAAATACTGCACGGCGCCAGATGGCGGTTGCGCCCAGCGGGCCCAGTATGAAGGGGTGAAGAATGTCGAAGCGGTCGATCCTCACACCGTCAAGGTGACCTTCGAAGATCCGAAGCCCTATCCCTACAGCGCATTTGTCGGCGCCCAGTCACCCATCATCCAAGCCGCGCAGTTTAAGGATTGCCTTGGCGCCGCCGCTCCAGGCTGCACGGATGCCAACTTCAAGCCCGTCGGCACCGGCCCCTTCGTCGTAAAGGACTTCAAGCCGAACGACGTCATCACGCTCGAAGCTAATCCCAATTATCGCGAAGCCGACAAGCCCGCCTTCGCCTCTGTCACCTTGAAGGGTGGCGGCGACGCCGCATCGGCCGCGCGCGCCGTGCTGGAGACCGGCGAGTACGATTATGCCTGGAATGCCCAGGTGGAGCCCGAAGTGCTGGAAACGATGCTGGCTGCCGGCAAGGGCAGGCTGGAGATCTCTTTCGGCACGCAGGTCGAGCGTATTAACCTGAACTTCACGAACCCGGATCCTTCGCTTGGCGACAAGCGCTCGACGACGGAGGCCGGCCCTCACCCGTCGCTTAGCGATCCGGCGGTTCGCCGTGCGCTTTCACTCGCCATCGACCGCGACATCATTATCGAGGCTGGTTACGGTCAGTCCGGCAAGCCGACCTGCAACATTGTTCCCGCCCCTGAGAACGTCGCTTCCACCAAGAACGACGAATGGTGCCTGAAGCAGGACATCGAAGCTGCCAACAAGCTGCTCGACGAAGCTGGTTGGATGCCCGGTCCTGACGGCATCCGCCAGAAGGATGGCGTTCGCTTAGCCTTCCTGTACCAGACATCGACGAACTCGGTTCGTCAGGCAACGCAGGAACTCGTCAAGGCCATGTGGGCGGAGATCGGCGTCGATGCCGAGCTGCGCAATGCCAGCGCCTCCGTCTTCTTCGGCGGCGATCCGGCAAGCCCCGATACCTTCCAGAAGTTCTATGCCGACGTCGAAATGTACACCAACAACTTTGACGGCACGGACCCTGAAAAATATCTGGCGGAGTGGCTGTGCGACAAGATGCCGAGCCCAGCCAACGGCTGGCAGGGCCAGAACATCCCGCGCTACTGCAACCCGGACTACGACAAGCTGGTCGGCGAGCTTTCCAAGACCGCCGATCTCGAGAAGCGCGCTGAGCTGTCAAAGCAGCTCAACGACATGCTGACCGAGGAAGGTGCACATATCCCGCTCGTCCATCGCGGCGACCAGTCGTCCTTTGCCCTCTCTCTCGACGGCATCAAGATGAACTCATGGGACTCCCAGGTCTGGAACATCGCGGACTGGCACCGCAAGAAATGAGGTGACTGCCGAGCCCGGGTGATCCCGGACTCGGCATCTCTTGCCGCCCTGGCACATCGCCCGACACTTTGGCGATGGTCGTAGTTTCAGACACCTGCAGCACCCAGGACCGGAAAGCCTCTGCGGCGCTGCAGTCCGGGGAATTCCGATGTTCACATACACTCTGCGGCGATTGCTGTTTGCGATCCCGACGCTGCTGGTGATCAGCTTCGTCATCTTTGCCCTACTCGATCTCGCACCAAGCGATCCGACAGGCGACCTCCCTCTCACCATTCCACCAGAAGTTCGCGAGCAGATCCGCGCCTCGCTCGGCCTCGACCAGCCATTCCTTATCCGCTACATGAAGTGGCTGCAGCAGTTCTTCATCAACGAGCCGCTCAACATCCTCGAAAGCCTGACCGGCTGGCAGTTCGGCGACGGCGACCGCATGCGCGTCCTGTCCTGGGCAACCCGCAGCCCGGTGGTTGATCTGATCGTCCAGCGCCTGCCCCAGACCCTCTGGGTCGTCGGTCTCGCCTACGTCTTCGGCATCCTGATCGCCATCCCCATCGGCGTCATCTCCGCCTACAAGCAGTATTCTATCTTCGACCAGATCGGCACCTTCGTCTCCATGGTCGGCTACTCTGTCCCGACCTTCTTCACCGGCGTTCTGCTGATCGTCATCTTCTCCTCTTACCTGCAGTGGTTCCCGTCCGTTTATGACACCAATCTGAGAGTCACGGACTTCCAGAGTTTCATCGCGCAGGTGAAGCAGATGGCCCTGCCAGTTGCGGTTCTGGCGCTTTATAATGCCTCCCAGATCGCACGCTTCGTGCGCGCCTCGATGCTGGACAACCTGCACCAGGACTATGTCCGCACCGCCCGGGCCAAGGGTGTGAAGGAAAAGGCGGTGCTGCTCGTACACGTGCTGCGCAACAGCTTGATCCCGGTGGTCACTGTGATTGCGCTCGGCGTGCCGACGATCTTCTCAGGCGCCATCATCACCGAGCAGATCTTCCGGGTGAACGGACTGGGGCAACTTCTGATCACCGCCATCCAAGGCGCTGATATTCCGCTCGTTCAGACGCTGACCTTCATCTTCGCCGTGCTGATCGTCCTCTTCAACCTGATTGCCGATGTTCTTTACGGCATCCTTGACCCGAGGATCCGGTATGACTGACACCACTTTGCAAGCTGCACCGACGGTCAGGAACGAGTCGCCGGTCCGCACCCCGATGAGGGAGATGTGGCGCCAGTTCCGCGCTCACAAGGGCGGCGTTGCCGGTCTTGCCGTCTTCATCTTCATCGTGCTCGCTGTCTATGTTGGGCCTTATATCCACACCGTCGCGCCAAACGCCATCAACATCCGCGACAGGAACCAGGGGCCATCTTTCGCCCACCCGTTCGGCACCGACAACCTGGGTAAAGACATGCTGGCCCAGGTGCTCGCCGGCGGGCGTATCTCGCTGGCGGTCGGTTTCGCGGCGATGCTGCTTGCCCTCTTCCTCGGCACGTTGGTTGGGGTTCTTTCAGGCTACTTCCGCCGAGCTGACGGTCCGTTGATGCGGCTGACGGATCTCTTCCTCGCCTTGCCCCTGCTGCCGCTCCTGCTCGTGATCCTCATGCTTTTCCGCGATACCCTTCGGGCGGCGTTTGGGCCGGAGACCGGCATCTTCATCCTGATCGTTTTCGTCATCGGCATCACCAGCTGGATGCACACCGCACGCATCGTGCGGGGCGACGTGCTGGCGGTGAAGAGTCAGGAGTTCATCGTGGCCGCCAAAAGCAGCGGCATGCGCGAGCACAGGATCATCATCCGCCACATCCTGCCGAATGTTCTAAGTTCGATCATGGTTTCGGCGACTCTTGGCATTGCTGCTGCGATCATCACCGAGTCCGCGTTGAGCTTCCTCGGGCTCGGCTTCCCGTCCGACTTCCCCACCTGGGGGCGGCTGCTTTACGACGGCGCCAACTTCCTGCAGCTGACCCCGTCGCGGGTTCTCTGGCCGGGACTGGCAATTTCGCTGACGGTCCTCAGCGTCAACTACATGGGCGACGCCATTCGCGACGCGCTCGACCCGCGGACGCTGAAGCGCTGATGCGTTGAGTGGCGCGATTTAAGGGCCGCGCCACTTTTTTTTATGCTCCTGCATTTTCTTGGGAACGAAGGCCGGGGACCGCCGTTATGTCAGCGTCTGGAAGCACCCCCCGTCCCCCGCCCTACAAAGCTTCCAGGCGAGACTCTTCAGTCCCCCTCGAAGAGATGAGTTGGCTCGGTTTCGCAAGAAACCGGGCCAATTCAGCAATATCAGGTCGTTTTCCGTTGAGGACGCCTACTCGGCAACATCGAGCGGGAAGGCAAGATGGTAGGCGATGCGGTCACGGGAAATGGCATACTGCGCCTTGCCGTTGACCGACGCCGGTACGACACGCTCAAGAACCGTGCTCCCGAAATGCGACTGCAGCTGCTCTGCATCGTCCACCGGCTTTAGCGCACCCTGTAGAGGCTCGTGCCAGACCATTTCCACGGTATCGTGACCGTCCACATGCTTGCGAACACAGGATACCTCGATCGGCATCTTGCTGCGCAGCAGGGAGCCGTGGCTCACCGCATTGACGATCAATTCATGAAGGGCAAGCCCGAGATGCAGCGAAGCATTGGGGCTGAGCAGCAGGTTGTCACCGCTGACCTTCACCAGATCCCCGTTTTCGGGCAGGTATTTTTCTGTCTGCTGCTGGACCAGTTCGAAGAAATATGCGCCGCGCCAGCTGGAATCCGTGATCAGGTCCTGCGACTGCGAGAGCGAATACAGACGTCCCCGGAACTTGTGCAGGAAGAGATCGAGAGAGCCGGAATAGCGGGCCGTCTGCAAGGCGATGCTCTGAATGATCGCCAGGAGGTTCTTTGACCGGTGGCTGACTTCCCGCAGTAGTGCCCGCAGCAGCCGCTCGCGGTGACGCTCCTCCGAGCGGTCGACAATCGTGGTGACGAGATGAAGCCCGCCTTGCGCGAACTCCACGGTCTGCACCCGGAACTCGAAGAACTGCTCCGCCCCCACCATGACCTCCAGCTGGGCCTTCTGCCCCGTTGCTGTCATGTCGGCCTTGAGCGTCGCGAGGCGAGCCGCAACATCGGCACCGAAAACCACCTCGTCTGATGGAGACTGAAAGTCCTCTCTAGCCCAGATTTCGGGAAGGTTGGTGACGAACAGGTATTCGCGCTGCGCGTTCTGTATGATGATGCTGGCGCCCAGGTCCACCAGCGCCGGCATGAAGAACTCACGCAACTTGTCATCGCTCTGACCAGCGTGCTGCCATGTCAGCGGATGCACCAATGTGTTTCACTCCGTTCGTTCAATTTGAAGCACCGGCGCGGCCGGTACGTCCTGACGTGGCTGCACCTTCTTATAGAGAGTCGCGGCCACTGCAACAACTGGCCACGGCCTTCATATTTAAGGGGCGGGAGACCCGCACCCTTATCGATGAGTGGGAGGGATTGCAGGATAGGTGAGCGCAGGGAAGCAGGGGTTGCTCAGATCGTCTCCGGTGCGGGGACCACCACAGAATCGTGGCTCCCCCCGCTTGCTCCTGCGAGTTCCTGGTTACGCGGCAGCCTTGACGGTCTCGTTGAAGAACAACGCCTGGCTGATGAGAGCCTTTACCATGTCCGGATTGAACGGCTTCGTGACGAGGAATGCCGGCTCCGGACGCTCGCCGGTCAGCAGACGCTCCGGGAAGGCCGTGATGAAGATCACCGGCACCGTGGAGGCTTTCAGGATCTCGTTGACGGCATCGATGCCCGAGCTGCCGTCGGCAAGCTGGATGTCCGCCAGAACCATCTTCGGGTTCGTGGTCTGGAACAGGGACACCGCCTCCTTGTGCGTCCGTGCAATTCCCGTGACCCGGTGGCCGAGTTCCTGGACCATCTGCTCGATGTCGAGCGCGATCAGCGGCTCGTCTTCGATGATCATGATCTCGGTGGCGACCTGGCGGGAGATCTCCTTGGAGGCTTCGTCCAGAAGCTGCGTGGCTCTCTCGATGCTCACATCCAGAACCTCAGCCGTTTCCTCGAGCGTAAAGCCCTCGACCGAAACGAGCAGGAAGGCATGACGCGCCATCGACGGAAGTGCAGAAAGATTGGCGGCTGCGCGCTGCTCCCAAGCGAACGGAGAATCGATCGGCGGGATCTCGATGGCAGTGGAACCAAAGATCGCAACAAAGAGTTTGTAAAGCGAGACACGGTCCTTGGATGTTTCTGGAAATATTGAAACATCTGCGATCAGCGCTTCCAGGACCGCCGCCACATAGGCATCCCCGGAAGTCTGTGATCCGGTGACTGCTCGAGCATAACGACGCAAATATGGAAGGTGAGACGCAACACGCGTGGTCAGTGACATTCGGAATTCTCCCCTGACGCCCGGTCGGGCAATTGACAGGGAATGAACGTGGTGCCGGAAAAAAAGTTCCGCAAGAGGTGGAACTTTTTTTCCGCCTGCGCATTTTGAGATGACGATATCGTAACAGGCTGCCCGCGTGATGAGTGACGAAACCAGAAAAAAGCAGGACATGACCATTTCACATCATGAAATTAAGCCCGGGTCGATGCCGCCTAATGCCTCGATCTCCCGAAAGCTCCGCGAATTTTACGACGCGGTGCAAGAGGAGGGGATTCCTGATCGTTTTCTGGATCTTCTCGAAAAGCTGGAAGAAGCCGAACGGAATACCAATTCGGTGAAAGTAAAATGACGATGACCGAGATTGACGATCGCGGCTTTAAGCGCGACCTTCTCGCATCCTTGCCCAATCTGCGCGCGTTTGCCGTCTCTCTAACGGGACGTCACGACAAAGCCGACGATCTGGTTCAGGACACGATCATGAAGGCTTGGGCCAACCAGACCAGCTTCACCGCAGGTACAAACATGCGGGCTTGGCTCTTCACCATTCTGCGCAATGAATTCTACAGCCAGATGCGCAAGCGCGGACGTGAGGTGCAGGATACCGACGGTCTCTTCAGTGAGCGCTTCTCGGTTCATCCGGAGCAATATGGACGCCTGGACCTCCAGGATTTCCGCAAGGCACTGGACAAGCTGCCGGACGACCAGAGGGAAGCCATCATCCTCGTCGGTGCCGCAGGCTTTGCTTATGAGGAAGCTGCGACCATCTGCGGATGCGCCGTCGGGACGATCAAGAGCCGTGTAAGCCGCGCGCGGAGCAGGTTGCAGGAACTGTTGGGTGTGTCCGGTGAGGGTGAATTCGGGCCTGACGCCGGCCATGCGGCCATCACCTCCCGCGCCTTCGGCGGCTAGTATTCGGCCTCGGGCTTCGGAAAGGACAAGGTGTCAGTCACGGCCCTGATCAGGTCCTCATCGCGAAATGGCTTCGCCACCGTGGCGGAGCCTTTGAATTGTGGCAAGGCGTCCATTGCATCGTTCGCTAAGGTCGTGAAAACGAGGCCAGCTCCTCGTGCCTTCGCATCTATCAAGAGCTGCGGGTCGTTGTCTTCCGCAACGTTGGCATCAATGAGCAGCAAGTCGAAGCGATCCTGCGACAGCGCAAGTGAATAATCATGCGGCATCGCGATGCGAACCCGGCACGCGAACGCATCGAGAAGCACCCGCTCGGCTTCCATCGCAACAAGATACTCTCGATCGACGGCGAGGATGTGGGGGCCTTTGGGAATCATCCGCACCTTTCTCATAAAAATCTCGTAGAACAGCGCGGAGGAGACTGGTCATTTAAAAAAGACACAGTAACGCTAACTCGGGTGCGCTAGAGCGTTGCGCCCGTCGTTTTCTGTGAGTCTCATGGCCAATCCGAAGCCTGTCGTACCCCCGCGTGTCCCCTGTGAGCACTGCCTGCTACGGCGCCGCCCAGTGTTCCGTGACTTTAGTCCGCAGGAACTGGCCTTCGTTTCCAGCTTCAAGATCGCCGAAATGCCGGCCGAACCCGGCATGCTGATCATGGTGGAGGGTGAGCAAAACCCATCACTCTATACGGTGCTGACCGGCTGGGGATTTCGCTACAAGATCCTGGAGGACGGCCGACGTCAGATCCTGAATTACGTCCTGCCTGGCGACATGATCGGCCTCCAGGGCAACGTCATGGCGGAGATGCAGCACTCAGTTGAGGCGTTGACGCGGATGACGCTCTGCACGTTCGAACGCGAGCGCTTCCCGTCCCTCTTCCGCAACCACCCTTCGCTCGCTTTCGACATCACCTGGATGGCCTCGCGCGAAGAGTCCATGCTTGACGAGCATCTTTTGAGCATCGGGAGGCGGAGTGCCCAGGAGCGCGCGGCCTATCTGCTGGCCTTCCTGGACTGGCGAGCCAAAGGCACGATGAACGAAAGAAAAAGCGGCGTCCAGTTGCCCCTCACCCAGCAGCATGTGGCGGACACGCTCGGGCTCTCGCTCGTCCATACGAACAAGACACTTCGCAAGCTTGCAGATCAGGGGCTTGTTCGGTGGCTCGATCGAGGTTGCGCAGTCATGGAGCCGGAAGGCCTTTACCGAGTGGCAGGATGGCGGCCGCCCAATGAAGGAAAACGGCCGTTCATCTGATCAGTAGCGGTAGTCATCCTCTGGCCTTGGCCCAGGTCGCGGGCGATGCGACCTTCCCGTGATGCTGTCCATATTTCGCATCGCGAGATAACCGAGACCGCCCGCGACCGCCAAGATTGCGAGCGAGCGCGACTTCACGACAACAGGGAGCACCGAGAGGGCGGCAGTTGCCATTAATGCACGGCTCCCGCCGTCGATGGCAGCCTGCTTTCGTTTCCTCTCTTCGGCGCGTGCGCGCATCCGAACGACAAGCAGTAGAACCAGGGCCAGCAATACGGCCGCACCCGCAACAACGAGAAGCGCGCCTGCAGCGCCGATCTCTTCCGCCATCGCAACTGCTGCCGCGGCAACCAATGCGCCGTACGCGGTCAACGAGAACAGCAGGACCAGAGCATAGATGACCGCATTGCGGCGCATGCGGCTAATGAACTGGCCGACATCCATCGCCGCAAAAGAGGCCAGGAGCGGCGCCAGTCTGGTCAGCAGCAGCATCAACGGCGCGCCAACATAGCGATCAGGAAGCCGACGCCAGCAGCCATAGCCACCGATTGAATCGGGTTGGTGCGGATCTTTCGCTCCAGATCCCGCTCAAGCGACATTGCCTGCTCGCGAGCTGCTTCCACCATTTGAAGAGAAGCATCTGTGGCATCATTGGTGGCCCGACGAGCGCGGCGGCGATAATCGTCCGCCTTCTCGGACCCGACAGCGGCGACACTGCGTGCCAGTGCGGCCAGATCTTCGCGCAGCTGCTGGAGCTGCACTTCGATGTCTTTGCTCGAAGAGGCCGCTGTCGCGCGGGCCGGATCATTCGATGCGTTAACCTGTGCCATGTTTGTCTCCCGTGTAGATCTCGATCGGATGGTATTGATCGCAGTTGGGCAAATCTGAATTGGTCAAAGGAAGTTGAAAAGGTAAAGCAGGATGATGACGGGGATGGGTATACCGACAAGCCAAAGCAGGATGCCGCGCATCAAGTAAATCTCCAGGGCCGGACAGGACAAAGGCGCGGCCGCCCGCCATGCTGCAAGCAGTGAACGCCGTACTTCCGATTTTGTTCCAGGACCCGCAGAAGTCAGCGCGAGCGCGGATCCAGCAGCTCGCGCAGGCCATCGCCGAGAAGGCTGAACCCTATGACTGCCATCAGGGTGGCAGCACCAGGAAGGACAGCAAGCCACGGCGCTTGACCGATGAAGGTTTGTGCATCCGCCAGCATGCGACCCCAGGTGGGCGCAGGGGGCGTCAGCCCCAACCCAAGAAAGCTGAGGCCAGCTTCCGTCAGGATGGCGAGGCCAAGCTGGATCGTCACCTGCACGATGATCTGGTTGCTGATGTTCGGCAGCACGTGAACGAGGGTGATCCTCAGGGCGGAACGCCCCATGCCGATCGCCGCCAGCACATAAGGGCGCGTCCAGATCTGCAGCGCCCCCGCCAAGGTCAGCCGCGCGAAGACCGGGATCATGAAGGTGCCGATTGCGATGATGGCGGTGAACCGTCCGGCGCCGAGGAAAGCACCAAGGACCATAGCCGAAAGGATCGGCGGGACGGCGAAGATGACATCGCAGATGCGCATCAGCACCGTCTGCAGCAGGTCGCGCCCGGCAGCCGCCAGCAGTCCAAGCACCGAACCGATGCTAGCGCCGGCCGCGACGGCGAGGAATGCGGTTGATAACGAGTTCCAAGCTCCCGCCATCAGCATCGATGCCATGTCCCGGCCGAACTGGTCCGTTCCGAGCAGACCCTGTTCAAGCGGCGGCTTCAGTCGCTGAAGGATGTTGATCTGCGCCGGCGGCAAGGGCGTCCAGACCAGCGACAGGACGGCCGTCAGGATCAACGAGCCAGTGATCAACGCCCCCGCGAGCAGGATCGGGTAACGGGCGAGGATGCGCATCAGGAACGTTCCGCCCGAAGCCGCGGATCAACGAGAATATAGGCGAGCTCGACGAGAAAATTCATCACGATCACCAGCCCTGCGAAAAACAGCACCACATCCTGCATGACGATGACATCGCGCTGTGACAGCGCCTGATAGGCAAGTCGGCCAAGCCCAGGCAAGTTGAACACATTCTCCACCAGGACGGCTCCCGCAACGAGAAACGTCGCTTGCAGCCCGAAGACGGTGATGATCGGGACGAGGGATGCCGGCAAGGCATGTTGCCAGACGGCCCCGCCCTCCCCCAATCCCTTGGCGCGGGCGGTCCGGACGAAGTCCTCGTTGAGCGTCTCAAGCACGGCCGCGCGCGTGACCCGTGTCAGGACCGCCGCCTGCGGCAGCGCAAGGGCAACCGCCGGAAGAAGCAGGGCCTGAAGCGCCAAGAGAGTGCCGGCCTCCCATCCAGGAAAGCCGCCGGCCGGCATCCAGCCTAGATTGGTCGCAAACAGCAGGATGAGCAGCAGGCCGAGCCAGAAGGCCGGAACCGCGATGCCAACATAGGAAAACAGCCCCACGGCAAGATCGATCAGACGCTTCTGGCGCCGCGCAGCCTCAACCCCCAAAGGCACGGCGATAAGGAGAGAGATGAGGATCGCCATGGCTGCTAATGGCAGCGTCACCGCAAGTCGCTCCACGATCAGGCCCGCAACGGGAACGCCGTAGGTGTAAGAGGTTCCGAGGTCGCCCTGCAACACGCCGCTGATCCAGCCGAGGTAGCGCAGAGGCAGGGGCTGATCGAGCCCGAGTTCCCGCTGAAGGGCCGCAAGCGTGTCGGGGCTTGCCGACGTTCCGAGCATGACGGCTGCCGGGTCGCCCGGCAGCAGATCCATGGCGAGGAAGATCAGGAGAGATGTCACGAGAAGCGTGACCAGGAGACTGGTCAGCCGACGCGCGATGAGCGACGCCATTCTACCGCCTCCGCTGACGGGACGCCGAACTTTGCAATCCCGACGCTTTCACCGATGGCATGGCGGCTCCTACTCCTCCCAGTAAACCTCCCGCAGCACGTTGGAGGGAATCGGTTCGTTTTCCCAGAGGCCCCTCAGCTTTTTGTCCCAGACCCCGAGCTTCGGCATGACGAAGAGGTATAGCGCCGGCACATCCTGAGCCAGGATCTTCTGTGCCTCGGCGTAAAGCGCCGCCTGCTCATCCGGATCCGTCGTCTGCTGAACCTTGCCGAGGACCTCGTTGAAGGACGGGTTCTTGTAGTTGAAGTAGTAGGGATCGCGCGCATAGATGTCGATGTCCATCGGTTCGGCATGGGCGACGATGGTCATGTCGTAATCCGAGGCCTTGAAGACATCCGAGACCCATTTTGCCGGGAACTCGGTCGTCTCGATGTTCATCGTCACGCCGATCTGGGCAAACATGGCCTGCATGATCTGGGCGGTGCGCTGGGCATAGGCCATCTGGGGTGCCTTGATGATGAAGGTGAAGCCGTTGCCGTAACCGGCCTCCTCCAGCAGTGCCTTCGCCTTTTCGGGGTTGTAGGGATAGACGCCGGTGAGGTCTACATAGCCTGGGTCGTTCGACGTATAGTGGCTGCCGATAGGCGTCCCGTAACCCGACCATGCGCCCTCGACGATCATGTTGCGGTCGAGCGCCATCATCAACGCCTCGCGCACCCGTGCGTCGTCGAAGGGCTTGCGCGCGTTGTTCATTCCGGCAACCACCTTCATCTCGGTGTCGCCGATGACCGTCACGTGACGGTCGTCGCCTTCGAAGCTTTCCATCAGTTCGGGCGCCGCGAACTCGGGGAACCCATCGATATCCCCGGCCTTGAGCGCCGCAGCCTGGGCCTGCGGCTCGGAGATGAAGCGAAAGACTGCCGTTTCCAGCTTCGCCGCCTCACCCTTGTTCCAGTAGTTGGTATTGCGGGCCAGTTCGACCTTCTCGCCCTTCGACCAATTGACGAAGGTGAAGGGACCGGTCCCAACCGGCGTCGTCTTGTTGTTGTCAGCCGATTTCGTGCCCACCATGCTGGAGGATGGCCAGGCGAGCCAGTAGAGAAGGCTGCCCGTCGGCTCTCTGAGCTTCAGCACCAGCGTCTGCGGGTCCGGCGTTTCCACGCTTTCAATTGTCTGGAAGTAGCGTTTCTGCGGATTGACCGAATCTTCGCCGCGTGCGCGGTCGATCGCGAACTTGGCGACGGAGGAATCAAAAACCTCCCCGTCATGGAAGGTGACACCCGGGCGGAGCTTGAAGGTGTAGGTTCGGCCATCCTCGGAGATCTCCCAGCTTTCGGCGAGCTGGGGCTGGACAGCGCCGTTGCGATCAATGGTCGTCAGGCCTTCGAAGATGTTCTGCCACGTGACCTGGCCGATCGCGACCGGCGCCGCGATGGTGGGATCGAGGCCAGCGGGTTCGATAGACATTCCCAAGGTCACCGATGTCTTGGGCGTGGCTTCGACGGCGGGGGCCGCAGATAATGTGGCGAACAAGACGCTGCCGAAAACTGCGGCGGCACCGAAAAACTTCCTGATACGCATGGCGGCTTCGTCCCTGAGCAGGTGTTGCATGGCGTTTCAGCCCATATGGCACCGCTTCCGCGAACACACAATAGGAAATAAGACGGATCCGTGTAGCCTAAAACGCTACACGAGAACTGCCGGCGGATCACCTGTGTGTGTTGGGGATACCCATGTAGCTTTCGATGAACTCTACTAAGGCTTTTGCGGCGGCAGTGAGCTGCCTATCCGGCGAGACGCAGAGATCGATGGCGGTTCGAATGGCCTTGCCTTCGGCCACCGGCACCGCAGAGAGCAAACCTGCTTCCACCTCACGGCGCACCGAGAGTTCAGGAAGCAAGGTCACGGCCGCACCCCGCAGAACCAGTTCCTTCAGCATATCCAGCGAGCTGGTGACGAAGAGAGGATCGGGCGCCAGCTTCTCACGGTCAAACAGGTCGTCGATCGTTTGGCGCGCCGCAAATCCCCGATCGGGGAGCGCCAGCGGCAGCTCCATCAGCTCCGTGAGCGAAATCTCCTTCGCCTTGGACAGAGGATGCTGCCGGCTGAGGATTACATCGTAAGCGACCTCCGAGCTCAGGCGGACCTTCACGCCCGCTAGCGGCGGAGCAAAGAGCGTGACCGCGATATCCGCCTCGCCCGCAGCAAGGGCCTCGATCGCCTCGCGGGCGCTGCTGATCGTTACCTCGAAGCGCAGTCTGGGGTGGCGCAGGCTGAAGTCCGCAAGCACCGGCGCAATCACGTTCGCGACGGTCGCACCATTGGCATAAAGCACCACCTTGCCGCCCTGCAGCCCCTTCAGGTCCTCGATCAGTTGGTGAACATGATCCAGTTCGCGAAGGGTTTTGCCCGCCCGCTCCGCCAGCAGCCTACCGGCCGCCGTAAGCCGGATGCCGCGGTTGGTGCGCTCGACAAGCTGCGCACCGAAGTATTCCTCGAGGTTTTCGATCTGCCGGCTGACGGCCGTTGGCGCGACGTTCAAATTTTCCGCCGCCGCACGCATGGAGCTGGTGCGCACCAGCTCGTCGAAATAGAGCAGCGCCCTAAGGTTCATGCTCGTGCACCGGCAGCGTCAGTCACGACGGAAGCCCTCGCTCGCCACCATCAGCTGACGGGTATACTCCGCCGAGAGCTGCCGCTTTTCCAGTGCCTCGACCGGCACCGTTTCGACCGCCTCGCCGCTCTTCATCACGGTGAGGCGTTCGCACATGTGGCTGATAACGCCCAGATCATGGCTTACCATCACGAAGGTGAGGTTCCGGTCGCGGCGGGCCTGCTCCAGAAGATTGAGGATCTCCGCCTGGATGGACGCATCAAGCGCTGAGGTAGGCTCGTCGAGAAGCAGGATCTTCGGTTCGACGATGAGGGCGCGGGCGATCGCAATTCGCTGCCGCTGCCCGCCCGACAGCTGATGCGAGTAGCGGAAACGGAAGCCGCTCCCGAGCCCCACCTCGTCTAGCGCACGGGCAATCCGGGCATCCACGTTGTCAAACCCGTGGATGGTCAGCGGCTCCAGCAGCAACCGGTCGACCGTCTGGCGCGGATGCAGTGACCCGTAAGGATCCTGGAAGACCATCTGGACCGTCCGGTAGAACTCCTTGTCGCGTTTGCGGCCGCTATAGCTGCGCCCGTTGACGGTGAGACTGCCCGACTGGAAGCTGGCGAGCCCTGTGGTTGCACGAAGCAGGGTGGACTTGCCGGAGCCGGATTCGCCGACAATGCCGAAGGACTCGCCGAAGTTGACATCGAGGCTGACGCGGTTCAGCGCCGCAAAATCCTCGTACATCACCAGCATGTCGCGGATCGAAAGAGCCGCTGTCATTCTGCCCACTCCTTCTGACGCTCCAGAACCGGCAGCGGATGCCGGTGGCTGCCAATGCGCGGCAGGCAGTTCAGAAGCCCCTGGGTGTAGGGATGGTGTGCCTGCTCGAGAGCGGCGGAGGACAGCTCCTCCACCACGCGTCCCGCATACATGACCAGCACGCGGTCGCAGAAGGTCGAGACGAGGCGGAGATCGTGAGACACGAAGATCAGCCCCATGCCCCGTTCCGACACAAGCTTGTCGAGGATTGCCAGCACCTCGAGCTGGACGGTGACGTCCAGCGCCGAGGTCGGCTCGTCGGCGATCAGCAGGTCCGGGCCGCAGACCAGCATCATCGCGATCATCGCCCGCTGACCCATGCCGCCGGAAACCTCGTGCGGGTAGAGATCGAAGACGCGCTTCGGGTCGTTGATCTGAACCGCCTCGAGCATCTGCAGGACGCGCGTGCGGGCATCTTTGCTGCTGATCCGTTCATGGGTCTTCAGCGTCTCGACGATCTGCCGTCCGATCGTCATCACCGGGTTTAACGAGTATTTCGGGTCCTGAAGGATCATCGCGAGACGTTTGCCGCGCAGCAGGCGCCTTTCCTTTGGTGGCATCGCCAGAAGGTCCATGTCGCCGAAAAGCAGCTTCTTGGCCCGGACCTCCGCCTGACTTGGCGTCAGGCCCATGATGGCCCGCCCGGTCTGCGACTTGCCCGACCCGGACTCCCCGACGATCCCAAGCCGCTCGCGCCCAAGGGTGAAGGAGACGCCGCGCACCGCATCAACCGTTCCGGTTTGTGTGGGAAAGCTGACCCGCAGGTCCTCTACCGTCAGAAGTGGCGTCATTGTCCCGCCTCCTTCGGATCGAGCGCGTCGCGAAGGCCGTCGCCCAGCAGATTGAATCCGAGGCTGACGATCAGGATTGCAATGCCCGGCATGGCGGCAACCCACCACTGGTCGAGGATGAAGCGTCGCCCCGAAGCTATCATCGCGCCCCATTCCGGCAGCGGCGGCTGCGCGCCGAGCCCGAGGAAGCCGAGGCCGGCGGCGGTCAGGATGATGCCTGCCATGTCGAGCGTGACGCGCACGATCAGCGAGGACAGGCACAGCGGCATGACATGGCGCATGACGATGCGGAACGGCGACGCACCCATCAGTTGCACGGCTGAGATGAACTCCGACTGCCGGAAGGTCATGGTTTCCGCCCGCGCGATCCGGGCATAGGGCGGCCAGGAGGTGACGGCGATCGCCAGGATCGCGTTCTCGATGCCAGGCCCGAGAGCCGCGACCAGCGCAAGGGCCAGCACGAGCTTCGGGAAGGCAAGGAAGATGTCTGTGATACGCATCAGCACGGCATCGATCCACCCTCCGGCATAGCCGGACACAGTGCCGACGATTAGCCCGACCGGTGCGGCGATGACCGCGACCAGAACCACGACGAGCAGCGTCAGGCGCGAGCCGTAGAGCAGCCGCGAGAGGATGTCGCGACCCTGGTCATCCGTCCCCAGCAGATAGCCTTCACTACCCGGCGGCAAAAGGCGCGCATTGCGCAGGTCACCCTGCAGCGGATCATGGGGCGCAAGCACCCCGGCAAAGGCTGCGACAAACAGCAGCGCCAGGATGATCATGAGGCCCAGAAGCGCAAGACGGTTTTCGGCAAACCGCCGCCAGACGACGTAAGCCCGCCCCAGCTTGGCCTGCCGGCGCGACTGCGGACGGTCGGAAAGCAGCCACTCCCGCGAATAAGGTTTCACAGTCTGCTCCACGACGCTCATCGGCTGCGGGTCCTCGGATCGAGCGTCCGATAAAGAAGATCGGACAGGAGGTTGATGCCGACGAAGACGGCACCGATCACGACGGTCCCACCGAGCACGGCGTTCATGTCTGCGTTCTGCAGCGAATTGGTGATGTAGAGGCCAAGTCCCGGCCAGGCGAAGATCGTCTCGGTCAGGACAGAGCCTTCCAGCAGCCCTGCATAGGAAAGCGCGATCACCGTGACCAACGGCACGGCGGCATTGCGCAGCGCGTGAAACCAGATGATACGCGCTTCCGACAGTCCCTTTGCGCGCGCGGCAACAACATACTCCTGGCTGAGCTCGTTCAGCATGAAGGAGCGCGTCATACGACTGATATAGGCCAGCGAGAAATAGCCGAGCAGCGTCCCCGGCAGAATGATGTGGCGGAAGAGATCGCGCACCACGTCCCACTCGCCCTGCCAGACGGCATCGAGCAGGTAGAACCCTGTGGCCGGCGTGAAGGTGTATTCATATACGATGTCCATGCGACCCGGATAGGCGACCCAGCCCAGCTTTGCGTAGAAGAGCACCAGCGCGAGCAGCCCCAGCCAGAAGATCGGCACGGAATAGCCGACGAGCCCGATCACCCGCACCACCTGATCAGCAATGCTGCCGCGCTTGACCGCAGCCAGGACTCCGAGCGGAATGCCAAGCACGGCGCCGATGATGGTGCCAACGGTGGCAAGTTCGATCGTCGCCGGAAACACGCGGAGAATGTCGGTCAGCACCGGATTGGTGGTCAGGACGGACGTGCCGAAGTCTCCGGAAGCGACCTGCTTCAAGTAGATCCAGAACTGCTGGTAGAGCGGCAGGTCGAGGCCGAGCTCCAGCCGGATTCGCTCCACCACGTGCTGGGGCGCGCGATCGCCGACGATGGCAAGCGCCGGATCGATTGGGATGACCCGACCGATGAAGAAGGTGACGGCAAGAAGGCCAAGAAGGGTGGTCGCCGCCATGACGAAGAAACGCATGAGCGCGGACGCGAAGGCAGGTACCCGCCGCCTGTGACGGCGGGTGGCTGCGGATGTCTCCGTGAGAGCCAAGGATGTATTCCTTCAGCCTATTCCTTCGAGACCGGCGCGAGGAGGTTGGTGTCGAAGCTCGGGCCGAGCTTGTAGTTCTCGACATTCGCCCGATGTGCCGCCACTTCCGTCTGCTGGAAGATGATGGCAAACGGGCCGCGATCGAGAACTTCCTTCTGGATCTCCTCATACATGCCGGCGCGCTTGGCTTCGTCGCGCTCCAGCAAGGCTGCCGCCGTCTTCTGCGTCAGCTCCGGAATGTCCCAGGCGTTGCGCCACGCCAGCGGCTTTGCCGCAGCGTCGTCGGAATTATCCGGGTTGGCCGCGAAGGTATCGGCGTTCGAATGAGGATCCCAATAGTCCGTGCCCCACTGACCGATATAGATGTCGTGGTTGCGAGCGCGGTACTTGGTGAGTGTCTGCTTGCCGTCGCCTGGAATGAGCTCGAGCTTCACGCCCGCCTGCCCGAACGTCTGCTGCAAGGACTCGGCAATGCCGGTCACCGGCTGCGTGTTGCGCACGTCCATGGTGACGGAGAAGCCATCCGGCAGACCGGCCTTTGCCAACAGTTCCTTCGCCTTCTCGACGTCCAGCGAATAAGGGTTGCTGTCGAGCGAACCGAGCATGCCCTTCGGCAGGAAGGTCTGGTGGATTTCGCCGATGCCCTTGATGAAGGTAGAGCCGATGCCCTGGTAGTCGACAAGGTACTTCAGCGCCTCGCGCACTTCGGGCTTCGCCAGGTTTTCGTTCTTCTGGTTGAGGCTGAAGTAGTAGACGGTACCCTTCGGCGCCGATTCCGTTCCGATGTCCGCATTGTCCGCCACGGCCTCCAGATCGCCCGGCTCCAGGTTGCGGGCGACGTCAATGTCGCCGGCTTCCAGCGCCAGCCGCTGGCCGGAGCTTTCCTTCATGTGCCGGTAGATGGCGCGCTTCAGCTTAGCCTTATCGCCGTAGTAGTTGTCGTTGCGCTCGAGAACGAGAACCTCGTTCGCGCGCCACTGCATCATCTTGAACGGTCCGGAGCCGGCGTAGTTCGTCTTAAGCCACTCGTGGCCAAAGTCATCGTTGGCGACATGCTCCTGCAGCAGCGTCTTGTCCACGATCGACGCCACGTTGGCGGTCAGGCAGTTGAGAACGAAGCTCGGGGCATAGGCCTTATCAACGGTGAAGACAAAGGTCGACGGGTCGGCTGCCTTGGCCTTCTCCGTGACGTTCTCCTTCGTCAGCCCGAACTGGGTCAGGATGAAGGCAGGCGTAAGGTCCAGCTTGACCGCGCGCTCAAAGCTATAGGCGACGTCTTCAGCCGTGATTGGATTGCCGGAAGCAAAGGTCAGGTCTGGCTTTATCTTGAAGGTGTAGGTGAGGCCGTCGTCCGAGACCGTCCAGCTGTCCGCAACGCCCGGCGTGACTTTCGACGTATCATTGATGTCGAGCCTCACGAGCCGGTCATAGGTGTTGCCCATGACCTCACCTGCAGAGATCTCGAACGCTTCGGCCGGATCGAGCGAAATGATGTCGTCGATCGCCCAGGCAAGAACCAGCGTGTCCGGCGGGGTCGCCGCGAAGGCCTGCGGTGTCGCCGTTACCAGGAGTGCAAGCGCAGCGCTGGTGGTCAGCAGGCGGACGCGTTTGTTCAGCAAATCGATCATTTTCTTGTTCCCCATTTGATGAGCTGCTTTTCGATGAAGGCACTATTCATGCCAGGCGGAGGCCATGATTCTCAGCCAGTTCTCCCGGCAAATCTTGTTCAGGTCGGCACCAGCGTAGCCCGCGTCCTTGAGGGCCGCAACCAGATTTTGGTTGCCTGCCGCGTCACTTATCTCCTCGGGAATGGTCGCCCCGTCGAAGTCGGAGCCAAGCGCCACATGGTCTATGCCGAGGCGCTCCACGAGGTAATCGACATGCCGCACCATGTCGGAAAGCGGAGTATGGGCATCGTCACGTCCGTCCGGCCGCAACATGGTGACAGCGTAGTTCACGCCCACCAGCCCGCCGCTCTCGCGGATGGCATCGAGCTGCTTGTCGGTGAGGTTGCGAGCCACCGGCGTCAGCGCATGAACGTTCGAATGGCTCGCGACGAGCGGCTGGTCGGTCGTTTTGGCAACGTCCCAGAAGCCCTGCTCCGTGATATGGGCCAGGTCGATTAGGATGCCGAGCCCATTGCAGGCCCGCACGAGTTCGAAGCCTCGATCCGTCAGCCCCGGTCCGCTGTCCGGCGACATGGGGAACGCAAAGGGGACGCCATGACCAAAGATGTTGTGACGGCTCCAGACCGGCCCCAGCGAACGCAGACCCGCTGCGTGGAAGACCTCGAGATTCTCAAGATCTGGATCGATCGCCTCGCAGCCTTCCATGTGCAGGACGGCGGCAAATACGCCCTCGTCCATGGCGGCACGAACGTCCGACGTCGAACGGCAGAGACGCCAGGCGCCGGCACGCTCCAGCCGAAGCGCGATTGCAGCCTTCTCCATGGCAATTTCCAGAGAAGGCTCAAGTGTAAGTGGTGCACCAAGCGGCGTCTCGTAGCGCCCCTGCGCATCCGGCTCCTTCAAGATCAGGTCGCCAGACGGGATGTAGATGGCGCAGAAGCCTCCCGCGAGACCGCCCTTCCGAGCCCGAGGTCCATCGATATGCCCCTCGGTCGTTCCCTGTGTGAATTCGGCGATCGGATCGCCGCCCGCCTTCATGGTCCGCCAAAGCCGCAAGAGCACGTCATTATGGCCGTCGAACACCAGTTCCATGGGCATGTCCTAATTGTCGTGAGAAGCACCTGAAGTGTTGGATGGCGCTGATCCTAACGGCCTGTTGAACGACCGCAAGAGCGATTTCTGCTTCTTCCCGCGCCATTTCGCAACACGGCTCAGAGAAGAAGCAGCCGCCCTCACCAAGCCATGATCTCTCCGCGGTATCGCTCCACTTCCTCCAGCAACCAGGATCGGAAGGCGACCACCGGCCGGAAGTCCGTCTTCGTCAGTGGCGCAACGGCATAATAGGCGCTGGGGGAACGGACCTGATGCGGATCGGCCTGAACGATCTGGCCGCTGGCGAGCTCGGCGTCGATGAGGAACAGCGGCATCAGGGCAACACCCAGACCCGCCGCACAAGCCTGGGCGACGCTGGCGAACTGCTCGAAGCGCATGCCTTTCGAACTCACCCCGGAAAGACCTTGGCTCTGGAACCAGTGGCTCCAGGCGCCCGGCCGCGAGGCCATGTGCAGCAGCGGCATGCCTAGAATGTCATCCGGCCGTTCGATTGGATGGCTTGCGAGAAATGCGGGACTGCAGACCGGCGCCACCATTTCTTCCATGAGGAACGTGCAGTCGGCGCCTGGCCAATCCGGCTGGCCGATGTGGATCGCCATGTCGATGCCGTCGCGGTCGAAGTCGAAAATGCCGATGCGGGTGGCGAAGTTCAGCGTGATTTCCGGATGCCGCGCCACGAAGTTCGGGATGCGCGGCATCAGCCATCGCGTACCGAACGTGGGCAGTATCGCCAGGTTCAGCGTATCATTATGCCGTTTGGTCATGGCCTGAAGCGAGGCGGAGCGAATTTGCGACAGTGCCGCACCCACGGATTTCGCATAATCCGCTCCCGCCGGCGTGAGCACCACGCCACGGCTGGTCCGCTCGAAGAGAACCACCCCGAGAAGCTCCTCAAGCCCGGAAACCTGGCGGCTTATCGCTCCTTGTGTCAGCGCCAGCTCCTCTGCCGCAAGCGAGAAGCTGCGCAGCCGAGCGACGGACTCGAAGGCGGCAAGCGCGGCTGTGGACGGCAGGAGGCGGCGGCTGAGGCTGGTCATATGCTATGACTATCACTCATGGTGAAATGAGTAAACGCGGGTTGCCGCGATTGCCGTCGTCACCGATAATCTGCATCATCAACTGGAGATCAGACGGTGAGCGAACGCGTGGCATTTTCCTGGGAAGATCCCTTCCTTCTCGAAGATCAACTGACCGAAGAGGAGCGGATGATCCGCGATGCCGCAGCGGCGTTCGGGCAGTCTGAACTGCTGCCGCGCGTCCAGGAGGCCTATCTCAACGAGACGACCGACCCGGAGCTGTTCCGGCTTATGGGTCAGGCGGGGCTGCTCGGCGTCACGCTGCCGGAGAAATACGGCGCTGCCGATGCCGGATACGTAGCCTATGGTCTCGTCGCCCGGGAAGTGGAGCGGATCGACTCCGGCTACCGCTCCATGATGAGCGTGCAGTCCTCGCTGGTGATCTACCCGATCCATGCCTACGGATCGAAAGAACAGAAGGGCAAGTATCTACCGGGCCTGGTCTCCGGTGAGCTGATCGGCTGCTTCGGCCTGACCGAACCGGATGCCGGCTCCGATCCGGGCGGCATGAAGACGCGGGCGGAGAAGATCGAGGGTGGCTACCGCCTGCGCGGCGCAAAGATGTGGATCTCCAACGCGCCGATCGCCGATGTCTTCGTCGTCTGGGCGAAGTCTGAAGCTCACAACAACGAGATCCGCGGCTTCGTGCTGGAAAAGGGCATGAAGGGCCTGTCTGCCCCGAAGATCGGTGGCAAGTTGTCGCTGCGCGCCTCCGTGACCGGCGAAATCGTCATGGACGGGGTGGAAGTTGGCGAGGATGCTCTGCTGCCGAACGTCTCCGGCCTCAAGGGGCCGTTCGGCTGCCTCAACCGTGCCCGCTACGGCATTTCCTGGGGCGTCATGGGGGCGGCGGAAGACTGCTGGCACCGTGCCCGCCAGTACGGCCTCGACCGCAAGCAGTTCGGCAAGCCGCTTGCCGGCACGCAGCTTTACCAGAAGAAGCTCGCCGACATGCAGACCGAGATCGCGCTCGGACTGCAGGCTTCGCTCCGCGTCGGTCGCCTGATGGACGAGAAGAAGATGGCGCCGGAAATGATCTCCATCGTCAAGCGCAACAACTGCGGCAAGGCGCTCGATATCGCCAGGCACGCGCGAGACATGCACGGCGGCAACGGCATCCAGATCGAGTACCATGTGATGCGCCACGCGCAGAACCTGGAGACGGTCAACACCTATGAAGGCACGCACGACGTCCACGCCCTGATTTTGGGTCGCGCACAGACGGGCATCCAGGCGTTCTTCTGATCAGGCGCGGGACCTGCCGCCTGTAGCAGTACGTGCCTGGCTTCATGGTTGTCTGACAACGCCTCTTGGCTGCGCCCAACGAACCTCCTACATAGAGGCGCGACGGACATCGCGCCTCTCGCTATTTCAGCCTGCGGCCGTTCTTCGCCCCCGCCATCCGGCAGCGGCGCTGGCTCCGCATCACGCGGCTTTCGGTGCTGCAGCCTCCGTTCAGGCGCCCTCAGTCGACGCCGCCCGCAATGAAGGTCGATCCTATGCAGAACTATCCCGACGTGCAGCTTTTCATCAACGGCACCTGGCGCGACGCCATCGGCGGCGAGACGCTTCCGGTCTCCGATCCCGCCACCGAAGAGGTGATCGGCAAGATCGCGCATGCGCGCAAGGCGGACCTGGATCTGGCGCTCGAAGCAGCCGACAAGGGCTTCAAGGTCTGGCGTGAGACATCGCCACTGGAGCGATCGAAGATCATGCGCAAGGCAGCCGAGCTGCTGCGTCAGCGGGTCGATGCGGTCGCCTACATGATGACGCGCGAACAGGGCAAGCCGTTGGCCCAGTCGAAGGTTGAAATCCTCGGTGCTGCCGACACCATCGACTGGTTTGCCGAGGAAGGCCGCCGTACCTACGGGCAGAGCATTCCCTCCCGCTTCAGCGGCGTTTCGCAGATGACGGTCAAGCTGCCGGTCGGCCCGGTCGCAGCCTTCACGCCGTGGAACTTCCCGATCAACCAGATCGTCCGCAAGCTTTCCGCAGCGCTCTGCACCGGCTGTTCGATCATCGTCAAGGCGCCGGAAGAAACACCCGCCTCGCCCGCCGAGCTGATCCGTGCCTTCGCCGATGCCGGAGTGCCGGCGGGCGTCGTCAACCTTGTCTATGGGATTCCGGCGGAAATCTCCGAATACCTCATTCCGCATCCGGTGATCCGCAAGATTTCCTTCACCGGCTCCACGCCGGTCGGCAAACATCTGGCGGCACTCGCGGGCACGCACATGAAGCGCGCCACCATGGAACTCGGCGGGCATGCTCCGGCGATCATCTTTGACGATGCCGATCTGGAAAAGGCGATCGAAGTGACGGCAGCGGCCAAGTTCCGCAATGCCGGCCAGGTCTGCGTCGCGCCTACCCGCTTCCTCGTGCAGGACGGGATCGCCGACCGGTTCATGGATGGCTTCGTCAAGGCTGCCGAAGCGATCAAGGTCGGCAACGGCCTCGACGATGGAGTCGGCATGGGTCCGCTGGCGAATGACCGTCGCATCCCCGCCATGGAGGACATGATCCACGATGCCGTTGCCAAGGGCGCGGAACTGAAGACCGGCGGCAAGCGCATCGGCAACAAGGGCTACTTCTTCGAGCCGACGGTTCTGACCGACGTTCCGACCTCAGCCAAGATGATGAACGACGAGCCGTTTGGCCCGCTCGCCATCGTCAACCGCTTCTCGCATCTGGACGATGCGCTGGAAGAGGCAAACCGGCTGCCGTTCGGCCTCGCCTCCTACGCCTTTACTGGTTCGGTGAAGACGGCGCATGCCTTAAGCCGTCACATGGAAGCGGGAATGCTGACCATCAACCACAACGGCCTCTCAATTCCGGAAGTGCCGTTCGGCGGCATCAAGGACTCCGGCTACGGCACGGAAGGCGGATCCGAAGCCGTCGAAGCCTATCTGGAAACGCGCTTCGTCACGCAGATGAACTGACGAGAACGACACAAGCCGGCAGGACATCCCGCCGGCTTTTTTTTTCTTACTGCCTTGGTTTCGGAAGCGCCTTTAGCTTGCGGTAAACACCTGCGCACGTCGCAGTGTCACGAAGCCTTGGTCCCCGGCCCGCACGGCAAGCTCCGGCTCGACGTCGAACTCCACGTGTTCTCCGGCGGCGGTGACCGCGATGACGCGGCGTCCGCCCGGCCGGTCCAGCACGCGCGTGACCGAGGCGGAAATCCCCGGTCCTGCAGCAGACCAGTCGAGGTCTCCGGGCCGAGCATAGATCTCCGCTGCACCATTGGCCACGCCTTCGGCTGCGATGGCCGCACCGTCGGCATAGGCCACGCCGCCACGAACTTCCGCCGACAGCCGGTTAGCGTCGCCCAGGAAGCGGGTCACGAAGGCGGACTTCGGATCGCGGCACACCTGTTCCGGCGTTCCCTGCTGCACGATCTGCCCCTCGTTGAGAATCACGACGCGATCGGCCAGATCCAGCGCCTCCTCCTGGTCATGGGTGACGAAGAGCGTGGTGATGCCAAGCTCGTCATGGATCTCGCGCAGCCAGCGCCGCAGGTCACGGCGAACGGCGGCGTCCAGCGCGCCGAACGGCTCGTCGAGCAGCAGCACCTTCGGGTCCACCGCAAGCGCCCGCGCTAAGGCCACGCGCTGCCGCTGGCCACCGGAGATCTGAGCCGGGAAACGATCGCCCAGACCTTCGAGCCGGACCAGTCGCAGGAGTTCTACCACGCGGGCCGCGATCGCCGCCTTCTCGCGCTTCACCTTCGAGACTTTCATGCCGAAGGCGATGTTCTCCTGCACCGTCATGTGCGGAAAGAGAGCGTAGTGCTGGAAAACGAAGCCGACGCCGCGGTCGCGCACCGGAATGTCGGTGGCGTCCTGGTCGCCGAAATAGATGTGGCCGCCATCGGCGAATTCGAGGCCGGCCACCATCCGCAGGATGGTCGTCTTGCCGGAGCCGGAGGGCCCCAGCAGTGCCACGAGCTCGCCGCTCTCGATCTCGAGCGAGACATCCCGCACGGCGCGGAAGGTGTTGAAGGTTTTGACCACGTGGTCGAGACGGATCTTCATGGCTTGGGCTCCACGGCAGGAACGGCCGGCGTAGACAATGCGGGACGGCGGACGCGACCTGCACCCTGCCGCTCCAGTGCCACCTTGGCGATAATGGTGAAGACGGCAATGACGGCGAGGATGGAGGCGGAGGCGAAGGCTCCAGCCGCCTGGTAGTCGTGATAAAGCAGCTCGATGTGCAGCGGCAGCGTGTTCGTCTGCCCGCGAATGTTACCCGAGACGACGGAAACGGCCCCGAACTCGCCCATCACTCGAGCGTTGCAAAGCACCACACCGTAGAGCAGCGCCCATTTGATGTTCGGCAGCGTCACGGAAAAGAAGGTGCGCCAGCCGGACGCGCCTAGCGAGGTTGCCGACTCCTCCAGATCACGCCCCTGCGCCTGCATCAGCGGGATGAGTTCTCGCGCCACGAAGGGCGCGGTCACGAACATGGAGGCGAGAATGATACCCGGCAGCGCGAAGAGGATCTTGATGTCGTAGACTTCCAGCAAAGGCCCGAAGAAGCCCTGCAGGCCATAGACGAAAAGATAGGCTACGCCCGCAACGATCGGGGAGATCGAGAAGGGGATCTCGATCACGACCAGCAGGAACCGGCGGCCGGGAAAGTCGAACTTGGTGATCGCCCAGGCGGCGGCGATGCCGAAGACGGTGTTGATCGGGACGGCAATGAGGGCCGTGACCACTGTCAGGAAGATCGCGTGACGCGTGTCGGGGTCCGCCAGCGTGGAGGCATAGACCCGCCATCCTTCGGAGAAGGCTTCCACACCGATGACGATAAGAGGCGCCAGGATCAGCAGCGCCCCGACGACCAGCACGATGCCGATCAGAAGGCGCCGGAAGAGCGGCTGGTCACCGACGCGGGGCGGCTTGCGGGCCGAAGATGCATTGGACATCGTCAGCTCCTCGCCGTGTAGCGCAGGGCCCGTGCCTGCAGCAGATTGGTGACGGCCAGCATGACAAAGGCAGTGATAAGCAGGACGGAGGCAATGGCCGCCGCCGCCTGGTAATCGTATTCCTCAAGGCGAATGAAGACGAGAAGCGCCGTAATCTCCGTCGACATCGGCTGGTTGCCGGCGATGAAGATGATCGCTCCGAACTCACCGAGCGAACGGGCGAAGGAGAGGGACAGGCCAGCGAGCAGTGCCGGCGTCAGCAACGGGAAGATCACCTTTCGGAAGATCGTCCAGTCGGAGCCGCCAAGCGATTGTGCCGCTTCTTCAAGTGCCGGATCGAGATCCTCTAGCACCGGCTGCACGGTGCGCACGATGAACGGCAGGCTGGTGAAGCACATTGCCACCATAATACCGAGCGGCGTGTAGGCGACCTTGATGCCGAACTCGGAAAGCACGGAGCCGAACCAGCCGTTGTTGGCAAAGAGCGCCGTAAGCGAAATGCCGGCGACAGCCGTCGGCAGCGCAAAGGGGAGATCTACCATGGCGTCGATCAAACGCCAGCCGGGGAAGCGATAGCGCGTCAGCACCCATGCAAGCGCCAGACCGAAAACGAGATTGAATGCGGTCGCCCCAAGCGCCGACAGCACCGTCACCCGGTAGCTTGCGACAGCGCGCGACGAGGAGATGATCGACCAGTAGTCGACCGGCCCAAGGCTTGCCGCCTTGATGATCAAGGCCGCCAGCGGCAGCACAACGATCAGGCCGACATAGAAGAGCGTGACACCGAGCGATAGCGATAGCCCGGGCAGAACATTGCGTCTCAAGCGCGTTCCCCTGTCCTTTCACACAAAACCCGACGGCAAGGTGCCGTCGGGATCGCAGTGCTGATGATAAGGGCTTAACGGCTGCCGTAAAGCTTGTCGAGCGTCGCGCCGGAAGCGAAATGCTCTTCCTGGATCTTGTCCCAGCCGCCAAAGACGTCATCCACGTTCACCAGGCGGATTTCCGGGAACTGGTCCTTGAACTCTGCCGCAACCGTTTCATTGTGCACGCGGTGGCCGAACTCGGCGGCAATCCGCTGACCTTCTTCCGTGTAGAGGAAATCGAGATATGACTTGGCGAGATCGCGCGAGCCGCGCTTATCCACCACCTTGTCGACGATCGCGACGGGAAATTCTGCCAGCAGGCTGACCGAAGGCACGACGGTATCGAACTTATCTTCGCCATACTGCTTGGCGATCGCACGGGTCTCGGCCTCGAAAGTGACAATGACGTCACCGAGCTCGCGCTCGACGAACGTGGTGGTGGCCGCACGGCCACCGGTGTCGAAGACCGGAACGTTGTCGAAGATCTTTCCGACGAACTCCTCGACCTTCTCTTCATCACCATTGAACGCTTCCATGGCATAGGCGGTTGCCGCCAGATAGGTGTAGCGGGCGTTACCGGAGGTCTTTGGATTCGGGAAGATCACCTGCACATCGTCACGTGCGAAGTCGCTCCAGTCCTTGATGTTCTTCGGATTGCCTTCGCGTACGAGGAAGGACGGGAAGGAGTAGAAAGGCGAGGCGTTGTTCGGAAAATCCTGCTGCCAGTCGTCCGACACGAAGCCCTGCTTCACCAGGAAGTCGATATCCGTCACCTGGTTGAAGGTCACGACGTCCGCTTCCAAACCCTCGACGATCGCGCGGGCCTGCTTGGAGGTACCGGCGTGCGACTGGTCGATGGTGACGCCCGGATGCGCCTTGACGAAGGCCTCGTTCTCGGCGGCAAAGATTTCGCGCGCGATGTCGTAGGATGCGTTCAGCAGCGTGTTCGGCGACTGCGCGAAAGCAGGTGCGGCGAAAAGGGCGGCAACGGCAGTGCCGAGGATCAGGAGGCGGTTCATTTAGGTGTCTCCGGTATTCGTTGATGCCGAGAACCTACCGGCGAAGCGTGACAGGAGCGAGGAAGCGCGAACCCTCAGCAGGCCCGGCCTTAGAAATTCTGTTCTTTTCGAGACACGTTCGGCGATGGATCAACCGGTGCCGGCTACCGGAGGTCCTGGTTCGGAAAAAGCGATGCTAAAGCCGGTGCTCGGGGAAGAGCGTCCCGTGCCTACCCTCAACATAGGGAGCGATGTCGTCAGGCGTTACCTCCGAGAGCGTCGGCGGCGACCACTTCGGGTTTCGGTCCTTGTCGATGATTGCAGCCCGCACACCCTCGTAGAAGTCGTGGTGGCAAAGGATTTCAGTTCCGGCACCGAATTCCCGCTCGAGGCACTCCACGAGACCCGAACTGTTTCGGCCGTCACGCAAGAGACGCAGGGTCAGCTTCAGGCTGGTGGGCGAGCGCTTGAGGATCGCTTCTCGACTGCGTCGCGCGAAATCACCGTCTTCCCCCTCCAGGTCGGATATGATCTGCTCGACGCTGTCATGGCCGAAGCAGCGGTCGATCAGGGTGCGATGTTTCTGAAGTTCGCTCTCGCCGGGCGCGGTCGCAAACCAGCTCAGCACGGCTTCAACCGCCTCGTCATCCGCCTCCGGCGCCAGTCCACTCAACGCCTTAACCAGCTCGGACAACTGCTCGGCGGGTACGAAGTCATCGGCAAGTCCGGCGAAGATAGCGTCGGACGGGCTCACCTCAAGTCCGGTCAACCCCATCCAGGTGCCGGTCTCTCCGGGCGCCTTTGGCAGCAACCAGCTTGTGCCGACATCCGGAAAGTACCCGATGCCCGTTTCCGGCATGGCAAGCCGCGTCCGCTCCGTAACGACCCGATGCCGACCGTGGGACGAGAGGCCGACGCCGCCGCCCATGGTGATGCCGTCCATCAAGGCGATGTAGGGCTTGGGATAATGTGCAATCAGGTAGTTCAGCGGAAACTCCTCTCGCCAGAACCGTGTGGTCTCCGCGTCGCCGGCACGCCCCATCTCGTACAGCACCCGGATGTCACCGCCCGCGCAGAGCCCCCGTTCCCCCTCGCCCGTCAGGACGACGACCGATACGTCCGCGTCGTCGGCGAAAGCCTCTAGCGCCGCACACATGGTCCTCACCATGGCGAGGTTGAGGCTGTTGAGCGCCTTCGGCCGGTTGAGCCGGATGACGGCGGCGGAACCAATGCGCTCCAGGATGACTTCGTCGCTGGTAGCCGCTGATCCCTGCATGCTTCGTCTCCCTGTCACCGGTTGTCGGCCAGGATCATCTCGGCCGCCTTTTCGGCGATCATGATCGTGGGCGAATTCGTATTGCCGGAAACGATATTGGGCATGATGGAGGCGTCCGCCACCCTCAAACGGCCAAGGGCACGAAGCCTCAGCCTCGGATCGACGACACTGTCGGGGTCGGCGCCCATGCGTGCGGTGCCGACCGGGTGAAAGATCGTGGTGCCGATGTTGCCTGCAGCCAGCAACAGATCCTCTTCACTCTGGTACTCCGGCCCCGGCTTGTACTCTTCCGGGTGATACCGCGCGAATGACGGCTCGGCGATGATTTTCCGGGTGAGCCGGATTGCCTTCACCGCAACGTCCCGGTCCGCCTGCACCGACAGGTAATTGGGCTTGATGGCAGGGGCGGCCGCGAAGTCGCTGGTCTTGACGTGCACCGACCCGCGGCTTTCGGGACGTAGATTGCAGACGCTCGCGGTCATTGCCGGGAAGCCGTGGAGCGGATCGCCAAACTTATCGAGCGAAACCGGCTGCACATGATATTGCAGGTCCGGTGTCTCCTTCTCAGGGCCCGAGCGGGTGAAGATACCGAGCTGGCTCGGCGCCATCGACATCGGGCCGGAACGCCGGAAGAGATATTCGAGGCCAATCGCCGCTTTGCCGATCATCCGCGACGCCTTTTCGTTGAGCGTCGGCACGCCGCTCACCTTGTAAACCATGCGGAGCTGCAGGTGGTCCTGCAGGTTCTCACCTACGCCCGCCACTTCCTTGACGACCTCAATGCCCGCCTGCTGTAGGGCGTCGCCGCGCCCGATGCCCGAGAGCTCGAGGATCTGCGGTGAGCCGATCGACCCGGCACAGAGAATGGTTTCGCGGGACGCGAGCGCTTGCTTGGCCGTGCCGTTGTGCTGGAACTCGACGCCGCGCACCTCCCCTTCCTCCACGATCAGCCGCCGCGCATGCGCCTTGGTCAGAACCCTCAGGTTCCGCCGGCTCTTTGCCGGGCGCAGGAAGGCCTTCGACGTATTCCAGCGGATGCCAGAGCGCTGGTTGACGTCGAAATAGCCGGAGCCTTCGTTGGCGCCGCGGTTGAAATCCTCTGTAATCGGGATGCCGGCCTCCTCGGCCGCCTTCTGGAAGGCGTCCAGCACCGCCCAACGGACGCGCGACTTCTCCACCCGCCACTCGCCGCCGCTGCCGTGCAGTTCGTCGCTTCCCCTGTAGTGGTCCTCCGACTTCTTGAAATACGGCAGCACGTCGTCCCAGCCCCAGCCGTCACAACCCATCTGCCGCCAGAGGTCGTAGTCGCGCGCCTGGCCGCGCATGTAGATCATGCCGTTAATGGACGAGCATCCACCGAGGAGCTTGCCGCGCGGGTAGGACAGCGAACGACCGTTCAGCCCCTCTTCCTGTTCCGTGGTGAAGCACCAGTCGGTACGCGGATTGTTGATGCAGTAGAGGTAACCAACCGGGATGTGAACCCAGTGGTAGTTGTCGGTCCCGCCCGCTTCGAGAAGGAGCACCCGGTTGCGGCTGTCGGCGGAAAGGCGGTTGGCCAGCACGCAGCCGGCGCTGCCTGCTCCCACCACGATGTAGTCATACCGCTCCATGCACTTCTCCAAGGCCTGGCAATGACTGAGGGCTCAGCCTCCGCTCAGGCGTCCATCCGACCCGCTCGACGGAAACGCTTTTGCTAGTGGCGATGCTCGAAGCCGAGCCACCGCCCGACGCGGGACGCATAGAACTCACCGATGATGCCGCGCCGGAAGAGCAGCACGCAGACCATGAAGACGACGCCGGTGATGATCGTGACGGGAAAGTCGGAGGTTGCCAGGTAGTTCTGCAGGGTCACGACGAGCCCGGCGCCGAAGATCGGGCCGATCAAGGTGCCGATACCGCCGAGCAGCGTCATCAGGATCACCTCGCCCGACATCTGCCATGCGACATCCGTCAGCGTTGCAAACTGGAAGACAAGCGATTTCACGCCGCCCGCAAGGCCCGCCAGCGCCGCCGACATCACGAATGCACCGAGCTTGTAGTGCGCGACCGAGTAGCCGAGCGAGGTCGCCCGCGCCTCGTTCTCGCGGATCGACTTCAAGATCATGCCGAACGGCGAATTGATGAAGCGCCATATGATCACCAGCCCAATGACGAATACGCCAAGCACAAAGTAATACATGTTGGTGGAGACGCTGAGGTCGATGAACCCGAGCAGGTAGCCGCGCGGCACCTGCTGGATACCATCTTCGCCCTGTGTGAAGCCCGCCTGCAGGCAGAAGAAGAAGAACATCTGCGACAGCGCCAGCGTAATCATGGCGAAGTAAATGCCCTGGCGGCGGATCGCGACGAAGCCCATCACAAGACCGAGAAGGGCTGCGCCGACGACGCCGAGCAGAACCGCCAGCTCCGGAGTCCAGCCCCAGACCTTGGCTGCATGCGCTGTAAAATAGGCCGCACCGCCGAAGAAGGTGGCATGGCCGAAGGACAGGAGGCCCGTATACCCCAACAGCAGGTTGAAGGCGCAGGCAAACAGCGCGAAGCACAGAAGCTTCATCAGGAAGATCGGGTAGAAGAACAGCGGCGCAACCACCAGCAGGGCGAGCCCCGCAAGGAGGAAGATGGTCGCGCTGGTGGTAATCTTCACACCGGGCTCTGCCGCCGGTTTGGAGTTCGTGGAATGTGCGACGTGGCTCATCTCAAGCATCCCGTCCAAAAAGGCCGGCTGGCCGGATCAAAAGTACGATCGCCATGATCACGAAGATGACGATGTTGGACGCCTCGGGGTAGAAGACCTTCGTCAGCCCTTCCGTGATGCCCAGCATGTAGCCGGTGATAATCGCCCCCATGATGGAGCCCATGCCGCCGACCACCACCACGGCGAAAACGACGATGATGAGATTGCTGCCCATCAACGGCGAGACCTGGTAGATCGGAGCGGCCAGCACTCCGGCGAACGCAGCAAGCGCCGCGCCAAAGCCGTAGGTGAAGGTGAGCAGCAGCGGCACATTCACCCCGAAGGCCTGCACCAGCACTGCGTTTTCCGTGGCTGCCCGCAGATAGGAGCCGAGCTTCGTCTTCTCGATCAGAAGCCACGTTCCGATGCAGGCGATCAGCGAGATCACCACGACCCAGCCGCGATAGATCGGCAGGAACATGAAGCCGAGGTTGGTGCCGCCTGCGAGCGCAGAGGGCACCGAGTAAGGCTGGCCGGCCGCGCCATAGAGATAGCGGAAGGTGCCCTCGATCGTCAGCGCCAGCCCGAAGGTGAAGAGCAGTCCGTAGAGGTGGTCGAGCTTGTAGAGCCGGCTCAGCATCGTACGTTCGATGATCGCGCCAAGGACGCCGACGATGACCGGCGCGACAATAAGCGCGAGCCAATAGTTGATGCCGAAATACTGCAGGAGCAGCAGCGCGACGAAGGCGCCGAGCATGTACTGCGCGCCATGCGCAAAATTGATGACGCGCAGCAGCCCGAAGATGACGGCGAGGCCGAGGCTCAGCAGCGCATAGAACGAGCCGTTGATGAGACCGATCAGCAGTTGGCCAAGAAATGCCTGGATGGGAATACCGAAGATCATCGTCATGTTCAGACCCCCAGCACGCTGTGCAGCATGTCCATCCGCTCCGGCAATTCCCCGACCGGAAAATCGGCCACCATCTGCCCGTGATCCATCAGGTAGAAGCGGTCGGCGACCCGGCTTGCAAAACGGAAGTTCTGTTCCACCAGAAGAACGGTCATCCCGCGATCCTTCAATTTCCTCAAGACTTCGCCGATTCGCTGAACGATAACGGGTGCCAAGCCTTCCGTCGGCTCGTCGAGGATCAGCAGCCGCACGCCAGTGCGCAGGATGCGGGCGATCGCCAGCATCTGCTGTTCGCCGCCCGACAGCTTGGTGCCCGGGCTATGGCGGCGCTCCTGGAGGTTGGGGAAGAGATCGTAGATCTCGTCGAGCGACATGCCGTTGCCGGCGACCACCGGCGGCAGCATCAGGTTTTCCTCGACCGTGAGGGTCGCGAAAATCCCCCGCTCCTCCGGCACGAAGCCGATGCCCGCATGTGCGGTGCGGTGCAGCGGCACGTCCATCATGTCCTTGCCGTCGAAGATGATCTGGCCCTTTCGTTCGCGCAGGATGCCCATGATCGTTCGGAGCGTGGTCGTCTTGCCCACGCCGTTGCGGCCGAGAATGGTGATCATCTCGCCTTCGCCAACCGTCATGTCGACGCCGTGCAGCACGTGACTTTCGCCATACCAGGCATTGAGCCCGGTGACTTGGAGCAGCGTCTTCATCTCACGCCTCCTCCGTGCCCATGTAGGCAGTGCGCACACGCGGATCCTGGCTGACGGTGGCGTAGTCGCCTTCCGCAAGAATCTCGCCGCGCTGCAGCACTGTGACGTGATGGCAGATGTCGGCCACCACTGAAAGATTATGCTCCACCATCAGGACCGCGCGCTGTTTGGCGACTTCGCGGATGATGCTGGAGACGTTGCCGATGTCCTCCTGCCCCATCCCGGCCATCGGCTCGTCGAGCAGCAGCACCTTCGGGTCGAGCGCGAGCGTCGTCGCTATCTCGAGCACGCGCTTGCGACCATAGGAGAGATCGGCCGCGAGCGCGTTCCGCTCGTTCGAGAGACCAACGGCGGAAAGCAGTTCCTCGGCCCGCTCGTTGAGCCGGTTCAATGACGCCATCGGCAGCCAGAACTGCGTTGCGAGATGGTTGGGGCGCTGGAGCGCCACGCGCACATTGTCGAGCACCGTGAGGTGTGGAAAAACGGCGGAAATCTGGAAGGAGCGAACGAGGCCCATGCGCGCCACCTTGTCGGGTGCAGTGCGAGTGATGTCCGTTCCAAGAAGGTTGATGCTTCCGGCAGAAGGCTGCAGGAACTTGGTCAGCAGGTTGAAGACCGTGGTCTTGCCCGCCCCGTTTGGTCCGATCAGCGCATGCACCTGTGCGTGGCGCACATCGAGATCGACGTCCTTCACTGCGGCGAAGGCGCCGAAAATCTTTGTGAGACCGCGGGCGGAAAGGACCACCCGCGGCTCGTTATGGGGCTGGACTGCAGCTTGCGCCATGATGGCTTACTGCACCAGCTCGCAACCGCTCTTGGCGGGGTCGATATAGGCTTCGTCGCCCGGGATGGTCGACAGCACGTTGAAGTAGTCCCACGGCTCGTCGCTTTCACCCGGCTTCTTCACCTGCAGCAGATACATGTCGTGGATCATACGGCCGTTGGCGCCGACCTTGCCGTTACGGGCAAAGAAGTCGTCAACCGGCATCTCGTGCAGTGCCTTGGCGACCGCCTCGGTCTCGTCGGTGCCCGCCTGCTTGATAGCCTTCAGGTACTGCATGACGGCCGAATAGGTGCCGGCATGGACCATGTTCGGCATGGAGCCCGTGCGCTCGAAGAAGCGCTTGCCGAACTCACGGCTCTGCTCATCGAGGTTCCAGTAGTAGCCTTCCGTCAGCGTCAGCCCCTGTGCCGCTTCGACACCCAGGCCGTGAACTTCAGCGAGCGTGAAGAGCAGTGCCGCCAGGTTCTGGCCACCGGCAGTGATGCCGAATTCGGCCGCTTGCTTGATTGCATTTGCCGTGTCGAGACCTGCGTTCGCAAGGCCAATCACCTTCGCCCCGGAAGACTGCGCCTGCAGCAGGAAGGACGAGAAGTCGTTGGTTGCCAGCGGATGGCGCACCGAGCCCACGACGTTACCGCCGGCCGACTTCACGAACTCGCTGGTCTGCTCCTCGAGCGAATAGCCGAAGGCATAGTCCGCCGTCAGGAAGAACCAGCTGTCGCCGCCCTGCTTCACGAGAGCGCCACCGGTCCCGACAGCGAGTGCGTGCGTGTCATAGGCCCAATGGAAGCCGTAGGGGCTGCACTGCTTGCCGGTCAGATCGGTGGTCGCCGCGCCGGTGACAATGTCGATCTTCTTCTTTTCCCGGCTCAGCGCCTGAACCGCGAGAGCGACGGATGAGGTTGTCAGCTCCATAATCGCATCCACCTGCTCGGTGTCGTACCACTGGCGTGCGATGTTGGAAGCAATGTCAGGCTTGTTCTGGTGGTCGGCGTCAACGATCTCGATCGGCATGTCGAGGACCGTGCCGCCAAAGTCCTCCACGGCCATCTTGGCGGCCTCCACCGACGACTTGCCGCCGAAGTCGGCATAAACGCCGGACTGGTCGTTCAGGATGCCGATCTTGACCTTGCCGTCCGACACGGCGTCCTGAGCCAGCGCAGCCGTGCTCCCCGCCAGCAGAATTGCAAGCGACGCAATCAGGTTCTTTCGCATGATTTCTCCTCCCAGAGAATGCAGAGTGCGAGTCTGTTCAAATTTGGGAGACCGTCCTCCTCAAGACGACCATTCCATCCACCATCGTTTCGGAATTCGCCGGTTGACGCAAGGCGATTTCAGCAACTAATTGCAAACAGAGCCTGTGCATATTTGAACAGAATGGCGGGATGAGCACCAATCCGAACTTCACCTGGGACGACCTGCAGTATTTTCTGGCGGTCGCCAGAACCGGCCAACTTTCCACCGCCGCCCGACACTTAAGAACAAGCCACGCAACCGTCTCCCGCCGTATCGATCGCCTGGAGTTTTCGCTGAAGGTAAAGCTTTTCGAGCGCAACCCCCGCGGCTATGTCCTGACGGCCATCGGGCAACGCTTCATCGAGACAGCAGAGAAGATCGAAGCGGAAACGGAGCGGCTTCAGGCCGACGTCGCTGCTGGCACCACCGCCCAGAGGGGGGTGATCCGGCTCAGTGCGCCCGAAGGGTTTGCCAACTTCTTCTTTAGCCACCGTCTGCGCGAGTTTCAGACGCAGCACCCGAACATCTCGCTGGAACTGGTGACGATCCAGCAGATCATGTCCCTGTCGCGCAAGGAAGCCGATCTTGCGGTGACCTTGGACCCGCCGAAGGGCGGACCTTACAAGACCCAAAAGATCAGTGATTACGTGCTGAACGTCTATGCCTCCCGGGAATATCTCGCCAAAGCCCCGCCGATCACCTGTCGAGACGACCTGCTGGCGCACCCCTTCATCGGCTATATCGAGGACATGATCTTCGCCCCGGGGCTCGATTACATGCGCGACGTTCATCCCAGCTTGAAGCCGCACTTCCAGAGTTCCAGCATCTTCGCTCAGCTCACAGCGGCCAAGAGCGGCCTGGGGCTTTGCGTCCTGCCCCACTTCATCGCGCGGCATCAACCGGATCTTCAGATCCTGCTGCCGGAGGAGCTGACACTCACGAGAAACTATTGGCTCGTCTGCCACAAGGACCTGAGCCATGTGCCACGCGTGCGTCTGGTGGCGGATTTCATCTTCTCTGCTGTGCATACGAGCCAGGACGTCTTCCTCCGAAAGGGTGAACTGATGGCCAATGCCAGATAGCAGCAGCCAAGCCTCTAAAATCGCGCCGAAAGAAAATTTTAAGTGGGGCGGAACAAAAGCAGCTATCAGAAATTGATTGGGGTTAACTGCCACGCGTTGGTGGTGGGGGAGCATGCCTTGAGGGACAGTCTTGCACAGGTGAAGTTGAACGAAGAGGAGCGGTACCGGCTGCTCGTCGACGCCATCACTGATTACGCGATTTACATGCTCGATCCGAGCGGACGGATCAGCAGTTGGAACCCGGGAGCTCAGCGTTTCAAGGGTTATCGGACGGAAGAAATCCTCGGACACCACTTTTCCCGCTTCTACACAGAAGAAGATCGTGCCGTGGAGTTGCCCGCCCGTGCGCTCCGCGTTGCCCAGACAGAAGGCCGCTTCGAAAATGAAGGCTGGCGAGTCCGCAAAGACGGCAGCCGCTTCTGGGCCCATGTGATCATTGACCCTATCTGGAGCCCTTCAGGAGATCTTCTGGGTTTTGCAAAGGTCACCCGTGACCTGACTGAGCGCAAGCGCGCCGAGATCGAGCTGAAGAAGAGCGAGCAGCAGTTTCAGATGCTGGTACAAGGCGTCTCGGATTACGCAATCTTCATGCTCGATCCGGACGGCTATGTCTCGAACTGGAACCTTGGTGCCCAACGCATCAAGGGATATCGCGCCGAGGAGATCGTTGGCTCGCACTTCTCACGCTTCTACACCGAAGAGGACCGGGCTGCGGGCGTTCCGGAGCGAGGGCTCGAAACGGCAAGGCGCGAAGGACGCTTTGAGAAGGAAGGCATTCGTCAGCGCAAGGACGGCTCGCACTTCTGGGCGCATGTCGTCATCGACGCAATCCGCGATGAAACCGGCAGCCTGATCGGCTTCGCGAAGGTGACGCGCGACATCACAGAGAAGGTAGAGGCGCAGAAAGCTCTCAATCAGGCTCGGGAAGATCTTTTCCAGGCACAGAAGATGGAGGCGATCGGCCAGCTTACCGGCGGCATCGCGCATGACTTCAACAATCTGCTGATGGCGGTGCTTGGCAGCCTAGAGATCCTGAAGAAGAGAATGCCGGAAGATCCGTCGCTGGTGCCTCTGCTTGACAATGCGATGCAGGGTGCGGAGCGCGGTGTGGCGCTTGTCCAGCGAATGCTGACCTATTCGCGCAAGCAGAACCTCAACATGACCGCGGTTGGCGTCCCGCAGGTCATTGCCGACATGATGGAGCTCATCCCACGATCGATCGGAGCCAGCATCTCCTTCGAAACGAACTTCGAAGAGGCTCTGCCGCCCGTGGTAACGGATCCGGTGCAACTGGAGACAGCGATCCTCAACCTCATCGTCAATGCGCGTGACGCCATGCCTGACGGCGGAAGCATAAGCGTGCGCGCCGATGCCGTCCCAGGGTTGGCGGGATTGAGTCCAGATGCTGCCTTCGTGCGCATCTCCGTTAGCGATACGGGAGAAGGCATGGACACGGAAACGCTTCAGCATGCGACGACCCCCTTCTTCACCACCAAAGGGGTCGGCAAGGGGACCGGGCTGGGGCTTTCCATGGTGCAGGGATTGGCGGAACAGTCCGGCGGCCGCCTGTTGATCGAGAGCACCAAGGGCAAAGGGACCACGGTCTCGCTCGTCTTGCCTGCTGCGGATGCAGACGCAGACGAAACACCGGCCAATGAGTCCCTCCCCGGAACCAGGACATGCATCGAGCACGATCATGCCAGACGTCCTCTCACCGTCCTTGCCGTCGATGACGACGCCCTGGTGCTGATGAATACGACGCTGATGCTGGAGGATCTGGGGCACACGGTAATCGAAGCCTTTAATGGTCAGGCGGCATTGGAGACGCTCGGCACAGCCGGAACGGTGGATCTGGTCATCACCGACCATTCCATGCCACGCATGACCGGCGCGGAGCTGGCGGAACGGATCAACGCACAGTGGCCTCACCTGCCGATCATCCTCGCCACGGGATATGCCGAACTCCCGTCCGGTAACGGAGACCAGTGGCCGAAACTGTCAAAGCCGTTCTCGCAGGAGCAACTGGCGGAGGCGGTTGCCCTTGCCATGCACAGATGTCCTGAACAAAAAACCGCCGCCGCGCGTTGAATCGACAGTTTACCCTTGGAGAGAATGTCATGGTTTTCAAACACCAGAGTTTCCACGAGGAGCCCCCGGTCGTTGAGAAGGAGTATCCGCCGGAGGCTGCACTTGAAGGTGCGGTCTCCGATGCACTGGGCTCAGCAGGTGGCATCGATGCAACCGGCATTCATGTTGTTGCCGAGGGAACGACCATCATCCTGACGGGGTCGGTGATGTATGAGAGCGAGGTTGTGCGCGCCGAAGAAGTAGCCTGCAGCATTGCAGGCGTTTCAGATGTTCGCAATGAAGTGACGACCGGCAGGATCGCCTAAGCCATTACAGCTAAACGAAGAAGGCCCGGATCATCTGCAGGCTGTGTGGAAACTGAATGGAGGCTCCGGTTTAACCGGGGCCTCTTTTGGTTTCAGGCGGCGGCGGTGCGGATGTTGATGGCCCGGGCATCCATGCGGTTGAGCGCATCGTCATCGAGGTGGCGCTTGACGGTGCGCCGTTCGGCGGTGGTGCAGGACGGCTTGAGCGCACAGCCGGAACAGTCCTGCGAGACGTAGGTGACGTTGCGTTTCTTGCGGTGGAGCTGCTTGCGCACGAGCGTGCGGCCCGCCGGGCAGGCGAGAGTGTCGGTTGCGGTATCGTAGGCGAAAGCGGTGCGGTCAACAGCGTGCCGTCGCCCTGATTGTTGATCGAGCGCTGCGAGGGCACGCAGGCGACGATGCCATCGCGCTCGCAGGCGCTGGCGTGCTCGCCGTTGTCGAAGCCCTTGTCGGCCACGACCGTCAAGATGTCGAGGTCGAGGCTCTCCTTCGTGGCGCTGGCCATTGGATGAAGCTGGCGAGGGACTGTCAGGAATTTCGTGTACGGGCGTGCGGTTGAACATTTCTGTTTACGCCCTCGCGGCCTGGAAGCGGTCCGCGAAGAGAACGGCGAATTGGGATTTTGCCATAGCCCATTCTCTTGCTGGCATTTTCCACTCTTTCTCCGATCTGTTCAAGACCAGATACAGGAGTTTGGTCGCCGCCTCATCTGATGGAAAATGTCCCCTTGCACGGACGGCGCGGCGTAGCTTGGAATTTAGAGCCTCTATGGCGTTCGTGGTATAGATGATCCGGCGCACGTCCCTGGGAAAGGCAAAGAAGGGAATGACCTCCTGCCAGGCGCGTCGCCACATCTGGCCGATAGCCGGGAATTTCTGGCCCCAGAAGCCGGCCTCGAACGAGGTCAGGGCAGCCTCGGCGGCCGTGTCATCGACGGCCGAATAGATCAGCTTCAGCGCACGGGCCAGATCCCTCCGGTCCTTCCAGGAGGCAAAATCCAGCGAGTTTCGGAGCAGGTGAACGATGCAGGTTTGCACGGCCGTTTCCGGAAAGACTGCATTGATGGCATCGGGGAAGCCCTTCAGCCCGTCCACGACGGCAATGAGAATATCCTCCACGCCGCGGTTCCTCAGCTCGTTCATCACCCGCAGCCAGAACTTGGCGCCCTCGTTGGTCTCGACCCAAAGCCCGAGGATTTCCTTGGTTCCGTCGCCGCGCACGCCGAGAGCAACATGGACCGCCTTGTTACGCACCGTGCCTTCGTCGCGAATCTTAACCCGACGCGCATCGAAGAACACCAGAGGGTAGACCGGCTCCAGCGGTCGCGACTGCCAGGCCGCGATCTCATCAAGCACCGCATCCGTCACCGCCGAGATCAGATCGGGAGAGACATCCACACCGTAGAGCTCCTGCACATGACCGACGATCTCGCGGGTGCTCATACCTCGCGCATACATCGAGATGATCTTGTCATTGAAGCCGGGAAACCGCCGCTGATATTTGGCCAGGAGCTGCGGATCAAAGCTCGATTGCCGGTCTCGCGGTATGGAGAGCTCCAGAGACCCATCATCCGTCAGAACCGTCTTCTTCCCATAGCCATTGCGGCTGTTGCCACTGGAACCTTCACTTGAGAGATGATGATCCATCTCCGCGTTCAGCGCCCGCTCGGCCAACGCCTTCTTCAACTGGTCGATCAGCCCGCCGCCATCAAACGCCGTCTTCGCGTCAGCCCCGCCGAGCAATTGATCCAATATTGCGTCCGGAATAACCGGTTCTTTCCGTCGTGCCATGGGTGATCTCCTTCAAACCCATTATGCACGCCCGTACACGAAATTCCTGACAGTCCCGCTGGCGACGGTCTGTCGGCTCGTCCGTGATCGCGTGATGCACGATCAGGCGCGTGTCGGTATCGACGGCGGTCTGT